>DEJS01000006.1:4815-144224 GCA_002353485.1 Prevotella sp. UBA2742
TTCACGCCGCCCTCGTAGTAACGACTGTCGAGGAATTCGTAGCGCAGTCCGGCTATGAGCGTCAGTTTGTTCAGACGCTGCATCAGTTGGACGAAGGCCGCCGTGCTGTTTTCCTCAATCTTCGTGTCGCTAGCATCAATGATGTTTTCCACGTTGCCGAACACGTCGGTACGGTGAACGTAACTGCCCTCGGCACCTATCTCCAGATTGCCTTTCCAGAGCGGATGGCCAGCCACGAACTTGGCGGCATAGAGGCGGTTCTTCACGTCGTTGCGGGTGGTCACGGTGCGGTCGTCGCCGTGCGTGGCATCCTCAAAGGTCAGGTTGTCGGAGTTCTGCTTCTGCAACAGCACGTCGGCATTGGCATCGAGCGACCATTTGCCCGTCTGCCCAGCATAGTAGCCGCTGACGATGTGCTGGATGTCATCGCCGTCCACCTTGCCTCGACCTGTAATCTGGTCGTCGGTCTGCTTGTCTATGAGCATGGTCGTGAAGTAGTCGCTCGTCTGACTGTTGGGGCGCGAGGTCACGGTGTAGGTCATGCCGACGGAATGTTTGTCGTTGAGCATGTAGTTGAATCCGAGTTTTCCAGCCAATAACTGATTCTTATTATAGTAATGCATCAGACTGTTCTGCTGATAGTGGCTCTGCAGGTAGGTGTCCTGTCGGCTGTCGTTGGTCTGACGGCTGCGGCGGTTCTCGTATTCGGCCATACCGAAGATGTCAAGTCCGCCCGTGCGGTAATTCAGGTTCAGTTCCTCCAGACCATAGGCGTAGTGGTTCACGCCCGCCACCGTGCGGCTGTTGAAACTGAAACCCTCGCCGACGGGACGGATGGTCTTGATGCGGATGACGGCTTTGACGGTTGCGTCGTATTTGGCACCGGGAGTCATCACCACTTCCACATCCTTGATTTGGTCGCTGCTCAGTTGGTCGAGTTCATTCTGGTTGCGCATCTGCCGTCCGTTGATGTAGATGAGCGGAGTGCCACGGCCTATGACCTCAATGCTGTTGCCATTGCGAATAACACCAGGAACGTGGGCAAGGACATCGTTGCCTGTGCCTATTTTCGAAAGGAAACTACCTTCAACAAGGGTGACAAAAGCATCATCGCTCATTCGGAAAAGAGGTCTCTCTCCTTTAACAGTAACTCCTTTCAAAGTTTGCGTCTCAGGCTGAATGCGTATTGTTCCGAGTTCAGTGTTGCGACATAGTTTATATACCGTCTTGTAACCTACAAAGGATATTCGGGCGAGAACTGGGTTTGTTTCACAGGGGATAACGAAGAGGCCAGCCTCATTGCTCACGCCACCACTTATAAGTGTTGAATCAGATGGATGAAGCAGGTAAACGTTGGCGTATGCAACGGGCTGGCCTGTCTCGTCGATAATGGAACCCTTATAGCGGGTTTCTGTTTTCTGTATGCACTCCACGAAAATCTTCCGTCCGTCTTCATCGGTACTTGTAGTGACACGGATGGGATAAAAGCCTATCATATGCTGTATGGCTTCAGGCAGGTGCTTATTTTTTACAGTTGTTGTGATACGGAAGTCCTCCAGTTCGTTATAGAGGAAGTAGATGGTGTAGCCTGTCTGTTGCTCTGCGAGTTGGTTCAAAGCATCGGAGAGCGACACATTATTATATTCACGTGAGATGCGTTTCTGAGCCTGCATGCTGACTGTCAGCAGCAGGGCAAGAATGAGAGTAATATATCTTTTCATGGCGGCTGACTATTCTACAGTGATTTGATTATCCTTTAATGTGGCGCTAAGACGCTCAAACTGGTTGAGGTCACTGATGATCTGATCAATGCCCTTCTGTGGGTTCCAGACAAAGTGGAAACGGAGTCCACGGGCTTCATCGTTAGCAAATACGACTTTCACATCGTAGTGAGCGGCTATCTCTGGCAGCATCTTCTCTAATGGAATATTGTCGTAGATGACAGGTTGCACTGTGACGGTATCTTTGGTAAGCGTATCGGCTGGGAGTGTTGTGACGGGGTTTGTCACATTTTCCGCAATCTCAGTTTGTGGAGTTTCCTGCTTCTGGTACTGTCGGACGATGTGGATAGCGGCAAAGGCTATGCCAGAAACAAGTAGCACACCAATGAAAGATGCAGCTATCTTCATCCAATTGCTGCTTGACTGCTTAGGCTGAAACTTTTGATTGAATCTCTGCCAAGCAGCATCTACATCGACAGGTTTTTTGTTCTGACGATGGCGGCTACTGCGCTTGGCCTCTACCATAAGACGATAGGTTTCACGAGTATCCTCATCATGGTTGATGATGTTCTGAATCTGCTGCTCGGTATATGCATCGGGATTGTCGAGCATTTCCAACAGTTGGCGGATGATTTCGTTGGTCGTTTGACTTTGTCGAACTCCTTCTCGCTCGGCAGAACTCAAGCCAGCTTGGTTCTGCTCTCTCTCTTTCGTCGTTTCCATTGTTGTTGTCATTTTAATGTTTACCGAAGTGATGTCTGATTTGCTGAATGCTCTGCATGAGATACTTGTAGGTAGTATTCGGATTCAGACCCAGCCGACGGGCAATCTCACTGACGGTCAGGTCATCGTCGAAGCGGAGGTGGAAGATGCTGCGGTGCGGTTCCTCCAGTTGCTCGTCCACGTAAGTGGCAATATCGTCGAGCCGTTCCATCCGTTTGTCAATGGGTTGCAGGGCGGAATCGTCTTCTAAGGGCATCAATCTCTTCACTTTGTCGTGAAGATGCATCTGTCTGATTCTGTTCAGGCAGGCGTTGCGCACGGCAGTCAGCAGATAATTGTCATTCTTAGGTGCAATGTCGCTGTCTGCCACACGCAAGAAGACATCCTGCACCACGTCCTCAGCCTCTTCGTCATCGCCCAACAAGACACTGGCCAGATGAATCATCTCGCTGTAGTTCCGGCGGAAAAGCTGTTCGATAAATTGCTTTCGCTCAGCCAACTCCAAGCGAGCTTGGTTGGCACTCGCTGAATCGCAATTTTCAAGTGTTCTCTTATCAAGCATATCAGTCTATTCATATTCGTGCCCCATTTTTGAGGCATGTCTATATATAAGACACTTCAGACCCATCATTTTTTTACGGAAAAGCCAACTATTTTCATTTTTTCTTCATGTTTTCTTGATTAATTGCAAAATTTGGGTGCTAAGGTACTGAAATTCCTGCTGTCTAACCCGTCTGTGAATCGCCTTTGACCGCCTCAGACCGTGCGGTTTATTTGGCTAAAAATAGTTAAGAATGGCTGCGGTGGGTGGTTACTCTTCCAACAACTGCTCCACGGTTGCATCTTCGCGCTGCTTACCCTTCTTGTCAAGGAGCACGACGAAGGGGATGCCGATGAACTGGAATCTCTCTTGCAGATACCCCCTATTATGAGCGAGTGATGTGGATATGCTCGCCCTTGATATTATTAGGCTCCACATACGGTATCGTCTACGAAAGTAAGAAACGCCCCGCATGCCGAAGTCACGGTTTCCTCATGTTCGTCTGCTCCAGCCACTTGCCGACGCTGATGCCCGTGCAAGAGAGGAATGCACGGGAGAAGGTGTTATAACTGATAAAGCCACTGTCCAACGACAACTGCTGTAACGTAGTGGGGGGGGTATTTTTCTCTTTCAGGGCTTGACGATAGAGTGACTGGAAGTGTTCTATGCGCAGCTTGTTAATATATGTATAGTAGGTAAGACCCTGCGAGGCGAAATAGCGACTCAGGTAGGTGCGATTGGTATTGCATTCCTGGGCCACTATTTTGAGTGACAGGTCATGTTGCAGGTAGAGCTGTGCCTCCTCGCAGTGCTTACGCAGCAGCGCACCCGTCCTGGCGATAATGATGTCCTCCTTGGTGGTCTGATCTGTCAAGGTGTGGGTTGTTTCGTCTGTCTCTGCTTCCTGTTCCTTTGGCAGCTTCTCCACTTCAGCCTCCGCTGTCAACGGCTCCAGTACTTGCTGATGGTCAATGTACCAGACAATAATACCGATGAATAGGATGTCAGCAAGGTGGAAAATGTATGATAAGGCTACGCATATCTGCATGTCGCTTTGGAACAGCATCAGCAGATAGTTGATGAGGGAGAAGAACATGGAGCTTAGAATAATCCAGCTCCAGGTGACCTCCTTATGCTCCAGGTCTGCGTAGTTGTCGGCCAGGAAGCGGCGGTAGGCTATTGCAGCTCTGATGTACCAGCCGATGAAGAAGACCACTTCAGCTATGTACATGCCATATACTGCCCATTTCCACCACGCGTGTCCAGTGAGCAGCCACCCCGTCAGGGGCATCACTGCCAGCACGCTGATCAGCAACAGCCGGTTGTCCCAGTGCCGGCGGTCTTGCAGCAGTTCGAGCAAGAAATGCAGTACCACGGGACACCATATTGTCATGTCGACTGTGACAGATGCCATCTGCAGGAGCTGCAGGTCATCAGCAAGCCATAGCACCATCGGGATATTAGTCAGATAGATGAGTGTGTAGATAAAAATCAGCCTGCCCGCCTTGCGCCGAAGGCGCTGGTCGGTTACAAGCTCGCTGCCGAAAGCGTTACGCCTTGATGTCAGCAGATACACGGCCATCATTATAAGGATGGTCAGCATCACTGCGAAGTGAATGAGGTATTGGTAAAATTCTATAGCTGCCATGTCGAATTTCTCTAATCGGATGATTAATGTATCTCCTGCAAAGGTATAAAAAAACGTCCGAACAACAAAAGGAAACTGCCTCTTTTTTTCTCTCGGGGTAGTGAAAGTGCGCTCTCTGGGGTTGTCATACGAACAATTTCCGATTGTCAAACGGGCAATTTTCTACCATTTCAACAACTCACTGCCCATTTGAAGTATTTAATTGAGCGCAGTGTACGCAAAACGTACTCCTTTTTAATAATAAACTTTAATTTTGTCGAATGAATATACACGCGCAACATATTTTATGTTTAACATTTTGATAATAATTTAATTTTAACGACATGAAGAAAAGACATTTACTTTTCACAACGCTTGCCCTCGCGCTGGGCACCTTCACAGGCGGCAGCGAGGCAATGGCGCAAGCGAACAGTTGGGAGTCGGTCTACACGCAGGAGCAGACCACTGCCGACGACTGGACAGTTCTTTCTGAAGGCTCCACGACGGGTAAGACGTTGGGTGGAACAAACACCAAGACGTATTATCGCCTCACGAAGTCTCTGAACTTCACAAACGACAATGCTGGTGGCAGCGGACTGACCATCAAGGGTACGGTGTATCTCTACCTTCCCTGGGGCGTAAGCATCACCTGTGTGGGACATGATGCTGTTGGAACTACGGGTGCCGGTGCTGGCATCGAGCTGACTGAAGGCAACAAGCTCTACATCATCGGCGGCGGCACGGGCTGTTCGGTGACAGCTACGGGCGGCAAAGCTGCTAATGGTAGCAATGGCGGCAATGGTGACGACATCTATACAAATGATAATAATACCTTCCTTCCTGGCTCTGGCGGAAACGGTGGCAATGGCGGCGGCGGTGCCGGTGCTGGCATTGGCTCCCGTGGCGGTGATGGCGGCGCCGGTGGTGCCGGCGGTCCGCGTAACGGAAGTGCTGGCGAAGAGACTACGCAAATAGGCGTTGATGGTAATCCTGGTAGTGACGGTAGCTCTGCTGAAAACATGGGTGAGTTTTATGTTGACCAGACTTACGGTATCACTGTGACGGCTACTGGTGGCTCAACAGACGCTCAAGTTGCTACTGGTGGAGCAAGGGGTAAAACAGGTTCTCAACACCCAGGTTCAAATGTATATTTGGGATCTGGTGGTGGTGGCGGCGGAGCCGGTGGCTTCGGTGGCGCAGCTGCTAACATCGGAACGGGTGGCCCCGGCGGTGGCGGCGGTGGCGGCGGTGCCGCAGGTAACGTCGCATGGGTAGTTTACTCCGGAACCTCAAACGGTTACTACCATGCTGGAGCTAAGGGTGGTATAGGCGGTACAAATGCTGATGGTACTGCTTCTCCTGACGGTGCCAGTGTTGAGTTGACCAATCCTAAATATGCGGATATACAAGGACGTGGTTTGAGAGATAGTGCCGAAGACTATGATGATGACGATGGTTGGGAAACTAATAACAAATGGCACGATGGCGGCGCAGGCGGCGGTACTGGAAATAGCTGTGCCAACGGAAGCACGAACCCCGGCACGAAAGAATACACCATCACTTTCCAACCTGTAAAGACCAATCTGGAAGGAAAGACCGGCTCGTCATTCAATCCCCGCTACGTGCAGTATTCTCCCTCCAGCGGCACGCAGCTCATCTTCCCGAAGAATAAGGACGGCTACGCATGGGCACTGCTTACATACGGCAAGGACTGCAAGGCTGATGGCCAGGCGACCAGTGTCTTTGCCACGCCGACAAAGCTCTACTTCGGCGGTGACTATGAGGATGATGCACTCCGCACCGAAGTGCTCAACAACGTCTATGGCGACCTGACCTTCGTCGAGGTGGCTTACATGTGCAAACTCAAGAATACGGGTGACAACTTAGAGACGCTCACCGACTTCTTCTATAATGAAGAGATTACGTCGCAGAAGTACCCGGTTACCGTTCGTCTGCAGGACCGCACGCTCTATCAGGATAACCACTGGAACACCCTCTGTCTTCCTTTCGACATGACACCCTCTCAGATTAACATTTCTATTCTGCAGGGAGCCTCGATATACGAGATGGACGCAGTGAATACAGGCTACTATGCTGATGGACAAAACGTACCACTCGGACAGCACAAGAAAGACGGCCCAGTGCTCTTACTCGCTTTCAACCAGGTGACCTACACGTCTACAGGTCTCCAGGCCGGTAAGCCTTACTTGGTGAAGTGGACAAACGGCAACAACTTCGTGGATAACACCCACGATGGCAACACCAAGCATGAGGTGGAATTCTATAATGTAACAGTAACAAGACTGGCACCTGATGTGGTGTATGGCAATGGTGTATCCTTCCAGGGCACCTTCTCGTCATCACCCACCCTGACTGCTGGCGACAAGCAGTACCTGATGCTTGGTGCCAACGACAAGCTGTACTATCCATCCAAGAACATTAACGTCAGTGCATGCCGCGGCTACTTCATCATTCCAGCGCTGGCAACCAGTACTGCCCCGGAGATTGTGATGGACTTCGACGGCGACGAGATGACTACGAGCATCCAGACGCTCGATGCTAACGGTGCTAAGCAGGACGACAATGGTGCCGTCTACAACCTGAACGGACAGCGTATGAGCGCACCGCAAAAGGGTCTGAACATCGTTAATGGTAAAAAAGTAATTATCAAATAAAACAAATTTAGAACAATGAAAAAGCAGTATTTAGTTCCCACTATGATGGTGGTTCCCGTGCAGACAACACAGATGCTCTGCGCAAGTATTACGTCGAATGTAGACATGTCTTTAGGAGGCGAAACTCCTGCGGGTTTCACAGAAGAAGACATCCGTTAATATAATAAGAAGGTATAAGATATGAAAAAAATATCTATATTAACACTCCTCGCCCTCTTTGCGGCTACCCTGACACATCAGGGTAGCGCTTGGGCGCAGGATACGGATACGAAAGACGACAACTGGGGACAGGTGAAGACCATCACCAGTGAGTGGACACACATCACCGAGGGCTCGACCACGGGCTACGAGCTGAAAGACGCTTACTACTACGTGACGGAAGACCTCACCTTCACCAATACCATCAGCGGTCCCGGTCAGGGCAGTGGTATGTATGTGCAGGAAGGCAAGACGGTGAACCTCTACATTCCTGCCGGTGTGACGCTCACCGTAAAGGGTGCTGACGCTCAAGGAACCACAGGTGCCGGTGCCGGTATCCTGCTGCCTTCGGGCACCACGCTCAACATCATCGGCAACGGTACGCTGAATGCCACAGGCGGCAATGCTGCCAACGGCCAGGATGGCGGTGACGGAACCGATGGTAGTTATGTGGAAGATGATGACGATGATCCCAACACATGGTTCTTGGGAGGAAGGATTACTGGTGGCCGTGGCGGCTACGGTGGTAATGGCGGCGGCGGTGCTGCTGCCGGCATCGGCACAGCTGGCGGCAATGGCGGTCTGGGTGCAGAGATGCTCGCAGCGGACGATTCGCGTGTACCTCATTCTTATGCTGACTGGGAAGGTGGTGACCTCGCCGGTCGTCCTGGCGACCCCGGCAGTGCCGGTTCGGCAGCAGTAACAACGATGGGTACGCTCAACATTGCAAGCACCATCACGCGGCAGATTAGCGGCGGTGCCAAAGGTAATGGCGGTGCTGCCGGTACAATCGGTAAGGGTTCGTTCACTGGCGGCGATATTTCGTTTGAGGGTATAGAAGTTGAAATGATTGGTGGTGTACCTATTCCCATTCCTCAATTTGACCTCACAGACTTGCAGGCCATTGCTGGTGGAGGCGGTGGCGGCGGCGGTGCCGGTGGTGGCAGCGCACAGGCTATCGGCACTGGTGGTGCTGGTGGCGGTGGCGGTGCCTCGGGTGCCTGCGGCAGCGGTTGCGCCCATAACGCGTGGGTGAATGATAACTTTGGCTCTGTAGGTGCCGGTGGCGGTGAAGGCGGCTATGGCCCTGAGAGTAACAATGGTACAGCTGGTGGTACATTCTGGATGGAAGGTGATGACAACATCTTCGATGATGCGGACAATCACAAGCCTGGTGGCGAAGGCGGTGCTGCAGGCACACCCGTAAGCGCTGATATGGCTTCATCGGTCGGGGTAGCTGTCGCTCCCACATACAACGTTAAGTACTATGCCATTGGTGTGACACCCTCTAAGAATACTGATACCTTCCAGCCAAGCAACAGTACTAAGATCACCTTGCCTTCTCTGAACCAAGGCGACAGCAAATACAAGTGGATCTTGAGCATCTATGGTAATGTGCTCGGAGAGACCTCTGGTCATTGTGGCGGTCCTAACGGTGATGTCTATGCATCGGGCGATGAGGTTGACCTCAGCAACATCTATGGCGACATCGAGTTCTGTGCCGTCTATGTAGGCTGTGAGATTGAGTGTGCCGACACATGGTCAAGCGGTTACTCGTTAGCTTATAACACTGCATTTACTCAAAAATACACCATTGTCGATCTGAAGGGTCGCAAGCTCTATAAGGACGGCTACTGGAACACACTGACGCTGCCGTTCAGCCTCTCGGCCGAGAAGTTAGCTACCACCTGTCTGGCCGGTGCCGACATCCGCCGGTTCGATAACGCCAGTTGGGACAGCGATAACCAGAAGCTGACCATCAACTTCTCTTCGAACGAAGGAAATATTGACGCCGGTGTGCCCTACATCATCCGTTGGGGAACACCCGAGACGGCTACTGGTGAGGTTATCAACAACCCGAGTTTCTCGAATGTAGAAATCAAGTTATATGATAATGAGGAACTTGACGATCCGGACAACACATACGAGAAAAGTGATGGTGGTCTCACATTCGAGGGACAGATTGCGCCGGTTCAGGTGACCTCCACCAGCAGGTCACTCCTGCTTGGTGCTAAAAACAAACTCTATAAGCCCGGCAATAGTTTATACGTATATGCTACGCACGCTTACTTTAGCTATACCAAGAGTAGTGGTATCGCCATGGCTCAGGAGATCGTGATGGACTTCGGCGACGGCGAGCAGACCACAACGCGCATTGAGAACGTCAATGTGGAGAACAGCACGCGCGGCATCGACCTCGACGGCATCTTCGACCTGCAGGGTCGCCGCGTGGAGAATCCCACCAAGGGTCTCTACATCATCAATGGCCGCAAGGTCGTGATTAAGTGAGTGATGTTCCGGGCTGGCCCGGACGGCACAAATCTCTGAAAAGGATATGGCCCGAATGTCGGTGAAACGATGTTCGGGCCTTGTTTCTATTTACTGGTCTGCGAAAAAAAATAGTGCGGGGGTTTGTTATACGAAAAGTTTTTTGTAACTTTGCCGGCAAATGTGGTATATGGTGTTATGACTCAAGAAGTGAAGACGCAGATGGAGGAACGCATCGTCGACGTGCTGAAGACGGTGTACGACCCTGAGATTCCGGTGAATATATTCGACCTGGGCATGATATACAGGATTGACGTCGGGGACGACGGCGGTGTGGAGATGGACATGACGTTTACGGCTCCGAACTGTCCGGCCGCCGACTTTATTCTGGAGGACGTCCGTACGAAGGTGGAGAGTGTGGAGGGTGTTACGCAGGCTAACGTCAACCTGGTGTTCGAGCCGGCGTGGGACCAGAGCATGATGTCTGAGGAGGCTCGCGTGGAGTTGGGATTATGAAAATTGTCTATTTTCTGAGCGACGCGCACCTGGGGTCGCTGGCGGTGGCTCACCAGCGGACGCAGGAGCGCAGGCTGGTGCGCTTTCTGGACTCTATTAAGGACAAGGCGGCGGCGATATATCTGCTGGGCGATATGTTTGACTTCTGGTACGAATACCGTTACGTGGTGCCGAGGGGATATACGCGTTTTTTAGGCAAGCTTTCGGAGCTGACGGACCGGGGTGTGGAGGTGCACTACTTCACGGGAAACCACGACATTTGGGCGTACAGCTATCTGGCTGAGGAGTGTGGCGTGACACTGCACAAACAGCCGGAGACGACGGAGATATATGGTCATGAGTTCTTTCTTGCCCACGGCGACGGC
This sequence comes from Prevotella sp. UBA2742, assembly GCA_002353485.1. Classification (GTDB taxonomy): domain Bacteria; phylum Bacteroidota; class Bacteroidia; order Bacteroidales; family Bacteroidaceae; genus Prevotella. The sequence goes on from DEJS01000006.1 coordinate 15,450, forward strand.
ATGGGTGACCCTGATGCCTCGTTCAGGGTCATAAGGGCTGTGTTTCACAACAGGCTGTGCCAGCGGCTATTCTCTGCGCTGCATCCCAGATGGGGTGTCAGCTTTGGTTTGTTGTGGGCCCGCAGCAGTTACCTGAAGCACAAGGCAAAGGGCGAACCGGTATATATGGGCGACGACAAGGAGCATCTGGTGCTCTATGCCAAACAGTATTTGGAGGAACATCCGAACATTGAGTACTTCATGTTTGGCCATCGGCATATCGAGTTGGACCTGAAGTTGGCGCGCCATTCGCGGCTGATGATTCTGGGCGACTGGATCAACCAGTTCACGTATGCCGTGTACGACGGCGAACACATGTTCATGGAGGAATACGTGGAAGGAGAGAGCCAGCCTTGACGAATTAAGAAGACTTTAATACCTATTAGGGGAGGGATGCTATGCGTTGTAGTCCTTCGATAAGAAGGGCGCGCGGACAGGCTAAATTAATACGCAGGTGTCCCTCTCCGCTTTTTTTACCATACATAGTACCTGGGTTGAGCCATACGTGGGCTTCACGTAACAGACGTTGACAGTAGTCATCGACAGAATTGGTGCATGCAGTGACGTCAACCCAGGCGAGATAAGTGCCTTCAAGAGGGGTGACGCGCCACTGCGGCAAGTGCTGTGTGACAAAGTGGCATAGCGTCGTGTAGTTGTCGTACAGATACTGGTTGAGCGCGTCGAGCCATGCTTCGCCGTGGTTGTAGGCGGCCTGCAGGGCAACGGGTCCGAAAGGATTGACATCGCACACCTCGTTGATATTGATGGCACGGTCGATACGGCGACGGGTAGCGGCGTCAGTACAGATGATGTTAGCTATCTGCAATCCGGCAATGTTGAATGCTTTGGAGGGCGAGTTGAGCACGACGGCCTCGGGCGTGACGGTGCCCATAGGTACGAAGGCATGGCCGGGCATGATGAGCTCGCAGTGTATTTCGTCGGAGACGATGTGTACGCTATGACGGTGGCAGATGTCGGCCATGCGTTGCAGCTCTTCACGCGTCCAGACGCGTCCTGTGGGGTTGTGGGGGTTGCAAAGCAGGAAGACGGTGCACTTGTCGTCGGCACAGCGAGCCTCGAAGTCGTTCCAGTCTACCTCGAAGCGCTTGTCGCTGCCACATAGCAGCACGCTCTCAGACACCTCGCAGCCGGTGTTGCGGATGGAGGAGAAAAAGCAGTTGTAGTCGGGCGAGAGTATGACGACGCGTTCGCCTGGCATGGTGAGAGCCTTGAGTGTCGCACTGATGGCGGGCACGACGCCGGTGGTGTAGAGTATCCAGCCGGGGTCGATGGTCCACCTGTGGCGGCGTTGGAACCAAGAGATGATGCTCTGATAGTAGTCGTCAGTGACGTAGGTATAGCCGAAGACGGGGTGGCTGGCGCGCTGCCGTATGGCCTCCTGGATGGGTGGTGCCACGGCAAAGTCCATATCGGCGACCCAGAGTGGAATGACGTCGGGGTCGGTACTCTCGTCCCATTTCACGCAGCCCGTTCCACGACGTGCTGTCAGCTCGTCAAAGTTGTATTCCATAAAACTCGCTTTATTTTTTACCTCTTGTCTCGATGACGCAGTCGTTGGGCTGGCGTACGTTCTCGTCGATGGTGACAGAGCCTATAGAGTCGGCGACGATGTGTCCGGAGGTGGGGTTTTTGATGTTCTCCACGTGACCACGGATGTCGGCCTCGACAGTAGAGTATTCGAACAGACGGTCGCACATGCGGTCGATAGTGCAGTTCTCTAATATTAAGCCGTTGGCATAACACAGAAGCTGCTCGCCGGCCAGGTGACAGTTAACCAGACGTACGTTCTTGGAGTGCCAGGCCAGGTATTCGCCGTCCAGCTCGGAGTCGTAGATGGTGACGTTCTCGCACTCCCAGAAGGAGTCCTTGGTAAGTATCTTGGCATTGTGTATCTCGACATTCTGACAGTACTGGAAGACGTACTTTGAGTCGCTCTCCAGACCGTCGACGTAGATGTTTTTAGAGAACATGAAGGGATAGGTGCCGCCGTGCAGCTTGACGTTTCTGAGCTTCAGACCGTCGACGCGCCAGAACGTCTCGTCGGCATCGCATATCTGTACGTCCTCCAGCTCCACATTCTTCATCTCACGGAAAAACTTGGGCGCATCGATGCGGCAGCGTCGCATGACGAGGTCGTTGGTGTACCAGATGGCCGAGCGCGAGTCGAGGGCAAAGTAGCAGTCCTCGATGAGTGCGCCATCTACATGCCACCATGGGTACTTGCCGTAGAAACGACAGTTGGAGGCCTCGATTCGCTGGCATTGCTTGATGCCCGATTCGCCGTCAGTAATGGTGATATTCTCAAGTCTGGTGTCGTGGATGGTAAACAACGGACGCTCGCCGCCGAATTCCTGACTTTTTATCAGTTCCATATGTTAATAATTCATTAGGGGTTGCAAAGTTACGAAAAAGTTTAGAGTTTAGAGTTTAGAGTTTGGAGAAATTTAGTAACTTTGCAGCCAAATAACAGTTTTTAAGTAATGAAGAAACTATATATAGAGACTTACGGCTGCCAGATGAACGTGGCCGACTCTGAGGTCGTGGCCAGTGTGATGCAGATGGCGGGGTACGAGTCTACGGCCTCGCTTGACGACGCCGACGCCGTATTCCTGAACACCTGTTCAGTGCGTGACAATGCCGAGCAAAAGATACTGCACCGTCTGGACGCCCTCGACGCCGTCAGGCGTAAGCGTCCGCTGATTATCGGTGTGTTGGGGTGTATGGCGGAGCGTGTAAAGGAGGAACTGCTGGAGAAGCACCATGCCGACCTGGTGGCAGGTCCTGACGCTTATCTGTCGCTTCCCGACCTGGTGGCGCAGGCCGAGACGGGCCATAAGGCCATCAACATCGAGCTGTCGACGACCGAGACCTACCGCGATGTGGTGCCACAGCGCCTGCATGGAGCCAGGATAGGAGGCTACGTCAGCATTATGCGCGGTTGCAACAACTTCTGTCACTACTGCATTGTCCCCTACACCCGCGGCCGTGAGCGCAGCAGGGATGTGGAGAGCATCCTCCGTGAGGTGCGCGATTTGCGTGACCGCGGTTTCAAGGAGGTAACACTGCTTGGGCAGAATGTGAATAGCTATATAGCTCCCTCCCCCTCGGGGACGGCAGGAGGGACTTTCCCTGAGCTGTTGCGTGCGGTGGCCCTTGAGGCCCCTGGGATGCGCATACGCTTCACGACATCACACCCCAAGGACATGAGTGACGAGACCCTGAGGGTCATTGCCGAGATGCCCAATGTCTGCAAACACATCCACCTGCCGGTACAAAGTGGTAGTGACCGTATACTGAAGCTGATGAACCGCAAGTACACTCGTGCCTGGTATATGGACCGCGTGGAGGCCATCCGTCGTATCATCCCCGACTGCGGACTGTCTACCGATATCTTCGTGGGCTATCATTCAGAGACTGAGGAGGACCACCAGCTGTCACTCTCGCTGATGCGCGAGGTGCAGTACGATTCAGCTTTCATGTTCAAATACTCAGAGCGCCCCGGAACGTACGCTTCGAAACACCTGCCCGACGACGTTCCTGAGGAAGAGAAGATACGCCGTCTGAACGAGCTCATCCAGTTACAGACAGACATCTCTGCCCAGCAGAACAAGAAGGACGAGGGGCGTGAGTTCGACGTGCTGCTAGAAGGTTTTGCCAAGCGTAGCCGCGAGCAGCTGATGGGACGTACGGAACAGAACAAGGCCGTGGTCATTGCCAAGGGTAGCCACCACATAGGGCAGACCGTCCGTGTAAAGATTACCGGTTCAACCAGTGCCACCTTATTAGGAGAGACGATATGAAAGACTTTATGCAAGTACTGAGGCGCTTCGTCATGCCTTACAAGAAGTATGTGGCGCTGTCTATCGTCTTTAACGTACTGTCGGCACTGCTCAACATCTTCTCCTTTGCTGCACTCATTCCCATCCTGCAAATTCTGTTCAAGACGGGCGACCAGGTCGTGGCAACCCATCTGATGAGCTGGGATGACGGCAGCCTGAAGGACGTGGCTGTCAATAACGTCTACTACTACATCAACCATTTTATTGATGACATGGGCAGCACCACGACACTGCTCTTCATAGGCATCTTCCTCATTGTGACCACCTTGCTCAAGACCATTGCCTATTTTCTGTCGTCAGCCAGCGTGGTACCCATCCGTACCGGAGTGGTGCGTGATATGCGCAACCAACTTTACGAAAAGATAGTGCGCCTGCCATTAGGTTTCTTCACCGAAGAGCGCAAGGGCGACATCATAGCCCGTATGACGGGTGACGTACAGGAGGTAGAGACCAGCATCATGTCCAGTCTGGACCTGATGTTCAAGAACCCCATTCTTATTATCTCTTACTTTACCACGCTTATCATCATCTCCTGGCAGCTGACGCTCTTCTCCGTGGTCATCATCCCCCTCATCGGGTGGTTCATGGGTTGGATAGGTCGTAAGCTGAAAGCGCAGAGCATCAAGGCCCAGGCGCTGTGGAGCGACACCATGAGCGTGGTCGAAGAAACACTGGGAGGCCTCCGCATCATTAAGGCCTTCTGTGCTGAGGACAAGATGCGCCAGAAGTTCAACAACATCAATTCTACCTATCGTAACGATGTCATGTGGGTAAATATACGTCAGAATCTGGGACACCCGCTGTCTGAGTTCCTGGGCACGTGTATGATAGTCATCGTGCTCTGGTTCGGCGGTATATTGGTGCTCAACAACCAGACTCTCTCCGGCCCCACCTTCATCTACTACATGGTGATACTCTACTCCATCATCACCCCCTTGAAGGAAGTGTCGAAGGTGGGCTATAACATCCCGAAGGGCCTGGCATCCATGGAGCGCATTGACAAGATACTCATGGCCGAGAATACCATCAAGGAGGTGGCACAGCCCAAGCATATTGCCTCGTTCGAACACCAGATAGAGCTGCGCGATGTGTCGTTCCGTTACGGCGAGAAGTGGATACTGCGCCACGTAAATCTGGTAATTCCTAAGGGCAAGACTATCGCCATCGTAGGACAGTCAGGGTCTGGCAAGTCGACGCTGGTAGACCTCATTCCCCGCTACTACGACGTACAGGAGGGCGAGGTACTCATCGACGGCATCAACGTCAAGGAGCTTGGCATCCACGACCTGCGCCAGCTCATCGGCAACGTCAATCAGGAGGCCATCCTCTTCAACGACAGTTTCCGGGCCAATATCTCGTTCGGCGTCGAGAGTGCTACCGACAGCGAGATAGCCGAAGCAGCTAAGATAGCCAATGCTTACGACTTCATAATGCAGTCAGAGCAGCAGTTCGATACCAACATTGGCGACCGCGGCGGCCGGCTCTCAGGCGGTCAGCGTCAACGCATCTCCATTGCGCGTGCCATTCTGAAGAATCCGCCCATCCTTATCCTCGATGAGGCCACTTCGGCCCTTGACACTGAGTCGGAACGTCTGGTACAGGACGCCCTGGAACGGCTGATGAAGACGCGTACCACGGTGGCCATCGCACACCGTCTGTCGACCATCAAGAACGCCGACGAAATCTGCGTGTTGCACGAAGGCCAGATTGTCGAGCGCGGCACGCATGACGAGCTGCTCGCTATGAACGGTCACTACAAACGGCTAACGGAAATGCAAAAAGTGTAAGAAGATGGTGAGCAGAGTGTGCTATTTGGTGAAAATCTATCTGTTGACGGTAGTAGTCTTTGTACTGGCAAAGGTCGTTTTTATGTGCTATCATACCGACATCCAGGACTTTGGGCTGAAGGATGTGATAGGTGTGGTGGCCCATGGTGTGACCCTCGACCTGAGTATGTCGCTCTACATCTTGAGTGTACCTTTCCTATGCATCGCTGCCAGTATCTGGTATCCTAAGGCATCCGGACTCCGCTGCATCCTCCGCCCTTACTATGCCCTCATCGCCGTGGCTATGGCACTGGCTTTCGTGGCAGACACCTCCCTCTACGAGTTCTGGCAGTTTAAGCTCGACGCCTCCTGCCTGCAATACTTGGAGACGCCTACCGAGGCTATGGCCAGTGTGACGACGGGATATATTCTCCTTCGACTTTTTGCTGTTGTCCTGACAGCGTGTTGTATTACGTATGCCTATTGGCGCATACCATTGCTGCTTCCGGCCGTCAGACGCCGTATCCTGGCCAGCATGGGGGCGCTGCTGCTCATTCCCCTTATCATCATCGGCATCCGTGGCGGATTGGGCGAGTCGACAACTAACATCGGACAAGTGTACTACTCGCAGAACCAGTTTTTGAATCATGCTGCGGTTAACCCTGTGTTCTCGTTCTTCGCCTCGTTTGAGAAGACGGCCACCAACGTGGTCTACCATTTCATGGACGACACAGAGAGTCAGCGTATAGTGGATGAATACTACGACACCCGTTCGATAGGCACAGACACCCTGCTGACTACCCGGCATCCTAATATTATTGTCATTCTCATGGAGAGTTGTGGTAGCGTCTTCACGGAGGTGGGCGGCAATGCCGACGTGACCCCCAATCTTAACCGCCTGATGCATGAAGGCATCTACTTTGCCAACTGCTATGGCAACACGTGGCGCACCGACCGTGGTACGCTATGCACATGGAGCGGCTACCCCTCGTTCCCAACCATGTCGGTAATGAAGATGCCCGCCAAGTCGCGCACTATGCCCTGCATAGCCAAGAGTCTGCAGCGCGAGGGCTATCATACCTTCTATTTGTATGGTGGCGACATCAACTTCACCAATATGCGAGGCTATCTGGTAGGATGTGGCTTCGAGCAACTGATATGGAAAGACGACTATAGTGTCGCAGAACAGCGTAGCGCCCAGTGGGGCGTGCGAGATGACATCACTTTCAAGACACTCTTCGAACAGGCCTTGATAGCTCCACAGCCCTTCCTTATCGGCTATTCCACCCTGAGCAGTCACCAGCCTTGGGATGTGCCCATCCACCATTTTGACGATGAGAAACTGAATGCGTTCTACTATCTCGACCAGTGCATAGGGCGCTTTATTCAGCAACTGAGACAGTCGCCACTTTGGAAGAACACGCTGGTGGTGATGCTGCCTGACCACGGTATCCTCTATCAGGGTCTGACAGAGTCGGACCCCTTGCTCAACCAGATTCCCATGCTCTGGACTGGCGGGGCCGTCAAACAACCTCGACGTATTGAGACGCTGTGCAACCAGACCGACCTGCCTGCTACATTACTTGGACAGTTAGGTATTTCGCACGAAGACTTTACCTATAGCCGCGACATATTGAGTAAGAGCTATACCAAGCCGTTTGCCATCCATACCTACGACGATGGTGTCACGATGATTGACAGCACCTCGTTTATTAACTACGATTTTATCAGCAACAAGATGGTAACTCGGAAAGGCCCGAGATGCGACTCCTTGTTGCATCGTGCAAAGGCAATCTTACAAGTCGCATCTAAAGATTTAGACAAAAGATGAAGAATGTATTACCTCTAAACAGAATTTATAGTCCCTTTCTGGCAGTGCTGTGGAACCTGCTGTTGGTCTATGTAGTCTATCAGATAGCTCGGCTGGAGTATTATTTGGAGAATACCGACCTACTAAACTATACCGTTGAGGTATGGCAGGGTGGACTGCTGTTCGATACCTCTGCTATTCTTTATACCAATGCGCTCTACGTCGTTCTGATGCTCTTCCCCCTGCACCTGAAGGAGAATGCCGTCTATCAACGGGTGTGCCAATGGTTATTCGTCATTGTCAATGCCCTTACGCTGGCTTTTAATCTGATGGACTCCGTCTACTTCCGCTTCACTATGCGGCGTACTACTACGACGGTGTTCGACGAGTTCTCCAATGAGCACAACTTGGGTGGCATCTTTCTCACAGAGCTACTGCGCCACTGGTATCTCGTACTGCTCTTTGCTCTTGTGGTCGTCCTGCTATGGAAAGGCTATGCCAAACCCCAGTTGGACCAAAGGACGCTACGGCCATGGTGGCGCTACAGCCTCGTTTGCCTATTCTCGCTGCTGCTCTTTACCCCGTTCTGTGTGGCGGGTATGCGTGGCGGATTCACCACCGCCGTGCGACCCATCACTATCTCGAATGCCAACCAGTATGCCAGCCGTCCGACAGATGCTGCCCTCGTGCTTAATACACCCTTCGCCCTTATACGCACCATTGGCAAGAATACCTTCGAGGTGCCTCATTTCTTTGCCGACCAGAAGCAGCTCGAGACCGTCTTCTCGCCTGTGCACATTCCCCAAGACAGTATGCCGATGCAGAAGAAAAATGTCGTGATACTGATAGTCGAGAGCTTCGGTCGAGAGTATATCGGTGCACTGAATAAAACCTTGGAACACGGCACCTATAAGGGCTATACCCCCCATGTCGACTCACTCATAGCCCACAGTATTACTTTCACACGTTCCTACTGCAATGGCCGGAAGAGTATCGATGGGATGCCCAGTATTCTGTCGAGCATCCCCATGTTTGTCGAACCGTTCTTCCTGACTCCCGCTTCGATGAACCATGTCGACGGCTTTGCCTCGCTCTTAGGCGCCGAGGGCTATCAGACAGCCTTTTTCCACGGTGCTCAGCGCGGCTCCATGGGATTCATGGCTTTTGCACGTCACACAGGTTTCCAGCACTATTATGGACGCGAAGACTATAACGACGACCCCCGCTTTGGCGGCGACGACGACTTCGACGGCATGTGGGCCATTTGGGACGAACCCTTCCTGCAGTATTACGCCACAAAGATGTCAGAGATGAAAGAGCCCTTTATGACCGCCGTCTTCACTGCGTCAAGCCACCATCCTTATAAGGTACCGGAAAAATACAAGGAACGCTATCCCGAAGAGGGCATAGAGATACACAAGTGTATACGCTATACCGATATGGCTATCGGACGTTTTTTTGAGACCGCCCGTCGGCAACCGTGGTTCAAAAACACCATCTTCGTACTGACCAGCGATCATACAAATCTCACGGATCATGCCTACTACCAGACCGACCTTGGAGGCTACTGCTCACCTATTGTTATCTATGAACCCGGACGGCAACCCGAGATGCAGGACAAAATAGCGCAGCAGATAGACATATTGCCCACCGTGCTGGGGATGCTGCATTACCAGAAGCCCTATTTTGCCTTTGGTATCGATGTGCTGAACACCCCTGCGGAGGACACCTGGGCGGTCAACTACCTCTTTGGCACCTACCAGTATGTGAAGCATGGCCATGTGCTTCAGTTTGACGGACAAAAGACGAAAGCTCTCTACTCGCTGCAAGACTCGTTGATGCAGCACAACCTGCTATTGAAGTCGAAGGCTGAAGCCGATTCTTCACTCATCACTCATCACTCATCACTTCAAACTATGGAGACCGAACTCAAGGCCATCATCCAGCAGTATATGGAGCGCATGACGCAGGATAGGTTGAAGCCCTAATTAACCATAATAAATAATTTGGTTCAACTTTTTTCCTTCGTTATCACCTTGCCGTCGATGACTTCGAAGCGCTCATTGAACTCCTCACGAGTGCGGCTCCAGCGATTGTGGCTCCATAGCCAGAACTCCGGCGCGCGCCGGATGCTGGCCTCTAAGAGCTCGTAGTAACGGTCTGTCAGTGCGTACTCTGCCTCCTTGTCCGGCGTACGCGTAATAAGCTTGAACTCGGCCTCGTAGTACCCCCTTCTGATGCGCCTTACGTCCATGTAGAACACGACGTGCCCTACCTTACGCGCTATGCGCTCGGTACCCGTCAGCACGGGGGTGTCGTGGTGCAGAAAGTCCACCCAGTGATGAATGTTCACCCAATGCGGCTTCTGGTCGCTGATGTACCCGATGACTACGGGCTGCCCTTGGCGGCGGAACTCCAGAATCTTCCGCAGCGTGTCCTGCATGGGTATGCATACCGCACCCATACGCTGGCGCAGACGGAGGAAGAGGCGGTCAAAAACTTTATTTTCCAGCGGGTGGTATATCTGTCCGCATTGTGCCTTGGGCGTCACCCAGAGGGGGAGGGAGGTAATCCATTCCCAGTTGCAGTAGTGGCCCAGATAGACGGCACACGACTGTCCGCTCTCCACTACCTCGTTTATCGTCTCTGTGCCCTTGAATACCAGACGCCGCTTCAGTTCCTCGCGGCTGATGGTCAGCAGCTTGACACTCTCCACCAGATAGTCGCAGAAAAAGTGGTAAAAGCCCCGCTCAATCCGCTTCAGTTCTTCGATAGACTTCTCTGAAAATGATGTCGCCAGATTGCTTCTGACCACTCGACGGCGATAACGCAACAGATAATAAATGAGGAGGTAAAGCACATCACTAAACAGATAGTGCACCCATAGTGGCAACAATGAGAGCACGTACCACGCGCCATATAGGATAAAGTAGAGAGCCTTCATATCGCGAAACACAATGGGTATAGTGCTGCAAAAGTAGTAAATATTCCGTATTTGTGCAAATATTCGTTTCGTTATTTTGTTATTTACATGTTTTTATGTACCTTTGGGGCTTAAATGAAAGAGCTATGATTATCACAAAGACCCCATTTCGCATGTCGTTTTTTGGAGGAGGTACTGACATTCCCTCTTTCTTCAAGGAGCATGGCGGTGCTGTTATATCGACGACGTTCGACAAATACTGCTATGTGAACGTAAGACATCTGCCACCGTTCATGCCCTACTACTCGGAATTGGTGTACAGCCGCTTCGAGCGGGTGAACCGCATTGACGACATTGAGCATCCGGCCATTCGTGAGGCTATGAGGATGCTTGATATTCACGAAATCAGGCTTACCTACGAAGGCGACCTGCCTGCCCGTACCGGTCTGGGCACGAGCAGCACTTTTGCTGTTGGTATGTTGAATGCCTTCTATGCGCTGAAGGGTAAACATGTGGGGAAGAGGAAACTGGCTGAGGATGCCATCCGGCTGGAACGAGAACTGTGCCATGAGGCTGGCGGCTGGCAGGATCAGATAGCAGCAGCCTACGGCGGCATGAATAGGATAGACTTTCATGATAACGGCTTCAAAGTGACTCCTGTTATCATACATCCGGACCGCAAGAAACTGTTGAACGACAACTTGATACTCTTCTACACCGGTGTCTCGCGCCTGTCGGCAGAGATACAGCAGGACACCATCAATCACCAGCACGACAAGACGGCACAGCTGAAGGAGATGCTGAGCCTTGTGGACGAGGCACAGAAGATATTGGAGGACAAACATGCCGACATGAATGACTTTGGCAGGCTCTTAGACTATACCTGGAGACTAAAACGAAGTTCTGGCGGCAGAATTAGCAATACCATGATAGATACCCTCTACGAAAGGGGCCTGAAGGCTGGGGCCTTAGGAGGAAAACTTTTAGGGGCTGGCGGCGGCGGATTTCTGTTGTTCTACGTGGAGAAAGACAAGCAGCAGCAGGTGCTCAAAGAGCTGGAAGAGCTGATGCATGTGCCCTTCTGCTTCGAGACGGAAGGTACCACCGTCATACACTACAGCCCCATCGTTTACATACCCAGAAAAGACATTAAAATATAATCAGCATGAGTTATATAGTAACAGGCGGAGCCGGTTTCGTCGGATCAAATATGGTCAGGAAACTCAATGAGAAAGGAATAGATGACGTAATCATCATAGACAACTACGAAGAGACCAAGATGCAGAACCTGATGGGGCTGCAGTTTATCGACTATATAGACTATTCCGACGGTTTGGCCAGTGTCAGACGGGCGCTGGAGAATCTGGAGGACATAGAGGGCGTGTTCCACATTGGTGCCAATGCTGACGTGCTGGAGCAGAATCCCAAGGTGATGATGGTGATGAACTACGAGTTCTCCAAGATGTATTACAACTATGCACGTCTGCGCCAGATTCCGTTCATCTATGCCTCGTCATCGGCTGTATATGGCAACGAGATTCACCAGACGGGTGGGCTGGACCATCTGCTGCCGCATAATATCTATGCATGGTCGAAGTGGCTCTTCGATAAGTACACGGAAGCCAACAGAGACAAGCAGCAAGGGCAAAAGACAATAGGATTCCGGTTCTTCAACGTGTTCGGATGGGGCGAGTTCCACAAGGGCAAGAATGCTAACATCGTCTACCGCTTCTACCGCATGATGAAGGAGCAGGGACGGATAGACCTCTTCAAGGACGAAATAGTACGCGACCATGTCTATGCTGACGATGTGGCCGAGGTGCTGTATGATGCCATGATGTCCGGCCATTTTGCAAATGGCATCTACAACCTTGGTGGCAACCATCCCATTTCGCATCGGCAGGTGGCGGAAATAGTAGTGGAGACCATGATGGAAGCTGGCATCGTGGAGACGGGAGCCGTTTCAGACTATATCCAGCTGATAGACATGCCCGAGGAGCTGAGGCAGAAGTTCCAGTTCCACACCTTCGCAGAGGGACAGCCAAGACTGATTTCGGAGAAGACAGCGGGTAATGCGGAGAAAATGAAACGATATATAAACCAATTGATTCAGAACGGCAGATAGACGCTATGGACAAAAGACAGGAAATGCAGCTACGGCAGCTGACGGACAGATACCCCCAGTTGCAGGTGTGCTGGCAGGCTATGACCGAAGCTTACGAACTCCTGGAAGACACCTTCCGCGATGGTGGCAAATTGCTTGTCTGCGGCAATGGCGGCTCTGCGTCGGATGCCGAGCATATAGTAGGCGAGCTGATGAAGGAGTTCAGGCTGAAGCGTAAGATATATACTAACCATGCGGAAATATTGAAGTCGATAGACAAGGAAATGGGTTCTGTCCTGGCCGAGAATCTTCAAGGAGCACTGCCTGCCATCGCGCTGACGGGCCACTCATCGCTCACCACAGCCTTTATGAACGACGCCCTGCCCGAACTGGTGTTTGCGCAGCAGGTAAATGGCTATGGACAGCGGGGAGATGCCTTTTTAGGCATATCGACATCGGGCAATAGCCAAAACGTTATTTATGCCGCCATCACTGCGAAGGCTAACGGACTGAAGGTGATAGGACTGACTGGACAGCGAAAAAACCGCCTGATGAACTTTGCTGACGTCTGTATCTGTGTGCCAGAGGTGGACACTTACAAAGTGCAGGAGCTCCATCTGCCGGTGTATCACTGTTTGTGTATGATGTTGGAAGACAAATTCTTTGGCAAATGATGAAGGTAGTGATTATGGCTGGCGGCAAAGGGACGCGCATAGCCAGCATCAACAGCGAGGTGCCCAAACCCATGATAACCGTGTGCGGGAAGCCCATTCTGGAGTGGCAGATAGAAAACCTCAAAGCCAGTGGACTGGTGGATATTACCATAGTGACTGGACATTTGGGCCATGTCATACAGGAGTATTTCGGCGATGGATCGCGCTGGGATGTGCGCATCAGCTATTTTGCCGAGACAGAACCCTTGGGAACCGCCGGTGCATTGTTTAAGATGCCAGAGTTGACCGATGACTTCCTACTGATGTGCGGCGATGTGGTGCTCGATGTGGACTTCCGCCGTTTCATAGCCTTCCATCAGGCCCATCATGCCTGGGTCACACTGATGACGCATCCCAACAATCATCCGTTCGATAGTTCACTATTGGTGACAGAGACCCTTCTGCCACAGACAGAGGGAGGGCTGCCTGTGGATACCCATCGGGTGGTCAGGTGGATGAATAAGGAGGACGAACGCAACTGCTACAGCAATTTGGTGAATGCCGGTATTGAAATCATCTCTCCCCGATTGCTCCAGGAGGTACGCCGTCACTATGTGCCCAGGCATCCAGAGACACCAGACAAAATAGACCTGGATAGGGACGTACTGAAACCATACGTCGAGAGTGGACATATTTTCTCTTATTGCACACCAGAATATATCAAGGACATGGGCACTCCCGACAGGTATTATGAAGTGGAGAAAGACATGAAGCAGGGCAAGGTGAAGGCCCGCAACTTAAGACACAAGCAGAAAGCGGTCTTCTTGGACAGGGACGGCACCATCAACCAGTATGTGGGTTTCCTGAATACTGCCCAACAGCTTGAACTGATTCCACAGGTGGCCGATGCCATTAGATTAATCAACCAGTCGGGCTATCTGGCCATCGTCGTCACCAACCAGCCCGTGATAGCCCGTGGTGAGTGTACATGGGAGGAACTGAAACATATCCATCAGAAGATGGAGACGGAGTTAGGCAAGTCGGGTGCCTATCTGGATGGCATCTATGTCTGTCCTCATCATCCTGACAAGGGATATGCCGGCGAACGGGCGGCATATAAGATAGTCTGCGACTGTCGCAAGCCTAAATCAGGACTGCTGCTACAGGCAGCAGCCGACTTCAACATCGACCTTTCGCAGTCCTATATGATAGGCGATAGCGACAACGATGTGGAAGCAGGCCGCAATGCAGGACTGAGCGACAGCATCAAGATAGAGAGAAACAAGCCAGGAGAGCTATATCACGTTTTATCAGAAATCATATAATCATCACTAATATGTCACAAATACGTAAAATCCGCTACCGCCTATTTGCATGGCGTCATTTCCCAGAACTGAAACCTGCTCAGGAACCCATCGACGTCGTGATACCCTTAGTGGCCAAAGACCTGCGTATCTTCCCTTTGTGCCTGGAGGGTATTCGTCATTGTGTTCCACATCCTATCAAGGACATCTATATCGTAGCTCCCCCGCAAGAGGAGGTCGTCAAGTTCTGCCAGGACAACGGACTCGTATTCGTAGACGAGTCAACGGTATTCGGCTTTAATCCCAAGGAGATCAACCTGAAGGTGAACTGGTCGGACGGTACCGTCAAGGACCGCAGCGGATGGTTCTTCCAGCAGTTGCTGAAGCTCAGCGGTAATGTGGGTACCTGCCGGTATTACCTGTGTATAGATGCCGACCATGTGCTCATCCGTCCGCATGTATTCCTGACAGAAGACAGAAAAACCGTCTTTTACCTGACTTACGAATACCACCAGCCCATCATTGACCATTTGCACAGGTTCCTGCCTGATTTGGAGCTGGACAATCTGTCGTATGTCGACCATAAGATGCTCTTTGACAAGGAGCAGCTAAAGCAGCTGCATGAGGTCATCACCCGGCAGACGGGCAAGCCCTGGCTGGAAGCTGCTATCGAGAGCTACGACCGTAGTCTGGCAACTCCTTCAGCCTTCTCGGAGTTTGAGATCTACGGTAATTTCGTGAAGGACAAGGTGCGCCGTCCCTGGCTGCAGAAGAGGTTGCCCTACAAGAAACTGGCCGACTACGAGACGCTGCGTCAGAGATGGAGCGGCTCGCGCTGGTCGCTGACCTTCCCTGACTACATGCGACAGAACCAACAGATGCTGAAGGAGGAAGGAAAAAACTTATGATGTTTGCCCGCGACAAGAGCCAGATGTGCAACAATCTGTTGCAGTATGCCCACGTCTATGCTTGGGGCCGTGAGCATGGCCGCAAGGTGATATCAATGCGCTTCAGCTACAAGTATCAGTACTTCAAGATATGCCACACCTCGCTGACAGGCTTCGGCTGGTATCTGCTGGCCAAATACTTAGCAGCATTACGTCTGCTGCCTACTGCTAGCTTTAAATACGACGACTGTGACCGTGAAGCCTTGGAACGAAAGATGCTGCGTCATCGGCATATCGTGGTTAGCGGCTGGCACGCCAGATGGTATGACCTGTTCCTGAAGTACCGCGACGAAATCACCGACCTTTTCACTCTCGATAGCCAATATACAGATCCCGTGAAGGCTAAGATGCAGGAGGCAGAACAGGGATCAACGGGAAGTATTGTCCGACTTGGGGTGCATATCCGCAGGGGCGACTACCGTATCTTCCATGATGGCAAGTATCTCTATGACGACGAGGTGTACCAGCGGCACATCCGTCGCTTTATGATGCTGCATCCAGGAAAGGCGATTCATGTCTATATAGCCACCAACGACCCTGAGGTCAAGGAGTTGTCATATCAGGAGCAATGCCCGGGGGCTCATGTCCATTGTCTTGGGGGCAGCTCGCCCGAGGACTTGTTTATGCTCTCCGAGTGCGACTATCTGATAGGTCCGCCCAGCACCTACTCGCTGGTAGCGGCCATGTACAGGGACATCCCGCTCTATCGTATGGACGAGACGGATGAGGGTATGATGACTTTAGAGTCTTTCAGACGGTTCGACTATTGGTTCCGCCGTATTATCTAGCTCTTAGCTGATTACCGCTGGCGAGACAGTGCAGTTTGGCCTGCATCTCGTAATAATGTCGCTTGATATTATAGTTAAAGAGGTTCTCCAACTCTGCTCCGGTATGACAGGGACGGATGGTGACCTGCTGCTTTGGCGAAGAGGCATCCAGCGTGTCGCACAGGCGGGCTGCATACTCGAACATGTTATATTCGTCGAGCACCTTCAGTTTGCATTGTTCCAACAGGTTGATGGACTGCTGGTAGCGATGTGCGGCTATTGCTGTGTCGATGATGGAGATGGCCTGCTCGGGCTGCCGGATGTCGATGGGGATGAAGGACTGCTGGGGGAAATAGTCTGCCAGATTGGTGCAACCGTAGTAGAAAGGGAAGGTCTCTGCCAGATAGCAGTCGGAGATTTTCTCCGTCCAGTAGTAGCGCTGCGAGGAGTTCTCGATGGCGATATGATACTGGTAGGGTCGCAGCACATCCCACTTGTCAGCAAAGTCGCGAAAGCCGCGTCCGAAGATGTCTATCTGGTCACCATAGTGCGCCTTCAGCTTCTCTACAAACTTGATGCGGTCCAGATGACCGCGGGTGAAGGCCTTGTTGCTGGTGATGACGGAAAGGAGCTTCGTCTTTTCTTGTGGGTTGGAGGGGCGGTGCAGCGTGTCATAGTCGAGCGTATAGTCGCACGTTCCATCCTCGCGCTCGCTGAACCCCACGAACCAAGGCAGGATGGCCGGTCCGAAATGTAGGTTAGGATGGCGAGTCTGTTCCTGACAGGTACACACCATGCCGAACTGACGCAGGTACTTCTGCGGATATACCAGCACCGAACGTGGCTCCGTGGCCAACATGAGCGTGTTCTGAGGTGCTACGCGACAGGTTGTGGGTTTACGGACACCCTTGCCCTGCACCACCCAGAAGTCGGCCTCGTCGACATCGTCGTCCAACAGGAAGCGGTAGCGACCGTCAAGCGACATGAGGCTCTTGCCCTTGGTCTGCCGTTCATAAATGGTGCCAAGCTCTTTGCGATAGGGGGTGAACTTGATGGTCTTGATGTTCATAGCGTACTAAGGCGTTGGTGGTTGGTGATTTCCAAATAACGCTTCAGCACCAGTATCTGGATGAGTTTCTCACGTTCTTCATCACGGAACTGGTCTACATACTCATGGGCATGCTGTATGATGGCCTCCGCCTCGTCAGGGTGCTCGATATAATAGTTGAGACGTTCCTCCAAGTCGGAGAAGTCGTCCTTCACCGCGATATAATGGTAGTTGGGTTGCAGCGTACCCTCCATGAACCACGTCTCCACCGTATGGCGGGGTGTGACGGCAATCGAGTTGCTGGACATCACCCACTTCAGGTTGGAGGCCACATCGTTGCCCTCGAGCGACATGATGAACTTATAGTCGAAGTGCTCGCTGATGGTGAGCTTGGCTTTCTGCCACTCCGGATGCGACTCTACGAGGTTGGTGGTTCCGGCATCAATCATGGGATGGCCGAACCAGCGGTTCATGAACACCTCGCGGTTGGGCTTGCGATAACCTATATCGCCCAGGAATACCGCCTTGTTGTTCTTCTGGCGCCAGGGCTTGGGGTCGTCGACAAACAGGAAGTGGCGCACCTTCTCCAGCTTCAGGATGGTGCTGTTGGCCACATCCACGCCCAGCGGGCGGCTCTTCACCACCACAGGCACGTCGGGTACATGCGTGATATCGCCCTTGAGCAGTATCCACCGCAGACGGTCTGGAAAGTAGCGGGCTATCTCCTTGGCATCGAAATAATACACCTTCTTAGGTGCCACCTGCTGATGGCGCAGCTCTACTGACTCCTCTATCCACTTGCTGTGGTCGTAGGCTGTCTCTGGTGTCAGCCGGCAGTAGTAGTCCACTCGCTTCAGGATGTAGGCCTTGTCGGGGCGTTGCTCTAGCTTGTCGAGCCAACGCTTGAGCTGCATGCGATAGAGGCAGTTGGGTGTCATCTCGCGCAGGTAGTTGCGGGCAAAATAGGTCAGGTTGTTGTTCTTGCCGTTGTGCAGGAGGTAATAAAGCTGTCTCATCGTCGTTATCTTTTATGTATGAAGCCAAAGGTCTTGATGCTGGTGTACTTACGCCAGATGTTCAGCCGTCGGTGGGTAGGCACACCGTGACGGCGGATGTAGTCGCGGGCTCCCTCCAGCATGCGGTGGGCCACCTGGCCGTCCAGATAGGGGTCGTAGTTCTGTATCACCCACTGGCGTTTTTCGCGCCACAGGTCGTCGGTCATCACCTCGTCGTATGCCGTACACAGCTCGCCAGGCTCCTGCATATCGCGCCAGTAGAGGTCCTTGGCGGCTGCCCGCAGGGTGATGACGGGCTTGTCCAGCAGTAAGAACTCATAGATGGTCGACGAGGTGTCGCTAATCATCGCATCGGCCATGAGCATGTATTTGGTGACGGTATAGTCGTCTATCCACAGCATACCCTCGGTCTTGCGGGCTAGCTCGCGGTATTCGTCCATAATCTCCGGCTTGGTCAGCGGATGGAACTTGAGCAGCAGCAGCACATCGCGCTCGCGGACCAGCTGCTGCAGGGCTTCCTGCATATAGGGCAGCGAGGTCAGGCTGGGCGAGAACGTAGGTGCATAGAGCACCAGCTTGCTGCGGCCGTTCTCATCGAGCAGCTGGCGGCGCTTGTCGTCGTAGGCATGCAGGTGGTGGAAGATCCAGTCCTGGCGTGGCCAACCTGTCTCCAACACCTCGAAGTCCTTGTATTGCTCAGCCAGTCGCTGGAAGCCACGGGTAAAGAAGGGACCTTGCGTGAAATAGGTGTCGAAGTAGCGGCGAATTACCCAGTGGTCTTTCTTCTCGGCGGCATAGCCGTGGAACACCTGGATCTTGACCCCCGAGAGATAGTAAGGCACAATGTTGCCTGGCACGAAGACTGCCTCGGGCTGGAAGTCGTAGGTCTCCTGTATGGAGTGAGTCCAGCGCACCTCATCTTTCAGGGGGAAGTCCTGTATTTTCTTCTGGTGGACATACCACAGCACCTCGTTGCCTCCCTCACGGTCGGCTTCCACCTGAAGCGGACGGAGGATGTCGATGGCATATTTATTCTCGCAGAACAGTACTATCTTCATAGCTATACTTTGTTATATACAGATTACATTGCCAACCGCAGCCCCACGGTAGGTTTGCGGCGCGTGGTGACGTACATAAAGCGATTGGTCACACGGGCATCGCGCGGCTTGTTGTTGAACGAGCCGCCTCTGATGACCTTGAAGTTGCGGCGGAACAGGCGAGCCAGCGCTCCAGTGTGGTCTGTGACATAATACTGATAGTCGTTGCTACACCATTCCCACACGCCACCGCTCATATCATAGATCCCCAGTTCGTTGGGCTGCAGGGTCCTGACGGGCTGATGCGAATAGCCTCGCTTATAGATGGTGTCGTACATGCACCAAGCCACCTGCTGCGGATTGTTGCTGCCGGCAAACAGATAGCCCTTCGACAGTCGGCCGCCACGCGCTGCATACTCCCACTCCTCCTCCGAGGGCAAGCGGAAATGTTGTCCAGTAAGCTGGTTAAGTTTTTTGATGAAGATGAGGCAGTCGCCATACGATACGCGCTCAACTGGATATTGTTCGCCTCTGACCTTCGAAGGGTTCTTACCCATCACAGCCTGCCAGAGTTCCTGCGTCACCTCGGTCTGACCCAGGTAGAAGTCTTTCACCATCACCTGATGAACAGGAAACTCGTCGCTGTCTGCCCCTTGCTTGTGGAAAGCCCCCATCTGATAGGTACCACCCTTGACAGGTTTCATCACGAAGGATATACCCTTCACATTGAAGGTCTTGTCCTGCGCCATCATGCCTGTGGGAACAGCCAGCAGCAGCAACAGAAGGAGCACCTTGCCTCTTACCTCTTCCTTCTTACCTTTCACCTCTTCCATCTTGCCTCTTCCATCTTCCGGTCCCACGGCACGCCAGATAATTTGCAACCACGCGATAGTCATACAATAGATGTCTAGCCAGAATGTCTCGTGGACAAAATGGTGCAGCCAGACTGGGCACAGCACATCGGTGGGGAGTATACAGAAGTTGACAAAGAGCAACCAGTAGAGCGTCCAGTCGAACCAGTTGCGCTGCGGTTGTAGCCAGAATGCCAGCTGATAGCCTGCCAAGGCAATGACATAAGTATGGGTCTCAGGACTGTCGCTGAGCAGGATGACATAGCCCATAATGATGGCCAGTGCCTGCACCCGGAAACGGAAGTCGCTCCACCGCTTGTAGCGCCAGAAGAACAGCACTCCCAGGACGGCCAGCACCCCTAACTGCACCACGCGATAGTTGGGCAGTAGGAAAGGCTTCAGTCCACGGGCAAAGAGCAGACCGGGGAAGTCAACCTGGTTGTGGTGCGAGGTCAGGATGTCTGCCAGTTCCTGATAAAGCGTCGTAATGTCTGCTGCCGGGTTGACGGCAGGCAACAGAAGCAGCAGAATGCCGCACAGCAGGGCAAACCCCATGTTGCGCCATACCTTGGGATAACAGAACAGCAGTGCCAGTTCGGCAATACCATAGATCTTGGTAGTGGCAGAGATCATGATCAAGAGCACCGCCCACAGCGGTTTGCCACGCTCTAACAGGCTGAAGGCAAACAGGAAGATGTAGCCCACCACCACATTGTATTGGAAGCAGAACAAGCTCTGCAGCAAGATGGAAAGCAGAAAGAGAAATATTTTTGTACGATGGTTGGCCAATGGCTTAGGCAATGTCCAAATGGCCAAAGCAAACATGCAGTAGTTGAAAACATTCCATGCAAAAGGCCCCAACCAGTCGGGCAACAGCGCAAAGGGCAGGAAAAGGGTAGTAAAGACAGGGGTGTAAAGGAAAAAGAGCGTATATGAGTCAACAAACTCCATGTTATAAGGACTCAGTCCGCTCCAGAACATCAGTGTGGCATCGTGGAAGACATAGAAGTTCCTGGCTCGGAAGCGTGTCACCTCTAAGGTGGTTGCCACCAGTGTGATGACGAGACCCAGATAGAACATGCACTTAGGGTTGGTGAAGAACCACCGGACTCCGTTGATGATTTTCTGTCTGCTCATCGCTTGCCGTTATAAGAGTTGATAAAATAGCCCGGACGTCCCTTAACCTCGTTGAACACACGGGCCAGGTATTCGCCGATGATGCCCAGGCTCAGCAGCTGCACACCGCCTAGGAACAGCATGGTCACCATGATGGTGGGATAGCCCTGGACTGGTTCGCCGTAGAGATTGGTGACAATGATGATGTAGATGAGGTAGATGAAAGCTACCATTGAGACTAACAGCCCCAGTATCGAGGCCATGCGCAGCGGTGCTGTGGTGTACGACATGATACCTGTCAGTGCTAGGTTGAGCAGTGACATCATGCTCCACTTGCTCTTGCCTTCCTGGCGTTGCTGCTGCTGGTAGTAGATGCCTTTCTTGTGGAAACCTATCCATGAGTACATGCCCTTCGTGTTGCGCTCCGTCTCGCGCATCTGTTTCAGTGCTTCGATGCACGAGCGGTCCAGCAGGCGGAAGTCGCCCGTGTCCTTCTGGATGGGGATGCGCGTCAGTGACTGCAGTACCTTGTAGTACCAGTGTGAGGTCTTACGCCTCAGCCACGACTCCTGACTGCCCTGGCGCTGGGCGTAGACGTCGTCGTAGCCTTCCTCCCAGTAGCGTAGCATCTCAGGAATGACGTTGATGGGGTGCTGCATGTCGGCATCCATGATGATAAGTGCGTCGCCCGTGGCATAGTCGAACCCGGCCATCATGGCCACTTCCTTGCCATAGTTGCGCGATAGGTCGACGTAGCTGTAGTGGGCGTCGGCCTGACGAAGTCGGATCATCTGCTGGAGTGTGTTGTCGGTGCTGCCGTCGTTGACCAGCAGAAATTCCCACTCGTAGGAAGGGTTCTCGGTCATCACCTGACGCATGTTCTGGGCGATGAGCGGGAACGAGGCCTCCTCATTATACGCGGGAAGCAGGATTGTGACTTTCTTCATAAGCGGTGGTAAATTCGTTGTAGGTGCCGAAGGGGGCTCGCGCCTTTTTGAAGGTCTGTATCAAGGCATCCAGCCGGCGAACCATTTCCTGGCCTGTATGACGGCGGATGACGTAGGGAATGTTCCACTCCGGGTGTGCACAGAGGTCTACAAACTCCCACGGATGGAAGTAGATGACAAACTGTCCGTCGTGGCGTAGGGTCCATAGGCATAGCTTGTGGTAGAGCCATTGCGGATAGTGGTGGCAGGCTAACCAGAAGACGGGCAGCCGCAGCCAGGGTGTGACGGAGGCCGGAATCTCAAGCACCCGGCCTTTGTAGAATGGCGTCCGTGGCTCCCCCAGGTGCATGTAGCGTCCGGGAATGAAAGCGGGGTGTAGCGACGAGTTGTAGCGATAGCCTGCCTGCTCGATGTCGTCGTCGCTCACGGGGAACATTCTGGGTTGACGGTAGCCGTAGGCCGGCTTTGACGTGACAGCCTCTACTATCTGCTTTGAGCGTATGACATCGCTCTGCTGGGGGTGGAAGTGGTCCACTCCATGGCAGGCCACCTCGTGCCCTTCGTCCAGGATGCGTAGCATGGTCTGAGGGGCGTTTTCAGCAAAGGTGCCAGTGCAAAAGAAGGTGGCGTGTACTCCATTCTGCCGGAGCACATCCAGGATGCGTTCGGTACCTTCTGTGGAGACCTTCATGCTCGTTTCTAACGAGATGTCGACTCCATTCTCACGAGGTACGTCAAACTCTTCTGTGTCAAAGCTTAGTAGTACCATCCCCTATAGATGATTGCTTTAGAATGCGGCCTGTATCTTCTGGGCTATCTCCTTGAACTCCTCTTCGGTGAGCTTGAGCTTTTCGCGGCGGAAGTCGGCGTCGGCCTCGCTTTGCATGGGAATGAGGTGGATGTGGGCGTGCGCCACCTCCAGTCCGAGTACCACCTGGGCCACCTTGCGGCAGGGAAAGGCCTGCTTGATGGCCTTGGCCACGCGCTTGGCAAACTGCTGGTAACGTGCCAGCTCGTCGTCGTCCATGTCGAAGAAGTAGTCCACCTCACGGCGAGGAATGACGAGGGTGTGGCCCTTCACCAGGGGATTGATGTCGAGGAAGGCATAGAACTCGTCGTTCTCTGCACACTTGTAGCTGGGAATTTCGCCAGCGGCAATCTTGCTGAAAATGTCCATTGTCTCTTTCTTTAGTAATTCGATGTTTCGATGCTGCGAAGTTTCAAAGAGTCGATGTTTCGATATTTCGATGCTTCGAGGTTTCGATGCTTTGAAGTTTCGATGTCTTGATAACCCCGCAATTTAGGCGATGCTGATGTTCTCGATACGCAGCTTAATGGTGCCGCGGGGAATCTTTATCTCCACTTCGTCGCCTACCTTCTTGCCGAGCAGACCCTGTGCGATGGGCGTCTTGATGCTTATCTTGCCGGCGCGAAGGTCGGCCTCGTTCTCGCTGACGATGGTGTACGACATGGTGGTGTTGGTTGTCAGGTTGGTCATCTCTACCTTTGTCAGTATCTGGACGCTGTCGGTGCTCAGACGGGAGGTGTCGACGACCTTCGCCTCACTGATGGTGGCCTTCAGCTTGTTTATCTTGTCTTCAAGGTGAGCCTGGGCCTCCTTGGCCGCATCGTATTCACTGTTCTCACTGAGATCGCCTTTCTCGCGGGCTTCGGCAATCGCTGCCGAGGCTTTAGGGCGCTCGACCGCCTCAAGGCGGTGTAGTTCGGCTATCAACTTGTCGTAGCCTTCTTGTGACATGTATGCCATTGCTTTAAATATTTATTATTTTGTTTTTATTACTTGCTGACGGGCTTGGACGTACTAAAAAGAAAGAATCCCGACTTGGTGCTGTGCCGGAATCCCTCGTGTCGCCTACGCGTGTTTCGTCGCATGCAAAGGTAGGAAAAAGATTGCAAAAGACCAAATAAAATGGGAAAAAACTTCCGTTTAGGGTTGATTTATGTCAAGAAAGACAACTTTCTTCTACTTTTTTAGGGGCTTGTTTCTTGCAAATTTGTTGGGGGAATGCTATCTTTGCGGTGTGTTTTTCATAGTATTAGATTTAAGGTTAACAAAGATTGAGGGGCTCAGCGGAGCCCCATTTTTTGTGCCTTGCCGTAGAGCGGCATCAGGGTGAAGTAGAACACGAGTCCTGTCAGGAAACCGGCTATGGCGTCGATGGCATAATGGGCATAGATGTAGACGGTAGAAAGACACATCAGCAGGAAGAAAGGCAGCATGCCGAAGAATAGGCTGCGGCTGCGGGTGCGCCATGCCAGCAGCATGACCACGGTGGTGATGCCGACGTGGCTGCTGGGGAACGCTGCCGTGGGACGCTCGCCGGCATCGTGGGCAAGGTCCAGCAGGTGGTGGAACACGCCGCCGCTCCAGCCCGGGGGCGCCATGCGCTCGGAGTGGGTCATAAACCAGTCGCCCACGTTGGGCAGCACGCCCTGAGCGATGTTGTCGGTACCAACGGCCAGATAGTAGAACTGCGGGCCGGTGACGGGCAACAGGGCAAATACCACGTAGAATACAAAGAAGGACGTCAGCAGGACGAAGGCCGACAGAAGGAACTCGTGATGGCGCATGAAGAAATAGTAGACCAGCAGGACGCTCATCAGAGGGAAGTAGCTGACGTAGCCCATGCACATCAGCTCGGAGAACCAGCCCCAGGGTAGCTTCTGGGAGAATAGCAGTGAGGGCTGGCAGCCGAAGAGCTGCTGTTCCATACCGGCAAAGACGTGGTCGAGGTTGGGTAGCATTCGGTTCAGCTCGTAGGTGTCGGGGTACCACCAGGAGAGAAAGACCATCTGCACGGCGATGCGCAGAAACAGGGTGAGCGGGCAGGGCAGCAGGCGGTAGACGCCCCACACGGCCAGCGTGACGAGGAGGAACTGGAGCCGTCCCTTGACCATCTGCTCGGTATTGACTAGTTGGTCCCACTCGACGGCCATGATGACGACGGTGAACAGCAGATAAGCGATGGCTATCCACTCTACGGCCAGCAGGCCGCGCACGGCGTGCTTGTCGATGGCGAAAAGACTTCTCAGTGTCATAGCCATTTGTTGTCCTTGTACCACTGTATGCTGCGACGGACGCCCTCGGGAAGCTTGACCTGTGGCTCGTAGCCCAGCTCCTGACGGGCAGGCTCTATGTCGCAGCGCCAGTTGCGCTGCCGCATGATGTTGTACTTGTCGTTGTTCAGTGCCGTGACCTTGCCCGTCAGGTGACCCACCCACTCGCCGCAGAAGGTGATGATGCGCAGCAGCCACAGCGGGGCCGTAATGCGTATCCACCAGGGGTTGCCCAGTTCCTGACGGATGAGGTCGCTGAAGGTGGACGACTGGTACACCTCGCCGTCGGAGAGGAAGTACTTGCGTCCGGTGCGTCCTTTCTCCATGGCCAGGAAGACGGCCTGGACGACGTCGGTGACATAGACGAAGGTAATGTCCTGCTGGCGGTAGCCCACGGCAAAGTCGGTATGTGCCTTGATGCTCTTGGCCATCATAAAATAGTCGCGCTCGCGCGGACCATACACGCCGGTGGGACGCAGAATGACGTAGGGCAGCTCCTGGGTGGACAGCCATTGCTCGGCGGCCAGCTTACTCTCGCCGTAGGCCGTGTTGGGGCAGGGGGTGTCGCTCTCAAGAATCTCGCGGTAGGGCTGCTCTTCGCGGATGGCACCCATGATGCTCAGCGAGCTGATGTAGACAAAACGTCTGAGGGGCATGCGGAGGGTGAGGAGCGCCTCGACGAGGTGCTGTGTGCCCAGCGTGTTGATACGACGGAAGTCTGCCTTGTCCAGGCACTTGGTGACGCCGGCGGCATGGACGACATAGCTGAACGAGCTGCCCTTCAGCTGTTGAAGAAGATGCTCGGTGGAGTCGAGGTCTAACTCGATGAAGTGTATGCGCGGGTCGCTAAGGAACTGTCGCGAGCTGCTCTTGCGTACGGCAGCCCACACGTCGTAATCCCTACGCAGGGCCTCTTCGACGATGAAGGAGCCGATAAACCCGCTGGCACCAGTGACTAATAGCTTTTCTTTCATTTCGGGGGCCAAAGGTACGAAAAAAAAAGCAAAATACTTTGGAATTGCTAAAAAATTGCTAACTTTGCACTATGAAAGACGCTATGAGAGGGATTGTCATCAAACGCAAGGAGGGCCTGCAGGGCCTCAGGGAGTTTGTACAGTTACACTATGAGATGTACCGCGACTGCCGCTATGCCGTACCTTTTCTCTTCTCGGAGGAGATGAACACGCTGCGTAGCGACCGTAACGCGGCCTTTGAATGCTGCGAAGCCGACTACTTCATGGCCTATCGCGACGGCAAGGCCGTGGGGCGTGTGGCTGCCATCATTAACCATAGGGCCAACGAACGCTGGCAGCGCAGGCAGGTACGCTTCGGGTGGCTCGACTTCGTAGACGACCCCGAGGTGTCGCGCGCCTTGCTGGAACAGGTAGAGCAGTGGGGCCGCGAGCGAGGCATGACGGAGATTGCCGGTCCCCTGGGCTTCACCGATATGGACCGCGAGGGGCTTATGATAGAAGGCTTCGAGGAGGATGCCACCATGTACATCAACTACAACTATCCTTACTATCAGCGGCACATAGAACAGCTGGGAGGCTACGAGAAGGACAACGACTACATGGAGTACAAGGTAAAGGTGCCCGAGCGGGTGCCCGACAAGTTCCACAAGATAGCCCAGATGGTCAGCAAGCGCTACAACCTACAGGTGCGCAAGTTCACGCGCCAGGAACTGCTGGCCGGCGGCAAGGGACGCGAAATCTTCGACATCATCAATGCCACCTACAAGGACCTTTACGGCTACTCACAACTCTCGGACCGCCAGATTAACCAACTCGTCGACGAATACATCAAGATAGCTGACCTGAACCTGGTGACGGGTATTGAGGACTGGAGCACGGACGAACACCGCCTGGTGGGCTTCGGCATTACCTTCCCGTCGTTCACCTCGGCACTGCGCAAGACGCGCGACGGCCGCATGCTGCCCTTCGGATGGTGGCACCTGCTGCGCACGCTGAAGTGGCATAAGACAAAGGTGGTCGACCTGCTACTCATCGGCGTACTGCCCGAATACCGCGCCAAGGGGGCCAACTCGCTTATCTTCGACGACCTGATACAATGGTTCCAGCGTTATGGCTTCGAGTATGCCGAGGCCATGCCGCAGATGGAATCGAACGAAGGCGTGCGCTCGCAGTGGCAGTACCTGGAGGCACGCATCCACCGCAAGCACCGCTGCTACCGCAAGACGCTTTAGGCCTTGCGGTCGCTGCGTATCAGTTCAAGCAGCCTCTCGACAGCTTCTTCTTCAGGGATATTCTTCTCTACACACTCCTTCTGTCTGTATAGAGAAATCTTGCCGCGACCGGCGCCGACGTAGCCGTAGTCGGCATCGGCCATCTCGCCGGGACCGTTTACGATGCACCCCATGATGCCTATCTTCAGGCCCACCATGTCCTTCGTTGCGGCCTTGATGCGGGCTATGGTCTCTTGCAGGTTGTAAAGGGTACGTCCGCACCCGGGGCACGAAATGTACTCCGTCTTGGTGAACTTGATGCGGGCTGCCTGCAGGATGGCGTCAGCCAGGGTTACGAGCCGCTGGGCGTCCCCGTCCTCAGAGTACTTAGTGCTCTTTAAGATGAGTTTCGTAGCCTTGCGGTCGATGAGCAGGGCCCCGACGGCCATTGCGGCCTTCAGCTGCAGCGTCTCCCAGGTGTCGTCGCTGCCGGACTGCGACGCACCGTCGAGAGCCAGCGTGATGGTGTCGTCGTGGATGGAGGCCTCGGCCTGCTGGCGCAGCCGTGTGCACTCGGGAATGAGGTCTACCAGCTTGCGGGCTACCGGTATCTCGCACTCGGGTGCTTCCGAGAGCGACACGCGGATGGTGTCGCCGATGCCCTCGGTGAGCAGGGCCCCGATGCCTACCGCCGACTTGATGCGGCCGTCCTCGCCCTCGCCGGCTTCGGTTACGCCCAGGTGAAGCGGATAGTGCATGTCCTCGGCGTCCATGGCCTTGACGAGCAGACGTACCGACTGTACCATGACCACGGTGTTTGAGGCCTTGATGCTGATGACGACATCGTTGAAGTCCTCGCGGCGGAAGATGCGCAGAAACTCCATACAGCTCTCTACGATGCCTGCCGGCGTGTCGCCGTAGCGCGACATGATGCGGTCTGACAGCGAGCCATGGTTGACGCCGATGCGTACGGCAGTGTGGTGCTTCTGGCAGATGCGGATAAAGGGCACGAGCCGCTGCTCTATCTTCTGCAGTTCGGCAGCGTACTCCTCGTCGGTATATTCCAGGTGCTTGAAGGTACGGCCCGGGTCGACGTAGTTGCCGGGGTTGATGCGCACCTTCTCACAGTACTGGGCGGCAATGTCGGCCGTGTGTGCCGTAAAGTGAACGTCGGCCACCAGGGGCTGCATGTAGCCGTCGGCCTTCAGCCGTTGCGAAATGTTCTTCATGTTCTCGGCCTCGCGTGTGCCCTGGGTGGTAAACCGTACCAGCTCGCCTCCCGCATCGATGATGCGCTTGGCCTGGGCCACGCTGCCCTCGGTGTCGTTGGTGTCGGTAGTGGCCATCGACTGTATGCGGATGGGGTTGTCGCCCCCGATGGCTATGTTACCGACGTGCGCGACAGTGCTAATTCGTCTTGTAGTCATACTTTACCTCGGCTAAGTCCTTGTTGGCTTTTTCTATCTTGGCTTTGAGCCCCTGCTTGTAGTCGGCCAGACGCCGGGCTATGGCCGCGTCGCTGAGCGCCAGCATCTCGACAGCCAGGATGGCTGCGTTCTGGGCGCCGTTGACGCCTACGGTGGCTACGGGAATGCCCGGCGGCATCTGTATGATGCTGAGCATGGCGTCCAGTCCGTCGAGCATGCCCTTGATGGGTACGCCGATGACGGGCAGCGTCGTTGAGGCGGCAATGACACCCGGCAGTGCCGCTGCCATGCCTGCTGCGGCTATGATGACTTTCAGTCCGCGCTCCTTGGCGCCGCGGGCAAAGGCCTCGACGGCATCAGGTGTGCGGTGTGCCGACAGGGCGTTGACTTCGAACGGTACCTGCAGCTCGTTGAGCAGCTGGCAGGCTTTCTCCATGACGGGCAGGTCGCTCGTGCTGCCCATGATAATGCTTACGATAGGTTCCATATTGTGCTTTGGTTTAACAGGTGTATTACTTGCAGAGCCGGCAGCCCTCGCATTTGTTCAGCTCGCCGCGGAAGCGCTTCTCCACCAGGTAGTGAAGCCGGTCGCGCAGCGGTTCAAGCTGCATGTAGTCGATGACCTCGTTGATGAAGGCGTTCTGCAGCAGCATCCTGGCCTCGCTGAGCGAGATGCCGCGCTGGCGCATGTAGAAGAGGGCCGCCTCGTTCAGCTGGCCTACGGTAGAGCCGTGGGCACACTTCACGTCGTCGGCGTATATCTCGAGCATGGGCTGTGTGTACATGCGGGCCTGGCGCGTGGCACACAGGTTCTGGTTGGTCATCTGCGACGACGTCTTCTGCGCGCCGTGCTCCACCAGTACACGGCCGGCGAAGGCGCCTGTCGACTGCTCGTCGAGCACGTACTTGTAAAGCTCTGTCGACGTGCAGTGCGGTACCTTGTGCGTTATCAGCGTATTGTTATCCACGTGCTGTTGCTTGTCGGCAATGACGCAGCCGTAGCACTGGCACTCGGCACCCTCGCCCGACAGCGTCAGGTCCAGACGGTTACGCGTAATGCCGTTGTGCAGCGTAATGACGTTATGGTTCACCCGGCTCCGGCTCTGCTGGTCTATATAGACGTTGCTCAGACGGATGTTCTTATAGTGTGTTTCCTCCAGACAGTAGAGGTCCAGCGAAGCCCCCTCACCCACGAAAGCCTCGATGACCTGAGTGGTCAGAAAACGGCGGTCGTCTGCGGCATGGTCGCAGAACAGCATCTTCAGCTCGGCACCCTCCTCCAGTACGATGAGCACGCGTCGGTTCACCATGAGGTCGCTGACC
Source organism: Prevotella sp. UBA2742 (assembly GCA_002353485.1). Classification (GTDB taxonomy): domain Bacteria; phylum Bacteroidota; class Bacteroidia; order Bacteroidales; family Bacteroidaceae; genus Prevotella. Next base: position 45,651 of record DEJS01000006.1, read on the forward strand.
CGTCGCTGGGCGTTCTGCGGCGTGGCCTTCAGAATGTTGATGACCTGCACGGCACGGTCCACCCTGACACCGCGCGGCACATAGACCAGCAGACCGTCCTGGGCCAGCATGGTGTTCAGTGCCGTCAGCGCGTCGCCCCCGGTGTCGGCCAGACGCCCGTAGTAGCGTGCCACCACGTCGGGGCGATCGCTCAGCGACCCTATGACGACACCCTCGGGCAGCTGCACCTGCGGACGGGCCTTGCGGTAGAAGGCGTCGTTCACCACGAAGTACAGGCTCGTCGAGAGGTTCGGCACGTCGCACCGGAACGCCTCGTACGGGTCGACGGGAATTTCCAGCCGGCTCAGGTTGACGCCATAGTCCGGCGCCAGCAGCGGCTCAATGTCAGTGTACTTGTAACGCTCCACCTTGCGCGTGGGCAGTCCCTGTGCCCTGAAGTCGCCGAACGCCTTGTCGCGCACCGCATTCATCGGCTCTGGCGCATGGTCCATAATCATCTGCCGCGCCTGTTCGTACAGCTCTATATACTGTTGCTCGCTCTTCATAACTGTCAACTCTCAACTGTCAACTTTCAACTCCCCGGCTACTCCTCGCCAATTTCCTCCTTAATCCAGTCGTAGCCGTGCTCCTGAATCTCGCGGGCCAGCTCAGGACCGCCCGTCTTCACGATGCGTCCCTTGTACAGCACGTGTACAAACTGCGGACGAATCATCTCCAGCAGACGGTCGTAGTGGGTGATGACGATGCACGACGTATCCTTGGTCTGCAACTTGTTCACCCCCTCCGCCACGATGCGCATGGCGTCGACGTCCAGCCCGGAGTCCGTCTCGTCCAGAATGCTCAGCTTCGGCTCCAGCATGGCCATCTGGAATATCTCGTTGCGCTTCTTCTCGCCACCGCTGAAACCCTCGTTCACCGAGCGGTTAGCAAGCTTCGAGTCCAGCTCCACTATCTTGCGCTTCTCGCGCATCAGCTTCAGAAACTCAGCAGCGTTCATCGGCTCCAGACCCTGCGCCTTGCGCTTCTCGTTGATGGCCGCCTTCATGAAGTTAGTCATCGACACGCCCGGAATCTCCACCGGGTACTGGAACGACAGGAACAGCCCCTCGTGGGCCCTGTCCTCAGGCTTCATGGTCAGCAGGTCCTTACCGTTGAAGAACGCCTCGCCCGCCGTCACCTCGTACTGGGGGTTGCCCACCAGCACGGCCGAGAGCGTCGACTTGCCCGAGCCGTTAGGACCCATGATAGCATGCGTCTCACCGTCGTTAATCACAAGGTCTATGCCTTTCAATATCTCCTTGTCGCCTATCTTGGCATGCAGGTTACGTACTTCTAACATCGTCTTCTTCTTGTTTTTAGACTGCAAAGGTACGAATAAGCCAGCAAAAGGCCAAATTAATCCCTGCCTTTTTTGCTCTTCCCGCTCACCCCTATCTCCATTCTATCGCCATTCTATCTCCATTCTATCTCCATTCTATCTCCATTTCGTGAGATGGAAATAGAATGGAACCAAAATGGAACCAAAATGAAGGTAGACGCTCGATGCATGCATGCGCGCAGGTCTATATAAATAATGTATAAGAGTGTTTTTCGGGAGCCAGGAGGTCGAAAAGCGTAAAAAATACACTTATTTTTCCATAGTTAACCATTATTAACATAAAGTGCAGACGCCGTAAGTTTTTTTTTCATTATCTTTGCGTCCATAAACTGCTAATTATATATTTAACTTAAAACAATTAATGATGAGAAAACAAGTTTTGTTCTCTGCGATGCTGTCGCTGGGTATGCTTGGTGGCCTTACGGTCTGCCCTGTTCCTGCAATGGCATCAGTGACCCAGCAGACCATTAAGGTCACGGGCCAGATTGTTGACCAGTCGGGGGAACCCCTCATTGGTGCAACTGTTAGAGTGAAGGGTGCTCAGACGGGTGCTGTTACCGACTTCGACGGTAACTTCTCGATTGATGCTCCTGCCAACGCGACGCTCATTGTGAGCTATGTGGGTTACAAAGACCGCGAGATTGCCGTCCGCGGACGTGCCATTATCGAGAAGATCGAGATGGAGAGCGACTCGCAGATGCTCGACCAGGTGGTCGTCGTAGGTTATGGTGTCCAGAAGAAGGCCGACCTGACGGGTTCGGTCAGCATTGTGAATGCCGACGAACTGAAGCGTGTGTCTAACTCTAACATCTCGACCATGCTGGAAGGTAAGGTGGCCGGCGTGCAGATTACGTCCGACGGTCAGCCCGGTGCCGACCCCTCTGTACGTATCCGTGGTATCGGTTCGTTCGGTTCTACGGCTCCTCTGTACGTGATTGACGGTGTGCCCATGGGTACCACCATTCGCGACTTCTCGCCTAACGACATCGAGACCATCCAGGTGCTGAAGGATGCATCGGCAGGTGCCATCTACGGTTCGCGTGCTGCTAACGGTGTGGTCATCATCACCACCAAGGGCGGTAAGAAGGAACAGCCCCTGAAGGTTGACTATAAGGGATATTTCGGCTGGGACAAGATTTCCAGCGGCGTCTACGACGTGATGAATGCCAACCAGTACAGCCAGTACCTGGGTCAGGCTTGTGCCAACTCGGGCACACCTCTGGCCGGTGGCTATTCGCTGAACCCCGAGACCGGAAAGTATCAGTTCATGGACGGCACCAACACCAACTGGTTCGACCAGGTGTTCAAGACCGGTGTGCGCCAGAACCACAACATCAACCTCGGCGGTGGCGGTGCTCACAATACGTATAACGTCAGCCTCGACTACTTCAAGCAGACTGGTACGCTGGAGGGCGCAGGTCCTAACTACCAGCGTTTCACCGCACGTGTGAACAACACGATGGAGACCAAGTTCATCCAGTTCCGTACGAGCCTCGTCTATTCGCACTCCAGCCAGGACGGTATGGGTCTGTCGAATGCCTCTGAGTACGTGCAGGGTCTGTATGGCGACGTGACCAACGTGCTGCGCGGTACGCTGCTGATGCAGCCCACCATCAAGGCTTACGACGAGTCTACATGGGTGCTCGACGACAAGGTGGGTAACGCCAGCAGCTTCAACTACGATGCTTACGGATACGGTGTCTACTATGATACCATTCATGGTGACATCTCGGCTTCGAACCCCTTGCTGGTGAACAACCTGCTGACCCGCAACACGCTCGTTGACCGCGTGGTGGCTACCGGTTCGGCCGACGTTGACCTGTTCAAGATGATTGGTCTGGAGCTGAAGAACCACAAGCTGAACTACAAGCTGAACCTGTCGTACAGCAAGACGCACGCTACGGATAAGACATGGGTGTCGGCCTGGATTCAGTCGAACCGTGTATATCTGGACAAGACCAATGAGAAGCTGACCAAGAACAACCGTCAGTACGGCGACTTCCTCGTGGAGAATACGCTGACCTACGACGGCAACGTCGGTCTGCACCACGTGAACCTGGTGCTGGGTCAGACCTATCAGGAGGAGAACACCCACATTATCAATGCCTGGGGTGTGAACTTCTCAGAGCCTTACTACCTGCAGCTGCAGAACGGTGCCGACACCTATTCGGAGTCGTTCGAGTACAAGCACGCCATCACTTCGTTCATCGGTCGTCTGAACTACGACTACGATGGCAAGTACCTGCTGTCGTTCGTGCTGCGTCGTGACGGTAGCTCGCGTCTGACCAAGGACATTCGCTGGGGTACGTTCCCCTCTATCTCGCTGGGTTGGCGCTTCGACAAGGAGAAGTTCTTCCCCATCGACCATAACATCATGAACATGTTCAAGGTACGCGCCAGCTATGGTGTGCTGGGTAACGAGGCCGCCGTGGGCGACTATGCCTATACCGCCGTCTTGGCACGTAACAACATGACCTATAGCTTCGGCAACCAGCCCGTGACCGGTTCGGCCGTCTCTACCTTCGTCAACGAGAACATCGCATGGGAGAAGAAGAAGACCACCAACATCGGTATTGATATTGCCATGTGGAACAACCGCTTCGAGTTCACTGCCGAGTGGTATAAGAACAAGTCTGAGGACCTGCACTACGGTGTGGCTGTTCCCAGCAGCACGGGTGTGGCCAATACATCGGTGACGATGAACGCTGCCTCGATGGAGAACAGCGGTTTCGAGTTCTCGGCAACCTATCGTAACAACGACCACCCCTTGAAGTGGCAGGTAGCTGCCAACCTGAGTACGCTGAAGAACAAGGTGACCTCGCTGGGTACCGGTAAGGACTCGCAGATCAATGGTGCCTACATCACTTACGTAGGCCAGGAGGTTGGTCAGTTCTATGGCTGGCGTTATAGCGGCATCATCCGCTCACAGGAGCAGCTGAACGCCCTGAACGAGGCCGGCCGTCAGACTCATAACGATTTGGAGCGCGCCAAGCAGGAGGCTAATCCCTCATACAAGCCTAATATTGTCGATGAGGGCGCATGGACTTACCAGCAGGGTGCCAATATCGGTGACTGCTACTATGAGGACGTCAACAAAGACGGTGTAGTAGACACTCAGGACCAGGTAGTACTTGGTAGTGGTCTGCCTAAGGTGAACTTCGGTATCAGTGCCCACCTGGAGTACAAGAACTTCGACCTGTCGATCTCTACCTTCGGTGCACTGAACTACCACGTGTCTGACGACATCTGGAACAGCTTGAACTCTTGCTACGGTCCCGGCAACAAGGACGTGGCTATGCTCGATGCCAACCGCTGGTCGGAGGATGGAACTACCTATCTCTCCAGCGTTCCCCGTACTTACTATTCTAACAGTGCCACGCTGGCTTGGAACGACTTGTTCAGCAGCCGTAAGATTCAGAACGCTGCCTACTGGAAGATTGCCAACGTAGAGCTGGGCTACAACTTCCCCGACAAGTGGTTCAAGGGTGTCGTCACGGGTGTCCGTGCATATGTTTCTGCACAGAACCTCCTGACCATCACGGGCTACAAGGGCTACAATGTTGACTTCGCCGGCGGTACTTTCACCCCGGGCTACAACTTCTGCTCGTTCCCCAGTGCCCGCAGCTTCATGTGCGGTATTAACTTGTCGTTCTAATCAAATTAAGGAGAAAGAAATATGAAATTACATAAAATTTCGCTTGCCCTTATGTTGGGCATTGGCGCGCTGACTTCGTGCAGCGATAAGCTGGAGCTGACCAATCCCAACCAGCAGACTACGGCTACCTACGGTTCTACCGTTGCCGACCTGGAGGAGAGTGTCATTGCTTGCTACAACCACATCCGTATGGAGGGTTCATACGCCCGTGTGGGATACAATATCGATGTATGCCGTGCTGACGAGGTGTGGAACTCCTCGCAGGTATGGTACATGCCGTTCGACGACCTGAACGACCCTGCTACCGACGAAATCAACATGTGGTCGTGGCGTGAGTGGTACTATACCATCAATGTCTGCAACTATGTGCTCTCACGTGTCGGTCAGGACTATTCGGCGCTTTCCGATCAGATGAAGTATATTGCAGGTCAGGCCTTGTTCCTGCGTGGCTTGTCTTACTATAACTTGGCTGGATACTATCAGAACCCTACCATCATTACAGACTACGAACAGTATTCTACGCTGGAAGGACTCTATGCTGCAAATACGGAGGCTGATGATGTTGCCGCTGATGGTAGTTACGACCCCAATGCGCAGTATGACCGTGTGTGGGATTTGATAGAGGTTGATTTTAGTGAGGCTATGGAGTTGCTCCCCGCGAAGACTATTGGTGGTGAGTGGGCCAAGGGCCGCGCTACATCGGGTGCTGCTGCAGGCTACTATGCCCGTGCACTGATGATGCGTCACAAGTACAGCGAGGCTCTCACCGTGCTGAAAGCCATCATCAACGGACAGTATGGCCAGTACAGGCTGATGGATAACTATGGCGACAACTTCCGTGAGGGCAGTGCCTACGAGAATAATGACGAGAGCCTGTTCGAGGTGCAGTTCCTGGACTATGGTTCACAGGGTACCGACGACGAGTGGACTCCGGTGAACACCAGTCCTAACGCTACGCAGGGTCACGCCATCGAGAGTAACTATGGTCCTGGCGACTGCGGTGGCTGGGCTGACCTCTCTGTTTCGCCCTGGCTCTACAACCTGTTCAAGGCTGAGCGTACTACCTCAGGCAGTCTCGACCCACGCCTCTATTGGACCGTTGGTACATACGAGCCTGAGTGGGAAGACTTCGAGTATGGTAATGTGGCATATACCACTAAGCTGACTGCTGATAACTATCTGGTGACCAACAATAACTACGGTGGTCTGCCTATCGCCAAGAACACTAACCTGCGCACAGGTATCTACGACAAGGTGGTGACGGGTCTGCATTGCGGTATCAACCTGCGCATGATGCGCTACTCTGACGTACTGCTGCGTGCAGCTGAGTGTGAGAACGAGGTGAACGGTCCTACGGCTCAGGCCATCGAGTGGATTAACCAGGTTCGCCGCCGTGCCCAGCTGAGAGACCTCAGCCTGTCTGACTTCTCTTCTAAGGACAAGCTGTTCGAGCAGATTGCCAACGTAGAGCGTCCGAAGGAGTTCGGCTGTGAGTTCGGCCGTGGCTTCGACCTTCTTCGCTGGGGATTCTTCTATAGCGCCGACCGTCTGCAGCAGCTGAAGGAGCATGGTGCCTTCAACTTCTGGACCAAGGCTGACTACGAGAACGGTGTCATCACCTACACTCCGAAGGATCCTGTTGACTATGCTACCCGTAGCAAGAGCTCTTTCGATACATACGTTGACGGTCATGAGTTCCTGCCTATCTTCCAGACTACGCTGAATGATAACCCGAATCTGAGGGGTAACTCGGCTAACTATAACTGGAGCAACGCTGCCTACTTCTCAAGCAAGGGATGGACTGTTCACCCAGTGGTCAAGTAGTAAGCTTTCATATAGTAATAAATTAGTAAATCGAAAATATTATGAGATATCTAAATAAATTAGCTTCTGTCTTCTGCTTCGCCACCCTGGGTGTGTGGGCGCTGACGAGCTGTGAGGGCTCTGACCTGTATAAGGTTGGTTCGCCCGACTGGGTCGCTGCAAAGGCCGACTCCATCAAGAATGCCAATCAAGGCAGTGGCGAAGAGGAACTGGTAGGCATGCACGAGGATGTCTATTCTGTAGGTGCTGCCGACTTCTCTACCGGTTGGTGGGCTGCTTTCTCAAAGTACTATCAGATTCCTGCTGGTCAGAAGTGGCACGGAGTGTTCAACTTGAGCATCAATCCCAGTGCGCCGAATACGTACAAGAACTACGCCATGATACTTTGTAACGACGAGGACCGTGGTGCTGCCAACTACAAGGAATATGGTGCCATCCGTTACGACAACCAACCCTCGGGCAACTCGGAGTGGGGTGACTATATTGACCGCAGCTTGGTAACGAGTAACCTGACTTTCGGCACCGACACGGATGCCGGTGTGGACAAGCTGGGCGGACGCGTCGTTGTGACCGTTGACCGTACAGGAGAAAAAGCTGGTTTCGTGGTTACAATGACTAACGGTACCGTGACCAAGACCTATACACAGTCTGCCGACATGCCCAACCTGAATGCTGACGCAAGCAACGATAAGATTCGTGTGTTCTTCGTTCCTGAAGGCTCTCAGATTAACTTCCTACAGTCGAACATCGAACCTATCGGTGGTTACACCGAGGCTGGCGACAAGCTGCCGCTGAAGCTGACGCTGAAGAGCGTTCCCAAGAAGATTCTGCAGAACGCTTACGCTACCGTCGAGGAGGCCTTTGCCAACGTGACGGCTACCGTAGAGTTCGAACAGGGTGTGACGATGGACGTGACCGCTGCCGACCTGACCTTCCAGGCTGTGCCCGACCTGAACTCACTGGGCAAGAAAGTGCTGGTGGCTGGCTATAGCAAGACGTACAAGGGCGAGGGTGCTCCCTCTCCTGTCATCGGTACGGCTGAATTCGAGGTGGTAGACAAGATGTACACGCTTCTGGGTGCTGCCGACAACTCTACACCGTTCTTCGGTGCCCGTACCAGCCTGGTGAAGATTGCTCCTAATGAGACCTTCATTACGACCTTCACCAACTACACCGCAGGCGGCAACAACTGGGAGAACTATCTCGTTGTGCTCAGCAAGGGTGATTTGAGCCTGGGTGCTGATGGTGAGTATGCCGTGCTGCGTGCCGACAACTTTGGTTGGGGCAATGGCTATGGCACTTGCACCGCTACTTGCAGCCATAGCGACTGGGCCGCCTGGCTTGCAGCAATGAATGGCGGTAAGGTGACTGTACAGGTGACCAACAATGGTGACGGTACTGCCGACGTGGAGGCTGTTACCGTGGGTAGCGATGCTAACATCTATACCCAGACCTACAAGGGTATCACCGTTGCCGATCCTAACGACTTCTACTTCAGCCTGACTCTGGAGAAGGCTCACCTTGAGTTCGATGGAGTATTAGGTAACGAGGATAACACTACTCCGTTCTTCGGAGCGAAGTCTGATCCTATCAAGGTTCCTGCAGGTCATACGGTTACTACCCGTTTCCGCAACTACACCAATGGTGGTGCCAACTGGAACAACTATCTGGCAGTGGTTTGTAAGGCAGACCTGACGCTGGGTGCTGACGGCGAGTATGCCGTGCTGCGTGCCGACAACTTTGGTTGGGGTAACGGCTATGGCACTTGCACCGCTGCTTGCGACCATGCCGACTGGGCTGCTTGGCTTGAGGCCATGAACGAAGGTCTGGTTACGCTGTCGGTCACCAACAAGGGCGACGGCACTGCCGACGTGAAGGCCGTAACGCTGGGTAGCGATGGTAAGACATACACTCAGACCTACACAGGCATTACAGTCGATGCAAGCGATGTGAACTTCTACCTCACAATGGAAGGTGCTCACATTGTATTCGAGTAAGCGTTAAGATACTATAAAGGGGCAAGGAAATCGCTAGTATGGCAGATTTCCTTGCCTTTTCCTTTGCCATTTCAGAAATAAGTGGTATCTTTGCAGAGAATACGATAATTACTCTAAAACAATAAAAAGCAATGAACAAGAAGAACAAAATGAAAGTATTATTGTCGTGCCTGTTTGCTGCCGGCCTGATGTTGTCGGCCTGTGGCGGCGACGATAGTAGCGACCCCGTAACCCCGACTCCTACACCTACGCCCACTCCCACGCCTACGCCGACTCCTGGCGGAGACGACGAGGAGACCCAGACTCTGGGTCCCAGCAACCTGAGGGCCGTCAGCGTGCACGACCCCAGCATTGTGTACGACTCTGAGAACAAGAGATACTATATCTTCGGCTCGCATCGGGCCAATGCATGGTCGAACAACCTGCTGTCGTGGACTACTCTCACCGTTCCCTTTGCTACCAATACGAGCGGCGATGCAAGACCCAACGTAGCGTTTACCACTCCGGCTGTGACCAAGGTGAAGAAGGGCGGCGTAGAGGTTGATTTTCCTGCTTTCGACGCTCAAGCATGGGCCAAGCGTGGCAATGCTTCCTATAATATTGACGGCAACCTGTGGGCCCCCGACGTCATCTACAACAAGAAGATGGGCAAGTGGTGCATGTATATGAGTGTCAACGGTGATTACTGGTATTCGAGCATCGTCCTGCTGACGGCCTCTAAGATTACGGGACCGTATTTCTATCAGGGTCCGGTGGTCATAAGCGGTTTCAACAATGGTACTTCCTATAAGAATACTGACCTGGAACTGGTTATCGGTACACAGACCTCGCTGCCCGACAGGTACAACATCAAGATTGGTAACTGGAACTATGGTCAGCGATTCCCCAACTGTATTGACCCTTGCGTGTTCTACGACGAGAGCGGCAAGCTGTGGATGTCGTACGGTTCGTGGAGCGGCGGTATCTACATGCTTGAGCTGGACGAGGAGACGGGTCTGCGTGACTATGACGTGCAGTACACGCTGACTGGCAGTGGTAACAGCATTACCGTCGATCCTTACTTCGGAAAGAAGATTGCCGGTGGCTTCTATGCTTCGGGCGAGGGTAGTTACATAGAGTACATTAATGGCTACTACTACCTGTTTATGAGCTATGGCGGCTTGGCTGCCGGCGGTGTGGCCAGTGATTACAACAACGGTGGCTACCAGATGCGCGTGTTCCGTTCGAAGAATCCTGACGGACCTTACGTAGACAGCAAGAATGCAACAGCCTTGTATGCTGATAAGTATTACCTGAACTTCGGTAAGGATGCCAACGACGGCAACCGTGGTACCAATATCTTCGGAGCCTACGGCGAGTGGGGCAACAAGACGGTGGGTGCCAACTCGGAGCGTTCACAGGGTCATAACTCGGCCATTGCTGCTGAGGACGGCCGTGCCTATCTGATTTACCACACGCGTTTCCAGAGCAAGGGCGAGGGTCACGAGGTACGTGTACACCAGTTGTTCCAGAACGAGGACGGCTGGCTGGTGGCAGCACCATTTGAATACACGGGTGAGGTAACGAAGCTGGCTAAGATGGGTTCGAAGCAATATGTGGCTACGAGCAGTGTTCCTGGCAAGTACAAGATGCTGACGCACGAGTATGGTCTCGATCATACCAAGAAGGAATATGCAAAGCCTGTTGATGTGGTGCTCGACGCCACGGGCAACATCTCTGGTGCCGTGTCAGGTAAGTGGTCGCAGAAGGATGGTACGTCGTACTTCAATGTCACCATCAACGGGCAGGTGTACAAGGGCGTGCTGGTAGAACAGTATCTTGAGCCTAAGAACGAGAAGGCTCCTTCGTTCACGGTGATGTGTGCCGCTACGGGTGTTACCATCTGGGGCTACCGCGTGAGCAATTAAGTAACTAATACACAGGACTAGATGAAACGTTATCTTACAATAGTGGTGGTGCTCCTTGTGAGCACCACCATTTTCGCCCAGCAGGGTCGTCGCCATTTCCCGCGCGAGGCTTTCCAGACGGATACGCCTATGGTGCACGACCCCGTGATGGCCTACGAGGATAGTACTTACCATATCTTTGCTACGGGTTTGGGCATTCAGCACATGACATCGAAAGACCGCAAGACGTGGACCGTGCTGCCTCAGCCTGTGATGACGGTGATGCCAGAGTGGACGCGCGACTCGGTGCCAGGCTTTACCTGTCATGTGTGGGCGCCGGACGTCATCAAGTGGCACGGACGCTGGTGGCTCGCCTACAGCTGCTCCACCTTTGGCAAGAACGGGTCGGCCATCGGGCTGCTCAGTAACCATTCGCTGTCGTTTCCTGTATGGACCGATGAGGGATGCATTGTCACTTCACGCGAGGGACGCGACAACTGGAATGCTATAGACCCTAACTTCGTCATTGACGACGATGACCAGCCGTGGCTGGTGTGGGGGTCGTTCTGGGACGGTATACAGCTGGTACGCCTTGACACCACAATGCATGTGGCCAAGGGCGAGAAGCCGCGCACCATTGCCCGCCGCTATTCGCCGAAGAACAACAACCGCATGGCTAATCCGACCAGCAAATATGCCGGGACGAACGCTATCGAGGCTCCGTTCATTATGAAGCACGGAGGCTGGTACTATCTCTTTGTTGCCTGGGACTATTGCTGTATGGGTTCGAAGAGTACTTATCGTGTAGCCGTAGGTCGTTCGAAGACGGTGGACGGTCCGTACCTGGACCGCGCGGGTGAAAACATGCGCGAGGGTGGGGGAACGCTCGTCATTGAGGGCGACAAGCAGCAGTTTGAGGCCATTGGCCATTGCGCTGCCTACCATATGAACGGTGAGGATTTCTACATTAGTCATGGCTATAGCGTGGCTCATAAGGGGGCTGCCATCCTCGTTCAGCGCAAGATTGAGTGGACTCCTGACGGCTGGCCGGAATTGACGGCTGATTGATGAAATAATACCAATTGCAAGATGAAGAAAAGAACATTTACCATAGTAGCCGGCTGTCTGATGGCAGCTGTAGGCACTCATGCCCAGGTAGTGATAGATGTAGACGCCCAACAGCGGGGACCTAAGATTAGCCCCACGCACTATGGCATCTTCTTTGAGGACATCAACCATGCTGCCGACGGCGGCATCTATGCCGAACTCATCCGCAACCGTTCGTTTGAAGACGGTGAAGGCTATGGCAAGCCTGCCACCATGGAGGCCTGGTCTACCTGTTCCTCTACCCCGGCACAGCTGGTAGCCAAGCTGATACAGCCCTCGAAGAAGGTGAAGCTGCTGAACAGCGCACAGGGCAATGCCCTGGAGCTGACCGTCAACGCCACTGCCGACAGTCCTGCCATGCTGATGAATGAGGGCTTCTGGGGCATCAATGCCGTACAGGGGCGCAGCTATCGCCTGTCGTTCTTTGCCCGGGGCAGCTACAAAGGCACCGTCCGCGCACTGCTATGCAGTAAGGACGGCAAGACGCGCTATGCTGAAACAGTGGTCAATGGTTTCCCTGTTGACAAGCAATGGACAAAATACACCGCTACCCTGCAGGCTACAGACAACAACCCGCAGGCCTGCTTTGCGCTGGTCTTCGACGGCAAGGGTGTGATAGACATTGATATGGTATCGCTCTTCCCTCCCACCTTCAAGAACAGGGAGAACGGCCTGCGCCCTGACCTGGCACAGATGCTCTACGAGATGCATCCTAAGTTCATGCGCTTCCCTGGTGGCTGCTACGTGGAGGGACAGATCTCGCCTGACAATGCCTTCCGCTGGGAGCGCACGATAGGTCCCATTGAGGAACGTCCGGGCCACTGGAACGTCAACTGGGGCTATCGAACCACCGACGGACTGGGCTTCCATGAATATCTGCAGATGGCAGAAGACCTGGGTGCCAAGCCACTTTATGTGGTCAACGTGGGACTGTGGCATGGCGGTCTGACTCCGCTGGACAGCATCCAGCCATGGATAGACGAGACACTGGCAGCCCTGGAGTATGCCAATGGCGACGTGACGACAAAGTATGGTGCGCTGCGTGCCAAGAACGGTCATCCCGCACCTTTTAACATAGAGTATCTGGAGATAGGCAACGAGAACAACCAACCCAACCAGGAGCAGCAGAGCGACCACTACTACGAGCGTTACGACCTGTTCCGCAAGGCCATATTGGCCAAGTATCCCAAGATGCAGCTCATAGGCAATGTGGCAGCATGGGGCACTGATACGCCCACCTGGGACAGTAAGTTGCCCGTCGACCTGTTGGACGAGCACTACTATCGTAACCCCGCGTGGTTTGCCGATGCCTTCCACAAGTATGACACCTACAACCGCAAAGGCCCGAAGATTTATGTCGGCGAATATGCTGTCACCAGCGGCTTCGGCAATCTGGGCAACATGAACGCCGCACTGGGCGAGGCTGTCTACATGATGGGTATGGAGAACAATTCCGACATAGTGCCCCTGAACTCCTATGCCCCCATCTTTGTCAATGAGAACGATGCCAAATGGCGTCCTGACATGATACGCTTCAGTTCGAGCCGCGTTATGGGCACGCCCTCTTACTATGTGCAGGCCCTGATGCCACAGCACATCGGCACGCAGGTGGTGAAGGTCAGCCAGCAGAATCCCTATAAGGTACAGGCCAGAACGTCTGTCACTCCCCCAAAGAGCCGCATAGGTTTTGCCACCTGGGGCACACAGGCATCGTTTACCCATCCGGAGCCGTTGCCGAAGACCGGTATGCCTGAGCTGGTGACCGGAAAGTGGCAGAAGAACAGCGACGGCAGTATCAGCCAGACCGGTACCGCCGAACAGTGTGTGGCGATATGCCGTGCACAGGTGGGCGACCACTATACTGCTAAGTTCCGTGCCCGCAAGGACGGTGGTGACGAAGGGTTCATCGTGGTCTTCAACTATACCGATGCCGGCAACTACTGTTGGGTGAACTTAGGTGGCTGGGGCAATACACAACACGGTATTGAGCGCATCAGCGGTGGCGGCAAGAGCCAGATAGAAACCAAGCCGGGAAAGATAGAGACGGGTCGATGGTATGACATTACCTTCCAGATGGCCGGTGACAGTTTGAGATGCTGGCTGGACAAGGAACTGGTGTTCGACACTGTGATGAAGGGCGATGTGCTGCCTGGCATTTTCTCCAGTGCGACCATCGACGAGCACAAGGACGAGCTGATAGTCAAGGTGGTCAACACCCAGGCCGAAGCTACTACGGCACAGCTGAACATCAGCCACTTCACAGTCAAGCAGGCTCACCTCATCCGTCTCAGTGCCAACGACGGCATGGACGAGAACACTCTGCAACAGCCTACCAACATCTACCCCACCCACCACGAGCTGTCGCCAATAGGCAATAAGGTAGAAGTTGAGCTGCCTGCCTATTCACTAAGTATTATACGTATTAAAGAATAACAGAGAAAGTTATGCGAAGACTTCCCATTGCTTTATTACTATTATCATTCCTTACTTTGAGCCATGCACAGACCTCATGGACTGCAGACAATGGCAACGGTACATTCACCAACCCGCTATTCTATGACGAGTTCTCCGACCCGGACATTCTTCGTGTGGGTGACGACTATTATCTGGCTGGTACAACTATGCACACCGTGCCGGGACTGGTCATCCTGCACTCGAAGGACCTGGTGAACTGGGAGAACATCAGCTACTGCTTCGACCGTTTCGACTTCAAGGACGATGCCTTTGCGCTGAAGAATCATAAGGAGATATATGGCCAGGGCATCTGGGCTCCTTGCATTCGTTACGCTAATGGCCAGTTCTACGTCTTTAGCAACATCAACGGTAAGGGGCTGCAATGCTATACAGCCAAAGACATTCGCGGACCGTGGAAGCACCATAACATGCAGGGGCGCATCTACGACCTCAGCGTGCTCTTCGACGACGATGGAAAGATTTATGCCATCCACGGCTATGGCGAGGTGAAGTGTACGGAGCTGAAGCCCGACATGAGTGGTCCAATAGAGGGCACTGAGCGTGTCATAATTCCTGGAGGCAGTGCTGTGGGCGAGGGGCACCACATGTACAAGATAGGTGACATGTATTACCTCATCTCCACCGACTACTATCCCAACGGACGTACGCTTTGTTCACGGTCAAAGAGCATCTGGGGACCATACGAGACCATTACCATCACTGCCGACGAGACGTTCGGCTACCATCAGGCACCACTGACGCAGGTGCCCCAAGGTGAACAATACCGCATAGGACACAACGGTACGAAGTACGGCATTCCAGATGTCGACAAGGACGCCACTGCCTGTACCAATATCCATCAGGGCGGCATCGTCGAGGACCAGAGCGGGCAGTGGTGGGCAGTGCTCATGATGGACTTCCACTCTATAGGACGTACCACCACACTGGCTCCCATCACCTGGAAGGACGGCTGGCCCATGTTGGGACTGGAAGGTAACCTCGGCCGTGCTCCACGTACATGGCTGAAGCCTAACATCCCTGGTGCTGTGACTGATGCCAGCCAGAAGAAGGCTCCTTATGTACGCAGCGACGACTTCAATGGTAAGCATCTGGGCCGTATCTGGCAGTGGAACCATAATCCCGATGACAAGATGTGGAGCCTGAAGAACGGCCGCCTGCGGCTGCAGGCACAGCCCGCCGAACAGCTGATGTGGGCTCGCAACACGCTGACCCAGCGTGTCATTGGTCCGAAGAGCATAGTCACCGTGGAGTTGTATGTGGGCGGCATGAAGGAAGGCGACGTGGCCGGACTGGGCAACATCAACGTGCCCTGCTCGTGGATTGGCATCGAGCAAGGTCACTATGGCTTGCTCCTGCGCTGTTTTGAGCAAGCAACCAACGACACCGTCACGCTGGGCATCGCGTCCTGCGACGCTCCAATTAAGAGGGTATGGCTCCGCATGGTGGGCGACTTCGACAACGACAAGGCCCACTACGAGTTCTCGCTCAACGGCGAGTACTATCGCCCGTTAGGGCGCGAGATGCCGCTGTCGTATCAGCTCATCACCTTCCAGGGCTCGCGCCATGCCTTGTTCTGTTTTAACCGCGAGGGCAAGCAGGGCGGCTACGCTGAGTTCGACAACTTCACCGTTGAGGAGCCCTGTGCCGACCGTTCTAAGAATATTCCATATGGCAGGACCTTCCGCATCATCAACTTGGCTACGGGCCGTCCAGCCATAGCGCTGAAGCACGGACTGCTGCACGATCTCTCCGTACCTACGCACCCTGACCTCACCCCACAGGAAAAGGACAACGAACGACTGACCCACTTCCGCATCATCGACAAGGGCCAGGGCAAGGTCATCCTACAATGCGAGGACGGACGCTACGTGTGCTGCTCCGGTTTCGGTATCGCGGGTGACTTACGTCTGACCAACGACGAGAAGAAAGCCGAGGTGTTCCTATGGCAGGACTATCTGAATCAGGAGTTCATGCTCATGTCGATGCGCACGCATAAGTATGTGGGCAAGAGTCCTACGACGGGCAGTCCTTATTCGATGGACTTCACCGGTGCCGACCCAGCCCGTCGTAACGGAGCGGTGTTCCGTTGGGAATGAAACACCGGTATATCGGAACATCGAAATATCGGAACATCGGTATATCGAAACATCGAGACTTGTTACGTTATAGTAAAGCCCCACTTTCCTCCGAGGAGAGTGGGACTTTACTATGGGGAAAGTAGTACTTTTATCCTACCGTGCCTTCGAGCGATACAGACAATAGCTTCTGCGCCTCGACGGCAAACTCCATGGGCAGCTTCTGCAGCACTTCCTTGGCATAGCCGTTGACAATGAGCCCCACGGCCTGTTCGGTGGGTATGCCACGCTGGTTGCAGTAGAAGAGCTGGTCTTCGGAAATCTTGCTCGTTGTGGCTTCGTGCTCAAAGACGGCACTCTCGTTGTGTACGTCCATGTAGGGGAAGGTATGTGCCCCACAGTTGCTGCCCAACAGCAGTGAGTCGCACGATGAATAGTTTCGCGCATTGTCGGCTGTCGACGTGGCGCGTACCAGCCCGCGATATGAATTCTGCGAGTGGCCGGCCGAGATGCCCTTTGAGATGATGGTTGACTTGGTGTTCTTGCCCATGTGAATCATCTTCGTGCCCGTGTCAGCCTCCTGATAGTTGTTGGTGACGGCCACCGAATAGAATTCGGCGGTGCTGTTGTCGCCGCGCAGGATGCACGAGGGGTATTTCCACGTGATGGCCGAGCCCGTCTCCACCTGTGTCCAGGAAAGCTTGGAGCCGGCGCCGCGCAGGTCGCCGCGCTTGGTCACCAGGTTCAGCACACCGCCCCGTCCCTGCTCGTCGCCGGGATACCAGTTCTGCACCGTCGAGTACTTGACCTCGGCACGGTCCATGACGATAATCTCGACGATGGCAGCATGCAGCTGGTTCTCGTCGCGCATGGGGGCCGTACATCCTTCAAGATAGCTGACGTACGAGTCGTCGTCGGCTACGATGAGTGTACGTTCAAATTGTCCGGTGTTGCGGGCATTGATGCGGAAGTAGCTGCTCAGCTCCATGGGGCAGCGCACGCCTTTGGGGATATATACAAATGAGCCGTCAGAGAATACGGCGCTGTTAAGTGCAGCAAAGAAGTTGTCGCGATAGGGGACTACGGTGCCCAGATACTGACGCACCAGGTCGCCATGCTCCTTGATGGCCTCGCCGATGGAGCAGAAGATGACGCCTTTCTCGCGTAGCTTTTCTTTGAAGGTGGTCTTCACGCTGACGGAGTCCATGATGGCGTCGACGGCGGTATTGCCGCTGAGTGCCAGGCGTTCTTCAAGGGGAATACCCAACTTGTCGAAAGTCTTCTCCAGTTCAGGGTCTATTTTCCCGTCGCCCTTGGGCTTTTGTGCCAATGGGTCGGCATAGTAGGAGATGGCCTGATAGTCAATGGGTGGCACATGCACATGTCCCCATCGGGGCTCTTGCTGCTCTTGCCAGTAGCGGAAGGCACGGAGACGGAAGTCAAGCATCCATTCGGGCTCTTCCTTTTTAGCAGAGATGAGGCGAACGATGTCCTCGTTCAGCCCCTTCTCAATGATTTCAGTATGTACATCGGTAGTGAAGCCGAACTCGTATTTCTGCTCCGCTACCTGTTTAACAAACTCGTTGCTCATTACAGTTTCTGCTCTACCTCGATTTCAGTGAAGGTCTCAATGATGTCGCCCACCTGGATGTCGTTGAAGTTAACGAGCGAGATACCACACTCCAGTCCTGTAGCTACTTCCTTGGCGTCGTCCTTATAACGCTTCAGGGCATCGATGTTGGCAGTGTGGATAACGATACCGTCGCGCACCACACGGGCCTTGTCCTTCGAGTGTACCTTACCGTCGATGACCAAACCACCGGCCACAGTACCTACCTTCGAAATTTTGAATACCTGCTTGACTTCAATCTCACCGGTGACAATCTCCTTCTTCACCTTGTCGAGCATACCCTCCATGGTAGACTTCACCTCGTCGATGGCGTCGTAGATGATAGAGTAGGTGTTGATTTCCACACCCTCTCTCTCTGCCAGACGACGTGCATCGGCAGAGGGTCGCACCTGGAAGCCCACGATAATGGCGTCAGAGGCAGAGGCCAGCATGACGTCGTTCTCCGAAATCTGACCAACAGCCTTGGCGATGACATTCACCTGTACCTTCTCTGTCGAGAGCTTGATGAACGAGTCGCTGAGGGCTTCGATAGAACCGTCGGTATCACCCTTGACGATGATGTTCAGCTCGTGGAACTCACCCAGGGCAATGCGGTGCGAGATGTCGTCCAGACCCAGCGTCTTGGTGGTGCGCAGGCTCTGTTCGCGCTGCAGCTGTATACGCTTGTTGGCTATCTCGCGAGCCTCCTGCTCCGTCTCCATGACGTGGAATGAGTCGCCGGCAGTAGGAGCACCGTTCAGACCCAGTATGATGGCAGGCTCGGCAGGACCGGCCTTCTCGATACGCTGGTTACGCTCGTTGAACATGGCCTTGATTTTACCCCAGGCACTGCCTGCAATGACCACGTCGCCTACCTTCAGGGTGCCGTTAGACACAAGGACGGTACTGACATAGCCACGTCCCTTGTCCAGACTGGACTCGATGATGCTTCCCGTGGCCTTGCGGTTGGGGTTGGCCTTCAGGTCCAGCATCTCAGCTTCCAGAAGTACCTTCTCCAACAGTTCGTCGACGCCCAGGCCCTTCTTAGCCGAGATTTCCTGACACTGGTACTTACCGCCCCACTCTTCGACGAGCAGGTTCATATTGGCCAGGTCTTCACGTATCTTATCGGGGTTGGCACCCGGTTTGTCTATCTTGTTGATGGCAAACACCATCGGCACGTTGGCAGCCTGGGCATGGGCAATGGCCTCCTTCGTAGTAGGCATCACCGAGTCGTCGGCAGCGATAATGATGATGGCAATATCGGTCACCTGTGCACCACGGGCACGCATGGCGGTGAAGGCCTCGTGGCCAGGAGTGTCGAGGAAGGTAATCTGGCGACCATCCTTCAGCTTGACGTTGTAGGCGCCGATGTGCTGGGTAATGCCACCAGCCTCACCGGCAATGACGTTGGTGTTGCGGATATGGTCAAGCAACGACGTCTTACCATGGTCGACGTGACCCATCACGGTGACGATGGGGGCGCGGGATATCAGGTCGTTCTCGTCGTCCTCTTCCTCGGTGATGGCGTTCTGTACCTCTGCCGAGACGTATTCTGTAGTGAAACCGAACTCGTCGGCTACGATATTGATGGTCTCTGCGTCAAGACGTTGGTTGATACTCACCATGATGCCTATCGACATGCAGGTTCCGATGACCTGATTGACGCCGACGTTCATCATCGTGGCCAGTTCAGAGACGGTGACGAATTCCGTCAGCTTCAGCACCTTCGACTCGGCTGCCTCTGCTGCCATCTCCTCAGAGAGACGTTCCTGTACGGCGTCGCGCTTCTCCTTACGGTACTTGGCACCCTTCTTGTTCTGGTTGGACTTCGATGTCAGACGGGCCAGCGTCTCCTTCACCTGACGGGCTACTGCCTCGTCGTCCACCTCCAGAGGCTTTACGGGGCGGTTCTTCTTGTTCTTCTTGCCACCCTGTTGCTGGTTCTGCTGCTGACGGTTGTTATTCTTGTTCTTGTCGTTCTTGTTGCTGTCCTTGCTGGCCTGCTTGGCAGCAGCCTCGATATCTACCTTGCCCTGACGGATGCGCTCGCGCTTCTTACGCTCGCCGGCAGCCTTCTCCTCACGTTCCTTGCGACGCTCCTCCTTCGATTTCTTCTTGGGACGAGTGCTTTGGTTCAGCGTTGACAGGTCTATCTTGCCCAACACGTTCAGCTGTGGCGCATTCTGGGCAGCCTTCAGGTCACCAGGGGTCTTGGCCAGCGAAGTCTGCTGGGGAGTAGGTTCTTCTTCCGAAGCCTCGACAGCTGTTGTCTCGGCCGTGGCTTCCTGTTCCTCAGCCTCTTTCTCGGGTTCAGCAGCGGGTTCTGGCTCCGGGGCCTCAGGCTCTACAATGGCGGGTTCTTCCTTCTGTGGCTCGGCAGCAGTCACAGCAGGAGCTACTACTTCCTCAGCAACAACAGGCTGAGGCTCTTCCACGGGTTCCGCAGGAGCAGCGGACTTAGGCTTGTTAAGGCTCTCAAGGTCTATTTTGCCCACGGCCTTGAACTGTTGGCGGTGTTCCAGCAATTCATCGGTAGGAGCTACGGCCTTTTCCTTCTTCTCTGCCTTCTTCTCCTTGACTTTCTTTGTGAACAGCTGTTCGGCCTTGGTCTTTACAGCCTTGTCGGTGCTGAATTCACTGACCAGTGCATCGTACTGCTTGTCGCTTATCTTGGTGTTGGGCGTGGCATCGTCCTTGACTTCGCCAAGCTCAATCCTCTTCTTTAGGAATTCTACTGCCGTTTCGAATCCTATGTTCAGTTCTGATAATACTTTATTTATTCGTACTCCCATTCTTTCCTAATTTACAATTCTCAACGCTATTATTCGAATTCTGCCTTGAGCACATCGATGACGTGATCGACGGTCTCTTCCTCCAGGTCGGCCTTCTCGATGAGCATCTCGCGCGGAGCGTTCAGCACAGCCTTGGCAGTGTCCAGACCGATAGCCTTGATGGAGTCAATAATCCACTGGTCTATCTCGTCAGAGAACTCGTCCAGATAGATGTCCTCGTCGGCTTCGTTCTCGTTTACCACACGGAAGACGTCGATGGTGTACTCTGTGAGCATAGAGGCCAGCTTGATGTTAAGACCGCCCTTACCGATGGCCAGACTCACCTCCTCGGGCTGCAGGTAGACCTCGGCCTTGTGTTCCTCCGGATTCAGTGTGATGCTGGTCACCTTGGCAGGCGATAGTGCACGCTGTATGAAAAGCTGTGTGTTGCTGGAGTAGTTGATGACGTCAATGTTCTCGTTGCACATCTCGCGTACGATGCCATGTACACGGCTACCCTTCACGCCCACACAGGCTCCTACGGGGTCTATACGGTCGTCATAGCTTTCTACGGCAATCTTGGCACGCTCGCCGGGCATTCGTGCAATGCGACGGATGGTAATCAGACCGTCCTGTATCTCGGGAACCTCGGCCTCCAGCAGGCGCTCCAGGAACTGGTTGCTGGTGCGTGAGAGGATGATGCGCGGGTTGTTGTTCTCGTTCTGCACCTCCTTGACGATGGCGCGCACCGTCTCGCCCTTATGGTAGTTGTCGGCAGGTATCTGCTCCTGCTTGGGCAGGTGCAGTTCGTTGCCCTCGTCGTCGATGAGCAGCACCTCACGCTTCCACATCTGGTACACCTCGGCAGAGACAATCTGTCCCACCTTGTCCTTGTATTTCTGGTACAGAGAGTCGTGCTCCAGCTCCAGAATCTTCGAAGCCAGCGTCTGCCGAAGGTTCAGGATGGCACGGCGTCCGAATTTGGCGAACTCCACCTCTTCCGACACCTCTTCACCCACCTCGTAGTCGGGTTCTATCTTCTGGGCCTCGCTCAGGGCTATCTCCTTGTTCTCGTCCTGTACCTCGCCATCGGGCACCACAATACGGTTGCGGTGAATCTCGAAGTCGCCCTTGTCGGGGTTCACGATGACGTCGTAGTTCTCGTCAGAGCCGAACATCTTGGCTATTACGTTGCGGAAGCTTTCCTCCAGCACACTCACCAAGGTAGTACGGTCAATGTTCTTGGTCTCCTTAAACTCCTGAAAGGTCTCAATCATTGAGGGGCCTTTCGATTTCTTTGTTGTTGCCATGTATAATAGTTTTTATTTGAATGCTAAAAGATACTTGCACGACTTAATGTCGTCCAGGGCGAAAGTCTTGTCCACGTCCACCATCTGGGGGCGCTTCTTGCCCTCTACCTGCTGTTTCTCCTTGACGGTGACCACGAAGTGCTTCTCGTCGTCGGCTATTTCCTTCATGATGCCCTGCACCTTCTGGCCGTTCTTCTGCACTACCTCCACTTCCTTGCCTATGTGGTTACGGTATTGCTGTATAACCTTAAATGGCTGGCCGATGCCGGCAGAGCCTACCTCCAGCTCATAGTCGCCCAGCTCATCGCCCAGCGATTCCTGTAGGTAACGACTCAGGTCGGCACAGTCTTCTATCCATACACCGTCAGCGTGGTCTATCTCTATCACGATACGGTCGTCAGCAGTCATTTCTACGTCAACAAGGTAGTAGTCGCCCTTTTGCAGCCACTCCTCAACAGCTTTTGTCACTACGTTTTTGTCTATCATAAACGATATTTAAATTAAAAAACAAGAATGAGAGACTCGCTGTGGAGTCTCTCATTCCTCTGAACGGCTGCAAAGGTACGAACTTTTTTCGTAACCTGCAAATTTTTAGCCGTTTATTTATTCATGTACATACAAATTCCAGCCCAGATAGGTCTCTATGGCCTCGTTCAGTATGTCCACCACATCGGTGCGGCACATGGCCACGTGGTGCTCGAAACCGTTCTTGCAGATATACTTCATCAGTCTCTGCAGGTTGTCCACCTTCGTTACGGCTATGCAACCGTCCATGCCGTAGGGGTCGTTTGTAATCTCTCCCTTGCCCAGGTATGCCTTGATACAGCCTTTGGGGTCGTCGGTAGAGATGCGGAAGAAGGTGAACGGTCCCTCAGACACCTTGGCATAGACGGCACCGAAGGTCTTCACCTTGCCCAGTGTACGTCCTAATACACCAAGGGGGCCCAACTTCAGGTCGTCGTTGCCTACAAACGACTTGGCATAGTTGCCACAGTGTGTGCAGACGCACTTGTTGCGGTCTTCGGCGAAGTTGTTGTTCCAGTCGAGCAGGGCCGATGCCTTGCCCGAGGCCAGCGTCAGGGCGTACATCGACACGGCACCGGCCAGGTCGGTCTCGCAGGCGGCAGGGATAAGCTTGTCGGAAAGCATCGACATCGTCACGCAGGGAGCACAGCCGTAGTTCTGCTCCAGCGAGTCCCAGCACTGGATAGCTACTGCCTGCACATCGTTGGCCTCAATCCAATTTTCTACGGCCACACTGAACTTTGCCTGGATGGCCAGCTTGTCCTTGTAGTTGTCAGGCACCTTGGCATAGTTGTAGGTGCGGTTGCACATCTCGATGAACTTCGGGTCGTCGTCGCTGATCTTCTGGGCAGCGAAGAGAATCTCCGAGAGGTCGGCAGGTACCACGGTGATGCCTGAACGCTGCAGCAGCTTCTCTGAAGCGCGGCAGGTGTTGAAGCCAAGCGGGCGCGTGCCTATCTGTCCCAGGCGACAGTGGCGCAGACCGTTCACCACGCGGCAGATGGCGGCAAACTTGTCAATGTCCTTCTTCAGCAGGGGGTCATAGATAGAGTAGGTGTGCAGTGTGGTGTCGGTAAAGGGAATGCCATACTGATAAAGGTTGTTGCAGACGCTAATCTTGCCGCAGAAGGCG
Source organism: Prevotella sp. UBA2742 (assembly GCA_002353485.1). Classification (GTDB taxonomy): domain Bacteria; phylum Bacteroidota; class Bacteroidia; order Bacteroidales; family Bacteroidaceae; genus Prevotella. Next base: position 69,398 of record DEJS01000006.1, read on the forward strand.
TCGCGACGGTTGTCCAGGTCTACCTTGTCGTTCTCGTCGTCGCAGGCCTGTACCAGTACAGGTACGTTCAGGTCAGCATCGCTGATGGCATTGATGATGCCAATCTCGAAGCCGAAGTTAGGCAGCGACACGATGATGCCGTCTATCTCGTCGCGATGCTCGCGAAACTGCTTCGACACCTTCAGTCCGTCCTCGCGGGTCTCTATACTGCTGCTGCCCGTGGGGGTGGCGTCTTCAGGCAGGATGATGTACTCGTAGCCACCCTCGTCCAGCGTCTTCAGTAGTTGCTTGCGCACGTCCTTGGCCAGCTCAGAATTAAAATAGGCGCGTGTTCCGATAATCACGCCAAAACAGGTCTTTCCGTTCTTCATATTATTTGTTTAGCTTTTTAGTTTAACTCGCTCTTTACTTTATCAGTTGGTTCACGGCGTCGCGCCAGCCCTGGTACAGCGTCTCCTTATTGGGCGTGGGCTGGGGCTTGTATACTTCGGTCTCCTTGCGGAAGCCCGTTACGTCGCTGAAGTCCTTCCACAGTCCGCGTGCAAAGCCATTCATGATGACTGCTCCCAGTGCTGAGGCATCGTCCACCTCGGTGCACACCACCGGAGTGTCCAGCATGTCGGCCTGGAACTGCATCAGGAAGCGGTTCTTCGTGGGACCGCCGTCAGCGCATATCTCACTCATGTGACCTCCTGTAGCACGCGACATGACGTCTATCAGGTCTTTTATCTGGTAGGCTATCGACTCCAGGGCGGCTCTTACGAAGTGAGACTTCGACGTGGCGAAGGTCAGTCCGAAGACAGCTCCCTTCACGCTTGACTGCCACCAGGGTGCGCCCAGTCCTGAGAAGGCAGGTATGATGTACACACCCCCATTGTCCTGCACGCTCGTTGCCAGGGCTTCCATCTCTGAAGGGTGCCCTACCAGTCCCAGCTGGTCGCAAATCCACTTCAGCGTAGCTCCTGTGCTGTAGATATTACCCTCGAAACCATAGTACACTTTTCCGAAGGCCGAGAATCCAACGCTGGTCACTAGTCCCTGCGGAGCAGCCTTGGGCGCCTGGCCGATGTTCACCATCACGCTCGACCCGGTACCGTACGTCACCTTGCCGGAGCCAGGCTTGAAGCACATCTGGCCTACCAATGCTCCGTGCGAGTCGCCCAGCACACCGGCAATCTCGATGGGACTGCTGAACACTCCCTCACAGGTAGTCTTGCCATACACGGCATCGCAGGCCTTTATCTCGGGCATCAGCGAACGCGGTATGTCGAACAGCTGCAGCAGGTCGTCGTCCCATTGCATGGTGTGTATGTTGAACAGCATGGTGCGCGAGGCGTTGGTATAGTCGGTGGCATGCACCTTGCCGCCTGTCAGTTTCCAGATGAGCCACGTCTCGATGGTACCCATCAGCAGCTCGCCCCTGTTGGCCTGCTCGCGAGCACCTTCCACGTTGTCCAGCAGCCACTTGATGCCTGATGCCGAGAAGTTGGGGTCAATCAGCAGTCCGCTCTTGTCGAACACACGCTTGGCATAGCCCAGCGAACGCAGTTCACGACACAGCTCGGCGCCACGTGTGTCCTGCCATACCACGGCATTGGCAATGGGACGTCCTGTCGTCTTGTTCCAGACCAGGGCGGTCTCTCTCTGGTTGGTAATGGCGAGCGAGAACTGGTTGTCAGACGCGGGGTAGCTGGCCACCAGTTGCCTGATGGCCTCAATCATGTTCTGGTAAATCTCCTCTGCGTCGTGCTCTACCCAGCCGGTTTGGGGGTAGTACTGCTTGTGGTCCACACTGGTGCGCGACACCACGTGGCACTGCTCGTCGAACAGCAAGGCCTTCGTCGACGACGTGCTCTGGTCTATAGCTATAATGTAGTTCATCTGATGAAATCTAAGGTTGACTTTGTAATACCCTCTGCGTCCAGGCCGTAGTGATGGAATATCTCGGCGTTGGTGCCGTGCACGACGTTCTCGTCGGGAATACCCAGTATGCGTACGGGTACGGGATGCTCAGAAAGCGTCTCGCACACCATGGCACCCAGTCCGCCGTACTGCGAGTGCTCCTCGACGGTGACGATGCGCCCCGTCTCGCGGGCGGCCTTCTTGATGGCTTCCTCGTCGAAGGGCTTTATCCACGACATGTCCAGCACGCGGGCCGAGACGCCCTTCTCCTTCAGCCTGAGACCGGCCTGCCAGGCGTGGTACACCGTCTCGCCCGTGGCAACGATGGTGACATCGGTGCCGTCCAGGACCTTGATGGCCTTGCCCACCTCAAACTGGAAGTCGTCGTTCTCATAGACGTCCGGTACGGCGGCACGCCCTACACGTACGTAGCATGGCTTGTCGAAGTCGACAAGGGTTTTTACCAGCTTCTTCGTTACGCGCCAGTCTGAGGGCAGGCATACCGTCATGCCTGGGAAGGTGCGCAGCACGGCAATGTCGTGCAACGAGTGGTGTGTGGCCCCCAGGGCTCCGTATGCCACGCCTCCCGATACGCCCAGGATGGTGACGGGGTTCTCCGAGTATGCCAGGTCCACCTTTACCTGCTCCAGGCTGCGTGCCACATAGAAGCAGGCGGGTCCGCAGCAGAACACTTTCTTGCCCGAGTGTGCCAGACCTGCCGAGATGCCCACGGCGTCCTGTTCGGCAATGCCGCACTCCACAAACTGCTCGGGCAGTGCTGCTGCATAGTCGCCCAAGGTCACCGAGCCACGGGCATCAGTGGTCACGGCAATGATATCTTTGTCCTCACGTGCCAGTTCCAGCAACGTGTCGGTAAACTGTTTTCTACATGCAATCATTTCTCTAAGCTTTTAATTCTTTCTTCTATTTCCTTGACGGCTTCGCGGCACTGTTCTTCGTTCAGCACGCCGTGGTGCCACTTGGCAATACCCTCCATGAAGCTCACACCGCGGCCTTTCGTCGTGTCCGACACCAGCAGGTGGGGCTTCTGGTTCTCGTAGTCTATGCTCTCGAAGGTCTTCACGATGTCCTCCATCGAGTCGCCGTTCATCTCCTTGACGTCCCAGCCGAAGGCCGACCAGCGCTCGCGGATGGAGTCCAGCGGCATCACATCCTCCGTATTGCCACTGATTTGTAGGTGGTTACGGTCAATGATGGCTACCAGGTTGTCCAACTTGTATTTGCTACCGGCCATGGCTGCCTCATAGATAGAGCCTTCGCCCTGCTCGCCGTCGCCCATCAGCACGAAGGTGCGCCATGTTTTCTTGTCCATCTTGGCGGCAATGGCCATGCCCACGCCGATGGGCAGTCCGTGGCCCAGGGCACCGCTGTTTACCTCGATGCCAGGCACCTCGATGGTGGGGTGGCCAGACAACACAGAGCCGTAACGGCCCAGCGTGTCGAGCACCTCAGGGGCCAGATAGCCCTTGGCCTCCAGCGTTACATACAGCGCCTCCACACAGTGTCCCTTCGACAGTACGAAGCGGTCGCGCTCAGGATTGCCCATGCCGCGGCCTCCGTGCGCAGGCACCACGGCTCCGGGCTCAATGTTCCTCATCACGTTGAAATACAATGCCGTCATCACGTTCAGGCACGACAGGTCGCCACCAATGTGTCCGGCCTTGGCGGCGTAAACCACCTCTACCAACCGTTTGCGGTTCTTCTCCGCCAACAGCTCCAGTTCTTTTATGTTCATAGTTGTTTTTAAGTATATACTTTCATTAATAAGATGCACGAGGGCGCAAAATGTCATCACTCAGGGAAGGTAAATGCCACCTTCTGGACTCCCGGGCCATAGATGGTGCGGAAGTCGTCGCGCATGGAGATGACATGGTAGCCGGCGTCGCGCCATTGTGCTGCCAGCTTGAGGGCTTTCTCGCGGTTGGCGTGGTCGCGGGCCTCGTCGTCGGCAATGAGCATGAAGGCCGCAGAGCGGTGTTTGCTGTTGCCAAGACAGTAGTTGTGCATGGCGGCATCGCCGCCGCTGTTGCCAAACGACAGCACGGGCACCTTGCCTATCTCTTGCATTATCTGCTGCACCTTGTTGGTCTTGAGGTTCTTGATGATGAGCTCGTCGGTGCGCACCAGATACTCTTCCTTGCCCATGGTGTACTGCACTCCCTCCGTGTCGCCCTGCTTGTTGCTCTTCAGACGGACGTCCATGCCGATGACCCTGCCCGGGTCGATGCCAAGGGGCTCGGTCAGGGCGCGACAGATGAAGCGGTCGGAACCCGAGACGACATAGAAGGTGAAGCCGTTGTCCTTGAGGTATTCGAACACCTCGAGCATGGGCTGATAGACACCCTGGCCGAAGGTCATGCCCGTAAAGCCGTTGGCCGGCAGGGCGGCGTAGGCCTTGACGTAGGCGTCGAACTCAGACAGGCTCATACCGGCATAGGCCTTGGCGGCAGCATGGGCATGAATCATGTCGAAACCACTGGGCAGGGCGGTGCCCTTTCGTACGAAGTCCCTGATGGCCTGGGCGGCCTGCCGCACGTCGTCGGGGGCCTTGTCGCGATACGTGGCGTCGTCCAGCACACGGTATTCCAGCATGTTATACTCGAAGTACGAGGGATAGAGCTCGCCGACAAACGTACCGTCCATGTCGAACGTAGCTATGCGGTCCTCGGCCTTGATGTAATTGGCCGACTGCGGGTTGGTGACGTCCTCGACGTACTGCTTCAGGGCTGTCAGTGCCTCGCACTCGTTCCATGAAGCAAAGTACGTCTTCGACACGGGGGTGACGGCTTCCTGCTTGCTGCACGACGTGGTCAGCAGTGGAGTGCTGATGGCCAGAAAGGCATACAGAATCCAGATAAGACTTCTTCTCGTCATAATAATGCTATTTTTGTTTTAGTTTACTATCCATTGCCGGGCGTTTGCATCTCCCGGCATGCAAAGGTACAAAAAATAATCCTGAAATGCTTTGCCACGTGGGTAATATTTCGTAAATTTGCACCCAATTTTAAGAACGTACGTTAAATATTAGTATAAAACTATGGCAAAGAAAGCATTATTGATGATTCTCGACGGATGGGGAATCGGAAAACATGGAAAAGGAGACGTTATCTACAACACACCGACACCGTATCTGGACCTGCTCACGGCCACTTCGGCCCACTCGCAGCTGCAGGCCTCGGGCGAAGACGTCGGTCTGCCCGACGGACAGATGGGTAACTCCGAGGTAGGACACCTGAACATCGGTGCCGGTCGCATCGTGTACCAGGACCTGGTGAAAATCAACCGTGCCTGCAAGGACGGCTCTATCATGGAGAACCCCCAGGTGAAGGCCGCCTACACCTACGCCAAGGAGAAAGGCAAGAAACTCCACCTCATGGGCCTCTGCTCCGACGGTGGCGTACACTCCTCGCTCGACCATCTCTTCAAACTCATCGAGATAGGCAAGGCCTACGGGCTGAAGCAGCAGCTCTTCGTACACTGCTTCATGGACGGCCGCGACACAGACCCCCACTCCGGTAAGGGCTTCATCCAGCAGGTGCAGCAGGTATGCCAGGAGAACGATGCCGCCATTGCCTCCATCGTAGGCCGCTTCTATGCCATGGACCGCGACAAGCGCTGGGAACGCGTCAAGGAAGGCTACGACCTCATCGTCAGCGGCACCGGCAAGCAGGCCACCGACATGGTACAGGCCATGCAGGAGTCGTACGACGACGGCGTCACCGACGAGTTCATCAAGCCCATCCACAACGCCTCGGTCAACGGATGCATCGAAGAGGGCGACGTCGTCATCTTCATCAACTTCCGCAACGACCGCGCCAAGGAAATGACCATCGCCCTGACACAGCAGGACATGCCCGAGCAAGGCATGCATACCATCCCCGGCCTGCAGTACTACTGCATGACCCCCTACGACGCCAAGTTCCAGGGCGTCCACATCCTCTTCCCCAAGGAGAACGTAGAAGACACCCTGGGCGAATACCTCTCCAAGCTGGGCAAGAAACAGCTGCACACCGCCGAGACCGAGAAGTACGCCCACGTCACCTTCTTCTTCAACGGCGGACGCGAACAGCCCTACGAAGGCGAAGACCGCATACTCGTGGCCAGCCCCAAGGTGGCCACCTACGACCTCAAGCCCGAAATGTCGGCCTACGAGGTAAAGGACAAGCTGGTCGGTGCCATCAACACCCAGGAGTACGACTTCATCGTCGTCAACTTCGCCAACGGCGACATGGTGGGCCATACCGGCGTCTACAACGCCATTGCCAAGGCCGTCTGGGCCGTAGACAACTGCGTACGCGAAGTCATCGAGGCCGCCAAGAAAAACGACTACGAGGCCATCATCATTGCCGACCACGGCAATGCCGACAACGCCATCAACCCCGACGGCACGCCGAACACCGCCCACTCGCTGAACCCCGTGCCCTTCATCTACGTCACCAACAACAACAGTGCCACGGTGAAGGACGGCCGACTGGCCGACGTGGCACCCTCCATCCTGCACATCATGGGACTGGAGCAGCCCTCCGACATGACCGGCGAAAACCTGATACAGGACTAACAGTCCCTCTTCAGACTATTCAGCCAATTTATCATATCCCCCTAACACAAGAAGGCCTGTTGCATTCTGCAGCAGGCCTTCTTGTTCCGGGCAACACCTCTTCTTGTTTCGTGCAACTTCAAAAAAGGTCTATTCATATGTCGTCTCTTCCATCTTCTCGTCCAGCCGGTTGCTCCACAGGTATTTCTCCGTCTCCCTGGCCACCACGCCGCTCAGCAGCAGCAGCGAGATAAGGTTAGGTATGGCCATCAGCGCGTTCATGCAGTCGGCCAGGTTCCATATGATGTCCAGGCTGACAATGCTGCCGAAGAATACCGACGTGATGTACAGTATGCGGTAGAAACGATTGGCCCGGCGACGTTCTATGTAGTTGACGGCACTCTCTCCATAGTAGCTCCATCCTAATATGGTGGTGAAGGCGAAGGTCAGAATGCCGAAGGCCAGCAGCGGTGCTCCCACGTAGGGTATCTTCGAGAAAGCCATCCTGGTCAGTGCCGCGCCGTCGGAGTAGCTGATGTCGGGGTGTGCCAGGACGCAGCTCACAACGACGATGCCCGTCATGGCACAGATGACGACGGTGTCCCAGAAAGTGCCTGTCGACGACACCAGGGCCTGTCTTACCGGGTTGCGCGTCTGTGCCGTCGCTGCAACGATGGGCGCCGAGCCCAGTCCACTCTCGTTCGAGAACAGGCCGCGCGCTATGCCATAGCGTGCAGCCATCATGATGCCGCCGCCCAGGAAACCTCCACCTGCTGCCTCGGGATTGAAGGCCGAGTGCACTATCAGCTGTATAGCCGGCCATACGAAGTCGCCGTTCATCACCAGGATGACGATGCAGCCAATGAAATAGAAAGCCGCCATGAACGGCACAAGCAGGGTGCAGACGCGTGCTATCGTCTTCACGCCGCCCAGTATGACACTGGCCGTCAGCAGGCACACCATGGCACCTGCCACCCACGCCGGAATGCCAAAGGTCTCACGAACCATCAGCGCTATAGCGTTGGCCTGCACCGTGGACCCGATGCCAAACGAGGCCAGTGCCGTAAAGACGGCAAAGAGCACGGCCAGCCACTTCATGCCCAGACCGCGCTCAAGGGCATACATCGGACCGCCATAGGTGTTGCCGTCGGGCCCCTTCACGCGGTATTTCACGGCCAGCAGTCCCTCGGCGTATTTAGTGCTGATGCCGAAGACACCCGTCAGCCAGCACCACAGCACGGCACCAGGCCCGCCCAGTGCCACGGCCGTGCCCACACCCACTATGTTGCCCGTGCCGATGGTGGCGGCAAGGGCGGTGGCTAGGGCGCCAAACTGGCTTACGTCGCCCTTGGCCCCGGGGTCCTTGGTCACCGACAGACGGATGCCTGTCAGCAGCTTGCGCTGAGGTATCTTCAGCCTGAACGTCAGGTAGATGTGCGTCCCCAACAGCAGGATAATCATGGGCCATCCCCATAGGAATGAACTGACTACCTGAAAGAAACCGTCAATAGTCTCCATTTGCTCTTCACTCTATATTATTCGTAGTCGTCGATAACGCTGTTGGTAAAGTCCATCATGGGCTTGGCGGCACGAAACATCTTCTCGGTCTCCTTCAGCCACTTGTCGCCCTCGAAGAAGTCGTTACCGACATGGTGCCACGCACAATAGTTCTTCAGCCTAAGGTAGCGCACGTACTCCCAGTCGCGGGGGAACCCCGACGGACACGTCTTCAGCTTCTCCAGACCGAAACCCTGCTTCTTGCTCCATGCGTCGTCGAACGTGCAGGGCTCGAAACCGTCGCTGAAGTACTTCAGGAAATCCTTGCTCTCCACACAGCGCAGCCATTCCTGCGTGTTGCCCATCATCTCGTTGCGGCATGATGTCAGGATGTTTGTAGGTAGCCAGTAACTGCCTACCGCCACCAGACAGCGGTCGGGCTCAAGATGAATGTAGTAGCCTCCGTGCAGCGACTTCTTGCCCTTGGCACTGATGTAGGCCCCCAGATGGGTCTTATAGGGCGACTTGTCTTGCGAGAATCGCGTGTCGCGATAAAACCGGTAGGTACAGTCCTTCACCTGCAAGTGAAGTACGGACGGGTCGAATTTGGCAATGCGCTCCAGTGCCTGGGCCACCCCGCGTTCAAACTCCGCGCGGGCAGCCTCGTAGTCACCCTTATGCTCCTGAAACCACGGACGTGTATTGTTCCGCTGCACTTGGCGCAGAAAGTCTAATATCAGTCTTGTATCCATTAGTCTTCTCCTTTATATTGTATGGCTAGCATAGTGAGGTCGTCGCTCTGCTCAGCATCGCCCACAAAGGCATGAACGGCAGCGGTCATCTGTTCTATCATGGGCGTGGGCTGGTGCGTGCCCTCAGACAGCAGCCGCTTGGCTACTGACATGATGCGCAGGTCGCCGAACTGAGCGTGCTGGCTGTCTTCTGCCTCGTTCAGACCGTCGGTGAAGAGGAAGATGGTCGTGCCATGGTCGATAGACGCCTCCTGCTGTGTGAACCGATAGTCCTGAATGACGCCGATAGGCAGGTTAGGGTCGCACGACAGACAGCCTACGTCGCGCCCTACCAGCAGGGGGGCGTCGTGGCCGGCGTTGCAGTAGCTGAGCATTCCCGTCGCCAAGTCGAGCACACCGACAAAGGCCGTGACGAACATGTTGGTATCGTTGCTCTCAGTCATCGACTCGTTGAGCGCATCGACAATCGCCCCCGGCTCGTTCTCATGGGCCGAGATGTTGCGGAACAGCGACCGCGTCACTGCCATGTACAGCGAGGCCGGCACGCCCTTGCCGCTGACGTCGCCGATGCAGAAGAACAGCTTCTCGTCGCGGATGTAGAAGTCGAACAGGTCGCCACCGACACCCTTGGCGGGGGTCAGCGAGCCATAGATGTCAATGTCGTGGCGCTGAGGGTAGGGCGGGAAGGTCTTGGGCAGCATCGACATCTGTATGTCGTGGGCTATCTTCAGCTCGCTCTCCATCGAGGCTTTCTGCGCAGTAGTCTCCTGCAGCTCCTGGATATAGCGCGTCAGCGACTGCTGCATGTTCTCGAACGAGTCGCGCAGCTGGTGAATCTCGTCGTGCGTCGTCACCACAGGAAGTTGCGTGTTGAAGTTACCCTTGGCCACCTCGTCGGCCGAAGAAGCCAGCTGGCGCAACGGTCGCGACACCTTCTTGATGCCCCGTCGTCCGGCAAAGAACACTACGATAAGCCCCAGTAGGATGAAGAAAAGCAGGAAGCCCCCGAGCAGGTAGCTGAACAAATTGATGAAGAACGTCGGAATGACGAGTGCTATAGACCATGGGGTATGCTCGAAGGGCAGATAGCTGGCGTTTACCTCTTCTCCTTCAATGACCAGTTCTTTGTCGTCAGCGTCACTATCCATGTATCCCTTCTCGCCCTTGGTCATCTTACGTCCTAACTCTTCTGCGCCGGAGCAAGAAGCCCCCTTGGCATAGTCGAAGAAGTTCTCTTTGATGATGCGCGTCGCGTCAGGATGCCTCAAATAGGTGCCAGCAGAGTCGATGACCATATAGTACAGTTCGTCTTCTGCCGTCCACCCCTTATTGCTCGAACTGTCAGATTCCAAGTTCAAGTGACGTGCAAACAGCCTGTCCAGTGTCAGGTCCACGCCGAGCACGGCCACGGTGCTGTCACGTTCGTCACGAATGGGGACCAGGTATGCCACCAGCGCCGTCTTCTTGTCCCTGCCGTCAAAGAACGGCTTCGACCAGTAGCCCTCCTTAGCCTTCAGTGCCTCGGTGAACCACTCGGACTTCAGATAGTCCTGCTTGGCACCGCCGATGCTCTTCATCACCACGATGCTGTCGCTGTCTGTCCTCTGGGCGTACGGACAATACCAGCGTCCCTTCTCGGGATAGTAGTTCTCGCGGAAGCTGATGCCACAGCTGCGCACGTCGGGGTTCAGCTCCACGATGCGCCTCATAATGTCCTTCATGCGGTCTGGCCTGTTCAGGCTGTTCTCTATGTCGGGCACGGTATTCACTGCGGCCACGTACGTCTCCGACAGCACGCGCTCTATCTTCATGCGCTTCGACTCCAGCACGCGGTCGGTCAACAGGTACGCCTGGGCATACACCATCGCCCAGGCAATGCCGAAGATAATCAGCGACACGACGCTCATCACGCAGAACAGCGTCACCATGATGCGCCACGTCAGCCTCTTGGCAAACGTCTTGGGGTACGGTCCCCTGTCCTTTTTCTTCCAGAGTCTCATTCCACTATCCGCGGGCCCGCAGCCCTATTTCGTCTTGCTCGTGAGGTTGATGTAGTCAAGGATAATCTCTGCGGCATCCTCCTCGCTCAGGTCGTCCATCGTAATGACCAGCTGGTAGTTGCGCGTGTCGTAGCGCGACGTGTCCTCGTATTTCTTGATGTAGGCCTCGCGCGTAGCGTCCATCTTGGCAATGATGTCGCGAGCCTCCTGCTCACTGACGTTCTGACGGCGCATGATGCGCCGCACGCGGTGTTCCATCGAGGCCTGGATGAAGACATTCAGGTGGTTGGGCCATTCGCGGAACACCATAAAGCCCGTACGGCCTGCCACCACGCACGACTCGTTGGCGGCCAGGTTCTGCAGGATGCGCTTCTCTGTCTCAAACATCGTGGCATTGTCAAGCTTCACCTCAGCCTCCATAGGCAGGTCGGCGCTGTTGACTAGCGTATGGTAGTAAGTGTTGATGTCGTTCCACCACGACTTCTTCTTCGCCTTGATTTCCTCGATGCGCTCCGGTGTGAGTCCGAACTTATGCGTCAGCCCGTCGATGACGGCCTTGTCCCAGTACTTCACACACAGCATCCCGGCCAGCTTACGGCCTACGGTACGTCCACCACTCCCGACCTCTCGGTTGATGGTAACAACAAATCTTTCGTTCTTATTCATAATTTCTTTTCCTAATTTACTCTAGTCCAGCGGTATCTCAGGGTGCTGCACAGCCAGGGGCAGGCCCTTCTGCGCAAGGTAGAACATGTAGAGAATGACGGGTTTCGTGCCTCGGTTCTCTCCGTGGTGAACGGTGTTCACCATCTCTACCACGGCCTCGCCCTCATGTACGGTCTTCTCCTTGCCGTCCTGGCCGATGATGGTCAGTTCGCCCTGCACCAGTACGCCGTAGTTCATCACCGGGTGGTGATGCCAGCCCAGCTTCTGTCCGGCGGGGAACTCATACTTCACCGCCACCAGTTCGGGACGGCCCTGAAGATAGTCGGGCAGCTCCACACCGTCCCAGCTCTGTGACGTGCGTATCAGTTCCACACTCTTCACCGCCTGGGCCGGAGCATCCTCCTGTGCCTTGGCCTCCTTACAACCGGTCAAACCAAATACTGTGCCGCAAATGATGGTCATCATGGCGGCCGCCATCCATAGTCTTGCTTTTCTCATAGTCATCTTGTCTTTTGTTCTTTTACATGTTCTGCCTTCATGTTTGAAAAGGCTGCTGCAAAGGTAGTGCAAATAGAGTGAAATACAAAACAAATCGCGATTTATTTTTGGCTCTTCGCCCGCTTATTTGTAACTTTGCACCGTCAATGTTTGCGTGACGATGAATGTACAGATAGACCCTACGTGGAAAGAATACCTGACGGCCGAGTTTGAGAAGCCTTATTTCCGGCAGCTCACCACCGCCGTACGTCAGGAGTATGCCTCGGGCACGTGCTACCCTCCGGGGCGGCTTGTCTTCAATGCCTTCAACCTGTGTCCGTTCCAGCAGGTCAAGGTCGTCATCATAGGGCAGGACCCTTACCATGAGCCTGGCCAGGCCCATGGACTCTCCTTCTCCGTTCAGGACGGCATAGCCTTTCCCCCGTCCCTGCAGAACATCTTCAAGGAGATACAGCAGGACCTCGGTACCCCCGTACCCCAGTCGGGCAATCTGGAGCGCTGGGCCCGACAGGGTGTGCTGCTGCTCAACGCCACACTCACCGTACGTGCCCATCAGGCCAACAGCCATGCCACACTGGGATGGCAGCAGTTCACCGATGCGGCCATCCGCGCCCTGGCCACCCACCGCCACCACCTGGTATACATGCTATGGGGCGGCTATGCGCGCTCAAAAGCCTATATGATTGACAAAGGGCAGAACCTGGTCCTGGAGTCCGTCCACCCCTCGCCCCTGTCTGCCAACCGGGGCGGATGGTTCGGCCAACACCAGTTCTCGCGCTGCAACCAGTACTTGGTAGAAAACGGAAAAGACCCCATACAATGGTAAACCAGATTCCCCCCATCCTGGAAGTCGGCGGCATACTGATTTCCTCCGACATACTCACCGAGCACTTCTGCTGCGACTACGAGAAGTGCCGCGGCATCTGCTGTGTCGAGGGCGACGCCGGAGCACCCGTGACACTCGACGAGATTGACGCCATCGAGGATTCCCTGGATGCCGTGTGGCCTGACCTGTCGGCCTCGGCACAGAGCGTCATCGACCAGCAAGGCGTGGCCTACAGCGACCGCGACGGCGACCTGGTCACCAGCATCGTGCACGGCAAGGACTGCGTCTTCACCTGCTACGACGGCGACAACTGCCTGTGTGCACTCGAGAAAGCCTTCCGCTGTGGCAAGACACGTTTCCAGAAACCCATCAGCTGTGCCCTCTATCCCATCCGCGAGAAGCACTTCGACGGCGGCCTGATAGGACTTAACTACCACCGCTGGGCCGTCTGTGCCGATGCCGTAGAAAAAGGGAAGGTCCTCGACCTTCCCGTATATCGCTTCCTGCGCGAACCACTCATACGTCGCTTCGGACAGCAGTGGTATGACGAACTCTGCGAGGTCGCCAGCCTATTCGGACTCTGACCGAAGACCGCCGGAATCCCCGTCGCCCTCTCCCCGGCCCCCGCCTACAGCTTCTTCCGGAACTCCGAAGGACTCATGCCCACATGCTCCTTGAAGTATTTCCCAAGGAACGACTGGTTGGGGAAGTTCAGCTCATTGCATATCTGTTTGATGCTCTTCGTCGAGTTACGCAGCATGACGCGTATTTCCAGCACCACGTAGCTGTCTATCCACTCGTTGGTGGTACGCTTGCTCACCTGCTTTACCACCTCCGACAGGTACTTCGGCGTGATGGTCAGCTGGTCGGCATACCAGCTCACGCGACGCTCCGTGCGGAAGTTCTCCTGCAGCAGACGGATGAACTGCGCAAAGATAGCGTCGGCACGGGTCTGGGGCGTCCCGCCCGCCTGCTCTACGCGCCAGATGACATTACTCATGTCGTAGAACATCGACAACAGCAGTGCCTTCACCAGGTCAGCGCGGTAGTGGTGAGTCTCGTCCGCTATCTTCTCGCGTATAAACTGAAAGTAGTTGGTGTACGTCTCTATCTCCCTCTGTGTCAGTCGTACCACGGGATTGTTCATCGAGAATATCAGCAGCGACGACACGTTCTTCACGTTCTGTACGAAACCGTGGTAGTACTCCGTCGACAGCATGATACACATACACTCGAAATCCTCCGTCGCCCTGTACTGGTCGACGATGTGCCGTTCCGATATGAACAGCAGGTCGCCCGGTTTCACCGTCTGCTGGCGCGTGTCAATGCTGTACTGGGCCTCTCCCTTCCTGCACAGCGCCATCAGGATAAAGTTCATACGCGTGGGCTCCTTGCCTATCGTAGCGTCGTTCAGGTGTTCTGTCAGCACCAGCCCGTCTTCCATGCACGTGGCGTTGCCCCAGTGTCTGGCGTCCTCAAGGTTCGCCTCAGTGATGTTTAAAAAATCCTCTACCATGTCTTGACGGGCAGTGTCTGTCCTGCCCTCATATTAAATGTTTTACTTTGTCCGTTATAGCGTAGCGTTACCTTTCCGCTCTTTCTTGCCTTGATTTGTGCCGTGCGCACCGTGCCTCCCTTCCACTCGAAGCTCACCTCGAAGCCGCCTCGGCTGCACAGACCGCTTACCTTGCCCTCGTTCCATGCCTCGGGCAGCGCAGGCAGCAGGCTGATGACGGCATGCAGCGGGGCCAGCGACGCCACGTGCGACTGCATCAGCATCTCGCACACGCCGGCAGTACCCCCGAAGTTTCCGTCTATCTGGAAGGGTGGGTGGGCGTCCATCAGGTTGGCGTACGTCCCGCCGGCGTGCCGCGTCCCCTCGCGCCGGTCGTCCTGCGCGTCGGTGAAGGTCAGCAGCTTGCGGTACGTCCGGTAGGCCTTCTCGCCATTCCCCAGTCGTGCCCACAGGTTGATGCGCCAGCCCGTGCTCCACCCCGTCGTCTCGTCGCCTTTCTGTATCAGCGTCGCCTCGGCGGCCTTCCGCAGTTCCGGCTCTGCAAGATGGTGCCCGGGGAAGAGCCCTATCAGGTGACTTTGGTGCCGGTGCTTGGGGTCCCAGTCACGCCAGTCGTAGTACCACTCGTTCAGGTCGCCTTCCTTTCCTATGGTGTAAGGGTGCAGGCGCCACAGTGCCGTCCTGTACCGGGCACCGTTACCGCCACACAGCGCACTGGCATCGCTGACGCCTTGCAGCAGCTCGCGGATGATGGCCAGGTCTGCCGTACCGCCGTAGCACGTCACCCCATGGTAGCCGCCGTCCGTCACGTATTCGTTCTCCGGCGACGTCGACGGAGCGGTAATCAGCTCCCCCTCCTTCCTCGGGTTCTCCGTCAGCCATTCCAGACAGAAGTCGGCGGCGCCCTTCATCAGCGGAAAGGCCGTCGTCCTCAGGTATTCCTTGTCCTGCGTAAACAGGTAGCGCTCCCATAGTGTCTGCACCAGCCATGCACCGCCCATGTTCCAGCACGCCCACATCGGACTCTCGCGTTTCTCGCCCACGGGGTTCGTCATGGCCCACAGGTCGCTGTTATGGCTCGCACACCAGCCCTGTCCCACGCCGTAGAAGTTTCTTGCCGTATGGCGTCCGTTCTCTGCCAGCGCCCGCACGAAGTCGTTCAGCGGCGCTGCCATCTCCTCCAGGTTTGCCGTGAAGGCCGGCCAGTAGTTCTCCTCCAGGTTGATGTTCATCGTGTAGTTGCCGCGCCAGGGCGACCACAGGTAGGGCGTCCACAGTCCCTGCAGGTTGGCGGGCACCCCTGCGGTGCGTGAGCTGCTGATGAGCAGGTAGCGCCCGTACTGGAAGTAGAGCGTCTCCAGGTACCGCCCGTGCAGTCCCTCCTTCAGCATCCGGTCCGTGGGCACGTCAGGCAGTCCCTCGCCCAGGTCCAGCTTCACGCGGTCGTAGTATCGCCGGTAGTCCTCGACGTGTCGCCGCCGCACGTCAGCATAGGTAACGTTGGCGGTATGCCATATCGCGTCCGTAGCCCGTTCCAGATACGGGGCACCCTCGCGTACGGGGTGCTTGTCGTAGCCGTTGAAGCTCGTTTCGTTGACGATATATATTACCGCCTCGTGCCCTCCCGTGATGGTCAGCGTCGAGTCGGCCGCCACCACCTCGCCGTCGGTCTCCACCTTCAGCATCGTGCAGAAGTGGATGCTCTCCATGGCCTCGCCCGTGGCGTGTCCCGTCATCGTCAGCTGGCGTCCGGCACCTTTCACCTGGTGAGGCACCAGCGACGTCAGCACCAGCCGGCTGTTGATGTCGCCCTGCAGGCGTATGGCTATCATGCGGTCAGGATGCGAAGCAAGATATTCCCTCGTGCACGTAGAGCCGCCGCGCACAAAGGTGTCGCGTACGATGGCGCTGTCCAGGCTTAGCTCGCGGCGATAGCTGCTCACGGCCGCCTTCCGGTTCTGCTCTATCAGCATCAGGGTGCCCAGCGGCTGGTAGAACTGCGAGTTCGGACCCTCCACATTCAGCTGCAGCGAGTCGGCCCGACGGTAGTCCTCGGCAAACAGCGCCTTCCGTATCTCCGGAATCCACCGTGCCGTGCCCTCGCCCAGCTTAGGGTCTACGGGACGTCCTGTCCATAGCGTGATGTCGTTCAAGTTCACCACACACGTGTCGGCACCCCCGTACACCAGTGCGCCCAGCTTGCCGTTGCCGATGGGCAGCGACTCCTCGAAGTACCGTGCCGCGTGGTCGTACCACAGCCGCATCGGCGCCTGCTCCTGCGCCCGTGCCCCTAAGGCACACAGCGCAAGAAGAAAAAAGGAGAACCACCTTGATTCTCCTTTTCTTATCGTTCTAAGCATCGATATTCGCATAGGTGGCGTTCTTTTCGATAAACTGCCTTCGCGGTTCCACGTCGTCGCCCATCAGCATCGAGAAAATCTCGTCGGCCTCCGCGGCGTTCTCTATCGTCACCTGTTTCAGCAGGCGGTTCTCAGGGTTCATCGTCGTCTCCCACAGCTGCTCGGGGTTCATCTCACCCAGACCTTTGTAGCGCTGCGTGTGCAGGGCCGAGGCGTTCTCGTCGCCGTCCACGTACTTGTCAATGAAGGCCTGCCGCTGCTGGTCAGTGTAGCAGTATTCCGACACCTTCTTGTACGTGCACTTGTACAGTGGCGGTGTGGCAATGTACAAGTGCCCCTCCTGTATCACCTTCGGCATGAACCGGTAGAATAGCGTCATTATCAGCGTGTCGATGTGACTGCCATCGACGTCGGCATCGGTCATGATGATAATCTTGTCGTAGCGCAGCTTGTCCACGTTAGCCTCGCGGTCGCCCTCGCCGTCCACGCCGAAGCGCACGCCGATAGACTGTATGATGTTCATCACCGACTCAGCCTCGAAGACGCGGTGCCACTGCACCTTCTCCACGTTCAGAATCTTACCGCGCAGCGGAAGGATAGCCTGCGTGTGGCGGTCACGTCCCTGCTTGGCAGAGCCGCCTGCCGAGTCACCCTCCACGAGGAATATCTCGCACTTCGCAGGGTCTTTCTCCGAACAGTCAGCCAGCTTGCCCGGCAGTCCGCCGCCCGTCATGGGGCTCTTGCGCTGCACGCTCTCACGTGCCTTGCGAGCAGCAATACGGGCCGTAGCGGCCAGCACCACCTTGTCGCATATCATCTTCGCCTCCTTCGGGTGCTCCTCCAAGTAGTTGGCCAGGGCCTCGCCCACGGCCTGCTGCACGGCGCCGGCCACCTCCGAGTTGCCCAGCTTCGTCTTCGTCTGACCCTCAAACTGAGGCTCGGCCACCTTGATAGAGATGACGGCCGTCAGTCCCTCGCGGAAGTCCTCGGGGGCTATCTCTATCTTCGCCTTCTCTATCTGCTTCGATATCTGAGGGTCGTTGTCGGCATACTTCTTCAGCGTACGCGTCAGGGCAGCGCGGAAACCCGCAAGGTGCGTACCTCCCTCAATGGTGTTAATATTGTTCACGTAAGAGTGGATATTCTCCGAATAGTCCGTATTGTACATCACGGCCACCTCTATGGGAATACCCTGCTTCTCCGTCTTCAGGTATATGACGTCGTCCACCAGGTGCGTGCGGTGGCGGTCCACGTAGCGCACAAACTCCTTCAGTCCCTCCTTGGCGTGGAACACCTCGGGCTCCTTCAGCTTCCCTTCCTCGTCAGGACGCAGGTCGGTCAGCGTGATGGTGATGCCGGCGTTCAGGTAGGCCAGCTCCCGCATGCGGCGCGCTATGATCTCATACTTGAACTCCGTCGTGGTGAATATGCTTCCGTCGGGCCAGAACTGCTGGCGCGTACCCGTCTTGTCGGTGTCGCCGACTATCTTCACGTCGTACAGCGGCTTACCCTTTTCGTACTCCTGCTGGTATATATGGCCGTTACGGTACACCTGCGACAACATGTGCGTCGACAGCGCGTTCACACAGCTCACACCCACTCCGTGCAGACCGCCCGACACCTTGTAGCTTCCCTTATCGAACTTACCGCCCGCGTGCAGCACCGTCATCACCACCTCAAGGGCCGACTTGTGCATCTTCTCGTGTTCGTCGACGGGAATACCGCGTCCGTTGTCCAGTACAGTAATGGAGTTATCTTCGTTGATGGTCACCTCGATGTGCGTACAGTACCCGGCCATCGCCTCGTCAATAGAGTTGTCTACGGTCTCGTTCACCAGGTGGTGCAGACCCTTCTCACTGATGTCGCCAATATACATGGCGGGACGCTTACGTACTGCTTCCAGTCCCTCAAGCACTTGAATATTGCTCGCGGAATAGTTCTGTTCTTGGTTCAGTTGTTCTTCGCTCATTTTCTCTTTCTGTCCTTAATAGGGTGCAAAATTACTAAATTTCCGCGACTTAAAAGAAAGAAAAGTGTTTATTTTCTCTAAAAAACAAGAGACCGTATCCCTTCGGTCCGGGATACGGTCTTAGCTATGCGGGGGTAATTGTTGTCTTATCCCAGTTTGCTGATGTGCTGAGCCAGGCTCGACTTCAGGTTAGCTGCCTTGTTCTTGTGGATGATGTTGGTCTTAGCCAGCTTGTCCAGCATCTTCTGTACCTTGGGGTACAGGGCTACAGCCTCTTCCTTGTTAGTCATTGCGCGAAGCTTGCGAACGGCGTTGCGCATCGTCTTTGCGTAGTAGTGATTGTGTTCAGCCTTTGTCTTGTCCTGACGAATCCTCTTCAGGGATGATTTGTGGTTTGCCATTTTAATTTCTTGTTTTTGTTTAATTGTTGAACTTAAAGCTTGTGGGTCTTGCGCCGTTGCGGCAGCCCTGGGCGGGCCCTTGCGAACCCTCCGCCACCTTTTCCAACTTAATGGTAGCACTTGGCTGTGCAGATGACGGATTTAATGGTAGTCCCTAGGAGAGTCGAACTCCTCTTTAGAGAATGAAAATCTCTCGTCCTAACCGATAGACGAAGGGACCGTGCCCGGTGGCGTCCTGTTGACTTTCTGTTTACAAAACGTACCCACCACGTCATTAAAGCGGGTGCAAAGGTACTCACTTTTTCGCAATTCGCCAAATTTTCCGGAAGAAAAATGCAATAATACCCTTAAAATCAGAATTTATTTGTACCTTTGCCCTCATGTTAGTGAAGACCGAGGCCATCGTACTGCATGCCCTGAAGTATGGCGAGACGCGCCTGATTGTCGACCTCTTTACCCGACAATCGGGCCGGATGTCGCTCGTGGCTGCGCTTCCCAAGACCCCTCGTGGCAGGCTGAAGAAGCAGTACTTCCAGCCCATGACGCTCGTCGAGGTGACTTACGAGCAGCGTCCCAACGCCCAACTGCAGCCCATGAAGGATGCCCGGCTGCTGTCGGCATGGACGTCGATACCCTTTTCGCCCGAGAAGCTGGCGCTCACGCTCTTTACGGCCGAGTTCCTGTACCATGCCCTGCGCTCCGAACAGCAGGACGAGCCTATGTTTGCCTATATTGCCGATGCCGTGCAGTGGCTCGACACGGCCGCTCAGGGCTACGCCAACTTCCATCTTACCTTCCTGATGCATCTGTCGCGCTTCCTGGGTTTCTATCCTAATCTGGACAGCTACCACGCGGGCGACGTCTTCGACCTGCGCGCCGCCAGCTTTTCCGGTTCGGTGCCCGTGCACCGCGACTTTCTGCCTGCCGACGAGGCGCGCCGCATTCATCTGCTCATGCGTATGGACTTTCCCACCATGCATCTGTACCGCTTGTCGCGTCACGACCGCAACCGCGTGCTCAGCGTCCTGCTCGACTATTACCGCATCCACCTGCCCGGATTCCCCGAGCTCAGGAGCCAGCAGGTGCTCCGCGAGCTGTGGGACGAGTAGCCGCCACCCTGCGGCCTGTGGCTGCAGTGGTGGCGGCTACGCTATGGTTTCTCTTTACAGCAGTTCCGGCAGCTCGAAGAGCCGGTTCGAGTTGCTGCCCTTGATGAGTATGGTGCGGCCCTCGGGGCGGTTCGCCTTCAGCTCGGCCTTGACGGCCTCCACGTCGGCAAAGGTACGGTAGGGCGACTCTATCTTCTCGAACTCGCTACCCACCAGCCATACCTCCTCTATCTGGTCCTTCTGCAGGCGGGCCACTACCTTGCGGTGCTCGTCGGCCGACACGTCGGCCAGCTCGCCCATCATGCCCAGGATGACCATCTTGTGAGGGGCCTCTATCCGTCGGAAGTTGTCCAGGGCGGCCTTCATCGAGGTGGGGTTGGCGTTATAGGCGTCCACTATCAGGCAGTTGTGCTCGGTGTTGACCAGCTGCGAACGGTTGTTTGTGGGCACGTAGCTTGCCAGTGCATGGTTTATCTTTTCGAAGCTGATATTGTTCACATAGCCTACGGTGATGGCGGCCAGCAGGTTGTTCAGGTTATAGTCGCCGATGAGCTGCGTCTTCACCTCCATCCACTCGCTCTTGTAGTCGCTGTCGGCGTCCTGTTCGCGCCAGCGGAAGGTCAGGAAGGGGTCGCACTTCACCACCTCGCCGCGTATCAGTACGTCGGGGGCATCGCTCTGTCCGTAGAAGTATACGTCGGGTACGTCGTCGAGCGACTTGGCGTTCTTCACCATGGCCATCATAATCATGACCTTAAGCTGCTCGTCGTCGTAGTTGGCAAAGATGGGGAGTCCCTTCGTTACCAGGTAGTCGTACAGCTCGCCCTTGGTCTCTCTGACGCCGTCCATCGAGCCGAAGCCGTCCAGGTGGGCGCGTCCCACGTTGGTGACGATTCCCGAGGTGGGCTCGGCGGTCTCCACCAGCGTCTTGATGTCGCCCGGGTGCGAGGCTCCCATCTCCACGACGGCAATGTCGTCCTTGTCGGTGAGCCTGAGCAGGGTCTTGGGCACCCCGACGTCGTTGTTGAAGTTACCCTCGGTGGCCATGACGCGGTATTCCTCGGCCAGCACGGCGCTGACGAGTTCCTTCGTCGTCGTCTTGCCGTTGGTGCCGGTGATGGCTACGACGGGTATGTCGAACTGGCGCCGGTGCTCGCGCGCCAGATCCTTGTACGTCTGCAGTGCGTCGGCCACCACGATGAGGCGGTCGTCCTTCTCGCCTGTCTCCGCGACGGCGGGGTCGTCGATGATGGCATACGAGCACCCCTGGGCCAGGGCCTGGCGTGCATACTGGTTTCCGTCGAACGTGGCTCCCTTCAGTGCCACGAAGATGCTGCCCTCGGGGCAGTGGCGCGAGTCCGTAGTGATGACGGGGTGCGCCTTGTATAAATCAAACAGCTCTTTTGTTTCCATGCCGCAAAGGTAGTGACTTCTTCCGACTTGACAAAACTTTTGGGCAGGAAATGTTTGCATAATCCTCAAGAAAGTGTTAACTTTGCATCCCGATGACCTACGCTGACGTGATACTGCCGGTGCCGCTGCAGGCCCTGTTCACCTATGCCGTGCCCGAGGGCGTGACGGTAGAGGAGGGCGTGCGCGTGCTGGTCAGCTTCGGACGCTCGAAGCGCTACGTAGGTCTTGTGGCCCGTGTGCACGACCGGAAGCCCGAGGGCTACCAGGTGAAGCCCCTGCTGCAGGTGCTCGACGACAGGCCCCTGGTCTACCCCCGCCAACTCGCGCTGTGGCAGTGGATCAGCGACTACTACCTCTCCGCCCCGGGCGACGTCTACAAGGCCGCCCTGCCCGCCGGGCTGAAGGCCGAGGACGGCTACCGTCCCAAGACGGAGACCTACATACGCCTCGGCGCCCAGTACCAGTCGGCCGCCGCACTGCACATCGCCCTCAACATGCTGGCCCGTGCCAAGCGACAGCTGGACGCCTTCACCTGCTACCTCACACTGTCACGCTGGGACCTCGTAGAGGACGGCACTCAGCCCGTGGAGGTCACCCGCGAGGAGCTGATGAATGCCAGCCAGGCCTCCGCCGACACCCTCCGACAGCTGGAGCGGCGCCAGCTGCTCGAGACGTACGAGAAAGAGGTGGGCCGCCTGAACCACGGCGGCGACTACCGTCCCGACCTCATACACCCCCTCACCGCCCCCCAGCAGGACGCCTACAACGCCCTCCTGATGGCCATGATGCGCAAGCCCGTCACCCTGCTGCACGGCGTCACCGGCTCCGGAAAGACCGAACTCTACATCCACCTCATACAGCATGCACTCGAGCAGCACCAGCAGGTGCTCTACCTGCTGCCCGAGATAGCACTGACGGTACAGATGATGCAGCGCCTGCAGCGCATCTTCGGTGAGCGACTGGGCATCTACCACTCACGCTACTCCGACGCCGAGCGCGTCGAGATATGGCAGAAACAGCTCTCCCGCCACCCCTACGACGTCATCCTCGGCGCCCGCTCCGCCGTCTTCCTGCCCTTTCAGAAACTCGGACTGGTCATCGTCGACGAAGAACATGAGACCAGCTACAAGCAGCAGGACCCCGCGCCCCGCTACCACGCCCGCTCCGTAGCCATCATGCTGGCACGGGCCGAAGGCGCCCGCGTAGTGCTGGGCACCGCCACCCCCAGCATCGAGAGCTACCACAACGCCCAGACCGGCAAGTACGCCCTCGTCGAGCTGCGCGAGCGCTACCAGGGACTCCAGCTGCCACAGGTCACCGTCGTAGACACCGCCGACCTGCAGCGCCGCAAGATGATGGCCGGACCTTTCTCACCTCTCTTACTAACGCGCGTGCGCGAAGCACTCGACAACGGACAGCAAGCCATCATCTTCCAGAACCGCCGCGGCTTCGCCCCACAGGTAGAGTGCCACCAGTGCGGCTGGGTGCCCACCTGCCAGCACTGCGACGTCAAGCTCACCCTGCACCGTCAGATGCAGCAGCTCACCTGCCACTACTGCGGCGCCACCTACCAGGTGCCCACCCAGTGCCCCTGCTGCGGCAGCACCGACCTGCGCACCCACGGCTACGGCACCGAGAAAATAGAAGAACAAGTGCGCGACGCCTTCCCCGAGGCACGCATCGCACGCATGGACCTCGACACCACCCGCACACGCAACGCCTACGAACGCATCATCAGCGACTTCGCCGCCCGCCGCACCAACATTCTCATCGGAACCCAGATGATCAGCAAGGGCCTCGACTTCGACCACGTCGCCGTAGTAGGCATCGTCTCCGCCGACGCCATGCTCAACCAGCCCGACTTCCGGGCCCACGAGCACGCCTACACCATGATGACACAGGTGGCCGGCCGCGCCGGACGAAAAGGGCGACAGGGACTCGTCATACTGCAGACCAAGCAGAAGGACCTGCCCGTCGTCCACCAGGTAGCCCGTGGCGACTACCAGGCCCTCTACCGCGACCAGCTCGACCAGCGCCTGGCCTTCCGCTATCCACCCTTCGTCCGCCTCACCTACCTCTACCTGACACACCGCGACGAGGCCGTCGTACACGCCGCCTCACTCGACATCGCGGCACGCCTCCGCCAGTGGTTCGGGGCCCGCGTCCTCGGACCCGACAAACCCTCAGTAGCTAAGGTCAAGCAGCAGCACATCCGCAAGCTTATGCTCAAGATAGAGCCCGCCCTCGATCCCAGTCAGGTGCGCCGCTACCTGCTCATGGCCCGCCAGCAGCTCCTCGACGACCGCCGCTACACCGCCCTCCAGGTCTACTTCGACGTCGACCCCGTCTGACCTACCCTTTACCCACTTTCTACCCACTTTTCACCCACTGTCCACCCACCCATTACCCACTTTCTACCCACCCCGTCCCGCACATCCAGTTCCCGTCGTTGTCCAATAGTTGTCCAATAGTTGTCCAATCGTTGTCCAATAGTTGTCCAATAGACGATTGGACAACAATAAGGCAGCGATAATACAACGATAGGACAACGACACGCTTTGCACCGGCGCTGCGGCGGGGCACGAAAAAAGCGGCTTCGGATCGAATCCGAAGCCGCAGTAAAGTCGTGTTTTGTCTACTTAGGGTCCACTTAGGGTCCACTTAGGGCCCACTAAATACCCACTTCTTACCCACAAAATACCCACTAAAGCCCTATATTAGAAGTCCAGCTGGCAGCCGACGCCCAGCACGCGGTTGGTGCGGGTGAACGAGTCGGCCAGACCCTCCGACGGGTAGTCGTTGCGGTCGTACGTGCCGTAGTTTGTCTGGAAGTAGGCTGCCGAGAGGGTGATGTTGGGTCGCACCTTGTAGCTGAAGCCGAGTCCGAAGGACCAGCTGTTGACCACGAACGACATGTCCGACATGTATGCGTCGGAGAGTCCGTAGCGCGTCAGCTGTCCGCCCATCGAGACGTTCAGCTTGTCCGAGGCGTCCCACTCGACACCGGCCAGGAACTCGTTGGTGTCGTGCTTCAAGAGGTCCTGCGTGTTGCCGTACCAGGAGGCCTCCTTGTCGAAGTAGTGGTGCCAGCCCAGGTTGAGGCCTACCTCGTCGATGGGTCGCCACTGGGCGCCCAGGGTGAGCAGGGCGGGTGAGTCCTCGTTGACCTTCTCACCGTCGCGGAACTTGTTGACGGCGGCTATTTCCGAGGCCTCGTTGACGGTGGACTCGTTCTTCATCCGGATCTGCGTCTTGAACTCGTACTTCGCGGCGAAGTTGAAGTTGGCCACCTTGTAGTCGACGCCGAAGACGGGAGCGATGCCGATGCCGTCCTGGTTGCAGAGCAGGTTGACGCCCTGGGCGTACTTCTGCAGCTGACCGAGGCTCTCGCGGGTACCCTCGAGCTGTGCCTGCTGGGCTGTCAGCTGTGCCTGCTTGGCGGCGAGCTCTGCGGGCACGGCGGCTCCGGCGGCCTCGTACTGTGCGATGCCGGCGTTCACCTGCGTGAGTCCGGCGCTGACCTGCTCGAGTCCGTTGGTGACGGTGGCCGAGGCGTACTGCAGGTAGTCGCCGAAGTCAACATATCCGCCTTCGGTCTTCACCTGTATGTTGCTTATCTTGGCCTTGTACGTGGCGTCGCCGTACAGCAGGCGCAGTCCGCCGTAGACCGACAGTCCGGGGTACAGCTTGTAGGCTGCACCCAGCTGTATGCCGTAGTAGTACTGGCGTCCTTTCATGTAGCCCGTCATGTCGTAGCCCTGTGCGCCCAGGGGCCTGAGCTGGTTGGCAATGTTGGCTACCACGCCCTCGAAGGAGCCCAGTCCGTCGCTGAACTCGCACGCGCCGCCGCCGCCGGGCACCGAGAAGTTGAACTGTATGCTCCAGTTGCCCTTGTTGTAGGCAGCCTGCAGCGAGGGTATGATGGGTGCGTCGGCCACGCCCTCGAACTCCTTGGTGGCCAGGCCGCCGTTCTTGCGGCCCAGTGCGAAGGCGGGGTTGGTGGTGTTGATGGTACGCGTCTGGTGGGCGTACTGCCAGTTGAATGCTACGTGGAATCCCTCGGGCATGAAGGCCACGCCGGCGGGGTTGCTGTAGACACCGTCCAGACCGATGGCGGCGTCACGCGCGGGGTTCTTTAGAAATAGAATACTTTGGTTCGTGTTGGTGATAATGCCGCCTGCGAAGGCCGTTGCGGCCGACATGCTGAGCGCGGCGATGGCGAGTGCGATTTTTTTCATCTTTTAAACGATTTTTTGCTAAAAACGGGTGCAAAGGTAACGCTATTGCACAGAAAGGGGGAAGGAGTGCAGAAGCTTTTAAGGTCTTTTAACGAAAAAAGGCACACTTTCTGCACATTTGAGCAAAAATGTGCATAAAAGTGTGCGCGATAACAGCAGTTTTTTTGCACCCGCCGGGGCGTTCCTCAGCGTGGCGTTGGTCAGACTTCAGCGTGGCATCAGTCTTTCTTTTCCGTGGGGTAGCTGATGCGGGTGTGGTAGATGGTCTTCAGCTTCTCGATGAGCACGGTCTTGGCGTACTGGATGTCGCGGAAGGTGACGGGGCACTCGCGGAAGTAGCCCTCTGCGACCTGGCTGTCGATGATGCGCTCCACGAGTTCGCGGATGGCCTTCTCGGTGTACTCCTTGAGTGACCGCGAGGCGGCCTCCACGGCGTCGGCCATCATGAGGCAGGCCTGCTCGCGGGTGAAGGGGTTGGGGCCCGGGTAGGTGAACAGCAGGTCGTCGACGGGTTCGTCGGGGTGTTCGTTCTTGTAGCGTATGTAGAAGAACTTGGCCTTGCCCAGTCCGTGGTGGGTGGCTATGAAGTCGCGTATGACGTGCGGCAGGTTGTACTTGTCGGCCATCTTCATGCCCTCGGTGACGTGGGCAATGATGATTTGTGCGCTCTCAATGTCGCTGATCATCTCGTGGGGGTCGATGCCCGACTGGTTCTCGGTGAAGTAGATGGGGTTCGAGAGCTTTCCGATGTCGTGGTACAGCGCTCCGGTACGTACCAGCTGGCCCTGGGCGCCTATCTTGTTGGCTATCTCGCCGGCGAGGTTGGCCACCTGTATGGAGTGGTTGAAGGTGCCCGGGGCCACCTCGCTCATGCGGCGCAGCAGCTCGTTGTTGGTGTTCGACAGCTCTACGAGGGTGATGTCGCTGGTGAAGCCGAAGGTCTTCTCGATGACGTACAGCAGGGGGTAGGCGAAGAGCAGTGCGACGCCGTTGACGACGAGGTAGTTGTAGGTGCTGTAGTCAATCTGCGAGAGTGCTGTGGCGCGGGTCCAGTCGAAGGCCAGGTTGACGGCCATGGAGGCCACGGTGATGAAGATGGCGGTCTTGAAGAGCTGCGAGCGCTGCGACAGTTCGCGCAGCGAGGAGATGGCCACCAGTCCGGCCACGGTCTCTACGACGGTGAACTCGAAGGGGTGCTGCAGCATGCTGGCGCACACGGTGACCATGGTGAAATGTGTCATGAAGGCGGTCCGTGAGTCCATGAAGACGCGAATGAAGATGGGCACCATGGCGTAGGGCAGTATGTAGACGTGGACAAAGGTGTTGCGCACAAAGAGAGCGGTGAGCAGCGCGAAGATGACGATGAAGGCATAGAGCATGGCCGTGCTGCGCCACTTGTCGAAGTAGTCGTTGCGGTAGAGCGTCAGATAAATGGTGAAGCAGATCATCAGGATGGAGACGTAGAGTATCTGTCCGATGAGGGATAT
This sequence comes from Prevotella sp. UBA2742, assembly GCA_002353485.1. Taxonomy (GTDB): domain Bacteria; phylum Bacteroidota; class Bacteroidia; order Bacteroidales; family Bacteroidaceae; genus Prevotella. The sequence goes on from DEJS01000006.1 coordinate 96,590, forward strand.
CTGGTTCTGCGTCTTGTTCTGGCTGCGGCGTTCGTTCTCCTTGAGGTACGACTCGATGATGCGCTGTGTGCGCTCGGTCACTATCTCGCCGCGGTCTACTATCTTCTGACCCTTCTGCACCAGGCCCGAGGCCAGGGGGATGGAGCCCAGCAGCTCGGTACGGCTGGTCTCGCTGCGGTTGCGGTCGAAGACCAGGTTGGGCACAAGGTAGTTGTTCAGGTTGCACTTCTGCAGCTGCTGGCGCAGGGCGGCGAGCTTCGGGTCGTGGAACAGCTGTTCGTAGGCGCCCTTGGGGGAGTAGACCTCAAGGATGGATACGCTGGAGGCCTGCTTGTTGTGCACCAGCCGTATCATGGACGAGCTGTCGGCATGCAGCGACTGGTAGTCCTCCTGGTCCATGATGCCCTGCTGGTAGAGGCTGTGCAGGCGGTTGGAGATAATGGCAAGGTAGTCGGAGGGCACGTCGGGTATGCCGTCGGCGTAGTCGGCCTGGAACTTGCGCACCATCTGTTGCTCGGTGACGGCGTTGTAGTCGTAATATGGCTCGTACTGGCGCATGACGCTGTCGCGCTCGCGCTGGATTTCGGCGTCTGACTTGTAGACGGGGAAGTCGAAGGGTGCCGTGAACTCGGCGTACTTCCAGGGCTTGCCCTTCTCGGCATGGAATATGCTGACGTTCTCGCGCGGCATGGACCACACGATGACAGCTACGGTGCCAATGACCAGCAGGGCACGCACCAGAAGGCCGCGCCAGGCTCCGTCTTCTTTCAGGTTAAAGGTACTCATCGTTGCTTATTTTTGCTTTCAGTGTGCGAAATTACGAAAAAAAGAGTGAATTATCAAAGATTTTTAGTACTTTTGCACAAAATTTGAATGAAAACTACCCGTTTCATGGCAGAAAGAAGAGTGAGAGTGCGTTTTGCACCGAGTCCTACGGGTGCGCTGCATATAGGCGGCGTACGCACGGCATTGTATAATTATCTGTTTGCTCGGCAGCATGGCGGCGACCTGGTGTTCCGTATTGAGGACACCGATTCGACGCGTTTCGTGCCCGGTGCCGAGGAGTATATCATCGAGAGTTTCAAGTGGCTGGGCATCAAGTTCGACGAGGGCGTCTCCTTCGGGGGCGACAAGGGCCCTTACCGTCAGAGCGAGCGCCGCGCCATCTACAAGGAATATGTCCATAAGCTGCTGGAGGCCGGCAAGGCCTACATAGCCTTCGACACCCCTGAGGAGCTGGAACAGAAGCGCCAGGAGGTGCAGAACTTCCAGTACGACTGTCATACGCGCGGCCAGATGCGCAACTCGCTGACGCTGACGAAGGAGGAAGTGGACCGCCTGATAGGCGAGGGCAGCCAGTACGTGGTGCGGTTCAAGGTGGAGGCCGGACAGGAGATACTGGTGAACGACCTGATACGCGGCGAGGTGCGCGTGAAGAGCGACATCTGCGACGACAAGGTGCTGTACAAGAGCGCCGACGAGCTGCCGACGTACCATCTGGCTAACATCGTGGACGACCACCTGATGGAGATTACGCACGTCATCCGCGGCGAGGAGTGGCTGCCGTCGGCACCGCTGCACGTCATGCTGTACCGTGCCTTCGGCTGGGAGGACACCATGCCGCGGTTTGCCCATCTGCCGCTGCTGCTGAAGCCCGACGGCAAAGGTAAGCTGTCGAAGCGTGACGGCGACCGGCTCGGGTTCCCCGTGTTCCCGCTGCGCTGGACGGACCCCAAGACGGGCGACGTGTCGCGCGGATACCGTGAGGACGGCTACTTCCCCGAGGCCGTCATCAACTTCCTGGCCCTGCTGGGGTGGAATCCGGGCACTGAGCAGGAGCTGTTCACGCTGGACGAGCTGGTGCCGCTGTTCGACATCACGAAGTGCTCGAAGGCCGGTGCCAAGTTTGCATACGAGAAGGCGGTGTGGTTTAACCACGAGTATATATTGAAGAAGTCGGCCGCCGAGATTGCCGCCCTGTGGCTGCCGGAGGTTCAGGAGCACTGCCCGTCGGAGAGCCTGGAGCGCGTCACCAAGGTGTGCGAGATGATGAAGGACCGCGTGTCGTTCGTGCACGAGATGTGGCCGCTGTGCTCGTTCTTCTTCGTGGCTCCCACGACGTACGACGAGAAGACGGTGAAGAAGCGCTGGAAGGAGGACTCTGCGGCGCAGCTGACGGAGCTGGCGGAGGTGCTGAAGGGCATCGACGACTTCTCGCTGGAGAACCAGGAGCGCATCGTGCACGCCTGGATAGAGGAGAAGGGCTACAAGCTGGGTAACATTATGAACGCATGGCGCCTGACGCTGGTGGGCGAGGGCAAGGGTCCGGGCATGTTCGACATCTCGGCGTTCCTGGGCAAGGAGGAGACCCTGCGCCGCATGCAGCGGGCCATTGAGGTGCTGGAGGCGTGTCAGTAGGAATAAAAGGGGCAGAATGTACAATATAGGTATTTACCTCTACCAGCTGGGTGTGGCGGTGCTGAGCCTTTTCAACGAGAAGGTGCGGAAGATGTGGCGTGGCGAGCGCGACGCCATCCGCGTGCTGCGCCAGCAGGTGGACCCGGAGGCGGAGTACGTGTGGTTCCACGCGGCATCGCTGGGCGAGTTTGAGCAGGGCCGGCCGCTGATGGAACAGCTGCGGCGTGAGCACCCGCAATACAAGATACTGCTGACGTTCTTTTCGCCCTCGGGCTATGAGGTGCGCAAGAACTATGAGGGGGCCGACATCATTTGCTACCTGCCCCTGGACACCATCGGCAATGCACGCCGCTTCCTGCGGACCATCAGGCCGGTGATGGCGTTTTTCATCAAGTACGAGTTCTGGTATAACTACCTGCACATACTGAAGCACCGCGGGGTGCCGGTGTACAGCGTGAGCAGCATCTTCCGCGAGGGACAGGTGTTCTTCCGCTGGTACGGGCGGCAGTATGCCCATGTGCTGAAGTGCTTTACGCGCTTCTTCGTGCAGAACGAGGAGAGTCGGAGGCTGCTGGAAGGCATTGGCATCCGCGACGTGACGGTGGTGGGAGATACGCGCTTCGACCGCGTGCTGCAAATCAAGGAGGCTGCGAAGGAGCTGCCCGTGGTGGAGAGCTTCGTCGGCGGCGGTTCGGCAGACGGGGCGCGCAGCAAGTGCTTCGTGGCCGGCTCGTCATGGCAGCCCGACGAGGACATCTTCATTCCCTTCTGGAACGAGCATAGGGACTGGAAGCTGATTATTGCGCCGCACGTGATAGGCGAGGACCACCTGAGGCAGATAGCGTCGAAGCTGGAGGGCCGCAAGGTGGTGCGCTATACGAAGGCTACGCCGCAGAAGGCACGCGAGGCCGAGGTGCTGATTGTAGACTGCTTCGGTCTGCTGTCGAGCATGTACCGCTATGCCGACGTGACGTATGTGGGCGGCGGCTTCGGCGTGGGCATCCATAACACGCTGGAGGCTGCCGTATGGGAGGTGCCTGTCATCTTCGGACCTAACAACAAGCGTTTCCAGGAGGCGCAGGGGCTGAAGGCCTGCGGCGGCGGAAAGGAGATACAGGGTGCCGACGACTTCAGGCGCATCATGCAGGACTTTATAGAGCGTCCTGAGAGCGTGTCCGAGGCCGGCCGGAGGGCGGGGGCTTTCGTCAGCGAGATGACGGGAGCCACGACGAAGGTGCTGGCCTACATTGACCTGTAATACAATCAGAAGGTTTTAAGATATGGCTTTGATAAAAGGATACCGCGGTCTTTATCCGAAGTGGGGTAAGGACTGCTATTTTAGTGAGAATGCAACGATAGTGGGCGAGGTGACGATGGGCGACGAGTGCTCCGTGTGGTTCAACGCCGTGGTACGCGGCGACGTGGCTCCCATCACCATAGGCAACTGCACGAACGTGCAGGACGGGTCGTGCGTGCACGTGACGCACGAGACGGGTCCTACGCACATAGGCAGCTACGTGACCATAGGGCATAACGTGACGGTGCATGCGTGTACCATTCACGACCACGCGCTGATAGGCATGGGCGCCACGCTGCTGGACGGATGTGAGGTGGGCGAGGGGGCCATCGTGGCCGCCGGTGCACTGGTGTTGCAGAACACCAAGATTCCCGCCGGAGAGATATGGGGCGGGGTGCCGGCCAAGTATATCAAGCCTACGCGCCCCGGCCAGACGGACAATGCAGAGCACTACGTGGCGTACTCGAAGTTCTACATGGAGGAGAACCCTGAGTGCTGCTTCACGAACGAACCGAAGAAGGAGACTATCTGAGGTTCAGTACGACGTACTCTGAACGGGTGCCGATGCGGAACTTGCCGCCCCAGATGCCGAGGCCGCTGCTGATGTAATAGTCGGTACGGCCGCGTTTGTGGGAACCGAAGGCGCACTCGTAGATGGCGTCGGTAATCCAGGAGATGGGCCATACCTGCCCGTGGTGGGTGTGGCCGCTGAACTGGAAGTCGATGGCGTGCTGTTCGGCCTGTTCAAGATGGTAGGGCTGGTGGTCGAGGAGTATGCGGAACGCGGACTGAGGTGCTTGCGAGCCGGCCTCGGCCATGATTTTGCCTAACGACTTGCGATGCGGGTTGGTGCGGTCGTCGCGCCCGATGATGAGGAGGTCGCCCACCAGGGCTGCAGAGTCTTGCAGCAGGTGGATGCCGGCATCGCGGTAGAAGCGCTGTGCGTCGGGCTCGCCGCTGTAGTATTCGTGGTTGCCCAGACAGGCATAGACGGGCGCCTGGAGCCGGAGGAACTCTTCGTGCATGCGCTCTTCCAGGAGGGGACGCATGGAGCCGTCGATGATGTCGCCGGCAATGAGTATGAGGTCAGGGTGCTCGGCATTGATGAGGTCTACCCAGCGGTGGAACTCGTCGCGGCGGTTGTGGTAGCCCAGGTGCAGGTCGCTGAGCATGACGAGGCGGAGGGGCTTGTGGACCTTGTCAGACTGGACGGTGAGCTCCTGACGGTATTTGTGCTTGTAGTGCAGGTTCCCGTAGAGGAAGAGGCCGAACATGAAGAGGGCGATGGCGCCGGCTGTCCAGCCGTTGTTGTATAATAAGGTACGTGGTACGAGGTGCAGCAGGCGGCCCAGGTCGAGGACGAGGAACAGGATGAAGAGGTAGAGCAGTACGAAGACGCTCGAAGTGCCTGTCTCGTACATTGCAGTGCCCCACTCCAGGGGCAGCTCATCGGTGGTACGGCGTATGCTGCCGAACATCAGGAGAAACGAGGCCACCATGACGATGACGGCGGCCAGCTTCCACCCCCATGCCAATGGCAGCAGGCACCAGACGTGCCAGCCGATGTAGGCCATTGCCAGGAAGGGGACTACGGTGAAAAGGAACATCCAGACCATGTTTGCTTGCGTTTTTGGGTGCAAAGATACGGAAAAAGCGTCTTATTAGTATGAAGAAGGGATTGTTTTTATTACTTTTTTGCTTTTGCTGGGCCCTTGTTTCGGTAGGCCAGCCGAAGGACTATGAGTGGCGGCAGCCAAGCAGTAACAGCAGCGAGTCGATGCCCTGCGGGGGCGGCGACATCGGGATGAACGTCTGGGTGGAGAATGGCGACGTGCTGTTCTACCTGTCGCGTTCGGGCTGTTTCGACGAGAACAACACGCTACTGAAACAGGGGCGCTTCCGGGTGAGTCTGTCGCCGGGCCTGGACATGAAGCACTTCAGGCAGATACTGCACCTTGGCGAGGGCTACGTGGAGATTACGGACGGACACACCAGCGTGCAGGTGTGGGCCGACGTGAACAAGCCCGTGGCGCACGTGGACGTGATGAGTCCCGGCACGAAGCAGGTGATAGCCGCCACGTATGAGAGCTGGCGCACGAAGGACGTCATACTGACGAAGCGCGAGGCCTTCCAGACGAGCTATAAGTTTGCGGCGCCGAAAGGCCTTGCGACACGTGCCGACAGCATCGTGGCGGGAGAGCAGGGGGTGACCTTCATGCACAGGAACGGCGCGGAGACCGTGTTCGACGCTACCGTCAGACAGCAGCGCATGGAGACGGTGAAGGAGCGTCTGTATAATCCGCTGAAGAACCTTGTCTTCGGCGGGCGTATGAGTGGCCGCGGCCTGGTGCTGATGGACAAGGCTGGCGGGCGCTATGGCAGTACGAACTACGAGGGATGGATGTATGTGTCGCAGGAGCCACAGATGCACTTCCACCTGCAGATAGCGCTGGCCACGGTGCAGGGCACGGTGGCCGAGTGGGAGGCCGAGCTGGCGAAGACCGAGCAGGCGGTGAAGCGCGTGGAGGACTGTCTGGCGTCGAGACAATGGTGGCGGGCGTTCTGGAAGCGTAGCTACATAGAAGGGCCGGGCGAGGCGATACGCAACTATAACCTGTTCAGATATATGCTGGGGTGCAACGCCCGCGGCGAGTGGCCTACGAAGTTCAATGGCGGACTGTTCACCTTTGACCCGGAGTACGTCAACGGGGCGGCAGAGTACCACTTGTCGCCCGACTTCCGCAACTGGGGCGGCGGGGTGCATACGGCACAGAACCAGCGACTGGTGTACTGGCCCATGCTGAAAAACGGTGACAGCGACCTGCTGAAGGGGCAGCTGGACTTCTACCTGCGTATCTACAAGAACGCCGAGGAGCGGTCGCGGCTGTATTGGGGCCACGAGGGGGCCTGTCTGACGGAGCAGGTGGAGAACTACGGACTGCCCTGCTTTCCGGAGTACGGCACGAAGCGGCCAAAGGACTTCGATGCGGGCATGGAGCGCAATGCATGGCTGGAGTACGAGTGGGACACGTGTCTGGAGTTTTGCATGATGGCCCTTGAGGCCCACCGCTATAGCGGCATGGACATAGCAGACTACGTGCCGATGATACAGTCGTGTCTGCGATTCTTTGACGAACACTACCAGTATCTGGCCAGCCAGCGCGGTGCCAAGCGGCTGGACGGCAGAGGCAAGCTGGTGCTGTACCCCGGGTCGGGCGGGGAGACCTACAAGGGGGCCTATAACTCGACGTCGACCATTGCGGCACTGAAAACGGTGGCACAGGCCCTGCAGGGCTATGCCAAGGAGAAGAAAGACACGGCGCTGGTCGGTTATCTTCAGGGACTTAGCGCAAGGATTCCCGACATCACCGTGCGTGAGGGCATGATAGCTCCCGCGCTGCACTATGAGCGGGTGCAGAACGTGGAGACGACACAGCTGTACCCGGTGTTTCCGTGGCGCATGTATGGTGTGGGCCGGGCGGACATAGAGGTGGCACGGCGTACGTACGAGAACGATACGCTGGCCGTGAAGTTCCGTTCGCACGTAGGGTGGAAACAGGATGCCATCTGGGCGGCATGCCTGGGCATGGCCGACGAGGCCGCCCGGCTGACGGACCTGAAGATGGGCAACGGGCCGCACCGGTTTCCGGCCTTCTGGGGACCGGGCTTTGACTGGACTCCCGACCACAACTGGGGCGGTTCGGGCATGATAGCCATGCAGGAAATGCTGCTGCAGGAGGTGGGCCGTAAGCTGTACCTCTTTCCTGCGTGGCCCCGCGAGCGGGATGTCAGCTTCAAGCTGCATGCCTCGGGGAATACCGTTGTCGAGGCCCAGCTGAAGGGCGGCAAGGTGGTGCGCGTCAGGGTGACGCCGCTGGCGCGCCAGAAGGATGTTGTGTTAGAATGATTCGTTTGATATTGCTATGGAATATATGTCACAGGAAGGCTACGACAAGCTGGTAGCCGAGCTCCGCCAGATGGAGAATGTGGAACTGCCTCAGGTGCGTGAGGCTATTGCTGAGGCCCGCGACAAGGGCGACCTGAGCGAGAACTTTGAATATCATGCCGCCAAGCGCGAACAGGCGCGGCTGCTGGGGCGTATCCGCTTCAAACAGCGCGTGCTGGAGAATGCCAGGGTGATAGACATGTCGAGCAGGGCCAACGGCAGCGTGCAGCTGCTGAGTAAGGTGCAGATGACGAACCTGGGGAACCAGGCCACGATGAGCTATACCATTGCCAGTCCGCATGAGGCCAACCTGAGGGAGGGCAAGATATCCATTAAGTCGCCTATAGCCGAGGCCCTGCTGGGAAAGAAGGCCGGCGACGAGGTCACCGTGCGCGTGCCCGCAGGCCTGCTGAAACTGCGCATAGACAGCGTGGAATAAGTGAATAGTGCATATTTATACGTCTTCGCGTGCTAAGTGGCAAAAAAGATGGCAGATTATTGCTGTTTGTCGGCCTTTTTTTGTAACTTTGCACGCGAAGATTTATGTAATACTTAGTAATGATGAAACTATTCGACGTATATCCGCTGTTCGATGTGAACATCGTGAAAGGACAAGGTTGTAAGGTTTGGGATGACAAGGGACAGGAGTATCTGGACTTGTATGGCGGCCATGCCGTCATTTCGATAGGTCATTCGCACCCGCACTATGTGAAGAAGGTAACGGAGCAGCTGGGCAGGCTGGGGTTCTACTCGAACTCTGTCATCAACAAGCTGCAGCAGGAGCTGGCTGAGCGTCTGGGACGTATCAGCGGCTACGACGACTATCAGCTGTTTCTTATCAACAGCGGTGCCGAGGCTAACGAGAACGCACTGAAGCTGGCGTCGTTTACCAACGGCCGTACACGGGTGCTCAGTGCAGAGAAGGCTTTCCACGGACGTACCTCGCTGGCCGTAGAGGTGACGAACAACCCTAAGATTATTGCTCCTATCAACAACAACGGACACGTGACCTACCTGCCGCTGAACGACCTGGCAGCGTGGGAACAGGAACTGAAGAAGGGCGACGTGTGTGCCGTCATTCTGGAGTGTATCCAGGGCGTGGGCGGCATCAAGATGGTTACGCGGGAGTTTGCACAGGGCCTTGAGAAACTGTGCAAGCAGTACGGCACGGTGCTTATTTGCGACGAAATACAATGTGGCTACGGGCGGAGCGGAAAGTTCTTTGCACACCAGTGGCTGGACATACGCCCCGACATCATTACCGTGGCCAAGGGCATCGCCAACGGCTTCCCCATGGCCGGCGTGCTGATAGCCCCGGAGTTCCAGCCGGTCTACGGACAGCTGGGTACTACGTTTGGAGGCAACCATCTGGCTTGTGCTGCGGCGCTGGCCGTGCTCGACGTGTTTGAAGAGGAAAACCTGGTGGAGAACGCCCGCGTGGTGGGTGACTACCTGATGGAGGGCCTCCGGACGGTAAGTCGCGACACGGCCGCAGCAGACGGGACGGGGCGCATTCAGGACATCCGCGGACGAGGCCTGATGGTCGGTATCGACCTTGACGTGCCCCACAAGGAGGTGCGCCAGCCGTTGATATACGAAGAGCATTGCTTTACGGGGTGCGCCGGCACTAATGTGTTGCGGCTGCTGCCCCCCTTGTGCCTGACAAAGCAGGAGGTGGACCAATTCATTGACAAACTGACTAAGATACTGAAGAGATGATGAAGATTTCGATTATTGGTGCAGGAGCTATGGGCGGTGCCTTGGCTGAAGGACTCATCAAAGGCGACTGCATTCAGAACGAGGACATCTGCGTGGCGGACCCCGTGCGTGAGACCAGGGACCACTTTGCCAACCTTGGCATTACCGCCACGCCGAGCAACCAGCTGGCGGCGCAGGGCGCCGACGTGGTGTGCGTAGTGGTGAAGCCGTGGCTGGTGGAACAGGTGCTGAAGGGCATCAAGGACGTACTGGACTATCAGCAGCAGATTCTTATCGTGGTGGCTGCCGGCGTGAAGTCGGACGACATCAGGGTGTGGATGGACAAGGGGGACGAGATGATACCGACGTTCCTCGTGATTCCGAACATTGCCATAGCGCAACTGCAGTCGATGACGTTCATCGTGCCTGCCCTGGCGGCAGAGACGCAGCACACGGAGCAGGTGGTGGCATTGTTTAACTCGATGGGACATAGCCTTATTACCGACGAGCAGCACCTGGCTGCGGGTACTACGCTGGCGTCGTGCGGCATTGCATACGCCATGCGTTATATACGTGCCGCCGCCGAGGGTGGGGTAGAGCTGGGCTTCAAGGCCGACCAGGCCAAGCAGATAGTGATGCAGACCATGCGCGGTGCTGTGGAGCTGCTGGAGGCCAGCGGCTTGCACCCTGAGGCCGCCATCGACCTGGTGACGACGCCTGGCGGCGTGACCATCAAGGGACTTAACGAGATGGAGCATGCAGGCTTCACTTCAAGTGTTATTAAGGGATTAAAAGCAGGAGTAAAATAGTTATGGACGAACAACTGAAACAGATAGGCGAGCGGCTGCGCGGATTGCGCGAGGTGCTGGACATTCCCGTCAGTGAGATGGCTGAGACAATAGACGTCTCGGCTGAGAAGTATGAGAGGATAGAGCGAGGCGAGCTGGACATAACCATCTCGAACCTGATGAAGATAGCGAAGAAGTACGGGATTTCGACCGAGGAACTTATCTTTGCAGAGACTCCCCGCATGAAGTCGTACTTTGTGGTGCGCAAGGGGCAGGGCGTCAGCATAGAGCGCACGAAGGCATATAAGTACCAGTCGCTGGTGAGTGGCTTCGTGGACCACAAGGCTGATGTGTTCATCGTCACCGTGGAGCCCAAGCCGGGGGCCCGTACCATCTATAAGAACACCCATAAGGGACAGGAGTTCAACATGGTACTGGAGGGTAAGATGGAACTGTACATTGCAGGCAAGACCATTGTACTGGAAGAGGGTGACAGCATCTACTTCGACTCTACCAAGCCTCATGGCATGCTGGCTGTGGGCGACAAACCGGTACGCTTCCTGGCCTTTACGGTAGAGTAGTCTGAACGTTGAAACATCGAAATAAAGGATCAACACAATGATTGAAAGATTTCTGAAGCAGACAAGCTTCACCTCAGTGGAGGATTACAATAAGCATCTGGAGTTTATTATTCCGGAGAACTTTAACTTTGCCTACGACGTTATGGATGCGTGGGCCGAGGAGAAACCTGACGGGCTGGCCCTGCTGTGGACCAACGATCAGGGAGAGGAAATACGTACTACCTTCAAGGAGTTGAAGGAACAGTCGGACCAGGCTGCGTCGTACTTGCAGTCGCTGGGCATTGGAAAGAATGACCCGGTGATGCTTATACTGAAGCGACGCTATGAGTGGTGGGTAGTCATGCTGGCCCTGTGTAAGATAGGGGCCATCGTCATTCCTGCCACGCACATGCTGACCAAGAAGGATATTGTGTATCGTAATACACGGGCCTCGGTGAAGGCCATCATCTGTGTGGACGATGCTTATGTAGTAGGTGAGATACAGAAGGCAATGGCTGACAGCCCGACGGTGAAGCAGTATATTGCCGTCACTGACCACGGCAAGCCTATTCCTGAGGGTTTCCACGACTGGCAGTCGGAATGGAAGAAGGCAGCGCCCTTTGTGCGCCCTGCCTTTGTGAACGAGAACGACGACACGATGATTATGTACTTCACCAGCGGTACGTCGGGTGAGCCCAAGATGGTGGCTCACGACTACCTGTACGCCATGGGTCACCTGACGACAGGTGTCTTCTGGCATCACCTGCATGAGGGAAGTCTGCACCTGACGGTGGCTGATACGGGTTGGGGCAAGGCCGTATGGGGCAAGTTCTACGGACAGTGGTTCGCGGGTGCTACGGTATTCGTGTTCGACCATGAGAAGTTTAATGCCGACACGCTGCTCAGGCAGATAGAGAAGTATAGGGTGACGAGCTTCTGTGCTCCGCCTACCATCTACCGTTTTATGATACGCGAGGACTTGTCGAAGTATGACCTGTCATCGCTGGAGTATTGCTGTACGGCAGGTGAGGCCCTGAACCCTGCCGTGTATGACAAGTTCTACGAGAAGACCGGCATCAAGATGATGGAGGGGTTCGGTCAGACGGAAACTACGATGACGCTGGGCACCTTCCCATGGATGGAGCCTAAGCCGGGAAGCATGGGTATTCCTAATGCGCAGTACGACATCGACTTGATACGTGCTGACGGTACTCCGTGTGAGGACGGTGAGAAGGGCGAGATAGTGGTTCGTGTGGGCGACAGGAAACCCATAGGACTGTTTAAGGGCTACTACCGTGACGAGGAGAAGACGCGCGAGGCCTGGCATGACGGGCTGTACCATACCGGCGACATGGCATGGCGCGACGAAGACGGCTACTACTGGTTTGAGGGCCGTATTGACGATGTCATCAAGTCGAGCGGCTACCGTATCGGTCCGTTCGAGGTGGAGTCGGCACTGATGACCCATCCTGCTGTCGTGGAGTGTGCTATCACGGGAGTACCTGACGATATCCGCGGCATGGTGGTGAAGGCCACTGTGGTGCTTGGCAAGGAGTGGAAGGACAAGGCAGGCGAAGACCTGGTGAAGGAGTTGCAGCAGCATGTCAAGAAGGTGACGGCTCCTTATAAGTATCCTCGTATCGTGGAGTTCGTTGACGAGTTGCCCAAGACCATCAGCGGCAAGATACGCCGCGTGGAGATAAGGGATAAAGACAGCAAGAAATAAGACGACGGAGAGATGAAGAAACGTATTGTCATCAAGGTAGGCTCCAATGTGCTGACGCGGCAGGACGGTAAACTTGACGTGACGCGAATGTCGGCACTGGTAGACCAGGTGGCATGGCTGCGCCGTCAGAATATCGAGGTGATTCTCGTCTCGTCGGGTGCTGTTGCCTGCGGACGTCGAGAGCTTACCGTCGACCACTCGCTGGACTCGGTAGAGCAGCGACAGCTGTTTTCGGCTGTCGGACAGGTGAAGCTTGTAGGACTCTACTATGACCTGTTCCGTGAGTATGGCATTCATGTCGGACAGGTGCTTACCATGAAGGAGAACTTCCAGCCTGGCGAGCAGTACCAGAACCAACAGGCTTGCATGTCGGTAATGCTGGAGAACGACGTGCTGCCCATTGTGAACGAGAACGACACCGTGTCGGTGACAGAGCTGATGTTTACCGATAACGATGAGCTCTCGGGGCTCATCGCCAAGATGATGCAGGCCGACACGCTCATCCTGCTGTCAAACATAGACGGCATCTATACCACCCATCCGGATGACCCTGGAGCAGAGCTTATCAGCGAGGTAGCCCCAGGGCGCGACCTGTCGGAGTATATACAGCCTGAGAAGAGTGCCTTTGGGCGTGGGGGCATGCACTCGAAGTACACCACAGCCCAGAAGGTGCAGCAAGCCGGGATTCGTGTCATTATCGCCAACGGAGAGCGCGACGACATACTCATAGACCTAATCGACAATAAGCATAACGTACCTCATACAGAGTTTATAGCATGCAACTGAAAGATACCTTTGAACGAGTGAAGGCAGCCAGCAAAAGTCTGGCCTTGCTCACTGACGAACAGCGTAACGATATATTACTGGCCGTTGCCGATGCCATCGTCGGTAATAAGGAACGTATTCTGGCCGCCAATGCCAGCGATTTGGCCAAGATGGACCAGAAGAACCCGCTCTACGACCGTCTGCAGCTGACGGAGAAGCGCCTGGATGACATTGCCGGTGACATGCGCAACGTGGCTACGCTGCCATCACCGCTGGGACATATCACCAAAGAGAAGACGCTCCCCAACGGACTGCGCCTATGTAGGGTCAGCGTGCCTTTCGGAGTGATAGGCATGATATATGAGGCCCGCCCCAATGTGACATACGACGTCTTCTCGCTCTGCTTCAAGAGTGGCAATGCCTGCGTGCTGAAAGGCGGCTCGGATGCCGACCTGTCGAACCAGGCCAGTGTGGAGCTGATACATGAGGTGTTGGCTCGCTTTGACGTCAACCCTGACGTGGTGACCTTGCTGCCTGCCACCCATGAGGCTACGGGAGAACTGCTCAATGCTGTGGGCTACGTAGACCTGTGTATACCCCGTGGTGGCAGAAGGCTCATCGACTTTGTACGCGACACGGCACGCATCCCGGTCATTGAGACAGGAGCCGGCGTGGTGAACACCTACTTCGACAAGGATGGCGACCTGGAGATGGGCAAGGCCATCGTATGCAATGCCAAGACACGCCGCGTCTCGGTATGTAACGCCTTGGACTGCCTCATCGTCCATGAAAGCAGGCTGGGCGACCTCTTTGAACTGGTGAAGCCCTTGCTCGACCACAAGGTAAAGCTGTATGCTGATATCCCGGCCTACCAGTTGCTGGTGGGCAAATACCCCGATATCCTGCTGGAGCCTGCCACGTCAGAGTGTTTCGGTACGGAGTTCATGGACTACAAGATGGCTATCCGCACGGTAGCGTCGCTGGAGGAAGCGCTTGCTCATATTGATGCCTACGGCTCAGGACACAGCGAGGCCATCATCACAGCCAACGAGGAGACGGCACGCCGTTTCCAACAGCATGTGGACGCAGCCTGCGTGTATTGGAATGCGCCTACTTCGTTTACGGATGGTGCCCAGTTCGGGTTGGGCGCCGAGATAGGCATCTCCACCCAGAAGCTGGGTCCTCGCGGGCCTATGGCTTTGGAAGAGATAACCACCTACAAGTGGCTCATCGAAGGTAATGGACAAGTACGGACATAACCAGAAATAAGCCCTAAAGCTATGAATAGAATAAGGAAAAGAAAAACCTTCAGGACCTTGGCCCTCTGTCTGGCCGCCGGACTTCTGGCCGTGTCGTGCCAGGAGGGAGCAAAGCCCCGCAAGTTGACCGTAGAGCAGTTGGACTATAACGACTCGCTGGTCTATGCCGCCATGGATTCGGACTACAACGAGGCCCTGCTGCTGGTAGACAGTCTGGAAGACGTACACGCCCTATACGATGCCAAGATATGCTTCTATCGGGCACAGATATACTTCAAGATGGGTCAGGAGCTCAGCGCCGAGCTTTACTATAAGAAGGCGCTGGCCGGCAATGCCCTTCGCGAAGAGCGTCCTTCCATCTACTACTACGCCTACGACCAGCTGTCCACCATCCTTACCATCAAGGGCGACCAGCAGGGAGCGCTTGCCACGGCCACCGAGGGCTACGCCAAGGTGAAAGATGACGAGACGGACACTGGGCAGCACTGGAAGTCCATTCTCTTGCACGACATCGGCTACTGCCAGATGCAGCTGGGCCGCGTGGAAGAGGCCGAGAAGAACTTTACCCATGCCTACAACACTCTGAAGCGTCTGGCCATGCAGACCAAGAAGTACGACAATATATACTCCTGGGCCCGTGTGGCCTACAACATCATGGATGCCTACACCAGCACGGGCAACTACGACAAGGCCGAGAAGTGGGTATTAGCGGCCGAGGAAGCCATCACCAAGCTGGTAGAGTCGCCCAAGTGTCCGAAGAAGACCGCCGAGGAATACCTTGGCAGCCTCAATACCCACCGGGCAATAGTCTACGTCAAGACAGGCCAGAAGGCCGAGGCCGAGGCCGCCTACCAGCAGTTCCTGCGTTCGCCCTATTCCAACACCAACATCGGACTGGTCGACAACTCCGAATACCTGGAGATAGCAGAACGCTGGAACGACCTGGCCAACCTGACGCCCCGACTCGACTCGTTGGCCTCGGCATGGGGCATGCCCAAGTCCATGTACTACCTGAAGACCTATCTGGTACCCTTCTTCAATGCCTACCAGAAGTCGGGCCGACAGGAAAAGGCGCTGAGCATCGCGCAGCGCATAGCCGACTCGGTAGACTCCATCGACAGCTACGAGCGCAAGCATAATGCCGCCGAGCTGGCCATCATCTACGAGACACAGGAGAAGGAGAACAAAATCAAGGAGCAGGCCGCCTCGCTCTCCGAGCAGCGCATACTGTCAGTAGCCGGCGGTCTGGTACTGGTGCTGACGTTCTTCGTCATCTTCCTCTATCATAAGTTCAACGCCGCCCGCAAGCTGGCCGAGAAGAACGAAGAACTGGAAAAGAAGAACGACGCACTCACCATTGCCAATGCCCGTGCCGAGGAGTCGTCGAGAATGAAGACCAACTTCATCCGTCAGATATCGCACGAGATACGCACGCCGCTGAACATCCTTAATGGCTTTACCCAGGTGCTCACATCACACAGTGACGACATCACCGACAGCGAAAAGAGCGACATCCAGCATCGCATCACCGAGAACACAGAACGCATTACGGAACTCATCAACAAGATGCTGGAACTGTCCGAAGCCAGCAGCCATACCGTCATTGAGCGTACGGACGAGGTGACGGGCACCGAGATAGCCAGCGACGCCATCCAGCACTCGGGCATCACCAAGGCCACCCATATCCGCTTCGACATGGAGGACAGGGACGGCGCAGGCAAGCTGCTCTTCAAGACCAATATACGCTATGCCACGCGCGCCCTGGCACTGCTCCTCGACAATGCCCAGAAGTTCACTAAGACAGGCTCGGCCCGTCTGCTGCTCAGCAGGCAAGACGCCCACATGGCCTTCATCGTCGAGGACACCGGCATAGGCATTCCCCCCGAAGAGTCAGAACATATCTTTGGCGAGTTCGTACAGCTGGACGAATACTACGACGGCACGGGCATCGGGCTTGCCGTAGCCCGCAGCATCGTGCGGCGCCTGGGAGGCGACATCGTACTGGACACCACCTACACCGGTGGCTCACGATTCATAATGACACTACCCATAGAAAAGTAAGAAAACAGTAATAACAATGAGAAGCTTCATTAACGTACAAGACATCGGCCCCCTGGACAAGGCCCTGGCCGAAGCAACAGAGATAAAGAACGACCGTTACAAGTACCAGCATCTGGGCAAGAACAAAACCCTGATGATGATATTCTTCAACAACTCGCTGCGCACCCGCCTCAGCACCCAGAAGGCCGCCATGAACCTGGGCATGAACGTCATCGTGCTCGACGTCAATGCCGGGGCCTGGAAGCTGGAGACCGAGCGCGGCGTCATCATGGACGGCGACAAGTCGGAGCACCTGCTCGAGGCCATTCCCGTCATGGGCTGCTACTGCGACCTCATCGGCGTGCGCTCCTTCGCCGGACTGACCGACCGCGAGTACGACTATGCCGAGACCGTGCTGCAGCAGTTCATCAAGTACAGCGGTCGCCCCGTCTTCGCCATGGAGACGGCCACCGTCCACCCCCTGCAGGCCTTTGCCGACCTCATCACCATCGAGGAATACAAAAAAGTGAAGCGCCCCAAGGTCGTACTGACCTGGGCCCCCCACTGCCGCGCCCTGCCGCAGGCCGTGCCCAACTCGTTCGCCCAGTGGATGAACGCCGCCGATGTCGACTTCGTCATCACCCATCCCGAAGGCTACGAGCTCGACCCCCGTTTCGTGGGCGACGCCCACGTGGAGTACGACCAGAAGAAAGCCTTCCAGGGTGCCGACTTCATCTACGCCAAGAACTGGTCGAACCCCGGCGTCACCAACCCCGCCGACTATGGCAAGATAACCTCCCGTGACATGTCGTGGACGGTAGACACCGAGCACATGTCGTGGACCAACGAAGCCAAGTTCATGCACTGCCTGCCCGTGCGCCGCAACCTTATCGTCACCGACGACGTCATCGAGTCGCCCAACAGCATCGTCATCCCTGAGGCTGCCAACCGCGAGATATCCTGCTCCGTCGTCATCAAACGCATGCTGGAAGCCCTATGATATCCTTCGAATGCGACTATAACAACGGAGCGCACCCCAAGGTGCTCCAGAACCTCATCCAGTACAACGAGGCGAAGACCACCCCCTACGGCTTCGACGCGTTCTCCGAGCGTGCCAAGCAGCGCATCCGCGAGGCCATCGGCATGCCCGACGCCCAGATATTCTTCCTGACCGGCGGCACCCAGACCAACGCCACCACCATCGACTCCATGCTCTATCAGTACGAGGGCGTCATCTGTGCCGACACCGGGCACATCAACGTCCACGAGGCCGGTGCCGTCGAGTTCACCGAGCATAAAATCATCACCCTGCCCAACCACGACGGCCGTCTGGACCACCGCGAGCTGGCAAAGTATCTCGACGACTACATGCACGACGGCAGCCGTGCCCATGCCGTCTACCCCGGACTGGTCTACATCACCTTCCCCACCGAGTACGGCACCCTCTATACGGCGCAGCAGCTGGACAGCATCTACCAGGTATGCCGCGACTACGACATACCCCTCTACGTCGACGGTGCCCGTCTGGGCTACGGCCTGATGGCCGACGGCTGCGACATCACGCTGCCCTGGCTGGCCCGCCACTGCGACGTGTTCTACATCGGCGGCACCAAGATAGGCGCCCTTTGCGGCGAGGCCGTCGTCTTCTGCGGCCGTCAGGCCCACAAGCATTTCTTCTCCATCCAGAAGCAGCACGGCGCCGTCATAGCCAAGGGAGCCCTCATCGGCCTGCAGTTCGACGCCCTGTTCACCGACAACCTCTACTTCGACATCTCCCGCCACGCCATCCTGATGGCCGCCCAGATGAAGCAGGTGTTCAAGGAGAAAGGCTACCCCTTCTACATCGACTCGCCCACCAACCAGCAGTTTGTCATCCTGCACAACGACCAGGTGGAGCGCCTGTCGCGCGACGTAGAGTTCAGCCACTGGGGCAAGGCCGACGCCCGGCACACCATCTGCCGCTTCGTCACCTCCTGGGCCACGACAGAAGAAGACATAAACGAACTGAAGCGCCTATTGTAGGCGCTTCAGCAGTTTCTTGGCTTCCCCCTCCCGCTGGCGTATCACCTTCTGCGGGTTCCAGGTCGTAAACACCTTCTTCACCTTATACCTCTTGGCCTCCTTCTTCGTCAGGATGGTCTCCACGCTGTTCTTCTCGTCCTTCATCTCAAAGGTCACCACGTTCGTCGCCGGCGTGATGTCGCGCCCCTGGGCGTCCATGGTGCCGTACTCCTTGAAGTCGTTCTCTACGGTGCGCATGCCCCGGTAGTCGAAGCGTGTGGGGTTGAGCCGTTCGGGTGTCAGCAGCGTCGTGTACAGCATGATGCAGTGTGGCGTGCCGTTCCATCCCCGCGCATACTCGAAGTTCGACACCACGTTCTCTATCGTACAGCGGTTGAAGATGTATCCCCACGGCGTCTTCGATGTCTTCGGGGCGGCTATCACGTTGCGTCCGCCCACGCCGTTGGCCGTGCGTGGCTCCGTCACGATACGGCAGCGCTCAAACCACACGTCGCCGTCGCCGCAGATGAAGTCCACCGTGCCGTGAATCTCTGAGTCCTGAAAGTAGAACTGCGACAGGTCGTTGTCCGAGAAGTAGGTGTCCTGATACGACAGCAGACATACGCGGTTGCACACCGTCCGGTCACCCTTGTCCTGCAGCGTGACGGCCCTGCCGGCAGCACCGGCACCGTAGTAGTCCAGGGCGTTCTTCAGCGTCAAGTCCTGAAAGTAGTTGCCCGTGCCGCGGTTCTGGAAGATGGCCGTCTTCGAGATGCCCTCTTTCTTCACGTCGGGCTTGTTCTGGATGACGGTGCCCCTCATGCTCTGCCCTATCAGCGCGATGTGATGACCCGTAATCTTGGTCAGCACCGTCTCGCCCAGGTCGTAGAACCCGTCGGGAATAAGTATGTAGAACGTCTCCGCCTGCTTGTCGGCATTCACCTTGTTGGCCTGGGCCACGGCGTCAAGCAGGCTCTGTGCATCGTTCTTCTTTACCACCACGACCTGCTGTGCACGGCAGGTCAGCGCTGCCACCAGGCAGCATGCCAAAAGCATCAGGTTTCTCATCTCCTTAGTTCAGTTTATATTGTTTTCTTAGTCGTCGGCTCTGTCGCTGCAGCTTCTTCAGCTTTGCGGCGGGCTTCCAGTCGCCGAACACCGCCCTCAGCGTGTACCGCCGGGCCTCGTCGGGCTGCATGATGGTCTCGGCCACGTAAGGCTGCGTATGGTCGCGCAGCGTAAACGTCACCACGTTGCTCTTGGGCGTGATGTCGCGCCCCTCGGCGTCCATCGTCCCGTACTCCTTGAAGTAGTTGCTCGATATTTTCATTCCCTCAGGGTCGAAACGCGTGGGCAGCAGCTTCTCGGGCGTCAGCAGCGTCGTATAGAGCCACACACAGCGTGGGTTGGTGTGCCATGCACGTCCGTAGTGATATACCGACTCGTCATTCTTTATGGTGCAACGGTTGAACACATAGCCCCACGGCGTCTTCGACGTGCGCGGTGCCATGATGATGTTGCGACCGCTGCCGTCGGGGTGGCGCTTCTCGGTCACTATCAGACAGCGCTCGAACCATACGTCGCCCGCACCGCAGATGAAGTCGATGGTGCCGTGAATCTCCGTGTCCTGCATATAGTGCTGGCACGTGTCGTTGTCCGAGTAGTACGTGTCCTGAAACGACAGCATCCTGACCCGGTTGCAGATGGTGCGCTGCCCCTTGTCTTGCAGACACACGGCACGGCCGTCCTCGCCCGCATGGTAGTAGTCCAGGTCGTTCCTCAGCGTCAAGTCCTCAAAGTAGTTCCCCGTGCCCCGGTTCTGCAGAATGGCCGTACGGCTGATGCCCTCCGTCTTCTTGTCAGGCGCATTCCTGATGATGGTGCCTTCCATGCTCTGCCCCACCACGGCCACGTTGTGCCCCGACAGGCGTGTCAGCACCGTCTCACCCAGGTCGTAGTAGCCGTCGGGAATCAGAATGAACAGACGCTCTGCGTCCTTCGCCGCGTTCAGGCGGTTGGCCTCACCGATGACGTCCAGCAGGCTCTGTGCATTGCCCTTCTCCACCACCAGCACCCGCTGGCCGGCGGCAGCCAACGCAGTCAGCAGCAAGCATGCTATCAGTGATAAATACTTCATTAGAGGTTAGTTTACGTCTGCAAAGATACTAATTAGTAAGTGAAAAACCAAATTAAACCCAAATTTTTCCCCGAAAAGTGCACGTAATTCAAAAAATTGCCGTACCTTTGCAGCGCTTTTCACAAGCAATCGGGATGTAGCGCAGTTGGTAGCGCACTACGTTCGGGACGTAGGGGTCGGGCGTTCGAGTCGCCTCATCCCGACAAAGACAGCCAAGCGACAGCGTTTGGCTGTCTTTTTGTAACCCGGACTTTACAAAGCGCCCCCTGCCACATATTAATATTCATTAAATATCCGGTTCCGGTTTGTCGTTTGGGAATATTTTCGTATCTTTGCATCCAATTGAAACAAAGAAAACGATTAAAACAAACAAAACGATTATGGCATTTTTAACTAACGACAAACTGACCATCGTCGGCGCAGCTGGCATGATTGGTTCAAACATGGCACAGACCGCTCTTATGATGGGTCTGACAAGTGAAATCTGTCTCTATGATGTCTTCTCACCCGAGGGCGTGGCCGAAGAGATGCGCCAGAGCGGCTTCGACGACGTCAACATCGTCGCCACCACCAATGCCGAGGAGGCCTTCCGCGGCGCCAAGTACATCATCTCCTCAGGCGGTGCACCCCGTAAGGCCGGAATGACCCGCGAGGACCTGCTGGCCGGCAACTGCAAGATAGCCGAAGAGCTGGGCCAGAACATCAAGAAATACTGCCCCGACGTCAAGCATGTCGTCATCATCTTCAACCCCGCCGACCTCACCGGTCTCGTCACACTGCTCTACTCGGGACTGAAACCCGGACAGGTGACCACGCTGGCCGGACTCGACACCACCCGTCTGCAGTCGGCACTGGCCAAGAAGTTCGGTGTGAAGCAGTGCGAAATTACCGGTTGCGCCACCTACGGCGGACACGGCGAGCAGATGGCCGTCTTCGGCAGCCACGTCGAGATTAAGGGTCGCAAGCTGACCGACATCATCGGCACACCCGAGTTCTCCGTCGAAGAGTGGGAGCAGATGAAGGTCGACGTCACCAAGGGCGGTGCCAAGATCATCGAGCTCCGCGGACGCTCCAGCTTCCAGAGCCCCTCGTACCTCTCCGTCGAGATGATACGTGCAGCCATGGGCGGCGAGCCCTTCCGCTTCCCCGTAGGAACCTACGTCAAGACCGACAAGTACGACCACATCATGATGGCCATGAAGACTACCATGACCAGCGAGGGCGCCAAGTTCGAAGTACCCCAGGGCACGGCCGAGGAGAACGCCAAGCTCGACCAGAGCTACGAGCACCTCTGCAAGATGCGCGACGAACTCGTCACCCTCAATATCGTGCCCCCCATCTCGGAGTGGAGCAAGATCAACCCCAACCTCTAATCAGGCCAAGGTCAATACAGAACAAGAACTCCGGTTCGCTATAACAATCGGGGCGTTCGCTGAAAGATTTTGCGAACGCCCCGCTTTCTTTGTACCTTTGCACCAGCAAAACTCAAAAGATTCATACGTTTTTAAGTTAGTAACAGATTAGGTTTGTAGTTTTTTCATAGTAAACACTTAGCCCGCCCCCACATGCGAATGCAGGGGCGGGCTGACACTTTCTGGCCGTCAGACTGCCGTCCGTCACGGCCCTTCACTCCGTCAGGCCGCCGTAGCTCTCGGCCGACGCCCTCAGAGCCTCCTCCGTCGTAAACCGTTCATAAAGCCGGCAGCGCGTCACAAGGCCTTGCGACGAGCACCGTCCGCCCTTCACCATCACCAGGGCCCAGCCCCTCATGTCGTCGGCAAAAGCCTCGTCCTTCAACACGTAGCGGCCCTCCACCAGCGACAGCTCCAGCCACGACACCCGCCGCTTGCTGAACCACACCCTGGGCGCAGGACCCTCGTCGCGCTGCTCGCCACAGTACAGCCACAGCTCTGCCTCCGTGTCCGCCTCCCCAGCCCTCATGCTCGTCACCAGCGCCGCCTCGCCGTCCACCACGGCCAGCTCCTGGCCGATGGACGGCAGCACGCCGTCGCTCACCGGCAGACCCGGCATCAGAAAACTCGCCTGCTCCATCAGCGGCCTTACCACATACACCACGGGCAGCCTGTTGGCCAGCGACATAAAGTTCGTATATGCCGTCGCCCTTTGGGTAAACGTGGGCTCGCATTGCCTCAGCGTGGTCCACAGCGCCAGCGTATGCCGCATGCGCTGCCGCTGTCTGAACTGGGCCAGCGTATTGCTGCGCCGCTCGGCAGACTGCGACACTCGCGTCACCACCTTGCCCTGTCGCATATACGTCGTCAACCCGGCCGAACGCAGGCTGCCTATCATCACCAGCCCCTTTGTCTTACTGTACTTCATATTCTTTTTCCGTTTAAAGTGTTATCAATCCCTTTCTTCCCTCAGTGCAATCCCCTTCTTTCCTCAGTGCAATCCCTGTCCTTGTCCTGTCCTTGTCCTGTCCTTGTCCTGTCCTTGTCCTATCGTTCCCCTTTCGTTGTCCCATTGTCTATTGGACAACTATTGGACAACTATTGGACAACGATTGGACAACTATTGGACAACAATACTCGCTGCAAAGATAGGAAATATTTCCGAGACACAAAAGAAAAACCCCGGAAATCGACCTGAAAAAATAATTGGAGTCCTTATCTCAGGGTTTTGCCTGACGGATGAAGTCATAGACGAAGTCGAAATCCTCGTCGCAGACATAGATGCGGTTCTTGTTCAGCAACTGGTTTACCTCTTTTTGAAACGCTACACGTCCAGCTCTCGTAGCAAGTCGTTGAGAATGTAGGCATCACTCTGGAGTTGCAGTCCACTGTCGGGATTGGTGAGAAGAACAAATGTGTGTGAGTTGTACAAAAGGTCGAGGGCGCGGTCGGCATCAATGTCGAGACGGTCGGCAAGCAGCGCGGCTATGCGTCCGGTCTTTCGCCAAAGTACTTGGTCTCTCATAGCTGGCCTCCTTCCTCAGACAACGGTTCTGACGAAATGAAGCATAGGCAGCGGTCGACGATAGCCTGGTGGCTGATGCACATCTGATGAGTCGGTTTTGCAAAACGTAACTGCCCTATAGCCTGTTCGGCCGTGATACGTCCGGCGTAGTAGTCCTCGACGGTATCGATGACTTGGTCATTGGCTACACCGCCTTCAATGATGTCATAATCCTTCCAGGGCTCCTCACCGCGACGACTACTAACGATGAAATCGAGCCATTCTTGGTCGTAATGCTCCAGACGGAGGCAGCGGACACCCGTAGGCAGGTTTGCCTTGTCGAACTCATATACTGAAAGAATTGGTGTGTCCACGGCGCGTATGACGCAGACGCGGCGTGCCCAACGTTCGGCTTGTTCACGCAGACTGGTGACATAGAAGCCTGGCCCGAAGTCAAGTTCCCTACGCCCAACACTAGTAAGGGGGTAGGGTACGCTGAGATAAGAGCCGTGATAGAGTGTCTGTTTCATAAGCTGCTTCCTTCCTTCTCATCCCAATTCTTCAAAGCTTGTTGCACGTTCCACACCACGCCGTCTATACTCTCGGTGTGTAGCGTGTCGTAGCAGTCGAAAAGCAGCCGACGCACCAGACCGTGACGTTTCAGCCGGTTAAAGAGTTCTGTAGCCGTTATACCCATGCGCTGTGCTGTAGCACCGATGGCCAGCGTTGCAAATTGTGTCTGCGGAATGTTTGTTGTCATATTGCTCTGCTGTAACTAAGAATAAAATACTTGTCCTTTATTGTTTCTTGGCGACAAAGATAGGAAATATTTCCGAGACACAAAAGAAAAACCCCGGAAATCGACAAAAAAACAGCTGGAGTCCTTTTAACGGGGTTTTCTTATTCAGCATTCCCTTCCCTTCAAGCTGAACATAGACCCTGCCATCGTGCTTGGAGTGTAAAGCCACGCTTCAGCCCATGACAACACAATGAGGAGCCGGCTTCTTTGGCCGGCTCCTCATCTTATGTTCACCCCCGAAGGGTTAAGGCGTAATCTTCGTGGAGTACTCTAAGGTTATGTCACCTTCTCTCTCTAATTTGCGCGTGGTGATGTCGGCTGTGGTAATATGTTGAATAGTGTTTGCTTGGAAAGCGTCCATATCCCAATTATCTACACGATCCACGATATCGGCATTTATTTGCCATGTACCGCTTCCTGTGTAGGTTATTTCATACTCTTCGATGGTTTTCTTTCGAGTTATCTTGTACTCACAGTCTATTTTGTGGCTAATTGTACCACCTAACAAATTATAGAACCAATAATAGCTATTACTTGGGTCTTCAGCTTTGTTCATGATGTTTACAAAGTCTTCGATGGTTTTTTCCGTAAACTGGTGAGTAGTCTTGATAGTGAATTTACCACTTGCTTCCAATCCGTTATTCTCAAACTTGCCTACAATGTCATCACCGATAGTGAAAATACCGGAATTCTCTTGCACGGTTATAAAGTTGTGACGTTGGAAGAATTTCTCTAACTCAGTCTGGAAACGGGCCTTGCGATTCATTCCTCCGTCCATTTCAATAAATGCACCTGGCGTGGATAAACGCATGTATTTTCCATCGAATGGGTGTGTACCATAACAATCATATTCTGTTTCAATTTGATAGGGAACGTAGCTCAGCTTGAGATTCTTCAACTTCGGTGCTTCCACCTCTACGCCACCACTGGCAAGGTCAATGGTAACAAACAATTTACTTCCTACTGCAGTTATTTTGAAGTCGAAGGCTTTCTGGTCGGCTTCCTCTAAATCTGCCAGTGTGATGTGAGGCCGTAAATTGTAGTGCAGCAGTGAATATACAGTGCACCCCATAGAAGCTGTTCCTTCATCGCTAATGACATACTTAGAGTATTTCATATCCTCAGGAGCATCAGTAAATCGCACAGTCCACCCAGCGTACTTGGAGATATTTCCCTCCTTGCACGACGAGTCGATAATCTTGATATATACACGAGTGTTTGCTTGGTCTGCCACGTCTTTCAAAGACTTATAGTAGCGGTTGAATGCTACCGTCTTTAAGTTTTCTCTGATAGCTTCGAAAACTGACACCAGTTCACCATTCATCAGTTCGGCAAAATATTCATCCTCTAACTGCTTTTGGAGACTGGGTTGAACATCTGGCACACTAGAAAAGAGTGTCCAGAAATTTGTTTTATGACAACATTCAGACCAGGCTAGATTAAATTCATTATCCCAGATTCTGCTTAAGTATAAACGTACAGATTGTTCGATATAGGCATCGAGGCGATTTTTTGTCATGTTGCCCTTGGCAAAAGCAGGTAAGAAATATTCGTACCAATCAGCAGGAGACCGATAGCAACTCTTCACGTCATCATCCTTTTTCCCTTTGCTGCTATAGAAATAATGATAGGCATCTCTGGCCATGTCGTGGGTGCGTTCCTGAGCCTTGGTACCAAACTTTTGGAGTGCTACACCGATGAAAGCCACAGTGGCCATGGAGGCCGACATAATGGGAGTTCCTATTTGAGTGGCGAGTGAGCCGGAGACATAGCTTAGAATGGTGCTCAATGTACCGGCTGCTACTCCCGTATTATCGTCTTTGATATAGGCAGTGGCTACATCGAGGATGTTCAATGCCATATTGAAATAGCCGATATTCTGCACAATGTCGTTTATTACGGTCGGACGGAAATAGAGCGGGTCGCCGACAGCATTGACCATGCCCCAGAGGCCATCAAGACCTATGCTCTGCCAAATACCTATGTCGTTTTTCACGTCCATAGCCATTTTTACGTTTGGATCGTCGCTTGACACCAATGCCAGCAGCTTTTGGGCTGCCTCGTCAAGGGTCTTGTTCAAGTCTATCTTTTGCCCATAATAGAAATTCAGAGTTTCCAATAGACCTCCTTCTCCAAGTAGGAAGAAGATGCCGTAGTCAGACAGATGGTTGGTGGTAATGGTGATGCTACCGGTCTGTTCGTCATAAGTGAAGAAAACTGGTTCCCACTCGCCCGCCTCTTTATTGTAATAGGCTGCATATACCTTTTCGTTTTCAGCCAGGGTCACTGGGATGGTAATTTTGGCAGTGCCATTAAGCTCATGGCGCCCGTCAGACATACTTAGGTCGATGGAGAATCCATGTGTTATTCCCTCCATGACATTAGGTTTCAACACCGAGTTGCGAACGCAGAGCTGCACGTCGCTGTCTATCACTGTTGGGTCGAACCGTACTTTGCACTTTTGAGCTTCAACAGTGAGGTTGTTTTCATCCAAATCGAATATCTCAGCATTCTCATAAACAAAGCCTGGTGCCCATTCAATGCTGTCAACGGCAGCTACCGAGGTGACGAGGTCTTCTTTGCCGCTGCGCCTGATGATCACCTGCTTGCCATCCTCGCTCACCTCTATGCTCTTAATCTCGTTCACAGGGATGTTCACACGTTGGCTACCATTCTCATCGGCTGCGCTGACCACCATGTTATATTGCAATCCCTGTGGAGGCATAGGCATATACTCTTCCTCTGCAAAGATTCTGTTGAATCTGCGCCAGCCGGGGGCATTACGGTAGAGTTCTTCAGTACCTACAGGTACATACAGTGCTGGGTCGTTCTCGAATATTTGGTCGTTGAATGTATCGTCGCTGATCTTGGGAGGCACAACAGCTAAGCAATATAGCAAGTTGGGGGATAAGGATGTAAGGTCTTGGAATGCTCCGTCCATTTCGAGAATGTGACCTGGTATATCGGGGGCATCTTTAGTGCGAATACTTCTGGGCTCTAGTTTCACAACTGTCTCAGGAATCTCTGAGAGGAAGCGCCTACGGTTGACTGTCATTAGCACGCTCGTACCGTTGCTGTTGCAGAGATATTCCTGGGTGTATGGAGAACAGAGGAAATAGGGATTGTTTTCCACCTTGAAGAACGACAGAATTGCTCCCCTGAAAGCATCAGGCTCGATGGATTTAAGTTTGGGAGGGACAATAAATGTCTCATTAGGAAATGTGCAACTGGCAAAGGCTTGAGAACCAATCTCTTCCAGCATGGCAAAATTAGGAGTACTCTTAAAATTACACATGGCAAAAGCTTCTCTGCCCAATTTTGTAATATGTGCCAGCCAGTCACCGCAATCGGGAGATCCAGATGGTTGGGTAAACGCATAGTCATCCACCTCGAAAGCAGGGCTTTTGCAAATGACTTCTGTTATGGGACAGAGATAAAACGCTTTTTTGCCAATGCGTTTGACAGATGCTCCGATGGTAAGCTTTTTGACATTTGCTGTTTGGAAAGCTTCATCGGGAACCTCTTTCACTCGGTCACTTATTATAACCTCGTCAATTTTGCTGTATATAAAAGTAAAAGGCTCAATGATTTCCACATTATCACCAATAACTACTTTAGTGAAACGTCCCTTATTATAAAAAGCGTTGGTCTTGATGCGAGTTACATTATAATCGTTCCCAGCATCGTCTTTGACAGTGGCAGGTATGATTAGTTCGCCATTTTCACGGCCCATTTCGCCTTCAGGATAGTCCAACACTTCGGCTGTTCCATTCTTTAGCATACCATACTCAATACCATCTATCACCTTGATGATTGCGTCGTAAGGGCGAACGCCCACAAACATATAAGCATCCCAAACGTAATTGATGGCAGAGAGTTTATAGAATCCATCGCTTATTCCGCCCCAGCCGTAGTTGAAGTGGAAATAGTCATTTGTAGTATAACCGTCGCAAACCAGTGCATGAGGCTCTCCAACAACAGGGGCTCCACAGTAGAGGACTGGGCGTTTCTGTCCAAGTTCTGCTTTGATTTTATCGGCTAGAAGTAATGCCAGACGGGCTGTTTCAGTGGTAATTCCGTCTTCATATTGAAAGTTTTTGATTAAGGCTTCACTGCTAAATGGAGTTGGGCTCCCTCCAGGAGCATATGCTGTTCTAAAAGCTGTTCCAATGTCTGCCATCAGCTTAGCTACTGCATCAGCCTGTTTCGCAGTATAATTGGCATCGTAGTTGTCAAGCATGTTATCCCAATCGTAGGTTCGACCGGAGAAATCGTTGTCGTCCACTTTACCGTGGGTTGTTTTGGGCCATTTCCAGTAGTTCATCACCTGTGCCAACGCCGTAGGGTAACATCCTGTCGGACAGCCTTCTGGGCAGTAGTTGCTATAAGGAGCCATTTGCCCCCATGTAGTTGTCAAAAGAGGTTCAATGACAATGGTGCCAATGTCTATCGCAGCACGTCTCAGGTTCATTTTAAAAAGTGAAGGATTCTGACGTAAAGAATCAATACCTGCAGAATAATTCTTCAGCAGGTCCTTCAGCTGTGGCGGGCAGTTGTCGTACTCAAACGCGCCATGGTCGCAGTAGCCCAGTATCTCATCGCTGGTGCCGCTCTCACCCGACACGACCACAAAGCCCTGGTCGTTGCCGAAGTTGATGACGTAGACATTGTCCTTGCTCGTCATCTCCGACTTCTCGCTATAGACGAGTTGTGGGTTGGATGTTGCCAATGCCCTGCGAGCCTGTGGCTGTCGGGCTGCTTCGTACCGGGCAAACTGTCGGGCGGTCTGGAGGGCCTGCTCCGGCGTGACGTCGTCAGCAAGCATCGTTGCTGCTGACAGGAAAAGGGTGAGGAGTAGGAATAGCTTTTTCATGATTTCGTGAATTTAAAGGTGAAATGGTTGGTCTTGACGATATAGAGGCCCTTGCTGAGGCTTTGCAGCGAGATGACGGCATTGCCGGCATCATCAATGAGGTATTGTCCTGCCGTCATGCCTCGCATGTCGTAGATGACGACCTGTGAGCCCGGGTCGCCACCAGTGATATACAGGGTGCCGTCGGTGAAACGGAACTTGGCATCGGGCTTCACCTGCTCAATGGCTGTGGCGTCTGTCAGTTCGAAGTCTATCTTTTGCAACAGGTACAGCGGATACTGCACAGAGGTCTTGGTAGTGGTGATGACCAGCTGGTTGTCGGCATACGTCACTACGGGTTTCTCGGAGAAGGCAAAATTGGCTACCTTTCCGTCTTTCTGATGAATGCTAATGGCATTCTGGGCACCTGCCATGAGGCTGCATGCCAGGAGTAGGGTGGTGTACAGTTTTCTCATATCTTTGCGTTTATGATTAATATTCCACAAATATAGGAAATGTTTCTGAAAAAGGACTCTCGTTTTGCAAAAAAAGACTCTCGTTTTGCAAGATGAGAGTCTTTTTTTTCTGGCTTTCTCAGGGTTTTCTTATTTCCCGCCTTGTTGTTCCATCCACTCTTTGGGCGAGAGACCGGTGGCGGCGCGGAAGGTCTTGAAGAAGTTCTGCTCACTGCCGAATCCGGCCTCCATCCATACGGTGGATATCTTCTTGCCGGGCTGCTGCCGCATCAGTTGTTGGGCATAGTCGATGCGGTAGTTGTTGATATACTGGCTGAAGGTGCAACCCTTCTGCGTGTTGATGCAGGCAGAGATGTCGTTGCGGTGCAGATGGAGGACTTTGGCAATGTCGGTAACCTTCAGGTTGCTGTCAAGATAGAGTTGCCTGTGTTCTATCAGCTTCTGGATACGTTCCATCAGCTGTTGGCTTGTATCCGCAGAGTGCACCTCCTCATTGCTGAAGGCTGTCTTGCTCTGTATGTCCAGATAGCTGTGGCGACGGCGCAGGAATACGAGACAGAGCGCTACGACAAGGACTCCTGCTATGGGTGCTGTCCACCACCACCGCCACCGCCACATACTGGCGGCACAGGCTGTCGCCGATGCAGACTCTCCTACGGGGAAGAGCCATGCCATGCGCGAGGGCGTGAAGTTGCTGTTGCCCAACAAGCCGCCAACAGCCACCAGATGGCCTTCGGGGGTTAACTGCGGCATGGCGTCAATGGCCTCGTTGATGGGCTGGGTGTAGTACAGCGTCAGCCGGGCAGCCTGTCCTTGGGCTATGCCGGCGTAGTCGATGGCCAGGATGTAGTACTGTATGGGGTGGCTCGGGTGTCCGTGGAAGTCGCGGTTGAAGCCCATCAGGTAGGCCCGACGCGCCTTGCGGTCGACGATGGTGCTGAACACGTACTCTATCTGGTGCCCTAAGGCCTCCATGGGCACGGGACAGGTGGTAGGCAGCAGCGTGAAGCGGCCTTCTTCCACCAGCATGATGGCCGTCTGGCCCTCACGGTTCTGTACGGGTATGAGGTAGGTGTACTTGCCGATGGCCTGTGCAGGTCCGTTGGTCAGGATGGGTTGCCAGGTCTCAAGCAGCGGTATGTGCAGGCTGTCGCCCTTCAGCTGGTAGGCGTATGCCGTGTGGATGGTGTCGCCGCGGTTATTGCAGCTGCCCAGGATAAGAGCGTCGTCGGGGGCTGTCTGTATGATGATGGGCACGGCACGCTGGGTGCCCGTCTTGCGGACGTCGATGAAGCGTCGCGCCAGCGTGTCGTACACCTCTATGGCGTCCTGGTGGTACCAGTTGCCGCTGATGACCACTCGTCCGCTGTCCAGCTCCAGGGCTGAGGCCATGGCGCGCTTGTGCTCCATGCTGTTGAAACCGTCGAAGGTATGTGTCACGGGGTCGTAGAGCTCGGCCAGGAAGGTCTGCCCGATGCCGATGGGCTCTGCACAGCCGCCGCCAAGGAGCACCTTGCCACTCCGTAGTACCACGTGGAAGCCGACGTCGTGGTTGTACACCATCGGCAACTGGTGCCACTGGCCGTCCTTCAGGTATTCGGCCGTAGGGGTGGGCACGAAGCCGTTGGTATGTCCGCCGGCTACTGTCAGCTCGCCGTTGGCATAGAACAGCCTGTGCCCGCCGCGTGCCGTGTTCAGAGGCGGCAGCGAGTCGGCCTTGAGCTTCACCAGTGGACATGCCCCGGCCGGGCTCTTGACGGGCTCCGCCGGCTGCCCGGCCCACGCGACGAGCACGGCAGCGACGAGGAGAAGGAACAGTATTCTATGTTTCATCTCTGCAAAGATAGGAATATTTACTGACTTGTCAAAGCTTTTCGTGTGATTTTTTTTTACGGGTGCTCCCTTCCCCTGTTTTCCGGCCCAAAAAGAACTGGAGCCCTTTCACAAGGACTCCAGACCGATAAAACAATTACGAGATAGATAATGGTTTTCCGAATCGTGATTACTTAATTACGACCTTTTTACCATTATGGATATAGAGACCCTTTGCGGGTTTGCTGACGCGTGTGCCCTGCAGGGTGTACCAAGCACCGTCGTCAGCCTTCGCGGCCTCGACGGCCTCAATACCGGTTACGGGGTTGTAGTGGCCACCGTCGGCATACCAGCGGGGGTCTCCGGTCTTCTTGTCAAACTGCACGGAGTATGCGCTCAGCGTGAAGTCGCCCTCGGCGGGACGCTTGAATCCGGGCTCGCCCGTCAGGTCAGAGCCGTTGCCATAGTTACCCTGGTCGGCGGCAGCACCGCCTACGAAGAACGTGTTGTTCTCCATCTGGCTGGCCTTGCTGAACTGCGAGAAGTTCTTCGAGCCGAGCATGCGGCGCATGGTCTGTGCGTCACAGTCGTACCAGATATTGTTCTTGACAGTGACGATGCCCTGTGCGTTCTTGCCCACGATGCCGCTGTAGTTGCCCCACTGGCCGTCGCTCTTCAGGAGGCCGTAGAAGGTGTTGTTCTCGTAGGTGAACGACCATGTGTCGTCAGCCTTGTCGAAGCCGAAGCGGTCTATGCGGGCCGAGTTGTTGTAGCGTACGAAGTACTTGGCCACCTCGTTGTTGCCGTAGAAGGTCGAGTTCTTGATGGTCAGGTTGTTCACGCCACCGGCCTGGAAGGCTATGAGGGCTTCGTTCTTCACGGCCTCGGTCTCCAACTGCATCACGCAGTTGTCGATGGTGAGGTCAATGACGCAGTACTTCACGTTGTTGTCGTAGATGATGCTGTTCTTCAGTCCGTTCACCTTCAGTCCGCTCAGCGTCAGCTCGTCGAACTTGTAGTAGTCGGTGTACTCGACGCCGGCGGCGCGGTTCAGTGCCGGTGCGGCGGTCTCGGTAGACGACTTAGGCATGAATCCGCCCGTGGGCGTCTTGCCCATCAGCACGAGTGCATCGGCGTGCTCCACGTCGATGACGACGTTCTTGCCGCGGATGACGAGGCCCTTGTCGGCCACGATGGTCTGCTTCACCGTGTAGCGCTGGTTCTCGGCCAGCTGGAACTTGACGAAGCCTTCCTGCACGCCCTGGTTGATGGCCTTTGCCAGGTCGTTGTCGTCGTCGAGCGACTCGGGCGTGATGAGCTTGCTCAGCAGCGAGGCGTTAAGCCAGCGCGGGTCGCCGATCTTAGCCTCCTTCTGCGGGCAGGCGTCCAGCGAGAAGTCGCCCTCGGCAATACCCTCAGCACCATTGGCAAAGACAATCTCGCCCTCAACGTTGGCAGCGATAGCACAGTTAGGAGCACCAGAAATCTCAGAGGCACTGATGTCCTCAAAAGTACCATCGTTCTTAATCCACTGGAACGAGTTATACTGTACCAACCATGATGGTTTTGTCTTATCCCAACCAGCACACAGACCTTTAACGAACTGGCCTTTCTTACCTGAATTCACTACGATATTGTTCTTCACTTCAAAAGACATCCAAGTCGCATCGTTTTCCTTCAGTGTAGACAGTGTACTACCATTGGCCACATTGTAGAACGTGTTGTTCGTAATCGTCTGCTTGAACACCGAGGCACCTGCTTCGTCGCGCTTGCTTCCGCTCTGTGTGCTGAAGAAACCGCCGTTGGTCCACGATGTCGTGGCGTCGCCGCTCAGCGTAGAGTTGGTCAGCGTGAACTGCTCTACGAAGCTTCCGCCGTTGAAGTCGAAGAAGGTCTTTTTGCTGGCACCCTCCATGCGGAAGATGCAGTTGTCTACGTTGAAGTAAGGGATGAGGTACTTCTGCTTGTTGGCGTAGAACACCTGTCCCTTCAGGCCCTTCAGCTGGAAGCTCTTGAAGGTGACGTCGTACATGTTGGTGCAGAAGCCCTTCTCGTTCAGCATGCCCGACGTGTGGTTGTTGTCAATCCGTACGAAGGGGTTTTTGCCGAGCTGTGTGGCGTCGATGGTGGCAATGCCCTCGGCGTCGCCCTCGATGGTGATGGCGGAGCTCACGGTGAGCGGCTGGCTGATGACATACTGTCCCATAGAGGCCAGACGGAGCTTGATGTATGCGGGGTTGGGGCTGTTCTGCAGGTAGCTCTGCAGGAAGTAGTACAGGTCGGTGGTCTGTCCGGTGGTCTCCGGTGTCAGCTGTCCCAGTCCCTCCGGCACGTTGACGTCGATGGCGGCGTTGGCCGTGCTGTAGACGGCGGCCACGACGTTGAAGTTCTTAGTGACCGTTCCGCTGTAGTTGCCGATGCCGGTAATGGTGACGACGCCCTGGCTGCCTCCCTGCACGTTGTTCGAGTAGGCCACGGTGTAGTCCACGCCCTCGGTCAGTGTGGTCTCTCCGTCCTTCACGGTGACGGCGGGCTCCAGTCCCTTGCCGGTATAGGGCAGGTCGTCGATGGTCTCAGGCTGTATCCAGCTGTTCTGAATGACGCGTGTGTAGGTGGCGCTGACCAGTGCGTGTGCGGCAGGCATGGTGAAGGTCCACGTGTCGGCGGAGCCTGTGACGTCGATGTCCTTCAGCATGTCGATGTCGGCGGCGCGCTGCGGCGAATGGGCTTCTCCTGGTAATGCATAGGCCACGGCAGTGACCTCCTTGGTGGCATATCCCGTGGCGGGTGTCACGTTGACGGTCACCTTGTTGCCCTCACTGGCAGTGGTGGTGGTAGTGCCGTCCACCTTGAAGGTGATGGTTCCATGTTCACTGGTGCCTACGGTGAGGTTGTAGGCAGGCACTTCAACGGCGCTCGTGGTCAGTGCCACGAGTGCCAGTGCTAAAATAAAAAGTAACTTCTTCATATCTGTAATTCTTTTTTGTTCTACTTGTAGTCATCACTCCCCCACAGGAGGTTCCTCCCGTTCACTCCCCTCCCTACGGGGGAGGGGTCGGGGGAGAGGCTTTTTTTATTTCACCACGACCTTCCGTCCGTTCAGGATGTACACGCCCTTCGTGGTCGGCTTAGCCTGCAGGCGTCGTCCGTTCAGGTCGTACCACACATCATTAGCGTCATCCGTGAATTTCGTGGTCTCTATGCCCGTGGCATTTCCGTCGAAGACGATGTCCAGTACAGGAGCACCGGTGCTGCTTACCAGTTCCAGCCAGCAGCGGTTGGCGGCAATGGTACCGGCATCCTTCACCCATGTGAACTGCTTGCCCGTGCATACGTAGTTAGCCTGCGTGTCGGTAGAGCCGGCAATCTGGGTACCCTCCAAGGTGCCCTTGAAGCCGCTGTACACCTCCACATTGTCGGGCGTTGCGGTGGTGGTGGGTATGAGCAGGATGGTCTTGGCCTCTGCGGCGTTGTTCTTCACCAGCAGCGGCGTGTTGGCAGCGGCGACGGTCAGCTCAGTGGCTGTGGCTGTCTCGTTGCCTACAGTGGTGATGGTGTAGAGCTTAGCGTCCTCGTCCTCTACGTAGAGTGCCTCGTCCTTGTAGTAGGTGGCGTACTCGCCGGCGGGCACGGTCACCTCGTAGCCCTGGAAGAGGGTGAAGGTGTTGGAGAGGGCGGTCTCGCCCTCGTAGGCTGAGCCAGTGGCGGCTACAGCCGTAGCGACGTAGTTGCCAGGGGCGAAGGTGAAGTCGTTGAAGGGGATGGCCTCGCCGGTCTTCTGACCCTCCTCGTTGACGGCGAAGAGCTGCACGGTGTAGTCGGTATTGGCGGTGAGGTTTTTCTCCTCAATGTTGTCGTGGACGGTGAAGAGGGCCACAATCTGCTCGTAGGTCAGCCCTACGGGCACAAAGCTATTGCCCTGCTCCTGCTTCTGCACGCGGAAGCGGCTGTTCTGCTGTGCGTCCTGCACTGTGACGGCCATATCCACCGACATGTCGCGCACCAGCTCGTAGTTGAAGTCCACGTCGCTGGTCGGCATTTCGAATGATGCAATAGTCTTCGTGTCGTTGAGGGTGACTGTGCCGGGAGTGGCAGCTGCTACGTACATAACACTATAGAACCAGTCTGGGTTACCATCTACGTTAGGACGGAAGTAAACGGTGTACTTACCGGCTCCTGACAGTTCACCGTTTTCACCATAGGCATTTCCCATACCGTCGGGATACCAGGTCGATAATACTCCACCTTCATCCTTTGCCACCTTAAACTGTGCATTAGCGGGTAAGTCGAGTGTCAGCATATACTCGGTGGTAGATGTGCATTCCGTGTTCAGCGTCATCTTGTAGGCGGGATTGGCGCTCCAATCTGTAAAGTTGCCCACAACATAATAGTCCGTTGCCCACGCTCCTGTGACTGCCGTGAGTAGCAGCGCGAGCGTCATTATATATCTTGATATTGTTTTCATATATTGTATTCTTTTTATGTTATACCTTTTATATTATATATGCGCGAGAGGGTTAAAAAGCGAGCACTGGCCTGACACGGAGACTATCCGTCTTATTGTAATTGCCCCAAGAAATGTAGTCGAAGCTCCAACAGATGTTGCCTTGGCGGAACGTAGCTGACCAATAGACGTCAGTTATGGCGGTGCCGCCAACACCGGTGGTGATGTAGGCATTCACATTGCCGTCGTAAGTCGTCCCGTCGCTGTCGCCAGTAGTCGAGCCGAGGTTGGTGAAGATGGCCTCATAGTCGCTCTTCTGCGCCACGCACCAGTTGGAGACGGTGGTGCTGCCCAGAGTGGAGTAGCTGGTGAGGTTCGAGCCGCGGGCCGTGTCGTCGGGCAGCTGCTTCAGCGTGGTGCTGGCGTAGGTGGTTACGGACGTCCAGCCGTTGATGGTGTTCCATGTCTGCGACGTAGCGTCAGAGAGGGCGAGGATCAGTCCGTGGCCGGTCGTCGTCACCTTGCCCAGGATGCCCACGGCGGTGCAGCGCCTGGGCACGGCGGTCTTCGCATCGTGCAGATGGCCTGCAGCGCAAACCACCTTGCCGTAGTCGCTCGTCGTGGCTTCGCTGATGAGCGTGTAGGAAACCGCCTCCGTCTTCTTCACTTCCACGCTGCGGAACTTGTAGCCATCCTTGGCGGTGACCTTCACCTCGCTGCCCATCTTCACGCCCTCGAGCTTACCATCGGTGACGGTGGCGGGTGTGCCTTCTACAGTAACGGTAGCCTTGCCGGCCTCGATGGTGTTGTCGTTGGCGGCCTTGAACTGGATGTCGTACTTGTTGCTGAGCACGGTGACCGTGATAGGTGTGGCGCAGATTTCCGAGTCGTTGAAGGTGTTCTCGGCAGTGGCCTCCTCGTCCTCGGGGGTGTCGGCGCCCTTGATGTAGTACCATACATATACGGTCTGTGCGCCGTCGTAGCCCGCTGCGGTGGGCACGGTGGCGAGCCATCCGTCAGCTGCGGCAGCCTTTTCGGCGGTCATCTCGGCATCGGTGGTAGCGAAGTACATCACCTCGCCCTGCACCTTCTCGGTCTCGCCAATCTTGGCTACGGTACCGGCATTGACAATGGCGTCTTCGGTTCCGGCGAAGATGCCCTCAACGGCTGTAGGAGTCAGCACCAGGTTGCCGTCGGTGGCGAACACTGCCGTGGGAGCGTAGATGGGAGCTATCTCCACGTCGAAGGCGGGCATGGTGAAGGTGCCGGTCTTGGTTGCAGCGTCCCACTTGAAGTCGATGGCGTCGTCGGAAGATGGGGTGCCGAAGTAGACTTCGATGCTGTAGTTGATGTCAGAATTACCAGACTTATTACTCCAACCAGCATATGTTCCCGAAACCGTTGCCTTGCCGGTGAAGGGGGCAATGATAGTAATCTTTGCGTAATTATTAGGACCTTCCAAACCTGGTATTATGAAAGTAGTACCCGTAACGGTCGGAGTTGCGTTTTCGATAGCATGGCCACCATCCTGTTCATATAGCTCCTGAATAATCTTGTCGAACTCGCCTGGAGAACCATATTCGCACTTGTATTCTGCCGGAAGTGCTACATCCGTGTAGGTCTTATTCTTGCCGTTGGCTGAGAACGTGATGGTGAACGTGTCCTCTGCCCACGCGCCCGTGACTGCCGTGAGTAGCAGCGCGAGCGTCATTATATATCTTGATATTGTTTTCATATATTGTATTTCTTTATGTTGTTTATGCCTTTTATATTATATACGCGCGAGAGAGAGGCGAGTTACGTCCACAGCAAATGGTAGCCAGCATTCGGGTCGATGGTATCGTTGGGATTTACATTTACAAAATTATCACCTGCAAACAGATTAACCCCATTGCCAGATACATGACCTTGGTCAATCTTCCAGGCCGAATTCTCTTCGGGATGGTTCTGAATGGCCTGTGCCCACGTCTCACCTTCAAAGTAGTAGATGGTAGCCGTAACATGTCCGCCGATTTCGATCGACAGCAGAGCCGGAGCCTTCTTCTCCACCTTCATGCCGAGGAGTTTC
Source organism: Prevotella sp. UBA2742 (assembly GCA_002353485.1). Classification (GTDB taxonomy): domain Bacteria; phylum Bacteroidota; class Bacteroidia; order Bacteroidales; family Bacteroidaceae; genus Prevotella. Next base: position 134,592 of record DEJS01000006.1, read on the forward strand.
TTGGTGCCGTTGTAGGTGACGGTCATCGCGGAGCCCTCGGTGACGGTGTTGGCAGACTTGCCGTCGTCGCCGAACTGTACGCCTAAGTCGCCAGCTTTCACGGCGATGCTAGCCTTGTCGGCCAGTGCCTCCTTGCTGAGGAAGAGGTTGCTCTCGGCGAAGTACTCCACCTGCAGCTCGACGTTGCTGGCGGGCATCTTGGCGAGTGTCCACGTCTTGCCGGTCTCGTCGGGGGTCAGCGACCACTCGGTGGGCTCGGACTTGTAGCCATAGACCTCAATCTTTTTTATGCCCTTACTCCACATATTGCCACCATCAATGGGTGTGCCATTTATTCTCGGTGTCTTATCCTCTTCTGTGGTTTCTACTACAAAGGGAGCTTCGCTGTCTGTAGCTTTACGATCGGCGTCGTCATAGAATATACATTTGGTGATGGTGTATCCTTCGGCAGCGGTGACGGTGGCCGTGAAGCCGTATCCCCACCAGCCCCAGTTAGCGAGGTATCCTGAGGATCCATTTGCAGTATAACTGAATGAAACGGTTGCCACATTCGCCGTGCTGTAGCTGGCTTGCTCTTTGGCTGTTGGTGTAATGGTGGTCAGCAGCGTTTCCTCCTGCGCCCACGCTCCGCCGACTGCCATGATGAGCAGTGCGAGCGTCATTGTTAGTTTTTTAAATTTTCTCATAATCTTATTTTTTTAATTGTTTATATTGTTTTACCTTTATTATGTAGATACATACGTGAGACAAAACGGAAGACCCTCCCCCCTGCCCCTCCCTATATGGAGGGGAGTGAAAAGCAAAAGCCGGGGCATCCTGTTGCGGATGTCTCGGCGGAAATTTTTCTCTGTGGGTGAGGTGAGGGGGGCGTATGGTCTACTGACCTTCCGTCATAATCTGTATCATCTTCGCTGGAGTCACGACGATGGGGTTGGTGGGAAAATGCTTCAGGTTTCCTGTTACCATAAAGGAACCGTCCTTTGCCAGTGCCACTTCGTAGAACACGCGGTCGTCGGGGTCGGGAAAGTACTCGCTGCTCGCCGCCGCGTCAAGGTGTATGCCGGTCTTCACCAGGTCGATGACAGCCTGTATGCGGTCGTCGCTGAATCCGAACTTCGTCCGGTGCAGCACATCGTCGTACTCGCTGAGGATTTCCTCGTTGAAGAGCAGCACGATGCGACCGTCGACTACATAGTCAAGCAGGGCTACCGTGGGCGAGTCTGCCCGTCTGGTCATCAAGGCCGACACGAGAACGTTGGTGTCGAACACGGCATAGAATGTCTTTGTCATACCGTTGTCTTTCTTGCGGCCCTGGCCTGTCGGATTTCGTTGTTAATGTCGTCGAGCGTCATGGCATCGTTGCCGTTCTGCTCGCTCTGTAGCCGCATGGCCTCAATGGCCTGGCGTGCCCGCTGTGCTGCCGCTTGTTCTGCTTGCTGGTCAGCGAACAGCGACTTTACGTATGCTATCATTTTTTTGAGCATTACGTCGCTGTCGAGCATCGGATTCATCTGGCGGAACAGCTCCGCACGTAGTTGCAATGTCTCCATAATCCTAATGTTTTATTAGTTTGAACTTCGTTCGAAGCCGCTCACGCTCGGAATAGCCCAAAATGTTTTAAGCTCTTCGCTCGCTTAATCGCGGCTTTCTGGTTGCAAAGATAAGCATTTTCCGCGACATAGTCGCAGAATGCCCTCAGAATTTTATTTCCGCCCTCCCTGCATTCTGCTCCCCGCCCTCAACAGGGAGGGGCAGGGGGAGGGTCTTTATTTCCGTTTTGTCTCAGTATGTCAAAGATCGCGTTGAGCGAGTAAAGAGCTTGAAGCTCGCTTACAGGCTCTTTCGAGCGGAGTATTCTTCGAGGCGTAGCCTCAAAGATCGCTTTGTCTTACGGCATCACAGGGTTCCTGTCCCTGTGTGAGCCTAATAGCCTGCTCTTACGTATTTTGCGTCAGCATCTACTGTTTCACTCCAGGTAGATTTGTCCGAGCTGTACTCAATCTTACCGGTGAAGCCTTCGCCCTTCTGGAGGTTGATATTGGAACTAAGAGCTTGTTTATCAGCATTCCCTGCCCATAGCTTGCCACTAGAGACAGTGACGGTTGCTGTATTACCACACCTAATTCCATAGCTATAACCACCAGTTCCCTTACCTTCGGCCTTTACCTCGCCTCCGAAGATGTTTATAGAGCCACCAGAATTCATACTTATTCCATAACCAGCACCTGTGCCTTTGGCATCAACCGAACCGCCATAGACGTTAAATGTGGTTGTGCCATAGATACCGCCACAACTGTTGGTAGAAGAAGTCGCTGTTAACTGGGCGCTGTGAACTTCCAATGTTTTTATGTTCATAATAGCATCACCATTAGTGCGATTAACAACCAATTGGCCAGACTGATTGGCTTGGCCATAAATGCGGAGATTATTACCAGAACCACCAATCTGTTTGGCAGTCAACGTGGCGCCGTCCTTGATAATTAGGTCGACATCACCTGATAATCCAATCGTTCCACTGATGGTGACATCGTCTTCCACCACATAGGTGCCTGCCCATGAGACATTCTCGTTAGCATTCTCCACCTTGGTAGCCGTTGTCGGAATCTCCGTTGCCACCAGCTTCTTCTGGTCGGCATCCCACGTCAGATAGGCTTTTGCCGGGTCTAAAGCCTTCTTCACGGCCTTGACGCTCTTCACCTTCTTCTCGCCGCTGTACGTGGCGGTGACGGTTGCGCCCTCGGCAGCCTCGGCGGGCGAGATGGTCCACTTGTCGGCATCCTCGGTGCCCTCAGCCACTGTGATTTTGTACGTTGCGGGCTTCTGCGCCCACGCGCCCGTCGCTGCCATCAGCAGGAGGGCAAGGATTGAAAAGAGTCTTGTTTTTCTCATACTCATTCTGTTTTTTTTTATGATTAATATTTTGATGAATTATAAACGATTGTATGCACACGAAAGCCTCTGCCGCGAATGAAGCCAAGCCTCTCCGCAGCATGCGACGCAGCCTTCCGGCGGCATCGCAGCAGTATGGTTTTACGATTAAATTTACAAACTGGGGGGGCAGAATCATGCCGCTCCCGCCGCCCGGCCGGGCAGCCTCAGCCCTCCCGCCCATCAGCATCGGGCCGGTCGCAGCGTCGCGGGTGTATGTCAGGGCGAGCAGAGTCATTGTGCCCATAATTAGGTATGGTAGCTATTTTATATTAGTTTATTTGAATTTTGGCTGCAAATTTACGAAAAAGTTTTGTATTTCAAGCATTTTGCGCCCAAAAAGTGACGATATGGCTTCATTTTGTCACCACAGGGACACAGAGGCACAGAGTATTAATCTGCCGCATGGAAACTCTGTGCCCATGCGCCCGTTGTCAGCCCCACCCCCGACCCCTCCCTTCTTTGACCTAAAGGTGCAAAGTGTGGCGTTGCAATGTAGGGAGGGGGGAGTGAAAAGCAAAAGCCGAGTTCATCCTTGCGGATGTCTCGGCGGAAATTTTTCTTCTGAGTGTGTGGAAATGTGTTACTTCACATTTGCAGCCTGCTCTTCGTCGTCCATGCGGGTGTCCCAGAAGCCGGCAATATAGAGAATGTCGCCCTCAGTGAAATAAACCAGTTTGTTCAGGCCATTGATGATTATGCTACGATAGGTCTTCGCACGGTCGGAGAAGAGCGGGTCGATTTGCCCGATGCCGGGGCTGCGCAAGAGTTGGTTGACCGTGTCATCAACCTCTTGAAGGAACCTCTTGGCCCGCTTCGTTCCAAACTCTTTACGAATATATGCAGCAACTTGGCGCTGAGCCATCTTTGCTTTTGTATCCCAAACAGCTTTCATCTTGCTTCAGCCATTTCCAGTTCTTCCTGCTCCCAGCGTTCGATTTCCTCGTCCATCTCGCGCATCACCTCCTCATGTGGTATTCCGAGTCCTGCTTCAAAGCGGGCTTCGGCCTCGTCGAGCATGGCATTGAGTTCTGCCTTGGTGTGGCGCTTGTAGGGATAGCCTTCGAGCATCTGTTCCATGCTCATAGTGTCGGCTGTAGCGGGCTTCACGCTTTCTGCCAGCAGTGCTATGAGTCGTAGTTTCTGGCTGTCGTCGAGGTCTTTCGCCTGATTCCATGCTTTCATGAAGGGCGTCGCTGTACGTTGACTTCTTGTTCTTGCTTCCATAATCTCGTAGTTTATTATGATTACGGCTGCAAAGATACGACTTTTTCCCGAACAAAGCACCTTTTTCCTTCAGAAATTATGCATTGTCTCACAGGGGCACAAGGTTTTGGCTCTCACCACAGGGGCACTGTGCTTCGGTGGTGAGAAATAAAAGACTGTGGTTGCTTCTGTTTTTACGTGAAAGGGACGAAGTGAGGGTTGGCGTAAAAAACAAAGAGAGGCTGGAAATTATTTCGTTACTTTGCAGCGGGAAATCCAAGGAAGAGACGCGCCGACCCGGTACCAGCGGCACTCACTGACAAGGCTGCTCCCAAATGAGATTAAAGAACAAAGTATTAACATTAAAACCGATTTGAATTATGGCAAAGACAGGTTTTTGGCTCCACGGAGCCACCGGCAAGCTCGCAGGAGCTACAATGAGTAAGGGCGCTAATGGCGAAACCATTATGCGCGAAGTGGTCACTCCGAAGAATCCCAAAACGGAGGGACAGTCGATCCAGCGCATCATCATGGCTACGGTGATGATAGCTTACATGTATATGAAGGAGCTTTGCGACCACTCGTTCGAGGGTCTGGCAAAGGGTGCGAAGACGATGGCTCAGTTTATGAAGCTGAATCTTAACGTGATACGTCAGAAGGTGTCTGGCGACGTGGCCAGCGGCTACGGTCTGGACTCTATCTGGGCTTTCACTCCTCACGGTTCAAAGATTCTTGCTCCTAACGAGTTCATCATCTCGCAGGGTTCGCTGCCCCAGGTGGCTGTGACGCTGCCCAGCGGTCAGAGCACCGTGGCACAGCTGACAGGTCTGGCAGGCAACTCGTACCAGGCAGTGATAGACAAGTACAATCTGCGCCGCGGCGACCAGCTGACGTTTGTGACGCTGCAGGGCCCGACGCCTGAACGCTCGCAGTTCTACTTCTCGCGCGTCATCCTTGACCCGACGAATGCTGACGGTTCTCCCGCCCAGCTGACAGTGCCCTTCGTAGGCAACGACAACAAGGTGAACCTGCCCTCGCCGCGTAACACGGGAGAGTTTATGACGCTGAACTTCCAGGGCGGTGCCGTGAGCTACGGCTACAGCGCACAGACGCTGACGGCAGCAGGCGTCATTGTTAGCCGCAAGGAGGGTGACACCTGGCTGCGCTCTACCTGCCAGCTGACGACTGATGCTGAGCGTACGAGCTACGGCTACTACAGCATGCAGCAGTGTCTGGACGCAGCCCAGGCGGGCGGCATCGGACTGCTGAGCGGTCGCTACTTGAACAATGCCGGCGAGGGCATGGTGGCCAACGTGAATGGCGACGGTATGACGGTGACGCTGGTGAACGGTGCTACGGCGCACGTGACTGGCCTGACGTTTGACGCCGACAATTACGTGGTGATGAACGACGGACAGGGCAACAAGTACTACCTGAAGGGTACCTGCCTGCGCAGCTCGAACTTCGGCAAATACATCCGTCAGATGGAGAACACTGAGACGGCGCCTGAGGGTGCTACGGACGCAAATACCGTGGCTACCGACCCGACGTTCCAGAACGAGACCGGCGCGCTGCTGGACAGTGTGGCATGGCTGCTGAACCATGGCTTGCCCATCTCGCAGATTACTGCATAGGCAGCGGGAACGCCACTATCCTAAAGGAGAGGACCGAGCCCCCAGGGAGGGACTCGGTCCTTTCTTTTTGTTTGTGGGCCGTGGAAGTCAGAAGGCCGAGGCCTTCAGCCGGAGGCCTGTCCGCTCGTCAATGCCGAACATGAGGTTCATGTTCTGTACGGCCTGGCCTACGGCTCCCTTCAGCAGATTGTCGATGCAGGAGGTGACCAGCACCTTGCCTTCGAAACCGTCGACATGTACCAGGGCTTTGTTGGTGTTCACCACCTGTTTCAGGTCGATGGCCTTGTCGCTGTAGTGGGTAAAGGCGGCATCCTGGTAGAACTCCTTGTAGGCAGCAACAATGTCGTCGGCAGGGGCCTTGGTCTTGATGACGGCGGTACAGAAGATGCCACGGGCAAAGTCGCCACGGTAGGGGATGAAGTCGATAGAGGCGTCCAGATAGCCCTGTACTTGCTTCAGACTCTGGCGTATCTCTGCGATATGCTGGTGGCTGAAGGCCTTGTAGATACTCATGTTGCCCGTACGCCATGAGAAATGGGTGGTGGCAGCGGGTTTCTGGCCTGCTCCTGTGGAGCCTGTGATGGCGTTGACGCTGACGTCTTCCTTCAGCAGGTTCAGGTGAGCTGCAGGAAGGAGGGCCAGCTGGATACAGGTGGCAAAGCAGCCTGGGTTGGCTACATGCTGTGCCTTGCAGATTTCTTCCTTATTAATCTCTGGCAGCCCATATATAAAGTTATAGGGAAGAGTGAAAAGTGAAGAATTTGCTTCCGCACTTCCTTCTCCGGTAGGAAATTTATCACTATTCACTATAACCTTTTCCCTTTTAATGCGGAAGTCCTGTGCCAGGTCGATAATCTTGACGTCGGCCGGAATGGTGTGCTCCTTGAGGAACTGCTCACTCTTGCCATGGCCGAAGCAGAAGAAGACGACATCGACCCTGTCGAAGGGCATCTGGTCGGTAAACTTCAGTTCGGTCTCGCCTGTCAGGCCTTCGTGCACGTCAGACACCAGGTTGCCGGCATTGCTCTCCGAGTTGGCAAAGACAATCTCTGCCTCGGGGTGGTTGAGCAGCAGGCGGATGAGCTCGCCACCGGTATAGCCTGCTGCACCTAATATTCCTACTCTTATCATACTTTCTATTGTTTAACTACGAATTACACGAATTTCACGAATTGATGCTATGTGCGGACCAATTAGCGTAATTCGTGAAATTCGTGGTCGTTTCTTCTTATCTTTTCTCGTCCTTATGTATGCCGTAGTAAACGCGCAGGGGAGTGCTCGATACCTTGATGAAGCCCTTGGCCTCGTCGGCTGTCCAGCCGGTCTGTGTCTCGCCATATTCGCCCAGCTTCGACTTCGTCAGGTCGTTCTCGGAATCGATACCTACGGTCTCGAAACTGTATGGGCGCAGCTTCAGGATGGCCGTACCCGTCACGTTGCGCTGGCTGGAGGTCAGCATGGCTTCGATGTCGGGCATTACGGGCTCCAGGTACTGGCTCTCGTGAAGGAACATGCCGTACCAGTTGGCTACCTGGTCCTTCCAATACTGCTGCCACTTCGAGAGTGTCGACTTCTCGAGGAGGCGGTGTGCCTCGATGATGAGCTTGGGGGCGGCAGCCTCGAAGCCTACGCGACCCTTGATGCCGATGATGGTGTCGCCCACGTTGGCATCGCGGCCAATGGCGTAGGAGGCTCCTATCTCCTCAATACGCTGGATGGCCTTTACCTTGTCTGTGAACTGTTCGCCATTGACACCTACTATCTCGCCCTTCTCGAACTGAATCTTCAGTACGGACTCCTGCTCCTTGGCGGTGACGTGCTTCAGATAGGCATCCTCGGGAAGGCCCTGCGTCGGGTCGAGGAGCTCGCCGCCACAGATGCTGGTGCCCCAGATGCCTACATTATATGAATACTTCAGCTTGGTGAAGTCGGCAAAGAAACCGTGCTCGTTCAGATAGTCTACTTCTTCCTTTCGTGTGAGTTTCTTGTCGCGTGTCAGCGTGATAATCTCCACGCCAGGTGCCATCACCAGGAAGGTCATGTCGAAACGTATCTGGTCGTTGCCGGCACCGGTGGAACCGTGGGCAATGGCGTCAGCACCAATCTCCTTGGCATAGCGGGCAATGGCGATAGCCTGGAAGATGCGCTCGCTGGAAACGGAGATGGGATAGCAGTTGTTACGCAAGACGTTGCCAAAGATCATGTACTTCAGGGACTTCTCGTAGTACTCCTGAGTTACGTCGAGTGTCACGTAGGCCTTGGCGCCCAGCTTGTAGGCGTTCTCCTCGTTGGTCTTGAGCTGCTCAGCACTGAAACCGCCGGTGTTGGCGCATGCTGCATATACATCCCAGCCGTCCTGGGTCAACTTCATCACGGTGTAGCTGGTGTCCAAACCACCACTGAATGCTACTACTACTTTCTTGTTTGCCATATTATTTGTCGTCTAATTGTTTTATTCTTTCTATCACTTCTTCGGGTATCTTGGCGGGAAGGTGCTCCTCGGGGTCGTAGAGCATAGCCGTGCAAATACAATACTTACGGCCGGTCCGGTGCAGGACGTCTACATTCACGCAACCTTCACAGCCACGCCAGAATGCCTCGTCGTCGGTGAGGTCGGCGAAGGTCACGGGCTGGTAGCCCAGTTCTGTGTTCATCTTCATCACAGCGGCACCGCTGGTCAGCGAGAATATCTTAGCGTGTGGCCAGCGGGTGCGGGCCAGCGAGAACGTCATGTCCTTGATTTTCTTGGCTACGCCCAGACCTCGGAAGTCGGGGTGTACTATCAGTCCGCTCGTCGTCACATATTGCTTGTTGCCCCATGTCTCGATGTAGCTGAACCCAGCAAAACGGTTGCCGCTTAGGGCGATGACGGCCTTGGCTTCTTTCATCTTTGTTGCCAGATATTCGTGTGTACGCTTGGCAATACCTGTGCCGCGGACCTTGGCGGCATCGGCGATGGTCTGCAGGATGGTGTCCACGTATGCCTCATGTTCAGGACCTGCCACAAATACTTTTATTTCTTCTTGTTCCATTATATTATGAACTAATAACTGTAATCTTGATATTGTTGCCTACTTCATGTTTGGTACAACTTTACTCAAAGCCTCTACTACTTTGTCCTTTGCGATGCCTTGCTTGATGACTATAAAAATGGTGTCGTCGCCTGCGATAGTACCTAATATCTCCTCAATGTGATTGTTGTCGATGTTATAGGCTATAGAACTGGCGTAGCCCGGACGTGTCTTGATGACGCCCATGTTACCGGAGAAATTGATGCTCAGGAATCCTGGTACTTCCAGCATTTGACGTACCTGATGGGGCGTAGACACGCGTTTGTACATAGTGTCGTTAGGCAGTACGTATACGTAATTGCCACGCATTGAAGCTGCTTTCGCTACTTTCAGCTGTTTCAAGTCGCGACTCAGCGTAGCCTGAGTTAGCTGGAAACCTTCTTTCTTAAGGGCTGCCAACAGCTCGTCCTGACTACCTAACTCCTGACTGGAAATAATCATCCGGAGGGCCTCGAGCCTATCGTTCTTAATCTTCATTGTTAGTATATTTATGCAAATGCGGCTGCAAAATTATACAATTCTTTGCATATAACCAAACCTTTTGCCTACTTTTTTTGAGAGCTTTGTTATTTTCATTATCAGGCTTCCCTCTCTATCGCGTATGCATGCGCATGTATATTATACAATGTCTTTATGTTTTAAAGCCTTGATACAGGTCAAATAGACTTGTAATTAGTGTTAAATTGGTGATTTTTCTCTTGAAAAGTTTTGTTGGTTCGGAAAATAGTCGTACCTTTGCATCCGCTTTCAGGGCGAGGCCCTTTGAGCGACAGAAGAATAGAGATCTTTGAAAG
>DEJS01000012.1 GCA_002353485.1 Prevotella sp. UBA2742
TATTATCCATGCTATTATCACAATTCTTATTAATTCTTGGGTACAAAAGTAATAAATTTGCCGTAAATTTGGTATTTTTGCAGGGAAAAAATGAGAAATCACCACGTCGTAGTGACCCACCACCGTCGAGGTGTCTTGCTCTACTATGATTTTATAGTCGTCCATATCACAATTATTTCATGTTTTTATTTGTCTTTTCATTATTTATTCGTATTTTTGCAGCGTGATAGTTAAATAGTAGCGTATGAACACATCATTGTCTTTAGAAAGCATTCTTCAGATGCTGAGCGGGCTAAGTTTAAGCAACCGTCAGTGGCTGGCAGAGCATTTGGTTGAGCCAGCAGAACTGGAGCGTGCCAAGCAGCGTAAAAGTGACGAAGAATGGTTGCGGGAGTTTCAGGCTTTACCTCGCGGCAACGATATGACTGCTGACGATATGAAGAAAATGCTCCGCGACAGCCATACTTTTGGCCTTCGCGAGATAAATTACAAGTACGATGAAGAATAAGCAATATTTGCTCGATACGAACATACTCATAGAGCTTATGGACAATAATCCTTCCGTCATCAGTAAGCTCTTGACGACTGGGTTTGAGAAGTGCTGTATGTCGGCCATCTCTTTGCATGAACTTTATTATGGAGCTTTCAAGGCTAACAGAAAGAGTGAGAAGCACTATCTTCGTGAGGTTGTACGCATCAGAAAGCTTGTTGAGAAAATTATAGTCCTTGAATTGCCTGGCGATGCTGCCAAATACTACGGCAATATCAAATATGCTCTTGAGAGGAAAGGCAAACGTGTTGACGAGTTTGATATGATCATTGCCGGCCATGCTCTCTGTGAGGGACTGACTGTTGTCACTGACAACATCAAGCATTTCGAGAATATGCCTGATGTGCGGATAGAGAACTGGATGGAACGGTAGTTTCTTTATCATCTTCATTCAAACGTTAAGAGTTTATTCCTGTAGTATTCATATTGCTTTTCGCGCTGCTTAGAAGTTCTGCTCTATAAGGATCACGGGGTCGGTTCTCTCTTCGAGGGTGTGGCGTTGCAATCTACTGATCATTTTTTGTAATTACCACGTAATAAGATACGCTCTTTCCTTTGGGGCAGGAGTCAGGCAGTTTTCCCGGCTGACGGGCATTTCGTTTGGAGTTATTCAGAAACTGAAGTTGCTTTATACATTATCCTATGTGCAAAATTGCGTTTAATTTATTTTGCGGTTTTGATAAATATCAGTAATTTTGCACCCATATAATTTCAGGCATATTGAGTATAATGATTAAAAACATAATCCGATGAATAGAGTATTATCAATGACAACAATAGGGCTTCTGATGGCTTGTATACTACTGCATCTGACCTCGTGCAGCAAGGATGATTCCACTGCAACCGATGAACCCTCGACGCAGCAGATTCACTATACATTTGCCAGTAAAGCTGAGGGCGTGGCGGAATTGATGAGCAACGAGCAATACTACAACAGTTTGAATCAAGCCGACCTGGACTGGCGACTGCATAAGACAGGTGTCACACTCGACGAGCTGAAGTCGTTCGCCAAGGCACAGGTGACGGAATTCACCGACGAGCAAAAGGCGGTAATAGAAAAGGGTATCGCGGTGATAGAAGAGAGACTGACTGCCCTGAACATTCGGTTGCCACTCCCTAAGAATATCACCTTTGTCAGCACAACGGCGAAGGAAGAAAGTGGCAGTACGGCTTATACGCATAAAACGAGTATATATCTGGGACCTAGGGCGTTTATGTGGATGTCGTCAAAACCCGACGACCGTGTGGCATTCTATTCCTTTGTCAGTGCCCTGGCGCACGAGTTGTTCCATTGTCTGACGCGTAATGATGCGGACTTCCGCAAGACGATGTACGGTCTGATAGGATTCACCGTGATGGATCATGAGCTGGAACTGAAGGGCGAGAACAAGAACATGATACTCGCGAATCCTGACGTGGAGCATATCGACAACTATGCTGAGTTCACTATCAACGGTCAGAAACGTAAATGTGAGCTGATAGTGCTTTATACGAAGACATGGGAGGAGGCATCGGCTGCCGCCAAAGACCCGTCGCAATTAACTTTCTTCCGATATTTTCGTCAGGTGCTGGTACCCATCGATGCCACTGACACGAACTATGACATCAGCACGGTGCCTGATTTCTGGGAAAAGGTGGGTCGGAACACCGAATACGTCTTTGCACCGGAGGAATGTCTGGCGGACAACTTCAGTTATGCTATCACCTATGGCTTGAATGGTATGGAGTACAAAACTCCGGAACTCATCCAGAAGATCATCACTACGTTGCAAAGTATGAAGTATTAGGGGACCCCATGATTCAAGGTAGCCGTGGGGACAGTACTGTCCCCACGACTCTTGGTGCTCCTGCTCTACTATGATTTTATAGTCGTCCATATTTCTGTCTCTGTATCCTCATTCATGGCAGCACAGAAATATGGAAAGAATCGGGGGGATTTATTCCCAACAATAGCCCATCCGTTCGAGCATGGTTTTTTCAGACAACCATGTGTTTTTGATGTATTCTATATAGACCGTATTGTCAATGATCGAATAGATAATCTTAATCCTCGGAATGACTTTATACCCGCGAAGCTCAAAACCGACTTTTTCCGATATAGGTTCTACGACAGCAGAGAAGGGTGACTGAGCAATACGGCGCACTGCGTCCATAACCAGTCTGCGCAATTTGTTATATTGCTCTTCTCCGTGCTCCTCCAGCGTGTATTGCAGAACCTCAGCAAGGCTCTGCAACGCCGGTGCCGACCATCTTGTCTCTAAATTCATAAAGCCTTTGGTCTAAGAAATGTTCAGCTTCCTCCTGCGAATAGCTATTGCCTTCCAATATCTGGCTGTGGCTTAGTTGCAGGATTCTTACTAGTCTGTCTTCGTCGTTCATCATTACTTCTGCTATTTTGTTGCTGCAAATGTACGACAAATTATCGATAGTTCCAAACTTTTCTCCTTATTTCTGTGCCACGATGTCAAAGAACGATTGTTTTTATCTGATTGTTTTATATCTGTCTATTCAAACGTCAGGAGTTTATTCCTGTAATATTCATCACATGGGGTCCCCGTGTGACGTCCTCGTGTAACGCGATAATGCTCTCGTGGGGTTTATTATTTTGTCGTGTTATTTCGCTTTAACCCTTGTCGGTTTGTCGTATATTTTCAATACTTTTCAAAGGGTGCTGATGTCAACTCCTTCAGGCCGGCCGCTGAGACCGGAAAACGGCGAACTTTTATTAATCGTCGTTATCGGTTTTTGAGGGTTGTTAGCACCTCTAAACCCCTCGCAAACGCCCTGTAGAAAGGCCTTACGGAGAAAAAGGTGAATAAAGTGAATGGTGAATCCTCGGGCGTTTGGTGGGGGTTTATTAATATTAATAGGGGGGAGGAGTATATATATATTATAACATTCTTTATTCTTGATAATAACATTATTATAATGGAAATTTTGCTCTGTCTGAAACGCCCGGCAATTCACCATTCACTTTATTCACTTTTTGGTTTTGCCGGTGCCAACGTTAGGCAAAATAGCGGTTTCTGTATGTAAACCTTAATTACTTAAACTAACTAAATTTATTTGGCCGCCTGAAAAACTATGCCTACCTTTGCACCAGAGTTCAGGGCGACAGCGGTCTACCGAGTGCACAGGTCAAGTCTTGCTCCACCCTTGCTCCAGTTTTTATCTAGTTATTTATGTCAAACTTAAAAATGGTTTAAAATTATGGCAAGATCAGGTTTTTGGCTCCGTGGTGCCCAGGGCAAGCTGGCAGGAGCAAGTATGAGTAAAGGCGCTAATGGCGAGACCATCATGCGCGAGATTGTAACCCCGAAGAATCCGCAGACCGACGCACAGCTCATTCAGCGCGTCATCATGGCAACGGTGATGAAGGCCTACGGGGCGATGAAGGAGATTACGGACCACTCGTTCGAGGGCTATACCGCCGGACAGCAGACGATGGGCCGCTTCCAGTCGCTGAACGCCAAGGCGCTGCGCACCCGTATCGAGGACGAGATACACCAGGGATACGACCTGGGTTCTATCTTTGCCTTCTCGAAGCTGAGCGACGCCCGCTTCGTGCCCGGCGACTACATCATCTCGGCGGGGTCGCTGCCTACGGTGGCTGCCGCCATCGTGTCGGCCACGGCATCGAAGGTGACGGTGGGTGCCACGGCCGCAGTCAGCTACCAGGACGTCATCAGGGCCTTCGGGCTGCAGCGTGGCGACCAGCTGACCTTCGTGGAGCTGAAGGGCACGAACTACGACAACATCAAGTTCCACTTTGCACGCATCATTCTGGACCCCACCAATGCCGACGGCACACCGGCCCCGATTACCTCGGCATTCGTCAGCGGCGGCGCGGTGAACATGCCCAGCCCACGCAACGAGGGACAGTTCGGCAGCATTACCGGCAACCAGGACGTGCAGTTCTCGGTGGGTCCGTCGGACCAGGTGACGCAGGCCGTGGGCATCATCGTCAGCCGCAAGAGCGGCGACACGTGGCAGCGCTCGGCATGCCGGCTGGCGGTGGCCGACGCCAACCTCAACCTGTTCCCCTCGCTACAGCAGGCCATGGCCAGCGTCAGCGCAGGCATCGCAGTGACCTCGAACCGCTTCCTGAACAACAGCGGACAGGGCGCCGTGGCACAGGAGTCGGCACAGGGACTGACGGCACAGACCATCAGCGGTACCGAGGTGGTGCTGACGGGCATGACGTTCGACGCGGCTGGCAACGTGCTGCTGAACGACCACCAGGGCAACCGCTACTGGCTGAAGGGTACCTGCATGCGAAGCAGCAACTTCGGCAAGTACATCAACCAGACCGAGAACGTGAGCGAGGCTCCCGAGGGTGCCACCGACGCCAACACCATAGGCACGCAGCCTCTGTTCCAGCACGAGGACGGCTCGCTGGACAACAACATTGGCTGGCTGCTGAACCACGGGCTGCCCATCGGACAGATTACGGCGTAGCCGCAGAGGGAGAGGAGCGTTTATCGTAGAGGAGGGTGTGCTCAAAAAAAAACTGAGCACACCCTCTTGTCTGCTTTATATCAGCATGATACTAATGACAGAAAGACAAAAAGTGAATAAAGTGAATGGTGAATCGCCGGGCGTTTTCGTTCAGGGCTCTCAACTTCTTAGGCGTAGCTGTGCATGCCGCCTAAGAAGTAGTTGACGCCGAAGTAGGTCATCAGCAGGGTGAGGAAGGCCAGCACCATATAGACGTGGTAGGCGGTGACGCGGGCCGACAGCGAACGGTGCGCCGGGGCGGCATAGACCATGAAGGTGATGAGCGCCCAGGTCTCCTTGGGGTCCCACGACCAGTAGGTGCCCCACGAGATGTTGGCCCAGATGGCCCCGATGAAGATGCCGAAGCCTAAGCAGGTGAGGGCGGGGTAGAGCATGAGCTGTGAGAGCAGCGTGAGCGTCGGTCGCTGCCGACGGAGCAAGAGGGCGGCGACGGAGCTGACGAACGTCAGCGACAGCAGGGCGTAAGCCATCATAATGATGCTGACATGCAGCGTAAGCAGGGGCGAGTTGAGTACGGGCATCAGGGGCGACATCTGCGGGTCCATCTGCGAGAGGTGGCTCACCAGCAGGAAGAAGCCTGAAAGCAGCTGCCCGAACGTCAGCATGACGTGAAAGCGACGGCAGGCCACGAGCGCCAGCAGCATGACGGCCCATGCCAGGAAGAGCATGGTCTCGTAGCCGTTCGTCATGGGCGGGGTGCCCGTGATGGTCCAGCGCAGGGCCAGACAGACGGTAAGCGCCAGCCAGCATGCCACGAGCAGCAGGGCCTCGACGCGCCACACGCGCCCGGCAGCCGACGGCCAGAAGACAAAGAGGAGGAAAGACACGATGCCCAGTGTAAGGCACACCATGAAGAGGATGGTGGCAAAGGGCACCGCGTTGTATAGGTGCTCGGCCCGGGTTCGGGCGGCCGATGGTATGGAGCGCTGACCGAACGTCTGCTGATACTTCAGCATCATGTCAAGATACTGGTTGGCACGGTCGTAGCGGCCTGCCTGCACCTCGCCGTTCAGACGGGTAAAGACGTCGCGTATGTACTTCTGGTGCTCCGGGTCCATGTCGTCGGGCAGCGGGTCGGTAGGGGCGTACCAGGTGAGAGTTCTTTGACCTGAAGGTCTAAGCGAGCGGAGCTCGTAGGACAGGTGAGAGTTGACAGGTGAGGGGTGAGCGTATGGGAAGAGCTTGAGGGGGCGGCCCTGGTGCAGCTGCATGATGAGGGTTGCCTTTTCGTCCAGCCGTCGCACGTCCTTGTCGTCTAAATGGGGTCCCAGCACGTAGCCGTCAGGACGGAACAAATGGGACAGCGACGTGTAGTCGGCCAGACCGAAGCGCTGCTTTACGCCGGCGCCCTTTACCTTGATGACGGGCTCCTTGCACCAGTCGTCGTAGAAGAAGACGAAGCCTGTGAGCACCTGCAGGGCTGTCATGCCCTCATAGCTACGACGGCCACAGAGCTTCATGGTGAAGTCGAGGGCATAGGTCTCTACCGGACACACGCGGTCGTTATAGACCATGTACAGCCGGCCGAAGCGCTCGGCCGTGGCTTGGGGCAGGACGCGGGGAGCGGCTGTCTGGGCCGTGGCAAAACCACAGCCTACGCAGCCCACGACGCAGAGGGTGGCCGCACGGCGCAGCAGCTGGCGGAAACGGCCACGGGGGTCGATGAGCATCCATACCAGCGCCACGAACAGCAGGGCGTAGCCTGTGTATGTGAGGGGAATGCCCCACGGGTCGGTGTTCAGGGCCAGCACCGAGCCCTGCATGTCCTCGTCGAAGCTGCTCTGGTAGAGCCGTACGCCGTCGTACGAGACGATGCGGTTCATCGACACGGTGAACGCCGTGGCCTGCTCGTGCTGCTTACCGACGACGATGTGCGACACGTAGTCGGCGGCAGCCTGGGTGCCCTCGTGATACTTCACCTCGAACCGCTTCAGGGTGACGGTGAAGGGCAGGGGCTGGCGGTGCATGTCCTCGTCGATGTACTCGCCGACGGGTACGCCGGTGCGCAGGTGGATGGTGCCGCGGCGGGCCGTCAAATGGGTAAGCAGTGCGCCAGTCAGGATGACGACGAACGACAGGTGGAGCACTACCACGAAGGCCTTTCTGACGCGCTGCTTAACGAAATAGAACACTGCCACGGCCGCCAGCAGTGCCCACAGGGCAGAAAACCACCAGGCTCCGTAGATGTGTTCAGAGACGTAGCCTGTACCTTGGTATTTCTCAACAATCGTGGCGGCAGCCATGACGGCCACCACCACGACGTAAAGTGCTATGACAGTTTTCTTCATCAGTGTGCAAAGGTACGAAAGAATTGCCTTTCTGGCAAATCTTCCGTGAAGTTTAAATCGATTCGATGAATTTCACGACGGCGTCGCGGTCGGCCTTGGGCAGGTTGTAGAACTGCTCCGCAGACCGGTAGGCATCGGACTGCCTGGAGTAGGCGTGCCACATGATGGCCTCGATGACGGTACGTGCCCGACAGTCGTGCAGACGGTCGTCGGCACCGGTCAGCTGGCGGCTCAGACCACGGCCCCACAGCGGCGTGGTGCGGCACCAGCCGGTGCGGATGTCGTTCTCCATGAACAGACGGTGCTGCACCATGTCGGTATAGGGCCAGATGACCTGGTGGGCGTAGCGCGGCAGCAGCTGCGAGGCGTCCTTGCCAATGCTCTGGGCGTAGGCCTTGATGCTGGCGTCTACCCACATGTTGTCGTCGCCCGTGGTCCATGAGGGACGGTGGCACTGGGCGCAGCCCATCTCCGTGAACAGCGTCTTGCCGCGCTTCACGGCGGCGTCGTCCAGGTTGCGGGCGGCAGGCACGGCCAGACCACGGTGCCACACCATGAACTGGTAGTACTGCTTGTCCGACATCTCTTCCTCGCCCTTGTAGTAGTCGTCGTTCAGCAGGTATTTCTCGAACGTGCTGGCGTAGGCGATGCTGGGTGTGTTCAGCACCTCATAGACGCGCTTACGGATGCCCTCGTCGGTGCCGTCGGCATAGTAGGGGTGCAGAATGCTCAGTGGCGACGCGCCGTACTGCTTGATATAGCTGATGACCTCGGCGTCCTCGCTCTGGGCCTTGGCCCATGCCGTGGTGGTGTAGAGCCAGTGACGGTCTGAGCGGGTGACGTTGGTGATGTTCCAGATGGCGTTGGCTCCGGCACCGTCCTGCAGCGAGCCACGGGTCATGGCGTAGGTGAACTTCTTCACCGGACCGTGCGAGCCGTAGTGCTTGCCGGTGTCGTTATAGCCGGCGCTGTAGTAGGCCGTGGAGGCAAAGTCGTCGGACGCCTTGTCCCACATGGCGGGGTTCAGGTCTACGTACTTGGCCTCGCGACGGTACTGCTCGCGCATGTCGTCGTCGCTGATGGCATCGAGCAGGCCTGTGCCGTAGACACCGATGGTCGACTCCAGGCGTACCTCGTAGTTGGTAGGTACGGGGTTGGTGTTGAAGGCCGTGGCGGGGATGGTGACCTCGGGGTAGATGAGCTCATACTTCTCGCCGTCGGGGAACGTCATGGCCAGTCCGCTGGGCATACGGGTCACGTTCTTCCAAGTGATGTTGATCTGCGTCTCGTCGATGGGTGCCTTGAAGGGCGACATGGCCTGCGTCTGCGGCATGCCCGTCACCTCAGAGATATAGCTCGACGGGGCGGTGGTGTAGCGTACGCCGTCCTCGGTGTAGGCCTCGTTGGGGTGGTAGACCACCAGCAGATAGCCGTTGCCTATCTGGTTGGCGCGATACTCCGTCTGGCGCTTGCCGTGGCCGTAGCTGGGGTGGCAGGCTATGCAGCCGTTGCGCACCCAGGCAGGACCTAAGCCCTTGCGTGGTGCCACGTCGAAGGTGTACAGGTGTTCGAAGAAGTCCTCGCCCGTGTTGAAGTCTTCTTCCATGGCTTCGGCAGCGGGGGTGATGGCCGAGTAGCTGGCCTTCTCGGTGGTGCCTAACTGGCCGCCGGGATACCACTCTTCGGCCGTGAATACGTCGTTGGCCTTGCCGAAGCCTTCCGCGTCGGGCGTCAGTGTTCCAAGACCCGCCGTGCCGCTGTCGTCGCTGTCCGAGCATGCTGCGAACGCGAGCGGCACCGAGAGCAGGGCCATGAGCGATAGTTGTTTGAATGTCATCATGTTTGTATTTATTTAGTTAGTATGCGTCGTCTTTACTCTGAGGTAGACTCCCAGTTGTCGGGGTCGTCGAAGCTCTTGCCCCACACGATGCTACAGTACTTGACGAAGGGGGCAGGCATTGCGCTGATGCTCTCGATGGCGTCGATGTAGGTCTGTTCCAGCTCCTTGCTGTCCTTGTCCTTGCCCACGCTGGCAAAGAAGGTGTGGAACGAGTACTGGTTGGCCTTCTTGTCGGTAGAGCCCAGCCATACGTTGCGGATGGAGCGGATGTTGTCGCGGAAGTCGGTGATGGAGTTGTAGCTGTAGGGCGACTCTACGTAGGCAATGTCGGCTGCTGCAAAGGGGTTGGCTATCTTTGCCGTGCCTACCTCGTTGGCGATGCCCACGCACGAACCCTCATCGTCTGACAATACCTGGGCGATGGCGGACTTCAGGGTGGGGAAGCTGCTCTTGCTGCCGCTGATGCCGGCCAGCGTCAGGTTGTCGCCATACGACAGACCGGCCTCCGTCTGATAGTCCAGACCGGCACTACGTACCACGGCCAGACGGCTGCTGTTCTTGTCGGTGGCTCCCTCCCATGCTACCTGGAGCTGGAAGCAGCGCTCCTTCAGCAGTGTGCAGATGGTCTGGGCGTAGGCCAGCTCCTGGGCACCGCTGATACGCTCGAAGTTGGTGTAGGTGTCGTTGCCCTGTAGCTCGGCCACCTTGCGAGGCTGACCGTTGCGGAACAGGATGAACTCCAGGGCGTGGAAACCCAGGATGGTGGCGTCTTCAAGCATCTCTTCGCTCATGCCGCTCTGGAAGTAGTTCAGCAACAGCGAACGGTTCAGGGGCCATGAGTCGATGGTGGGGTCGACGTCGAAGTCGGAGGCGGCACCCATCAGGAAGGCCTCTGAGCGCTCCCAGTTCTCGCGCGCACTCTTGAAGTCCTCGCACGCCTTGTTAATCTGGGCCTGGCTGATGCTGCTCACGGTAAGACCGTTCAGCGTCTTCTCAAGGTCTTCTACGTCGTCGGCCAGCTTGGTATAGGTGGGAACGATGACGTTGCTGACCAGCGTCTCAAGCACCTTGCGAAGGTAGGACTCCTGCTGCTCGGTCAGCTTCGACTGGGCAATGACGGCGTTGGCTGCTTCCAGCTCGGCCACCAGGGCCACGCAGTCGCCGATGGCCTGCTGGCCGTACGTTTTGTTGCTGTAGTTGGCCTCGGTGGTGTTCGAGGGGTAGGTGTCCTGGTCTACAAGCGGGGTAGTGTTCACAATGTTGAAGTCGGTGTCAACGTTGTCGGGGGTGTCTTTGTTGTCGTCACTACCGCAGGCAGTGAAGGTCAGTCCCATCATAAGGAGCATGGCCAGTGAATAAATCTTTTTCATAATGTCTTTTTTCTTTTTGATATGTGGTTATTGTTTGTTGTTACTGTCACGTCGGGGGGATGCCGTCTTACAGGTGGAAGAAACCTTCGTAGGCCACACCGATGTTCAGCGATGGCTCGTTGTTGTAGAGGTCCTTGAGGAAGCGCTTCGAATATTCGGCCTTGATGACCACCTCCTTGATGGGGTGATAGTTGATGCCCACGGCCATGCGCTTCACGGCCGTGTAGTCGTAGGCCGTGTTCTTGGTCTTGCTGGCGTAGGGGTTGTAGGCCTCGTAGCGGCCGAAGAGGTACAGCCGCTGCTGCTTCTGTCGCAGGCTCTCTATCTGTGAGAACACGTCGTAGCCGGCCTCCAGACCGATGGCGTAGGCGTGGCTGCTGACAAAGGCCGAGTGTTTGTACGGCGACTTCGAGTTCAGACGGTTGTACAGGTATTTCAGCTGTTCGGCGTCGCCCAGATAGCCATAGTCGGCCTGGCCGCGCACTATCCAGTTGTGGCCTTTGTATGTGAAGTCGAAGGCTCCGATGACCACCTTGCCCTTATACGTGGCGCCGGCTCCGTTGGCATCGTTGGGGTAGCTGTTGCCTATGGAGTGGCCGTAGTATCCGCTCAGTCCTATGCGCAGGCCGGGCACGGTGTAGTTGTCGACGCGCAGGGCCACACCATACTTGTTGGCCACGTCGAACTCCAGGGGGGAGGTATGTCCCTTGTGAATCCAGCCCGTATTGGTGAAATGGTCGGCGTTCAGGCCCGCCAGCAGCTGGGCTTCGTAGCGGAAGTCCTTGTAGCGGCCCCAGAACGACACACCCGTCTGGTGCCACGTCGAGGGCAGAATGGTGTTCTCGCCCTCGGGACGGTAGACGGTGAAGTAGTTCAGCGGCTCGTGGTGGGCATTGTTCAGACCCACGGGTACGACGATGTGACCGGCACGCAGGTTGGCCCAACGGGCAAACGACTTCTGAATCCAGAACTGCTCAAGCTCTACCTCGCCGCCCTTCTCGGTCTCCTGTTCCCACTCGCCGCCTTCCTCGTCTTCCTTCTCGTACGCAGTGCCGTTGCCGCCATGCTCGAACTCTATCTCGGAACCCAGCGTCCAGCCGTTGCCGAAGTCGTAGCCCACGTAGAACGTGACGTGCGGAATGTCGAAGCGACCGTGCGACGGGTCGTCCTTATGTGCCTCGGGTTGTGAGTAGCGGCTCACGTGGTCGCTGTAGTAATTGCGTGAGTAGCCCACCTCGCCATAGCCGCCAAGCGTCAGGCGCGATGGCTTGGACTTCTGAGAGGTGCTGTCGCTGACGGCCGTCTGCCCCTGGGCAGCGGTGATGGCCAGCGAAGCCATGAGTGCGAAAACAATTCTTTTCATCTTTTCTAAGTACTGTTTATTTTGTCGGGTGCAAAGGTAGCGTGTTTTAACCTATACTACAATACCTAAAAATGATGAAATCTTCGCCGGCCTCTTGCACATCTTGACGGAATTGCGTACTTTTGCAACGTCATTAATTATAAATAGGTAAATGAAGAACCTTAAGATGTATGAACCTACCGATAAGATGGTATCTCTTATCAAGGACGACTATAGCGTGCTGCAGGCACTGGGGGCCTTCGGTATCAACCTTGGATTCGGCGACAAGACGGTGCGCGAGACTTGCGAGTGGAACCAAGTAGACACCTACACCTTCCTCGCCGTGGTCAACTATACCATTAATGCGAACAACACGTCGAACTTAGGAGCTAAGAATGAGAATACCGCCTATGACGATGACGAACAGCTCAGCGTACCCACGCTGCTGCACTATCTGGAGGCCAGCCACGCATGGTTCCTCGACTTTCAGCTGCCCTTCATACGCCGCGAACTGGAAGAGAGCCTTGACGCCGACGACCAGCTGGGCCGTCTCATCATGCGACTCTTTGACGAGTATGCCGCCGAGATAAGCCGACACATGAAGTACGAGGAAAAGACCCTCTTCCCCTACGTACACTCGCTGCTGGAGGGACGCCCCATGAGCGACTACAACATAGAAACCTTCTCGAAGCACCACGAGCAGACGGACAAGAAGTTGCGCGAGGTAAAGCTCATGATTATCAAGTACCTGCCTGCCGACGCTCACCTTAACAACAAGCTCACGGCCACCCTCTACGACATCTACAGCACCGAGGAGTGGCTGCGCCAGCATGCACAGGTGGAAGACCATATCTTTGCTCCCGCTATACGTCTCCTGGAGCGTAAGACCAAGCAGAAGGACGTTACCAACAACATTACAACGATGGTCTTCAAGGCCGGACAGGACAACAGCGACGCACTCTCCGACCGCGAGCGCGACGTCATCATTGCACTCGTACAGGGCATGCAGAACAAGGAAATAGCCGACCACCTCTGCATATCGACCAACACCGTCATCACGCACAGGCGCAACATCGCCCGCAAGCTGCAGATTCATTCAGCCGCAGGACTCACTATATACGCCATTGTCAACGGACTCGTTGACATTTCAAGCGTCAAGCTCTGAGGAATCAGATGTCGTTGATGTTGACGTAGCCGTGCATGACGGCGTAGATGGTAAGTGCCGAGACGCTCTTCATGCCCAGCTTGTCCATGATGTTGCGGCGGTGGGTGATGACGGTAGCCAGTCCGATGTGGAGACGGTCGGCTATCTCTTTGTTGATGTACCCCTGTACGATGAGGGCCATGACTTCTATCTCGCGATCAGTCAGTATCTTCTGCTGCAGCACCTGTGGCATGGGTGGCAGGTTACGGCCGCCGGCGTGAGCGTGCTGGGCCAGCATGAGCAGCTGGCGTACCAGTTGTGACTCGGGCTGGTTGATACAGATGGAGTGGAAGTCGGATAATTGTGCATTGGCCGTGAGCGACACCGTAAGCACAATGGTCTTGCGGCGCTGCTCGGCGAAGAAGGGGCGGTTAGCCAGTACGATGTCGGTGGAGACGAAGTAGTGCGCGTACTGTTCCGGCTGGTTGGCCTGCAGCTCGGCCAGCGTACCATAGGTGTCGACGGTCATAATGGGCAGCACGGTCTGTAACAGTTGTTTCAGTCCGATGGTGGCCAAGGTGTTGGCGTCGATGATGGCTATGCGGGGACGCTGCATGTTGACGTACGGGGCTTATTTGTTCATAAAGGAAAGCTTGCTGACCTGCTCGAACACCATGTCAGCAAGTACTTCGTTCTGGGGCATCTTGCCGTTGAGAGTGTCGAAGAGGTAGCGTATGCCGGCCTTGCCGATGCCTTTCTTGGCCATGTAGACGATACACAGGTTCTGCAGCCCTATGCTCTCGGCCAGAATGTCAATGTCAGTACTGCTGAGCTGGAACAGCGCCAGCTGGTAGGCATTGTCAAAGTTGTCGTTTATAAGGTGTTCGACGTCTGCCAGCGTCTCCATACCCATGCCGCGCAGTACGGTGAGGAAGGGCATGAAGTTGGCCTCGTGCAGTTCAGCCTGCGTAATGGCGGCTATCTTGTGGTTCAGACGGTCGAAGGGCTTGCGCTGCAGATAGCTGCGGAAGGTGTCGTAGTCGAGCCGTACATCCTCAAGGTGTCCGCTGTTCACAAGGCCCTGGACACGGTGACGGTATTCGCTGATGGAGTTGCGGATGCGGCTGAACTCGTCGTCGGCCAGTTCCAGCATGCCGGCCAGACGGCTCAGGCTGCGATGGTACTCCAGTGGTGTCTCGATGTTGGACTTGTAGCCGATGTCGTGCTGGATGGCCGACCATACGTGCTGCAGGGCCGTGCGCATCTGGAGCTCAAAACGGATTTCATTAATCTCAGGGTGCTCTGGGTCGAAGTAGACACTCTTTGGCAGCTGACAGATGTAGTGCAGCGAGTTGTAGCCGAAGCTGTCAAACTGGTGCATCTTGCGCTTGTCTACACTGTTGGGCCAGTCGATGGTGAAGAGGTTCTCGGCTATGGCGGCAATGCGGTCGACGTCTTCGTTGTAGAACGTAATGATGCGGGTGCCCAGAATGTCGGTAATGTCGCTTAGCGACTGGTACTTGTGCCCTTTGCGCTGCAGCTTGCCGGCCAGCGAGGCTTCCTTCTTGATGCGGGCCTCCATGCTGTTGATGACAACGCCGCTCTGCTTGATGATGGTGTCCAGCTGGTTCATCACCACAGACTGAAGCTGCTCGAAGAGCGGCAGCTGGCTGCGGTACTCTTCGAGTAGCATTTCACCGTGTAGGTCTAATCCGTAGTTCTCCATGTGGAGGCTTAACGAATTTCGAACAGGTTGAAGAAACCTGTCATCATAAAGACTTTCTTGATTTCGTCGTTGATGTTCTCAATAATTACCTTTCCGCCCTTGGAGGCAGCCTCCTTGCGGATGGTGAGGAAAAGACGCAGACCTGAGCTGCTGATGTATTCGAGGTCCTTGCAGTCAAGAAGTATTTCCTTGTTTGCGTTCTCGAGCAGGGGAACAATCTCCTGCTGGGCCTTGACGGCTGCAGGGGTGTCGAGGCGACCGCTGACGGTAGCAACCATGTTTCCGTTCTGTTCTTTGATGTCAAATGTCATAATAATAAAGTATTTAAAGTTGTGTTATATTGTCGCTAAATGCTTCGTCAGGGTGAGGATGTTGTGCTGGTCCTTGTATTCGTAGCTGATATTGTCCATAATCTGGCGCACCAGGTGGATGCCCAACCCGCCTATGGAACGCTCCTCGGCAGACAGCGTGGTATCGGCGTCAGGCGTCAGTGTGGGGTCGAAAGGTGTGCCGCTGTCGCTGAGGATGCAGCACAACTCACCGTCGCCGACCATCAGCCGGATGTCGACAAAACCCTGGGTACCCTCAGGGTAGGCGTACTCCATGACGTTGACTACTGCTTCCTCGATGGCCAGATTGAGGCTCATGGTGAAGGCCATGTCAAGGCCTGCCTCCTCTGCTACGGCGTCGATGAACTCGTTAAGCTGAGGAATGGTCTCGATGTCGTTGGGTAGGGTAAGCTTCCGGTCAATCGTGTATCGGCTATTTGCTTCTGACATGTATCTTCTGTATATTTGTCGTGCAAAGATAACGAAAAAACTTTGCACGCGCAAGAATTAGGCGCGTTTTTTTTACCGAGTACCTAAAATATTGCCCGACTGGGTCTCCAGACGGGCAATATATTGTGTTGTTAGCGCTTGGCTAAATAAAATTGCTTACTTGATGATGGCCTTGCGGGCAGCGATAATATTATCCTTGGCAGAGGCTATCTGGCTCTTCAGCTCAGCAACGGTGGTAGCGTTGAGAACGTCCAGGGGAGCAAGAGCGTCAGCAACAGGCTTGATCTCGGGGTCGTACTGCGACAGACGGTTGACGGCGTCGAGAATGAGCACGATGCGGAACGAAATGTTAGCTGCAGCCTCGTCGTTGAAGACGCTGAGGAACTTGTCGCTGTTCTGTGTCGTGACAAAGAGCTGCTCGATAAGGGCTGCTGAACCCAGCTGCCAGAAGTAGTTGATGCGGCCGTTCTTCTCCATGGCATCGTAAAGTTCGGTAGAGGTCTCGTAGAGCGTGCCACCATCCTGGATAGCCTTGAACGAGGGGTCGTTGATGTCGGCAGTCAGCTTGGCAATAGCCTTGTCATACTCCTCAACGGGCATCTCGTAGAGCGAGGCAATCTTCTTGTCTACGCTCAGGGCGCTCAGCATGCGGTACTTCTCAGCCAGCGTGGCAGCCTCGGTAGCCGTGGCGGGGTCAATCAGGAAGTCGGGCTTTACCTGCTTCTCTTCCTTAGAGAGGGTCAGACCGCCGTTGCCTTCCTGTACGAAGGGCAGCTGAGGCAACCTTGCCATCTCGGAAGCGATGCTGTCGAAGTGCATCTTAATGCTGGCTTCAATCTGCTGCTGTTCGAACGACTTCAGGGTGTCAGCCTCTGCGGTAGCCTCGGTTTTCTTTCCTCCACAGGCTGCAAAGGCGATAGCTACAAAAGCGATAGCTAATACTGATAACTTTTTCATTGCTTTTTGAATTTTAAGTTTATAAATAATGTGAATTGTATAATTTGCTTATTATTGGGGACTCTTTCTGAGATAGCGGCCGGGGCAGTCGGTGAGCAGCAGGATGATGACGACGATGCCCATCACGAGCAGCATGCTCATATTGTACCACAGGGTCTTGATGTGCCATTGGCCCACCACCTTCTCGCTGCTGTAGAATGGAGCCTGCCCCCAATGGCTGCGAGGAGTGAGGAAGACGGTACCGGAGCGTGGTACGATGTATTTGTCTACCACTTCTACCATAGAAGGCTGGTCGGCACCGATGACGCTCTCCTCCAGCTTCAGGTTGAGGTTGTCGCGCTTCAGCTGTTGCAAGGCCTCCTTGCCATGGCTACGGATGAAGGCAGATATACAGGCCTCCTGCTGTAGCGTAATGGTGTTGCTACGCTTTGCCAGAATGCTCTCGGCCTCCTGCATGTATTCTCTGAGCGAGTCATAGCTGTCATCGCCTGTGTAGGGCTTCATGCCGCAGTATTCGGTGATGACGGGCAGGTTGGTGTGGATGACCTCCAAGTGGCTGGGGTCGGCCGAGCCCTTACGGATGACCTCGCTCTTCATCGTCTCCAGCTGGGACTGCAGCTCATAGAGGAAGGCCATGTTATAGAACTGCGTCTCGTATTTCTCCTTGTCCTTCTCGAAGAACTGCGCCTCGTAGGCATTATCTGTGTACGACGTCACGGCCAGTGCCTCGTACGACCAGCGTGAGGGAATGATGTTACCCAGCATGGGCACGTTGCCCGTGGTGCTCTTGGGGTTGAGGTCGGTAAAGCTGACCACGAGTCCGCAGAGCAGTATCTGCGGTATGAGGAGCACAGGTATGCTGATATAGATGGCCACCACGGAGCTGAGACACTGCGACAGCAGCAGTCCCGTGAGGTTGGCCAGCAGTGAGGTGCAGAACAGTATGAGCCACCATGTGCCGAAGAGCCCGTGCACGCCCATGATGGTGTTACCCACCAGGATGAAGAGCAGCGTCTGTACGACAGAGAGTCCTGCACAATATACTATCTTGGACCAGATGTAGCTGGCATGCGAGAGGTTAAGGAAGCTCTCGCGCTTCAGCAGGGCACGGTCTTTGATGATTTCCTCGGCACTGCCACTCATTCCCGTGAAGGTGGCTACGATGACAGCCATGAAGAAATAGCTCACCAGGTTCTTGTTGTTCATCACCGAATAGCCTTCAGGCGGAGCATAGCGCGTCAGGAAGGCGCAGATGCAGGCCAGCACAGGAGCCTCGAGCAGGGCTATGCACAGGTATTGGAGGTTGGTGGCCTTGGTCTTGATGTTACGGCGCAGGAAGATGGCAAACTGCTTCAGTGCGCCAGGCTTCTTCTGGTCAGAGTGTGGCGTTGCACTGACGGCAGGGGCCGTCATGGGCTGACGGCGCTTTAGGTAAAGCTCGTGCCAGTCCTGTGGGGTCATCTTACGCTCGTCAGAAAGCTCGCCGCTGTTGTTCAGGGCCTTCTCCTCGATGATGTTCAATACTATCTCGGGGTTTACGTTGCCGCATGTGGGGCAGGCGCTCGTCTCGGCGTCGGCATAGTTGGCGGCTTCCTTGAAGTAGGTGATGGCATCGATAGGATTACCGTCGAACACGGGGTATCCTCCGCGGTCGAGCAGCCACAGGCGGTCGAAGAGCTTGTATACGTCGCTCGAGGGCTGATGGATGTTGACGGCTATGAGCTTGCCTTTCAGCGTCTGTTCCTTCAGCAGGTTGATGACTTTCTCTGTGTCGGCAGAGGATAGTCCTGAGGTCGGCTCGTCAAGGAAGAGTACGGCAGGCTCGCGTATCAGCTCAAGAGCTATGTTGAGGCGCTTGCGCTGACCGCCCGAGATGTATTTGTTGATGGCCGAGCCCACCTTCAGGTCCTTGATGGTGTCAAGCCCGAGGTCCTTCAGTGTCTTCATAACGCGGCGGCCTATTTCGGCGTCCGTCATGCCTTCGAAGCATAGCTTGGCAGTGAACCACAGGTTCTGGTACACGGTAAGCTCCTCGATGAGCAGGTCGTCCTGAGGCACAAAGCCTATGAGGTCTTTGGCGGCCGGCTCCGAGATGTCGTGTCCGTTGATGGTGATGCTTCCTTCCTGGGGCTTCAGACTGCCGTTGAGCAGTGAGAGCAGGGTAGTCTTTCCTGTGCCGGAACCGCCCATGATGGCCAGCAGCTCGCCGTTCTTCAGTGTGAAGCTCAGGTTGTGCATGCCGTTGTCGCTGCCAGGGAAGCGGAAGTTGATGTCGCGGCCGCAGAACTCCACTGTCTGGCCGTCGTCTTGCTCCTTGCTGTAGCTCCTGATGATGGACGAATAGTAGACGGGCTGCCCCGTGCTGCTCTTCAGCACGCTGCTCTGCATCCATATCTGGTAGCTGCCCGCCAGTACGGGGACATCATTCAGCAACACGTTGTCGCTGCCCAGATAAGTAAAGATAAGCTGTCCCGTCGTGGGGTCCAGCAGTGTCTTTATCTCACCGTCAAAGCCCTTTATATTGTGTATCTTTACATGTTCAGTCTGGCGGTTCGCCACATAGTCGGAGTAGTCCTGGAACTGCTCCTGAGGGATGGCGAACTTCTCGGCCATGGTCTTGAACATCACGTTGCCTTTGAGTTCCTGGACGCCGCAGAACTCCATCAGACGCAGCAACAGCAGGGCCTCTTCCGTGGGACGAATCTTACCGTGCAGTGCGGAGCAGATAGAACTAACGGTCTCCTGAGTGTCCAGTTCTTCCGTCATCTCGTACGCCATCCTCATGTCGCTATATAAATCGAGGTAGAGGTTGGTGTTACGAATGCCAAAATTATGACGCAAATAACTCACGAGCATCTCTTTCGCCCGTGTCTCGTCTACTTGCTCTACCTTGCTGAATAGCGCAAAGAGACTGATAAAGCTGGATAGTATGACGTCTGTCATAGACTTATTTTAGGTTTGCAAATTTATTAAAAATATCACACTACTGGCTCATTGCAGCAGTTAAAAAACATTAAAGTGCCCTTCAGGATAGTTTTTTCCCAGAGCAAGGCCCGTTTTTTCCGTTGTTTTTTATACCTTTGCCGCCGAAAACATAGAGTGACACTGTTATGATACGGAAAAGCATAGTACTATTATATTTTCTTTCGATGATGAGTATTTGGGCCTTGGCAAACGATCGCGTTCGGTTTGCCGATTTGCCGCTGACGCTGTCGCCCAATGACATTGTCGAACAGTTACAGCAGAAGGGAATGCGCCTCGTCGTAGACGATCAGACCCCTAACACTTACCGGCTTACCGGGCAGCTGGCCGGTCTTAAGGTCGATGCCGACCTGCATTACACTCGCGACAGCATGCGCGTCAACTACCTTCGGCTGAGCACCCGGACGGCAGCACGCTCGGTGCTGGAGGACTACCGGGTGGTGATGCAGTGGATGGAGAAGCACTACGGTAAGCCTACCTGGGAGTCTACGGTGCGCAGCCATCCCTTTGCCCGCTGGTTTGTGGATTTTGACCAGGACATCGTGGTCATCGTCACGGCTAAGTCGACGGTAGAGGTGTGGTTCTACAACAACCACTTGCAGCGCCACTTCGATTACTACTCCATTCTGAAGTATTGCGAGCGCAATCCGGTAGAGAACGCCCCTAATCTGACGGCCCGCGAGAGCGTCACCTGGCGCAGTGCTACGACGCCTTCAGCAAAGAAGAAGCCTTCTAAGCGCCATTTGCGTAAGAAGGCTTCTAAGCGAAGTTCTAGGAAAGGAAACCGAGCAAAGCACCGGCGGCAACGGCGGAACCGATGACGCCGGCCACGTTGGGCCCCATGGCGTGCATCAGCAGGAAGTTGTGACGGTCGTACTCCAGTCCCAGGTTGTTCGATATGCGGGCTGCCATGGGTACTGCCGACACGCCGGCATTACCAATGAGCGGGTTCAGCTTCTTATCCTTAGGCAGGAACACATTCATCAGCTTGACGAACAGCACACCGCTCATTGTGGCGATGATGAAGGCGCCGGCACCGATGGCGAAGATGTAGATGGTGTTGATGGTCAGGAACTCGGATGCCTGTGTCGAGCAGCCTACCGTCAGTCCTAATAGCATGACCACGATGTCGTTCAGTGCCGCTCCGGCGGTCTTGGCCAGACGGGTGGTCTTGCCCGACTCCTTCAGCAGGTTACCGAAGAACAGCATTCCCAGCAGGGGCAGGCCCGAAGGCACGATGAACGTCGTGAGCAGCAGGCCTACGATGGGGAACAGTATGCGCTCCGTCTGGCTGACCTGACGGGCGGGCTTCATCTTGATGAGGCGCTCCTTCTTGGTGGTCAGCAGTCGCATCAGAGGCGGCTGGATAAGCGGTACCAGTGCCATGTACGAATAGGCGCATACGGCGATGGCACCCATCAGGTTTGGCGACAGCTTTGAGCTGAGGAAGATGGCCGTGGGTCCGTCGGCGCCGCCGATGATGGCTATGCCTGCCGCCTGGTTAGGCTCGAATCCTAAGGCCAGTGCGAACATGTAGGCTCCGAAGATGCCGAACTGTGCTGCGGCACCGATAAGCATCAGCTTGGGATTGGCCAGCAGTGCCGAGAAGTCGGTCATGGCACCAATGCCCAGGAAGATCAGCGGCGGATACCATCCCTGGCGCACGCCCTGATAGAAGATGTTCAGCACGGAGTTGTCCTCGTAAAGACCTATCTCCAGTCCTGCGTCGGCGCGGAAGGGAATGTTGCCCAGAATGATGCCCAGTCCGATGGGCACAAGCAGCAGGGGCTCGAAGTCCTTCTTGATGGCAAGCCAGATGAAGAAGGCGCCCACCGCTATCATGATGAGGTTGCCTGCCGTCACGTTGGCAAAGCCCGTGTAGGTCAGGAACTCATTAAAGTTTTCAACGATAAATTGCCACATAGGTGTTACCTTTTTAGTGTTTACTTCTTTCCTTTATCCTATGGTCAGCAAGACGGCGCCTTCCATTACCGAGTCGCCGGGGTTGACCACGATGGACGTCACGGTGCCGGCATATTCGGCCTCGATGTTGTTCTGCATCTTCATGGCCTCAAGGACGAGAACCACGTCACCTACGGCTACCGTGTCGCCCACCTTGACATTGATGGTGGTGACGGTACCGGGCAGGGGGGCCTTCACCGGGTTGCCTGCTCCGGCGGCAGCGGCAGGTGCGGCAGCGGCGGGAGCGGCGGCCACGGGGGCTGCTGCGGCGGCAGGCTTGGGAGCCTCTACCTTGGGCTTCACGATGGTGGGGTGCTTGGCAGCATTGATTGGCTGCTGGAGCTCTACTTCGAACGGTATGCCGTTGACATTTACTTTGGCGATGTTGCCTTCTACTTCCTCTATCTCGACTTCGTAGTCAACACCTTGTACTTTATATTGATACTTGTTCATCTTTCTTATTTGTTATTTTACTGTTTACGCTTTGTCAGTGACCTCTACTTCAGTTCCGGGCCTGTAGGTATGCGGGGGGCCTGGTGTGTCTGGGGCAGCACGGGCTCGTGGAAATGAGTCATCTGCTGGTATTCGTCGTCCCAGCCAGTGTTCTTCGACTTGATGGTGATGACGCCCGACTCTACGTCGTGCACGTCGTCTTCGTACTGTTTCAGAGCCATGCCGATGACAGCCATGTAGACCTCGCGGTCGATACCCTTCGAGTCGAAGCCGTCCTTCAGGATGACGCCCGTCTTGTGGCCTACCTCGAGGGTCTTCTCTACCGTCTTGGTGATGGGCTTGATGGGCTGCTGGTTGATGACCTTCTTGGCCATCTCCTGATGGCGCATGAACATGCCGAAGAGTGTGAAGAATATCCACAGCAGTGCCAGGCAGAAGAATACGATGCCCATGGCCATGAGTGCCATGCCGAAGCCGTAGGGGTCTTCGCGCTTGAATTTCTCTACCTTCGACTCCGACACCGTTGTCTGGTTCTGTATGCCCGGTGTCACGCGGTCGGCCGACTTGACCTCCCAGTCCTCGGACGTGCCGTTGTTGGCGATGCGGGCAAACGTCTGGTCGCTGCCCAGTACGGGCACCGTGACGGAGTCGATGAGCTGTGTTGCGTTGCCGTTGTAGAGTGCTATCCACAGGGGTTTGTCGCCGTCAGCGGGTACAGAGAGGTGCAGTGAGCCCTGGGCGGGCTGGCTGTCCAGTTGAAACACGATGAGCTGACGGCCGCTGAGGTTGGTACGCACGTCGCCGCTGGGTATCTGGCTCATGCGCTTTACACGCTCCGGCACGCTCATCTTCTTGTCGAGTACGGAGCGGTCGGTGGTCAGGTACATGCCACGGATGTTGTACGTGGAGTGCGAGATGTTGGCTATCTCCACCCACGCATGTCGTGCCCCGTATTCATCAATCAGGCTTGTCTCGTTGTGCGTCATCACCTCGTTCAGCTTGATGCTGGCGTCCATCTGGGCCATTACCGGCTGCAAGGCAAGAGCAAAGAGACATCCTAAGGTGAATGCGATTCTTTTCATTTGTCTTGTTATTGTGTATTATTATATTTTATCCGCAGAAGAAGAGTACCACGATCTGTGCCGTGAAGATGCGCAGGAACATGGACAGCGGGTACACCGTGGAGTAGCCCACGGCCGGTGCCTCCTTCGAGCACACGCTGTTGGCATAGGCCAGTGCGGGGGGGTCGGTGTAGGTACCGGCTATCATACCCATCAGCGTGAAGTAGTTGAACTTGAACTTCAGGCGGGCCACCGGGCCGACGATGAGTATGGGAATGACGGTGATGAGGAATCCGGTGAGCACGTAGAGCAGTCCGTCGCCCTCGATCACGGTTTCGAAGAAGTTGGCTCCGGCCTTGATGCCTACAGAGGCCAGGAAGAGCACCAGTCCTATCTCGCGCAGCATCATATTGGCAGACGTGGTGGTGTAGGTCACCAGGTGTATCTTGTAGCCGTAGCGGCCTATCAGGATGGCTATGATGAGCGGTCCGCCGGCAATGCCCAGCTTCATGGGTACCGGCATGCCGGGAATGGCGATGGGCAGCGAGCCGAAGATGATGCCCAGTATGATGCCCACGAAGATGGTGGCTATGTTGGGCGCATTGAGTCGGCGTATGCTGTTGCCCATCTTGTTGGTCACGCGGTCGACGGCGTCCTCCGGTCCTACCACCATGATGCGGTCGCCCACCTGCAGGGGCAGGGTGGGGGTGGCAAAGATGTCCATGCCCTGACGCGTGACGCGTGTTACGTTGACGCCGTAGACGCTCGAGAAGTGCATTGAGCCCAGGCTCTTGCCGTTGATATTCGAGTTGGTAATCAGTATGCGCTTCGATACCAGGGGTTGGTCGCTCTGCTCGAAGTCGATGTCGAGCTTGGGACCGATGAAGGCCATGATGGCCTCGTGGTCGGCCTCGGCACATACGATGAGCATCTGGTCGCCAATGTGGAAGATGGTGTCGCGGTTCGGAATGCACAGCTCGCCCTGGTGAACCAGTCGCGACACTACGAAGTCGCGGTTCAGGAAGTTGTGCACCTGCAGCAGCGTCTTGCCCTCAAGGTATTGGTTCGACACCTCAAGGTGCATCTTGTAGGGCTTCTTGTTGGTGTTGGTCTCGTCCTGGGCCTTCAGCTCCTCTTCTTCCTTGTTCAGGCTGATTTTGCAGATATACCTAATTAATATAGTGGCCCCGATGATGCCCAGCACACCCAGCGGGTAGGCACAGGCGTAGGCCGAGGCGATATGGGGCGAATTGCCTGTGCCGAACACCGTGTTCAGGGCCTCGTTGGCGGCACCGAGTCCGGGGGTGTTGGTCACGGCGCCGTACAGCGTACCCACCATCATGGGCAGCGTGGTCTTGTCCGTGGTGTCGAAGAAGACGGCGTAGCATCCGAACATGACCAGGATGTTCAGCACGATGATGGTGGTTGCCAGTCCGTTCAGCTTGACGCCCGCCGTGCCGAAACTCTCAAAGAAGCCCGGCCCTACCTGCATACCTATCATAAAGACGAAGAGTATGAGCCCGAAGTCCTGTATGAAGGTGAGTATGGGCGTGGGCGCGGTGAAGCCGAAGTGGCCGGCCACGATGCCGGCAAACAGTACGAAGGTGACGCCCAGCGAGATGCCTCCGACCTTGATTTTGCCTAAGTAAACACCTACGGCGATGACGATGGCGTACAGCAACGCGATGTGGGCCACCGAGTCAGTAGTCGTAAATAAGTCTTTTAGCCATTGAAACGTTTCCATAACAAACTATAGTGCTTTTAATTTTGGCTGCAAAGGTACAAAATTATTGCGCAATAAAAGCATATTTGTGCAACTAATTTCGTTCGGTTTTTCCTCTTTTTATTTCTTTCACACTTCCCGCCCCCTTTCGGCCTCATTTTACGTCAATGCTCACTTCACTCTGCCTGCATAAAATAGAGTGAAGGCAAAGTGAACCCAAAGTGAACCCAAAGTGAACCCAAAGTGAGGTCAGGGGAGAGAAAAATGGGTGGCTGCGCTAATATTTATTAAAAATTTCGTTTAATAGGAAATAAGTTGTTACCTTTGCATGCCATTAACGCATATTACTTATATAATAATACAAAACAATTTAGAATTTTATGGCTAACAAAGAGAAACTCTTCAGCGAGTTCCAGGCCCCGACCACCCAAGAGTGGCTGGACAAGATTGAAGTGGACCTGAAAGGGGCCGACTTCCAGAAACGACTCGTTTGGAGAACTAACGAAGGCTTTAACGTACAGCCTTTCTATCGCCGGGAGGACTTGGCGAACCTGAAAACACCCGACGCCCTGCCTGGCGAGTTCCCCTTCGTCCGTGGCAACAAGAAGGACTCCAATGCGTGGTACGTCCGTCAGAACATCGTCGTCGACGACCCTGCCGAGGCCAACAAGAAGGCACTCGACATCTTGATGAAGGGTGTCGACTCTATCGGCTTCCGTCTGGGACATGCCCAGCTCTCCGCAGACTACATTGAGACCCTACTCAAGGACATCCGCCTCGACATCGTGGAGGTGAGCTACCGCGTCTGTCAGCGCCATGCCTTGCAGCTGGCCGACCTGCTGGTGGCCTACTTCGAGAAGATGGGTTACGACAAGGAGAAGATTGTGGGTGGTCTGGGCTTCGACCCCATCGAGCGCATGCTGATGAAGGGCAAGGACACTACCATGCTGTTGCCTAACATGCCGACACTGGTGGAGAAATTGAAGGACTATCCCCGTCTGCGCTGTGTCATGGTGCACAGCGACCTGCTGAACAACAGCGGTGCCTACATCGTTCAGGAGATGGGCTACGCGCTGGCTTGGGGTAACGAGTACCTGCAGCAGTTGGTTGATGCCGGTGTCGACGCCGACCTGGCAGCCAGCAAGATTAAGTTCTATATGGGCATCTCCGAGAACTACTTCATGGAGATTGCCAAGTTCCGTGCCGCCCGTCTGCTTTGGGCCCAGATAGTGAAGCAGTATGAGCCCAAGAGCGACGACTCGTGCAAGATGATTATCAATGCCTCGACCTCGACGTATAACCAGACGCTGTTCGACTCGTATGTCAACCTGCTGCGCTCGCAGACCGAGGCCATGTCGGCAGCCCTGGGTGGTGTCCACTCGATGGTGGTGACACCGTTCGACGCTCCTTACGAGAAGGCTACCGACTTCTCGGAGCGCATCGCCCGCAACCAGCAGCTGCTCATCAAGGAGGAGTCCCACTTCGACCGCATTGTTGACCCCTCGGCCGGTTCTTACTATATCGAGCACCTCACCGATGCCCTGGCTCAGGAGGCTTGGAAACTCTTCCTCAAGGTGGAGGACGAGGGTGGCTTCCTCGCTGCCGTCAAGGCCGGTACCGTGCAGGCCGACATCAACGCCACCAACGAGAAGCGTCATGGCGATGCTGCCAAGCGCAAGGAGTTTATACTGGGTACCAACCAGTTCCCCAACTTCACCGAGAAGAGCGAGGGCAAACAGCCGCTGGCCGTCGATTGCAGCTGCCAGCATACCGGCGATGCCGACGTACCCGCCTTGAAGATCAGCCGTATGGCCAGCGACTTCGAAAGCCTGCGCCTGACCACCGAGAAGGCTGCCAAGGTGCCTACCGCCTTCATGCTGACCATCGGCAATCTGGCCATGCGCCAGGCTCGTGCTCAGTTCTCATGCAACTTCCTGGCTTGTGCCGGTTATAAGGTGATTGACAACCTCGGCTTCAAGACCGTCGAGGAGGGTGTCGACGCTGCCCTGGAGGCTAAGGCCGACATCGTGGTCATCTGCTCCAGCGATGACGAGTATGCTGAGTATGCCGTCCCTGCCTTCAAGTATCTCAATGGCCGGGCGATGTTTGTTGTTGCCGGTGCCCCTGCCTGCATGGACGACCTGAAGGCCGCAGGCATCGAGAACTTCATCCACGTTCGCTGCAATGTATTGGAAACCCTCAAAGAGTATAATGCTAAATTAGGTATTTAAAGTTATGAGAAAAGATTTTAGTAAAATAGATATCTACGCTGGCATTCATGCTCAAGATGGTGCCAAGTGGGTGAAGGACAACGGCATCACTGAGAACTGGCACACGCCGG
Source organism: Prevotella sp. UBA2742 (assembly GCA_002353485.1). Lineage (GTDB taxonomy): Bacteria > Bacteroidota > Bacteroidia > Bacteroidales > Bacteroidaceae > Prevotella. The sequence continues at coordinate 27,037 of DEJS01000012.1, forward strand.
AGCACATTGATGTACGTCCTGTCTACACCAAAGAAGACCTGGAGGGCATGGAGCACCTCGACTTCACAGCCGGTATTCCGCCCTATCTGCGTGGTCCGTATTCAATGATGTATCCCTTCCGTCCGTGGACCATCCGCCAGTATGCCGGATTCTCCACCGCCGAGGAGTCGAACGCTTTCTATCGTCGTAACCTGGCCAGCGGTCAGAAGGGCCTTTCCGTGGCCTTCGACCTGCCCACACACCGTGGCTACGACCCCGACAACGCCCGTGTCGTTGGCGACGTGGGTAAGGCTGGTGTAAGTATCTGTAACGAAGAGAACATGAAGGTGCTCTTCTCGGGCATTCCCTTGAACAAGATGTCGGTCTCCATGACCATGAACGGTGCCGTGCTGCCCATCCTGGCCTTCTACATCGTGGCCGGTCTGGAGCAGGGCGCACGGCTGGAGGAGATGGCAGGCACCATACAGAACGATATCCTGAAGGAGTTCATGGTGCGTAACACCTATATCTATCCGCCCGCTTTCTCGATGAAGATTATTGCCGACATCTTCGAGTACACGTCACAGAAGATGCCTAAGTTCAACTCTATCTCCATCTCGGGCTACCACATGCAGGAAGCCGGCGCCACCGCCGACATCGAGCTGGCCTATACGCTGGCCGACGGTATGGACTACCTGCGCACGGGTGTCAACGCCGGCATCGACGTCGATGCCTTTGCTCCGCGTCTCAGTTTCTTCTGGGCCATCGGCATGAATCACTTCATGGAGATTGCCAAGATGCGTGCCGGTCGTCTGCTGTGGGCAAAGATAGTGAAGTCGTTCGGGGCCAAGAATCCTAAGTCGCTGGCGCTGCGTACCCACTCGCAGACCTCCGGTTGGAGCCTTACCGAGCAGGACCCCTTCAACAACGTGGGTCGTACCTGTATCGAGGCTATGGCAGCCGTCTTAGGTCACACCCAGTCGCTGCACACCAACGCCCTCGACGAGGCCATCGCACTGCCCACCGACTTCTCGGCACGTATTGCCCGTAACACTCAGATCTATATCCAGAACGAGACGAAGGTGTGCAAGCAGATCGACCCATGGGCTGGTTCTTACTACGTGGAGACCCTGACCAACGAGCTGGTTCACAAGGCTTGGGAGCACATCCAGGAGATTGAGAAGCTGGGCGGTATGGCCAAGGCCATCGAGACCGGTCTGCCCAAGATGCGTATCGAGGAGGCTGCTGCACGCACGCAGGCCCGCATCGACAGTGGCGTGCAGACCATCGTGGGTACCAACAAGTACCGTCTGGAGCACGAAGACCCCATCGACATCCTCGAGGTGGACAATACCGCCGTGCGCAAGCAGCAGGAGGAGAGTCTGAAGGAGGTGCGCGCTCATCGTGACGAGGCCGCCTGCCAGGCTGCCCTGAAAGCCATTACCGACTGCGTGCGCGACTTCAAGGAAGGCCGCAAGTCAAAGAACAACCTTCTGGACCTGGCCGTCAAGGCGGCCCAGCTGCGTTGTACCCTGGGTGAGATTTCGGATGCCTGCGAGGAGATTGTAGGCCGTTATAAAGCAGTAATCAGAACAATTTCAGGCGTGTATAGCTCAGAATCAAAGAACGACAGCGACTTCGAGTTGGCTTGCAAGCTGACCGACGAGTTCGCGAAGAAGGAAGGTCGCCGTCCGCGTATCTTCATTGCCAAGATGGGTCAGGACGGTCACGACCGTGGTGCGAAGGTAGTGGCTACGGGCTACGCAGACTGTGGTTTCGACGTGGATATGGGACCGCTGTTCCAGACACCCGCCGAGGCTGCCCGCGAGGCTGTCGAGAACGACGTGCATGTAGTCGGTGCCTCTTCGTTGGCTGCCGGTCACAAGACGCTCATTCCGCAGCTCATCGAGGAGCTGAAGAAGCTGGGTCGCGAGGACATCATGGTCATTGCCGGTGGTGTCATTCCCGCTCAGGACTACGACTTCCTCTACAAGGCCGGCGTTGCCGCCATCTTCGGTCCTGGCACCTCGGTAGCCAAGGCTGCCGTTGAGATGATGAAGATACTGCTCGACCAGGAGTAATCTTCGGGCGTATGCTCAAAATATCGGAGAGGATGCATCCTGTCATAGGGACGCATCCTCTTCGTTTTTTTGATATTTTACAGGGAATGAGCACCGAATTCAAAAAACTTTTTGTATCTTTGCACTCGTTATAACACTTTAATGCGCATAATTATGGCAACAATGACATTTCCCAGACAGTTGCTCGTCACTGTTGACGACAACACGAACATAGCCAATGTGACACGGGCTATCCGCATGCTGCGTGGCGTGACGGCCATCAAACCTGCTAAGTCCGCTGCACAAAAGCCTCGCCTGTACGACCCCGAAACAGGCGAGTACCTAAACGACAAGACGATGAAGGCCATTGAGGACGTGCGCAGCGGCAAGGACAAAGGAACGACCTACGAATCGTTCGAAGAGTTCAAAAAAGCGATGCTGGCGCTATGACGCAGTACTACGAAATCAAGACTTACAAGCAGTACGACCGCGACGTGAAACTGGCCGTGCGCCGAGGGCTCGACATGGAGCAACTGCTCATGGTCGTTGACATGCTACGCAAAGGTGAGACTCTGCCTCCAAAGTACCACAACCATCTGTTGCATGGCGACTACAAAGGCTACTGGGAGTGCCATATCAGTCCCGACTGGCTGCTGCTCTACGAGAAAGATACCGAAATCCGCATCATATCCCTTTACCGGACGGGAACACATTCCGACATTTTTGGCAAAGGGAAAAAGAGATAATCCCCATGTCGCGCATCCCAATGACGAACCATATCACGACATAACAACTAACGGCCGAGTATATGCAACGACGAGACGGACATATAAATGATGTTAAAGGGACGCAATTAGTGGCCCGGATGTTTGGCGGTCTCGGGATTTTTGTTAATCCATCCATCCATCCATCCATCCATCCATCCATGTAACACTTATACACAGAATAGCGATACGGACAGGCCCCGCGCCCGTCCCCGCCGAGGCCGCTGGAGGCCGGGCGGGGCGGGAGCGGGGCCTCGGCGTATCGTGCGGCGTGCGCCAGGCGGCGCGGCGCCGGCGCCATTGTGCCTCCGAGCTGCTGCACAGCGACCGCAAAATCAGCGAGATTGCAGAGTCCTGTGGATACAACGACCTGCCGACGTTCACCCGCGCCTTCAAGCGCCAGTTCGGCATGGCTCCCAGTGAGTATCGGAAGCAGGAACAAGCATAGTAGATAATAACCAAATAAACCATTATACGTATGAAACAAGCAACAACAAGACAACGAATCACGAGGGCAGCAGCGACGCTCGCCGCACCACGACGCGCCCTCGTGCTCGCCCTCACGCTCATTGCAGCCCTCACGGTACAGACGGCGTGGGCAGACGACTATCCAGCGTACATCACCGATGTCATGGTGATAGGCGGCGACGGGAGTACCGTCGATTCCAAGTGGGCCACTTATCAGTCACAGGGCTATAAGAAGGTCGATTTTGACCTCAACTCCAATGCCGGCGGTGACTACGTCTATGTGCTCTATAAGACGGGTAGCCGCAACAATACCGACGGGGGCTATATCACAGACCTTGTTGTTAGCACCACGGACGCATCGAGTGTCACTTACAACGGTACGACCTACACAAGGGTTGCCCATGATGGTAGTGACCACTTCAAAAAATACGGTGGAAACTTGAACAGTAGCGCAAAGTCGGGCAGCACCAACATGTGGCTCTTCTACACAAAGAAGAATTTCTCTGATAAACGTGCCGTCAACGACATTGTCGTAAATAAGAGCGGCAGCAAGTCGGGCTACACCACCATTGGAAAGAATGGCGGTTCTGATGCCTACGACCTGAATGAGGGTGCCGGCGGCGACTATGTCTATATGCACTTCTCCACCACGACGAAGACCAACCGCCCGGCCAGCGACCCGACGATGAAGACAGGGCTCGTCTATACCGGGCAGCCGCTGCAGCTGGTGAACTACAACCCCACGTCGCAGTGTACGATGTACTACCGCGTGGGCACATCGGGCAGTTATACTTCGACCGTTTCAGACATTACAGCCACTAATGCTGGAACACACACCGTCTATTACTATGCCGCCACCAACAGCTACGGCAACCAGTCAGCGACGAAGTCCCACCAGGTCACCATCGCCAAGTCGGCCAACAGCGGCGTCACCGTAGCGTGTGCCGATGTCGTTGACGGCAACGCGCCAGCCCCCCAACTGGGCGGCACGAACCTCAGCACGGGGGCGGTCACCTATCAATACAGCACGACGCAGAACGGCACGTACACGACCACCGTGCCCACTGACTTCGGAAAATATTGGGTGAAGGTCACCATTGCCGGCGACGACAACTGCTACGCATATACCACGGCGGCTGCCAGCTTCTGGATTCTGTCAGATGCCAACGACCTGTGGAACATTAGGGGCGGTGTGAACGGCACCGTGGACCATCCCATCGTCATCAGCACTCCCAGCCAGCTCGACCTGCTGGCCAAGAAGGTGAACGGCACCGACGGCTACACCGCTAACAACTACAGCGGCAAGTACTTCGAGCTGGGCGCCGACATCACGTATGACGGCACAGAGAACAACTACACGCCCATCGGTAGCAACGGCACGGAATTCGGCGGGCACTTCGACGGCAAGGGACACACCGTCAGCGGCATCAACGTCAATCTGCCGAGCACCGATTACGTCGGACTCTTTGCTTCTGTCTCCTATGCCACCATCCAGAACCTGACGCTCGCTAACAGCACCATCTGTGGCGGGAAGCATGTCGGCGGCATCGTGGGCAGTGGTGGCAGTACGAATACGACCATCCAGAATTGCCACGTCGGAAGTGATGTCACAGTCAGTGGCACTGATTATGTCGGCGGCATCGTGGGCCATTACGCCACCGTCCGTGGCTGCACCGGCGCCGCCACTGTCACTGGCAATATCGTCGGTGGTATCACTGGCACTGCCAACTATAGCGTTATTGAGAACTGCCTCGTCTATGGCGGAACTGTCAACGGAACAAATGCCGGTGCCATCGCCGGCACAAACAATAATAGTACGGGCACCCTCACCAACAACCGCTACACGGGCGTCATGCTGAACGGCAGCGAGGCTAAGCAGAACGCAGGCGTAGGAGGCGACGGCAGCCAGGACGGCACCAGCTACATCTGCGCCATCATCCCCTACAAGGGCGTGACGCTCAGCATCCCCTCCGTCAGTGCCACGACCGAGTATCCGTACGACGGACTGAAGATATACCCCACCGGCATGACCTACAAGGGGCAGTACTACAACTATTATCATAACGCCGATGCCGGCATCTCCGGCGACGTGACCTTCACCGCCACCTACAGCGGCAGCGTGCCGGAGGACTATGCGCTCGGCGGCTTCGGCTGGACAAGTAGTGCTAACAATACAGATGTAGCGATGAAATGGGCAGCCACCGACGGCAGCGCCACCTGCACGCTAAACACTCATCTCACTGTCATCTACTACATCGCCCCCACCTTCCGTTATGCCATCTGGGGCGACGGTGACGGCACGCAGGGTAATCCCTACATCATCACCACCGTGAGTGGCATGAACGAACTGGCCAGCAGGGTGAACAGTGGAGAAGACCTCGGCGGCAAATACTTCGAGCTGGGGGCCGACATCACGTATGACGGCACGGAGAACAACTACACGGCCATAGGCACCAAGGACCACAAGTCCTCCGTCAATTTCGACGGCAAGGGCCACACCATCAGCGGCATCAATATCAATACCGGCAGCGATTGTCAGGGCGTCTTCGGATTTGCAGCATATTGCACCATACAGAACCTGACGCTTGCCAACAGCACTATCACTAATGGTGGATACAGTGGCGGCATCTTCGGCTGGGGCGATGGCGTCACCGTCAGCAACTGTCACGTCACCAATACGGTTACTTTGCATGCAACTGGAATTGACTTGGGAGGCATCGGCGGCTTTGCCATGTACAACAGCACCATCAAGGGCTGCACCAGTTCTGCCACGCTCTCATTTAAGTGGAACTACAGTAATGGCGGCATCATGGGCGACATAAACGGCGGCACGCTGAAAGACTGCCTGTATCTCGGCCCGAAATTCGACACCGATAGAAACGGTGCTATTCTGGGCTCCATAACGCAGAACGACCCGACGATATCCAACTGCTACCATATTTCTTATGGCATGAACGCAATTGGCTACGTGAGCACGTTCAACACCAACTTCGCCGTGGCCACCACCGACAAGCCCGAGGGTGCAATCGCGACAGCCACCGCTACCTACGGCAGCGGCTCATATACAGGCATTACGGTCTTTGGCAATGTGCTTTATTACGACGGCAAGTACTACTGGCACGTCGAGAACCTTATGGAACTTGCAGACCGTAACGAAGATAACAGCAGCGTCATCGCCGCCAACAAGGGCCAGACGTGCAACGTGGTGCTGAAAGACCGCACCCTCTACAAGGACGGCAAGTGGAACACCATCTGCCTGCCCTTCGCCGTGGACATGACCGCCCCCAACGGCCCGCTCTATGGCGCCACCTACCGCACCGTGACCGCCGCCAGCATCAGCGGCACCACACTCAACCTGACCTTCGAGGAGAAAAAGCATGAGAATCATGCGGACAACACGCTCGTTGCCGGCGTACCTTACATCATCAAGTGGGACAAGGCTGCTGACTATGTGGACGACGACGCCCATAACATCGTCAACCCCGTGTTCACCAACGTGAAAGTCGAATACGTAGGAGACGACTTCTGGAGCGGTGACGACCCTTCTAATTCCACCGTCGCCTTCTGCGGCACCTATAATGCCATCACCAACATCGCCGACAAATGGGGCAATGCCAGCGTAAACGGCGCAGACAAGCCCTTAGACGTCCTCCTGCTCGGCGCAGACAACACCCTCCGCTATGCCGGCAGCGGTGCCTCGCTCGGTGCCTGCCGCGCCTACTTCCTCGTTGACCCCGCCGCCGTTGAAGCCGGTGCCAGCCGCCTCACGTCGTTCAGCATCGACTTCGGCGAGGGTGAGGCCACTGCCATCAAGGAAATCGGAAATAGTCAATCGTCAAACCGTAAATCTCCTGACGTCTGGTACTCCCTCAACGGCGTGCGCCTCAGCGGCAAGCCCACACAGCGCGGTATCTACATCAACAACGGTAAAAAGGTCGTGATTAAGTAAAAGGAAGCATTATGAAGAAGAAAGAATATATGAAGCCCGCCATGCGGGTAGTATTGCTGCAGCATCACCAGCAACTGCTGGCAGGCAGCCTGAAAAGCGTACAGTCCACCGGCCTCGGCGGCGATGACCTCGGCATCGACGACGAGGAGGTAGGCAGCGGCTTCTGGGGTAGATAAGCATCCACTCAATCGGCTGGCAAGATGAGGGTGTGTCAAGATTTGCGTTTTGACACACCCTCTCGTCGTTGTTACTGCTTTTACTTCCTGCTGTGTTTCTTCATGAGCCGGCCGATGGCGTGGTCGAGGCGCCTACCCGTCTTGTCGTCGACCACCATGCCACCCACCACCGTTCGCTGTGCCCAGACGGGAACGGTGACCAGAAGGAGTGTTAGGGTCAGTGTTAGTTTGGTCATGGTGGGTGTTGGGTGATGGTTATTTGAATTTCAGCCCCATGTTGTAGAGGATGAAGGAGTAGATGTCTGCCTGTTCCTCGAGGATTTTCGCCAGGGGCTTGCCACCGCCGTGACCGGCTTTGGTGTCGATGCGGATGAGGGTGGGGGGCAATGGCTTCTGGTTCTGCTGCTGGGTGGCGGACTGACACTCCTGCAGACGGGCGGCAAACTTGAACGAGTGGGCAGGCACCACACGGTCGTCATGGTCGGCAGTGGTGACGAGGGTGGCAGGGTAGGTGGTTCCCTTTTTCAGGTTGTGGAGTGGGGAGTAGCCCTTGAGGTATTCGAACATCTCCTTGGAGTCCTCACTGGTGCCATAGTCAGGAGCCCAGTTCCATCCGATGGTGAACTTATGATAGCGCAGCATGTCCATCACACCCACCTGTGGAATCGCCACACGGAAGAGGTCTGGGCGCTGTGTCATGCAGGCACCGACGAGCAGTCCGCCATTCGAGCCGCCCACGATGGCAATGTGTCCCTTGTCGGTATAGCCCTCACGGATGAGCCATTCGGCAGCGCCGATGAAGTCGTCGAACACGTTCTGCTTCTGCATCTTGGTGCCTGCCTGGTGCCACTCCTCGCCATACTCACCGCCGCCGCGGAGCGTCACCTGTGCATAGATGCCGCCCTGCTCGAGCCATGGGATACGGTTGGCCGAGAACGAGGGTACGAGCGAAATGTTAAAACCGCCGTAACCGTAGAGATAAACGGGACGAGGGGAGGTGGGAGTTCTTTGACCTGAAGGTCTAAGCGAGCGAAGCTCGTGGGGGAGTTGAGAGTTCTTTCCTTTCTTATACGTCAGGAACATGGGGATGCGGGTGCCGTCCTTGCTCTGGAAGAACACCTGCTCGGTGGTGTAGTCCTGCGGATTGAATGCTACCTTCGGCTGGGCATAGAGCGTGCTTTGGCCTGTCTGCATATCGTAGCGGTAGATGGTGCCTGGTATGGTGAACGAGGTAAAGGTGTAGAAGCACTCCGGCTCCTTCTCGTCGCCCGTGAAGCCGACGCTGCCCACAGAAGGCAGGGCTATCTCGCGAATCTGCTGTCCGGCGAGTGAGTAAAGATATGCATGGTCGGAAGCATCTTTGCTGTAGGTGAGTATGAAGTGACGGTTGATGACGTCAGCCCCGCTAAGTACGTCGCCCTGTTCGGCAATGAGCTCTTGCCAGTCTCCGATGCCGGGCCGGCGGATGTCGGCGGTCATAATGCGGCTTTTGGGAGCATTGTAGTTGGTGATAAGGTATATCTTGTCGCCTTCGGTATGCAGTGGACTGTAGTCGTAGTCCATGTTGTCGGTCATCTGGATAAACTGTGCATCAGGCGTCCGGAGGTCGCGCACGTAGAGGTTGTTGCCGGCGCCAGCACCGTCCTCGTAGAGGAACATCATCGTCTCCTCGTCGTTCACGGCACAGGTGTAGAAGCGCTTCGGGTAGGCAGCGTTCTGATAGAACAGCACGTCCTCGGACTGCGGCGTACCAATCTTATGATAGTAAATCTTGTGGCCCTCGTTCACGTTCGAGAATTCCTTGCCTTTCGTAGGCGCATCGTAGGCAGAATAATAAAAGCCGTCGCCCTGCCATGCTGCTCCGGAGAACTTGGCCCACTCGATGTGGTCTTGGGTGAGCTGTCCTGTCTTCAGGTCGATGACGTAGAACTCCTGCCAGTCGCTGCCCGAGCGCGAAATGGAGTAGGCAGCATACTTGCCGTTGTTGGAGAAATAGACTCCCTTTAGTGCCACCGTGCCGTCCGGGCTTAGGGTGTTGGGGTCGAGGAATATGCGGGGCTCGCCGCCCAGCTGGTCCATGACGTAGAGCACGCTTTGGTTCTGTAGTCCGTTGTTCTTGAAGAAATACCACTTGCCGTGGCGCTTGCGTGGTGCCGACAGCTTCTCGTAGTTAGAGAGTTCGGTAAGTCGTTTCAGCAGCTTGTCGCGAAAGGGAATCTTCTTCAGAAAGTCGCTGGTGATACGGTTCTCGGCCTCTACCCAGGCCGCTGTCTGACGGCTGGTGTCGTTCTCGAGCCAGCGGTAAGGGTCCGTAACTTCTGTTCCGAAATAGTTGTCAACCGTAGGCCCCTTCTCAGCCTTCGGATAGGACAGCCGCTGTGCCGTGGCTGCCGTGGTGGCTAATGTCATAGCAAATAGAATAAGTCGTTTCATATATGGGATTTAGTATTTTTGCTGCAAAGATACGAAAATTTCCCAATTATTTCGTATCTTTGCCACCAGAAAAAGCTATCATTGTTATGAGCAACGTAAAACGCATAGTACTGACGGGTGGACCGTGCGCAGGCAAGACTACGGCATTGGTGCGTATCGTAGACCATTTTTCTAATCTTGGGTTCAAGGTCTTTACCGTGCCTGAGGTGCCCACCATGTATACGCAGGGCGGATGGAGCTATCTGACACCCAACCATGATTTATACTATCAGGGCGAGCTGGCCATCCTTGAGACACAACTGGCATTAGAAGATTCCTTTATGCGGTTGGCCGAGACCTGTCAGAAGCCGGCCTTCGTCGTTTGTGACCGTGGCACGATGGACATATCGGCCTATATCTCGCCCGAGATGTGGCATGAACTTTGCCAGCATTGCGGTACTGAGCCCAACCAGCTGCGCAATCGCTATGATGCCGTGCTGCACCTTGTGTCGGCCGCCGACGGTGCCGAGCAGTACTATACGCTGGCTACCAATGCCAGCCGATACGAGCAGGCCGACGAGAAAGGACTGCAGCTGGCCCGCGACCTGGACAAAAAGGTGAACCGCGCCTGGACGGGACATCCGCATCTTCGTGTCATCAACAACCACGACGACTTTGAAGCCAAGATGAATCGCGTGCTCTCCGATATCAGTAACGTGCTCGGCATACCGCAGCCCATAGAAGACGAGCGTACATACATAGTCGAGCTGACAGGAGAACTGCCCGAGTGCATTGAGAGTGAGATAGCCCAGACTTACCTTGTCTCCGATCCTGATTGCATCATACGACTGCGACGCCGCAGCTGGCAGGGAGGAGAGGTGGTTAACATCCATAAGACGCGTAAGCAGATTTCGCCTACTGAGGTGCTTGAGACTGAGCGACAGGTCTCTAACGCGCTCTATGAGTCGTTATTGCAGCAGGCTGACCCATATCGTACTACTATCCGCAAGACCCGTCGCTCGTTCATATGGAAAGGACAGTATTTTGAACTCGACCAATTCCATGCCCCGCTCTCCGACCTCATTATCCTCGCCGTTAAGGGCGTCACTCCGCAGGAAAGCGTCCACTTCCCACCCTTCCTGCGCATAGTCAAGGATATCGGCGGCAACCAGCAATACTACAACTACAACCTCGCCCTGCAGCGCTGATTTTGTTATGAAAATCAAGCCGTTCGCTGAATATATTAGTGTGATGGCCAAACTTTACCTACCTTTGCATCGTCAATACGATACACAGTAACATTCTAAAACGGATAAAGTATGAAAAAGATTCTGATGATGATGGTAGCCCTGCTGACCCTGACGGTTGTCATGGCTCAGGGTGAGAACAGAGAGCGCAGGGCTCCGAAGAAAATGACTCCTGCCGAGATGACCAAGCGGATGGTGAAAGACCTGAATCTGAACGATAAGCAGAAGACTCAGGTACAGGCTCTGAACGAACAGTATAAAGACTATCTTAACGGCCCGGGAATGGGTGGCCAGCGCCCTCCCAAACCTGATTCAGAGCCAGGTGCAGCACCGCAGCAGGAACATCAGCGTCCTCAGATGACCGAGGCGCAGAAAGCCCAGATGAAGCAGTACAAGGCCAAACGTGAAGAATACGACAAGAAGCTGAAGGCCATCTTGACTGATGCCCAGTACAAGACCTACCAAAAGCTGCAGAAGCGTCGTGGTCCTGGTGGTCCTGGAGGTCCTCGTGACGGGAAACGCCCCGAACGCAGTCAGAGCGAATAAATGTAAGATAGAGTAAAAGAAGAGGATGGACGTCCAATCAGGACTCCATCCTCTTCTGCTTTTTGTTGGTAGGGACGATCGGGCTCGAACCGATGACCTCTGCAATGTGACTGCAGCGCTCTAAACCAACTGGGCTACGCCCCTGTTTTTAGAAATCGACTGCAAAGGTACACATTATTTTCCAAACAACCTAATGTTTTGACGTTTTTTTTCTTCCTATCGGATGAATAACAGTTCGCGATATTTGGGCAGGGGCCATAGTGAGTCGTCGACGATGAGCTCCAACTTGTCTATCTGGTAACGGATGGTGTCGAGCTTCGGCTCCACCTTGTCGTGATAGGTGATAGCTTTCTCGTGCTCGTCGTCTATCTTATTAGCGAGTTTGCGGGCATTGACAAGTTCCTCGACGCCCTTCTCGATGACAGAGGTTCGTTCTGCAATTTCCTCGATGAGCTTGAGGTTGCGGGCAGACAGTTTCTCGGCTTTGTCTACGGGAAATACCTCGGCCATGTTCTCCACATTCTTCAGCAGCTGGCTCTGGTAGCGGGTGGCCACGGGGATGATGTGGTTCATAGAGAGGTCGCCCAGGACACGGGCTTCAATCTGTATCTTCTTCGTGTATGTCTCCCACTTCACCTCGTTGCGGGCCTCCAACTCTTTCTTCGTCATCACACCCAGACTCTCGAACATCTGTATGCTCGCGTCGTCGAGGTAGCGTTCAAAGATTTTCGGACACGACTTCTCAACATCCAGACCGCGCTTCTGTGCCTCGAGCACCCATTCGTCTGAGTAGCCGTTACCGTCGAAGCGGATGGGCTTACAGGTCTTGATGTCCTCGCGCAATACTTCGATGATGGCGTGGAAGGTGGCGCTGTGCTCTGTTCCTGCCAGTTTCTTCTCAAACTCGGGAATACGCTTGTCTACTCGCTTCTTGAAGTCTACAAGAGCTTCGGCTACGGCACTGTTCAGGGCTATCATGGCGCTGGCGCAGTTGGCTTCGGAACCGACGGCGCGGAACTCGAAGCGGTTGCCGGTAAAGGCAAAGGGTGAGGTGCGGTTACGGTCGGTATTGTCGATGAAGAGTTCTGGAATCTCGGGGATGTCCATCTTCATGCCCTGCTTGCCGGCCATTGCCAGGATGTCGTCGACGTCGGCTCTCTCGATGTGGTCGAGCAGTTCGCTGACCTGTTTGCCAAGGAACGATGATATGATGGCGGGGGGTGCCTCGTTGGCTCCCAGGCGGTGGGCATTGGTGGCCGACATGATGGAGGCTTTCAGCAGTCCGTTGTGTCGGTATACACCCATCAGCGTTTCGACGATGAAGGTGGCGAAGCGAAGGTTCTGCTCTGCTGTCTTGCCAGGGGCATGGAGCAGCACTCCATTGTCGGTAGACAGACTCCAGTTGTTGTGCTTACCGCTGCCGTTGATGCCGGCAAAGGGCTTCTCGTGTAGCAGTACGCGGAAGCCGTGTTTGCGGGCCACGCGCTTCATTACTGACATAAGCAGCATGTTATGGTCTACGGCCAGGTTGGTTTCCTCGAAGATGGGTGCCAGCTCGAACTGGTTCGGAGCTACTTCGTTGTGTCGTGTCTTGGTGGGGATGCCCAGTTCAAGGGCGACTATCTCCAACTCGCGCATAAAGGCAGCGACGCGTTCGGGAATGGCTCCAAAGTAGTGGTCGTCCATCTGCTGGTTTTTTGCAGAGTCGTGCCCCATCAGCGTACGCCCTGTCAGCAGCAGGTCAGGACGGGCAGCGTAGAGTCCTTCGTCCACGAGGAAGTACTCTTGTTCCCAGCCAAGGTTAGATGTCACCTTCTTGACGGCAGGGTCGAAGTAATGGCATACGTCAGTGGCGGCCACGTTCACGGCATGCAGGGCACGCAGCAGCGGAGCCTTGTAGTCAAGGGCCTCACCGCTATAGGAAATGAATACGGTGGGTATGATTAGTGTGTCGTCGATGATGAACACCGGGCTTGTGGGGTCCCAGGCTGAATAGCCGCGGGCTTCGAAGGTGGAGCGGATGCCGCCAGAGGGGAAGCTGGACGCATCGGGTTCCTGCTGTACAAGCAGTTTGCCGGTGAACTCCTCCACCATACCGCCCTTGCCGTCGTGTTCGATGAATGAGTCGTGTTTCTCGGCAGTACCCTCCGTCAGTGGCTGGAACCAGTGGGTATAGTGGGTTACGCCGTTCTCGGTGGCCCATTGCTTCATGCCGGCCGCCACGGCGTCGGCGATGTCGCGGTCGAGACGGGCGCCGTTGTCCATTACGTCAATCATTTTCTCATAGACAGCCTTGGGCAGATACTTATACATCTTCTCACGGTTGAAGACCTTCTTCCCAAAGTACTGTGCGGGTCTCTCACCGGGTGCTTTTACGTCGAGTGGCTTCTTCTTGAAAGCTTCACCGACAACCTGAAATCTTAATGTTTCCATAATCGTTTTGTGTTTGGTGTTAATGATTCGTTATTACGTTGTCTTTGTCCATTTCTTAATTCTCTCTAACGCCTCGTCGGTCTGTTCGTGCGAACCGAATGCGGTGAAGCGTACGTATCCTTCGCCACTGGGACCGAAGCCGACTCCTGGCGTACAGACTACGTTAGCCCCATAGAGCAAGGCTTCGAAGAACCTCCAAGAGGGAGTCGGTGCCATAGCGCCAACTTCCTTTTGGAAGCTGTCAGGTGTGCGCATCCAGATGTAGGGAGCGTTCTGTCCGCCATAGCATTCGTAGCCGAGTGAGCGTAGCGTGGTAAGCATCTTAGCGGCATTGTGCATATAGTAATCGATGGTTTGCTTTACCTGTTGCTTGCCCTCTGGTGAATAGATAGCCTCGGCGGCTCGCTGGCTGATGTAGCTCGTACCGTTAAACTTCGTACTTTGGCGGCGCAGCCACAGTTGGTTGAGCGAGATGCGCTCGCCTTCGAAGGTAGACACTGTTACTTCCTTGGGGACGATGGTGTAGCCGCAACGCACGCCAGTGAACCCTGCCGTCTTTGAAAATGAGCGGAACTCGACGGCACACTTGCGGGCGCCCCGGATTTCGTAGATGCTGTGGGGAATATCCGGATCCTGGATATAGGCCTGGTAGGCTGCGTCGAAGAGTATGAGCGCGTCGTTCTTCAGTGCGTAGTTTACCCATTTGCGCAGTTCCTGTTTGGTGATGACGGTACCTGTAGGATTGTTGGGGTAGCATAGGTAGATCACATCCACCGGACGGCCCTTGGGCACCTCTGGCACAAAACCGTTCTCTGCCGTGGTGGGCATGTATCGTACGTTGGTCCAGCGCCCTTCGCGGTAGGTGCCGCAGCGGCCAATCATTACGTTAGAGTCGATGTAGACGGGATAGATGGGGTCGGTGACGCCGATGAAGTTGTCCCAGTGGAGCAGCTCCTGAAAGTTGCCGGTGTCCGACTTCGCGCCGTCATTGATAAAGACCTCATCGAGACTGAGGCGCACGCCACGCGGCTGGAAGTCGTTCTTCAGGATGGCTTCGCGCAGGAAGTCGTAGCCCTGCTCAGGGCCGTAGCCACGGAAACCGTCGGCAGTAGCCATCTCGTCGACGGCCTTGTGCATAGCCTGGATGACGGCAGGACAGAGTGGTTGGGTAACGTCGCCGATGCCGAGCGATATGACGTCGGCCTTGGGGTGCATTACCTTGAAGGCGTTAACCTTCTTGGCAATGTCGGCGAAGAGGTAGTTCGCCTGCAGGTTGAGAAAGTGGATGTTTACTAGGGCCATATTTTTTAGTATTTCGATGCTTCGATGTTTTGTTATTTCGACGTTTCGGCTTCGCCGTCGAAGACGAATTGTGCGGGTCCTGTCATGTAGACGTGGTTGCCGTTTCCGGCCCACTCGATGTCGAGTGAGCCGCCGTCCATGACGATAGTGTTCTGTCGCGAGCCGCGACCTGTGGTTACAGCCGCGACGGCAGTGGCACAGGCGCCGGTGCCGCAAGCCATGGTGATGCCGCTGCCCCGCTCCCATACGCGGGTACGTATGTGTCCGTCGGGCTCGACTCTGGCGAACTCAATGTTACAGCGCTGGGGGAAGGCCGGATGATGCTCGAGTATGTGTCCTGTTTCTTCTACCTGATCGATGTTGTCGGTGAAGATGACGTAATGTGGGTTGCCCATGGATACAAAAGAGCCCTTTCCGGAGTCGCGACCGGATACGAACTGTTCTGGTACGTCGAACATCGGTTCGCCCATGTCAACGGTAACGCGCTCCACCTTGTTGTCTGCCAAGTGTAGCTGGAGTGTTTTGATGCCTGAGAGGGTGAGCAGCCGTATTGTCGTCTTATTCGTCAGGTTGCGGTCATACAGGTATTTGGCAATGCATCGGGAGGCGTTGCCACACATCATGGCCTCACTGCCGTCGGCGTTGAAGATGCGCATGGAGAAGTCGGCCTCGGGTACGGGACTGCGGTCTATGAGTACCAGCCCGTCGGATCCGATGCCCTTGTGGCGGTCGCTCCATCTGGTGGCGCAGACCTGGGGGTCGGCTATCGGATGCTGCATGGCGTTGACGTAGATGTAGTCGTTGCCGCAGCCGTGCATCTTGGTAAAGGGTATCTTCTTCATCTTGTCAGATATTCGTTTACTTTCTTGGCCGTCTCTATGCCGCTGGCCATGGCGCGCACTACGAGCGAGGCTCCGTTGGCACTATCGCCACACACGAAGACGTTCTCGGGATATTCGGGGTGCTCTGGCTTCAGGAACCCCATAGCCAGCAAGCATAGCTCTGCCTTGATGATTTCTGGCTTGCCCTTCTCAGCCATGATAGGTCGGCCTCCTTCAGGATTCGGCCTCCATTCTATCTCCTGCACCTTTACGCCAGTCAGCCTGCCGTCCTTGCCCAGGAACTCCAGCGTATTGACGTTCCAACGGCGTGTACAGCCCTCCTCGTGGCTCGAGGTGGTCTTGAGTGTGCGGGGCCAGTTGGGCCAGGGGTTCTGCGGGTCGTCATGTCCTTCTACGGGGCGGGGCATAATCTCTATCTGTGTGACGCTGCGGCATCCCTGGCGGTGTGCCGTGCCGATACAGTCGCTGCCCGTGTCGCCGCCGCCGATGACGAGCACGTCCTTTCCCTTGGCGGTGATGCGCTGGTCCTTCGTAAACTCCATCCCTGCCAGCACACGGTTCTGCTGCGCGAGCAGTTCGAGGGCGAAGTGTACGCCGTTGAGTTCCCGGCCGGGAACCTTCATGTCGCGGGCGGCAGGTGTGCCGGTGGCGATGGCGATGGCGCTGAAAGCCTCCTTAAGCTCCTCCACAGGAGGGGGTGTCTGGTTACATATCTTATTGATATTCTCGGCAGTGTTTATCACATCAACACCCCCTCCTCGGGAGGGGCTTGGGGAGGCTTTGATGTTGTATCGGAACTCGACGCCCTCCTGTTCCATCAGCCGGATGCGGCGGTCGATGATTGCCTTGTTGAGCTTGAAGTTGGGGATGCCGTAGCGCAGCAGTCCGCCTGCGGCCTCGTTCTTCTCATATACTGTCACCGCATATCCCATCTGGTTGAGAGCGTTGGCAGCCGCCAAACCGGCAGGGCCGGCACCAACAACGGCCACCCGTTTACCATTTTTCACAATGTCCGTGCGCGGCTGGATATATCCCTCGCGGAACGCCGCCTCGATGATGGCGCACTCGTCCTCGCGGTTGGTGGTAGGCTCGTGGTTGAAGCGGTTCAGCACGCAGGCCTTCTCGCACAGCGCCGGACAGATGCGGCCCGTGAACTCGGGGAAGGGATTGGTGCTCGCCAGCCGACGGTAGGCCAGCTCCCAGTCGCCCCGATACAGCGCGTCGTTCCACTCCGGTGCCTTGTTGCCCAGCGGACAGGCCCAGTGGCAGAAGGGTACGCCACAGTCCATGCAGCGCGATGCCTGCAGCTTGCGTTCCCGGGTCGAGAGCGTCTGCTCCACCTCGCCAAAGTCGTGTATGCGGTCGTGAACCGGACGGTAGCCCGCCTCCTGACGGCCGATCTCTAAGAATGCTTTCGGATTTCCCATTGTCGTATTTTCTGTTTTATTTCACTATCCCATTGTTGTCTATACCTCGAGAGGGGTCTCTACTCGGCACTTTAGCTCCGGCAGCGCCCGCTCAGTAGTCTCGCTGTATGTCGGCAATCTTCTCGTGCAGGCGTGCCATCTTCTCCTCTTCGAGCACACGCTTGTACTCGATAGGTACCACCTGTATGAAGTCGTCAACATAGTGTTGCCAGTCGTCGAGCATGCGGCCGGCCAGTGCCGAGCCAGTGTGCAGGTAGTGCTGACGTATCAGCTCGAGCAGCTCCTTGCGCGACACAGAGTCCTCCACCAGCGAGAGTTCCACCATATCCATATTGCAGAAGTAGTCGAACGTGTGCTTGGGGTCATAGACATAGGCCACGCCGCCCGACATGCCGGCGGCGAAGTTGCGGCCCGTCTCGCCCAGCACCACCACGCGCCCGCCGGTCATGTACTCACAACAGTGATCGCCCGCGCCCTCGACGACGGCGATGGCCCCCGAGTTGCGCACAGCAAAGCGTTCGCCCACCTTGCCGTTGATGTACAGCTCGCCCGAGGTAGCGCCATAGAGCCCCGTGTTGCCGGCTATGATATTCTCTTCCGCCTTGAAATCCTCACTACAGCGGGCCGGGGGCAGAATGCTGATGCGACCGCCCGAGAGTCCCTTGCCGAAGTAGTCGTTAGTCTCGCCCTCCAGGCGCAGGTCCAGGCCCTTCACGGCGAAAGCACCGAAACTCTGGCCGGCCGAGCCCTTGAACTTTATCTTGATGGTGCCGTCGGGCAGTCCGGCCTCGCCATATTTCTTGGCAATGGCCCCCGAGAGCATCGTACCCACGGCACGGTCGGTATTCCTGATGGCGTAATCGAGCGATACTTCCTCGCCACCGTCGATGGCTTTCTGGGCGGCACGGATGATTTCCTCGTCCTTCATACCCGAAACCCGGGTATAGGCACTACGGTCCCAATAGAGTGGCTTGTCCGTGTCGGGCTTGTGCAGCAGGCGAGAGAAGTCGATGGTGCGCCATTTCCCGACGGGAAAACCGTCGGGCACACTGACATCTATCAGCTCTGTCCGCCCTATAATCTCCTTCAGCGAGCGGACACCCATCTCGGCAAGATACTCCCGTACCCGCTGCGCCAGGAAAGTAAAGTAGTTCACCACATACTCCGCCCTTCCCTCGAAGTGCTTGCGCAACTCAGGGTCCTGCGTGGCCACACCCATCGGACAGGTATTCGTATTGCACTTCCTCATCATCACACAGCCCAGCACTATCAGCGGCAACGTGCCAAACGAGAACTCGTCGGCACCCAGCATCGCCATGATGACGACGTCCTTCGACGTCTTCAGCTGGCCGTCGGTCTGCAGGCGCACCTGATTCCGCAGCCCGTTCATCACCAGCGTCTGCTGCGTCTCGGAGAGACCAATCTCGGGCGAGATGCCCGCAAAGCGCATCGAAGAGGCAGGACTGGCACCCGTACCGCCCTCGGCACCCGAAACCACAATCAGGTCAGCCTTAGCCTTCGCCACACCAGCGGCAATCGTTCCCACACCGCTCTCGGCTACGAGTTTCACAGAGACGGCAGCGGTGGGGTTGATGTTCTTCAAGTCGAAGATGAGTTGCGCCAAGTCTTCTATACTATATATATCATGGTGAGGCGGCGGACTTATCAGGCTGATGCCGGGGATGGCGTTGCGCGTCTTGGCGATGATGTCGTTCACCTTGAAGCCAGGCAGCTGTCCGCCCTCACCGGGCTTCGCACCCTGCGCCACCTTGATCTGAATCTCCTCGGCATTCACCAAGTATTCTGCCGTCACGCCGAAGCGTCCCGAAGCTATCTGCTTCGTCTTGCTCGACAGACTCACACCGTCCACCTCCGTGTGATAGCGGGCATTGTCCTCGCCGCCCTCACCGGTATTGCTCCGGCTGCCGAGCCTGTTCATGGCCAGAGCCAGAGCCTCATGCGCCTCACTGCTAAGGGCACCAAAACTCATAGCTCCCGTCACAAAATGACGCACAATCGACTCAACCGTTTCTACCTCGTCAATGGGCGTAGGCACGGCAACCCTCTTGAATCCCAGAAAGTCGCGGATGAAGATAGGACTCTCCTTCTCGTCCACCAGTTTTTCCCACTCCTTGAACTTCTCGTAACTGCCTTGTCGCGTAGCCAACTGCAGACGGGCAATCGTCTCCGGGTTCCAAGCATGCTTGATGCCGTCCTTGCGCCATGAGAATTGTCCCTGGTTCTTCGGTACGGCGGTAGAAAAGTCTTCATTAAACCGGATCTGGTCGCGGGCTATTTCCTTCAGCCCGATGCCGCCAATGGTGCTCACCTCCGTACCGAAGTACCTGCGCAGCAGGTCCTCGCCCAGTCCGATACTCTCGAAAATCCTTGCACCGCGATACGACCGGATGGTTGAAATACCCATCTTCGACATAATCTTCTTCAGACCCTTATCCACCGCCTTGATGTAGTTCGCCTCAGCCGTGGCATATTCCTCCTGTATCTTGCCGCGCTTCACAAGGTCGTCAAGAATGCCGAATACCATATACGGACACAGCGCACTCGCACCATAGCCCAGCAGCAAGGCCGCATGCATCGTCTCACGAATCTCGCCGCTCTCCACAATCAGCGCCGTCTGCACACGCTTGCCAACGCCAATAAGATATTGGTGCACGGCACTCACCGCCAAGAGGGAAGGGATGGCGGCATGCTGTTCATCGATGTCGCGGTCGGTAAGGATGATATAGTTCACCCCCTCGTCGACACTTGCCTCAGCAGCTTTGCAGAGGTCGTCGAGTGCCTGGCGCAGACCTTCTTCGCCCTTGGCCGTCTCAAAGGCCATCGCCAGCTTCTTTGTGTTGAACCCCTTATACCTTATATTACATAATATATCGAGTTGTGTGTTGGTCAATACCGGCTGCGGCAGGCGCACCATCTTGCAGTTTGAGGCATCCGGCGTCAGGATGTTGGTGCCCACGGCACCGATGTACTCCGTCAGACTCATCACCAGCTCCTCGCGGATGGGGTCGATGGCGGGGTTCGTCACCTGAGCGAACTGCTGGCGGAAATAGTTGAAGAACACCTGCGGGCGGTCGCTGATGACAGCCAGCGGCGTGTCGTTGCCCATTGCTGCCACAGGCTCCTGACCCGCAGTGGCCATCGGGATGATGGTGCGGTCGATGTCCTCCTGCCCGTAGCCGAACTGCACCAGCCGCTGCTCCAGGTGCACCACGCTGTTCTCCACGTGCCGACCGCTCTTCAGCTTTTCCAGCTGCACGCGGTTCTCGCTGAGCCATTCGCGATAGGGGTGAGCCTTGGCCAGCTGCTCCTTAATCTCGCCGTCGTAGTAAATCCTCCCCTCCTGCGTGTCTATCAGCAGAATCTTTCCCGGCTGCAGGCGTCCCTTCGACACCACGTCGCCCGGCTCGAAGTCCATCACCCCCACCTCCGAGGCCACCACCATCATACCCTGACGGGTAATGGTGTAGCGCGAGGGGCGCAGACCGTTGCGGTCCAGCATTCCGCCCGCATAGCGTCCGTCAGAGAACAGCAGGGCGGCAGGCCCGTCCCACGGCTCCATCAGTATCGAGTGGTATTCATAGAAGGCTTTCAAGTCTTCGCTGATGGGGTTCTTGTCGTTGAACGACTCCGGCACGAGTATCGCCATTGCCTGCGGCAGCGACATCCCGCTCATCGTCAGAAACTCGAACACGTTGTCGAGACTTGCCGAGTCGCTCATGCCTTCCTCCACGATGGGCGAGATGTCGCGGATGTCGCCCAGTGCCTCGCTCAGCAGCACGCTCTCCCTGGCCTTCATCCAGCCCCGGTTGCCGCGGATGGTGTTAATCTCGCCGTTGTGCGCCAGCAGGCGGAACGGCTGGGCCAACGACCATGTCGGGAACGTGTTGGTGCTGAATCGCGAGTGCACCAGCGCCAGTCCGCTCGTCAGGTAAGGGCTCGACAGGTCAGGGAAGTAGCGTCTGAGCTGCCCGGAAGTCAGCATACCTTTATATATAATGTTTGTGTTGGATAGTGAACAAATATAAAAGTCACCGTCATCCACTCGGTTCTCTATCTTTTTCCTAATAATATATAGCTTCTTTTTCAGCGCGGCTTCCACGTTCTCCGGTGAGTTTTGCAGTTGCTCCTCAAAATCTCCTCTATGGGAGTGGCTCTGCGGAAGGCTTACAAATATCTGCTTGATGGCCGGCTCCACCCGCCGTGCCGCCTCGCCCAGCACCTCCGGACAGGTGGGCACCGTGCGCAGGTGCATCAGCTCCAGCCCCTCGCGCTCTATCTCTTCTATCATCACCGAGAGAATTTCCTGCTGCGCCGCCTCGTCCTTGGGCAGGAACACCAGTCCCGTGCCGTACTTGCCTTTCTCGGGCACGGGGATGCCCTGCAGCAGGATAAACTCGTGCGGTATCTGGAGCATGATGCCTGCACCGTCGCCCGTCTTGTCGCGCGTCTCCGCACCGCGGTGCTCCATGTTCTCCAACACTTTCAAGGCGCTGTCCACCAGTTCGTGGCTCTTGCCTCCGTGAATGTTCACCACCATGCCTACGCCGCAGGCGTCGTGCTCATACTGTGGCTGATATAGTCCGTCTAATTTACTTTTTGTCATACAAGTCCTTAGTTTAATCTTTCTTTTTGTCTCGATTTCGGGTGCAAAGATAATACAAAAAGACATAAAAACAAACAAATATCTATCAAAAGTTTTGTTAGGATTCGCACACAACCAACACTTTGTCTTCATTTGCCGTTATTCCGTGACATTATGAAAAGAAAAGCGGCTCGATACTGCTCAAATCTTTACATTCTGTCATTTTGCCTCAATTTCTTGATGAAAAGTAGTAAGTTTATGCACTTTTTTCTCACTAATTACCGTAACTTTGCTGCCGAAATCTTGCAAGGTTACACGAAAACTAAGTATTCATTTAAAAAGGTAAAAAGTATGAAAAGGATAGAAGCCATTATCCGCAAAACCAAGTTCGAGGAGGTCAAGGAGGCACTGCTGCATTCAGACATCGACTGGTTTGAGTACCACGACGTCCACGGCATCGGGCAGAGCCGTCAGGAGCGCATCTACCGTGGCGTGCAGTATTCTACCGACGTTATAGAGCGCGTGGCCATCACCATTGTATGCCGCGACATCATCATGCAACCCACTGTCAATGTCATCCTCCGGGTGGCACATACTGGCCAGGTGGGCGACGGCCGCATCTTCGTGAGCGACGTGATAGACACGTGGAGCATCCGTACCGGCGAGCATGGCGATACGGTGCTGAGAGACAAGAAATAAAGGATAACAAAGAAAGGAAACGATTATGGAAACAATAGCATTATCACTCGATACTGTATGGATGCTCCTGGCAGCCATGCTGGTTTTCTGGATGCAGCCGGGCTTTGCCCTGTGCGAGGCAGGCTTTACACGCAGCAAGAACACAGCCAACATACTGATGAAGAACTTTGTCGACTTCATGTTCGGCTCGCTCTTGTTCTTCTTCCTCG
The DNA here is from genome assembly GCA_002353485.1 of Prevotella sp. UBA2742. Taxonomy (GTDB): domain Bacteria; phylum Bacteroidota; class Bacteroidia; order Bacteroidales; family Bacteroidaceae; genus Prevotella. The sequence goes on from DEJS01000012.1 coordinate 50,153, forward strand.
GCTTCGGGTTCATGTTCGGCTCTGAGGGGGCCGGCTTCGTCGGCGCGCCTAACTGGGGCGACCTCTCGTTCTACAAGGGCAGCCTGCCCGTGGAGGGATTCCTGATTTTTGAAACCGTCTTCTGCGCCACCTCGGCCACCATCGTCAGCGGAGCCATGGCCGAGCGCACCAAGTTCTCGATGTATCTGGTCTATTCGGCCGTCATCTCGCTGTTCATCTACCCCATAGAGGGCCACTGGACGTGGGGCGGTGGATGGCTGTGCAATGGTGAGGAGGACTCGTTTATGATGCAGACGTTTGGCGACGTGTTCCACGACTTCGCCGGTTCGGCCATCGTGCATAGCGTGGGTGGCGTGCTGGCGCTGGTGGGGGCCATTGCCCTCGGTCCGCGTCGCGGCAAGTACGGTGCCGACGGCAGGAGCCGTGCCATACCGGGCCACAACCTGGCCATGGCCGCTCTGGGCGTGTTCATCCTGTGGCTCGGTTGGTTCGGCTTCAACCCCGGCTCGCAGCTGGCAGCCTCTGGCGAGGTGAACCGCACGGCCATCAGCCATGTGTTCCTGACCACCAACCTCGCTGCCGTGGCGGGCGGAACTGCAACCATGTTCCTTACCTATATTAAGTATGGCAAGCCGTCGCTCTCGCTGACGCTCAACGGCGTGCTGGCCGGACTGGTGGGCATCACGGCCGGGTGCGACCTCGTGTCGCCCTTCGGAGCCGTCATCATCGGACTCATCTGCGGCGTGGTGCTGGTCTTCGCCATCGAGTTCATCGACCACCGTCTGCACATCGACGACCCTGTGGGCGCTTCGTCAGTACATGGTGTCTGCGGCATCCTGGGCACGCTGATGACCGGACTGCTGTCCGTCAGCAGCGGCGCCCTCTACGGCCACGGCTGGGGGTTCTTCGGCGCACAGCTGTTCGGCATCACGGTCATCGACCTGTGGGCGGCCCTCTGCGGCATCGTGCTCTTCTACGGCATCAAGCGGCTGCACGGCCTGCGCGTAGACGAGCGTATCGAGGACGAGGGACTGGACATCTACGAGCATGGCGAGTCGTGCTACAACTAAGTGAAAAGTGAATAGTGAATAGTGAAAACTGAATAATTTGCTACCGCTACGGTACATTAATAATTTAAGGTATGAAAAAGATTGTTTTATTTGCAGTGGGCATGGTGCTTGGCGGCACCGCCCTTGCACAGGAAAAAGTGGAGACGACCATCGCGGCCGACTTCGTGAACGAGTACATCTGGCGCGGCCTGAAGTTAGGCGACGTGGCCGTGCAGCCGACGCTCGGCATAGGCTACAAGGGGCTGACCCTGACGGCCTGGGGCTCGTACGGACTGTCGAACAAGGACGACGTGAAGGAGTTCGACCTGACGCTCGGCTACGCCATCGGCGGCCTGAACATCGGCATCACCGACTATTGGTTCTCGGAAGGACTCGACCCCGACGCGCGCTACTTCAAGTACGATGCCCACTCGACCAACCACGTCTTCGAAGCCAACATCGGCTATGACTTCAGCCGTTTGAGCGGATTGGCCGTCCCCGTCGTCCTGCAGTGGTATACCAACTTCGGCGGCAACGACGGCTTGAACAAGAACGGCAGGCGGGCCTACAGCAGCTATGTCGAAGCCAGCGTACCCTTCCGCCTCGCTACAGTCGACTGGACAGCCACAGTCGGTGCAGTACCATACGCCACCACCTCGTACGGCACCAACGGCTTCGCCGTCACCAACCTCTCGCTGCGGGCCACGAAGGACATACGGGTGACCGACTCGTTCTCCATCCCCGTCTTCGGACAGCTGACGGGTAACCCCTGCTCGCAGAAAGCATACCTGGTTCTCGGTTTCACGCTGCAACCTTCTCTTTAGTCACTGCACAGAAGGAACCCGTTACTTGCTGTCATGGCGAGAGAAGGTAGGACAAGGGTCCAACTCTAATCTTTCCAGGTATTCCTCCCCCTTTTTCGCCGCAGAAGGCGAGAGAGGGGGAATTTCTTGTAATGAAATGTTTTTACTTTTCCCCTCGCTCCTTCCATAGTGGCTATACTGCAGGGAGAGAATAATTTTAGTGAAAACCTTGCTTATTTCCCCCAAAAAGCCTATCTTTGTCGTATATTACTCCTGCATAAGTAAGGCCCAACTCCGGCCTCTCCAGGGCTTAGCTCCTATTCTTGTGCGATTGCAGTGCGCTTGAAGTACGCATGTTGTCCGTTCGTTAAACGGACAACAAACGGACAACAAACGGACAACAATCGGACAAGAATGGGAGGAAGGGCGGAGGAAGAACAGAGGAAGGACTTAGATGGAGTGGAGGATATGACGATTAAAAAAATAGGACAATTTGAGTGTAACTAAAAACAAACGAACGATGAAGAGAAAAGGAACAGGCAAGGGACTGATGATGGTAGGCAGTTTTCGTAAGGACGGCATTACGACCTACATGAAGCAGGGACGGGTGATTATCCGGTCGGCCAAGTCCGAAGAGCGACGCAGCAATACGCTACCGCAGTTCGTCCAGCGTCAGAAGATGCGTCATTCCGTGGCGCTATGGCGACTGCTGAAGACTTGCGAGCCGATGTTTACAGAAGGGATGACGGCCTACAACAACTTCCTGTCGCTGGCCAACCGGTTGCCCGTGGTGTATGTTAAGAAATCGCTGATGGAGCGTACGTCGTTTCTGATGCCAGGCATCCCGGTGAGCGACGGTCGGTTGCCGGAAATCAGGCAGTGGCTGGGCGAGGTAGACGGAACACCGGCACTGATAACCAGTCTTAAGACGCACGAGCGCGAGCCTTGGATGCAGCTGTGGCTCTACACCGCCGTTCAGACCGGTAGTGGCGGTGACGCCTTGGTGCGGTTCAGCAAGCGCGAGGTGGCCTGGACAGAATTAACGCTGGTGGACGGCCACTATGTACTGAAGGACGAGGAGTTTGCCGACGACATGAAGGGCTGGGCACTGGTGTTGGTGAAGGGTGAACGCTGTTCGCCGCAGACCATTGTCACACGCTGCACGCTATATCAGAGGTATACCACGAAGGAAGCCTTGGAGACTGCAGCCAAGAGCTATGGCGGTCTGACCGTCTCGCTGTAGTCGCCCGCCCGCAGCAGGCCTTGAATGCTAATCGTCTATAGCCTCGATATAGAAACTGAACGGACGGAAACCGTCGTTGCAACTAATCATTGCGCTCATCGGGTTCTTCATCCAGCCGTCGTAGAAGTTGCCTTCGCCTCTGGCCAGCGACTCCACGAACTCACGCATGGAGTACCATGCAGCAGGACACATCCCCTCGGGCTGCTTGCCGTCAACGGAGAGCCATTGCTGGCCCTCCGTGACGTCGCAAGTATGCTCGATAGGATTTTCGTATTTCGCCATTAGGTCGGGATATACCGTCTGGCGGATGGCGGTGATGCGTACCTTCATCTACAGATTGTTGACAATAGCCTGAATCTTAGCCTTGGTCTCGTCGGTCTTCTGCTCGTCAATCTTGGCGGTCACAATTCCGGAGTCCTCAGCGTGCCAGTAGTTGCAGATGTCGTGGTACTCGGCCGTTGCGCCAGAGTAAACACCTGGCGAATAGGAGGATACGAGCAGGGCCATCTTCTTCACCTTGGCAGGAGCGTTGACGCAGTACATGCGCTGGATGGGAGCCTGAATCTGGGCACAGAGCGTGAAGTAATAGATTGGTGCGGCCAGTACCAGCACCTCGGCCTCGGCCATCAGCGGGTAGAGTTCTTGCATGTCGTCCTTCTGGATGCAGGCACCATTGCCCTTATTATGGCAGTACTCGCAAGCCAGACAGCCTGCAATCTTCTTGCGCGACACGTTGACCAGCGTCACCTTGTGACCTGCTGCCTCGGCAGCGTTCTTGTACTCTTCCGCCATCCAGGCGGTGTTGCCTTTGGCTCTCGGAGAAGCCTGTAAAATCAGAATGTTCATAATCGTATTTGTTTAGTAATCTTCTAAAAAGTGCTTAAATGTATCTGCAAAGATAGCGATAATTATTGAATTATGGCTATTCTTGCCCTGATTATTAGGAAAGTTTATGAGGAAGACACTATTATCATCAGCCTATGGGGAAGGCTTAGAAGGGAGGCTTAAACCTTCAGCCGCTTTTTACATATTGTAACGGAAATGCGGTGTTTTTCGACAAAAGGAAAGGGGTGGAGCGGGGTGTGGTCTCCAAAACTTTACAAAGTGTCAGTTGACGGTGTTTTTAACATTCAAAAGACAAGGCAATGAATTGGAGGTAATGGAGAAATGATTAACTTTGCAGTCCATAGAATAGATTTGTTTTATGGATACAAAGTACATTTTCGTCACAGGCGGTGTCGTTTCCTCGTTAGGGAAGGGCATTATCTCCGCCTCTATCGGTAAGCTGTTGCAGGCTCGCGGCTACAAGATTACCATCCAGAAGTTCGACCCCTACATCAACATCGACCCGGGGACGCTGAACCCCTACGAGCACGGCGAGTGCTACGTGACGGAGGACGGTTTCGAGACCGACCTCGACCTGGGCCACTACGAGCGGTTCACGGGCATTCGCACCACGCGCGACAACAGCATCACGACAGGCCGCATCTACAAGACCGTCATCGACCGCGAGCGCCATGGTGACTATCTGGGCAAGACCATCCAGGTGGTGCCCCACATCACCGACGAGATCAAGCGGCGCATGCTACGGGAAGGGGATTATGACTTCGTCATCACCGAGGTGGGCGGCACCATTGGCGATATAGAGAGTGCGCCGTTCATGGAGGCCATCCGACAGTTGCGGTGGGAGTTGGGACGCAATGCGGTGTGCGTGCATCTGACCTACGTGCCCTACCTGAAGGCTGCCGACGAGTTGAAGACGAAGCCCACCCAGCACAGCGTGAAGGAACTGCAAGGGATGGGCATACAGCCCGACATCCTCGTGCTGCGCACGGAGCGCCACCTTGACGACGCAATGCGTATGAAGGTGGCGTCGTTCTGTAATGTTGACCTGGAGTGCGTGGTGCAGAGCGAGGACATGCCGAGCATCTACGAGGTGCCGGTCAATATGCAGCGGCAGGGACTCGACGCCGCTATCCTGCGGAAGATGGGCGTGCCTGTAGGGGAGACACCGGCTATGAAGCCGTGGAACGATTTTCTGGACAAGCAGCGCAGTGCTACCACCGAGGTACATATCGCGTTGGTAGGAAAATACGACTTGCAGGATGCCTATAAGAGCATTCGCGAGAGCCTGAACCTGGCGGGTGTATATAATCATGTGAAGGTGCGACTGCATTTTGTGAATAGCGAGGGGGTGACGACGGGAAACGTCGCCACACAGTTAAAGGGCATGGCGGGGGTCGTCGTCTGTCCGGGCTTCGGTCAGCGGGGCATCGAAGGCAAGATTATTGCAGCAGAGTATTGTCGGACGCATGATATCCCCACCTTCGGCATCTGCCTCGGTATGCAGATGATGGTCATCGAGTTTGCGCGGAATGTGCTGGGCTATGCGGATGCCAACAGCAGCGAGATGTCAGTAGATACAAAGCACCCCGTCATCGACCTGATGGAGGAGCAGAAGACCGTCACCAACATGGGCGGCACGATGCGGCTGGGGGCCTACGACTGTGAACTACGGGAAGGTAGCCGTGTCTACGAAGCATACGGCGAGGAGGTGATGATTAAAGAGCGTCATCGCCACCGTTATGAGTTTAACAACGAATATAAAGAGAACTACGAGCAGGCTGGCATGAAGTGCGTGGGCATCAACCCCGCTGCCGACCTGGTGGAGATAGTCGAGATACCGACCCTGCGCTGGTACATCGGCACGCAGTTTCACCCCGAATATTCGTCGACGGTGCTCCATCCGCATCCGCTGTTTATGTCGTTTATGAAGGCATGTGTTCAAGAAGAATCCGTGAAATCCGTTTAATCCGTGGTTGAGATAATATGGAACAACTGAAGCATGAATGCGGCGTGGCGATGATTCGCCTGCTGAAACCATTAGACTATTACGAGCAGAAGTACGGCACATGGGCGTGGGGTTTCAACAAGCTCTACCTGATGATGGAGAAGCAGCACAACCGGGGCCAGGAGGGCGCGGGCATCGCCTCGGTGAGCTTGACCAACAAGCCCGGCACGGAGTATATGTTCCGCGAGAAGGCTGAGGGCAAGGATGCCATCACGGAGGTTTTTTCGCGCGTCACCGAGGCGATGGCGGGCGAACTGCTGATGGGCCACCTGCGCTATTCGACGACCGGCAAGAGCGGACTGACTTTTGTGCATCCCTTCCTGCGGCGCAACAACTGGCGGGCGAAGAACCTCTGCCTGTGCGGCAACTTCAACATGACCAACATCGACGAGGTCTTTCGGTTGCTGATACAGCAGGGACAGTCGCCGCGCATCTATGGCGACTCATACATCACGCTCGAACTGATGGGCCATCGGCTGGACCGTGAGGTGGAGCGGCTCTATGCCGAGGCCAAGGCGCAGGGACTGGAGGGCACGGCCATCACCGACTATATCGACAACCATGTGGAGATAGCCAATGTGCTGAGGAGTACAATGAGCCATTACGACGGCGGCTACGTGATGTGCGGACTGACGGGCTCGGGCGAGATGTTCGCCGTGCGCGACCCGTGGGGCATCCGCCCGGCGTTTTGGTATCAGAACGACGAGATTATCGCTGTGGCCAGCGAACGCCCGGTGCTGCAAACCACCTTCGATTTGCTGACGGAGGACATTCATGAATTAGAGCCCGGTCATGCGCTCATCGTCCACCGCAATGGGGCGGTAGCAAATTGTTCACTCTTCACTCTTCACTCTTCACTTAACAAAGCCTGCAGTTTCGAGCGCATCTACTTCAGCCGCGGCTCCGACCGCGACATCTATCAGGAGCGCAAGCGGCTGGGCGAACAGCTCACACCCGCCATCATGCGGGCCATCGACGGCGACGTAGCCAACACAGTTTTTTCATATATTCCCAACACGGCCGAGGTAGCCTTCTACGGCATGACCGACGGCATCCGAAAAAGCCTCCCCTACGGGGGGAGGTTGGAGGGGGCCGACGTCCGCATCGAGAAGGTCGTCTGGAAGGACATCAAGCTCCGCACCTTTATTTCTGATGGTGCGGAGCGCAACGACCTGGCGGCCCATGTCTACGACATTACCTACGGTTCGCTGCGCCCCTACGAGGACAATCTGGTCATCATCGACGACTCTATCGTTCGCGGCACCACACTCAGGGAGAGCATCTTCAAGATCCTCGACCGCCTGCACCCTAAGAAGATTGTGATGGTCAGCTCGTCGCCACAGATTCGCTATCCCGACTACTACGGCATTGATATGTCGCACTTAGAGGAACTCTGTGCCTTCCGTGCCGCCATCGAGCTGATTAGGGAGCGCGGCATGCAGCAACTGATTGCCGAGACGTATCGGAAGTGCAAGACGGAACCGCTGGCAGCAAACCATGTCCGTGCCATCTATGCCCCCTTCACGGTGGAGGAGATTAACAAGAAGATTGTCGAGATGTTGCGCCCCGACGGTATGCAGACACCCATTGAACTGGTGTTCCAGAGCATTGAGGGGTTGCATACGGCCTGTCCCAACCATTCTGGCGACTGGTACTTCATGGGGCATTATCCCACTCCTGGCGGCATGCGCCTTTGCAATCAGGCCTTCGTCAGCTACGTAGAGAATGTACTCAAGAAACAATTATAGAAAGGAAATGTTATGTGTGGAATAGTAGCAATATTAAACGTGAAAGAACAGACGCAGGCCCTGCGTCAGAAGGCATTACGAATGAGTCAGAAGATCCGCCACCGCGGACCTGACTGGAGTGGAATATACTGTGGCGGCAGTGCCGTCCTAGCCCACGAGCGACTGAGTATCGTCGATCCGGAGAGCGGCGGACAGCCGCTGTACTCGCCCGACAAGAAACAGGTGCTGGCGGTGAATGGCGAAATCTATAACCATCAGGAAATACGTCGCCGTTTTGCCGGGCGGTATGATTTCCAGACGGGCAGCGACTGCGAGGTTATTCTGGCCCTCTACCGGGAAAAAGGCATCGACTTCCTCGAAGACCTCAGCGGCATTTTTGCTTTTGTGCTCTACGATGAGGAACGCGATGAGTTTCTGATTGCCCGCGACCCCATCGGAGTCATCCCTTTATATATAGGCTACGACAGCGATGGTACCGTCTATGTGGCCAGCGAACTGAAAGCCCTCGAAGGGCAGTGCGAGCGCTATGAGCCCTTCTTGCCTGGACATTATTTCTGGAGCCGCGAGTCCCGTATGCGGCGGTATTATCGTCGCGACTGGTTCGACTATGCCGCCGTGAAGGACAACACCGCCAGCGTCTCTGCCATCCATGATGCGCTGGAAGATGCCGTGCGCCGCCAACTCATGTCCGACGTGCCCTACGGCGTACTGCTCTCAGGCGGCCTCGACAGCAGCGTCATCTCTGCCATCGCCCAGAAGTTCAGCGAGCACCGCATCGAGGACGACAGCCGCACGCGCGCCTATTGGCCGCGTCTGCACTCCTTCGCCGTGGGCCTCAAAGGCGCTCCCGACCTGGCAAAAGCGCGACTGGTGGCCGACCACATCGGTACCGTTCACCATGAAATCAACTATACCATTCAGGAGGGATTGGATGCCATCCGCGATGTGATCTACTATATCGAGACCTACGACGTCACCACCGTCCGCGCCTCCACGCCGATGTACCTGCTGGCCCGCGTCATCAAGTCGATGGGCATCAAGATGGTGCTCTCGGGCGAGGGTGCCGACGAAATATTCGGTGGCTACCTCTACTTTCATAAAGCCCCTTCGGCCAGGGACTTCCACGAAGAAACCGTCCGCAAACTCTCCAAGCTCCACCTCTACGACTGTCTGCGCGCCAACAAGAGCCTGTCGGCATGGGGCGTAGAGGGTCGCGTGCCCTTCCTCGATAAGGAGTTCCTCGATGTCGCCATGCGCACCAATCCCGAGGCGAAGATGTGTGGCCCCCTCCCAACCTCCCCCTGTAGGGGAGGGGCAAGTAGCGACTTTATCATCGAGAAAAAAATTGTCCGTGAAGCCTTTGCCGACCTGCTGCCCGATGCCGTGGCATGGCGGCAGAAGGAGCAGTTCTCAGACGGCGTAGGCTATTCGTGGATAGACACGCTGAAGGACATCACTTCAAAGGCTGTCACCGACGAGCAGATGGCCCACGCCGCCGAGCGATTCCCCATCAACCCGCCCAAGAACAAGGAGGAGTATTACTACCGCAGTATCTTTGCCGAGCACTTCCCCAGTGACTCAGCAGCACGCAGCGTACCCTCGGAGGCCAGCGTGGCATGCTCTACTGCCAAGGCACTCGAATGGGATGCCGCCTTCCGCAATATGAACGACCCCTCAGGCCGTGCCGTCAAAGGCGTGCATGAAATGGCGTACTGACGGCAATGACAAAAATTGCCGTCAAAGGCGTGCATGAAATGGCGTACTGACGGCAACGACAAAAAAAAATGTGCTTCTGTTTGGTCGGGTGATTTTTTATTCGTACCTTCGCGAGGATTTTGCAAATGAAGAGTATGAAGAAAGAAGACCTCAGAATAGTGTTTATGGGTACACCGGAGTTTGCCGTCGAGACGTTGCGGGCGCTGGTGGAAAACGGGTATAACGTGGTGGCTGTGGTGACGCAGCCTGACAAGCCTGTAGGACGGCACGGTTCCGTGCTACAGCCGTCGGCTGTCAAGCAGTATGCCGTTGAACAGGGCTTGCCGGTGTTGCAACCTGTGAAGATGAAGGACGAACAGTTTGTCCAGCAGCTGCGCTCGTACGGGGCTAACCTGCAGGTGGTGGTGGCTTTCCGCATGCTGCCCGAGGTGGTATGGGCCATGCCTGAGTATGGTACCTTCAATGTGCATGCGGCCCTGCTGCCACAGTACAGGGGGGCAGCCCCCATCAACTGGGCCGTCATCAACGGCGAGACACAGACGGGCGTGACAACTTTCTTCCTGGATCACGACATAGACACCGGGCGAATCATCATGAAGCGTACGTTCGACATACCTGACGATGCTGACGTTGAATACGTCTACGACGGACTGATGCACCTGGGAGCTCAGTTGTGTCTGGACACCCTTGACGCCATCGTCGAAGCCGACGGCCATCCTGAGACGATGAGTCAGGAGGAGGCTCTCAACTGTCAATGCGAAGCTGCTCTCCCAAAGAGCGGGCCGTCACCTGCCGACTCTCTGAAACCGGCACCCAAGATATTCAAGGAAACGTGTGATATAGACTGGGGCCGAACGGCCAAACAGGTGTACGATATGGTGCGCGGCCTGAGTCCTGTGCCTGGAGCCTGGACTACGCTGGTGGCCCCTGATGGGCGCGAGACGGTACTGAAGATTTACAAGGCTCAGAAGACAGGCAGGAAAGGACAGGAGCGCGGTACGCTACTGACGGAGGGCAAGAGGCTCTTTATATCTGCCGCCGACGAGTGGCTGGAAGTGACCGAACTGCAGCTGGCAGGCAAGAAACGCATGCTGGCACGCGATTTCCTGAACGGCATGAAAAACCTTGAGGCGTACAGCGTGAAAAAAACTTCAGAGTGATATAATAAAGTGGACTGGGCAGTCGTTATAAAGGTAAATAACTATTTAAGTATGATTTGCCTATGCAACATTTTACTCAAGACGACTTTATGCCTGCCCCTACGACAATTCTGTTTCTGAAACAGTTTGCCAGAATGTGTAATTCAGACAAGAAAGTAAATAATGGCTACCATAGTATCACCATCGCTGCTTGCAGCTGACTTCCTGCATCTGGACAGCGAGATAGACATGATAAATCGTAGTGAGGCCGAGTGGCTTCACTTGGATGTGATGGACGGCGTCTTCGTTCCCAACATCTCGTTTGGCTTCCCCGTATTGGAGGCTGTTGCCAAGAAGTGTACCAAGGCTCTTGACGTGCACTACATGATAGTGCATCCGGAACAGTACATTGAGCAAACGGCCAAGCTGGGTGCTATGATGATGAACGTACACGTGGAGGCATGTACCCACCTTCATCGTACGGTGCAGGAGATTCATGCTGCCGGCATGAAGGCTGGTGTAACGCTGAATCCTGCGTCGCCTGTATCTCTTTTGGAGGACATCATTGGCGACGTTGATATGGTGTTGCTGATGAGCGTCAACCCAGGCTTCGGAGGACAGAAGTTCATTGAAAATACCATCGAGAAGGTGAAACGGCTGCGCAGGCTGATAACAGCCAGCGGTGCAAGATGCCTGATAGAAGTTGATGGAGGCGTGCAAGGGGAAACAGCCCCGCGTTTGGTGGAGGCGGGTGTTGACGTGTTGGTAAGCGGCAGCTACGTGTTCAAAAGTCCTTCGCCTGAGCAGACCATTCACGACTTGCGCATGCTGTCACGCTGATGATAGTAGTATCTGCTATGCTATAGTTCGAGGTTCAGCTGTAGCTGGTGTTTTTTTGCCATGCGGCGCATGTTGATAAGGGCATAGCGCATACGGCCCAGCGAAGTATTAATGCTTACACCGGTAGACTCGGAAATCTCCTTGAACGAGAGGTCCTGATAGAACCGCATGTACACCACTTCGCGCTGTGCAGCAGGAAGGGCATCCATCATGCAACGCACGTCGTCGAGAACTTGCGAGTTGACATACTCGTTTTCGCGGTTCAATCCCAACAGTGTGTCGCTCTTCAGCTTCGTCAGGTCGTTGTCAGCCGTTGGCTCTACGATATGTTCGCACTTGTGCTGACGATAGCAGTCCATAATGATGTTATGGGCTATGCGCGTCAGCCAGAACGAGAATTTCCCGCTGTCTGTGTACTTTCCCTCCTGCAGACGGGTGATGACCTTGACAAAGGTATCCTGGAACACGTCGTTGGCCAGCTCGGGGTCGCGAACCACGAACATGATGTAGTTGTAGAGCTTTTGCTGGTTACGTGCTAATAACTCATCGAATGCCCTGTTGTCTCCTTCTACATAACGCATTGCCAACGCTTCGTCGGACATGCCATTATAATTCTTCATACTGTTTATTACTTTGATGAAGTAGAGTTTGTGTCGATAGGCAATTCGTTTTTATGAATGATAGTTATTAACTTTTGTTACTGTTTCGCCTGCAAAAGTATATAAAAATATCAAATTGGCCAAATTATTTTAGCAAAAAGTGACGTTTTTGGATTATTTGTTGTAACTTTGCATATCATAGTAAACCTAAATAGAGAATAACTATATGCTGAAACTATTTGTTCCCGGACGTTTGTGCCTTTTCGGAGAACATACCGACTGGGCAGGACACTATCGTACAATGAATGCGGATATTCTGTCTGGAGCCTCCATTGTGACAGGTATTGAACAGGGTATCTATGCCGAGGTAGAGAAATCGTCTATCTTCGAGATGCACAGCGATGCCAGCGAAATAGGCGATGTGTGGAGCGACTTCTCATGCCGAATGAGTGAGAGTGAGCTTAAACGTGTGGCCAAGTCGGGGTCCTTCTTCTGCTACTGTGCCGGGGTGGCCTCGTACATGCTTGAGTGGTATAAGGTGGGTGGCGTACGTATACGCATTACTGACATGACGCTGCCTATGAAGAGTGGCTTGAGCTCGTCGGCTGCTATTTGTGTGCTTGTTGCTCGCGCGTTCAACCTTTTATATAATCTGAACCTGAATACTCTGGGCGAGATGAACATCGCCTATCTGGGCGAGTTGCGAACCTCGAGCCGCTGCGGACGTCTGGACCAGGCTTGCGCCTTTGGCGTGAAGCCTAACTTGATGACCTTCGACGGAGATGAAATAGAGGTGAAGTCGCTGAACGTAAAAAAAGAACTGCATTGGGTGTTTGCCGATTTGTGTGCGTCGAAGGACACTATTAAGATACTGTCAGACCTAAACAAGGCTTATCCCTTTGCCACCACCGAGGCCGAAGAAAACCTGCATAAGGCACTGGGCGAATGGAATCATGATATTGTGAAGCGTGCCATTAAGTACATGGCAGAGGGCGACCGTGAGTCGTTGGGACGACTGATGACAGAGGCTGAGGAGATGTTTGACAAGTACATCGCTCCCATGTCGCCAGCCCTTAGGGCTCCCAAGTTGCACGAGGTGCTGCACGACCCGCAGATACAGCCTATGGTGTATGGCGGCAAAGGCGTTGGCTCACACGGTGACGGCTCTGTACAGTTCCTGGCTCGTTCGGCTGAAGACCAGCAGCGTCTTTTGGACTACCTGAATGCTCAGGGTATGAAAGCTTATTCGCTGACCCTGCGTCCAGTGCATACTGTTCGTAAGGCCATTATTCCCGTAGCAGGATTCGGGACTCGTCTCTATCCTGCTACCAGAGCCCTGAAGAAGGACTTCTTTCCCATCCCATGCAGTGACGGTATGGTACGACCTGTCATCCTCATTCTGCTGGAAGAGCTGGTGAAGAGTGGGGTAGAGGAGATCTGTCTGGTGTTGGGGTCGGAAGAGGAACGCATACAATATACAGAATTCTTTGAACGCCAGCTGAGTGATGAGCACCTTCATAAGCTAAACAAGGAGGCCCAGGAGTACGAGAACCGTATATTGGACATCGGCAAACGGTTGCGCTATGTCTATCAGCATGAGAAGCGGGGCTTCGGTCATGCCGTCTATCAGGCCGCAGAGTTTGCTAACAATGAACCTGTGCTATTACTGTTGGGTGACACCATCTATCGCAGCAAGAGTAACAAGCCGTGTGCACTACAGCTGATAGAAGAATACGAACGCTATAACCAACTGATGGTAAGCATCCATGCGGTGCAATTAGCAGAGGTTAGTCATTACGGCATACTCAGTGGTGTATGGGAAGACAAGGAACGGAACATCCTTAATGTGTCGGTGATGAATGAGAAACCCAAAGCCTCGTATGCTGAGGAATTTCTGGGTGTTCGTAATGCCGAAGGCGAAAAAGAATACTATTCTGTGTTCGGTCAGTACATTCTGACTCCTGATGTCTTTGCTCAATTGGCAGAAGACATAGAAAAGGCCGACGCCGCTGGTGAACTCCAGTGTGAGATAGAGCTGACGGCAGCCTTGGAGGCAGTACGCAAGAGGAGTGGAATGATGGGTGTCAGACTGAAAGGAACAATGTACGATATGGGCAATCCTACGGCCTTGCGACGTTGTGTACAGCAGTTTTCCAAATAAAGAGTAAAGGTAAGAGGAACAACCTCTTACCTTTATCTCTATTATCGCTGGTATGCTTCTTCTGCCCTTCGAAGCAGGTATTGACCGTAGTCGTTTTTTATCATAGGCTGTGCCAGTTGCTTCAGCTGTTCTTTAGTAATCCAACCGCGCTTGTATGCAATCTCTTCCAGACAGGCAACCTTCAGTCCCTGCCGCTTCTCGATGACCTCGATGAAGGTTGATGCCTCGGAGAGCGAGTCATGGGTGCCTGTGTCAAGCCATGCAAAGCCACGCTGAAGGGTCTGCACATGCAGGTTCTTGGCTGACAGGTATTCCTGATTGACGGTGGTTATCTCAAGTTCGCCGCGAGCGGAAGGCTTGATTCGCTTGGCAATGTCTACCACACTATTGGGATAGAAGTAAAGACCTACTACGGCATAATTCGACTTGGGAATTTTGGGTTTCTCTTCAATGCTCAGGCAGTTGCCGTCCTTGTCGAACTCAGCAACGCCATAGCGTTCGGGGTCGTTCACGTAGTAGCCGAAAACGGTGGCTTCGCCTTGCTGCTCGGCGCGCTGTACGGCATCTTTCAGCATGCCGGTGAAACCACTGCCATAGAAGATGTTGTCGCCCAGGACAAGGCAGGCACAATCGTCGCCGATGAATTTTTCGCCAATGATGAAAGCCTGCGCCAAACCATCGGGACTGGGCTGTTCTGCATATTCGAAGCGTACCCCCAACTCAGAACCGTCGCCCAGCAGACGCTTAAATCCTGGCAGGTCGTAAGGGGTAGAGATAATCAGTATCTCGCGGATGCCTGCCAGCATCAGTGTGGAGATAGGGTAGTAAATCATAGGTTTGTCAAAGATAGGTATCAACTGTTTTGATACACCTTTTGTAATGGGGTAGAGGCGTGTACCACTGCCTCCTGCTAATACGATACCTTTCATAATGTTACTTGTTTAGTGATATTTTGAAGGCAAAGGTACAAAATAATCATTAAACATTTGGTAGGTTTGGCGAAAATATTTAATTTTGCAGCAGTTTTTATAATCATAACCAAAGTAAATACAAGAAAGTATGAACAGAATAGCGCAATTGCTCGTAGTAGGACTGCTGCTTATTCCGGTGGCTTCCCGTGCACAGGGGACAGAGCGTCTTAGTGTGGCCACTCTGAATGTAGATGGTCTGCCACAGAAGATATTGGTGTTCAATGTGAATGCCGAAGGCCCCGGGGCTGAAGGTACGGCACGTATTGGCAAGTATCTTCAGAAAAAGGCTTTCGACATTGTTTGCATGCAGGAAGACTTCAATTATCATGGTGTATTGACTCCGTGGTTGGAGGATGATTATAAGTTTGATGAATGGACGGGGTCCGTAGGTATTGATGTTCCAGGAAAGAAAATCGACTTACTGCACGCTCAGAATGAACAGTTTGACTGTGATGGACTGGGAGCTTGCTGGAAGAACAATATCGTAGAGACAGCAACCGAGCGTGTGCCATGGGTCAAGAGCTTCGGAAAGTTCAGTCATGCTGCTGACGAATTGGTGAAGAAGGGCTATCGTCGTAGCGAATTGACCTTGGCCAGCGGAACACGTATCATAGTGTACAATATGCACATGGATGCCGGTGATTTGGCTGATGAGAAAGAAGGTAAGGATACCAAAGACCGTGAGGCCCGTCTGGCAGAGTGGCAGCAGTTGCGCGAAGATGTGTTAATACATCTCGACACTCGGCCCATACTTATCATGGGTGACCTGAACAGTTACTACAGTCGTGACCAGATTAAAGCTGAGTTCATCGATAAGATTAATGATACAGGCCGTGGCCATGTAGAGGATGTGTGGGTGAAGCTTGGAAGGGACGGACAGTACCCTGCAGTAAAGGAGGGCCCAGTGTACTGTGAGGCTGATGACAACATCATGGATGGTGAGGCTCTTGACAAGATTCTCTATATTAACCCTGCTAATGGAGCCCAGCTGGATCCAGTCTCTTATAGTATTGACACAGAGGGCTATAAATATGACGGTAAGCCCCTGGGCGACCACTATCCTTTGTCTGCTGTCTTTGAAATAAAAAATGGCAGCAAGTCTGCTGCGAACATTGAAACCGTTCCTGCAACAGCGCAAGAACCTGCTGAGTATTTTAATCTGGGAGGTCAGCGGGTTGACATGCCTGCCAATGGTCTGTATATAGAGCGTAGGGGCCACGAGAGTCATAAGCGTATTGTAAAATAAAAGAAGGATATGATGAAAAGATTGTCTATTCTACTGATGCTTCTTATAACTGTCGTGCTGACAGCCGGTGCTCAGAAGATGAGTTATAACATCTTGCATGAGGTTGACACAACAGTTCAGGTGAAGTTGTCTGGCATTAACTTGGGGTCGCGTCAGGTACGCTATTACCGATATGAATATCCTTCAAAAGACACTGACGGTAACGGTGTCACCATCAGTGGTATTATTATGGCCCCGACGGACATCGTTGACGGTTCTGTACCCTGTGACGGTGTGGTGTTGTTCAACCATCCTACCATCGGTGACCCTTCACAGGCTCCCTCGCAAGGAGGGCTGGAAGGTCCCAGCGCCATGCTTGCAAATCCGCTAAAGCCTAACTATATTATCGTGATGAGCGACTATATTGGCTATGGGTCGTCAATAGACCACAAGATTTGTTATTTGGCAGGTGAAACCAATGCCCGCAATTCTCTTGACGGGCTATTGGCGGCACGCCAACTGTTCGAAGATAAGAAAATCCCTCAAGGTAAGTACCTCTTCAATGTAGGTTATTCGCAGGGCGCTACGGAGAGTATGTATGTGGCCAAGTTGCGCGACATGGAGTACAAGGACAAGGGTATTACTTTTGACAAGACGTTTGTCGGCGGTGGTATGCTGGACTGCGAGAAGGCCTATTCAGAGTATGTGAAGAAAGACCAGTGTGACGCCATTAACGATGTGGCCATGTTCCTTATTTCTGTCAATGAGAACTTCCACGTCGGAATCAAATATAGCGACCTTTTCAAGGAACCTTTGGCATCGAATGTCGAGGAGGTCATCAAGACAAAGGATAAAGGTGTGCTATCGCGCATAGGTGTCAATGCTCTTGACTCGTTGCACCAGCTGTTACAGCCTGCCTATATGGACCTGAGCACTCCTCAGGCACAGACTCTTCTGAAAAAGCTGGCTGAAATAAAGATTACCAATGGCTGGGAGCCCGACCTGACACAGCGCTACTATCTGGAACACAGCCGACACGACAACTATGTTCCCATTCAGTGCTCACGTGCCATGGTGACATGGATGAGAGAGAAAGGTTTTAAACCCAGTCTCGTGCCAGGGAAAACGAATTTGCAGACGGCTATGATAGTGTTCAAATTGAAGCACCAACAGTCGGGCATTGTGTGGGCCATACAAACTATGGCTGCCATCCAGTTCTGGCCTGTTGCATACTACGAGGGTGATTTGAATCGCTATTATTATGGTGCAGTGAAAGACCTGGATGTGATGAAGGTGCTGACCACACTTGAGAAGTGGGGTCTTGATGTGCGCAAACTTGTGAATAAAAAGGCCCCCGAATATCAGAACCGGGCCAATTTAGGACCACTTTTCAGTTTAATCCCTGGCTTAAAAGATGCCTTGGCCAAGGTTGATCTGACACCCGACGACCTGTCGGAGATGCTGGAAGACTCAGGTATTACGGAAGTGGACGTCGCAAAAGTTGCACTATATCTTCTCGGAATAAGTTCATCGGCTCCGGCCAACGAGAGTCTTGAATCTATGATGTCGAATGACAGTGAAGCCTTGGCACCCTTGTTTCTGCAACGCCTCTACGAAACACGATTGGCAGACTGGTACAAGACATGCGGCAACGACGTGGAATATGAAAAATGGGCCTGGTAACTGAAATGTTTAAAAAACCAGAGAATGCTGTCATGATTAGAACGTTCCTTTTGTTGCTGTTGATGCCTTTTCTTGCCATAGGGCAATTAATGGCACAGGAGTCAGACTATACGATAGTCTCCAAGCGTGACACTACGGTAAAGACACGCATAGGAGGTGTTACCTTGTCGTCGCGGGAAGTTCGACATTATGTCTATGAGTACCAGTCAAAAGATGCCGATGGCAAACCAGCCACCATCAGTGGCGTCATCATGATACCTTCTGATATCGTTGCAGGCAGTACACCTTGTGATGGCATCATGCTTTATAATAGGGCTACTCTTAGTTCGCCAGACCTGTGTCCGTCGAAGGGCGAGAGTGAATTGCTGAATGGGTTGATAGCCAATCCGTTGCGACCTAACTATATCCTTGTTATGAGCGATTTTATTGGTTATGGCTCGTCAGAACAGTATCCTATGTTCTATCATAGTGGTGACGTCAATGCGCGTAACTCCCTGGATGGCCTACTGGCAGCACGTAAGCTTCTGACAGATGAAAGTATTCCTCAGGGTAAGTTCCTTTTTAATATGGGCTTCTCTCAAGGCGGGTCTGAAAGCTTGTATGTGGCTAAGTTGAGGGACATGGAATATAAGGATAAAGGGGTGACCTTTACCAAAACTTTTGCCGGCGGTGGACCTACGGATTATGTCAAGGCCTACGAGGAATACGTCAAGAAGGATGACTGTCTGGATAGAAAGGATGTTATCTTGATGCTCATCTCTGCAGTCGAAAACCTGCACCTGAATGTCCGCTACTCTGATTTGTTCAAGGAACCGCTGGCTTCAAAAGTACCTGAGATAGTCAAGAAGAAAGACAAGGACTTGCTCTCTGAAGCAGGTGTCAGCATGGAAGGAAAACTGAGTGACTTAATTCAACCTGCATATATGAACCTGCAGAGCAATGAAGCCAAGTCATTTATGGCGGCCTTGAAGAAAATAAACCTGATGGAAGGATGGAATATAGATTTAACTCAGAAATATTTTATAGAACACAGCCGGCATGACAATTATGTGCCTATTCAGTGTGTACGTGCGCTTATTCCATGGATGAGGGAGAAGGGTTTTACGCCGAGTCTCGTGCCGGGAAAAACAAATCTACAAACAAATACGTTGGTGATTAAGGCCGATCATACCATCTCTGCAGCTGTGTGGCTTATACAGACCATGGCTGCAATCCAGTTCTGGCCGGTGGTATATTATGAAGGTGAGCAGAACCGATATTACCATGGAGTGGTGAAGGACCTAAACCTGATGAAGGTCATTAAGACGTTGGAGAGCTTAGGCATCGACTTGCGAAAGGTGGGCGCTAATGCTCCTCGTTTCAAGGCAGAGGTGGCTGCAGCTGTAGCTGATGGAAGCATACAGCTGGAGGGCAGCGCAGCCCAGTTGCTTACTTCCAAGCGGGCAGGGCTTTTGGACTTACTCGCTATTCTTGGAGAAGTAGAAGAGTTTCTGCAGCGTATAGATTTAAGTATTTCTGATGCGGTCGAGATGATTCTTGATGCCGGAATCACCGTTGAGGATATAGTGGCTGTGGTGAACTATTTCGACGGCAGTAAAGCCCCCCAAAGATCATCAGAAGCACTATCCGCAGAAATCGGCACACGTGCTCCCCTCTACTTGTTACAGCTCTATGAGCAGACATTGGCCAGTTGGCTGTTGCTGGGTGGCATTGATGTCGAGTATAGTCAGTGGGGCTGGCAGACAAATGGCAAATGAATATCATTTTATATAGTAATATATTGTAAATAGAGATATGAGTATTATCAGCAAATTATTTGGAAAGAAGGAGGAAGAACAACAGAAGGCTGGGGGCATGGAAGATTTCATGACTCTCATTCGTGTATACTTCCAGGCATGCATGGCGGCTGACCTGGGCATTTCTAATATGGCAGCATTGCCTGACCTGCGGGTGTTCAAGACCACGCTGAAGGTGCCTACACAGAATAATCGTCTGGGTTTGGCAGAAAAGTCACGCTGCAAGAAGATGCTCAAAGAGCTGTATGGGATGGATGATGACTTCACCAAGGAAATTGAACAGAGCATTCACAAGCGTTGCAAGAAACCTCAGGATGTACAGACGTATATGTACCAGTTTTCTGGGTTTACTCAGGACTTGATGATGTTGACAGGCAATCTGATGAAGTTCAAACTACGTCTGCCCGGCATCTTTAAAAGTGCTATACGTACTATGACCGAGAAAACTGTCAACGACATCTTCACCAAGAACGATTTCACCGACCCCGCCGTCATGAAGACAGCAGTGGGCATACGCCAGTATGCACAGAAGTTAGGCTTTTCGCAGCAGTGGACCACAAACTTTGTATATCGTGTCGTGATGCTGGCAAAGAGAGAGAAACAACCTAAGGAGTAATAAAAAAACTTAATTAAACGGTCTCGTTGCCGTGTAATTCAGTTTTTTATACTACTTTTGTAGGGAAAAGTGAACTGGTATGACCACTAACGAGAAGGCTTTAGCAACTTTTGAAACCCGAATCAGGCAAATGATACTCCGTTTTCAGCAGTTGAAAAAGGAGAATGAAGATTTGTATGTTATGGTAGAAAAAGGTGAGCAGGATCTAAATAATCTGCGTTCACAGCTGGAACAATCGCAGTCAGACTACCAGTCACTTAAGATGGCCAAGATGATCGAGATTACCGACGGTGACCTGTCTGGTGCCAAGGAACGATTGTCAAAGCTCATCCGTGACGTCAACAAATGCATTGCTATCCTAAGTGACGAAAATCAGTAAGGAGAACAAGCTATGGCAGAACAGAACAGGGACAGACTACATATCAGGCTGCATGTCTACGACGAGGAGATAGAAGTCGTCGTGAACCGCGAGGACGAAGAGTACTATCGCAGTGCAGCCAAGCTCATCACCGAGCGCTATAATGCTTATGCACAAGCATACAAAGGGCGCAAGAGTGACCATACAGTAGCGCTGATGACGCTTATCGACATCGCGCTGATGTATCAGAAAGAGCGTGCGCATAATGATACCTCGCCCTATGATAATGTTCTCGCCAAATTGACAAAGGAAATCGAGGATGCCCTCGGTGAGTAGAGAACATTAATTCAATATATACATTTATGAACATTATTGTTGGTATTATTCTAATCGTAGCGGCTCTCATCATTGGCGGCCTCTGCGGCTTTATGATTTTCCGCTTTGTTCTCAAAGGGAAATATAATGAGATGTTAGGTGCCGTCCAAAAGGAGGCAGAGGTGATGAAAGAAAAAAAGTTGCTTGAGGTTAAGGAGAAGTTCCTTAATAAAAAAGCCGAGTTGGAGAAGGAGGTGCAACAGCGCAACCAGCATATCCAGCAGGGTGAGAACAAAATCAAGCAACGCGAGATTTCACTTAACCAGCGTCAGGAGGAACTGGGGCGCAGGAAAAACGATTTGGACAATCAGCAGACCCGCATCGACAACGAAAAGAAATTGTTAGCACTGAAGCAGGACGAACTCGAGAAGATGCAGTTGCAGGAACGTGCTAAGCTGGAAGAATTGTCTGGTCTTTCTGCCGACGAAGCTAAAGCGCGTTTGGTGGAGTCGCTGAAAGACGAGGCAAAGACCGATGCCGCCGCCTACATTAACGAGATTATGGACGAGGCCAAGCTCAACGCCAACGCTCAGGCCAAGAAGATAATCATTCAGACTATCCAGCGTGTGGCTACTGAGACTGCAGTGGAGAACTCCGTTTCGGTATTCCATATTGATAATGACGATGTCAAAGGCCGCGTCATTGGCCGTGAGGGACGTAACATTCGTGCCTTAGAGGCAGCCTGCGGCGTCGAGATTGTTGTCGACGATACGCCCGAGGCCATTGTCATCTCAGCCTTCGACCCCATTCGCCGTGAGACCTGTCGCCTGGCCCTCCACCAGCTGGTTGCCGATGGACGTATTCACCCAGCCCGTATTGAGGAGGTGGTGGCCAAGGTCAAGAAACAACTTGAGACGGAGATTATAGAAACCGGCAAGCGTACCACTATCGACCTGGGTATTCATGGTCTGCATCCAGAGCTTATCCGCATCATAGGCAAGATGAAGTATCGCTCCTCTTACGGCCAGAACCTGCTTCAGCATGCCCGCGAAACGGCCAACCTCTGTGCCGTCATGGCTTCCGAGTTAGGGTTGAACCCCAAGAAGGCCAAGCGCGCCGGACTGTTGCACGACATCGGCAAGGTGCCCGACGAGGAGAGCGAGCTGCCCCACGCACTCTACGGAGCCAAGATAGCGGAGAAGTATAAAGAGAAACCCGACATCTGCAATGCCATCGGCGCCCACCACGACGAGATGGAGATGCAGACCCTCCTGGCTCCCATCGTGCAGATATGCGACGCCATCTCCGGCGCCCGTCCCGGTGCCCGCCGCGAGATTGTCGAGGCCTACATCAAGCGACTCAACGACCTCGAGGCCATTGCCATGAGCTATCCCGGAGTCACCAAGACCTACGCCATCCAGGCCGGCCGCGAGCTGCGCGTCATCGTGGGTGCCGACAAGATGGACGATGCCGAGACCGAGGCACTTAGCGGACAGATAGCCTCCAAGATACAGAACGAGATGACCTATCCCGGCCAGGTCAAGATTACCGTCATCCGCGAAACCCGCTCAGTGGCCTATGCCAAGTAAGTCTTCCCTTATAGCCCTCGTGCTGATGCTCCTGCCCGTCGCCACAGCGATGGCAGACCCTACAGACAAGCTGTCGTTCCACGTCCGACAGCTCCTGAACCCCTCGTCAGCCATGCACCGTGCCCAGCGCACGACGGGCGACAAGATTTGTGCCTTCGTGCGCTTTGTCGAAGGCGATGCCCATCAACAGCTGGCTCAGTATGGCTGCGAGCTGGTAACCCAGATAGGCGACATCTATATCGCCAACATCCCGCTCTCCCAACTGGCGGCAATGGCTGCCTCGGAGCAGGTGGAGCGTATTGAGACACACTTGGGCGGCAGATTGTGCAACGACATATCTCCTCAATGGACGGGCACCACGATGGTGCAGTCGGGCGTGTCGCTGCCTACGGGTTACGATGGCACGGGTGTGTTGTTAGGTATCATAGATAGTGGTTTTGACGTGACGCATCCCGCCTTCTATGGTATCGATGGCAAGACCTATCGTATCAAGGCTTTTGTCGACGATCTGGCCGTGGAGGGCGAGACCAAGGGCAAGGCTACCCCCCTGGGGCGCGAATATACCACCCAGGACGACATTCTGAACAACAATCATGTGGGCGACACAAAAGCCAATCACGCTACCCACTGTCTGGGTACTGCTGCCGGCAGCGGCTATGGCACACCCTACAGAGGCGTTGCCTATGGTGCCGATATTTTTGCCATCAGCAGTAGGAATGCCGGCGAAGACTATTTGGCCATCTCTGCCGACCAGACGGCTCGTATGAAGCGCATCTTCGACTATGCCGAGGAGCATCGTCAGCCCTGCGTCATCACCTATAGCATTGGCTTCGACGACGTTCCCGGCGACACACAGCTGTTCCGCGAGGCACTCGACCTCCTGGTGGGGCCGGGCCGGATATTGGTAACCTCGGCAGGCAACTCGGGCGACGAAGTCTTCTATGTTGACAAGTCCGAGTACATGGCAACAGCCGGTGTGGCACTGCCTTACAACAGCAAGCATCTGGCACATGCCTACATGAAGAGCGAACAGCCTTTCCGCCTGAAGTGTCTTGTATGGCAACGGTCAGAGAATGCGGGTGAGGGCAGTACCTACGAACTGGCCGACTCCGTAGTCTTCGACAGTGCCAATCTGCCTACAGACAGTCTGGTGATGCGCGGTCATCACTTGCTACTGCAACGGTCGGGCTCCTTCTATACCCTTTCGGCACGCACGGAGAAACAAGAGCGTGATACCCTCCTGCTTGCAGTCGAGGGTGCCGAAAGCGCGGTTAAGATGTATGCGTCTACCGACAGCCCCTTTGAGAATATAACAGAAGAACAGTTGACCGATGCCCGCTTTCGCTGCGGAGTCAGGAGTCGTAGCGTCGGTCTGCCCGGATGTCTGCAGTCGGCAGTCACCGTGGGTGCACTCAACGGTCGCCCCTCGTTCGTCAATACGCTGGGCCAAACCATACCGTCGTGGGGCATGGCCACAAAGGTCGGCACCATAGCAGCCTTCTCGTCCGTAGGCCCCACCAGAGACGGACTGCCCAAACCCGACATCGTGGCTCCAGGCGTCAACGTGCTGTCGGCAGGCAACAGCTACTGTCCTGACAGCTTCGACCGTTCGATGGTGGCCACGACCACCTTCAACGGGCGCCAGTACCCCTGGCTCTCCATGTCGGGCACCTCCATGTCGGGTCCCTGTGTCGCAGGCATCGTCGCCCTTTGGCTGCAGGCCAACCCCCGGCTGAGCCCCGACGACGTGAAGCGTGTCTTCAAGGCCACCGCCAAGCCCATCAGTGTCGACGGACAGAGCCCCAACAATGTCTATGGCTACGGACTCATCGATGCCTACGCCGGCATTCAGGAGGTGCTCCGGCTGTCCACAGGCATCCAGACCATCCAGCGTCCGGTTGCCGACGACGCTGCACCCTGGTACACTATCTATGGTACTCGTCTCGACCAGAAACCCGTCCAGAGGGGCATCTATGTGCACCAAGGCAGAAAGGTCATCATCCATTAATCCACCGAGGCTATGCCTGACTAAAACAAAATGCAGGGCGTCACGGAAACGCCCCGCATTAGACATTAGATTTTTTAGACAATTAAAGGGGTGTATCACGTCGCGCCCCTTTGTTTAAGCCGCCTCTGCGGCAGTTCGCTGACAATGCATTTACAAAACAATTACATTCAATAGAGTTATTAACTGGGAATAACAGTAATATTTCAGCCATAAAATTGCATGCTGCAACGATTAGGAAGATGTATCCTATCATTAGGACCCACAATAAAAGCTCTGCAGCACCATGTAAAAACTGCGTTGCGTGCCTCCGTCGGGCATGCATCCAAAATCTTTTTTTGTCCTTCATAATTCATTTTTTTGTTTCCAAATAATCGAAAAAAGTTTCGCAAAAGCACGCATAGCTATTGAAAAAGAAAAAAAACACAAACTTTCTTAACGCGATTTAATATCTATTAGCAGTATCTTGCGAAATATTGTCTAAAAAGTCTAATGTCTAACGACGGCCGATTTGGTGGGGGGGTAATAATATATTATAGGGGGGGGTACAATAATATATTTTATAATACCTTATTATAAAAATATACATTATTATATAACCTTATTATTGGAAAACGCCCCGCATTAGACATTTAGATTTTAGACACTCGAAAAATTGATTTTCGTTTTTTGGGACAAAACCCCCAAAAAGCGAAACAGCACTCTTTGGGCAAAAAGCTTGCATTTTCCGAATTTGCTATGTAACTTTGCCGGCGGAATTCCGATAAGGCTGCTGTCAGTATCACCTCCAGCTCTAAGCAAGCCTTAATCTCTTTTAAGAGACGAACGATAGATTGGAGGAAGGGTTTATATAAAATTTTTTCGATTTAAGTTATGGAAAAAATAGGTTTTTGGCTCCGTGGTGCCAAGTGGTCAACGCCTTCACTCGTGATCCGGAGTGTTGTCCTCGGCGAGTTTACTGACTGCGGCACGGAGTTCACCTTTGGAAGTGTTGAAGCCATGCTACACGAGTTGCTGGCACCCTATGGCATTCCTGTGCTCTGCGGATTTCCTGCCGGCCACGGCGATGTCAATCTGCCGCTTGTCATGGGTGCTCCCGTTACCATCGATGTGCGCAGTGACGGTGCCACGCTGACATTTGACATCGATGGTACTCCGCGTGAAGTCCGTACGGCTGACATCACTGTCGCAAAGACACCTGCCGCCATACGATTGAGAATGGCAGGAAAGAGAGATTGACGGAGGGGGATTACA
This sequence comes from Prevotella sp. UBA2742, assembly GCA_002353485.1. GTDB lineage: Bacteria > Bacteroidota > Bacteroidia > Bacteroidales > Bacteroidaceae > Prevotella. The sequence goes on from DEJS01000012.1 coordinate 76,114, forward strand.
GCTTCAATGTGGTCTCCTGATGGGCCTGAATCTTGACTCTCTGGTCGCCAACGATGAGCCAGCCCTCTCCAGCTGTGCAGCTGACCTTTACCTGCCGACGGTCCATATAAACGTGTATCATGCCCTGCGGCGTGGGCACGTCGCCCTCTATCCACTCCAGGTCGCCTAACGCTGGACGCACCTCAAACTCTTCATAGCCGGGCTTGGTGGGCTGAACGCCTAAATAGTATTTGCCTAACAGGTAGACGGGCGAGGCTCCCCAGGCGTGACAGAGCGACTTGCCGTAGGGGCGGCCGTACATGGCCAGATGTTGTGTTCCGCTTTCTGTGGGTACGTACTTCTCCCAAAACGAGGTGGCCCCTTCCTTCAGCATGCCTCCCCAGTAGGAGCGTATCTCGCGGAGTACTTGCTGGTGGTGGCCCATCAGACAGAGCGTCTCCAGCTCGTAAAAGCGCATGTAGGGCGTGGTAATAGGGTCTATCTGAGGGTTGAGCATTACGCTCTGCATGATTTCCTTACGTTCTTCCTGGTATGCCAAGCCGTAGAGTATGGCAAACATGTTGGGAAACTTGGTAATCTGACGGTTCAGCACGCCGTCTTCGATGGCGTGGAGGTAGGCATGCAGGTCGTGACTCCAGAAGGTCTGCCTGATTTTGTTGCGCAGTGTTTCTGCCTTTACCCTGTAGTCGTTTTTTACTCCAAGCAGTTTGGCGCAGACTGCCATGGTGTCCAAGGCTTTGCAGAAGAGTATCTGCTCAAAGCACAGGGTACCGCGCTTGTGCATGGGGAAGTCTACCCAGTCGACGAAAATCCAATCGTCTGGCTGTCCCTCGGCCATGCCTTCGGCATTAGTGCGGGCGAGTACATAGTCCATCAGGCTCACCATGCGTGGCCACATCTCGCGCACGAAGTCTGCGTCGGCCGTGTACTGGTAGTAGTCGAGAATGCTGTTGAACCAGTAGAAGGTGTAGTCCATGATGGTGTTGATGTGTGCCGTCACGGGGTCTTTGCCACGAAGCTGGCGTATGGTGCGTTTCACGCACTCCGAGTCAAAACGCAGGTAGTAGTTCATCAGATACGACTGTATGGCATCGCCCGACCATGTCCAGCGGTCGCGCTTGATGCCGTCCATGAAGAATTCGCGCGTCGTCAGGTCCATGGTGTAGGCAGCGACCTGCCAGATGCGGTTCAGTTCTTCGTCAGAGCAGCGGAACGAGCCGCTGTGGCTCACATCGTGAGGAGCATACTCGTAGTCCATCAGCACCTCGTCGTAGCTGGCGCCTTCCTCCGTTTCTATATAGACGTAGCGGAAGGCCTTGCTGGCTGCAACACAATCGCAGCATGCCGGACAGGAGAGTACGTCGAGGGTCTCGCAATGCTCGCGGTCTAAGGCTTCCTCGCGGCTCTCGCCGTAGTAGACATGGGCGGTACCTTTCAGACCTTTTATCTTCAGGTAGCCGAAGGTCTCACGTCCGAAGTCGTAGAGCGTGCCGGCTACCGCCATACTCTCGCGACTTACGGGACGCTGCTCTCTGCGCTCCAGATGGTATGAGGAAGGCGGGGTGTCGGCGCTGTCGAAGTGCCACGAAGCCGCTGGCACGTAGATGCCCGAACCGTGGGCCACGCCGTTCTCGTCTATCCATAGCTTGTCCTCGTATGTAGCCAGCCATGTTGAGTCGGTGTGGATGGTGTCGCCCTCAATGAAGAGGGCGGGTGGCGTCGCCTGGTTCCATACCTTCAGATTCAGCTTATGCTCGCCTGCGGGGATGGTGTAAGTGTCGGCGGGAAACTGCAGCTTCCCATCGATGGCAAAGTTGAATTGTCCTTCGCAGACAATGTGGATGCTCTCTGGCTGCTCTAAGGAGAAGACCTTCGAGAACTCCACCGTCACGTAGTGCGAGTCCTGCTTCCAGAACGGCGGGAACATCGCTCCGCGCTCTGTGCGTCGGTTGTTGAAGATGTTGCCCAGCCATATCTCAAAGTCGCCGGGATACCATATCCAAGTAGCTTTCATTTTTCTATTCCTGCTTTTTGTTTGATGTCTTCGCTCACCTGTGGCCCGTTGTTCTCCCACGTGTTGCCAGGTCCGTTGGCATTCTTGAGGAACTTCTCCTCAGACGTCCAGTTGTCGCGCAGGGTAATGTTCGACGAGCCCTCGTCGGTATACAGATAGAACCAGTGGTTGGGGTCGTGAACATAAGAAGGCTTGGCAATGTCGCGTACCACATTCTCAGAGATGACGGTACCGGGCTGGTTGCCTAAGGTGTAGATGCCGGCACAGTCGTACATGTGCTGGGCGTAGTCGTAGATAAGGTTCGCGTGCACCTTGTTATCCTTCATGCATACCAGGTCGCGGTTCCATCCCCAGCCCAGTGAGATGCCCGTGTAGGAGACGTCGTGGATGGTGTTGTGATGGATGTTGATGTCTGAGACATAGCCGGCGCAGATAGCCACACAGCCCCAGTCCTCGTTGGTCACGTCAAAGAAATGGCAGTTGCTGACTTCCTGGCGGGTGCATACTTCGCGGAAGTCAGTAGGCTGGTAGGGTAGGTGAGTCTCCAGTCCCTCGGGCGAGAACGAGCCACAGACATAGCCGTTCATGGCAATATCAGTAAAAGCAGAGTGTGTCGTGCTTCCACCGCGGCATCCCTCCACGTAGTCCAGTCCTGAACCGCCCAGGTGCTCGAAGCGGCACTCCTCGAAGTTGCAGTTCTCCGTCCATCTCAGCTCCACGGCAGCATCGGCACGTCCCAGCCACCCTTGGTTGTCCAGCTTGTGGTTGTTGGGACGGTCTATCTGTGGGCGCAGCTTGTAAGCCTCCTTCAGGTACATGCCAGCCTGTAGTGGCACGTGTCCTTGCTCTGAGGGGCGCATCCATGTGGTATGGCTGAAGGTAACACCCTTTATGGTGATGTTGCGTACCGGGCGCTCTGGGGTACCGATGTATTCTATTAGTGTGGGCAGTACAGGGACGACAGCCTCACGGATGGTCTCGCCTTTGCGCGGCATGTAGTAGACCTTATGCTCGCGGATGTCGTGGTACCACTCTCCGGGCTCGTCCAGCAGTTCCATGGCATTGGTCAGGTAGAATGGCGAGGGATGCCCCGTGTCGGGCGTCATGGGCGAAGGCCAGGGATGCTCGAATTGCAGCTTGGCTTCGGGGTCGTGGAATGTCACGGCTACGGAATCGCCCTGCACCCGCATCGCCTTGATACGCAGGTTACTGGTGCACCACATCTCGTGCAGCACCATCTCAGGGTAGGGGGCCTTTAGTATCTTCTCGACAGCCTTTCTGGGCACCCACAGCACGCGGTTCTTCTTGTCGTAGGTGCGGATGCGTGCCATCTGCTCGAAGTCGCTGACGTCGCGGGCCCTGATGGCTTTCCTTCCGTTGATGTACAGCTGGCGGAAGTCGATGGGTCGTCCGTTATGGTCGGGCACGTCAGCCACCATGAGGTGTCCTTTGCGCTGCCATGTGGTGATGTTCACCCCGCCGCTGATAACAGCATCTTTACCCTGAATGCTCAGTCCGCTGTCTTCCGGACGGAGTCGGAGGGGTTCGTACAGCCGGTAGGTTCCCGGGGCCATACGGATGGTCACCTGGCTGGCCTGTCCCAGACGCCGCATCTCGCGTGCCTTGCGGACGGCATCCGTCAGTGACGAGTCGGGGGTAATATGGATGTCTGCTGCCTGCACTTGTAGGCAACAGAGTAAACTGACAAATAATAAGAATCTCTTCATAGTATAAATAAGACGTGCGCGTGCCCGGAATGTCATGTGCCGGGGCTGTTAACAACTAAAGAAAGAGGTTAAAGGCTGTTAATAACTAAATGCTTTAGTTGTAAGTAACGAAAACTTTTAGTTACTTTGCAGCCAGGTATTGAATCCGACGCGTAATAGACAAGCATGAACTAAAACTAAAAAGAATGAAAAAGCTGACAAATAAAGAAAAAGAGATTATGGAGCTGTACTGGCAGCACGGTCCGATGTTCGTACGCGAACTGCAGGAACACTATGCAGAGCCTCGTCCGCATTTCAACACCCTCTCGACGCTGGTGCGTATCTTAGAGAAGCATGGCTTTTTGGACCACCGGCAGATAGGCAACAGCTACCAGTACTATCCGCTCGTCACGGAGAAGGAGTACGGACGCTCCTCTATAGCCGGGGTCATCAAGAACTATTTTGGCGACTCCTACCTCTCGGCAGTCTCCTCGTTTGTGAAAGAAGAGAAGATATCGGTAGACGAACTGAAAGAACTGATAAGGGAAATAGAAAATGCTTGACTTCCTGACCTACGATGCCAAGGTGGCCGTGCTGATACTGGCGTTCTACATCTGCTACCGCCTGCTGCTCAGCAAAGAGACGTTCCACCGTGTGAACCGCCTGGTGCTGTTGGGCACCGCCGTGCTCTCGTTCCTGTTGCCGCTGTGCGTCATCACGATGCACGAGACGGTGGCCGCCCCTCGCCCTGAAGTCGTGATAGGCGAGATAGGGTCGGCTGTTGTCGAAGGGCAACAGCCCATGTGGTGGCACTACCTGTTGCCCGTCTTGTTTGTTACAGGTGCGGCGATAACACTCGGTCATACCCTTGCCTCGCTGGTCAGCGTCCTGCGACTAATCCGTACGAGCGAACAGCATCCAGAGGACGACGGCACCGTTGTCTGCGTGACAGACCGACGGGTGTCGCCCTTCAGCTGGATGCACTATATCGTGATGAACCGCGAGGACTATGAGGCACGCGATGCCGCCATCCTCGCCCACGAACGGGGACACATCAGGCTCCGTCACTCCTGGGACCTGCTCCTCGTTGATACCCTCACCGCCCTCCAGTGGTTCAACCCCGCCATGTGGATGCTGCGCCAGGACCTGCGCGCCATCCACGAATACGAGGCCGACGGTGCAGTACTCTCTCAGGGGTTCAATGCGCGTCAATATCAATACCTGTTAATCACAAAAGCCGCGAGCATTGGCGGGTACTCCATTGCTAACGGTATCAGTCACAGTACCCTCAAAAACCGTATACACATGATGTTACATAAAGAAACCAAACGCAGCCATCTCGTGAAGCTGCTGGCCCTGCTGCCCATTGTCGGCACCGCCCTCGCCCTGAATGCTGAGACCGTCACTGACTATCAGTATGATACGCCCCAAAAGAAGCAAATCATCAAGGAAAACAAGCAGAATGCTCAGAGCAAGCCCTTCGACGTAGTGGAGCAGATGCCCCAGTTCCCTGGAGGAATTAAGGAACTGATGACGTTCCTAAGTCAGAACGTCCGCTATCCGGAAGCAGCCCACAAGGCAGGGCAGCAGGGACGCGTCATAGTCAATTTCGTCGTAGAGAAGGACGGCAGCATCACAGAGGCCTGTGTTGTCAAGTCCGTATCGCCAGAGCTGGATGCCGAGGCCCTGCGCGTAATCAGTTCGATGCCCAACTGGATTCCCGGAATGCAGAACGGCGAGGCCGTCCGCGTGAAGTACACCGTTCCCATCACCTTCCGACTGCAAAGCGACAACAAGCCCGTCGCAGTCCAAGTCCAAAACAATTAATACCATCTCGTTCTGATATGTACAGATTCTCAACCACACTCATCCTCGTCCTCTTGACGTTTACCAGCGCAAGGGGCGAGGCTCTTGACTCGCTGGCCCTGCTTGTGCAGCGGGGCGACAGTATGATGCAGCAGTACAATACCTTCGAGGCGTTGAAATACTATCAGCAGGCCTACAATCAGGCACAGGCACAAGGCATCACCCGCTTCTCGATGGATGCGGATTTCAGCATGTCGAAGCCTTACGTGCCAGAGGACCGTGTTCCCCGTCAAATCCGGCTGAAGTTGGCCGACTGCCAGTACAAACGTGCCAACTACCGGGAGACCACGGAACTGCTGAAGAACATGCCCGAGGACAGCTTGACGCACGATGCCTTCCGACAGTTGGCCAACAGCTACAGACAGCAGGGCGACACGGACTCCTACATGTACTGGGCTGCCCGGCTTTTGGAGCACTACCCGATGGACGGCGAGGTGGTGGCCGGTCTCACGCTGGCATACGCCAGAAGCAATCAGCCGCAGAAGGGCATCGTCTGTGCATTGAAATATACATTGAAGGACTCTACCAACATCCTCGTCAACCGTGCCGCGGCCGAAGCTTGGCTGCTGAATGGCGACTATACGGCAGCAGCCAACATGTATGACCGCTTGTTGCAGCAGGGTGACTCTGTTTTCAGCACCCTCTATTCCGCTGGTATGTGCAATAGCAGGATAGACTCGCTGGAGCGGGCCTACCAGTATTTGAAGACGGCATTCTTGCAGAGCGGCATGCAACACGCCAACTGTGCCTGGCGCCTCGGCGTGGTCAGTATTGATACCAAGCGCTTCGACGAAGGACTGCAGTATCTCAATGTGGCTTTGGAGCTGATGAAGCCCGACACCGTTGCCATGCGCGCCATCACGTTGTCGCAGGGCGAAGGATACTACCTGACCGAACACTACGCAGAGGCCGTAGCCTCATGGAAAGCGCATTTGGCATATAACCCTTCCTCCATCGCGACCTATTACAATATAGCCAACGCCTGCTATTACTTCTTGCCAGACGGTCAGGAGGCCAAGGAGTACTACGAGAAGTTCCTTGACCTGGCCCGTAGGGAAGAAAAGCCTACGCCGCAATTAGTGGAGATGATAGACAAGGCCGAGGCGCTATTGCGTACCACCAATTTCGGAAAGCATAGGACAAAGAAAAGATAGCCGACAGATAAAGCGCAGTTCATTTTCCGTCTTTCTATGCCTACGGCATTAAACCTTTGTTAGTGGTATTCGTCAAATGGGAATATCACTAACTTTTTTAATGCATTACAAAAGACTATGAAGGATTTCGTTTATTATGCTCCTACCGAGGTGGCTTTCGGTCGGGAGAGTGAGGAACAGGTGGCTGCTCTTGTAAAGAAGTATGGTGGCACGAAGGTGCTGGTTCACTACGGTGGCAAGAGTGCGGTGAAGTCCGGCCTGTTAGACAAGATTTGCGGTCTGCTGAAGTCCGGCGGCGTTGACTATGTGACCTTGGGCGGCGTGGTGCCCAACCCGCGTCTGTCGCTGGTACACGAGGGCATCCGGCTCTGTCAGCAAGAGGGCGTAGACTTCCTGCTGGCTGTGGGCGGCGGCAGCGTCATCGACTCCAGCAAGGCCATCGCCATGGGAGTGGCCAACCCCGACGTCGAGGTATGGGACTACTACATCGGCAAGGCACAGCTGACGAAGGCCCTGCCCGTAGCATCGGTGCTTACCATTCCCGCTGCCGGCAGCGAGATGAGCGGCAACACGGTGATTACCAACGAGGACGGCGACTTCAAGCTGGGCTTTGGCGGTCCCGCCCTGCGCCCGAAGTTTGCCATTATGAACCCCGAGCGCACCATGACGCTGCCCCCGTACCAGACGGCTGCAGGCGTGACGGACATGATGCTGCACATCTTCGAGCGCTACTTTACCAAGGATGACGACATGGAGCTGACCACCGCCCTGGCCGAGGCCACGCTGCGCACCATCAAGACGGCGGTGTTCGACGTGTTGAAGAATCCCAACGACTACCGTCAGCGCGCACAGATTATGTGGGCCGGCTCGGTGGCCCACTGGGGACTGCTGGGCATGGGTGTGGAGGAAGACTGGGCTACCCACCAGCTGGAGCACGAGCTCAGTGCCATGTTCGACGTTACCCACGGTGCCGGACTGGCTGCCGTATGGCCCTCATGGGCACGCTACTGCATGCACGAGAACCTGCGCCGCTTCGTGCGTTTCGCTGTCAACGTGATGGACGTGCCCAACGACTTCACCGACCCCGAGGGCACGGCGCTGAAGGGCATCGAGGCCATGGAGAGATTCTATCACGCCATCGGCATGCCCATCAATATCAAGGAGCTCATCGGGCGCGACATCACCGACGCCGAGATCAAGGAGATGGTGCGTAAGTGCTCGCGCGACGACACCCGTCATCCCGGTGGACTGAAGGTGCTCTATGCCAAGGATATGGAAGCTATCTATAACATGGCACGCGGATGAAACAATCCTGACTAAAAACCAATAACCAATGAGAAAAACATTATTGACCATCGCGCTGGCCTCCATAGCCCTTGGCATGGAGGCTGGCGACGGGGTACAGATACGCCGCAACCAAGTCGGCATGTACCCCCAGCAGGAGAAAGTAGTAGTAGTAGAAGGTACCAACCCCAAGGGCAAGCTGCGTGTCACCACGCCCGACGGGCGCCAGCTGAAGCCCCGCCAGGTGCGCAAGGCCGTGTCGCCCATTTCCGGGAAGACCCGTTACGTCGTTACCCTTGGCGACCTGACAGCCCCTGGCAAGTATCAGCTTAGTATGGCCGGGCAGCAGTGCCAGCTGACCGTGGCCGAGCGTCCCTACCACGACATTGCCACCGGTGCTCTGCGCCTGTTCTACCTCATCCGTTCAGGCGTCGCCATCGACATGGGCGGAGCCTACAACCGTCCGGCGGCCCATCTGGACACCCGCGTGCTGGTACACCCCTCGGCAGCCTCGCCCCTGCGTCCGGCAGGCACCGTCATCAGCTCGCCCTTAGGATGGTACGACGCCGGCGACTACAACAAGTACGTGGTCAACTCGGCCTTCAGCATCGGCCTGATGTTTGCCGCCTACGACCAGCAGCAGGACTACTTCGCACGTCTCAACACCAACATTCCCGAAAGCCGCAACCTGACGCCCGACCTGCTTGACGAGATGATGTTCAACCTGCAGTGGCTCCAGACCATGCAGGACCCCTACGACGGCGGTGTCTACCACAAGCTGACCACGCCCAACTTCGAGGGCTTCGTCATGCCCGTGGACTGCCACCAGCCCCGCTATGTGGTGGCCAAGAGTACTGCAGCCACCCTTGACTTTGCTGCCGTCATGGCCGACGCGGCCCGTCTCTTCGAGCCCTTCCAGCAGGACTACCCCGGCTTCTCGGCCCAGGCCGTGGCCCAGGCCGAACGGGCCTACCAGTGGGCCAAGGAGCACCCCGCCGTCTATTACCACCAGTCAGAGTTGAAAGACCCTGTCGTTACCACCGGTGCCTACGATGACGAGAACACCGGCGACGAGTTCTTCTGGGCTGCCTCGGCACTCTACCGCCTGACGGGTAGGCAGTGCTACCTTGACGACGCCCGGAAGCACCAGCCCGCGCAGTTCACCACGCCCTCATGGGGTGGCGTTGCCTCGCTTGGTGCCATGGAGTGGCTCACCGACAGCCAGTCAGCCCTTTATGCCCCCATGAAGCAACAGCTGCTGGCCTACTGCGAGGCCGCAGTAAAGGGCGTCGACACCTCGTCCTTCCAGTCGCCCTTCGGCAACAAGGCTACCGACTTCGGCTGGGGCTGTCTGTCCGAGAAGCTCTGCTGCCAGGCCATGCTGCTGCTCTATGCCGACCGGCTGACGGGCACCCGCCAGTACCGCCGCTATGCGCTCCAGAACGCCGACTACCTGCTGGGCCGCAACGCCACGGGCTACTGCTACGTGACGGGCTTTGGCGACAAGAGCCCCATGCACCCGCACCACCGTCCGTCTGAGGCCGACGCCGTCGAGGCACCCTTCCCCGGCATGCTGGTGGGCGGTCCCAACCCCGGACAGCAGGACAAGGCCACCATCAACCAGCCCTATCCCTCCGACTATGCGGACGAGTCGTACCTGGACGACATGTCGTCGTACGCCTCCAACGAGATAGCCATCAACTGGAACGCCTCGCTCGTGGCCTACCTTTGCTGGCTCGACGCGCTGCAGTAAACCACCAGCAGCCGTCAGAAGAACTTATACTAAATACAGCAGCACATGACACAAGAAAGCACCCTGCGCGTCGGCATCGTCGGCGCCGGATGGATAGCCGAGAAGGCTGCCGTCACCCTGAGCGGCATGGACCGCTGCGAGGCCTACGCCATAGCCTCGCGAACCGAGGATAAGGCCCAGGCCTTCGCCCGCAAGTGGAATATGCCCAAGGCCTACGGCTCGTACGACGCCCTGCTGGCAGACCCACAGGTAGACCTGGTCTACGTCGCCACGCCACATTCGCACCACTACGACGTGACACGCCGCGCCCTGCTGGCCGGAAAGCCCTGTCTGGTGGAAAAAGCCTTCATGGCCAACCACCGCGAGGCCAAGGAGATTCTGGACCTGGCCCGCCAGCGCCGCGTCTTCGTGGCCGAAGCCATCTGGACGCGCTATCAGCCCGCCGTAGGCATGGTGCGGCAGCTGATAGCCGAAGGACACATCGGGCAGCCCACGCTCATCACCGCCACACTGGGCTACTCTATGGGTCGTAAGGAACGCATCTTCCGTCCCGACCTCTGCGGCGGCGCACTGCTCGACCTCGGTGTCTACGCCCTCAACTTTGTACGTATGTTCACCGATGCCGACATTGTGACCTGCGACGGCCACTGCGTCAAGACCGATACAGGCATGGACCTCACCAACGCCATCACCATCGTGCTCAGCGACGGCCTGCTGGCCAGCGTGCAGTCGTCGGCGGCCTGCGTGGGCGACAACACTGGTGTCATTGCAGGTCCCGGGGGAAACATCATCATCGACAACATCAACAACCCCCAGACCATCACCCTGAACGGTCCCGACCGCCAGTACGTCAGGACCCTTCGCGTGCCGCAGCAGATTACGGGCTACGAATACCAGTTCGAGGCCTGCCGCCAGGCCCTCGCCGACGGTCTGCTGGAGCCGCGCGAGATGCCCCACCGCGAGACGCTCTACATCATGCAGCTCATGGACCAGCTGCGCCAGCAATGGGACGTGCGCTACCCCATGGACTGACCCACGACCCCCCACGGCCCGACCCATGGAACCCCGTGGTCCGACCACTAAAAACCCTTCGACAGACATCCACCGGACAGTTCCGTCGAAGGGTTATCTCCACTCTATCTCCACTCTATCTCCATTCTATCTCCATTCTATCTCCATTCTTTTTTATGGAACCAGAGTGGAATTTAAGTTTTCGTAAAAACAGTTCTGACGCGTCTTGGCTCAGCGCGCCAGGGGTAGCCAGAGCGACATGTCCTGTATGCCGCGGTTGTCCCAGGCGTAGTAGGGGATGAGGCGGATGTGGGCCGTGCGGCCGCGGGTGGGGCGCAGCTCGCGGTACAGCTCGTCGCTGCGCCAGAAGTCCTGTGTCACCACGGGCACGTCGGCCTCGAGGGCGACCATCTCGTGACCCTCGATGGTCATCTTCACCTCTTTGAACTTGACGTTGGTGGGTATGGCAATGTCGTTGATGCGGGGCTGGTCGGTGGCTGCAGCGCCGGGGGCGGTGACGTCCTGACCCTCCAGGCAGTAGACGATGGGTCCGCGCATGACGGCAATCTGGTTCTTGGCCTCCTCGACCAGCGGGTTAGCCTCTATCAGCCTGGCCTTCATGGGCAGTATGAGCTCGACGCGGTCGCCCTTCTTCCACTTGCGGGGCTCGCGCAGGGCCTCGGCCACGATGTCCTTGCCGTTCAGGCGGAGTGTCATGCCGTCGGCCCAGCCGGGGATGTGCATGCGGATGGAGCTGAGGTGGCGTGCCTTCTTGACGGTCAGTGTGATGTGGCCGTCCCAGGGGTAGTCGGTCTGCTGTTCCACCTCCAGGTCGGGGGTCTTCAGCTCGTTCTGTCCGTAGAGGTTGACCCACAGTGTGTCGCCCTTGACGGTGTAGGCGTACTCTTGTGCCTGGCAGAGGGTGCGCAGCGTGTTGGGCGGACAGCAGAAGCAGGTGATGTAGCGCTGGCGGTGCTTGGGCCACCGCATGGTGTAGGGGAACTCCTTGGTGCGCCGCAGGGCCTCGGTGTAGAAGAAGTCGCGACCGTCCAGGGATACGCCCGAGAGGATGCCGTTGTAGAGTTCGTTCTCGATGATGTCCACGTACTTGGGGTGCATGTCGGTCTGATACATGCGCCAGGAGAAGAGCAGCATGCCTATCTGGGCGCATATCTCGTTGTGGGCGGCTTCCTGCGGCAGCTGGAACTGGCGGCCGTAGGCCTGGTGAATCTGCTGGATGTAGGGCTGGTTGTAGGTGGTGCCGTCGGGCGACACACCGTCGTAGAGTGCGCCGCAGCCGCCCATGAGGTATATCTTGTGGTTGACGATGTCGTCCCAGATGGCCTCGAGGTTCTTCTTCAGCTGTGTCTCGCCCGTCTCGGCATACAGGTCGGCCACGCCGGCGTACAGGTAGTTGGCGCGTACGGCATGTCCCATGGCTTCGTACTGGTCGCGGAACTTCAGACGGTCCTGATTGTGGTCTTCGCCGTTCTGCACCGAGTCGCGGATGGCAATGAGCCCTTTGGCCAGCTCGAGGTAGCGGGCATCGCCCGTCTCACGGTATATTTCGGCCGCTCCCATGTAGTGGGAGGGGCAGATGGCGTTGCGCGACAGCTCGGCAGCGTCGTTCTTCAGGAAGTTGTACAGGAAGTCGGCGGCCTTGCGTCCGCAGTCGAACAGCGTTGTCTTGCCGGTGGCGCGCTTGTGGATGATGCCCGCGGTGATGAGGTGGCCCAGGTTGTAGGTCTCGAAGTTCAGGCGCGAGGCGAATGCGTGCTTCTGGTCCTTGCCTATCTCGATGCCGGCGGCATTATCCGAAGCTCCAGCCCCCTCCAAAGCTCCAGCCCCCTCCAAACCTCCCCCTGTAGGGGAGGCTTTTTGCGCGGTCGATTCTCCCCCTCTACAGGAGGGGGTCGGGGGGAGGCTGGTTGGGGGGAGGCTGTTTCGCTCTTCAATATTCACCGGGGTGTGAATGTATCCGTCAGCGCGCTGGGCCAGGGCTATCTGCTCGATGACCTTGTCCATCAGGGCGTCCACCTTAGGGTCTTTCGTGACGGCATAGACCGAGGCACAGGCTTCGAGCCACTTGTACAGGTCGCCGTCGTGGAACGGCGGTCCGTGGTGCTTGCCCTTGACGGTGCCGGCAGCCACCTGGAAGTTGGCAAAGCCGTGCGAGCCGTGCTGGCCCAGTGCGTCCATCACTTCGTAGGGTGTGTTCCAGGTGTCCCACATCGACCACAGGCCGGTGGTGGACAGTACTTTGAAACGGTCGGCCCAGAAGCCGCCCGTCCAGTGGGTGGCACCGAGGGGCACGTTCTGCATCACGGCCTCGCGGCTGTGGCTCATGTCGGTCAGGCCCTGAGCCGAGGCCGTGGGGAGGGCTGTTGCGGCCATGCAGCAACATACCATTGGAATGAGGAGTCTTTTCATATCAATGTAGCTTAGTTAAAGTAGACGTAGAGTGCCACCATCACTACGGCGAGTGTCACCCAGAGGGCGACGGCCAGGCGAGAGAATCCTTCGTGGATGGGCTCGGGGATGGTATATACGGAAGTGTCCTTGTCGGTGAGCGATATGGCCACCATTGACACGACCAGGATGACAAAGAGGTAGAAGGACAGCAGCATGAAGTGTGGCCAGCGGACGGTGAGCCATTCGGGCGGCCAGAGGTAGAGCACGCCGATGGTCAGACAGAACAGCGTGCCCACGGTCAGTGCAAAGTTGGCCGCGCGCGTCGTGCAGCGCTTCCAGAAGATGCCCATCAGGAAGACGGCCGCCATGGGCGGTGCTATGAAGCCCAGGACGGACTGGAAGACGTTGAAGAGGTTGAGCCCCTTGATGGCGTCGATGGCCACGGTAAGCACGATGGCCAGCGAGGCCCCGATGACGGTGACGATGCGCCCCACGTAGTTGATGTGGCGCTGCGAGGCGTCGGGCTTGAAGCGCTTGACGTAGATGTCCATGGTGAAGACGGTAGAGAGGGCGTTGAGCGCCGAGCCTATGGTAGAGACGAGACAAGCGGTGAGCACTGCGAACACCAGGCCTACCATGCCTACGGGGAACAGGTTCTCGACCATGGTCAGATAGGCTTCGTCGGGGTTTTTCAGCGTGTCGCCGAAGAGTGCGAAGCAGATGATGCCGGGAAGAATGTAGAGCGCGACGTCGAGTATCTTCAGCCAGCCAGTGAAGTTAGTACCCAGCTGGCCTTCGCGCAGGTCCTTGGCGGCCAGCACGGGCTGTACCATCGACTGGTCGGTACACCAGAACCACACACCCATCACCGGATAGCCCAGCAGGATGGGCAGCCACGGGAAAGCCTCGTCAGTGTTGGGCTTGAACATCACCCAATAGTCGGCGGGCACCTTGGCCACCAGGGCCGAGACGCCGCCCACGCGGTCCAGCCCTACGATGACGAGCACGAGGGACACGACGATGAGCAGTATCATCTGGTAGACGTTGGTGTAGGCCACCGCCTTCAAACCGCCCAGCATGGTGAAGAAGGCCGATATGACAAGCAGCACAAGTGCCGACATCCACATCGGAATGTCGAACACCTGCCGAATCAGGATGCCGCCGGCAAAGAGCGTGAGCGCCAGCCAGGAGATAATGATGGTGACGATGGTGTACCACGCCAGGATATTGCGGGTGGACTGGCCGAAGCGCAGCCCCATGAACTCAGGCAGGGTGTGCACCTTGGCCCCCAGGTAGCGGGGCGCGAAGACAAAGGCCAGCAGGGCAATGAACACGAAGGCATACCAGGCGTAGTTGCCCGACACGATGCCGGTGGTGAAGCCCGCCGACGCCGATGCTATGAGCATGGAGGGTCCCACGTTGGTACCCCACATGGAGAACCCTATGTGGTGCCAGCGAAGCGAGCGCTCGGCAAGAAACAGCGCCCCCCCCTTCTTGCGTTTGGTACTGGCCCAGATGCCTATGGCGAGGAGCACGGCGAAATAGATTCCAAGGATGCCCCAGTCGAGGGGCTGCATGTAGTGACTTTCCATAGTTTTATTCGATGTTTCGATGTTACGATATTTCGATGCCTTTGTATTCCTTGGTGATTTCGATGGTGACGGCCTTGGAGAGGTCCATGTCGTCGGTAGAGTCCACGTCGTCGGGGTAGAAGGGTATTTCGGCTCCGGGACGTACAAAGACGGGCATCTGGTCCAGGGGCACCTCTACATCGTAGTACCATCGGCCGCCGTCCATACGCTCACCGGTGAAGAAGTTGACCCACTCGGCCCCCTCCATACCTCCAGCCCCCTCCAAACCTCCCCCTGTAGGGGAGGCTTTTTGACCAGCCGCCGAAACTCCCCCTCTACGGGAGGGGGTTGGGGGGAGGCTGTTGGGTGACAGGCTTGGCAGGTAGATGTCGCGACGGTTCTTGCTGTTCATTACGGGGCATACCAGGAATTCGGAGCCGAAGTAGAACTCGTCGTCTATGTGCCACACCTGACGGTCGTTAGGATGCATCATCAGCAGGGCGCGCAGCATGGGCCACCCTGAGTGGCACGAGCGCTTGGCCTGCTCCACGATATAAGGTATAAGGCGGTAGCGCAGCTTCCACCAGCGCTTGACGATGGGGGCTATGTCGGGATAGTGCCACGGCTCGCGCTTGCATGTGCCGTGGTAGCGCATGTGGCTGGAGAAGACGCCGAACTGCGTCCAGCGCACGTACACCTGTGGGTCGAGGGGCGAGTTCATGAAGTCGGGCGTAGAGTGGAACCCCGGCACGTCGTGGCTCCAGAAGGCAAAGCCAGAGAGCCCGAAGTGCAGACCGCCCTTCAGCGAGCCCGCCATGCCTGCCCACGACGACTCTGAGTCGCCGCCCCAGTGCAGCGGATAGCGCTGGCAGCCGGCCCAGGCCGAACGGGCCCATACGATGCCGTCGCCCGTGACCTGCTTGGTCACCTCGTAGGCGGCACGCTGGTAGAGCAGTGAATAGATGTTGTTAAGCCGCTCGGGCGTCATTGCATGATAGTGGTGGTCCATGTGGATGTTCTCGCCGAAGTCGGTCTTGATGCACTTCACGCCCATGTCGAGCAGCGGCTTCAGAAGCTGGTTCTTGTACCATTCGGTAGCCTTGGGGTAGGTGAAGTCGATGGTGCCGGCGTAGTCGAGGGCCGAGAAGTTGGAGGAAGCCTCCCCCTGTCCCCCTCCTGTAGAGGGGGAAGAGAGAGCGGTGATGATACGAGTTTTTACGGAATCCAAGTCTTGGAGTATTTCTTCGTTGGTGAATCTTAATACAGAAAAGCCGATGTATTCTAAATACTCAGTCCTTATCGCGTCTATTTCTTGTTGTTTGGCTTCTTGGTGGTAACCGCCATCTACCTCTATGACCAATGAGCAAGAAAGACAAACAAAGTCAGCGATATAGTCGCCAATAATGTGCTGTCTTCTGAATTTTTGCCCCAGACCCTTTCCTCTCAGTACTTGCCAAAGTATATTCTCTGCCTCCGTGGCTTCTTTCTTGTTATTCTTTGAGAACAATCTCAGAAGGTCGTATCTGTCAGGATAAGCCAATCGGTAATTATTATAGTCGCGTTTCTGTAAGCCTCCCCTACAGGGGGAGGTTTGGAGGGGGCTGGGCTGGCTGATATATTTGTTCGCTTTTGCCTCTTCCAGCTGTTCGGCGCCTTGGGCCACGTAGGGCAGCTGCCACAACGACACCTTGAAGCCTTGCTCTTTCAGCCGCTGGATAAAAGCCTTCGGGTCGGGGAATCGCTCGGGGTTGAACTTCCACTCGCAGAGCCAGTCGGTGCGGAACCAACCGGTGTCGAGGTGGATGACGTCGCACGGGTAGTGCTCTTCTCTGAGACGGTCGCAGATGGCTGTTACCTCGTCGGCCGAGAAGTAGGTCATACGGCTCATCCAGATGCCAAACGACCACAGGGGCAGCATCTGCGGGAATCCTGTCAGCATGCGGTAGCCGCGAAGGATTTGCTCCGGGTTTTGCCCGCCTATGAGGAATACGTCCAATGTGGCTTTGTCGTTGAGAAACTGCACGCTGCGGGTGGAGTGGTCGGCCAGCGACAGCTTGCAGTAGTCGCTGGTGTGGTAGAAACAGCCGTACATGCGACTGCTGAGGTACAACGGGATGTTCTTGTAGCAGCGGCGGTTGTTGACGCCCTGGCCGTCCTGGTTCTTCAGCTGGAAGGTCTGCCCGCTGAGGTCCATCTTGCGGAACCGCTCGCCGGTGCCAACGAAACACTCGTCGGGCTCGCAGCGGAAGCTGATGGTGGCGCGCTCGGTCCTGGCCCCCTCCAAACCTCCGGCCCCCTCCAAACCTCCCCCCGTAGGGGAGGCTTTTTGACCAGCCGCCGAAACTCCCCCTCTACGGGAGGGGGTTGGGGGGAGGCTGTTGGGTGACAGGCTGGGACTTACAAATCCCAGCGGCAGGGCGTCGTAGCGGGGCGGAGAGAAGTGGTCGTCGCTCAGGGCGATGCCCTTCGTCTCGTCACCGTCGGGATAGAAGGTGATGAAGGGTGCCGGCTGTGGCGCTGGTAGCAGGTCGCTCCAGTGGTCCAGCTTGGGCGCGCTGAGGTCGATGGTCCCCACCAAACCTCCCCCTGTAGGGGAGGCTTTCCTGATTACTACGATTCCTCCATTATCCTTTATAGAAAGAGGTACGCGCTTCACCTCAGGGGCAAACTGCAGCATGTCGTCCTGTTCCACCATCTCGTCGCCGCTCATGGTGGTGAACAGGCGGATGATGTTGGGCTCGTAGGCACGGACGATGAGGTCGTAGCTCTGTGGTGCTACGGTGGTGTCGGGTGCCATGTCCTCTTGGCGCAGTTGTTTTTGATACGGTATGGTGATGACGATGTCGCCGTCGCGCTCCTGTATGTTGGTAGGTGCGTAGGCCTTCCAGAGGAATTCGTCCTTCTGCAACGAAGGGTCAAAGTCCATGAAGTCAAAGAGGTGGTAATTCGTTTGTTTCATTGCTTGAATATGATGTTTGGACCGGGGTGGTTGTCGCCAATCTCGTCACGACGTATGAGCCGTTGGTTGATCAAGGGGCGACCGGCAATCCCGGGGGCGATGTCGCCGGTGTAATTGTTCTCGATAGTAAAACCGTCGGTACGGGCATCCAGATAGATGCAGAAACCGCGGTCGTTGGTAGCATAGGGGGCAGGGTAGGGACGTGAGACCTTGTTGCCGCTAATCACGGAACCTGGCTGGTTGCTGAGTGTGTAGATGCCCCCGGCGTCATAGAGCTGACGGGCATAGTTGTAGACATTGTTACCCTCGATGCGGTTGTTCTCCATACCCGTGTTGAGGGGTGTCCAACCCCAACCGACGCAGATGCCCGAGTAGCTGAGGAAAAACACGTGGTTCTTGCTGATGGTGCAGTGGCGTACATAGCCCAATGCAATGCCCACGGCTCCCCAGTCCTCGTTGGCAGCATCCACAACGAAGTTTTCCTTGATGGTCAGTCGTTGGCAACGTTCCGCCAGATGCTGATAGGGACGGTGCACCTCCATCGGGCTCTCGGCAAAGGAACCGCCCATGATGGCCGTGCCGCCAATGTTACCGAAGGTGCATTTCTGCACCACACAGTCGCTGACGTTATCGACAAAGTCCAAGGCCGTGGCGGCCAAACCTTCGAACACCACAGAATAGAAGTCTACGTGGTGGGCGTTGCGCACGGTGACAGCACTGACAGGACGCTCTATCCAGGCTTGGTTCTCGAGATCCTTGTCCCAAGGCAGTCCGGGGTTTTCTTTCAGTTTGTAGGCATCAACCAGGGGGAATCCGCCCTGTAGGGTAACGTGCCCTTTGTGCAAGGGACGGTTCCAGCAAGTGTGTTTGAAGGTTATACCTTCAAAACGTATATAGTTGGCGCCGTCGACGATGACCAACTGCTCAATGCCGTCACGCTGTTCTGTGGTGCGAAGCAGGAAAGAGCTGTTCCCCTTCTCGCCTCCGATGACGGGCTGGGGCCAGGGGTGTTCGAACTCCAATCGGCTTTCAGGTTCCATGAACGATACCACCGTCTTGTCGCCCTCAACTTTCATATCCTTTACACGCAAAATGGCAATGGCCCATCGCTGGTGAACCACCATTTCCAAGTTCTTCGTCTGTAGAACATTCTGAGGAGGAGTAGGGATAGTGATCGTTCTGTCGGTGGTGTTGAAATCGAGTATGCGCTCCATGCCTTTCATAGGAAGACCGTCATCGTGTTTCCTTAACGGAAGGCTGTCACCTTGCTCTTTTAACGGCCACAACTGGGTGTGACGTTGTCGGGCATCGCCACAGATGACGCTTTGGTGGTTTTTGCCAAGTCCACGGATGACGAGTGGCGACTCGTCCGTGCCGCTGTCCTCGGGGCGGATGAACAGCGGTTCCTGCATGTAGTATTGTCCTGCATGGATAGTGATGGTGATGCCGCCCTGGCAGCGTGCGTCTCCCGTGCGCCGCCATTCGCGGGCCTTCCGCAGGGCCTCATGGATGCTCTCACCTTCGCTGACGATAATCTCGCCCGCCTGTACGGATAGGACAAGAAAGGATAGTAGTACGGTTAGTATATGTTTCATATATAGTTAAGACGCTGACGAGTCTGAATTGTCATCATTTACGATGGTTACAAAGGCGCACGCGCTTCGTCTTTTCTTATAGTTGATTATATGTTTTTCTGGCTATGAGAATGAATATGACGCAGTGGGTGGCCGATGTCATCCGACGGAAAGAGGTGACGGCACTGCCCGTTATGACGCATCCCGGTATTGAGTTGAATGGGAATACAGTGCGTGAGGCTGTCAGCGACGGCCGCGTACACTACGAGGCGGTGATGACGTTGACGCGGCGCTATCCCAGCGTAGCGGCAGCTACCATTATGGACCTGACTACCGAGGCCGAGGCCTTTGGCGCTGAGATTGCGTTCTCTGATGGGGCCGTGCCTGCCGTATCGGGCCGGTTGCTGCCTGATGTGGAGAGTATTTTCAGGTTGCAGGTGCCATCGCTGAGTGCAGGGCGCATCCCCGCTTACCTGAAGGCTAACCTGCTGGCTGCCAAGGCTGTCGACGACCGGCCACTGCTGGCCGGCTGCATAGGGCCGTTCTCGCTTGCGGGTCGATTGTATGACATGTCGGACATTATGGTGCTCATCTACGAGCATCCTGAGGCTGCACATTGTCTATTGCAGAAATGTATAGAGTTTATAGAGAAATACTGTATGGCGTTGAAGCTGACGGGCGCCAATGGCGTGATGATGGCTGAGCCGGCCGCAGGCTTGATGTCGAACGACGACTGTATGCTGTTCTCCTCGCAATATGTCAAGCAGATTGTAGACCGTGTACAGGACGATGACTTCATTGTGGTGTTGCACAACTGCGGCAATACGGGTCACTGCACAAAAGCCATGGTGGCCACAGGGGCTGCCGCCTACCATTTCGGAAATAAGTGTAAGATGGAGGAGGTTATCCGTGAGGTGCCTCCCACGGCATTGGCAATGGGCAACATCGACCCGGTGAGCGTGTTCAAGGACGGCATGCCTTTCCAGATGCGCCAGGCTGTCACAGACTTGTGTGAGAAAATGCGGCCCTATCCTAACTTTGTCCTGTCGAGTGGCTGCGACACGCCACCACATACTCCGCTGGCCAATGTTGACGCCTTCTTTGAGGCCTTAGCTGAGTTTAATGGGCAATGACGCAGAAGGTACTTACTTATGAAGATTTAGGGATTACCGCTACCGACATTTTCGAGCAGATGGGGTATAACGATGCGGCCCCTGATGCGGCAACATGTCGCGAGACGCAGGCCGTCGTCGACGAGGTGCGCCCGTGGCTGGCCCCATGCTTCTGCTATCTGGTGCAGAAGGAACAGCCCGACTTTGACATGGGCAGGATTATCCTTCGCCAGTTGCGTGGCTCGGAGGCTTACGCTTTATTCGTATGTACTGCCGGCGAGACTTATGAGGCCTATCAGCAACGGCTGAAGAAGCAGGGCGACATGGTGCGTGTGTTTATTGCCGATGCGCTGGGCAGTGTCATTGCTGAGAAGACGGCCGACCAGATGGAACGCCACCTGCAAGAGAGTATTGATAAACTGGGGTGGCACCACACCAACCGATTCTCGCCGGGCTATTGCGGGTGGCACGTGTCGCAGCAGCAAAAATTGTTCCCGCTGTTTGAGGGACATACGTGTGGTGTCACCCTCACGGGCTCGTCGCTGATGGTGCCTATCAAGAGTGTGAGTGGCATCATCGGATTAGGCGAAAAAGTCCGCAGGCTGGACTACACCTGCGGACTATGCGATTTCAAACAGTGTTACAAGCGGAAGCTAAAGCTTGCCAAGTAGTTGCTTGGCTACGGTGACGGCTGAGTTGGCATTGTCAGAGTAGCCGTCGGCTCCAATTTCGTCGGCAAAGCCTTGTGTCACGGGAGCACCACCTACCATGACTTTTACCTGGTTGCGGATGCCGGCAGCCTCGAGGGCGTCAATGACCTCCTTCATATAACCCATTGTCGTGGTGAGCAGAGCTGACATGCACAGGATGTCGGGCTGGTTTTTCTTGACTTCTTCAATGAACTTGTCGGCGGAGACATCGATGCCGATGTTGACCACCTCGAAGCCACAGCCTTCGAGCATGGAGGCTACGAGGTTCTTGCCGATGTCGTGCAGGTCGCCCTTGACGGTGCCTATCACCACCTTGCCCAACGAGGTGGAGGCGGTGCCGCTGAGCATGGGCTTCAGAATTTCGAGGGCTGCCTTCATGGCGCGGCCGGCCATGAGTAGTTGGGGCACGAAGGCCTTGCCGTCCTGGAAGCGCTGACCTACCTCGCTCATGGCACGTATCATCTGGCCGTTGATGAGGTCTTGCGGTGCCATGTTATGGGCTATGGCTTCGCGGGTTGCTGCTGCGGCATCGTCGCTCTTGCCGTGGAGAATAGCCTGGAAGAGCAGCTCGCCGGGCGCTGTCGCCGGAGATTGCTGCGGAGTGCAGTCGGGACAGGCGGGTGCATGACAGGACGGCGCAGTGTGCTGATGGTCATCATGCGGCTCGGGGATAGTGTTTGTCGTCAGTCCGGGCCGATGCGGCGAGATATACAGCCCCAGCATGGGTTCTACAGCATTGGCGAAGAAATTGATATGCTGGTCGGTAGTGCCGCAGCAGCCACCGAGAATGTTGAGCCAGTGGCCGTCAATGAGCGGCCATACGTCAGCCAGCAGACTGTCGGGCGACTTGTGGTACTGACCTTGGCTGTCGGGCTGTCCGGCATTGGGATAGAGGCTGATGCGGTAGGGGAACCGTGTTGCCATCCGTTGCAGCAGCGGTGTCATGCTCTGCACGTCAGACAGACAGTTGAGTCCTATGGAGAACAGAGGTGCGTCGCCCAAGGAGGCAATGAAGTCGACGATGTTCTGTCCCAGCATGTTGTAGCCGTCAGGAGTGGAGACCGAGAAGCTGAGCATGACGGGCAGCTCGCGTCCTTTCTGTCGCATGGTTTCCTGTGCTGCTGTAAGTGCGATGCGGGCTATCTCTACATCGAAGATGGTCTCGATGAGCAAGACGTCTACTCCACCGTCTATGAGTGCATCAATTTGTTCCGAGTACGCTGCATGGATGGTATTGGCAAGCGACTCATGGCTTACCTTGCCCTCTGCACGCATGAATGTCTGGCTCGTCGGTCCGATGCTTCCGGCAACGAAGCGTGGCGTGTCGGGGTCGAGCTCCCGGTAAGCGTTTACCGCGTCGCAGGCCAGCCGGCAGGCGGCTAGGTTGATTTCGCGGCAATAGTCCTGCAGACCGTAGTCCTGCATGGAGATGCGCTGGGCGTTAAAGGTGTTGGTCTCTATCAGGTTGGCTCCTTCTGCCAAATATTTATCGTGGATGTTGCGGATGACGTATGGTGCCGTCAGCGACAGCACGTCGTTGCAACCTTTGAGGTCTGTGGGATGGTTGGCAAAGCGGCAACCGCGGTAGTCCTCTTCACGCAGCTGGCATTGCTGAATCATGGTGCCCATGGCTCCGTCGAGTATCAGGATGCGCTGTTCGGCGGCTTCTTCCAGCGAGACAGGGCTTGACTGTTGCCCGTCGCTGCTGAACTGCTCTTCTACAGAGCGTATGATGTCTGCCACCTCGCGGTCGGCATCGTCCATGATGTCTGCCGGGTGCAGGTTACGGCTGTGCTCAAAGTCCTGGACTATCTTCATGGCTTCTTCCACCTCGTGCTCGTTGTGGAAGTCCATCTCTAAGTGGACGCCGTCGCCACCGATATTGTCGAGCAATGGGCGTAGCTCGTCCAGTGTGACCCAGCTGGCCAGGATGCTCTTGCCGCCAGTGAGGATGCGTTTGTACAGGTCGTACCACTTGGCATTACCACCCTGCGGTTCGCCCACACCGGGAGTCCACTGGATGGCATTCAGCTCTTTTATTTCGAGCAGGGCGTCAAGATGGTGCATGGCGCCCACGCCGTCGAGGTGATAGAGCGTATAGTCTAACTTCTGGCATTGCTCGCGGATGAATGGCTGTACGAAACGGCGGTAGTCGTCTACGCTGATCATGGTGGAGATGTCGCACTGCAGCTTTGACATCTTGCCTGGAGCCCATGACGAGAAGTAGCAGAACGCCATCTCGTCACCTTCGCGGATGATGTCGTAGAGCTCGTCGAATACTTGGAAATAGATGTCGTTAATCTGTTGCATCTGGTGTTCCAGCACTTCGGGCTGCATCACGGTGTCGAGCAATACTTTGTCGGTACCTTTGATGGCGGCCAGTACGTCAAGTCCCTCCATGAGGTCGGGCATACCTACATAGTAATGTCCTTGGGCTTTTTGCTTACATGCCTTCAGCAGGTCTTTGTGCAGCAGCCAATTGGGATGATTGCGGTCGAACTTGATGTCATCGGTATAGTTGGGGTCAGGATGAATCCAGATGGTATCTTCGCCGCCTTCGAAGACACCGCCCAGTATGGCAGCTAAGGAGCCGGGACCTAACTGGGTGTTTGCTACGGGCAGCATATCAGCCATCAGCGACGAGTGGGCTACGTACCAGTCCAGGTACTCTGCGCGCCATTCGGGGTCGAACCACCGCTGGTTCAGGTCGCGGTAGGGCTTGGGTGCCGGAATGTCGGCATGGGGCTTTACGCCTTCCTGAAAGTGCTCCCACATGGTGAGTACGATGCCTTTGTGGTTCCACCAGTTGATAAAGTGCTGTTTAGTCTCGTCGAGATTCTGTTTCCAAGTATTCATCTTTTTGCCGTGTATTATATAAATGTAAGACGTGGGAAGCGTCTAAATGTCATCACACTAACATGAGGCTTGCCATAATCATGTCGCTGACGAAGAGTCCCTTGCGGGTCAGCCGTAGCCTTTGGTCAGACAGAAGGAGCAGCCCGTCGGAAAGATAGGGCCGGGCTTCTTTTAGACAGTAGCTGCGGTGCATGGGTGTGAGGATACTCAGGTCCAGTCCGTCGCTGGTGCGCAGGGCTGTAGTGATGAGGTCGTTGTAGTGGGTGTCGCCGTCGATGACCTCGCTCTCAAAGGGCCGCTCATCGCGTTCCATGGCAGAGAGATATTGGCGTATGTCGCTTACGTTCCAGCTGCGGCTTTTCCTGTCGTAGGAATGAGCTCCTGCTCCCAGTCCGATGTAGGGTACGTCATGCCAATAGCCTGAGTTGTGGAGTCCCCTCCAACCTCCTTGGGGGGAGGACTGCCGTGCGAAATTGGAGATTTCATAGTGTTCGTAGCCCGCTTCTGTCAGCTTGTCTATCAATAGTTCGTACATTTGCCGTTCTGTCTCTTCGTTCGCTGCGGCAATCCCCATGCGGTGAAGAGGGGTTCCTTCCTCTATCATCAGGCAGTAGGCTGAGATGTGTTCGACGCCAAGAGCCAACGCGTGGTCGATGTCGTGCTGCCAGTCGTCGATGGTCTCGGAAGGGAAGCCATACATGAGGTCAATGCTGATGTTACGGATGCCGGCCTCTCTAAGGGCATGGACGGCCTGTCGTACCTGAACGGCAGAATGACGACGGTGCAGAAACTGAAGGCGCTGGTCGTCGAACGTCTGTGCACCCATGGAGACGCGGTTGACGGGGAGCTGGTGTAATAAAGCAGTAAACGTATCGGTAACATCGTCGGGATTTACCTCGATGGTCACTTCGGAAGTGGCTGGGGGAAGGATGGCGAAAAGCTGCTGCAGTTGGCTTGTGGTCAGTTGCGACGGTGTGCCTCCACCTATATATATTGTGTCTATGGGTTCAGATACTTCACAGCTACGCATGTTCCACTCCCGGGCTATGGCTTCTACATATTGCTGTCGTAGCTGCAAGGCTGTGGTGGAGTAGAATCCACAGTAGATGCAGCGGCTCTTGCAGAAGGGAATATGAATGTAGATGCCTGCCATTGTGCATGCAAAAGTACTAATAAAGTTTAATATTTGAAAGCTTTCGTTGGTTTTTTGCATGAAAATGTCTACCTTTAGCGTCGCTTACGCTAAATATAAACCTAAAAATATAAGAAGTATGAAAGTTTATCAGACTAACGAGATTAAAAACATTGCACTCATTGGCAGTGCGGGTAGCGGCAAGACTACTCTTGCCGAAGCAATGGTTTACGAGGCCGGTATCACCAAACGTCGTGGCACCGTAGAAGGAAAGAACACCATGAGCGACTATTTCCCTGTTGAGCAGGAATACGGCTATTCGGTGTTCTCTACTGTTTTTCATGTGGAGTGGAACAACAAGAAGCTGAACATCATCGACTGTCCGGGCAGCGACGACTTCGTGGGTGGCTCTATTACCGCCATGAACGTAACTGACCAGGCCGTCATCCTTGTTAACGGACAGTATGGTCCGGAGGTAGGTACGATGAATGCTTTCCGCAATACAGAGAAGCTGAAGAAACCCGTTATCTTCCTTGTCAACCAGCTGGACCGCGACAACTGTGACTACGACCAGATTCTGGCTCAGCTGAAGGAGGTGTATGGCAACAACTGTGTGCCCGTACAGTATCCTATTGCTACCGGTGCTGGCTTCAACAGCGTTATTGATGTGCTGCTGATGAAGAAATATTCATGGAAGCCAGAGGGTGGTGCCCCCATTATCGAGGATATTCCTGCAGAGGAGTTGGAGAAGGCCAAGGAGTGGAAGGCCGCTCTCGTTGAGGCTGCCGCTGCCGGTGACGACACGCTGATGGAGAAGTTCTTTGAGAGTGAGGACCTGAGCGAGGACGAGATGCGTGAGGGTATCCGCAAAGGACTCGTAACGCGCTCTATCTTCCCTGTCTTCTGTGTCTGTGCAGGTCGTGATATGGGTGTCCGCCGTCTGATGGAGTTCCTGGGTAACGTAGTTCCCTTTGTTTCAGAGATGCCCGTCATCAAGAACGTTGCAGGCAAGGATGTTCCTGCCGATGCTTCGGCTCCTACTTCGTTGTATTTCTTCAAGACGGGCGTAGAGCCCCACATTGGTGAGGTGCAGTACTTCAAGGTGATGAGTGGCGTGGTGAAGAGCGGTGACGACCTGACCAATGCCGACCGTGGCTCTAAGGAGCGCATGGGTACGCTGTATGCCTGTGCTGGCGCTAACCGTATTCAGGTTGACGAGTTGCGTGCTGGTGATATAGGCTGTACGGTGAAGCTGAAGGACGTGAAGACCGGCAATACCCTCAATGCCAAGGATGTAGACAATAAGTTCGACTTCATTAAATATCCTAATTCCAAGTTCTCTCGTGCCATCAAGGCTGTCAACGAGTCAGAGACCGAGAAGATGATGGCTGCCCTGCAGAAGATGCGTCAGGAAGACCCGACATGGGTGGTTGAGCAGTCGAAAGAATTGCGCCAGATTATTGTTCATGGCCAGGGTGAGTTCCATCTGCGTACACTGAAGTGGCGTATGGAGAACAATGAGAAGATTCAGGTGGAATATCAGGAGCCGAAGATTCCTTATCGTGAGACCATCACCAAGATGGCTCGTGCCGACTACCGTCATAAGAAGCAGTCGGGTGGTGCTGGACAGTTTGGTGAGGTACACCTGATAGTCGAGCCTTACACTGACGGTATGCCCGACCCAACCAGCTTCACCATCAACGGTCAGGAGTTCAAGATGAACATCAAGTCGAAGGAAGAGAAAGACTTGGAGTGGGGTGGCAAGCTTGTATTCATCAACTCTGTTGTTGGTGGCGCCATTGATATGCGCTTCATGCCCGCCATCCTGAAGGGTGTGATGGAACGCATGGAGCAGGGTCCGTTGACTGGTTCTTATGCCCGTGATGTGCGCGTCATCGTCTACGACGGTAAGATGCACCCCGTTGACTCTAACGAACTGTCGTTCATGTTGGCAGCCCGCAATGCCTTCTCGGCAGCCTTTAAGGAGGCAGGTCCTAAGGTGCTGGAGCCTATCTACGACCTGGAGGTGCTCGTGCCTGCCGATTACATGGGTGATGTGATGAGTGACCTGCAGGGCCGTCGCGCTATCATCATGGGTATGGACAGCGAGAACGGTTATCAGAAGCTGACGGCTAAGATTCCTCTCAAGGAGTTGGCCAGCTACTCTATCGCTCTCAGTTCGCTGACTGGCGGCCGTGCATCGTTCACCACCCAGTTCTCGAGTTACGAACTTGTGCCCAACGACATCCAGCAGCAGCTCATTAAGGAGCATGAGGCCGAGATGAAGGACGAGGATTAAAGCATATTTCGAGTATCTAAAGAAAGTGCCGCTGACATTCCCGATAGTGGGGTGTCAGCGGCACTGTTTTATTGGCAAATGTTTACTTGAATATCTTCTGGGCGAACTGGGTTAGATAGATGCGCCAGTTGCGCCAGATATGACCTCCATTGGTTTCAACGTACTCGTAGGGATAACCCTTCTCGTCGAGATAGCGGCGAAGGTCGGCATTCTGCTGATAGAGAAAGTCGGTCTTGCCTATGGCTATCCAGTAGAGAGCAGGTTTTTGGGCAAAAAGGCGGGCAAGCTGTGTCTGTATATCTTGGTTCTCCTGGAGCGAGTCGTAGAATGACTTGTTGCGGTCGCCGCTGATGTGCAGGCCGGCAGAGAACAATCCGATGTAGTTGAAAGTGTCAGGATAGCGCTTGGAGGTGGCAAAACTATGTCCTCCACCCATCGACAGGCCGCAGATGGCGCGATGCTTCTTGTCTTTGACAACTTTGTAGTGACTCTCCACATACTTGACGATGTCCATGAAACTTTCGTCCATGGTGGCAATGGCTTTTTGGTTGACGCTGCCCATGAACGAAGGCTGGTACATGCCGCGAGACCATTCGCCGGGGGCTGCCTGACAGTCGGTATTCCCATTGGGCATGACGACAATCATGGGACGAGCCTTGCCTGTGGCGATGAGGTTGTCCATGATTTGGGCTGCACGTCCCAGTTCGCTCCAAGCATTCTCGTCGCCACCGGCACCGTGCAGCAGGTACATTACGGGATAGTCCTTTCCTTTGTCGTACCCTGCTGGAGTGTAGATGGTCATGCGGCGCTTCATCTTCAGTGTGGGACTGTCGTACCACACCTTGGCCAAGTCGCCGTGGGGTACCTCATTGACGCGATAGAGGTCGCCTTTGTCGCCTTTCTTACTACTGACGATGAAGAGGCTGGAGTAGGAGGTGATGTCTCGGTTCTGGTAGACGTTGGCAGGATCTCTGAGGCCTGTCATGCTATCGATGTTGAAGGTGTAGCTGTAAAGCTCAGGTGCAAGTTTCGGGGTGGTATAGCTCCACACTCCGTTCTCTCCTTTTGTGAGTTGGGCTACACCTGGCTGCTCAACGGAACCGAAACCGGGCATCTCTGTCTTCGTGGCAGGCAGGAAGTCGCCTGTCACTTCAACCTTTACGTTCTTAGGACCATAGAAGTTGAAGGTCACCGTGCCGTCAGCATTGACTACTGGCGACTGCACGTTGACCTGTTGGAAGAGTTTCTCTTGTGCTTGAATCCCTATGGAACAAAGAGCACCGAGAGTAACGGTGAGAATGGCTTTTTTCATCGAGCTACGCAAACTTGACGAGGATTCGGAATACCTTGGCGGGGTCGGCATCCCATTGCTTCATGGCCTCCTCGGCTTCCTCTGGAGTGACAATGCCTGAGGTCAGCACGTCGTATGGCGGGTTGTACTTCTTCAGATAGCGGATGACGCCGTCGAAGTCTTCGGGCAGGGCATTACGCGAGCCGCGAATGTCAAGCTCCTTCTGAACAAAGTACTTGGTGGTAAACTCTACGTCCTTCTTCGAATAGCCGATGCATATTACTCGGCCACAGAACGCAACCTCGTTGACAGCCATCTGGTATGTAACAGGTGAGCCGACAGCCTCGATGACGATGTTCGGACCCATTGAGTCGGTCAGCTCCATCAGACGCTCGTGCACGTTCTCTTTTATGGTGTTGATGGTGAAGTCGGCCCCCAGTCGCTTCACTATCTCCAGCTTCTCGTCGTCTACGTCGCAGGCGATGACCTTGGCACCACGTAGCAACGAACGGATGACTGCACCTACGCCAACCATGCCACAGCCAATGACCATTACCACGTCGGTATCGACGGTCTGTGCACGACTGACGGCATGGAAACCAACCGACATGGGCTCAATCAAGGCAGCATGCTCTGTGGTAATGTCGCCCACAGGGATAATTTTCTGCCAGGGCAGGGCAATATACTCGCGCATGGCACCATCGCGCTGTACGCCTAAGGTCTCGTTATGCTCGCAGGCATTGTAGCGACGGCTACGACAGGCTGGACATACACCGCAGTTGGTGTAGGGATTGACGGTTACCTTCATGCCTTTGCGCAATGTGTTGGGCACGTCAGGTCCCAGGCCGATGATTTCGGCACCAATCTCATGGCCAGGGATGACGTGAGGCTTGGCCATGGTGTTCAGGCCGCGATAGGTGTTGAGGTCGCTACCGCAGAAACCTACATATTCTATTTTTAGTAATACCTCATTGGCACCGCAGCTGGGGCGGTCCATCTCCACGACTTTCATGACGCGTGGCTCTGTAATCTGAATTGCTTTCATCTTTTATTGATTATTCACTCATGTTCTTTATGTATGGTAATTCTCTCAGTTCGCCGAAACCGAAGAACTGCTTGGCATTGTCGCAGAGGAACATACGCTTTTCACAGTCTTTCAGCTCTTGGCTTTTGGTGACGAAGTCATATGACATTCGGTAGGTGATGGCAGTGATGGTACGCGGATAATCCGAGCCCCACATCAGTTTCTCCCAGCCTACCTCGTCGGCAGCCTCCTTGATGGCTTTGATAGCAGAGGGGAAGGGGTAGAACTCGTCGTTGAAGAGCCAGGTGATGCCGCCACTCTCTATGTAGACATTCTCATGGCGCGCCAGGCGTATCTGGCTCATCCAGTCCGGACGTGTCACCATGCCGAAATGGCCTATGGCAATCTTTAGTTTGGGACATTCCTGTATGATGTCTTCCATTTGCCCCACCTGAGCATCGCCGTCCATTAGCTCTATTCCTAAGATGATACCACGTTCTTCCATCAAGCGGCAGAGCGACATCATCTCTTCATTCAGGAATTGCTGCGGCAGTCGGGCAGCAGGTACTTTTATGCCTCTAAAGCCATTTTGGATAAGGTATCTTGCCTCGTCGAGGAATCCTGCTTTCCTGAGTTCGGGCATTCCGAAGCAGAAAAACCGGTCAGGATAGCGCTTCTGAACTTGTGAGAGATAGGTGTTCTGTATGCCGTCGATAAACTCCTGCGTGATGACGGCTGCAGAGACCTGGGCGTAGTCCATGTTCGAAAGGAAACGCTCTGCCGTGTTCTGTCCGTCTGTCATCCAGGGGGGGAGCATCTGGCGCTCTTCACCGAAGAAGAGGCTTCGGCTACGGTTAGGTTCGAGAGGGTGAATGGCAGAACCATTCACCACTGTGTCTACGTTAAGCCACAAATGGGCGTGTGCGTCAATTATGTATTGGCCCATGATACGCGCTGTTGGTCACCGATGATGTCTTTCACTTCTTGTACCAGCTGCCAATCGATGGGTTCATCAAGATAGGCGAGGTTAGTACGGATGGCTTCCGGTCGAGTGGTACTGAACACCGTTGATGCAATGCGGTCGCATGAGCAGGCAAACTGCATGGCGAGTTTCTCGATGGGGTAGCCCTTCGCCTTACAGTGGGCAGCAGCTTTTTCGCATGCCCATACCATCAGTTTCGGAGCAGGATGCCAGTCAGGTACACCACGCTCGGTGAGCAGTCCCATGGAGAAGGGCGAGGCACTGAGCACTCCAACACCGTGCATCTCGAAGAATCCGAGGAAGTCCACCAGTTTGTCGTCGCACAGGCAGAAGTGACAGAAGTTCATTACGCTTTCCACTGTTCCGGGCTCTGTATGCTCGATGACCCACTTGAGGTTCTCCAGCTGCAAGTCGGTAATGCCAACGTGACGCACTACGCCTTCCTTCTTCAGTTCGTGAAGAGCTGGCAGCGTCTCGTCGACCACCTTCTGTAGCCCGCCTTCCATACGCCCTTGGAACTCGATGTCGTGGACATTAATAATATCTATGTAGTCGATGTGCAGGCGTTCCAGACTTTCATAGACGCTCTCCTTGGCCCGTTTGGCTGAATAGTCCCATGTGTTGACGCCATTCTTACCGTAGCGTCCTACCTTGGTGGAGAGGTAGTATTTGTCGCGGGGAATGTCCTTGAGGGCTTTGCCCAGCACGGTCTCGGCCTTGTAGTGTCCGTAGTACGGTGACACATCAATGATGTTGATGCCTGCGTCTATGGCGGCAAACACAGCGTCGATGCCTCGATTTTCGTCGAATGAGTGGAACACACCACCCAAAGAAGAGGCGCCGAAGCCCAGCTCCGACACCTCCATTCCGGTATTACCTAATGTTCTATAATTCATTGTTGAGCGGTAGCAAATTTTTCACTCTTCACTTTTCACTTCATTTACCAGGGCATCATGTCACGCTCGTCAGGACGGTGAGCCTTGTTGTCGTCGTCCAGGATGTACACCTGCAGGTCGTTGAAATAGCCAGTGGTTTCCTCTTGCAGGGCCTTCAGCTCGGCCTTGGTGTCTTCAAAGCCCATAAATGTCTTGGCTGATGCGAGGTGGTTGGTGAACTCCAGTTTCTTATTTGCTCTGTCCAGTACGGAGATCCATTCATCCTTGGTGCGGTCTCCAATCACAAATTTCTTCTTCATATTGATTCGTTTTAATTAGTTTCGTGATGCAAAGATACAAAATAATTCAGAATAGACAACTGATTATTGACAATAATTAAACGTAATCGTTTTATTTTATCAGTTCAGCTGCATCCTTGGTCAGATAGGGGAGCACTTTGTCGTAGGGAATGTTGAAGTTAATCATGCCTGCAGCATAGGGGGCTATCTCATACTGCTGATAGACGAACGACAGCCCATCCTTGGTAAAGTAGGGGGCACTGCTCGGCAGGGGAATGTTGTTCACGTCATCCACATTGAGAAGCATGTCTTTCAGCTGCTCGTCAGTCGCTACGTCCTGTTCACACTCCTGGAAGTAGCTGCGCACGCCCTCTTTGATGAGCTGGGCGAGTTTTGCCGACTGTGGGTCTTTGAACAGGTTCTGGTTTTTCTTCTCGAACTGCTCAGTCTCTCTGTTGAATTTCGTCTGATAGCCAATGCGCAGTCCGTCGCGCTTGCGGAAGGTCTGGCATGACGACGCGGCATAGCCGTGGGCACCACCCATGAATCCTTCGTGGTTAGAGACGTAGGTGATGTATTGTTCGGTCTCCTCCAATTTGGAAATCCTTACATAGCAAGAATAGGTCATGTCGGTGGGAATGCCTTCGCCCTTTGATTCATTCCACGAGGAGGTCAGGTCGTTGTATGCGGTGTCGACCAGTGCCTGGACGGCTTCCTTTCCGTCATCGTAATAATGGAACTCGGGCTGTCCCTCCTGTATCAAACTGATTTGCAACTCTTCGCACACGTAGCGGCGGATGGCTGTCACCAACGAGTCGTTGCCGCTGGTGGGCCACTGGACGCTGACCTTGACGCTGGCCATAGAGTCCTCGCGTTCTATGCCGATGCTGTCGGTCTGGAAACTGGTGGTGACAGCGAGAGAATCGCCGTCTGTTGATGCTCCGTTGGAAGCACGATGGCCGCACGCTGTCAGCAGTGCGGCCATCATGATATAAATACAAGTATACTTCATTTTTACTCTCCCTTGATAGCTGCAACACCAGGAAGCACCTTACCCTCGATGGCCTCGAGCAGTGCACCGCCGCCGGTAGAGATGTAGCTCACCTGGTCGGCCAAGCCGAACTTGTTGACGCAAGCTACAGAGTCGCCACCGCCAATCAGCGAGAAAGCACCCTCCTTGGTAGCCTCAGCGATAGCATCGCCAATGGCGCGTGAACCAGCGGTGAAATCGTCGCACTCGAACACACCGGCAGGACCGTTCCACAGAATGGTCTTGGCGCCCTTGATGGCATCCTTGAAGGCCTGCTGGCTCTCAGGACCAGCATCGACACCTTCGAAACCGGCGGGAACCTTGTTTGCGGGACAGGTGATGATTTCAGAGCCGGGCTTCACGGTCATGGTGTCGAAGTCGAGACCGTTGGTAGCGGTGCAGTCGGTACCCAAGACGAGCTCTACGCCGTTCTTCTTGGCCAGTTCCTCTACGCCCAGTGCTACATCCAGCTTGTCGAGCTCTACGATAGAGTCGCCAATCTCGCCGTTGTGAGCCTTGGCAAAGGTGTAGGTCATACCACCACAGAGGATGAGCTTGTCCACCTTGCCCAGCAGGTTCTCGATGATACCAATCTTCGATGATACCTTTGAGCCACCCATGATGGCTACGAACGGACGCTTGATGTTGCTGAGCACATTGTCAACAGCCTGTACTTCCTTCTCCATCAGCAGACCTAGCATCTTGTTGTTTGCATCGAAGTAGTCGGCGATGACAGCTGTAGAGGCGTGCTTACGGTGAGCGGTGCCGAAGGCATCCATCACATAGCAGTCAGCGTACGATGCCAATGTCTTGGCAAACTCTTTCTGCGAAGCCTTCATGGCCTTCTTGGCCTCGTCGTATTCGGGAGTACCCTTCTCAACACCAACGGGCTTGCCTTCCTCCTCGGGATAGAAACGCAGGTTCTCCAGCAGCAGGGCCTCACCCATCTTCAGGTTCTTGGCAGCCTCCTGGGCCTTGGCACAGTCGGGGGCGAAAGCTACAGGTACACCCAGGGCCTTTTCGACAGCCTCACGAATCTGACCCAGCGACTTCTTCATGTCCACCTTTCCTTTGGGCTTGCCCATGTGCGACATGATGATGGTGGCACCACCGTCAGCCAGAATCTTCTTCAGGGTGGGAAGGGCACCGCGGATACGGGTGTCGTCCGTAATCTTACCATTCTCGTCCAGGGGTACGTTGAAGTCTACACGTACAATTGCCTTCTTACCGGCAAAGTTCATTTCATTGATTGTCATAATTGTTGTATAGTTTAAAATGTGAATATTCAAAAACCGAGCGCAAAGTTACAAAAATTAGTTCATAGTTGATGTTTCGTAGTTAATTATTTAGCGTTTTTTTGCTAACTATTATTAATAATGTAAAACAGAGTTGGCAAAAGTCGAAGAAACTGTGTATCTTTGCATCCCGAAAATAGATAAACTATAGTTAATTAAAGAAGTATATAAAAATTATGGGAATTATTGGTTCTATTATTATTGGCTGTCTGGCTGGCTTTTGTGCTGGTAAGTTAATGAAGGGCGGCGGTTTCGGATTCATTATGAATCTGGTGCTTGGCCTGTTTGGCGGTGTACTGGGTGGCTGGCTGTTTGGTCAGCTTGGCATTGAGTGGGGTGGTATCCTGGGCCAGCTCGGAACGGCCATCATTGGCTCGGTAGCCATTCTATGGATAGCTTCATTGATTAAGAAATAAAAGAAAGACAGAGAAAGGATAGCATATTGTCATGAACATCAAGAATATTCCAGTGCTGCTGCTCACGGGTTACCTGGGCAGCGGCAAAACTACTTTGCTGAATCGTATACTGCAGAACGAGAAAGGTGTGAAGTTTGCCGTCATCGTCAACGACATTGGCGAGGTGAACATCGACGCCGACCTGATAGAAAAGGGTGGGGTGGTTGGTCAGCAGGACGACTCGCTGGTGGCCCTGCAGAACGGCTGTATCTGCTGTACGCTGAAGATGGACCTCGTGAAGCAGTTGCAGGACATTCTGGCCATGCACCGCTTCGACTATATTGTCATCGAGGCCAGCGGCATCTGCGAGCCAGGTCCTATCGCTCAGACTATTGTCAACATTCCTACGCTGGGACCTGAGTACATCAAGGATGGTTACTTGCAGTTGGACTGCATCGTCACTGTAGTCGACGCTCTTCGTATGCGCGACGAGTTTAAGAACGGCAGTGACCTGCTACGGCAGAACATTGACGAGGAGGATATTGAGAACCTGGTCATTCAGCAGATTGAATTCTGCAATATTATCCTTTTGAACAAGGCTTCTGAGATTTCCAAGGAGGAACTGGCCGAGGTGCGCCATATCATACGCGCCATCCAGCCCAAGGCTGACATCATTGAATGTGACTATGGCAATGTAGACTTGGACAAGCTGATACATACCGAGAAGTTCAATTTCGACGAGGTAGCTACCTCTGCCGCCTGGATTCAGGAGCTGGAGGGTGACCATGACGATGATGATGACGACGACCACGACCATGACGACGATGATGACCATGACGATGACGAACACGACCATCACCATCATCACGATGAGGGCGAAGCAGAAGAATATGGCATTGGCACTTTCGTCTATTACGCCCGTCGCCCCATGAATCTCAGCCTCTTCGACGAGTTTGTGGCGCGGAAGTGGCCTAAGAATATCATCCGTGCCAAGGGCATCTGCTATTTCCAGGGCGAGGACGACATCTGCTACGTCTTCGAGCAGGCCGGCAGGCAGGTGTCGCTACGTAATGCAGGACAATGGTATGCCACCATGCCTAAGGACGAACTTGACATGATGATGATTCAGAACCCCCAGCTGCGCAAGGATTGGGACCCTCAGTATGGCGACCGTATGCAGAAGCTGGTTTTCATAGGGCAGCATCTGGATAAGGCACAAATTACGGCCGACCTTGACTTCTGTCTGGTGTGACGCTTTAACTGCGAATCATCGAATTGTTTTTGCTAAACGTGACTATGGCAAAGGAACAATCACAGCTCAGAGAGCGACAGCGTACTGACTTAAGGGAGCCACGACGCTACAAGGTCATCATCTACAACGACGACTTCACCACGATGGAGTTTGTTGTGATGATACTGGTACAGGTGTTTTTAAAGAGTCAGGAAGAGGCAGAGACGCTGATGCTCCAGGTGCACCATTCCGACAAGGCTGTGGTGGGCATCTACAGCTACGACATTGCTGTGTCGAAGACTCGCAAGGCTACTCTTATGGCTCGCGAGAAAGGTTATCCGTTGCGTTTAGCTGTAGAACCCGCAGAGGAGTAGCATTATGGCAGAGATAAAGCAGACAGAGCGTGCAGCCCGAACACTGCATATAGCGATGGAATACTGTCGGAAAGGCAGAAACGAATTCATATCGCCCGAGCACCTGCTACTGGCGATGCTGCGTGACGAGACCTTTGTGCGTTCCCTCGACGAATTCTGCCGACCTGACATACTCACCGACAGACTGTACCTCAAGATGAACCAGATGGAGACGGTGCCGGAAGGACGGGAATATGAGCCCGAAGCATCAGTACAGCTGGAACGGGTGATAGAGTATGCCTGTATGCAAGTGATGAACAGCAGTGCCAAGGCCGTAGACATTCCTCATCTCGCTATGGGCATCCTCCATCTGGACGAGTCGTGGGCCTGCTATCTGTTGAAGGAAGCACTGGGCGATGAGGAAGGCAACTTCATGAGTCAGCTGATAAGTGGTTATGACTTCATCGACACGTTTGCTGATGGCACAGAGCCTGGTGTTGGTGAACATAAGGCGGATGCAGCATGGAAACGGCTCGTTACCTGCATGAACGACCACTATCAGAAACAGAACCCGCTGGTAGGCAGGGAAAAGGAACTGCTTAGGACCATTCAGGTGCTGTGTCGTAAGGACAAGAACAACCCGCTGCACATGGGAGAGCCGGGAGTGGGCAAGACGGCCATCGTCTGGGGACTGGCCCGGATGATAGCAGAAGGAAAGGTGCCCGAACGACTAAAAGGCAGTCGTATCTATCAGCTCGACTTGGGCACGCTGTTAGCCGGCACTCAGTATCGTGGCGACTTCGAGAACCGCATCAAGCAGATTATGGATGGAGTGCAGGAGGAGAGCAAGAACAATATAGTATATATCGACGAAATTCACACCCTCGTAGGAGCCGGTGCTACGGGCGACAGTGCGATGGACGCATCGAACATGCTGAAGCCCTATCTGGAGTCTGGCAGCATACGCTTCATCGGTTCTACGACCTACGACGAGTACAATCGTTACTTCTCCCGGTCGAAGGGACTGATCCGCCGGTTCCAGCAGATAGACATCGGCGAGCCTTCCATCGACGAGGCCAAGAATATTCTGCGTCAGCTGCAACCGAGGTATGAGGAGTTCCACGGAGTGAAATATGACGTCGAGGCCATCGACTTCGCCGTCGAGGCCAGTGCCAGGCATGTCAACGACCGTTTTCTGCCGGATAAGGCCATCGACCTGATTGACGAGGCCGGGGCAGCAGCTGAAGCAAGTTTCACTCTTCATACTTCACTTATTACAAAGACGGATATTGCCGATGTCCTGGCAAAGACCTGCAAGGTGGATGCCTTGGCGGTGGCAGAGGAAAAAGACTTTCAGCAACTGGAGCGTCTGGCTCCGAGCATGTTGTCGCAGATATATGGTCAGGACGAGGCAATACGTCAGGTGGTCGAGGCCATTCAGATGTCGCGGGCTGGTCTGCTTGACGATGACAAACCCCTTGCTTCGCTACTCTTCGTCGGTCCTACAGGTGTGGGAAAGACAGAGGTGGCACGCGTGCTGGCCAAGGAACTGGGCATCGAACTGATACGTTTCGACATGAGCGAGTATGCAGAGAAACATACCGTAGCCAAACTGATTGGGTCGCCTGCCGGGTACGTGGGCTATGAGGACGGAGGACTGCTTACCGACGCCATCCGAAAGACACCCAATGCGGTGCTGCTGCTCGACGAGATTGAAAAAGCCCATCAAGACATCTACAACATCCTGTTGCAGGTAATGGACTATGCCCGGCTTACTGACAACAAAGGCCGAAAGGCCGACTTCCGCAACGTGGTGCTCATTATGACCTCCAATGCCGGAGCACAGTATGCGTCGCATAGCGTAGGCTTTAACAGCACGGTCAGTCGTGGCGAGGCCATGATGAAGCAGGTGAAGCGTACCTTCAAGCCAGAGTTTCTGAACCGTCTGTCGGGTACCGTCGTGTTCCGTGATATGGACAAGGAGATGGCCATGCTCATCCTAAAGAAAAAGCTGCGCGAACTGGACGGCAAGCTGAAAGCCAAGCAGGTCAGGATGACGCTGACCGATGAAGCCTTCGAACACCTGCTGAACGAGGGCTTTACGCCTGAGTATGGTGCGCGAGAGATGGACCGCGTCATTGCCCAGCAGCTAAAACCACATCTGATGCGCGAAATCTTGTTTGGCAGCTTGAAGCAGGGCGGAACCATAACCATAACGGTGAAGGATGGCTGTTTGGCAATTAGACGATGAGCTTTGGTTCCCCAACCCCCGCTGGGGCGAAGACGACGGACTGGTGGCCATCGGTGGCGACCTGTCTGTAGAGCGTCTGGTGCTGGCCTACAGCAATGGCTTCTTCCCTTGGTATGCCTACAAGATGGAACGCGAACCCCATTGGTACTGCCCGCTTGACCGTTATGTCATCTTCCCCGACGAGATTCACGTCAGTCACTCCATGTGTCAGCTGATGAAGCAGCAAAGATACGAAGTCACCGTCAATCAGAACTTCGAGGGGGTCATCAATGGCTGTTCCAAAGCCCAGAATCGCAACGAGGAACATGGTGCCTGGCTTGGGCCCGACATCATCGAAGCCTTTACAGCACTGCATCGTCGTGGATATGCTGCCAGTGTCGAGGTATGGCGACCGGCCGATGTCACTACTGATGCCCCCCAACTCGTCGGCGGACTCTATGGCGTTATGCTTCGCAAGGCTTTCTTTGGTGAGAGCATGTTTTCACTCGTTCCCAACGCCTCCAAGCTGGCGCTAATTCATCTGGCAAAGGCGATGGAGGCCGTCGAAGGGCGTTTCATAGACTGCCAGTTTGAGACACCGCTCTTCAAGTCAATGGGTGGCAGGCATATCACTTATGATGAATACATGAACTTGCTGAAGCCCAGCCCCTACCGTGTGCTATAGCTTAATGAGTTCGTATTTCTTCGAGCCGAGCCCAATCTGCTCGGCATAGTCGGTAATATAAGTGCCGTGTTGGCGGTTGATACGGCGGATGAGGGGCTGGTTGTCGTCGCCCGGCTTACCCTGATAGTTGAAGACCATGTCGAGACAAGCCTGGTCTACGGCTACAGGGTCGAGCGATGCCATGATGCCCATGTCCTGCAGCTCGGGCTTGGCAGGATGGCCGTCGCAGTCGCAGTCCACCGAGAGGTTGTTCATCACGTTGATGTAGATGACGTGGCCGTCGAAGTAGTTATGAACGGCCTGTGCGGCAGAAGCCATCGACTCCAGAAAACTGTCCTGTGTGCGTCCGGCAGCGATATATTCAGGTGTCCATGCCAGCTTGGCGTCAGTAGTCTTACCGGCAGAGTGGATATAGGCCTTTCCTGCGGTAGAGGCTACACCGATAGAGGCGTTCTTCAGCACCCCGCCGAAACCACCCATGGCGTGACCTTTGAAATGGGCGAGGTTAATCATGAAGTCGTAATTGGCCAGA
Organism: Prevotella sp. UBA2742; assembly: GCA_002353485.1. Lineage (GTDB taxonomy): Bacteria > Bacteroidota > Bacteroidia > Bacteroidales > Bacteroidaceae > Prevotella. The sequence goes on from DEJS01000012.1 coordinate 115,749, forward strand.
TGCTCGCCAACGATGTCGTATCTCAGGTGCTTATGGTCCTTGACAGGTATACGTATGTCGCCGAACTCGTCCATCAGGTCGACCGCGAAAATGCTGTCGAAACCATGCTCATGTATGGTCTCCCAGTGGCGCTTCGGGTCCTGACGGGTGCCACCGTATGCCGTGCAGCACTCCACGATGGTACCGTTAACCTCTTCGACCAGCGGCCGTATGAAGGGCGGCTTCAGGTAGTGGGTATTCCCCCCCTCGCCGGTGGAAATCTTCACGGCAACACGTCCCTTGGCCTCGACGCCCAGGGCTTTGTAAATCTTCACCAACGACTCGGGGGTTATCTCCTTCGTGAAAAACACCTTAGGCTGAGCCGTGGCTATCAGCGCGAACACCAACGTGTATGCGGTTAACAGACTCCTCTTCATATTCCCTGTTCCTTTCTTTCTCGTTTCGTAATGATTGTCCTACAAAAATACAACAAAGAAACCAAACGACCAAAGATTCTCGACACTTTCTCATTATACACCCGGTACTAATACCCAAAGAGACGTTAAAAATAGCAAAATACAACCCAAATTGAAAGATTGTCCGGACAAAACAGAACGCAAATGAAAATAAATCACTACCTTTGTGCAAGGCTGCGAGTAAACGAGGGCAGAACCAAACTTGTTTCGAGTTATGCCGAGCGAAAGCAGGCTCGCCCTGGAAGGCTACACAGCAGCAAGCAGACAAACCAAATAAACGAAGATGAACGACAAACAACCACAATATGAGACAATGCCGGAGCACTACCTTTTGTGCTTCAGCGACGACTGCGAACTGGCAGACAGCTGTCTGCACAGGCTGGCAGAACGTAGCGGACGACAGAACGACATAATAGTGTCGGCAGTAAATCCCAGACAAAGCACAGGGAAGGCATGTGTGTACTATCAGGAAAACAAGGTGGTGACTGTGGCTTACGGTATGGTACACTCGTTCCACGAAGTAAAGGCCGACGACATCGCCCCACTGCGTAACACACTCATCAAGCACTTCGGGCGCGGCTCCTACTACCTGCGTCGCAACGGATTACGCGTCATCACACCAAAAGAACAGCAGTACATCGCAAACGTCTTTCGTACGTTTGGATACGAAGTAAAGTTCGATCGCATGGAAGAAGATACACAATGGCTGTAGTACAATACGTATGTACAGCCAGTACAAACCTACTGTACTGCCCGTACAACCCCTTTGTACCAGGAGTACATGCCGTCTGTACCAAGAAAAGAAAACAGAGAAAAAAGAGCCTTCTTAGATTGCTGTAATAACAGATAATTACTAATATATTTGCTAATATCACAACCTTTTATTATATTTGCACTCGATTTTAATTAAATAAAGATGAGTGAAAGACCTCTAAACCGACTCAAGGTGGTTCTTGTGGAGAACCAGAAGACAAGCAAATGGCTGGCAGAGCAATTGGGCGTCTCAGCCGTAACTGTCAGTAAATGGTGTACCAATATGCATCAACCAGACTTGCAGACATTGTCTAAAATAGCAGATATCTTAAATGTAGATGTCAAGGATATGCTGAATTCAACGAAGGAAGCATAATATAAGGATTTCATGGCAGAACGGATATTATACAAATACTTGGATATGAAGGGCGGATTGGCGATGTTAGAGCATCACAATCTGCAATTTACTAATGCCACAAAATTTAATGACCCATTCGACTGCCACCCAGCTTTATTTGACTATTCCAACATTCCTGCCACCCCTCACAATTGGCCCCCTGCTTGGTTTATCAAACTGAAGGGAGAAACCGATATGGAAGATTTGAGAAACAGCACATGGATATGCTGTTTTTCAAAGGTGTATGATTCTCTGCTGATGTGGGCCTATTATAATGGGCACAAAGGTATCTGCATAGGATTGGATGAAGAGGCTGTTTTGGAATGTTGTCATTATAAGTTCTTGGGTCTGATGTTTCCTTACGCCGCGGAAGTTAAGTACAAAAATATTCATACCAAACTTGATTATTTCAAAGAGCATCCATTATGGGATGAATTACTGACTACCAAGGCAAAGGAATGGGCACATGAACAAGAAGTGCGACTGATTACAAAGGATCCGGTCTGGGTTCATGCAAGAAGGGATATACCTTATGAACTTTATGAGGAAGAATTGGTTGATGGTAAAGAAATCAGGCATTATCCTCAGTTAACTGGTGAGTGCTTCAAGTCAATTTATTTAGGAGTAAACATATTCCCCAAAAACAAGCAAAAAATAATCAAGGTAGCTAAGAAGCTGAATCCAACGATAAAAATATATCAAATGACTCTGGATCCTGAGGCTTTTAGGTTGAAGGAAGAGATAATAGACGATTAATGATATGACTAAGAAAAAATATGCAGTATTAGATTTGTTCTGCGGATGCGGAGGACTGTCAAAAGGTTTTGAGATGGCAGGATATAATATCTTGTTAGGAGTTGACTTTAACGAGGCCGCTCTAAAGACATATGAGTATAATCACCATGGAAGCAAAACATTATGTGGTGATTTGTCTGCTCCAGAAACCTTTGATAAAATAGATAACCTTCTTGATGGTAAGAAAATAGATGTTATCATTGGTGGGCCTCCATGTCAGGGTTTCAGTCTTACAGGGCCAAGACAATTTGATGATGAACGAAACAAATTATATTTGGCAATGATTGAAACAGTAAGGAGATATAAACCAAAGGCATTCCTTATAGAAAATGTACCAGGTATGGCTACCTTATATAAAGGTGAAGTACGTGATGAAATTGTTAAACGTTTCACCAAAATGGGATATAATGTCAATAATAAAATTCTTTGTTCTGCAGATTATGGTGTACCACAAATACGGAAACGACTTGTTTTCGTAGGAATATTGGACCCTGACAATAAGTTTGAATTTCCAAAACCATATTTGAGACCAGAAGAATATATTACCTGCGAACAGGCCATTGGTGATTTGCCAAGTTTGGAGCATACTTTGGGCGATGATATTTCGGAATATGAAAGAGAGCCAATGACTGACTATCAGAAACAAATGAGAGGTTCTTGTAATGTCTTATATAATCACAAATCAATAGACCACAAGCAGTTTGTAAAGGATACAATCGCTTTAGTGCCTGATGGAGGAAATTACAAAGATCTGCCTCCTGGTGTTGGTGAAAGTAGAATCTTTCACATGGCATGGACTCGATATTGTAGTTATAAGCCATCAAGGACGATAGATACTGGTCATAGAAATAATTTCCATTATAAATGGAATAGGTGTCCTACTGTTCGTGAAAGTGCCAGACTACAATCTTTTCCCGATGATTTTGTTTTTTTAGGGAATAAGGGTCAGCAAGACAAACAGGTAGGAAATGCAGTTCCGTGTTTAATGGCAAAGGCTATTGGTATTCAACTTCTTAAGTATTTGAAATAATGAAGTCAAAGAAATATAATACAATCGATTTGTTTGCCGGTTGTGGTGGCTTAATGGATGGCTTCATGCAAGAAGGGAGCTATGAAACTTTAGCTTGTGTTGAATGGGAGAAATATCCATGTGAAACTTTGGCTTACCGTCTGAGAAACAAATGGCACCATGAGAATGTTGATGAAGAAGTCATTAGATTTGATATTCAGCGAACAGAGGAGCTAATAAGCGGATATGATGACGAAGTGTATGGAAAACATATAGGGTTGGATAAACTTATAGGAAATCGTAAAATAGATATTATTATAGGTGGTCCTCCCTGTCAGGCATATTCACTTGCAGGAAGAATAAGAGATCCTCATGGTATGAGAGATGACTATAGGAATTATTTATTTGAAAGTTATATTCGCATTCTTGAACATTTTAAGCCATCATTTTTTATATTTGAGAATGTTATGGGTATGTTAAGTGCAGCTCCAGATGGTACACCAATTGTCAATAAGATTAAAGATGCTTTTGACAATGCAGGGTATTCTGTAATTGACAATTTCAAAAATGCTGTTTTTGATGTCGCAGACTTTGGCGTTCCTCAACATAGAAGGCGTGTGATTATATTAGGAGTGAATAAGGCAGATTTTCAGAATCCCTCAATCTGTCACGAAATAATTGATGATTTTTATAATGTAATTATGCCACATATGCGGGAGGAATCAAAACAAAGGACAGTTAGAGATGCAATAGGTGATTTGCCATCATTTATACCAAGTAAAGATGTAGTGCATAAAGGTGGAAACAAATATTCACATATACCAATTGATGGTTGTGGAGTTCCGAATCATATACCGAGATTCCATAATGAACGAGACCAAAAGATATTTAGGATGCTCGGCGAAGATATAGAAAAAGGACAAAATAAGTATGTTTCTACTGAAGCTCTAAAGGCACTTTATACAAAAATGACAGGAAAGAAAAGTAATATACATAAATATTATGTTTTACGTTGGGACGAGCCCAGTAACACTATACCTGCCCATTTGTATAAAGATGGAATGAGGCATATCCATCCTGATTCTAAACAAGCAAGGTCTATTACGGTTAGAGAGGCAGCGAGATTACAAACTTTTGCAGATGATTTTTTATTCTTAGGTCCTACTATGGCACAGTATAAAATGATAGGAAATGCAGTGCCCTCTGATTTTGCGAAAATAATAGCTAAAGCCTTACATGAATTATTAAGAAAATATTATTAAGATTATGTTATATTATACTGATTTAGAAGATAAAGTTTTTGAAACCCCATCAGCAGAGGTTGACAATTTTATTGCGCTTTCGGGTTATGTTGGTGTTGAACCAATAAAAAAATTAGCCGATTTGCCGTCAAATGTTCATGCGACTGTTATATATGGGATGTATGGCAATGATAGTATTTCAGCTCCATTGCATAAAGCATTGTTGGAGTTGCAGAATCGTATGCCAAATGTTGAGATTCTCTATTCGACTATACCTGTACATTCTAAAGTCTATTTTTGGAGAACAGGGGAATTCATAACCAATGCCTTAATAGGATTGTCTTAGCCTGAAATAGGTTGA
>DEJS01000021.1 GCA_002353485.1 Prevotella sp. UBA2742
GACAGTCATCGTCACTACTTGCGTCGTGAGTTCAGTTACTCGAACTATGAGCAGAACTACGTGTTGCCTGACGATGTGGTTCGTGACAAGATCTCTGCCAAGGTGGAGGACGGCATCCTGACCATCACCATGCCGAAGACCGAGCCGAAGGAGAAGGTCACCAAGGCCATCGAGGTCTCGTAACGGACACTGATTAACCGCATAAGTTGAAGTCCCGACCTGCAATCGTGCAAGCCGGGACTTTTTGACCTTCGGTTGAGCCTGCTCACGCCTGAGAAGCAAAAGAAATGCTTGTATTCTTTTGCTATTCGCTTGCTTCTTTGTATCTTTGCACCGCATTAGAAGGTTTGAGCAATCCTCACCAAACGAAGCAATAACACATGATGACGATACAAGAGTTTAGAGATTACATGGCATCGGGTAAGCCCGTCATAGGCGGTAGCGAAGTCCACATGATGTTTCACCAGTTGTCACAGGAGGCACTGAAGATAACGGCAGAGATTAACGGCAAGTATCACACTCCAGAGGAACTGCACACGTTGTTGGAGCAGCTTTGGGGCAGAGTAGTACCCAAGACGGTAGGCATGTTCCCGCCGTTCCATACCGACTGCGGAAAGAATACCATTGTTGGTGAACGGGTGTTCATCAACATGGGGTGCAAGTTCCAGGACCAGGGAGGCATCACCATCGACGAGGGCGCACTCATCGGCCATAACGTCGTGCTGGCCACCATCAACCATGAACTTGACCCAGCCAAGCGCCAAAGCATGTCGTATGCCCCCATCCACATCGGCAAGAATGTATGGATAGGAGCCAATGCCACGGTACTTGCTGGCGTGACTATCGGTGACGGAGCAGTTGTTGCTGCTGGTGCTGTGGTCACTAAAGACGTAGAACCAAATACGATTGTCGGTGGTGTACCTGCCAAAGTGATAAAAAAGATAGAGGAAAGAAACAGATAGAGGAATTTACATGCCGGAACCTTATCCTCTATCACACTGAGGACAGAACGCTCGAAACTCGTAAAAAGCGATACACTGCCGAGGCACAGCAGGAGTTTGCAGGACAAGTCTGGGTGCCAGATGATCTGGAAAGAATCATGTTGTAAATGCACGCCGTGGATAGCGACTACTTCTTTTCTATCCGTTTAGTTAATCCGATGGCACCTGTAGGGCAAACCAGCCGGCAGAGATGACATCCCACACACTTGGTGCCCACCAAACGAGGACGACGCGTCTCGCTGTTGAAGACGATAGCCTGATGTCCTCCGTCACTGCATGATATCTGACAACGTCCACACCCGATGCATATCTCCTGATCGAACTTCGGATAGACAATGGTGCCGCGATCCAGATTACTGGGGGTCAGGAACGAAGGCAGTTGCTCGCCCACCAACTGCTGCAGGTCGGTGACGCCACATTTCGCCATGTAACACTGAAGACCCAGTGTCAGGTCGTCAATGATGCGATAGCCATATTGCATGACAGCGGTGCAAACCTGCACATTGCTGCAGCCCAGTTGGATGAACTCCAAGGCATCGCGCCACGTCTCTATGCCACCGATACCACTCAGCTGTGGTTTCTGTGGCATCTGTGCCATTTCCAGTACATGACGCAGGGCTATGGGGCGTACGGCACGACCAGAATATCCTGATATGGTGCGCTGACCAGAGACTTCTGCTTTCGTGCTCATCGTTACCGACTTAATCGTATTGATAGCCGACAAAGCGTCAGCTCCTGCTTGCAGGCAAGCCTCAGCGGGTTCGGTAATATGGGTAATGTTGGGCGTCATCTTAGCAATTACGGGTATCTTCACGGCCCGCTTCACGCAAGCAGTATATGCTTTCACCAGTTCAGGATTCTGGCCCACGTCACTGCCCATACCTTTATTCTTCATCTGCGGACAAGAGAAGTTCAGTTCTATGGCATCACAACCGGCATCCTCGGCCATCTTAGCCAGAGCCATCCACTCGTCTTCCGTCTTTCCCATGATAGAAGCCACAACGACCTTGGCGGGATAGTTGGTCTTCAGACGGTGCAGAATGTCAAAATCGACATCCACTGCGTTTTCACTCAACTGTTCCATATTGCGGAATCCATAGAAGTCGCCATGAGTGGCTGTAGTGTACATCGCGTCAAAACGCGGCGACACTTCATGGATATCATCCAAGCATATGGTCTTATAAAACACACCCGCCCAGCCCATCTGGAACGCATGCGCCACCATCTCATAGTTTGTGCATACGGCCGACGACGCCAGGAAGAACGGATTCTCGCACCTGATACCACAGAAAGTGATGCCCAAGTCGGGATACTTGCTTTCGTCAACGTCATCTGTCGCTATGCTGTGAATAATCTGTCGGATACGGATAGGACTATTATAATGGATACAGGCCTGTTCTGCCCGTTCCAAATCCTCATCAGAGCACGCCCTCACCCATCGCAAGGCTGGCTTACAATTATCAAACCGTATAGCACGAATGGTGCGTGCGGGATTGCCCGTCCTACAGGCTTTCGTACAAGGTGCATCAAGGCACAGCAGACAGCGACTCGCTTCCTCATAAACATTCATCTTTTTTGCATTGGTCTCCATAATAGTAGCTTTGAACTTTTAGTTATTACTAAATGCAAAGATACTATTTTTTTAGCAAAATACGTGTATTCCCCTCCTATTTATTCTTTTTTAAGCAAAATACTCTCCTGCTCCTCGAGGGAGTCTACATCCGTAACGGCAAGAAACTGATAATAAAGTAAGCTTAGCAGCTTTCTTTGACAAAGTCAGGAAATGAATCAGGCGGGCATCCTGCGAGGATGTCCGCCTGACGGTTTTCAATAGTAGATAAAAGGTTGGTTAGAAGTATTTACTCTACGGTGCAGTAGATGTTGTCCTTGCCCTTACGGGTGGGATACAGCTTGATGGTGTTGCCTACCACACTGAGGTTGTCGCCATTGGCCACGAGGTTGTCTACGGTACCACCCAGGTTGATGTCCCAGCCTCCGTTGAGACGGAACTTCCAGCCGTTAGCCGTAACGCCGGCACCGGTAGCCTCGAAGCAGTAGTCGGTGGCGTTCCATGTCATCTCGAAGTCGGCACCCCAGCCGTTGAAGTCGCCGATGATACCCATCTTCTCTACCTTAATGGCATTGATAGACATAGAGGCCATGTTAAGCGTGACGTAGTAGACACCCTCTCCGGCCGTGGCCTTGAAGTTGCCGCCACCGTCGCCAAAGTCGCCCGAGATGCCACCGGTCATGTGACCCGTATTAATCTCGGTACCCCAGTCGCCAGGAGTCTTCTGGAACTTGAACTCGTTGCCCCATCCGTTCGGGTCGGCGCAGTAGAGGTAGCCGGTGTAGATACCGCTCTCGTCGGTCAGCGCCAGCTTCTGTTCGGCATTAGCCCAGCCGTCGGTGGCTCCGATGAAGTAGATGTAGGGATCGAAGTTCAGCGGAGTAATCTGGTAGGTATTCTCCAGCATGTTGACAGTGAAGCGATAGAACTTGGCCGAGCCGTCCACATGGAACGAGTGGTCGCCTCCCAGGTTGTAACGACGGTCGAACGAGCCGCTCAGGTCCTCGCTGGCACCTGTGGTACCATAGAGCTGTGTCCAGTCGCCGGCGTCGATGGCATCCAGCGCATCGGCATCACCAAAGGCGAACCATGTGTCGCTGCCGCCCTTGATGACGTAGGTGAAGACGGGATCCTCGAAGGCGTCCTTGTCGCTGTGCGAGAACTTCTGGCTCTTGTCACTGCTCCAGCTGCCGTTACCGCCCACCAGATAATAGGCATCGGCAATAGAAACGGCCTCCACCTTGTAGGTCTGCTCCATCATATTCAGGGTGACGCGAATCTTCTTGGCCCCGGCAGGCACCTTGAACGAATTGTCGGCACCCAGCTCCGAACGACGGGCTATCTTGCCCTCCTTGGCCTCGCTGTCGCCGCCTACGATACCGTAGAGCTGGCTCCAGTCGCCTGAAGAGATGGCGTCACAGGCCTGGTCGTCGGCAATGGCAAACCAGGTGTCGCCGTCAGCAGCATTGAAGGTGACGGTGAACACAGGGTCTACATAGACGTCCTCGCCGCTGTGCTGGAACTTGATGCTGCGGTTTACAGCCGAACCGGCCCAGTCGCTGTTAGGACCGCCCACGATATAGTAGGCAGGGGCAATGGTAAGCTTGTTCAGCGGCGTGAACTGCACAGCCTTCTCGGCATAGAAGTTCTCGCCCGGCTTGCCAATAATGGCCGCGGCGTCGCCACCAGTCACAGTGCCCAGCACGGTGCGCATGTAGAGCGTGGTGGTGTTGGGGTTCTTGGTGATAACGTTGAAATAGGTCTCCTGAAGACTTGAGGGCGACAGCGTAATCTCGCCGGCGTCGTTCACCTCGGCTACCGTGAGTGCAAAGTCGGTGAACGAGGGGTCGCGCGAGTACATCACCTCAGCATGTAGCACCGTATTCTCGGGCATGGCACCCTCCTTGACGGTGGCTAAACCAATAGAGATAGGTTTCTCGGTGCCGTTCTCCTCGTCGATATAGTCGGCCAGCGAGATGGCATCAGGCAGCAGGGTGTTGACGGTGACGTCGCCCACCTGCAGCACGCTTTCCTGCGCATTGCTCTGCGGACCCACCTCAGGGTCGAAGTTCTCGCTACAAGAGGCGAGACCCAAGCCCAGCAGAGCACTCATGAATATATTCAGCTTTTTCATGTTGTTCTTACTTTATTAGTTGACCATTTCAAATTTAACCTTATTCTGGATACGGTCGACGGTAATCGCCATCGTGCCTCCGGCAAAGCCATTGAACTGCCAGGCACCCTTACCGCGCATGCAGGCACCCTCGAAGACACCGTCGGTGAACTCGTAGACTGCCGACTCGTCCTTTTTCTGCCAGCCGATAGAGCCTAAGAGTTTATCATCAGAATCGCCTTCTTTCCAGTCACCCCAGCCCGTGAGCTCAGAGTAGAAGCGGAACGTCAGGTCGCCCTCAGGCATCTCTACCTCACCCTTGTAGACCTTCGAGCCTATCTCGGTCTCGTAGATGCGCCAGTCGTAGAGTGCTTCGGCATTCTTGGCACTGGGCTCGGGCCAGCCGTTGCAGCTGCCTACAATATACAGATAGCCCAAGCTCTTGATGTTGCAGTAGGCTGCCAGGTTGTTGAAGTAGACCGTGTTCGACTCGATGACCGTCCCCGGCACGTCGGCACCCAGCGACGACAGGATGCTGGCATGTACGCGGAAGGCTATCTTGCGGTAGCCCATGTCTACATACTCGTCCTTGTCCTCGAAGCCGTCGAGCTCGCAGATAGCCTCGGCAATCTCGGCACCGCTGACGTTGACGTTACACTCGGTAAACGTGGTCTCCAGGTACTTGGGTGCACCATCCTCCTCCAGCCACTTCACGCTGCCGTCGTCGGCCGTCAGGCCTACCTGCACCTGATAGGTGGCCAGGGCGTTGTATCCATAGTCAGGCTGCGACCAGCTGAGGTTCACCTTGTTGTCGGCAGACAGCTTTATGAACTGGTCGGCCAGCGCAGGGGTGTTCAGCACGAAGCTGGTCGGCTGCTTGATGGTGGGATTCGAGTCTCTGTCGTCCTTGCAGGCCGTCAGCACACAGGCGGCACACAGGAGCAGAAGCAATGAATTAAATATCTTTTTCATAATCAGTTGCTTTTTACTTGTTTACTCTTTAAGCTTATTACCTTTAGTAGCCGGGGTTCTGTTGGATGGCACCCTTCAGCTGCTTGGCAGGAATGGCAAACACATTCTTGTCGGCAGAGAAGTTGCGGCCGTTCTTGGCACCGCCTTTCCATACCCATACATAGTCGCTGTCGCCACCAAACTTGCCGAAGCGAATCAGGTCCACACGGCGACGGCCCTCGAAGTAGAACTCACGACACCACTCGTCCAGCAGCTCGTTCAAAGAGTAGGCTGTACGCAGGTCGCTGTTGTTGGCACGCTGGCGCAGGGCATTGATGTACTGCGTAGCCTCGGCACCCGTCACGTTGGCACCCGACTGGCGCGTGATGGCCTCAGCATAGCTCAGGTAGGCCTCTGCCACACGGAAGAAGAAGAAGTCGGCATCGGGGAACTGTGAGTCGCTGCCCTTGACAACGCTGCCCGTCGACTTGTAGTTGATGAACTTAGCCACACCGTAGCCGTCCTTGAAGTCGCCGAAGTATCCCAGCGGGTTGTCCAGCGTGTGACCGGTGCCGAAGAACAGGGCACGGTCGTCGCCGGCATAGTCCTTCATGTCGTACGACTGCACCTGGGGCGCATCGTCGTTGGGGAAGAACTTACGTACCAGGTTGATGCGTGCACGGTTGCCGGCCCACTTCTCGCTGGTGCCGTTCAGACCGCCCGGATCGTTGGCCGTAGCGTCCATGTCGGCATCCCATGTCGAAGCCATCAGGAACAGGGTGACACCCCAAGAGGTCGTCTGCTTGCCGTCGCAGAGCACAGGCCAGATACACTCCTGGGCTGCCGAGCTCTCGCCGTTGTCGCCCATGAACAGCATCTGGTAGGCGCTCCATCCGTTGGCTCCCGTCGTGTTCAGCTTATACGAAGAGTCGATGACCTTCTTCGCATACTCGGCAGCCTTGGCCCACTGGGCGGTGCCGGTGTACACCTCAGCATTCAGGTACAGACGCATCAGCAGCATCCAGGCAGCAGCCTTGTCGGCACGGCCGTACATGGCGTCGCCCGACGTCTTGGCCTTGGCATCGGCCAGCGCAGGCTCTATCTCGGTCACCTCCTGTACCAGCCAGTCGTAAATCTCCTTACGTGTCATGTATGTCGGGGTGCCCAGCGTAGTAGAAAAAGGCACACCACCGAAGGCATCCATCAGCAGGTAGTACTCCAGGGCACGTACGAAGCGTATCTCGGCAGCCTTCTGGGCATCGCTGTCGCCAGCCATCTCCAGATAGTGGTTGCAGTACGAGATACCCGTAGTCAGACGTGCAAAGTATCCGTTCATCATCGGGTGCGACGAGTCATAGGTGTTGTAGTCGAACTGCTGGATACCATCGTCACCCCAGCTGCACAGCGCCTCGTCGGTGGTCAGCTCGTTCGAGTTCCACATCTGGCGAATCAGTCCGGTCGTACCACCGTCCAGGTCGTCGATGTCGCAGTCGCCATTGGCGCCGCCGTTGCCCTGCAGGCCGAAGTTGCCGTAGCACTTGTTGAACAGACCGTCGTAGTTGACCGTAGTATCCAGGTTGGGGTCAATAGGCGTCACGTCCAGGTCCTTGGTGCAGGAAGTCATTCCCACGAGCAGCGTAAGCGCTGCGGCAGGGAGCATATGTTTCATTATTCTTTTCATGACTTAATTCCTTTATAGTTGTAAGATGTGCTTATTAGAAGTTGAGGTTCACGCCAAGGATGAACGAACGGGGACGTGGGTACATCTGGTTGTCGTAACCATTGCCAATCTCGGGGTCGATACCATCGTACTTCGAAATAGTGAATACGTTAGAGCAGGTGAGATACACACGGCCTCTGAGGAAGTCGTCAGGCGTCTGGAACGAATAGCCGAGTGTAATGTTGTCACACTTCAGGAACGAAGCATTATGCACATAGCGGTCTGACAGCTGTGCCGTCACGGCATAGGTGTAGCGACCTGCGGTCAGCGCACTCAGCGGACGGTTGTTCAGCACATGGAATGAGTTATACACCTCATTGGGGTTGTTATTGGTCATGCCGGCATTGATATTGTCGAACACGTAGTTGTTGAAGCTGGCGCGCAGCGAGAAGCCCAGGTCCCAGTTCTTCCACTCCATGCGCGAGCTCAGACCCATTGTCACGTCGGGAGCAGGCTTCTTGTACAGATAGCGGTCGTCGTTAGTAATCTGACCGTCACTATTACGGTCCACGACGGCATTCTCGATGGCATTGCCATTAGCGTCGTACACCTGCTGGTACACGTAGAACGAGTTCATGGCGTAGCCCACCTGGTTGTACTGCAAGTACTTGTCGGTACCGATGGTAATGCCCGTGTTAGGCACTGGAGCGCCGTCGGTCGACACACCGCTCAGGTCCGTAATCTTGTTCTTGTTATAGGTGAAGTTATAGTCCAGGTTCCAGTAGAAGTCCTTCGACTGGATAGGCTTCAGACCCAGCGTTACCTCCACACCCTTGTTCTCCAGCGAGCCGATGTTCTGCCAGGCGTTGTTACGATAGGCCGACATAGCCACCGTGGGAGCATAGTTCAGCAGGTCGGTAGTCTTACGCTTGTACACATCGATGCTGGCCGTGAAGCGCTGGTTGAAGAAGCCCAGGTCCAGACCTACGTTATACGTCGTCGTGGTCTCCCACTTCAGGTCGGGCGTATAGTTGTTGGGGCGATAGAGCTCGCCTTTGCCGGTAACGGGATAGAAGCCGTTAGTACCTGTGCTGATAGAATAAGTAGGAATCCAAGCGTAGTCGTTGTTCACGTCCTGCTGACCGGTTTTACCCCAGCCCAGACGCACCTTCAGGTCGCTCACGGCCTTTACGCTTCTCAGGAAAGGCTCCTCGCTGACGCGCCAAGCCAGTGCTACTGAGGGGAAGGTAGACCAGTGGTCCTTGAAGCGGCTCGAACCGTCGCGACGTACCGTGGCAGTCAGCATGTAACGGTCCATGAGCGTATAGTTCATACGGCCGAAGAACGACACCAGATAGTTCTCTGTCTTATACGTATAAGGAGTATGCGGAGCCTCCTGCAGCTGTCCGTCCTTGGGAGGATAGTCCAGACTGGTGGCCTGGTAGAAGCCTACGTAGTCGTTCTTCTGACTGCGCCAGAAGTGCTGCCACTCGTAACCACCCATGATGTCGAAGTGGTGTATCTTGGCAAAGTCCTTATAGTACTGGGCGTATGCCGACAGCGACAGGTTGCGCTTCAGTATCTCGTCAGAGCCATAGCTGCCGTAGTAGATGTACTGCGGGGCAGCCGACGTGGCGTCGCGGTTCTGGCGGCCCTTCGAGATGTCGGCACCAAGCGTGGTGTGCAGACGCAGGTCCTCGAAACCGTGTATCTTATAGTCAATGTCGGCACTGCCGATGAAGGCACGGCTGTGGGCCACCTCGCCCACCTGTGTCAGCATGGCCAGCGGGTTCTTCGTAGCGTTACGCTCATACGTGTAGGGCCATGCAGGGTCGTTCAGCGACGTACCGCTGGTAGGCCATTCGAAGTAGTGACCGAAATCGCTGGTCACCTTACCGATGGTGCTGCCCATCATGTTCTGATGGTAGGCCGAGGTGAAGGCATACGGACTCTGCGTGGGGTCCATGCTGGTGGCAGCACCCACGGCACCGCCGTCGGCATACTGCGTACGGGCATACATACCCTTGGCATTCAGGTTCAGGTTCAGGTGGTCGTTCAGCAGCGACGGACTCAGGTTCAGGGCTGCCGTCACACGCTGGAAGTCAGACGTGCGCAGAATACCCTCCTGACCCGTATAGCCTACCGACACACGGTAGGGCAGGTTCTTCAGAGCGCCCGACACCGTCAGGTTGTGGTCGTGGCTGATGGCCGTGCGGTATATCAGGTCCTGCCAGTCCGTGTTGGCCGTACCCAGCGCACTGTAGGCCTCGCTCTCCGTGCCCCAGATGTCCTTGATGAACTGACGGTACTGGTTGCCGTCCATCACGTCCAGCGTCTTCGTCTTCGTGCTCACCGTTATGCTACCGGCATACGACACGGTAGGCTTCTGGCCCGAGCGGCCCTTTTTCGTGGTAATGATGATGACGCCGTTCGAACCGCGGCTACCATAGATGGCCGTAGCCGAGGCATCCTTCAGCACGTTGAACGACTCGATGTCCTGAGGGTTGATCATCGACAGCGGGTTCGACAGTCCCTTCACGCCCTGGTTGTCCATAGGCACACCGTCAATCACTATCAGCGGGTCGTTAGAAGCATTCAGTGACGAACCGCCACGAACACGTATCATGGCACCGCCGCCCGGCGTACCGTCGTTGCTCGTAATGTTCACACCAGCCACCTTACCGGCCAGCATGTCCTGGGGGTTCACCACCAGACCTTTGTTCTTAGAGTCGGGCTTCAGTGCCGTCACTGCACCCGTCAGGTCACTTTTCTTCACAGCACCGTAACCGATGACCACCACGTCGTTCAGCATCGTGGCGTCCTCTTGAAGCGTAATCTCCAACGTAGGAGCAGCTTTCACGGTCTGCGTCTGATAGCCCACATAGCTCACGCTGATGTCGGCTCCTTGACTTGCCTTTAGGATGAAGTTACCGTCGAAGTCCGATACAGTAGCAGTCTGTGTGCCTACCACACGTACCGTAGCACCGATGATGGGTTCACCCTGAGCATCCTTAACATGGCCTTTGACATCCATCTGGGCAAAGGCGCCTACCGATAGGAAAAGGCCCAACAGAAGGACCAGCATCCTAAACGGAATCTTAATGTTTACCTGCTTCATCAATTCAATTTTTAAAGTTAGTATATGTTATCAATTCTCAGTATGCGGTTAGCGTTGATTTAAATCAATTTCGGTGCAAAGATAGACATTCTTTTCATTCGTTAATACTTTTTCTTACATAATTTCGTTATTCACTCAGCGCAAACGTTTGCGCAATACTAAACCATAAAATAAATAAGGTCACCATACAACAAAAGAATCTTTTCGGTAACTTTGCAACGTGGTAAACCCCAATACATTATTAACTTAAAACAAGGATGAAGGACAAGACACCATTGACGATGAAAGACATAGCCCGCGAGTTAGGCATCTCCGTGGCTACCGTGTCGCGTGCCCTGAAGGACTCGCCCCGCATTTCGGCCCAGCGCCGGCAGGCCATCCAGCAGTATGCCCGCGAACACAACTTCACGCCCAACGTCATTGCCGAGTCGCTACGCTTCTCGCGCGTCCAGCCCATGAAGGTCATCGGCGTCATCATCCCCGAGTTCACACATTTCTACTTCTCCTCCGTCCTGGCCGGCATCGAGGAAGAGGCCTCGGCACGCGGCTACCGCATCATGGTAGCCCAGAGCAACGAGCGCTACGAACGCGAGGTACGCATCTGCCAGTCGTTCTACGAGAACAAGGTATGCGGCATCATCGTCTCCCAGGCCAAGGACACGCAGAAGTACGACCACTTCCAGCGCCTCATTGACGAGGGCGTCCCCCTCGTCTTCTACGACAGGATATGTACGGGCGTGAACGCCTCGCGCGTCGTGGTCGACGACTACATGGGTGCCTTCAATGCCGTTACCCACCTCATCGAGACCGGCTGCCACCGCATCGCCTTCTACGGCTCCACCCTGACCTTGGAGATTTCGAAGAACCGCTTCAACGGCTACAAGGACGCCCTCCTGAAGCACGGCCTGCCCTACGACGAGGGTCTTATCCGCATCTGCGACAACCGCGCCGACGCCGAGGCCCTCACCCCCAGCCTCCTCAGCGGCGACAACGTGCCCGACGGTTTCTTCGCCGTCAACGACGACACCGCCATCGGCATTCTCTATACCGCCAAGCGCATGGGCTTCAAGGTGCCCCGCGACATCAGTATCTGCGGCTTCACCAACGGCCAGCGCGCCATAGCCTGCGACCCCATGCTCACCACCGTCGAGCAGCGCGGCATGAAGGTGGGCGAAGAGGCCGCCGACATCCTCATCAGCCAGGTCGAAGGCGTCATCCCTGCCGACAAGGTCGAGCGCCGCATCGTCCGCACACGCCTCGTCATACGCGGTACCACAAGATAAAGAACAAGTCAACAACAATAACTATGCATTACGCATTCCTAACTATGCACTATTAAGTATGAAACAAAAACCGAACCTACCCTTTTGGAGTCTGTGGAATCTAAGCTTCGGATTCTTTGGCGTACAGATAGCCTACGCCCTCCAGTCGGCCAACATCTCGCGTATCTTCCGTACCCTGGGCGCCGACCCCCACGACCTGAGTTTCTTCTGGATACTGCCTCCCCTGATGGGCATCCTCGTGCAGCCCGTCGTAGGCACGCTCTCCGACAAGACGTGGACGCGCTGGGGGCGCCGCATACCCTACCTCTTCGTAGGGGCACTGGTCGCCGTCGCCGTCATGTGTCTGCTGCCCAACGCCGGTTCAATGCACATGGCCGTCTCGGCAGCACTCATCTTCGGTCTCATTGCCCTGATGCTCCTCGACACGTCCATCAACATGGCCATGCAGCCCTTCAAGATGATGGTAGGCGACATGGTCAACGAAGAGCAGAAGGCCAAGGCCTACTCCATCCAGTCGTTCCTCTGCAACGCCGGCAGCGTGGTAGGCTTCCTCTTCCCCTTCGTGCTCACCGCCATCGGCGTCAAGAACGTGGCTGCCGAGGGCGTCGTCCCCGACAGCGTCATCTGGTCGTTCTACATCGGCGCGGCCATCCTCATTGCCTGTGTCCTCTACACCACGGCCAAGGTCAAGGAGTGGCCCCCCCAGGAGTATGCCGAGTACAACCCCGTGTCGCCCCAGACCGAGGGCAGCGCCAACTGGTTCACGCTGCTCCGAAACGCCCCCTCCACCTTCTGGAAGGTAGGCCTCGTGCAGTTCTTCTGCTGGGGTGGCATGCTGTACATGTGGACCTACGTCGTCGATGCCGTCTCGGAGACCGTCTGGGGCACCATCGACCCCACCACGACGAGCTACCAGGAAGCCGCCAACTGGACCGGCGTGCTCTATGCCATCCAGGCCATGGGCTCCGTGGTATGGGCTGCCCTGCTACCACGCTTCCGCAACACCAAGATGGCCTACGCCGTCAGCCTCCTGCTGGGCGGACTGGGCTTCGTGCTCATACCCTTCCTGCCCGACATGTACCTCCAGATAGTGCCCTTCCTGCTCATAGGCTGCGGCTGGGCCGCCATGCTCGCCATGCCCTTCACCTTCGTCACCAACGCCCTACAGGGCTACGGACACATGGGGGCCTACCTGGGACTCTTCAACGGTACCATCTGCATCCCCCAGATTGTGGCTGCCGTCTGTGGCGGAAGCATCCTCTCGCTCGTCGGCGGCCACCAGTCCACCATGATGATAGTGGCCGGCGCCTCCTTCGTCATCGGAGCCTGCTGCGTAGCCTTCATCAACGAGCACGGAAAACGCTAAATGCAATCGTTTGCACCATTCAATACTATATTAAAAACCTATCGTATTATGAACATCTCATTTCACATTGACTACCAGACCACCTTCGGCGAGGAAATCGTTCTGAACCTCCTGCCGAAGGACAACGCCGGCGCCCCCACCCAGCACAAGCTCACCACGCATGACGGCGCGCACTGGTGCTGCGACCTCAGCATGAGTGCCAAGCCCGGCACCTACATCGACTACTACTACAGCCTCTGCCGCGGCGACGAGGAGCTGCGCCACGAGTGGCTCGTCATTCCCCACCGCCTCGAGTTTGCCGCCCAGAAGGCCAGTCGCTACACCGTCTACGACCACTGGCTCGACATACCCGAGGACGCCTATATGTACAGCTCGGCCTTTACCGACTGCGTGCTGGCCCGGCAGCGCGCCCTGAGCACGCCCGCCGAATACCAGCGCACGGTGCGCCTGAAGGTGCGTGCCCCCCAGCTTCGCCAGGGCGAGCGCCTGTCCATCGTCGGCGAGCCCCAGCAGCTCGGAGCCTGGGACATCAAGCAGGCACTGAACATGACCGAGCACGAGCCCAACGAGTGGGTTATCAGTCTCGACGCCTCCAAGCTGCCCGCCGGGCGCTTCGAGTTCAAGTTCATCATCCTCGACACCGAGCCCGACTACACCCCCCTGTGGGAACAGGCCAACAACCGCAGCATCGACCTGCCCGAGCTCCAGGACGGCGACGTCGTGGTCTACGAGCTGCCACAGGCCACCTTCCCCATCTATCCCTGGAAGGGAGCAGGCGTCGTCATACCCATCTTCTCGCTGCGCTCCGAGGGGTCCTTCGGTGTCGGCGACTTCGGCGACCTGAAGCTCATGGTGGACTGGGCCGCCAAGACAAGCCTGCGCTTCCTGCAGGTGCTGCCCATCAACGACACCAACATCACACACACCTGGCAGGACTCCTACCCCTACAACTCCATCAGCATCTATGCCCTTCACCCCCAGTACACAGACTTCCGCCAGCTGCCCGCGCTGAAGGACAAGGACCGCGCCAAGCACTACGAGGCCCTGCGCCAGGAGCTCAACGCCCTGCCGCAGATTGACTACGAGCGCATGTTCCAGGCCAAGATGGACTACCTCCGCGAGCTCTTCGCCCAGGAGTGGAGCGCCGTCAGCCGACGCGCCTCCTACAAGCAGTTCTACGACGACAACAAGCAGTGGCTGGAGCCCTACGCCCTCTTCTGCTACTACCGCGACCTTTACGGCACGGCCACCTTCAGCCAGTGGCCCGACAAGCTGGCCACGCCCGACAAGAAGGTGCTCAACTTCTGGTGCTACGTGCAGTACAACCTCGACCAGCAGATGCGCGCCGCACACGACTACGCACGCCAGCACCGTGTCGTGCTCAAGGGCGACATACCCATCGGCATCAGCCGCGACGGCGTGGAGGCATGGGTAGAGCCCAAGTACTTCAACCTGAACGGACAGGCCGGCGCACCCCCCGACCCCTTCTCGGCCGACGGACAGAACTGGGGATTCCCCACCTACAACTGGGACGCCATGCTCGCCGACGGCTGCTCGTGGTGGGTACGGCGCTTCCGCAAGATGGCAGAATACTTCGACGCCTACCGCATAGACCACGTGCTGGGCTTCTTCCGCATCTGGGAGATTCCCGTGCCCGAGAAGTCGGGACTCATGGGACAGTTCTCGCCCGCACTGGGCATGAGCAAGGAGGAGATAGAGGGCTACGGCGTACGCTTCAACGACGGACTGTTCCTCGTCGACCACAAGCGTCAGGACCGCTGGCATCCGCGCATCGCCGTGCAGTACCAGCAGGCATACGCCGACCTGGACGACGGCCAGAAGTACAACTTCAACCGTCTGTACAACGACTACTTCTACCGCCGCAACAACCAGTACTGGTACCAGGAGGCCATGAAGAAGCTGCCCCGACTGACCCAGGCCACCCGCATGCTCTGCTGTGCCGAGGACCTCGGCATGGTGCCCGACTGCGTGCCATGGGTCATGAACGAGCTGCGCATCCTGTCGCTCGAGATACAGACCATGCCCAAGGACCCCACCACCCGTTTCGGCAAACTGTCGCACAACCCCTACCGCTCCGTGTGCACCTTCTCTACCCACGACATGCCCACGCTCAGACAGTGGTGGGACGAAGACGCCGAACAGACCCAGGCCTACTACAACATCCCGCTGCGCCGCAGCGGCGAGGCACCCCACCCCCTGCCCGCATGGCTGGCAAAGGACATCGTGAGCCGACAGCTCACCTCGCCCTCCATGCTCTGTCTGCTGTCGCTGCAGGACTGGCTCAGCATCGACGAGCACCTGCGCCTGCCCGACCCCAACGCCGAGCGCATCAACATACCGGCCAACCCACGACACTACTGGCGCTACCGTATGCATCTCACCATCGAACAACTACTCCAGGCCGACGACTTCAACGAAGAGGTACGCACCCTCGTAGCACACAGCGGCCGAAAATAACTAACACTCAACAAGACTGATATGACCCTAAAGAAAACCCTCTTCACCCTGGCCCTGCTGTCTGCCATGACGGCAGCGGCCACCGAGGTGAAGTCGCCTAACGGCAACATCGTACTCAACTTCCGCGTAGAGCAGGGCCGACCCCTCTACAGTGTTACCTACAAAGGGTGCGACGTCATCCTGCCCTCACACCTCGGCCTCGAGCTGGCCAAGGACAAGCACGCCTCCAAGGGACTCAAGGAGACGGACCTCATGGACGGCTTCACGCTGCACGACGAGCATACCACCACCTTCGACGAGACCTGGCAGCCCGTCTGGGGCGAGACACGCGACATTCGCAACCACTACGTCGAGTATCTGGCCGAACTCTACCAGCCCGCCTGGCAGCGACGCATGCTGCTGCGCTTCCGCGTCTACGACGACGGCGTGGGCTTCCGCTACGAGTTCCCGCAGCAGAAACAGCTGAACTACTTCCTCATCAAGGAGGAGCGCACCGAATTTGCCATGACGGGCGACCACACCGCCTGGTGGCTTCCCGGCGACTACGACACGCAGGAGCAGGAGACCCAGGAGACGCGCCTCAGCGAGATACGCGGCCGCTTCCAGAAGGCCGTCAACTGGGGCAACAGCTCCGTGGCCGTCTTCTCACCCACCGGCGTACAGACCTCGCTGCAGATGAAAACCCAGGACGGCCTGTACATCAACCTGCACGAAGCCGCCTGCCTGGACTACGCCACCATGCACCTCGAGCTGGTAGACAACGAAACCCGCGCACTCACCACCCAGCTCGAGGGCAGCAGCAACCGCTACACCCCCAACCCCGGGCCCTCGCCCTACCCGCTGCCCAAGCCCTACACCTTCGTCAGCCACCTCACCCCCGACGCCACAGGCCTGAAGGGATGCATGCAGACCCCCTGCGAGACACCCTGGCGAACCATCATCGTCAGCGACGACGCCCGCGACATGCTCGCCTCCAACCTCATACTGAACCTCAACGAGCCCTGCAAACTCGAGGACACCTCGTGGATACACCCCACGAAGTACTGCGGCGTATGGTGGGAAATGATAGTGGGCAAGTCCAACTGGCACTACACCGACGACCAGCCCAGCGTCAAGCTCGACTCCTTCGACTACCGTAAGGCCAAGCCCCACGGCCGCCACGCCGCCAACAACGAAAAGGTAAAACGCTACATCGACTTCGCGGCTAAGAACGGTCTGGACCAAGTCCTCGTCGAGGGGTGGAACATAGGCTGGGAAGACTGGGCCAACCTGTGGAAGCGCGACGTCTTCGACTTCCAGACACCCTACCCCGACTTCGACCTGAAGATGCTCAACGACTACGCCCACAGCAAAGGCGTCAAACTGCTGATGCACCACGAGACGTCGTCGAGCACCCAGAACTACGAGCGCCACCTCGAAGACGCCTTCCAGCTGATGAACCGCTACGGCTACGACGCCGTGAAGACGGGCTACGTAGGCGACATCATACCCCGCGGCGACCACCACTACTCGCAGTCCATGAACAACCATTATCTCCACGTCATCCGCGAGGCCGCACGCCACCATATCATGGTCAATGCACACGAGGCCACACGTCCCACCGGCCTATGCCGTACCTACCCCAACCTCGTCGGCAACGAGTCGGCCCGGGGCACCGAGTACGAAGCCTTCGGAGGCTCAAATCCCAACCACACCTGCATACTGCCCTTCACCCGCCTGCAGGGCGGACCCATGGACTATACGCCCGGCATCTTCGAGACCAAGCTCTCCACCTGGAGCGACAACACCTCCTGGGCACGCATCACCATTGCCGGCTCACTGGCCCTCTACCTCACCATGTACTCGCCCCTGCAGATGGCTGCCGACCTGCCCGAACACTACGAACGCTACGACGACGCCTTCCAGTTCATACGCGACGTGGCCTGCGACTGGGACCAGAGCATCTACCTCGAGGCCGAGCCGGCACGCTACATCACCGTGGCCCGCAAGGCCAAAGGCACCGACAACTGGTTCCTCGGAGGCAAGTGTAACGAAGACGGACACCAGAGCACCGTGCGCCTCGACTTCCTGGACAAGGGACGCAAGTACCTCTGCACCATCTATGCCGACGCCCCCGACGCCCACTACGAGACCAACCCCAAGGCCTACACCATCACCCGCCGCACGGTGACGTCGAAGGACGTACTCAAGCTGCGCGAGGCTCCGGGCGGCGGAGTGGCCGTATCACTCATCGCACAGTAGGAAACTTTACACCAAGCATTAAAAAGCAACGTACCGGACATAAAAAAGCAGCGTCCAGCCAGTGCCTGTCCTCGTTCTATCCTCGTTCTATCCTCGTTCTATCCTCGTTACTTTTTACGAAGCCAGAGTGTAACGAGAACGGACGTAAAAACAGTTAAAGCCTGTTAAAGACCGGGGGCGGACATAAAGAGAAAAGAAAAAAATGAACACCACGCAGTCATCCATCCAGGCCCTGCAGCAGCAACGGCTGCTGCTGGAGCTGGAGTACCAGACGGAGAAGGAGGCCTATCGCCAGCAGACCGAGAGCATCGGCGTGGGGCGTAAGGTGAAGCGCGGCGATGCCTGGTGGCCCGTGCGCTACCAGCGCAGCTACTACAACTCGCTGAACCAGCTGGCCCTGGAGGTGACGCGCACGCAGGACGAGGATATTGAGCACAACTTCGAGTTCGGACGCCCCGTGGTGTTCTTCACCTGCGATGCCGACACGGCCACGGCGGCCGGCGGCGCGACAGCGACGGCCGGCGCCAAAGGCGGCAAAGGCGGACAGGGCACGGCGCTGCGCTACTTCCGCTTTACCGGCGTGGTGAGCTACGTCGACGGCGACCGCATGGTGGTGACGGTGCCTGACGGCACACCGCTCATCGACCTGCAGGGCGCACAGGGGCTGGGCGTGCAGCTGTCGTTCGACGAGACCAGCTACC
Source organism: Prevotella sp. UBA2742 (assembly GCA_002353485.1). Classification (GTDB taxonomy): domain Bacteria; phylum Bacteroidota; class Bacteroidia; order Bacteroidales; family Bacteroidaceae; genus Prevotella. The sequence goes on from DEJS01000021.1 coordinate 18,483, forward strand.
GCCTGATGATGGAGGCACTGGACCGCGCCATACGCGGCAAGGGGCGGCTGGGCTATCTGCGCGACCTGTTCTACACGCCGTGGCACCCCGCCAAGGACGGCAGCCGCGGCCACGGCATGAGGGCCGAGACGCTGGTGTTCCAGCCCATGCACTTCGACTACCTGAACCCGACGCAGGAGGAGGCCGTCAACCAGGTGCTGCGGGCCAAGGACGTGGCCGTCGTGCACGGACCGCCGGGCACGGGGAAGACGACGACACTGGTCGAGGCCATACGCGAGACACTGATGCGCGAGAGCCAGGTGCTGGTGTGTGCACAGAGCAACATGGCCGTCGACTGGATTTCGGAGAAGCTGGTAGACCGCGGCATCAACGTGCTGCGCATAGGCAACCCGACGCGCGTGAACGACAAGATGCTGTCGTTCACCTACGAACGGCGCTTCGAGGCGCACCCCGACTACCCGCAGCTGTGGTCGCTGCGCAAGGCCATGCGCGAGCTGCGCAGCCACCGCCGGGGCGGCGACGAGAAGTGGCACCAGAAGATGGAGAGCCTGAAGAGCCGCGCCACCGAGCTGGAGATACGCATCAACGCCGAGCTCTTCGGCGAGGCGCGCGTCATAGCCTCCACGCTGGTCGGTGCCGCCAACCGACTGCTGGACGGGCAACGGTATAATACGCTGTTCATCGACGAGGCGGCACAGGCCCTCGAGGCGGCCTGCTGGATACCCCTCCGGCGCGTAGGCCGCGTTGTGCTGGCCGGCGACCACTGCCAGCTGCCGCCCACGGTGAAGAGCATTGCGGCACTGAAGGCCGGACTGGGCAAGACGCTGATGGAACGCCTGGTGGAGACGCACCCCGAGGCCGTCACACTGCTCAAGACGCAGTACCGCATGCACGACGACATCATGCGCTTCTCGTCCGACTACTTCTACGGCGGACAGGTGGAGAGCGCCCCGGAGGTAAAGTTCCGCGGCATACTGGACCTCGACACGCCCATGGAGTGGATAGACACCCATAGCGAGCTGGGAAAGCTTGCTGCCGCAGGAATTGGGACTGCGGAAGCAAATTCTTCACTCTTCACTCTTCACTCTTCATTTAGAGAGGAGTTTGTGGGCGAGAGCTACGGACGCATCAACAAGAGCGAGGCCATGCTGACGCTGCTGGTGCTGGAACGGTACTTTGAGCGCATCGGAAAACAGCGCCTGCTGGACGAGCGCATCGACGTGGGCATCATCTCGCCCTACCGTGCACAGGTGCAGTACCTGCGCCGGCTGGTACAGAAGAGCGCCGGGCTGAAGCCCTTCCGGCGCATGATCAGCGTCAATACGGTAGACGGTTTCCAGGGGCAGGAGCGCGACGTCATACTCATCTCGCTGGTGCGCTCGAACGACGAGGGACAGATAGGGTTCCTGCGCGACCTGCGACGCATGAATGTGGCCATCACGCGCGCAAGGATGAAGGTCATCATCCTGGGCGACCGCCAGACACTGGCGCACAACCCGTTCTACCGACAGTTATGGAGATATATTACCGCACTAAAAGAGAATAACTATGAAGCAACGCTTACTGACAGCACTGACTGTGGTGCTACTGACTACGACAACGGCAATGGCACAGTTCTTTAACGAAGTACAGTACTCGCCCGAGCAGACCCGATTCGCCCTCTTCGCACCCGAGGACGCCAAGGCGGTGAAGCTGCGCCTCTACCGCGACGGACAGGGCGGCAAGGCCCTCCAGACGGTCAAGATGGAGTACCGCGACGGACGCTGGCGCGCCACGGTCAAGGGCGACCTGCGCGGACGATTCTATACCTTCGATACCGGACACGGAGAGACGCCGGGCGTCTTCGCAAAGGCCGTGGGAGTGAACGGACGCCGGGGAGCCATCGTCACCCTGAAGGACACCGACCCCGAAGGGTGGGCCGACGACAAGCGGCCCGTCACGAAGTCGCCCGCCGACCTCGTCATCTATGAGATGCACCACCGCGACTTCTCCATTGCCCGGCAGGACGCCCGATACCCGGGCAAATTCCTGGCCCTGACGGAGCCGTGGGCCATCGGCCACCTGAAGGAGCTGGGCGTCAACGCAGTGCACATCCTGCCCTCGTACGACTATGGCTCGGTGGACGAGACACGACTGAAGGACAACAAGTACAACTGGGGCTACGACCCGGTGAACTACAACGTGCCCGAGGGTGGATACAGCACCGACCCCTACCGGCCCGAGGTACGCATCAGGGAGTTCAAGAAGATGGTGCAGGCACTGCACAAGGCGGGCATACGCGTCATACTGGACGTAGTGTATAACCACACCTACGACATCGAACACTCAAACTTCCAGCGCACCTACCCGGACTACTTCTACCGCAAGACGGCCGACGGCAGCTACAGCAACGGATCGGGGTGCGGCAATGAGACGGCGTCCGAGAAGCCCATGATGCGCCTGTTCATGCTCGAAAGCGTGCGCTACTGGATGCAGGAATACCATATCGACGGATTCCGATTCGACCTGATGGGCTGTCACGACATAGAGACCATGAACGCCATCCGTACCATGGTGAACGAGGCCGATCCCACGGTCTTCATCTACGGCGAGGGATGGAGCGCCGGCAACTGCGCGCTGCCCGCCGAACGGCTGGGCATGAAGGCCAACGTAAGCCGGATGCCTGGCATAGCGGCCTTCAGCGACGAGCTGCGCGACGCACTGCGCGGACCCTTCAGCGACGACACCAAGGGAGGCTTCCTGGCCGCCGCTACCGACGACGATGCCGACAACGCCATGCTCGAAGAGAGCCTGAAGTTCGGCATCGTGGGGGCCGTCAGCCACCCGCAGGTAGACATGACACGCGTCAACTACGCCCAGCAGCCCTGGGCCACCGAGCCCGTACAGATGATTAGCTACGTCTCGTGCCACGACGACATGTGTCTTACCGACCGCCTGAGGGCCAGCATACCGGGACTGACCACCGAGGAGCTGATACGCCTGGACCTGCTGGCACAGACCGCCGTCTTCACCTCGCAGGGCGTACCCTTCATGCTAAGTGGCGAAGAGATGCTGCGCGACAAGAAAGGCGTGCACAACTCGTTCGAGTCGCCCGACAGCGTCAACCACCTGGACTGGAACAACCTCAGGCGCTATCCGCAGGTGATGGAGTACTACAAGAACCTTATCCGGCTCCGACAGCACCACCCGGCATTCCGATTAGGGTCTGCCGACCTCGTGCGCAAGCACCTGGAGTTCCTTCCAGCACCAAGGCACGTCGTAGCCTTCCGGCTCAAGAACTATGCCGGACGCGACGACTGGCGTAACATCATCGTGGTGCTCAACGCCTCGCGACAGCCACAGACCGTCGTCATACCCAAGGGCGTCTACCAGGAGGTTTGCTGCGACGGAGTCATCAACGAAGCCGGACTCGGCACCATCCAGGGCACCGAGACCGTCGTCAGCCCGCAGTCGGCTGTCATCCTGCACGACGAGCCCTGAAGCCTTTTCAGGGAGTGCAGCGCACGGCATTGCTACATTCAAAAAGGTTTATGATACACAGGGGAAATACCGTTCGGGCATTTCTTAGTACCTTTGCACCATAGAAACTTAAAATCGTTAGGTATGAAGAGAAGTATATGGACATTGCTGGGGGCATGGATTGCCTGTCTGGCATGGGCCGCTGAGCCCTTTGTAGTATTTCAACCCACCACGGGGGCGCTGTCGCTGCAGGGAGCGCAGATAGGCTACGACCAGCGTGAGCACCGCTGTGTGCAGCTGGCTGCGGCCAGCCTGGCAGACGACTTTGAACGTGTGACGGGCCGGAGGGCCGCTTTGGGCAGCGACGACCCGAACGGTGCCGGCAGCGGACAGCCCACCGTACTAATTGGCACCGTGGGCTGTAACAAGCAGATAGACCAATGGGTGAAGCAAGGCGTGCTACGCGACCTGAAGGGCAGGACGGAGAAATATGTCATTAAGACCGTCGGGCAGCAGCTGGTCATTGCAGGCAGCGACAAACGCGGCACCGTCTTCGGCATCTACGAGCTGAGCCGGCAGATGGGTGTGTCGCCCTGGTACTGGTGGGCCGACGTGCCCGTGGCCAGACATGAGGCGCTGTATGTAAAGCCGGGCGAGTACACGGACGGCGAACCCAGGGTGCGCTACCGCGGACTGTTCCTGAACGACGAGGCGCCCTGCCTGACGGGCTGGGTGAAGAACACCTGGGGTACAAACTATGGCGACCACCGCTTCTACGCGAAGGTCTTCGAGCTCATACTGCGCCTAAAGGGCAACTACCTGTGGCCGGCCATGTGGCAGTGGGCCTTCTATGCCGACGACCCGCTGAACTCGAAGACGGCCGACGACATGGGCATTATCATGGGTACCTCGCACCACGAGCCCATGGCGCGCAACCATCAGGAGTACGCCCGTAAGCGCAAGGAGTGGGGCCCATGGAACTACCAGAAGAACCAGCAGCTGCTGGACCGCTTCTTCCGTGAGGGCATAGAGCGCATGAAGGGCACCGACGACATTGTGACCATCGGCATGCGCGGCGACGGCGACGAAGCCATGAGCGAGGATGCCGACACCAGACTGTTGCAGCGCATCGTGGAGAACCAGCGCCGCATCATCAAGGAGGTGACGGGGCGTCCGGCCAAGGAGACCCCCCAGATGTGGGCGCTGTACAAGGAGGTGCTGGACTATTACGACAAGGGTATGCGTGTGCCTGACGACGTGCTGATACTGCTGTGCGACGACAACTGGGGCAACCTGCGCCGCGTGCCGACGGCCAAGGAGCGCCAGCACCCGGGAGGCTGGGGACTGTACTACCACGTGGACTATGTGGGTGCACCGCGCAACTCGAAATGGCTGAACGTGACGCCGTCGCAGAACATGTGGGAACAGCTGACGCTGGCTGCCGACTACGGTCTGGACCGTATGTGGATACTGAACGTGGGCGACCTGAAGCCGATGGAGTACCCCATCACACTGTTCATGGACATGGCCTGGAACCCTGCGTCGGTGAGCCGCGATGTCGTCAAGACCCATACCGAGCCCTTCTGCCGCCAGGTGTTTGGCCAGGAGCAGGCCGAAGAGGCCGCGCGCATACTGAACCTGGCCTGCAAGTATGCGGGACGTACGACGGCAGAGATGATGGACGCCTCGACGTACAATGTGGAGACGGGCGAGTGGCGCCAGGTGGCCGACGAGTACATGCGCCTGGAGGCCGAGGCCCTCAGACAGTACGTCACGCTGCGCCCTGACCAGAAGGACGCATACCAGGAGCTGATACTGTTTCCCGTGCAGGCCATGTCGAACCTGTACCAGATGTACTACGCCGTGGCCATGAACCGACTCTTGGCCCAGCGTAACGACCCTGCTGCCAACCAGTGGGCCGAGAAGGCAAGGAAGGCCTTCCGACGCGACTCACTGCTATGTGCTGCATACAACACCGACCTTGCCGGAGGCAAGTGGCGCGGCATGATGACGCAGAAGCATATAGGATATACCACGTGGAACGACGACTTCCCTGCCGACCGTCTGCCGTCACTACAGACAGTGGCCGAGGGCGCCGGGCGCTACGTGTTCGAGATGAAGCAGGGCGTGGTGGCCATGGAGGCCGAGCACTACTGGCAGGCCACACCGGCCAAGAAAGCCGAGTGGACGGTGCTGCCCTACGTAGGACGAACGCTGAGCGGCATGACGCTGATGCCCTATACAGAGGCCGTAGACGGTGCTTCGCTCTGCTACCGCTGGACGACGCCGGAGGGCAGCAACAAGCAGGGCAGCGAGGTGAAGGTGCACGTGGTGGTAAAGTCGACGCTGGACTACCTGAACAAGGGCGGGCTGACCTATACGGTGGCCCTGGACGGCGGCGAGGCGCAGCGCGTGAACTTCAACTACAACTTGAACGAAGAGAAGGAGAACATCTATACCGTGTTCTACCCCACCGTGGCCCGACGGGTGGTAGAGTCGGTGGTGACACTGCCCATAGACAACAGCAAGGCAGAACACCAACTGGTGCTCTGCCCTGACGACCCGGCTATTGTATTTGAAAAGATTGTGGTAGACGCCGGTGGCTACCAGCCGCAGTTCCTCTTCAACGAGGAGTCAGCACATACTCGGCTCCCTTAACGGTAGCGAGTTCATAGACATCCGCTTCCTTCGACTTCTTGAGGCCTTTGCCCTTGAGAGGGAGAAGGGAGCGGATTTTGCATTTACCACCTTGCCGTGAGCGGAGGACAGCCTTCGAGAGACGGCCGTCGGCCCACTGTAGGTCGACCTCGTAGCCACCGCGGGCCACCAAGCCCCTGATGCTGCCCGTAGGCCATGCCGACGGCAGGGCGGGGAGCAGATAGAGGCAGCCGTCGTGGCTCTGCAGGAGCATCTCGGCTATGCCGGCCGTGCAGCCGAAATTGCCGTCAATCTGGAAGGGCGGGTGGGCATCGAACATATTGGGATAGGTACCACCGCGCTGCTTGACGGTGCCAAAGATGAGGAAGGTGTCGGCGGTCAGCGTGAGCTGGTCGCGGATGAGTTTGTAGGCATGCTCACCATCGAGCAGGCGCGCCCAGCAGCATACCTTCCAGCCCATGCTCCACCCTGTGGAGACGTCGCCACGAGCCTCCAGGGAGACGCGGGCAGCCTGCCAAAGGTCAGGGGTGCGGAAAGGCGATATCTGGCTGGCAGGGAAGAGCCCGTAGAGGTGGGAGAAATGGCGATGGTCGTCCTTCGGGTCGTCGAGGTCGTCGAGCCACTCCTGCAACTGGCCCCAGCGTCCTATCTGCATAGGAGCCAGCAGCGGCAGCTGACGGGCTATGGTGGTAAGCAGGGGGTCGCTGTTGCCCAGCACCTTGGATGCTGAAAGCACGTTGGTATAGAGTTCGGTGACAAGCTGGTTGTCCATGGTCACTCCGGCATCGAGGGTAGAAGGCCGTCCGGAGCCGCCATGCTCGGGCGATTCGCCCGGACAGATGACCAGATAGGGCTTGCCGGTAAGGGGGGAATGGTGGTGGGGGTCCTCGACGAGCACCTGGGTATAGAAGCGTGCCGCCTCCAGCATGACGGGGAAATGCCGGGCCAGGAAGTCCTTGTCGCCGGTGTAAAGGTAGTGCTCCCAGAGATGGCGGCACAGCCAGGCCGAGCCCGTGGGCCAAAGACCGGTGGCGGCATGGTCGACGGGGCCGGTAATGCGCCACTGGTCGGTATTATGATGAAGTACCCAGCCTTCGGCACCATACATGTCGCGTGCGGTCTGGCGGCCCTGCTGACTGACTTCGCGGATGAGCTTGAAAAGAGGCTCGTTGAGTTCCGTGAGGTTGCAGACCTCGGAGGGCCAGTAGTTCATTTCGAGGTTGATGTTGGTAGTGTACTTGGAGTCCCAGGCAGGGAAGAGGCTGTTGTTCCAAAGTCCCTGCAAGTTGGCGGGATTGATATTGCCCGGCTGTGAGGAGGAGATAAGCAGGTAGCGGCCGAACTGGAAATAGGTGGCCACGAGGTAGTTGTCGGCCGGCTGTCCGGCAGATGGAGCCGGGGCGGCAGAAAAACGCTCGATGCGCTTGTCGGTGGGTACCCCGGGGTACTGGTCGGGACCGAGGTCGATGGAAAGACGGTCGTAGTAACGATGGTACACGTCGTGGTGCAGACGCTTGAGGGCCTGATAGCCCAGTTTCATTGCTCCGCGGAGACGCTCCCTGGACTGCGCCACCTCGTCGCCACTGATGTCGTTATAAGCCTTGACGCTGGTGCCGACGGTGAAGTAGAGGGTGGCCTCGTCAGCGCCGACGACGCTCAGATTGCCGTTGCTACAGGTGACCTGACCGCCCTGGGTCTCGACGCCCATACGCCCTTGGAAGCGCACCTTGCCCTTCAGTCCTTCGTGCTTGCCGGAAACGCCATGCAGGATGGCTTCAAGACCCTCGCTGCCGATGAGTACGTTGTCGTGAGGAGACAACATATTGGCGGTGAAGGTGATACGGCCTGGCTGGCTGGCCGTGAGGTGGACACAGAGCACGTGGTGGCCGCCGAGGGGGGCAATGACCTCGCGCTCATAGCGCACGCCGTCGACCGTATAGCGCGTCAGGGTACGCCCGTTGTCAAGGTCGAGCAGGCGCTCGTAGTCGCTGTACGCTGCATGACCGGGCATGGCTATGTAGAGGTCGCCGAACGACTGGAAGGGCATGCCCATGTTCTTGCCGGCCCCGACGGGCATTACCTTGTCGTTGGCCAGCTGCTCAGCCTCGCGGTACTTGCCCTGAAAGATAAGCTCACGCACTTTAGGGAGGTACTCCTTGGCACTGGGGTTGACGACGTTGTTGGGCTGACCGGCCCAGAGCGTTTCTTCGTTGAGCTGAAGATGCTCGACAGCCGGGATGCCATATACCATGGCGCCGATGACGCCATTGCCCACGGGGAGCGCCTGAGTCCAGGTCATGGCAGGGCGGTTGTACCACAGTTTGTACTCGCGAGCCTGAAGGGTCTGCGTAAAGAGCAGGAGGGTGATGAGGAGAAGGAGGAGTTTTTTCATTTGTAAAGAGATTTAAGTGCTTCGTCGGGTTCTATCTGTACCTTGCTTTCGTCAAGCATGGAAGGGTCGAGGTGGAAGACGTCTATGAAGAAGTCGTAAACGGCCTGACGCTTGTTCTTGCCAAAGTCGTGGCGCTCGCTGGGCAGGTGAACGTTGCGCACCTTGTCGGTGGCGCCATAGAAGCCGTAGATGCGTTGCAGATAAGGATACTCAAGGGTAGGCACAGAGGATGTCCAGTCGCCCCCGTCAGAGACGATGAGCATGGGCTTGGGTGCCATGACGGCGGCGAGCTCGGGTTCGCAGGTGCCACCGGCCGCAAGCTGCACGGGCTTGCCACTTTCGCAGGGGCAGCCCCCATCGAAGTGGGAAGCCAGATGGACGACGGGAGCCGAGGCGGTGACGCGGTCGTCGAGCAGGGAGAGCAGTACGGTATGGGTGCCTCCGCCTGAGCCGCCCATGACTCCGACGCGCGCCGGGTCGATGTCCTTACGGTTCTTGAGCATATAGTCAAGGAGGATGTAGCCGCAGGCAGCCTGATAGACATGGGCCCGGCTGGTGTGATGGGCCTCAGCACCTACCTCGCGCTCGCTCTCGCCCCAGCCATAGAGGTCGAAGTCGACGCAGACCGCACCCATACGGGCCAGGGTGCCCAGCCGCTGTTGCTCGTCCTTACGGTAGCGCATGGGCCAGTGACCGTCGGGACATACGATGAGGGCATGCTGACCTTTCTTGGTAGAGGCGTAGATGGTGCCAAAGAGATGCTGGCCGGGGGTCAGCTCGATGCAGATGTTCTGGGTGGTGTAGCCGTCGTGTTTGCGAACCTTGGAGAGCAGCGGTTTGCCGAGGACACAGGAGTCGAGAAAGGCATCGAGCTCAAGTCGCTGGCGCACCTCGCGGCGAAGGCTGTCGCGACGGGCCTCCCACTGCGCCTTGTCGGCATAGAGGGACGACAGGTAGTCAAGCATCAGACGCCCCTCCTGCTCATGGCGGCGGGGATATTCGTAACGCTTGATTTTATAGAGGTTGCCCGACTGTTTCCACCAGTTCCAGTCGAAGTACTTGCAGATATTGTCGAGGGTGGTCTCAAGGGAATAGGGCCGTACACGGAAGTCGGCATAGGGGAGCCGCTTGCCGATGGTATCGACATTCCCGTCGAACTTGAACCTGACGCCGAAGCGCTGTGCTACATCCTGCATAAGGTCGTGCACGGGGCGTGCGTAGTGGTTCTCAAAGGTCTGGGCAGTGGCCACGTACGAGGCTGCCAAGAGGGCAGCGAAAAGGTAGTTTCTCATTGTTTTTATGTTAATAGCATGCTATTAAAAAGACTCATGTAGAAGGGATTTGTCATCATTAGAGTCTGAGGAGCTTCAGGCGCTGTGGACTGAAGACGTGCTGGGCGACGTCCTGCAGTTGGGGAGCGGTGACGGCATCGATGCGCTGCAGCAGGATGTCTATGTCGCGCAGCTGACCGCCGTGGAGGTAATGGCGTGCAAAGTCGAGGGCAAACTGCTCACGGTTGTCGCAGGCGATGGTCAGCTGACCTTTCAGCTGTCGCTTGGCGGCAGCCAGCTGACGGTCTGTGAGGGGGTGCTGCATGACGCGGTCCAGCTCGCGATGGACAAGGCGGAGGCAGTGGTCTACGTCGTGATGGTCACAGCCGAAGTAGACGCTCCAGCAGCCGGTGTCGCTGTAGGTGACCGCGGAACTCTCGACGGTATAGACGAGGCCGTGACGTTCGCGAAGGCTAAGGTTAAGGCGGGCGTTCATGCCTGGACCACCAAGGATATTGTTAAGCAGATAGAGGGGCATGCGATGTTCGTCGTCCCAGGAATAGGCCTGACTACCGAGCATGACATGAGCCTGATGGTGGGGGTTCTCTCCTTTTGACCTTGGAGGGGTTTGTGGAACGCTATACGAGGTTCCGGCGGCCGACACGGGGCCATCGCTCTGAAGCCCGACCAGCTTGGGAGAGGAAACAAGGCGCGGGAAATTGATGTCGCCATAGACAAAAAAGACGGCATTATCAGGACGGTAGTAACGACGGGTGAACCTCAGGGCATCGATGCTGGTGAACGATTGTACACGCTGTGGGGAACCTAAGATGTTATGGCCCAGAGGATGACCCTGGAAGAGCATGTTCTCGAACTCGTCGTAGATGAGTTCAGCCGGGGAGTCGTTGTAGCTCTCTATCTCGTCGCAGATGACGTCTATCTCGTGGTCTATCTGGTGCTGGGGGTATTGGCTGTGGAAGACAATATCGGTGAGGAGGTCTACGGCCCTTGGGAAATGCTCGCGCTGGATGGCAGCATAGAAGACGGTATCCTCCTTGTTGGTAAAGGCATTCAGGTCGCCACCGACACTCTCCAGACAGTTAAGGATTTGGAGTGCGGTGCGGCGCTGGGTGCCCTTGAAGGTGGTATGCTCACAGAAATGGGCCAGGCCTTCCTGGCCGGCAGCTTCCTGACGGGAACCTACCCGCAGGCCTATGCCACAATAGACGACAGGGGAAGAACTGGGCAGATGGATGACTCGAAGCCCATTGGGGAGTGTGGTTGTATTGTATTTGGCCATAATCGGGTGCAAAAGTACGAAATAATTCTTAATTCTTAATTCTTAATTCTTATTTTATTTGTATCTTTGCACCCAAAAGACAAAAAGCTATGAGGAAAGTCATTGGAATAGGGGAGACGGTGCTTGACATCATCTTTAGGGACGAACAGCCCATACATGCCTTGCCCGGCGGTTCAACGTTTAACGCCATCATATCGCTGAGCCGCGCTGGTATGAAGACCAGTTTCATAGGCGAGACGGGCAATGACCGCGTAGGGAGAATGATTATCAAGTTCTTGAAGGACAATGGCTGCGATACGGACTGTGTGAATGTGTACCCTGACTCGAAGTCACCACTGTCGCTGGCGTTCCTGAATGAGCGGAACGATGCAGAGTACATATTCTATAAGGACCACCCCAATGACCGTCTGGACTTTACTTTCCCCGAGGTAAACCCTGATGATATCGTACTTTATGGTTCGTACTATGCGCTGAATCCGGTCATACGCCCGCAGGTAAAGGGATTCCTGGACTATGCCAAGGAGAGGGGCGCCATACTGTACTACGATGTGAACTTCCGTGCCTCGCACCAGCATGAGGTGATGAAACTGACGCCTAACCTGCTGGAGAACTTTGAGCTGGCCGACATTGTGCGTGGCTCGTCGGAGGACTTCCAGATACTGTTTAAGAAGGACGACCCTGATGTGGTGTACCGCTCGCAGATTATGTTCTACACCAAGAAGTTCATCTATACGCAGGCAGCACAGCCAGTAGAGCTGCGTGCCGATGGCGGTCTGAAGAAGCAGTACCCCGTGGAGCCGATAGAGACTGTAAGTACGGTAGGAGCAGGTGACAACTTCAACGCCGGCTTCATCTACGGACTGATACGCTATGGCATTACGCGACGGGAGATAGAATCCGGACTGCAGGAGGAGCAGTGGGACGAGGTGATGCGGTGCGCACAGCAATTCTCGAGAGAGACATGCAAGAGCCTGTACAACTACATCTCGCAGGAGTTTGGCGAGCAGATGAAGGTATAGGGCGCAGTGGTGAAGAGAGATTTACTTAGATAACAAAGAATAAAATAAAAACTACTATGCAGAAGATTACTGAGAACATTTACTACGTAGGTGTTAACGACCGTAACAAGTCGTTGTTTGAGGGATTGTGGCCCCTGCCCAATGGCGTTAGCTACAACTCGTATCTCATTAACGACGAGAAGGTATGTCTGATTGATACCGTTGAGGTGGACTTCTTCACCCAGTTCCTGGAGCATATCCAGGAGGTTATTGGAGAGCGTCCGATAGATTACATGGTGATTAACCACATGGAGCCGGACCATAGTGGAAGCATAGCGCTGATTAAGAAGTACTATCCCAACATACAGATAGTAGGCAACAAGAAGACGTTCCAGATGATGGAGGGCTTCTATGGCATCAATGAGGGCACGCTGGAGGTGAAGAATGGCGACACGCTGGTCTTAGGCCAGCAGACGCTGAACTTCGTGCTGACGCCGATGGTGCACTGGCCCGAGACGATGGTGACGCTGTGCACAGAAACTGTTGCGACAGAAGCGCAACGCACGGTACTGTTCAGCGGCGACGCCTTTGGATGCTTCGGAGCCCTGAACGGCGGTGTGATTGACGAGCAGATAAACTGCGACACCTTCTGGCTGGAGATGGTACGCTACTACTCGAACATCGTAGGTAAATACGGTACACCCGTTCAGAACGCGCTGAAGAAGCTGGCAGGGGTTAAGCTGGACTATATCTGTGCTACGCACGGACCCGTGTGGCACCAGTATATCGACAAGGTGGTGGCCGAGTACGACCGCATGTCGAAATACGAGACCGAGGCAGGTCTGGTGATATGCTACGGCACGATGTATGGCAACACGGAGCGTGCTGCCGAGGTGATAGCGCGTGCTGCATCGGAGGCTGGTGTGAAGAACATCGTGATGTACAACGTTTCAAAGACGCACCATTCGTATATCATACGTGACGTGTTCCGCTACAAAGGCCTTATCGTAGGTGCTCCTACCTATAACACAGCCCTGTACCACGAGATGGACGTGCTGCTGTCGGAGCTGGCAGGCAAGGACATCAAGAACCACCTGCTGGGATGGTTTGGCAGCTACGGCTGGGCTTCGAAGGCTGTAAGCGAGATACAGAAGTGGAACGACGAGCAGCTGCACTACGAGGCAGTGGGTGAGCCTGTGGAAATCAAGCAGTCACTGACGGCTGAGACCAAGGCACAGTGTGAGGCACTTGGCCGTGCCATGGCAGCGCGTCTAAAGCAGCTCTAAGCCGCGCTGGTAGACGTTATTCGCCTGGTTGATAATGGCGAAATACTCATTCATGCTCCACAAGTCGCGAGCAACAAGGGCCTTAAGCTGCAAACGCAGGAAAGGCAAGGTTTTCAGACGTTCGTCCTCATCTTTGGGACGAACGTTTTGTTTTTCGCCCTCAGCAAAGATACTGTCGAGGACGTGCTGGGGAATGTCAAAACGCTGACGGAAGTCGGCAAAGCTGGTGTACTGCTGCTGAAGCTGTTTACGGTATTGGTCGACATAGTGCAGGTTGGCGTTGATGACCATTCCCTTGGCTGACAGTTCTCGATGGAATCGGGTGTAACGTGTAGTGTCAAGGGGTACGAACTCGTCGGGCATGATACCTCCTCCACCATAAACCAGGCGATGCTCCTTTAGGGTATAGAACTTGAGTGAATCGGCGAAATGAACGCTGTCTGCTGACATAAGCTCACCGCTCTTCAGACGGTGCAGCATGTCCTCGGCATAGTCGCGTTTGTTGCCTTTTTCATAAGGTTTTTGGATGCAGCGCCCCGAGGGGGTGAAATAGTGCGCGATGGTAAGACGCAACATGGAACCGTCGGGCAGGTCGATAGGCCGCTGGACGAGCCCCTTGCCAAAAGTGCGACGCCCTACTACGATGCCACGGTCGTGGTCTTGTATGGCACCAGAGACAATCTCTGCTGCAGAGGCAGTATAGCTATCGACGAGAACGATGACCTTGCCCTTGGAGAAGAGTCCGCCACCCTTGGCCTTATACTCCATGCGCTGGGCCGTGCGGCCTTCGGTATAGACGATGAGGTCGTCCTTCTGAAGGAACTCGCCGGCTATCTGTACTGCAGCGTGGAGATAGCCCCCGCCATTCTCCTGGAGGTCGAGGATAAGCGTCTGCATGCCCTGGCGCTTGAGTTGGACGAGGCTTTCGCAGAATTCGTCGTGGGTAGTAGCTCCGAAGCTGCCTATGCGTATGTAACCCACCTGTGGCTGTATGATGTAGGCGGCATCGATGGTTTTGACGGGAATCTTGTCGCGTGTGACACGGAAGACAAGGGTGTCAGCAATGCCTCGACGTACAATGCCCATGGTGACCTTCGTGCCCTTTGGTCCACGCAGACGACGCATAATTTCTTCCTTCGACATCTTGACGCCTGCTATGATGGTGTCGTTGACCTTCACGATACGGTCGCCGGCCAGGATGCCTACTCGTTCGGAAGGACCGTCGGTGACGGGCTGTATGACGAGCAGGGTGTCCTCTACCATGTTGAACTGTACGCCAATGCCTTCGAAGTTGCCCTGCAACGACTCGTTGGCCTGCTGGACTTCCTTGGCGGTCATGTAGCTGCTGTGGGGGTCGAGTTTCTCGAGCATGCCACGAATGGCATCCTCGACAAGCTTAGGTTCGTTGACGCTGTCGACGTAGAGGCTGTTGATGGCCATCTCGGCAATGTGGAGCTTACGCAGCTGGGCATCAGAACGCTGACCTTTATCCTGAGCGCAGAGCGGCGTCAGGCAGAGCAGCCAGCACAGGGTTGCTGTCAGTAGCTTGCTATTCATAGTCATAGTCTTCAGGCTTGTCTTCTTCGATGACAAGGTTATCGATGATGAAGTTCTGTCGCTCCATGGTGTTCTTTCCCATGTAGTACTCAAGGAGTTTCTGCACCTGGTCGTTCTTATGCAAGGTTACTTGCTCGAGACGGATGTCCGGGCCGATGAAACCGGCGAATTCGTCAGGAGATATTTCGCCCAGTCCTTTGAAACGGGTTATCTCAGGGTCGGGTCCTAACTCCTGGATGGCCTTGACGCGCTCTTCCTCGCTATAGCAGTAGCGCACCACGAAATCACCTTTCTTGCCGTCATCGCGCATGGCCTTGTTGCGAATCTTGGTACGCTTGTTTCGAACGCGGAAGAGGGGTGTCTGGAGCACGTAGACATGGCCTTTCTTAATGAGTTCTGGGAAGAACTGCAGGAAGAAGGTGATGATGAGCAAGCGAATGTGCATGCCGTCGACATCGGCATCGGTGGCTACGATGACCTTATTATAACGCAGTGTGTCGAGACCTTCTTCGATGTCGAGGGCAGCCTGTAGCAAGTTGAACTCTTCGTTCTCGTAGACCACTTTCTTGGTGAGTCCGAAGCTGTTGAGTGGCTTTCCTCGTAGCGAGAACACGGCTTGGGTGTTGACGTCACGGCTCTTGGTGATGGAGCCGCTGGCCGAGTCGCCCTCGGTGATGAAGATGCACGACTCTTCCTTGCGCTCGTTCTTGGCATCGCTGAAGTGTATGCGGCAGTCGCGCAGCTTCCTGTTGTGCAGGTTGGCTTTCTTGGCACGTTCGCGGGCCAGTTTGGTGACGCCAGCCATGGCCTTGCGCTCACGCTCTGACTCCTTGATCTTGCTTTCTATGACTTCTGCTACGTCCTGGTGGATATGCAGGTAGTTGTCGACCTGCTGCTTGATGAAGTCGCCTACGTACTTATTGATGGTGTCGCCATCGGGGGCCATCTGTGTAGAGCCAAGCTTGATTTTGGTCTGGCTCTCGAAGACAGGTTCTTCGACGTTGATGGCAATGGCAGCCACGATGCCCGTACGGATGTCACCATACTCGTACTTGCCAAAGAACTCCTTAATGGTCTTGGCAATGTGCTCCTTGAAGGCGCTCTGGTGGGTGCCTCCCTGGGTGGTGTGCTGTCCGTTGACGAAGGAGTAGTACTCCTCGCCATACTGGTTGGCATGGGTAAAGGCTACCTCGATGTCGTCGCCCTTAAGATGTATGATGGGATAGAGGGCATCGTTGGTCATACGGTCCTTTAGGAGGTCTTCCAGTCCGTGGCGGGAAAGGATGCGACGGCCGTTGTACATAATGGCCAGACCGGTGTTCAGATAGGTATAGTTGCGCAGCATGTTCTCGACGATGTCGTCGTGGAAGGCATAGTCTTTGAAGAGTGTGTTGTCTGGTTCGAAGAAGATGTAGGTTCCTGTCTCGTCTTGCGACTCTTCGGTGACGTCGCTCTTCAGTATGCCCCGCTCAAAGGTGGCACGCCGCACCTTGCCATCACGATAGCTGGCTACCTCGAAGCGGGTGCTCAGGGCGTTGACAGCCTTGACGCCGACGCCGTTCAGACCTACAGACTTCTTGAACGCCTTCGAGTCGTACTTGCCTCCAGTGTTCAGTACGCTGACGGCTTCGATGAGCTTGCCCTGAGGGATGCCTCGACCGTAGTCGCGAACAGAGACAGACCCTCCCTTGCCTTCCTGGGGTGAGTCGGAGTCGGGTTTCGTGATGTTGATTTCTATCCTGTCGCCAGCGTTCATCTTGAACTCGTCGATGGAGTTGTCTATTACCTCCTTCAACAGCACGTAGATGCCGTCCTCAGGCAGTGAGCCGTCGCCCAGACGTCCGATGTACATGCCAGGACGGGTACGAACGTGCTCCATGTCTGACAGGTGGCGGATGTTATCGTCGGTATATTGTACTTGCTCTAGGTTTTGTTCGTTGATAGTATTGTCTTCGTTCATAGGTTCTTTTTATAACATCTTCTTCTTTTATGCTGTTCGTGTTCCAGGTACTGCCACTGCGACTGTACCTTTTCGTTGGTCTCCATCTCGACGTTGGTCTCGCCCCACTTGAAGCCGAACTTCTGGTAGCGTGGTATGAGGTCGTAGAAGAGCAAGGCGTTGACGCCTTTTTGCTGATACTCGGGTAGTACGCCGATGAGCAGCAGGTCAAGACACTCGGCCTTGTGGAACTTCAGTGCCCTGAGGCAGTGCCACCAGCCAAAGGGCCACAGACGGCCGTTACGGCACTTCTGCAGGGCGCGTGTCATAGAGGTTATCGAGATGCCCACGGCAATGATGTCGTGGTCAGAGGTATTCCAGTCTTCGATAAGACAAAGCATGTCCATATCGAGCATCGGGAAGTACATTCGCAGGTATTCGTCTATCTGAGCCTCTGTCATCTGTGAGAAGCCATAGATGTTCTGGTATGACTTGTTGACCACCTCGAGCACCTTACGGCCTATCTGCTCCTTGCCCATTATCTGATTGCGCTTGGGGTGCATGGGGTGCAGATTGTAGCGTTTCATGACCATCTGGGCCACCTTCTGGTACTTCTCAGGCATGCCGTCCTTGGGCACTATGAGCTTATACTCGACGTAGTCGTTGTCTTTCTCGAAGCCGCCCAACTGCTCCATGTGTTGCGGGTAGTAGGGATAGTTGTAGATGCTGGACATGGTGCCCAGCTGGTCGAAGCCCTCGATGAGCATGCCCTCGGGGTCCATGTCGGTGAAGCCCAAGGGGCCTATCATCTGTGTCATGCCCTTGGAGCGTCCCCACTGCTCGACGGCCTGAAAGAGGGCACGACTTACCTCCAGGTCGTCAATGAAGTCGACCCACGAGAAGCGCACACTACGGGTGTTCCAGTGCTCGTTGGCATGGTGGTTGATGATGCCTGCAATACGCCCGACGACCTTGCCGTCTTTATAGGCCAGGAAATACTCGGCCTCGCAGAACTCAAAGGCTGCGTTCTTGTCCTTGCTCAGCGTGTGTAACTCGTCCTGATAAAGGTTGGGGGCATCATACTCGTTGCCACGATATAAATCGTAATGGAACTGGATGAAAGCGTCGAGCTCCCTCCTGTCGGTAACTTTCCGAATTTCTACTGATGGCATGTCTTCTCGCATAAAATAATGTGCAAAGATAGACAAAAACCACGACATGGACAAATACTTTAACTAATTTTACGGCAAATAAACAGCCTATGCTCCCCATTCTGCAGCGTAGTAGCGAAGATATAGGTCTGTCCGCCATCTTTGAGCTTCAGCTTTTTTCGCAGCTGCTGAACGGACAAAGGAAAATTGCGCACGCTGATATTGGCCGATTCTATCGTGGTTAATTTTTGGTTAATTTCTCGCTTGTTCATCGATGAAACGGACTGTATTTCGAAGCTACGGCCGGGAAAATCGCCGATTTCAACGGTAGAGAGAAATAGGTGAGAATTCTGTGCCACCTGCTCGACAGGGAACCGCTCGGCCAGCTCCATATAGCATCCAGCCTTCATGACCGAGGCGTTGGGCTCATAGAGATAAAGGGGACTGCCGTCGTGCATAGGGCTTAACGGTTGTTCCCTCGGCGGGAACAGGCTGTTCCCTCGGAGGGAACAATGCGTTCCCACGGAGGGAACAAAGGTAAAGCTACTGGAGTTATTCACACAGGCTACGTGCAGACGGGTCGTAGGCTGCTGGCAAAGTACCAGCAGGAGTTCCTTACACTCGTTGTCGACACCGACGATGTGGACCTCGCAGACGTGGGCTTCTGGGGCTGAAGATGCATGTTCAAGGTCGCTGACGGCCTTGCGCCAGTCGAGCATGGGCGAGAGCTTTAGCACGATGAAACGGGCTTTTTCTTGCAACAGAGGCAGTAGTTCGAGCACGTTTGGCGTGCAGTCGGCAATGCCATAGGTGCGCCCTCCGTGGTCGTCGCGACGAGCAGGGTCGAGGAAGATGACGTCCGCGTGGCCTATTGTGGGGAGGAAGGCTGCTGTGGTACTGCAACACACGGAACTGTCATGGGACAGCGTCTTGAAGTTGTGCTCGGCCAGCAGGCAGAGGGCTTCGCTTTGTTCCACATAGGTACGGTGCTTGAAACCTCGCGACATCCAATAGAAGTCTACGCCAAAGCCCCCTGTAAGGTCGACCAGCAGCTTTCTCTCACCTTCGCCACAGAGCCTTTCCACCACCTGCTGCTTATAGCGAGCCGTCTGTTCAGAGGAACATTGCTCCATGTTGAGGTGGGGGGGATAGACGATACCTTCTGTCTCAGCCCATGAAGGCAGCTTCCTGCGGGCCGTCTGGCGCCCGGCTATCTGCTGCAGTGCCAGCGTAAGGTCCACCTCGGGGTCTTTCGTCCCCTGCAGAGCCAGCAGTCTGACGTCGTCGTCCTGGTGCTGACGGATGTAACGACAAGTGGTTTCATTGATTAACATGCTGCAAAGATACAAAATATCTTTAAATTATTACCACACTCTTATGCACTATGAATTATTTTCTGTACCTTTGCAGCGTATTAATACATAATAGGAATATGAAAATAGCTTTAATCGGCTATGGCAAGATGGGCAAGATGATAGAGCAGATAGCCCTCAGCCGTGGCCATGAGATTGTGAGTATTATCGACATCGACAACCAGCAGGACTTCGATAGCGAGGCCTTCAGGAGTGCAGATGTAGCGATAGAGTTTACTGCCCCTCAGGCAGCATACGGCAACTACCTGAAGGCATGGAAGGCTGGTGTAAAGGTGGTCTCTGGGTCGACAGGCTGGATGAAGGAACATGGCGACGACGTGAAGCGGGCCTGCACGGAGGAGGGCAAGACACTCTTCTGGGCTTCGAACTTCTCTATCGGCGTGGCTATCTTCTCTGCCGTCAACAAGTATCTGGCCAAGATTATGAACCAGTTCCCCCAGTATGACGTGGAAATGGAGGAGACACACCATGTGCACAAGCTGGACCACCCCAGCGGTACGGCCATCACGCTGGCAGAGGGTATTCTGGAGAATCTGGAGCGCAAGGAGTCGTGGGCCGAGGACACTACCGACCCCAAGCTGCTGCGCATAGACCACATACGTCGTGGCGAGGTGGCTGGCATCCATACCGTTCGCTACGACTCAGAGGCCGACATCATCACCATTACCCACGATGCCCACTCACGCCAGGGCTTTGCCCTTGGTGCTGTGCTGGCAGCAGAGTACACCAAGGAGCATGAAGGTCTGCTGACCATCAGCGACATGTTTAAGTTTTAGTTGGGAGTTGAAAGTTGAGAGTTGAAGAAATGGAGAAAAAGAAAAAGCTGAATATGAAGGTGCAGTGGGCCAAGTTCATCTGCGTGCTGGTGCTCTACCTGCTATTCCTCTACTGGGTCAAGTCATGGTGGGGACTGCTGGTCGTTCCCTTCATCTACGACGTCTACATCACCAAGAAGATACGCTGGCAATGGTGGAAGGAGTCCGAAGGACCCGTCAAGTGGGTCATGTCGTGGGTCGATGCACTGGTATTTGCACTCGTGGCGGTCTACTTCATCAATCTGTTCTTCTTCCAGAACTACGTCATTCCATCGAGTTCGCTGGAGAAAAGCCTGCTGACAGGCGACTACCTCTTCGTCTCGAAGGTAAGCTACGGGCCACGCATCCCCGAGACACCGCTGACCCTGCCTCTGACGCAGCACACCATGCCGCTGCTGGAGTGCAAGTCGTACATAGAGTGGCCCCATTGGGACTACCGCCGTGTGAAGGGCTTGGGCAAGATAGAGCTCAACGACATCGTGGTGTTCAACTTCCCTGCCGGCGACACCATCTGCTCCGACGCCCGCTACCAGGCTTACGACTTCTACCAGATGTGTTACCAGATAGGCTACCAGATGTACCCACAGCGTCCCAACCCCGACTCGCTGACACAGGAGCAGCTGCCCGTCTACTTCAACACCATCTATCAGGCAGGCAGGCAGGCCATTGCCCAGAACCCCAAGGAGTATGGACTCATTGACACACGCCCCACCGACCGCCGCGAGAACTACGTGAAGCGCTGTGTGGGACTGCCTGGACAGACATTGCAGATAAAGAACCGCATCGTCTATCTTGACGGCAAGGCCAACAAGGAACCCGACAACGTGCAGTACACCTACCACGTAAAGCTGAAGGACCGTCTGAGCGACGAGCTGATGAAGGAGCTGGGCATCACGATGGAAGACCTGATGAGCCTCAACACACAGGGCTACATGCCCCTGACCAACCATGCCGTCAAGGAACTGAAGAAGCGCAAGGACCTGGTGGAGAGCATAGCGCTGAACACCGAAGCCAACGACTTGGACATCTACCCCCTGAACGGCAACATGCACTGGACGCGCGACAACTACGGCCCCATCTGGATTCCCAAAAAGGGTGAGAGCATTGAGCTGACGCTGAAGAACCTGCCCGTCTACGAGCGACCCATCCGCACCTATGAGGGCAACAAGCTGGAAGTCAAGGACGGCAAGATATACATCAACGACAAGGCAGCGACGAAGTACACCTTCCGTCTGGACTACTACTGGATGATGGGCGACAACCGTCATAACTCGCTGGACTCTCGCTACTGGGGTTTCGTACCTGAAGACCATATCGTGGGCAAGCCCATCTTCATCTGGTGGAGCTCAGACCCTGACCGTCATGGCTTCTCTGGCATACGATGGAACCGGCTGTTCCGCTTCGTAGACAACATTAAGTAGAGTTCTTTGACCTGAAGGTACAAAGCGGCCGGAGGCCGATGAGACAGTTAAGAATTGAGAGTATGGCAAGCTGGCTGAAGTACGTGATAGCATTTGTATCAGCTTTTGCGCTGATGCTGGCTTTCCGTACCTTGGTCTTTTCCATACATGGCGTTATAGGCGAAGGACTGGCACCACTCTACCACAATGGCGACCGTCTGCTTATCAATCGCTGCAGCTACGGACTACGTATAGAAGGTAACGGCCTGCTGCCTTACAGCCGTCTGATGCGAAAGCCTGTAGAACGGGGCGACATCGTGGCGTTCCACATTCCCAGAGGCTCTTTAGGCTGTCTTGAGGATGTTTCTTCCTATGGTCTGGTGATAGCCCGCTGCAAGGCCGTCCCTGGCGATACCGTCCGAACGGACACAGGACTGAGCATCGTGCCAGGACTCGTCAACTGTGCCAAGGCCGACTACTACTGGCTGGAGGCCATTAACAAGGATAACCCCATCGACTCGCGATACCTGGGCTTCATTCCTGAGAACGACATCATAGGACGCGTCGTAACCGTGCTGTACAATCGCCACAACTCCT
Organism: Prevotella sp. UBA2742; assembly: GCA_002353485.1. Taxonomy (GTDB): domain Bacteria; phylum Bacteroidota; class Bacteroidia; order Bacteroidales; family Bacteroidaceae; genus Prevotella. The sequence continues at coordinate 40,679 of DEJS01000021.1, forward strand.
TCCTGCCATGACCACAGCATTGCTACAGACCACCTATTTTGGTCCTGTCCAGTGGTACCAAAAGCTACAGAGCTCCAGTCTCTGTATGATAGAGCAATACGACACCTACCAGAAACAGACCTACAGGAACCGCTGTGTCATAGCTACGGCCAACGGCCTGCAGGCACTGACCGTTCCTGTAGAGCACAGCGACGACAGGACACTGGTAAAAGACTTGCGCATCAGTGACCACAACCAATGGCGACGCATACACTGGAACGCCCTGCAGTCAGCTTACAGCGAGAGCCCCTTCTTCGAGTATTACCAAGACGACATACGCCCTTTCTTTGAAAAGAGATACGACTATCTCATCGACTTCAACGAGGCCATACGCCAGAAGGTGTGCGAGCTTATCGACATACAACCTCGTGTGGAATATACCAAGGAGTACAAAGCACCCCCTGCCCTCCCCTCTTCGTGCATGGACTTTCGCGACGTCATACACGCCAAACACCCCAAGGAGGACCCCGCGTTCGAGCCCCGTCCGTATTGGCAGGTATTCCGTCAGAGACATGGCTTCCTGCCTAACCTCAGCATCCTGGACCTGCTGTTCTGCATGGGACCGGAATCTGTCTTCTACATCACTTTTTAGGGAAAAGATACGTCTTGTTTGAGAAATAATTCGTATCTTTGCCCCATCAAAATGACCATAGCTATTAAAAGACAATGAAGAGACATTTCCTACTTGCAATAACGGTGCTGGTTCAGACCTTTTGTCTGGCCACTACTGTCGACTCCCTGCGCCAGGCTATCCCGCACCTGCAAGGTGACGAGAAATCGGATGCCTACAAAAGACTTTACCATGCGCTCAACGCAGAGAAACAGTTTGAGCCCATCATGGAGTGTCTTGACCAATGGATAGCCTTTGAGGAGAAACGGGGCAACGCAGAAGAAGGGTCCAACGCCCGCTGGAGCAAGATAGTGGATATAGCCAACTATGGCGAGGACAGCCTGATGCTGGCCGAGGCTCCCACGCAGATGAACTGGTTTATGCACCACAACATGTGGGAACGCTATTACGACACCTGGGACTGCAAGGTCAACGTCTACATTTATACCGGTCGCGTACAGACCGCACTGCGCGAAGCACAGAACATCCTTGACGACGCCAACGTACGCCAGAACAACTTCGGGCGAGCCGTGGCCTACATGCAGATGGGCATCATCTACGAAAGCATGGGACAGTACGACCAGGCCGTACATGTGTTCAAGGAGTGCCTGGGACAGCTCAAAGACAGCTACCGCGACTCGGAAGTGCTGACCAATACCTACGACTATCTGTGTCAGACCCTACACGAATGCTACCGTTTTCAGGAGGAGCTGAACGTCACCTACGAGTGGGAGAAATGCATCCAGGAACGCATAGGACAAAAGAAAGCCAGCTCGAAAACACTACTTAACACCTACATTGCCTGTCGCTGCAACAGGGCGCTGGCCCTCATACAGCTGCGCCGCTACGATGAGGCCGGATATGAACTAAAGCAGGCAGAAGAGGCTTTCAGACAGCAAGGTGCTCCCCTTACGCAATACAGAATACTGCTCACACGTTCCTATTACTACCTTGCCAAAGACCAGCCCAAACTGGCCTTGGAATACTGCGACAGCCTGGAACGTCTGGGACTGAACGCAGGGGGCGACACCAAACTCCTGCGAGGCGACATCCTGATGCGGCTGGGACGCCCGGCAGAGGCCGCCCGGCTGTTCCGCAACCTTTATCAGGGCAAGGACTCCACCTTCACCCGCGACATGCGCCTTCAGCTGGACGAGCTGAACACACTCTATAAGGTTGAAGAAATAGAGATGCAGGGCAAGCTGCAGAACTCGCGTTTTATGATAGGCATCGCCGTAATACTGATAGTGGGACTGCTGCTGTTCACCCATTTCCGCTTCAAGGCAGCACGGAAACTCGCCGACGAACATGACAAACTGGTGGAAAGCAACCGTAAGCTGGAGCAGAGCTATAAGGAGCTTAAGGTAGCCAACGAGCGGGCAGAAGAAGCATCGAAGATGAAAACCAACTTCATCCAGCAAATTTCACACGAGATACGCACCCCGCTGAACATACTGTCAGGCTTTACACAAGTCATCACCAACCCAGGCATGGACCTGGACGACAATACCAAGCGAGACGTCAGTCAACGCATCACAGAGAACACAAACCGCATAACCGGACTGGTGAACAGGATGCTGGCCCTGAGCGATGCCAGCAGTCGCACCATGATAGAGTGCAACGACCAGGTGCCGGCAGTACAGATAGCAGCCCAGGCCGTCGAAGAGGTACAGATAACGACGAACCCCAAGATAGACTTCGACATGCTGATAGCTCCAGAGGCTGAGAGCGTCATGCTACAGACCAACCTGCAGCAAGCCACACAGGCCCTGAGCCAGCTGTTGGACAATGCCCAGAAGTTCACCTATTCAAAATACTCGCAGGCTGACCCGTCCGTAAAGGGCCGGGTAACCCTATCCGTCAACAAAGGACAACAATACCTGCAGTTCATAGTAGAGGATACCGGCATCGGCGTACCCAAGCAGGAGGCGGCCCACATCTTTGAAGAGTTTGTTCAGCTGGACAACTTCTACGACGGAACCGGCATAGGTCTTACCATAGCACGCTCCGTAGCCCGCCGCATGGGAGGCGATGTGGTATTGGACTCAACCTATACCGACGGAGCACGCTTCATACTACGACTGCCACTTTAACCTTCTCGGGCCGAAAAATTTTCGTTCTATTTCTTTGCAGTTAAGGAGTTAAGTAGTTATCGCTTCGCTCGTCCTTTCGGACAGTAGATAAGCCATTACTTCTATCGGCTGCTTTCCACCACGCAGTCATTTGGCTTAACTACTTAACTACTGACTACTTATCTACTTCAGAAAGTTGAAAACTCAAATAAAAATTTGGTTTTTCGCTCGCTTATTCGTACCTTTGCACCCGTTTATTTTGACAGCGTATAAATTACAGCACAAAGGATAATGGGAAAGAAAGTGACAAGGAGAGGCCTGTTGACGGCTCTTCTTTGCCTCATGCAAGTGTGTGCATGGGCTCAAGATGCCCACGTGGTAGGGCACATACCTGGACCGCGGCATGAACCGTGACGCCAGCTACATCTATGGCCCCGCCATGCCCCGCACATGGTATCTGGGACTGACGGTCAATATATAAATGAACGAGACTAGGAAAGGGTTCATACAGCTGCATCTGAGTGTTCTGCTGGCTGGCTTTACTGGCTTGTTTGGCCGACTGATAACACTCAATGAGGTGGACATCGTGTGGTATCGCATGCTGTTTACTACCTGCATCCTGTTGGTGTTCACCGGTCTGCCTCGCATAGGGTGGCGCAAATTCCTGCAACTGTGCGGCTGCGGCGCCTTACTGGGTTTCCACTGGATACTCTTCTATGGCAGCATCAAGGCATCGAACGTTTCGATAGGTGTCATCTGCTTCTCACTGATAGGTTTCTTCACAGCCTTGTTAGAACCATTGCTGTTCAAGAAACGCTTCTCATGGATTGAACTACTGTTCTCGCTGATTACCGTAGCGGGTGTGATGTGCATCTTCACGCTGGATGCCCGCTATCGGACGGGTATAGCCATTGGCATCGTGTCGTCAGCTGTCTGCGCACTCTATGCCATTTGTAACAAGAAGGCCAGCGTGGGTGTGCGCAGCCGCACGGTGCTGATGTATCAGATGGCGGGCGGACTCATAGCTGTCAGCCTCATAGCCCCGCTCTATCTCTGTGTCTTCCCCAGCCAGCAGCCCGTTCTCGTCATTCCCGAAGGCACCAACCTGTGGTTCATGCTCTGCCATGCCTTGTTCTGCACCGTAGCCATGTACATCCTGCAGATTATGGCCCTGAAGCGCCTGTCGGCCTTTACCGTCAACCTGACCTACAACCTAGAGCCTTGCTACACCATCTGCCTGGCCTTCCTCATCTTCGGTGAAGGCCGCGAAATCAACTTCTCCTTCTATCTCGGCATCAGCCTCATTCTGCTCAGCGTGCTGCTGCAAACCCTAAGGGTTGCAACCCGTAACCCATCATAACAACCTAAGAGAGGGTGTGCAACAAACTATAGTTTCTTTTCCCAACACGCTATGTCGTCAGCAATCTCTGGCAACTGGCTACGATGGAAGACAGGATCTTTGACTCCGGCTTTCATCTGTTGTCGATAATCGTCAAGCAGACGGACAGCGTAGCGGCCCAGGGAGATGATTGCCACAAGGTTGCAAGCCGTCAGCAGTGCCATACAGAGGTCGCCAAGACTCCATACCGTCTCGAGGGTGGCCAGCGCTCCGAACATCACCATCACGCCTGCCGAGAATATACGATACACAGTTAGTACATATCGGTTCTTCGTCATAAAGTAGATGTTGGCCTCGCCATAATAGTAGTTGCCAATGATACTGCTGAAGGCAAAAAGCAGAATGGCTATGGCTATAAAGACGGGGCCGGTGGCTCCTATCTCGGACTGCAAGGCCACCTGGGTGAGTGCAATGCCACCAAGGGCATTGGCCGAACAATAGAGTCCGCTGATGAGTATGATAAAGGCCGTGCAGGAGCATACCAGCAACGTATCGGTAAATACACCTAAGGCCTGAATGAGTCCTTGCTTGACAGGATGCGACACGTCGGCAGTTGCTGCTACATTCGGAGCACTACCCTCGCCTGCCTCGTTGGAGAAGAGTCCGCGCTTGATGCCGTTCATCATAGCCGCTCCCAATCCTCCTCCTGCTGCCTGTTCCACCCCGAAGGCATTGAGCAGGATGAGCTTCATGACGTGAGGTATCAGTTCGATGTTTCTCACAATGACAACCAATGCCAGCACAAAATAGCCAATAGCCATCAAGGGCACTATGACGGCACTGACACGGGCAATGCGATGAATGCCGCCAAAGACGATGGAAAGTGAAAGCACGGAGAGAAAGATACCCACCCATAGTGGCGGCCATCCGAAAGCCTGCTGCATGGCCCCGCAAATGGTGTTCGACTGGATAGAGTTATAGGACAGTCCGAAGGTGATGGTGATAAGAACGGCAAACAGGAAAGACATCCATCGACTGTGCAGACCTTTCTCAATATAATAAGCTGGTCCGCCAATAAACGAGTTGACATGGGGCTGTTTGTAGAGCTGTGCCAGCGTAGACTCTACGAATGCGGTGGCAGAACCTATCAGTGCGATGAGCCACATCCAAAATACGGCACCAGGTCCGCCGATACTGATTGCCGTGGCTACACCTGCCAAATTGCCAGTACCCACACGAGTGGCTATGGAAACGACAAAAGCCTGGAACGATGTCACGTGACGACGTCCAACCATGCCAACTCTGCCAGGAAAAGCTCTGTCGGTCAATAGTCTGACCATCTCGCCCACCATGCGAAACTGAACGAAGCGGGTGCGATATGTAAACCACAGTCCACAACCTATCAAGGCAGCCATCAGTACGTAGCTCCATAGTACGTCGTTCACTTGCGTAATCAGTTCATTCATATTCGGTAAATGCTATTCGTTGAGTCTAATAATACTGCAAAGATAACGTTTTTCGTAAAAAGGTAAGGCTATTTTCCTAAAAAAATGTACCTTTGTGGTCAAATATAGGAAAAGGGAAATATATATATGGCTGATTTTGCTGACAAATGGGTAGGTGGTCTTACGGTGGTGCTGATGGCCTTGGCTTTCGGCACTGCATCAGCACAGCGCCCACAAAAGTTCCATAGGCTGTTGCCCCCTGGCAACTATAGCGGAGTAGCACCCTTGGGCGACAACCGCTTTGCCCTGGTGAGCGACAAGTCGGAGACTGACGGCTTCTTCGTGGTACGTATGGAGATTGACACCATCAAGGGGCGCATCGCCAGGATGGAGAATGAGGGATTCCGGTCGAGCGGACTACCCAACCGCGACGTGGAGGCCGTGTGTTTCTTTCCTCCTGAGAAAACCATTTTCATAGCTGGAGAGAAGGATAACGAGGTATACGAATACCATTTGGACGGGCAACGCACGGGACGCAGGCTACAAATGCCGGAGATATTCAAGAATGCCGACCCCAATTATGGTATTGAGGCTTTGACGTACGACTCGCTACGCCATCGGTTCTTCTTAACTTCAGAACGACCACTCAAGGGCGACTCACTGCTTCGTATTCAGACGTTTGACGACCAGCTGCAACCCAGCCAGCAGTACTTCTATCGTGCTGACAAGCCCATCAGCAGGAAGTACTTTCACGGGGTCGCTGAGCTGTGTGCCCTTGGTGACGGACGACTGTTGGTGCTGGAACGGCAAATCAGGGTACCCAAACTGAAGATAGGGGCCCAGACGGTGATACGCATCTACGAGGTTACTCCCGCTGACAGCGCTTTGTTGGAGAAACGCCTGGTCAGGGAGTTCAGTACTCGTATCAATCTTGTCAGCCGACGCTTTGCCAACTATGAAGGGCTCTGCCAGCCGTTTCCTGGATGGCTCCTACTGGTAGCAGACTCGCAGAACAGGCATAAGAAGCTGCTTCGCGACTGGTTCCTGCTAATGAGGCTACAGGACAAACGGTAGCTAAACGCTGGTCATAGCTGTCGTAATGAATTGTCAATAAATAGTGTAAAACAGGTGTTTTTATCCAAAAGAATATGAAAGAGATTTATTTAGCAGGAGGCTGCTTCTGGGGCACAGAGCATTACTTCAAACAGATACATGGTGTGGTCGGCACGGAGGTGGGGTTCGCCAACGGAAACACCGAGAACCCAACCTACAAGGAGGTATATACCGACCAGACCGGCTATGCCGAAACGGTTCGGGTAACGTACGACGAGAGGGTGGTGACGCTGGAGTTCCTGTTGAACATGTTCTTCAAGGCCATTGACCCCGTCAGCCTCAACAAGCAAGGGCACGACGAGGGCACCCGCTATCGGACAGGAATATACTACACTTCTGAGGACCAGCTAGCAGTTGTCGACAAGGTATTCGCTGAGCAGCAGGCATTAACAGCGGAGCCTATCGTCGTGGAAAGGCTGCCGCTGAAGAATTTCTATGCTGCCGATGAATATCATCAGGACTACCTGGACAAGAATCCTCAGGGCTACTGTCACCTGCCACAGGCTCTCTTTGATTTTGCCAGACAAGCCAGAGAAAATAGAGACTGACTGAAAAAATTGATACGACGATGAACGGTATGACATTCCACACGGAGATAGGGCTGATGCAAGTGATCCAGCAGATTGGGTTTCTGCCATTCTTTGACAGTGGTGTACGTGGTTATTCTGCTGAAGAAATGGCTGACCCAGATTGTCGCTATGTAGTATTTCCCGACGGAGGCTGGGACTGGCCACTGTGGAAATGGAAAGGACCAGTGGTGACGGAGGGAGGCTGCGTCTATGGCAAGTTCTTTGCCGGGAAAGCAGGCTTCATCAGTCGTGAGTGGTGGCCCGATTTCTTCAACTACCGTCGCAGCACGCATCAGCAGCCCGAAGAAGGAAGCATCGAGGAGGCTATCCTGTTGACACTACAGGAACAGGGTAGCATGATAACACGTGAGCTGAGGGCTGCCTGTGGTTTTACAGGGCCGAAGATGCGCAGCCGGTTTGATGGCTATGTCACCCGTCTCGAGATGGGCTGCTACATCGTAACAGAGGATTTCATCTACCCCGTGGATAAGCACAACAGGGAGTACGGCTGGGGGTGGTCGCTACTGACCACTCCTGAGCAGCTGCTGGGTCGTGAGGCTTGCCAATGCGGACGTACGCCTGAAGAGTCGTACGAAAGGATGCTTCGCCACTTCCACCAACTACTGCCTGAGGCCTCAGAACAGCAAATCAAGAAACTGTTGAAATAATGAAGAGGAAGTTCATGAAAGAATAAAAATGAATTGCTTAAAATGACGCTAAATAGGATGAAACGACTTTTTGTAATCATTGCGCTGACGGCATTCATGCATTCGTTAAGCGCACAGACCTATCCGCCTAAGGATGCACCACAGCTGGAGTTCGCCCTACAGCTGAGGGTAAACATCGGCGAGGCTTATACCGTAGGCGAAACCCAGCACGGGCGAAGGATTGTGATACCCATTACGGGCGGCACGTTTGAAGGACCGCTGCTGAAAGGAACCATCCTGCCTGGCGGTGCCGACTATCAGCTGCTGGGCGCTAACGGCACACGCACGGAGCTGGAGGCTATATACTCGATAAGGACTGACGACGGCGTGAATATTCACGTCAGAAATAATGGTATGGTATGTGACGGAAGGGATGCCGAGGGACGTCCGTACTATTACTTCAAGGCTGCACCGCGATTCGAAGCACCTAAGGACAGTCGCTATGACTGGCTGAACAATGCGCTCTTCGTATGTCAGCCTGAATGGGTGAAGGACTCGGGGGGCATAGTGCTCAACGTATGGAAAATAAAGTAATGGAAAACGGTGCCTGCACCAAGACTGTTCATTGCGGCCAGGAGAGTTCGCCGCCATAGGATATACTTTCCATTTCGTGGGGCTGGACGGCTATAGTAGTTTGGCCGTTATCGAAGACTTCCAGCTGGTATGATATAACGTCTTCGCCGTTGTCAACAACGAGCGAGATGACGCGCACACCTTTTGCTGTAACATAGTCGCTATACTTGCTGATGGGGGCAGTAAAGTTCAGACCCTTACCACCAAGATAAGGTATGCTGTAAGCTCTACCAAAATAGGGCAGATATGACACCAGAGTGTCACCCCTGACCTCAAGCGACCAGTCGCTGGCGATGTTTCTTGACGGGCCACGACGGGGGTACATCTCCTTTACATCCACTAAATAGTGACGGTCATTGAGCGCCGTCTGCACCTGACGGATGCGTTCAGCTTTTTCTGCAGGTGTGAGCGAGGCACATGCCGTCACCGTCAAAGCAACTGTAGTCAAAAGGATCATCTTCGTTCTCATCACTGCAAAGGTAAGTATTATTATTGACAAACACAAAAATCGATTACGATTTTTTCAAATGACAGACAAAAATCAGAAAAGCAGGGGGTATTAGGAAAAAAAGTTGTACCTTTGCGAGCGGTATTTACAAAAAAACATCAACAAATTATGAAAAGAGTTTTATTCAGTATCGTGCTTGGACTCATCGCCATGGTGGGCTATGCACAGGACATTAAGGGTAAGTGGCTCACCGAGGCTGGCGATGCACAGGTAGAAATCTATGAGCACAATGGTAAGGTGAACGGCAAGATTGTGTGGCTGCAAAAGGGTCCTGACACGAAGGACGTGCACAACAAGGACGAGAAACTGCGCACGAGAAAACTGATGGGTGTGAACATCCTGTCCGGGCTCAGCAAGAAGAAAGACAAATGGGAAGGGGGCCGCATCTACAATCCCAAGAATGGTAAGGATTACAAGTGCTCCATCTGGCTGGAGGGTAACACGCTAAAGGTGCGTGGATACATCGGATTCCTCTACGAGACTCAAACCTGGACGAGGAAATAAAAAAAACAACTGCCAGTCACAAAAGGTTACGGACTGGCAGTTTTTTTGTTTCGCACCACACAATGCCGGCAAACTGAAACCTATTGCACGGCACGGATACAGCGGCCACTGAACCGATTGCTTGAGAGATTGCCGTAATGCACTGATATGTCGGAGAAGTTAAACTCCAGACACCATGCCTTGTTGGGACTGGTTGTATAGAGCGATGAACTCCAGTAGATACCATAGATACCGCGAAACTGAACGTTATCATAGAAGCGGAAGCCTGTAATGGGCAAAAAGATAGAATTGCCAGTGCGCTTACCGGTAACCTTATAGCCGTTCACGCCATCCTTCGTGGTCCACTCCCAAGTGCAATTGTCAGGATTAACCAACTCTTCGTATTCTGCCTTCGTTGGCATACGCCAATTACCGCCCCAGCAGGCATGAGCAGCATCGTCAGAAGGTGCCAACTGGAACTTTCTGTCGTTATTTGAATATTTGACAGGCAATTGACCCTCTCCCTTACTCCACTTATAGGTGGTCCAAGAGTAGTAGGTCTTTGGCTGGGTTTCGCCCCATGCGAAATACGTGCCATAACCCGTAGAACGCTTTGCACCCACATTCATGTTAGCCCACTTTACACTAAGTCCCAAGTCAACAGCCTCTACACCCTCTGGAGCTGTCGAGGGCGCTTCCCGACCGTCACCCTTTGCCTGGTCTGCTACGCTAAAGAACATAACAGCCAACGTTAACAAAAACAGTTTCTTCATAATACGATAACCTTATTGGCAGGCAAAGATACAAAGAAAAACGGAAAATACCATACTTTTTGGGGAAAATCAGATGCCCGTAACCACAAAACGGGCACCCTTGGTATATTCCGTATCCAGATATATGCTATACCCCAGGGTAATGGCCAGACGGCGAGCCAACGACAAGCCAATGCCAAGGCTGCACTCGTCGGGTGACAGGCGAACGAAGGGCTCAAAGATACGCTCCGTATCGGCGGCAGGAATAACGGGACCTTCGTTGCTGACGGATATAGCGTATGTACCGTCAGCATTGGCACTGCAGCTCATCTGTACCGTACCGCCGGTAGCATATTTATCGGCGTTGTCAAGCAGACAGTTCAGCAGCTCGTGCAGCAGCGGACTGGTAATAATTGTCACATCGTTGCTCACCGTCGTACTGAACTCTGTGGCCAATGTGCGGTTTTTGTCTATTGAAGATGGCTGCAGGTCATAACTGTTCAGCACGCTACGTGCCATTTCGTTCAGTCCTATGCAGTACTGTTTAGAGGTTTGTACATCGTCGCCGTAAAGACTGAACAGGATGAGCTGATGCGTAGAGGTACCCACATGGTAGGCATCATGACACACACTGGCACGCAGCTGCATATAATCTTCGTGTGGTATCTGTCCGTCGCCGTCAATAATCAGTTCTGCGGTGTTAATCAGCGTAAGTAACGGAGCCCGTAGTGCACTGATGCAGATTTGCTTCTCTTCCTCGGTGATTCCGACAGCCCCTCGGGCGTAGGAGTCAAGCACCGGGTCCACCATTGACTCTATACTCCGGGCGGCATTGAGAATGTCCTTGTAGCGTTTCGGACGTTCCTCGGGCTTAAGCAGAAAGTCCGGATTATTGAAAACACGTGCATAGCCTATCAGCACACTGATGGGCGATTTTAGCTTATCGTGTATGGTGCTGACAAAGGCACGACGAATGTTCTGCCCTGCCTCGGTGCGACGGCGCGCCTCCTGCAACAGCTGGAACTGCTCCTCCAATCGGCGATTCTTCTTGTGGCGATAGACAAGCATACTCATCAGCAAGCCAATAATGACCAGTGCCATCAGCCCGACGACAACCAGCTGTGTACGCCGCACCTCGGCCTTCTCCTGCTCGGCCTGGGACTTGACAATGTCGTTCGATAAATCTACCAGATGTTGTTCCAGTGACCCACGTTCCTCAACGAGCAGAAGGCTGTCTTTCACATTAGATAAACGGTAAGCATTCTGCCAGTCGCCCATCTTCTCATAGACGTTAATGCGCAGCTCGGTGGCTGTCAGAGGCTCTTCGACGGAGTCACACCAGGCAAGGGCCTGCTTATAGTCATTCTCCATTAGACTACGGCATACCATTACTTGTTCGAGATTGGCAGCATTAAACTGCCCTGACTGATGCTGGCGAATGCTGTCGTACTGGGAGAAATAACGGTAGAAAGAGCTACGGTCGTCCATCTTGTTGGCAATAATACACCGATAACCCAACACACCACTTTCATACATTGGGTTCTTAAGCATCTGCTGTGGCAGACTGTCAAGGCAGGCCATGGCCTCTGCCGGATTCGTGAAACTGAGCGACTGTGCCAACGAGAGATAGGCATTGAACACAGCCACGGGGTCCTTTTCGGCATTGAGCCCACGAAGAGCCCGCCGGAAATACTTCTCTGCCATCTCTGGCTGGTTACGACCATTATAGAAAAAACCCAGTCCCATGTTAGCCATATAGAGATACTGCTCATGATGGCGCCACTTGACATCATCGGTGAGATGGTGTATCTCAGAGTAGGCCCGATGGAAACGCTTATGGTTTATCTCATATATCACACGGTTCATCCACGTGCGGTAATACTTATCCCATTCCTTGCGACCCTCAACATAGCTCATATAAGCTTCATACGCCTCATAAAAATCTGAATCGCTGCCACTGGACTGCGCCTGATAAATACGTTGCAGCATTACCTGCTCGTCCGCTGAAGGCTGTAATGGCTGGGCCGCGGGCTTCTGCTTAGCAACGAGGGGTAAACTCATTGCCAGCAGTACCGCGGTGAAAACAATCTTTCTCATATCTAATACTATCATTCCTAATTCTACCATTCGTTTGCTATAACCAAAATAGTTAAATCCTATGAATTTGTTCGCAATAAAGTTAGTGCAAAATTACAAAAAACAGCCGACATGTGCAAACGCAAAGACATGGGAAAGCATATTTTTGCGAATTCTGAGACAAGTTTTGCAGATTCTACAAATAAGAAGCCCTATAAAATCTCCTCCAAAACACTTTATTCGGTATTGTTACGCATCCATGCCGTTACCGTTTGCCCCATGCGCTGTTTGAAAGCCGCCCCGAACGTACTGTAGCTTTTAAAACCGCTTTCCAAAGCCAACTGAAGAGCGGTAAAAGAGCGTCCGGTGGCAACAGCCTCACGGTAAAGACGGATGAAATGACTAATACGCAGGTTGTTTATATAGGCATTATAAGTTGTATTCTGCTGAGTGAAGTACTGACTGAGGTAACTATGATTGGTGCCGATGGCTCTGCAAAGATCGTCAGCTCTTATGTCATGACGCAAATAAAGCTGTGGGGTCTCGCAGTGCTGCTCTAACAGCTGACCGATATTTGAGGTTGTCGCTATTGGAAGTGTTACCGATGGAATGGGCGTTTCTGCTTCGATTAGGCCTTTCTGGGATGCTGCATCATCCAGCGTCTGAAGCGTCTCCACACGCCAAAGCAGCAGTCCGATAAGTACAAGGTCGTTTGCCTGAACAACATATGCAAAGAAGATGTCAATGCCGATGGATATGTAGAAACAAAGTATCAGCAAGCATACGAATATTGCCACGCAACTCTGCCACACCTCTTTATATTCCAGGTCGGCATAGTTGTCGCGCAGCCATCGACCGTACTGCCTGATTGCTCGAGTCATAAATATCATAAACACGATGCCACACAATACGAGATAGACTCTCAGCAATGGCACATAGGTATTGCTATGGAAAACGATGCACACCACCAGAATGACCACAACAGGCACCATTGCCGCAACGATGGGCCATAGCGGGCGCCGACGGTCTTGCAGCATCACGAACAGCATCGACATCATCACCGGAACCAGTGTCAGGCAGTCTAACCCTGCTCCCACAACAAGAGCTATCCATGGGTCACTGACTAAGTGGTAACAAGCCAACAATGTCCACCAAATATGACCCAGCGCCATCAGTGCAAAAAAGGCTGCCACCCATCTGCGCAGACACAAAGGCGGCGTTATCTCGGGCACAAAGGCATTACCGCGACGGAACAACAGATAGACACATGCACAAAAGGACAAAAGGGTTACTCCTCCGTAAAACATTACGTAGATCACATCATTGTATAACTGCTGCTCTTCGTACATTTATGGCTGACTAATATTGTCTTTTACTATTTAACTTCTGCAAAAATAAACAAATAATTCCATACTGCCAAACAAGAACTAAAAAATATGCATTATTTTCTTTAGGGAAGAAATGAAATATTACTATTTTTTCCTATCTTTGCACTATCAATCAGGAAAATGACGCAAGGACAATGACAACAGCAAATGAGATTACGGCATATATGGAGTCGCTGCACAACGAAGGGCAGCGGCAAATACTAATGCGCTTCTTCAAGACGGGACCGGGTGAATACGGCGAAGGTGACGAGTTCCTGGGACTCAAGGTGCCACAAACGCGCGAGGTAGTCAAGGCTGCCAAGGACACGCCGCTCAGCGAAATACCGGCATTGCTGATGTCGCGATGGCATGAAGTAAGGCTCTGCGGGCTGCTCTTGATGGTGGCACTCTTTGAAAAACAAGCTACGAGACGATTGGAAAATGATGTCGAAGCCATCCGAAAACGCGATGAAATCGTGGAAATGTATCTACAATATGCTGAGCAGGCCAACAACTGGGACTTGGTAGACCTCTCTGCTCCAAAGATTCTGGGACACTGGCTGCTATTGCCCACCCAGTTAGGGGATAAGATAGCAGTTCTCGATACTTTAGCCGAAAGCAGTTGCCTCTGGCACCAACGTATAAGTATGGTTTGCACCTGGAAAACATCCCAGCAAGGCGACCCCTCGTGGTGCCTGCGCTATGCCGAGAAACACCTGCACCACCCTCACGACCTGATGCATAAGGCAGTAGGCTGGATGCTGCGTGAGATGGGCAAGCGGTGCAGCATGAATCTGCTCCGTGACTTCCTCCGCCAGCATGCCCACGAGATGCCTCGCACCACCCTCCGCTATGCCATCGAGAAAATGACAGAGTCAGAACGAAAAGAATGGATGAACTATACTCAAGACACACATGAGAGACTATCCTGATAAAATGCTGCCAGCTCAGGCATTAGCGTTCCAACGTGACGTGCTGAACATCGTCAGTCAGATACCTCGCGGCCATGTGACCACCTATGGCATCATAGCCGCTTGGGCGGGCTGGCCAACTCATTCGCGTATGGTAGGACGCACTCTGCGCTATGCACCGGAAGCAGCCTCCCTACCCTGCCATCGCGTGGTTAACAAGCAGGGACGCACAGCTCCAGGATGGAGCCGCCAGCAAGCACTTCTGAAAGAAGAAAACGTAACGTTCAAAGCCAATGGCCACGTTGACATGCAGCGACATCTGTGGGAGCCACTGCTATGAAGAATCTTACGTCTATTAGATAGAAACTATAGAGAAAATTATTATGGAGTCACAAAAAGCCATCTATGATGCCCGGCAACTTGGAACACCACGAATGATGATACTTGGTGTTCAGCATCTGTTCGCCATGTTTGGAGCCACGGTGCTCGTACCCCTGCTAACAGGACTGGACGTATCTGTTACCTTGCTCTTTGCAGGAATCGGTACATTGATATTCCATTTTATCACCAAATGGAATGTCCCCGCATTCCTTGGCTCTTCGTTTGCCTTTTTGGGAGGCTATGCCTCTGTCAAGGAGTTGGGCGTATCGCAGGGACTTTCAGAGACGCTGGCCCTCGATTATGCCTGTCTGGGCGTAGCCTGTGCAGGACTATTGTATTTTGTCATGGCGGCATTGATCAAGTCGTTTGGCGTTAAGAAGATATTGCAGTATTTCCCACCAGTTGTCACAGGTCCGATTGTTATTGCCATTGGCTTGGTGCTCTCTGGTTCGGCCATCGCCAACTGTCAGACCAACTGGCTGCTGGCAATCATCTCCATCGTCACCGTCATTGGATCATCTATTTGGGGCAAGGGTATCATCAAGATCATCCCTGTACTTTTGGGTGTGATAGTATCTTACGTCATTGCAGCCTGTCTAGGCGAGGTAGATTTCTCACCGCTCAGCCAGGCACCCTTGCTGGGATTCCCTATACATAAGGAGCAGACGATACTGGCCGTGTTTGAAGACGGCAACTCGACATTGATGGTCTCAACCATCCTTGCCATCATGCCTATTGCCTTTGCCACTATCATGGAACACATAGGCGATATGTTTGCCATCAGTTCAACGGTTGGCAAGGATTTCCTCACTGATCCCGGCCTACATCGTACGTTGACAGGCGATGGCGTGGCAACTGCTGTGGCATCCATTTTCGGAGCCCCTGCCAACACCACATACGGCGAGAATACCGGTGTGCTGAACCTTACCAAGGTGTTCGATCCGAAGGTGATCAGGATTGCAGCATGTCTTGCCATCATTCTGGCTTTCTGTCCAAAGTTTGCCTGCCTGGTCCAACTGATGCCGGCTGCTACTATTGGTGGTGTCAGTCTGATTCTGTACGGCATGATTTCTGCTGTCGGTGTGCGTAACCTCGTAGAGGAGAAAGTAGATCTGAAGAGCTCGCGCAACGTGTTTGTTGCAGCACTCATCCTGGTGCTTGCCATCGGTGTAAAATACGGTGCCAACGACGACATTGCCATCGGCCCCATCCATCTTTCCGGCCTGGCCATAGCAGCCATAGTAGGAATCTTCCTCAATGCCATCATGCCCGTCAAGCTTGGCATGAAAGTAAAATCATTCAAGGGAAAAGAGAAATCATCACTATCTTGATTTCTTTAGCTCTCCATAATTGACAATGCGCATCTCGGCAACCGAACAGACCTCACGGGCATAATCGTTGAGCTGATGGAACCCGGCATAGTCAGAGCTGTCGTCAACCTGCCAAGGAGCAAGTATCAGCAGATAACCAGCTGCACAGGCATAGAAACGGCGCTGCGAGGGTTTCCAGTATTCGCCGATAGGGTCTTTCTGCAGTAGAATCAGTGGCAAACAGGCATCAAGGGCATCGCTGACCACCTGTTGTTCACCCTTCGAGATACCTGGCGTAACGAGTACCGTGCCCTCCTCAGCTACACGCAGCAGTCGGGCATGCTCTTGATGAAAAGCCTCTGTAAGCTCCGTAGGCTGTCCTGTAGCCTTATCCCTGCGATGAAAGAACACCTGCTCCTTGATGGGATATTTTAACAGAAAGAGGTTGCCAAAGGCAGCATACTCACGGCCCGCTATCCACAGATGCAACTGGCGTTCCATCAGACGTGGGCATTCCTGCCTTATACGGGCCCGCAGTGGGTTTTCGTCCATATAGCGCTTGATATTCTCCAGCATGCCCGGTCGGTTGATGATGCGGTCGTGGTAGCCCTGTTCGTAAAGCACAGACCGATTACCCGAGGGAGAAGCCTCGGGCACAGCAGCATCTTCCGCTGCTGTAGTGCTTGGCGTTTCTCCGCCAAGCCGCCCCACCTGCTCGTCCTGCCACCGCCACCAAGCACGTGAGCACCCCGTCTTAAAACCACGCACCACATGGCCCAGATGCTTACCTTGCGGCAGCGGAGCATTCACCCTCACCAACATATGGATATGATCTGGCATGATAGCCACCCGCCATACCTCCAACATCGGATAAAAGCGATGTATCTTCGGCACTTCTTCCTCCAGCACCCGCCGTCCCAATTCCGATAGCGTCACATGCGGAGCCTCGCTGCTTCCAGGCCGTCCTTTTGCACTGCCCACAATAGTCCCAAAGAGCCGCTGACGGCCCTCTATCACCATCGTCAGCATATACAGACCCGGCTCATGATAGTCGTGCCAATACGACCGCCTATGTTGATGGTGGATGGTCTCGCGCCGGAACCGCCCACCGTTGTTATTATCCGTTTCTCCCTTGTCTGTCATACATCGTTAATAAAACACGATGCAAAAGTAGCAATTATTTCTAATAAAGCAAGCCACTACAAACAAAAAAATTCGTATTTTCTTACGACTAATAAGTAGCAACCTTTTCGCGAGAAAAATCCGCTTGTTCTGCATGGAAAGCATTCATCAGCAATTCAAGGAGATGAATGTTCAGATAGAAATTGTCGCGTCCCATTTTCATTTTGGAAAGAATACCTGCATCAACTAACTGATTCAGATAAAGTTCCCCCCTATCTTCTGTTTGTGCGCCATCATCAATTCCTTGATAGACTTAATAAGGACGATTGTTTCTATAGAGGTTTCCTCAATACCTTTCAGCATAAACAGTATCCAGTCAACCCATAGCAGGTCTTGAAGCACCAAGTATAGGATATTTCACTCTATCAAATCCATGCAACAAAGCATCTACATAGCTTTTCACCTCCTTTGCCGCAGGAGTCATACTACCAGTAAAGGAATGTTCGGCCTTGTAAAGTTCATCGTGAGTAGTGATAATACTCTCCACTGCCAAGCTGTCTTTCGCTTCTTGAAGTGAAAGCGTATTGATTAAAATAGCCGTATTAGGAATTGACTGTACGTAATACTATTTTGCCTACAAATATACAATAATCCGATTTTCTTTCTATATCAGCCCACAATATAGCAAATCTCTTTCTATATTTTTAAACGCAACAGTACTTAGCAAAAAGAAACCTCAGCAAATAAGTTACCTTCTGAGTCATCATTATTCAAACATTCCTAATTTCAATGCTAACCATGTTGACAACCAAGCTGCCATAAACATGGCTATTGGAAGAACTAAAGTGTTGAACAAAAACACCAAGGAGCACACTTCTTTCTTGGCAAAGAAGAGAAAAAGACTAATCACAGCGTTGATAGCTCCACAAAAGAGAGCAAAGAAGAGAACAGTCAATCCGTCTTGAGAATGAACAGGGCAAAAGAAAAAGTAGATAATAATTATCGCATCAAACAATAAAAGCATAACAGGACAGTTGAAAAGCTTTGGATGACTCGATATATAGTGACGGAATTGATGATACAAATGATTCTCCATAGCCTCTTGTATCAAAATATATATATAAAATAAGGATAGGGATTCCTCTATAAGAACTAAGGAATCCCTATCCTGTAATGATGAAATTAGTCGGCAATCTTGGCCTTCAGCATCTCGCGGTTGAGGCGGGCGATGTTGGCGATGGTCTCGTTCTTGGGGCATACAGCCTCGCAAGCACGAGTGTTGGTACAGTTGCCGAAGCCCAGCTCGTCCATCTTGGCAATCATGTTCTTCACACGGCGGGCAGCCTCTACACGGCCCTGAGGAAGCAGGGCGAGCTGAGATACCTTAGACGATACGAAGAGCATGGCAGAGCCGTTCTTACAAGCTGCTACACAAGCACCGCAGCCGATGCAGCTGGCGCAGTCCATAGCCTCGTCGGCATCCTCCTTGGGGATAAGGATGGCGTTGGCATCCTGAGCCTGACCAGTACGGATGGTGGTGTAACCGCCAGCCTGGATAATCTTATCGAAGGCGTTACGGTCAACCATACAGTCCTTGATGACGGGGAAGGCAGCAGAGCGCCAAGGCTCGACGGTGATGACATCACCATCGTTGAAGCGGCGCATATAGAGCTGACAGGTGGTGGCACCACGCTCCGTCTTGCCGTGAGGCGTTCCGTTGATGTAGAGTGAGCACATGCCGCAGATACCCTCGCGGCAGTCGTGGTCGAACACGAAGGGCTCCTTGCCCTCGTTGATGAGCTCCTCGTTCAGGATGTCGAGCATCTCAAGGAATGAGGTGTCATCGGGGATGTCGTGCATTTCGTGCGTATCGAAGTGACCCGCATCTTTCGGACCATTCTGACGCCAAAATTTAATAGTGAAACTTATATTCTTAGCCATAGTCTTTAATTCTTATAATTACGGGTTTGTACTTTGATTGCTTCATACTCCAGCGGCTCCTTGATGAGCTCAGGCTCATTGCCCTTGCCCTTGTACTCCCAGCAGCCTACGTAGAAGTAGTTCTCATCGTCGCGCTTGGCCTCGCCTTCCTCCGTCTGGTATTCCTCGCGGAAGTGACCACCACAGCTCTCATTACGAGAGAGGGCATCGAATGCCACGAGCTGACCCATGGTGAAGAAGTCACGCAGGTGGATAGCCTTGTCGAGCTCTACGTTCAGACCCTCCTTCGTGCCAGGCACGAACAGGTTGGTGTCGAATTCCTTCTCCAGTTCGTGCATCTTCTTCAGACCCGTCTTCAAGCCCTCAGCGGTGCGGCCCATGCCGACATACTCCCACATGATGTGACCGAGCTCCTTATGGATAGAGTCAACAGAACGCTTACCCTTGATGTTCATCAGACGGTCAATCTCTGCGGCAACACCCTTCTCAGCCTCATCGAACTCAGGACGGTCTGTGGGAACCTTCGGCCATACAGCCTGGTCGGCCAGGTAGTTCTGGATGGTGTAAGGCAGCACGAAGTAACCGTCGGCCAAGCCCTGCATCAGCGCCGAAGCACCGAGGCGGTTAGCACCGTGATCAGAGAAGTTACACTCACCGATAGCGAACAGACCAGGAATGGTGGTCTGCAGCTCGTAGTCCACCCAGATACCACCCATCGTGTAGTGGATAGCAGGATAGATCATCATCGGCTTGTAGTACTTCACGCCGTTGATCTCGTTGGCTACGTCGCCAGGGAATACGTCGGTAATCTCCTCGTACATCTCGAAGAGGTTGCCGTAACGCTGCATGATGACATCCAGACCGAGACGGTTGATAGACTCCGAGAAGTCGAGGAACACAGCCAGACCCGTATTGTTCACACCGTAGCCCTTGTCGCAACGCTCCTTGGCGGCACGGCTGGCAACGTCACGAGGCACGAGGTTACCGAATGCCGGATAGCGGCGCTCCAGATAGTAGTCGCGATCCTCCTCTGGAATCTCCCAGCCCTGCTTCGTACCAGCCTGCAGAGCCTTGGCATCCTCCAGCTTCTTGGGCACCCAGATACGGCCGTCGTTACGCAGCGACTCAGACATCAGCGTCAGCTTCGACTGCTTGTCGCCATGAACGGGGATACAGGTGGGGTGAATCTGCACGTAAGAGGGGTTAGCAAAGTAAGCACCCTTACGATAGCACTGAACGGCAGCCGTGCAGTTGCAACCCATAGCGTTGGTAGAGAGGAAGTAGGTGTTACCATAACCACCCGTAGCGATAACCACAGCGTTTGCAGAGAAGCGCTCCAGCTTGCCCGTTACCAGGTTCTTGGCGATGATACCACGGGCACGTCCGTCAACAATCACCACATCCTCCATCTCGTAGCGGGTATAGAGCTTCACCTTCTTGGCCTGCACCTGTGCACTCAGCGAAGAGTAGGCACCCAGCAACAACTGCTGACCGGTCTGACCCTTGGCATAGAACGTACGGCTCACCTGAGCACCACCGAACGAGCGGTTGGCCAGCATGCCGCCATACTCACGGGCAAAGGGAACACCCTGAGCCACGCACTGGTCGATGATATTGTTAGACACCTCAGCCAGACGATACACGTTGGCCTCGCGGGCACGATAGTCACCACCCTTCACGGTGTCATAGAACAGACGATAGACCGAGTCACCATCGTTCTGATAGTTCTTGGCGGCATTGATACCACCCTGTGCGGCGATGGAGTGCGCACGGCGGGGTGAGTCCTGAATGCAGAGGTTAATCACGTTGAAACCCATCTCGCCCAGTGAGGCAGCAGCCGATGCACCAGCAAGACCTGTACCTACTACAATGACGTCGAGCTTCAGCTTGTTCTTCGGGTTGACGAGACGCTGATGAGCCTTATATTCCTTCCATTTCTCAGGCACTGGTCCTGCAGGAATCTTTGAATCTAATACTTTAGCCATAGTTGTATTTTACAATTTGACGATTTTACGATTTTACGATTGATTAGCAGCCAGCAAAGGTATAGAGGCTGGGAGCGCACTTGAAGGCAAAGGCCAGGATGACTACGAGGAAGCCCAGCATGAGCAGAGACACGTAGCACAGACCAATCCACTGGATGCGCTTCTGCCAAATCTTACCGCTGGCACCAAGGGTGTGCAGAGCCGACCAGAAACCGTGAGCCAAGTGGAACCAGATGGCACAGATCCAGATGATGTAGATTACCACGTTGACGGGGTCGCCGAAGGTGTCGATGATGAAGGCAAAGCCATCGGTGGGCAGATGACCACTCGTTGTACCGATAATCTCAGCCAACATCATCTTGCTCCAGAAGTGATACAGGTGGAGCAGCAGACCGCAGAGGATAATCAAGCCCAGCACCAGCATGTTGGTAGAGGCCCAACCCTCAGCGACATCCAGCAGGCCGTTCTTGTTAGTAGTAGTAGCCACATCGTAGCGGTTCTCGCCACGCGCCTTACGGTTCTGAGCCGTCAGGATGAAGGCATAGACGATGTGAATAAGTGCCAGGGCGGCCAGACCCAGTGTTGCCACGACGGCATACCAGTTGGCACCCAGCAGTTCGCAAATCATGTTGTAAGCCTCACCCGAGAAAATGGCGACGATGTTCATTCCACAATGGAATGTGAGGAACGCAATCAGCGCCAAACCGGTGACAGACATTACAACCTTTCTACCGATTGATGAATTAATTAACCACATAAAATGAATTTAAATTATTAATAATTTGAACTTGAATTACTTGATAATAGGTATCACGCGTACGTTTTAGGCTACAAAGGTACTATAAAATTATGAATTACGCAAACGTTTTCGTTATGAAATGCACTATTTATACAAAATATGCATTATTAATAAATAACCAAAAGCCCCACAAGAGAAGAGCGTCTACTATCCCAGAAAGAACAAGCTTACGCCTACTACAGAGATAACCGCACCTATGACGGCTTTCCAT
This sequence comes from Prevotella sp. UBA2742, assembly GCA_002353485.1. Taxonomy (GTDB): domain Bacteria; phylum Bacteroidota; class Bacteroidia; order Bacteroidales; family Bacteroidaceae; genus Prevotella. The sequence goes on from DEJS01000021.1 coordinate 62,992, forward strand.
GTAATGGGTTGACGGAAGAGCCACCATGAGGGCAACAGGATGATGATAGGCGTCAGAGCCATCAGTGTGGACGCTATGCCAGCATTGGTGTACTGCACTGCCATTAACGAAAAGCCTACCCCTACAAATGGGCCGAAGATAGTTGTGGCAATAGCAGCTATCATTCCCTTTCTGTCATACATAGCCTCACGTAGAGGAGTAAAACCATCATGGAAGTAGAGCAGCAGCGAGAAACCTATGATGCCTGCTATACAACGCAGAAAATTAGCACTGAAGGGTATCAGCCATGCTGGCATCTGTGTGGTGTCATAATGGTCCATGCCTATTTTGCTCAGCACCAGTCCTATACCTTGACACAACGCAGCAGCAATAGCAAAGAGCACTCCGTTAAAGGGTAGTTTCAGCGACACCTTATGATGCTCTCCGCGTCCTAATACAGAGATACCAATACCTAAAAGCGTCACCAGCATGGCTACAATGCTCATTGCCGTCATCTGCTGACCCAGCGACACCCATGCCATAAGGGCAGCAGCCAATGGCGCCAGCGTCATGAACAACTGGCCATAGCGCGAACCAATGATGATGTAGCATTGGAACAGACAAAAATCGCCAATGACATAACCCACCAGTCCTGACAATAACATCCACCCTAAGGCTTGCGACGTTATCCCTACCGGCAGGGGTGAACCGACAACGATGGCAAACAAAACCAAGGAAAAGAGCAGGGCTAATGCCATTCGTAATACATTCAGCGTGAGGTTGCCCATGCGCTTACTGCCATATTCTGACAACAAAGCAGTAGCTGTCCATGAGAAAGCTACACCAATAGATATCAATTCACCAATGTAAGTCATTTTGATGTTCTCATTCTTTCATGCTGCTGTAAATCTTGGCCATGATGGCACCACTGATGTTGTGCCACACGCTGAAGATGGCTCCTGGCACGGCAGCCATGGGATAGACGGCAAAATGAATGGTAGCCAGCGAGGAGGCCAGTCCTGAATTCTGCATACCTACTTCGATGCTGAGTGCCTTGCGCTTACCGAGTGACAATCTGCAAAAACGCGCAACGGAGTATCCCAACAGCAGTCCGCTGAGATTATGCAGCACCACCACTAATAGCACCATCATACCTCCCGTCAGCAGCTGATGGGCATTATGCCCCACGATAATGCCCACCAACGCTGCTATCACCAGTGAGGAGAACGCAGGCAGATAAGCTACGGCACGCTGTGTCAGCACGGGCATATAGTGCTGGATGAGGAATCCCACAATGATGGGAAGGATGATGACATAGACAATACTGAGCAGCATGCCCACGGTGTCCACATGTACCAACGTGCCGGCAAAGAGCCATACGAGGAAGGGAGTCATCAGCGGAGCCAAGAGCGTACTAGTGGCTGTCACACCTACACTCAAAGCCAGGTCACCCTTAGCCAGATAGGTGATGACGTTCGACGCCGTACCGCCAGGACAACAGCCCACCAAGATGACACCCAGCGTAAGCTCGTCGGACAGGGAGAAGACTCGAGTCAGTAGCCACGCCATCAGGGGCATGACGACAAACTGGGCCGTAGTGCCGATAAGCACATCTTTAGGCCGCTGCAATAGTACTTGGAAATCGCGCGGCGATAGTGTCAGTCCCATACCAAACATGATGAGTCCAAGCATCGGATTGACCACCCACGTGCCAACAGCCTCAAAAGGAGCAGGCACCAACATAGCTATCACAGCCATCAGCAACACCAGCACTCCCATCCATCGAGATATGAAATCACATATTTTCTTCACCGTAAAAAAGCATTTTTTTATTTTGGCGGCAAAGATACAAAAAAAAGTTGTAACTTTGCAAGCATGATTCTGAATTATGACGTTTTAGTAATTGGTGGAGGCCATGCCGGCTGCGAGGCAGCCTGTGCTTCAGCCAATATGGGAGCCAAGACCTGCCTGGTGACAATGGACATGAACAAGATTGCTCAAATGTCGTGCAATCCTGCTGTTGGAGGAATAGCCAAGGGACAGATAGTACGTGAAATAGATGCCCTTGGAGGGCAGATGGGACTTGTCACAGACGCAACAGCCATCCAGTTTCGTATGCTGAACCGTTCGAAAGGTCCCGCCGTCTGGAGCCCTCGTGCACAATGCGACAGAGGAAAATTCATCTGGCAATGGCGATCTGTGCTTGACAGGACCCCTAACCTTGACATTTGGCAAGACCAAGCCATCGAGCTTTTAGTAGAAGGGAGCGACCGTCTGCAAAACCCCGATAATTCTGAGAATCATCAAATACCTCGGGTAATAGGCGTAAAGACACTATGGGGATGCGAACTGAGGGCCAAGGCCGTCATCGTGACCTGTGGCACCTTTCTTAATGGTTTGATGCACATAGGGCGCAAGATGGTGCCAGGAGGACGTATCGCTGAACCTGCCGTAACCCATTTCACAGAAAGCATCACTCGCTTCGGCATTCGCTCTGCACGAATGAAGACAGGCACACCTGTCCGCATTGACAAACGCTCCGTTCACTTTGAAGACATGGAACGTCAGGACGGCGAGAACGGCTATTACAAGTTTTCATATCTGGGCACACCCAGAGCATTGAAACAGCTTCCCTGCTGGGTATGCTATACCAACGAAGAAGTCCACAAGGTGCTACACAGTGGACTGGCCGACTCACCACTCTATAATGGGCAAATTCAAAGCATTGGCCCGCGCTATTGTCCGTCAATAGAGACAAAACTGGTAACTTTTCCTGAACGTCCGCAGCATCTGTTGTTTTTAGAACCTGAAGGCGAAGACACTAACGAAATGTACCTTAACGGCTTCTCATCATCACTACCCATGGAGGTGCAGATAGAAGCACTAAGAAAGATTCCGGCCCTGAGAGACGTAAAAGTTTACCGTCCTGGCTATGCAATAGAATACGACTATTTTGACCCGACACAATTACGTCATACGCTAGAATCGAAAGTCATAAAGGGTCTTTTCCTGGCTGGTCAGGTGAACGGTACAACTGGCTACGAAGAAGCAGGAGGGCAGGGTACGATAGCTGGCATCAATGCTGCCCTTACCAACACTACATTTGAACTGAAACGTGATGAAGCCTATATCGGGGTACTTATTGACGACCTGGTGACAAAGGGTGTCGATGAACCTTATCGTATGTTTACCTCAAGAGCAGAGTATCGCATTTTACTAAGACAGGACGATGCTGATGCACGACTGACGGAGAAAGCATACGAACTTGGCATCGCTTCGAGAGAACGTTACGATTGGTGGTTGGAAAAGAAAAAAGCCATCGAAGAAATCGAAGAATTCTGTCGAACCTACCCCATAAAACCGAAGATGGTAAATGGAGCGTTAGAAGCCGTTGGCAGTACGACACTGGTTTATGGCTGTAAACTTGAAGACCTCGTTGCACGCCCAGAACTGAACTTTGAACGGCTGCAGGAGATTGTGCCAGAATTGCGCGAGAGAATCGAACGGCTACCCAATCGCAAAGAAGAAATAGCCGAAGCTGCCGAGATACATATCAAGTATAAAGGCTACATAGAGCGCGAACGACAGGTAGCCGAGAAGATGCACCGTCTGGAGAATATCAAGATACGAGGACGCTTTGACTACCCCACCCTGACTGCCATCTCCACCGAGGCCCGCCAGAAGTTGGAGAAAATACAGCCCGAAACGTTAGCACAAGCCAGTCGCATCCCTGGCGTATCACCCAGCGACATCAATGCCATGCTGGTGCTGATGGGAAGGTGAAGGGAGTTGAGAGTTTGATGTTCCACGTGAAACAAGGAGTAATAAATATATGATGTAATAACGGCAAAATCAAAGAATTATGAACAACCAAGTACTGATTGACAATTTGCGTTGCATACCCGATTTTCCGAGGAAGGGTATCAACTTTCGTGACGTGACCACCTTGTACAAAAGTGCAGAGTGTATGAAAATCATGTTAGACGAGATGTATGAACTCTACAAAGACAAAGGAATCACCAAGATTGTAGGTGTAGAGAGTCGTGGCTTTGTAATGGCATCGGCTTTGGCCGGACGATTAGGTTGCGGAGTTGTGTTGGCGCGCAAACCAGGTAAACTACCCGGAACTGTTGTAAAGGAACAATTTACCAAGGAATACGGAGTAGATACTGTAGAAATGCACATCGACTCGATAGAGCCCGACGATGTAGTGCTCATCCACGACGACCTGTTGGCAACAGGAGGAACGGCCAAGGCAACCTATAAGTTGGTGCAGCACTTCCACCCGAAAAAAGTCTATATGAACTTCATCATCGAGATTACAGACGAAGGACTGCATGGTCGAGACCTGTTTGACGGTATAGAACTCACCACCCTTATGACCATATAAAAGTGATGTTCCACGTGAAACATTAAAGGTTATGGTGATAAGTTTCTATAATGTTCAACAAGGGGTAGAACTTATCATCACACCAAGTTATTTATATTATCAGCAGTTACAAGATGACCAAGGAAGAGAACGAGGCACGTTTAGCGAAGTTGAAGGCTATCGTCAGGGCACTGCCAGAGAAGCCCGGCAGCTATCAGTACTATGACGCTGAGGGTACGATTATCTATGTAGGCAAGGCAAAGAACCTGAAAGCCCGTGTCTCGTCCTACTTCCACACTGAAGTAGACCGTTTTAAAACCAAAGTACTGGTATCAAAAATATGCGATATCAGTTATACGGTAGTAAACACGGAGGAAGATGCGCTGCTGTTGGAGAATGCGCTCATCAAGAAATACAATCCGAGATATAATGTGCTGCTGAAAGACGGCAAGACCTACCCCAGCATTTGTGTCACCAAAGAATATCTGCCCAGAATCTTCTCTACCCGAACCATCAACAAAAAATGGGGCACCTATTATGGTCCCTATTCACATATTGGCAGCATGCATGCCATCTTGGATATTATCAATAAGCTCTATCGTCCGCGACCCTGTAAGCAGCCTCTCACGGAAGAAGGCGTAAAAAGCGGCAAATACCAGGTATGTCTGGACTATCACATCAAGAAATGCGGTGGGCCGTGCGTATCCAAACAAGCATGGGACGACTACCAGCGCAACATACAGCAGGCACGCGAGATACTGAAAGGAAACACCCGTCAGGTAGAGCGAGAACTAATAGAAGAGATGCAGCAGCTGGCTGAGGAACTACGATTCGAAGAGGCAGAAGAAGTGAAGCGCCGCTACCTGCTGTTAGAACAGTTTGTGGCCAAGAGCGAGGTGGTGAGTCATACCATTGACAATGTGGATGTGCTAACCATCACCAACGATGAGAAAGTGGCCTTCGTCAACTACATCCACGTTTCTAACGGACAGATCAACCAGAGTTTCACTTTCGAATATAAGAAGCGGTTGCAGGAGACGGACGAAGAACTGCTTCAGCTGGCCATTGTAGAGATGAGAGAGCGTTTTAAGAGCAACGCCAAGGAAATCATCTTGCCTAAGGAGGTAGATGTAAACCTTGAGGGCATCACCATCACCGTGCCCCAGCGCGGCGATAAGAAGACCCTGCTCGACCTGTCGCTGATGAACGGAAAACAGTATAAGTTTGACCGCATGAAGCAAGGAGAGAAGCTAAATCCCGAGCAGAAGCAGGTACGGCTGATGAAGGAGCTACAAGACCTGCTGCACCTGCCGAAGATGCCGTACCAGATAGAATGCTTCGACAACTCTAACATCAGCGGCTCGGACGCTGTAGCCGCTTGTGTGGTGTTCAAGAAAATGAAACCCTCGAAGCAGGACTATCGCCGCTATAACATCAAGACCGTGGTAGGCCCCGACGACTATGCCTCGATGAAGGAAGTGGTCTACAGGCGTTACCACCGCCTGATAGAAGAAGAGCAGCCCCTACCCGACCTCATCGTCGCTGATGGCGGCAAGGGACAGATGGAAGTCATCCGACAGGCCGTACAAGACGAATTAGGGCTTGACATTCCCATAGCCGGATTAGCCAAAGACGACCGTCACCGCACCAACGAACTGCTCTACGGATTCCCCCCAAGGGTCATTGGCATGAAGGACACATCAGAGCTATTCCGCGTACTGACACACCTTCAGGACGAGGTGCACCGTTTCGCCATCACCTTCCATCGAGAAAAGCGCTCTAAGCACGCTTTACACTCCGAACTTGACAACATACCAGGCATCGGTCCAAAAACGCGTGACGGGCTTCTAAATGCCCTTAAATCGGTGAAACGCATCCGTGAGGCGAACATGGAAACAATCAGCAAGGTAATCGGCCAGGCAAAAGCCAAGATTGTGTACGAGCATTTCCACCCAGAGACGTAAAGAAAAACAATCCTTAATCTCGTTGGCGGAGAACCGTAATTTCGTTGCCTCGATGCCGTAATTTTCGAGGCAGTGAGATTACGTTTCGTCATTAGCGGTCAAGGTGGGACTATCATACGCGCAACATATCGCCACTTTGCCACTTTGCCACTTTGCCACAATAAGGTACTTCGAGCACTGCACCTTTATCCCCAATTAGAATATATAATAATTATAATTATTATATATTTATAAATACCTGCACTTGCCATCCCCCCGCAAATTGCCAGATGCTTAATGTGGCAAAGTGGCAAAGTGGCGTTGTGGCAAAAGCGAATATTACAAGCAGACAGCTATCGCAAAGAAGCATCAATCAGAGGATATTTGACATGATAATTTGGAGAATTGAAAATAATATAGTATCTTTGCCGAAAATAAAGCTAACAACACCGATGAGAGCAGTTATACAGCGAGTAAGCCGAGCCAGCGTCACCATAGAGGGTAGCATGAAGAGCAAGATTGGATGGGGATTCCTTATCCTCCTCGGCATCTGCGATGATGACACCGAAGAAGACATGGACTGGCTGGTGAAAAAGATAGCCAACCTGAGGGTGTTTGATGACGAAGCAGGCGTGATGAATCGCTCTATCCAGGACATCGGCGGCGAGGCCCTCGTGGTGAGCCAATTCACGCTCTACGCCAGCTATAAGAAAGGTAACCGCCCCAGCTGGTTCCGCGCAGGCTCTCACGAGCACTCCATCCCACTCTACGAAGCCTTCTGCAGCCATCTGTCTGAAGCCATCGGCAAGCCTGTAGGCACTGGTGAGTTCGGCGCCAACATGAAAGTGGAACTGCTCAACGACGGCCCTGTCACCATTTGTATGGACACTAAAAACAAAGAATAGTAGAACAACAATTAGGCAATTAAACAAAATGAAAAAGTATTTAAGAGAGATAGAGTTATCAGGACTCATACTTGTCCTCATAGGCATCGTCTTCTCATGGATTTGGGGCTCGGGCGTGGGCATGTGGCCCTGCTCGGTTGGACTGCTACTATGGCTGGCAACATTTCTCTATAGAGCTTTCCACTGGAAGGAATATGAACGTGAGAACCGTCAGAATATCATCATACTACTGTTAGCCACAACCATTTTGCTGGCACAAATGATTTTCATGCTATGACCATCAAAGAAGCACAAGAAACAGTTGACCAGTGGATTAAGACATACGGAGTACGTTACTTTTCAGAACTCACGAATATGGCTGTTCTGACTGAAGAAGTAGGCGAACTGGCACGGGTAATCGCCCGGAAATACGGCGACCAGAGCTTCAAAGAGGGCGAGACGGACAACCTCGGCGAGGAGATGGCCGACGTGCTCTGGGTGCTGCTCTGCCTGGCCAACCAGACCGGCGTTGACCTGACCAAGGAACTGCTGAAAAGCATCGAAAAGAAGACACTTCGTGACAAAGAACGACATATCAATAATGACAAACTAAAATAAAACGTTATGGAAGAAAACAAGTATGAGAAGGCACTGAGCCTTTATAACTGTGAAATCAGTGACGAAGAAGTTCGCGACGCAGTACGAAAAATTATTGCTGAAAAAGTACCAGAGAACGACACCCTGGAAGTAAAGAAATTCCTGATGGGCAGCGTTGAACTGACCACACTGAAAACCACAGACTCAGAAGAAAGCGTAATGGCCTTCACAGAGCGAGTAAATGCTTTCGATGAACAATACCCCGAACTGCCCCATGTGGCTACCATCTGCGTCTATCCGTGCTTTGCCAAGACCGTATCAGAAACCCTTGAAGTTGACGGTGTTGAGATAGCCTGCGTCAGTGGTTCGTTCCCGTCATCGCAGGCGCTGATAGAAGTAAAGGTAGCAGAGACCGCACTTGCTGTAAAGGATGGTGCGACAGAGATAGACATCGTGCAGAGCGTAGGCAAATTCCTGAGCGGCGACTACGAGACCGTAGCCGATGAAATCAGCGAACTGAAGGCAGTATGTGGTAATAAGAAGATGAAGGTAATCCTTGAAACAGGTTGTCTGAAAACGGCCTCGAACATCAAGAAGGCATCAATTCTTGCCATGTATGCCGGTGCCGATTACATCAAGACCTCAACCGGAAAACTTGAGCCAGCAGCTACCCCAGAGGGTGCTTATGTAATGTGCCAGGCCATCAAGGAATATTACGAAAAAACCGGCATACAAATAGGTTTCAAGCCTGCAGGCGGATTGAACACCGTAATGGATGCTGTCATAATGTACACCATTGTAAAAGAAGTACTGGGCGAACAATGGCTCACCAACCAATGGTTCCGTATGGGCACTTCAAGACTTGCAAACCTGTTGCTCAGCGAGGTAGTTGGTCACGAAACAAAGTTTTTCTGAACAGGAATACCATTCAGCACAAAGGGCTAATAATTGCGCTCAACAACATAATCAACATAGGCTGTCAGCGAATCGCTGATGGCCTTTTCTGTTACATTGTCAGATATGTATTGCTTACAAAGATTGCCAAACTCCTGCATCTTGCTCTCTGCATACTCAATACCACCCTGCTGCTTGGTGAACTCAACCAATACGGCGATTTCATCCTTGTTAATAGTGCCAGCCTTTACCTTTTTAGCCAGCGTATGCATCGACTCGAAATCAGTACTATTAAGTGCATAGATAACAGGTAACGTCAGTTTACCTTCGCTCATATCATTACCCGTAGGCTTACCTATCTCCTTAGAGTCGAAATAGTCAAAGATGTCATCGCGAATCTGGAACATAATACCAAGATTCTGCCCAAAGGTTTTAGCTTTCAGCATCTGCTCTTCATTAGCACCAGCCGAGAGGGCACCGATGGCTGCACAAGCCTCAAAGAGGGCAGCTGTCTTCTGTTGTATAACCTGATAGTAAACCTCTTCGCTTATGTCCTGATTCTGAATGTTAGATAACTGTAATATCTCGCCTGCTGCCAGCGTACGACCCAACTGAGCAAGATACTCTATGATACGCTGATTGCCTGTATAAGATACATGTAATAAAGCCGTAGACAAAATATAGTCACCTACTAAAACAGCCACCTTGTTATCATAAGAGGCATTCACAGAAGCCTGGCCACGCCGTTCGCTACTCTCGTCTACCACATCATCGTGAACGAGAGAGGCAGTATGAAGCAACTCCAGGCCTACAGCAGAATGCTGGGTTACGTTTGATACCTTACCATAATTCTTAGCCATCAACAACATCAGCATAGGACGCATACGCTTTCCTCCACGCTGACGAATATGACTTAAAGCTGAACCTAACATGCCGTCATTATAGGATAAAGACGAATTGAAAAGTGCAATGAAATCGTCTAAATCTTGCGATATAGGCTGTTTTATGATGCTTAAATAATCCATAGTGGTGCTATTTACCCACAAAATTACATAAAAAAATTGGATAGTGAAGAATTTTTTAGTAATTTTACGCGAAAATTGCAAAATGTTATGGATAAACTATTCCTTTTAGACGCTTACGCGCTCATCTACAGGTCATATTATGCCTTCATCAAAAACCCCCGCATCAATTCAAAAGGGCTCAATACATCGGCCATCATGGGTTTCGTAAATACCCTACACGAAGTATTGACCAAAGAACAGCCTACCCACCTTGGAGTGGCCTTCGATCCTCACGGTCCTACATTCCGCAGCGAAGCATTCCCAGCCTATAAAGCCCAACGCGAAGAGACTCCAGAGGACATACGTAAAGCAGTACCTATCATTAAAGACATACTGAAAGCATGGAACATCCCCATACTGCAGGCTGACGGATACGAAGCTGACGATGTCATTGGTACGTTAGCTACCAAGGCAGGACAACAGGGCATCACCACCTATATGCTGACACCCGATAAAGACTATGGGCAACTGGTGACGGAAAATGTTCGAATCTACCGTCCACGTCATGGTGGCGGCTATGAGGTGATGGGTCCAGAGGAAGTGAAAACTAAATATGCCATTCCATCGACAGCAGCCGTCATCGACCTGCTGGCACTGATGGGTGACTCAGCCGACAACTTTCCTGGTTGTCCAGGAGTAGGCGAGAAGACTGCCGTCAAACTGATTAATGAATTTGGTAGTGTTCAGTCATTATTGGCTCGCACATCGGAAATAAAAGGTAAACTACGTGAAAAAGTAGAGGAACATGTTGACGACATCAAAATGAGCTATTTTCTTGCCACCATCAAAACTGATGTCCCCATCGAATTGAATATGGACGAACTGAAGGTGACAGAACCCAACGAGGCAGAACTGGGAAAACTGCTTGAAGATTTGGAGTTTAAAACACTAACAAACAAGATTCTTAAAAAAACTGAAACAAAACCAAAACAAGTTAATCAACAACTCGATCTCTTTGCAGATTTTCAAGCCGAGAGTCAAGTTGAGACAGAATTTTCAAATTTTGAAAGCCTAAAAACCATTGCACACAACTACAAACTGGTTGATAATGAGGAAGAAATGAGAAAATTATATGATTATTTCATTACAAAAGATTTTCTCGTTTTAGACACCGAGACCACCAGTACTCAAGCTATCGATGCCGAATTGGTAGGATTGAGCTTCTCAGTAAAAGAGCATGAGGCATTTTATGTGCCCATTCCAGCCAATCGTAAAGAAGCGTTGCAAATTGTTAATATCTTTAAACCACTCTATGAAGACCCCACGAAACTAAAAATTGGTCAGAATCTAAAGTACGACCTTGAAGTGTTAAGAAACTACGACATCGAGTTACAGGGAAAAATGTGGGACACGATGATAGCCCACTACCTCATCCAACCTGAACTGCGTCACAACATGGACTATATGGCCGAAGTGTATCTTCACTATAAGACCATTCATATAGATGAACTGATAGGTCCTAAAGGAAAAAACCAAAAATCAATGCGCGACCTCTCTCCTACCCTCGTCTATGAATACGCCTGTGAAGATGCTGACATCACTCTACAATTAAAGAATAAGTTGGAAGCAGAACTGAAGAAATACGAATGCGAGGACCTGTTCTACAACATCGAGATGCCATTAATGCCGGTTTTGGCTGAAATGGAGATGAACGGCGTCTGCCTGGATACAGAATCGTTGGCAGATACCTCCAAACAGCTTACAAAACGTATGTATGAAATAGAACAACATATTTATGAACTGGCTGGTCAGCAGTTTAATATTGCATCACCTAAGCAAGTAGGAGAAATACTCTTCGACAAGCTGAAAATCATAGAGAAACCCAAGAAGACGAAGACCGGCCAGTATGTCACTTCTGAGGAAGTGCTGCAACAACTGCAGCATAAGCACGAGATAGTGGCAGACATTTTAGAGCATCGCGGGCTGAAGAAACTCATAGGCACCTATATCGACGCACTGCCCAAGCTGATTAATCCTCGTACAGGACACATACATACCTCATTTAATCAGACCATCACGGCTACGGGACGTCTGTCTTCCTCTGACCCAAACCTGCAGAATATTCCTATCCGAGGTGAGGATGGCAAGGAGATACGTAAGGCCTTCATCCCAGAACCAGGCTGTCTGTTCTTCTCGGCAGACTACAGCCAGATAGAACTGCGCGTGATGGCACATCTCTCTAACGATGAACACATGATAGAAGTATTCCGTGAAGGAAAAGACCTGCATGCTGCTACTGCTGCCAACATCTATAAGAAACCCATAGAAGAAGTGACGCGCGACGAACGCACAAAGTCAAAACGTGCCAACTTCGGCATCATCTATGGCATCACCGTCTTTGGACTGGCAGAGCGTCTTGACATTCCACGCGAAGAAGCCAAGATGCTTATTGACGGATACTTCAATACCTTCCCACAGGTACATCAGTATATGGAGCAGTCAAAAGAAGTAGCCCGAAAACAAGGCTATGTCACTACCCTGTTCGGACGCCGACGCTATCTTCCTGACATCAATTCAGCCAACAGTGTAGTACGTGGTTTTGCTGAACGAAATGCCATTAACGCTCCTATTCAGGGTACTGCTGCCGACATCATCAAGGTAGCAATGATTCACATCTATGAGCGCTTCAAGAAGGAAGGCATCCGTTCTAAGATGATTCTCCAGGTACACGACGAACTCAACTTCAGCGTCTATCCTGACGAGAAAGAAAAGGTAGAGCGTATCGTCCTCGAAGAGATGCAGAATGCCTTCCACATGAAAGTACCATTAGTAGCCGACTCCGGCTTCGGCGAGAACTGGCTTGAGGCCCATTAGTCCAGCGAACGCAAATCGTACTGGCAGCTATCCCTCGCCCTACTGATAAGCCTCGGCCTGATGAGTATTGCCAGTAATATACAGGATATTATGCACAAATAGAAAGTATACTGGAAGTTTTAGGACTATTTCTTGCCGATATCTGCATAAGTTTGCAGAGAAATATGGCATCTCCGAACGTACAGCAAGAAACTATTGTGCACAAGGAAACCTGTAAACAGAGAAATTTAGGTACTTTTTTAAAGAAAAACAGGGAAAACCGACTCATTATTGAAATTTTTTCGTATTTTTGCAAACGAAT
>DEJS01000015.1 GCA_002353485.1 Prevotella sp. UBA2742
AAGGGCTTGCCCTTGATATAGCCCACTATAACTACTGTCGTAGTTGTGGGCTCTTCCGAGGGACTCAGGGCTTTGCCCTAAGAACCAACAAGGCTCTGCCCTTGACCCGTTCAGGACGCTGCCCCGAAACCCCGGCAAGGGCTGTCAGCCCTCTGCAACCTGACCAGAGAGTGACCCTCTCTCTGGACTCTTCGCTCAGTGGCATCTGCCCCTAAGAACCCTGAGCAGGAAGTGACTCTCTCCCTGCACCCACCAATCAGGGTTAACACCCCGATACCCCAATGGATGAAATACAGAAACTACAAATTTCTGAATTACAGTAAAACAGTAATTACATAAATTCATATTTTCATAAAATCATAAAAACATAAAAACGTAATTTGATATGAGTACAACAGCAAAAGCATCCGACCACGTAAAGCCCTGCAACATCGAGCAGAGTGAACGTCATAACAGGCGGGACGCTGATTATATCGCCTCGCTGAACCCACGCACTTTGTATGTGCGTACCGAACTGAGTCATAACAATGAATCGTATGTGGTACCCGACTTGAAGGGTGTCACCCTCCAGCAGCACTATGATTCCATCAAAGTCATGGTAAAGCAGAAGACTGGCCGAGCCATGCAGGAGAAGAAGGTCACCGTCATTGGCAAGAATGGTAAGCCAAAAGAACGTAACGGCAGCAGCCCCATCCGTGAGAGTGTGGTCAATATCAAGCCTGATACCACAATGTCTGACCTCCTGAAGTACACTGAGAAAGTGCGCCAAAGATGGGGAGTCAGAGCCATCCAGATACACATCCACAAGGATGAAGGACATTATACCAACCCAGATGATCCTTCAACCTGGCAACCTAATCTTCACGCGCACATCATTTGGGATTGGATGAACCACGAAACGGGAAAGTCCTTTAAACTTGGTAAGAAAGACATGGAAGAATTACAAGACATGGCGGCTGAGACTTTGGAGATGGAACGAGGCAAGCGCAAGTCTGAAACTGGAGCCGAGCATCTGGAGCGTAATGACTATATCCTATCCGAGCAGAAGAAGCAGAGTGCGAAGCTTGACGCAGAGATTGCCGAGAAGCGTGACCGGCTTGATACAGAGAATGGCAATGCCATCAAATCGGGAGTGGCCAATCTCTTTGGTAAAGGCAAGTATGCTGATATGGAGAAAGAGAACAAACGACTAAAAGAGGAATTGCCAAAGCACAAGGCTATCCTACAACGGAAATATCAACAAGCCCTGGATGCAGAACGAGACAAGCAGAGCCAACAACTTGCAGAGAAGGACAAGATGATCGAAGAACTTCAGGCCAAGTATGAAGGCGAGATATTCCGTCATCAGCAGGACAATCAAGAGAAAGAAAAGATTATCCATCTAAAGGAGAGCATCATCAATGATTATCGTGAACGACTTGGCCATTATCTGTCAACCCTTTCAGAACTGCTAAGAGATGCTGTCAAGGCTGTTTTTGATTATATTCAGTCTGGCTATCGTAGTTTTAGCTATCGTCAGGAAGGTGATGTTAGGCGATACATGAATAGTCAATCCGATAAGGAAGTTGCGGCAGGCACTATACTTAACGCCTCACTACCTTTCTTGAAGTCTTATGAGTGTGAGAAAGTAAAAGGACAACTCTCCTACATTGTTCAAGACATGAAGGAGGAACGCCAACAAAACCAAAGCCGCGGATTCCATCTGTAATACTCCGAAAAACAAGTCTGCCAGTAATTGCTACAGGCAGGCTTGTAAAAATGGTGTATAAAGCCATTTCGCAAAGAGGCAGCGTCAGCGTTATGCTGACGACTGCCCTAAAGAGAACGATAGTATGTTGTTTATATTTTGTCTGCGAACTCGTCAATGTCCTTGATGGCCTTGTTCAGCGAACGCATCTCGCAATATAGGATAAAGAATAGTATAAACGTTGCTAAAAGTATCCCTACGGTAATAACAAGCATCAGTCTGTTGGAGGATACAATTGAACCAAGCAACTCATAATAAAGCCAAATGACACAAAGGATCATGACAGGATATTCGATGAAAGCCTGCAGTTTCTCCCTGCGCTTATAGGCTATCAGTCGCTGCTGTACGCTGATTACATCCTGAGCAGCCAAGTGCTTGTCGCGGATGGTGCTGACGTTCCAAAGGTTAAACACGGTTTCTCCTATCAGCACTAACAATAGAAAAATCATGAGAGCCCATGAGCAGCCTACACTTCTGAAATAGGCAATAAAGAAGGGCATCAACGTCAATCCTATAGGACCTGCCCATATATTCATCGTCCTAATCCACGATATGTGTCCATTCATCGCTGTGTTCAACAGTTTCTGGTTCACAATCTCCTGCTGCTCCATACGGTTCTTAAACTCGGCCACCTGCTGACGGAGGCCCTCCAGTTCCTGTAAGTTATTGTTCTGATTCTCCATAATTCCTGTTACGTTTTAATCATTTGACATGTTCTTTAATTCCTCCTTGATGCGATAGAGTCGCACCGACACGTTCTTGACCGTGATGCCCATGATGGCGGCAATCTCCTCGTAGCTCATGTTCTCCAGCCACAGCAGTATGATGGCGCGGTCGAACTGCCCCAGCCTGGCGATGCGCCGCCGCAGCATGTCCATCTGCCGAGAGTTCTGGCTGGTCTCCGTCTCCTCGTAGGGATTGACGTCCATCGTCAGCGGCACGGTCTTGCGGCGCCTCTTCTTGCGGTCGAGCGAGATGCACACGTTCAGGCTGACGCGGTAGATCCAGGAGCGCACGTCGCTGCGTCCCTCAAACGAAGGCAGGCTGTTCCACAGGTTGATGAGCACCTCTTGGAACAAGTCGGCCACCTCGTCCTGATCGTTCGAGAACATATAGCAGACGGTGTAAATCGTGCCGCGATGCTCTCTCACCATTTCTTCAAACTTGCGTTCTGATTCATTCATCTTTTTCTTGTTCAGTAAAATGTCTTGTTTGACAATAAGTCGCACGATGGAGGCAAAAAACTACAGGATTCTGGATCTTTTTTGCAGAAAGACATTATTATTTTTCGCAATTTTGATGCAAAGGTACGAATTTTTGTTTAAAACGTGCTATGATACCCCATAAAAGGCTTACCAAAGTATCTCTAAATGTCAAGATATTATATGAGATGACACTTAAAAAAACGTAAATAGATAACCAAAATTTGTTCAGACGAGCAAAAATTAAAAAGAAAAAGAGAGTTAAACTCTCGTCTAACTCTCTCATTTTCAGGTGCTTTTGATTGCGCTTCAGGATGGGCTTGAACCAACGACCCCCTGATTAACAGTCAGGTGCTCTAACCAACTGAGCTACTGAAGCAGGTTTGCTCGTCATTTCTGATTTGCGGGTGCAAAGGTAAGGTAAATTTTTGAATCTCGCAAACTTTTTAGGAAAAAATTTCATGGAAACGCTGTTTTTTTTGTAATTTTGCAGCCATAATATAAATAATTAGGTATGATGAAACGTATATTCCTATCGATAACAGCTTTGTTGATGGTTACCATTACGACTCACGGACAGTCAACGAAGAACCACAATATGGAGGTGGCTAAGAACCTGGAGATTTTCAATGCCCTGTATAAAAATCTGGACATGATGTATGTGGACACGCTAGATGCCGGCAAAGTGGTAACAACAGGCATTGACGCAATGTTGCAATCGCTGGATCCCTATACAGAGTATTATCCCGAGGAGCGCCAGAAGGAGCTAAAGACGATGCTGACTGGAAAGTATGCAGGCATTGGTGCACTGATACGCTACCACCAGAAGCTGAAGCGCGTCGTGATTGATGAGCCATACGAGGGTATGCCATCCTCTGAAGTTGGGTTGCGCAAGGGAGATATCATCCTACAGATTGACGATACGCTGATGACAGACAAGGAAGTAGGTTTCGTGAGCAGCCACTTACGTGGTGAACCAGGAACGAGTTTTGTACTAAAGGTTCTGCGTCCGTCAACAGGCAAGGAGATGAAGTTCAAGATAACCCGTAAGAACATCAAGATGTCCGAAATTACATGGTACGGCATGCTTGAGGGTAAGGTGCCAACGGGCTACATTGCCCTGAACACGTTTACAGGCGAACCTGCCAAGGCCATGCGACTTGCTTTCATAGACTTGAAGAAACAAGGAGCGCAGCATCTGGTTTTAGACTTAAGAGGCAATGGCGGCGGCTCGCTGTCGGAGTGTGTTGACATTTTAAGTATGTGGTTGCCCAAGGACGAGAAAATTGTAGAGACAAAAGGTAAACTCAAGCGCGCCAATTCGGAGTACAAGACACGCCTGGAACCCATTGACACCGTAATGCCTATTGTTGTACTGGTGAACCAAGAGACGGCATCGGCTTCTGAAATTACGAGTGGTGCTCTGCAAGATTTAAAACGGGGCATAATAATAGGGACTCGAACCTACGGTAAAGGACTGGTACAAGTACCCAACGTGGATTTACCATACAATGCCAATCTGAAGCTTACCACATCACGTTACTATCTTCCTTCAGGACGTGGCATCACAATGAAGGAAGGCATCAAGCCTGATGTAGAAATAAGACCCGACACCATGGCTAATATTACGCTCTACCTGGACCGTCTCGACTCAACGGAAGTAGCCTTTGACTATGTAGTAGACTACATTGCCAGGCACCCCAACATAGCAAATCCCAAGGACTTTCACTTAACCGATGCCGACTATGCAGACTTCAAGCAGCGCGTAGTGAAGGCAGGATTTACCTATGACCAGTTAAGCAAAAAGCAATTTAAAGAACTGGAAAAAGCCATGCGCTTCGAAGGCTACCTTGACGATGCAAAAACAGAACTGGATGCTCTAAAGCAGAAAATTGACCACCATAACCTTGAAAGTGACCTGGAGCGGCACCGTCATGAAATACAACAAATGCTTGAACAGGACATCATAGGAGCCTATTATTACCAAGCCGGGCAGCTACAGATAGGGCTTAGGAATGACAAGACCCTCCGTGAAGCCTTGCGTATACTAAGCACTAAAGGCGAATACCAGAAGGTGTTACACCATCAGTAACCGGCTAAGTTCTTTCATTCCCTCAGAAGCACCTTTCTGTATCTGAATGATGTTGCGCGACCCTGCTGAAACGGGATTGGGATCAATCAGATAAACGGGCACTTCAGAACGGACATAATGGATGAGTCCTGCGGCAGGATAGACAGCCAATGACGTGCCAATGATGATGAAAACATCTGCCTCCTGACACTCCTCGGCTGCAATGGTGATATTAGGAACCGCCTCGCCAAAAAACACGATGAAGGGACGCAGCAGCGAACCGTCACCAGCCTTCGTTCCAGGAGCAATCTCGCAGTTGTCGGGTGTCAGTACTTTCTGATAACGCGGGTCATCAGGATTATTGCTCGAACAGACCTTCATTAGTTCTCCGTGCAGATGGATGACCTTCGAAGAACCTGCCTGTTCATGCAAATTGTCAACATTCTGGGTCACCACCGTCACTTCATACTTCTCTTCCAACTGAGCTACCAGCCGATGGCCTTCGTTCGGCTTGACACCCCAGCACTTCTTACGCAGCATGTTATAGAAGTTAGTCACTAAGGTGGGATCTTGCAGCCACCCTTCATGCGTGGCGACCTGCTGTACAGGATACTCCTCCCACAGTCCGTCGGCATCACGGAAAGTCTTCAATCCACTCTCTACAGACATGCCTGCACCAGTCAAAACTACTATCTTTTTCATATGCAAAGTATTAAGAATGTACAAAATTAGCATTTTTTTTTGAATTATGGCACGAAAATCAGAGATTATTTGTACCTTTGCGGCCGATTTCATATATATAAGGTATATAGAGACTATTAGAAAGGTAAAAGAGAAATGGATAAAGTAAGTTATGCATTGGGCATTGGCATTGGTCACCAGTTAGCAAACATGGGTGGTCAGGAACTCAATATCGATGATTTTGCCCAGGCCGTCAAGGACGTTTTGGCTGGGAACGATTTGAAAGTAAAGAGCAGCGAAGCTCAGAAGATAGTAGAGCAGTTCTTTGCCCAGCAAGAGGAGAAGATTAGCAAGCAGCGTGCCCAGCAAGGCAAACAACACAAGGAGGCTGGCGAGAAGTATCTGGTCGAAAATGCCAAGAAGCAAGGTGTCGTTACGTTGCCCAGCGGCCTACAGTACCAAGTACTGAAAGAAGGTAACGGCAAGAAACCTACTGCCAAGGACTCTGTGAAGTGCCACTACGAGGGTTTCCTCATCGATGGAACCGTGTTCGACTCAAGTGTACAGCGCGGTGAACCAGCCGTATTCGGGCTACAGCAGGTAATAGCCGGATGGACCGAAGGGCTGCAACTGATGCAGGAAGGTGCCAAATACCGTTTCTTCATTCCCTACCGTCTGGCTTACGGTGAAGGTGGCGCCGGTAGCAGCATTCCTCCCTATGCAGCCTTGATTTTCGATGTAGAATTAATACAAGTAATGTAATTTTTATAAAGCACAATGAAAAAGTTTACTTTTACTGCTGTTGCAGCAGTGGCTGCCGTCATGATGTATGCATCATGCGACAATGGCACTCCCAAGGCTAGCCTGAAGAGTGATGTTGACACCGTTAGCTATGCTATCGGTATGGCTCAGACCCAGGGTCTGAAGGATTATCTAGTAGGTCGTCTCGGCGTTGACACCGCCTACATGGACGAGTTCATCAAAGGTCTGAACGAAGGTGCCAATGCTGGCGATGACAAGAAAAAGGCTGCTTACTATGCCGGAATTCAGATTGGTCAGCAAATTTCGAACCAGATGGTGAAGGGCATCAACCACGAGCTGTTTGGCGAAGACTCCACAAAGACCATCTCGCTGAAGAACTTTATGGCAGGCTTCATCAGTGGAACCACTGGCAAAGGCGGTCTTATGACTGTTGACTCTGCAGCTCAGGTGGCTCAGGAAATGATGCGTACCATCAAGGCCAAGAACATGGAGAAGGAATTCGGTCCCAACAAGAAAGAAGGCGAAGAGTTCCTTGCCAAGAATGCCAAGGCTGAGGGTGTGAAGACACTGGAAAGCGGTGTACAGTACAAGGTTATCAAAGAGGGTAACGGTCCGATGCCTAAAGACACCTCTGTGGTGAAGGTTCACTACGAGGGTAAGACTCTGGACGGCAAAGTATTCGACAGCTCATACAAGCGTAACGAGCCAGCCAGCTTCCGTGCCAACCAGGTCATCAAGGGATGGACCGATGCACTGGTACACATGCCCGCAGGCTCTATCTGGGAAGTATACATCCCTCAGGAACTTGCTTATGGCGAGCGCCAGCAGGGTGCCGACATCAAGCCCTTCTCTATGCTTACTTTCAAAATTGAACTTATTGAGGTTGATGGCAAGAAGTAAGTAATGCAAGAGACAAGACAAAACAAAATAGCGCGTCTGCTCCAAAAGGAACTCAGTCAGATCTTTCAGGAGCAGACGCGCTCCTTACACGGAGTCATGATAAGCGTGACCCGAGTGAGAATTAGCCCCGACCTCAGTGTGTGCACTGCCTACCTGAGCATTTTCCCTTCAGAGAAAAACGAGGAGCTGATTAAAAACATTACCAAAAATGACAAGCAGATCCGCTACGAATTGGGAACCCGTGTACGCCACCAGTTGCGAATCATACCAGAACTGCGATTCTTTATCGACGACTCGCTTGACTATATAGATCGCATTGATGAACTACTGGGCAAGTAAGAAGTAAAGAACGAAGAATTGACTACCGCATGAATTTCCCGTTCTACATCGCACGGCGTTATCTGTTCTCCAAGAAGTCCACCCACGCAATTAACGTCATCAGTGCCATTTCCGTCATTGGGGTGGCAGTGGCTTCGATGGCTCTTGTTGTGACGCTCAGCGTGTTTAACGGATTCCACGACATGGTAGCAAACCTCTTTACACAGATGGATCCGCAGCTGAAGGTTACACCCGTCAAAGGTAAGACAGCACCAGCCGATGATCCTATACTGATGAAGATACGCCAACTACCTGAGGTAGAAGTGGCCACAGAGTGCTTGGAAGACCAGGCTTTAGCCAGCTACCAGGATCGCCAGCTGATGGTAAAGGTAAAAGGAGTACAGGACAACTTTGACTCACTAACCCATATCCGCGAAATTCTGGATGGCGAAGGCACCTTCGAACTGCATGCGGCAGACATGAACTACGGTATACCAGGGTTGGGTGTCGCCTACCAATTAGGACTTGGCTATAAGTTCGACACACCACTGAAAATATATGCTCCCAAGCGCGAAGGGCAACTCGACATGGCCAACCCCACTGAAGGGTTCGTAGAAGACGAATTATTCTCTTCTGGCGTCATTTTCTCCGTCAAGCAGGGAAAGTACGACAAGAACTACATCTTGACTTCACTACAGTTTACGCGCAATCTCTTTGCTCAGGACGGAATGCTATCATCTCTGGAACTGAGGCTAAAGTCTGGAAGTGACTTCGAAGCAGTAAAACAACAGATGAGGCAGCTGGCAGGCAACAAATACAACGTACTCGATCGCTATGAACAACAGGAAGATACCTTCCGTATTATGAAGATAGAGAAGTTCATAGCATACGTCTTCCTTACCTTTATCCTAATGATAGCATGTTTCAATATCATCGGCTCATTGTCTATGCTTATCATCGACAAGAAAGACGACGTCGTAACACTGCGTAACCTGGGAGCTTCAGACCACCATATTACACGAATTTTCCTTTTTGAAGGCCGCATGATTAGTGTCATTGGAGCCGTCATCGGTATCGCCGTCGGGCTACTGCTCTGTTGGATTCAACAACAGTATGGCGTGGTACGACTGGGAAGTAGCGAAGGAGCGTTCATCGTAGATGCTTATCCCGTTAGCGTACATCCACAAGATATCGTAATCATTCTCCTTACGGTAATTGTTGTAGGATTCCTCTCTGTCTGGTATCCTGTACGATACTTCGCCAAAAGACTGTTATCCTAAAGCGTAATATCAAAAAATCAACCCAGACTTATGTTCTCCACCTCCACCTTCTCGTGTAGGAAGAACTGAGCCTGATCTTTAAATTTATCCGGATTCTCCGTCGTCAGATAGTGCACCTTGCCACCTTTGGTGCATTTCTCCTCTATTGCAGGGTGATGTTCAAAATACTTTTGCAAACTGGAGGCAACATACTCACCTTGTGAGACAATACGAATACCACGGGGCATATACTTCTGAATCTTTGGCAGCAACAACGGATAGTGAGTGCAACCCAGAATAACGGTGTCTATTTCTGAATCCAGACGCAGTAACTGGTCAATACGTTTCTTCACGAAATAGTCAGCTCCTGGCGAATCAGCCTCGTTATACTCTACCAAGGGAACCCAAAACGGGCAAGCCACACCTGACACCTGAATGTCAGGAAACAACTTGTGAATTTCCAGATTATACGACTCACTCTTAATAGTACCTTCAGTAGCAAAAATACCCACATGTCGACTTTGAGTCAACGAACCAATGACCTCAGCCGTCGGACGAATAATGCCCAAGACCCGACGGTTTGGGTCGAGCTTGGGCAAATCGTTCTGTTGTATTGTACGCAAGGCCTTGGCTGATGCCGTGTTACATCCTAGAATTACGAGATGACAACCCATCTCGAAAAGCCTAGTCACAGCCTGACGTGTGAATTCATAGACCACCTCGAACGAACGCGATCCATAGGGAGTTCTCGCATTGTCTCCCAAGTACAGATAGTCATACTGGGGTAACAGCTGACGAATACCATGCAAAATAGTCAATCCGCCATAGCCACTGTCAAAGACACCTATAGGACCTGGTACGCTGGGTAGTGTCATTTATCTCTTCAGCAATTCTATAACATCGGCTGTGATATCCTCACCCATAGCGGGATTGACAAAGGGCAGAGCCTCCTTGTCTGTATTCAGGATGAATGCATAACCGCGTTGTTGGCCAATCATTACCAAAGCCTGCATTATCATACCCTTCAACCCGTCCATCAGTGTAGCCTCAGCATCAGCCAGCAGCTGCTGGCTCTGCTTCTTAAAAGCTATATTCTTATCAAGAATCTCCTGAAGCTCACTCTGACGTTTCTGAAGTATCGTCTGGGGGAAGGCTGACTGACCGTCAAGAAACTCTTCGTACTTCTTGTTAAAGTCTTCCTCTACCCTCTTCTGCTCTGCTTCATACTGAGTGCGCAACTCTTGCATACTGGCTTTCATCTCAGCGTATTCAGGCATCGACACCATCACCGAGTCATAGCTCAAATAACCATACTTCCACGAAGTACCGGCATCTTGAGCCTGACAAGCCAGCCCACAAAGGAGCATCAATATAAACAGTGTTACTTGTTTCATAAACTAAAGTCCAAGCTTTTTCTTGACCTCTGCAGTAACATCAGTAGACAACGTACTGCTAATGTACAGAGCAGAACCGGTCTGCATGATATATACATAACCACCGGTCTGACCTATAGAGGTGATGGCATCCATTATCTTCTTCTGAATGGGTTGCATCTTCTCCTGCTCCTCCTTGGCCAGAGCCTGCTGGTTGTCCTGAGCACTCTGCTGGTACTTCTGATACATATCCTGAAGCTCCTTCTCACGACGTTCCTTGATATTGGCAGGCAGTGAAGCCTGCTCCTTCTCGTAAGCCTCTGCTTTCTTCTGGATTTCCTCCTGCATCGACTTAAGGTCAGCCTCATACTGCTTGGCAAGAGCCTCAAGGTCGGCACGTGCCTTAGTCAATTCAGGCATAGCCTGCATAATCTCCTGGACGTTGACGTGTCCAAACTTCTGAGCGAATGATGCCATAGGAGCAATCATCAGCAGCAACACAAATAATTTCTTCATTTCTTTCTAATTTAATGTTTATATAAATTCTTAATTACTATATCCCAACTTAGAGAGCACCTCGTTAGAGATGTCTATCTTTGGCGACCCGAAGATGATGCCGGCATCACTGGCACGGTCAAGTACCAGCTGATAGCCGCGAAGATCGGCCACCTCCTTGATAGCGCTATACACTTCTTCCTGTATGGGAGTCATCAGTGCAGTACGCTTCTTGAACAATTCACCCTGCGGGCCAAAATACTTTTTCTTCAGCTCGGCAGCTTCACGTTCCTTATCCATAATAGCATCCTGACGAGTCTTCTTCTGCTCTTGTGATAAGAACACCACCTCGTTCTGATAGTTCTTATAAAGCGTCTGAGCCTCAATAGTCAACGCATCAACTTCTGCCTGCCACTTCTTAGACACCTGGTTCAGCTGTTCGTTTGCTCGCTCATAGGCAGGAATATTCTTGAAGATATAGTCCATATCCACCAGCGCGAACTTCTGAGCATGCATTGTCACTGCCGATATACAGAGAATCAATAATAAAAATAGTTTCTTCATACTCCCTTTCTTTACTTCAATTTCTCGATTCTTTACTCATTACTTTTTAGAACTCCTGACCCAGAATGAAGTGGAACTGGCTACCTCCCTTATTAGAACCATTATAGGCACGGTCAAAGCCATAAGCCCAGTCAATACCCATCAATCCCACCATCGGGAGGAAGATACGTACACCAACACCAGCAGAACGCTTGATGTCGAACGGATTAAAGTCGCGCGTCTGAGCCCATGCGTTACCACCTTCCAGGAATCCCAGACCATAGATGGTAGTATTACCCAGCATAAAAGGATAGCGAAGCTCCAAGGTAAAACGATCATAGGCATAACCAGCAGCGCCATAAGGCGTCAGTGAACCATTCTCATATCCACGGAGTCCCACGGTCTCCTCAGCATAACTTGTAGAATAGCCGCTCATACCGTCACCACCCATATAGAAGGTTTCAAACGGCGACTTCTTGTATTTGTTATATGAACCCAACAATCCGAGTTCCACACGAGTCATCAGAACAAAGCATTTCTGACCGCCCGTCAGCGCGGTATAAGTCTTTGTCTTAAGCTTCCACTTGTGGTATTCAATCCATCTGTACTTTTCCTGCTGCTCGTCATAGTAGCGGTCTATATCCGTTTTATAGGTCTCTGCCGAGGCCAAAGACGCATAGTCCTTATTGTCGAACAACGACCAGGGCGGAGTCAGTGTCACAGAAGCCATGAACTCAGAACCACGTCGTGGGAAGAGCTGGTTGTCAGTAGAGGTACGAGCCAGCGTGATACCCAGATTGATGTTGTTACAGTTACCGTTGTTAATAATGAAATAGCTCCAGTCCTGCAGCATATAACGTGTATAGGCCAGTTGCATGGACAGCTGGAAGTAGTCATCAGGCCAGCGCAGACGTTTACCCCATCCTATCGAAGCACCAAACAGTTTGATGTACTTATCGTCGTCATAAAGCGATGTGTAGTCGTAGTATCCGCTGTTGTACATTCCATAGCCTGCTGCATAGTTATAATAGTTGTTCATCCAGCTCGAGTTACGATAGGTACTCGAGATATCGGTCTGCTTAGAGTAGAAAGCATTGACACTGAACGAGTTCGGGCGTTTGCCACCAAACCATCCTGTAGAGTAACCCGTAGACACAGAATAATAGTAGCTACCGTTCGACTGAACCGACAGCGACAACTGTTCACCATCGCCAATAGGCATGATACCACGGTGCATACGGTTTTTCCCAAACAGGTTACGCATTGAGAAGTTAGTCAGCTTCACACCCACACGGCCTATGATACCTGTCTGACCCCAACCCAGCGAGAACTCTAACTGGTCATTAGACTTTGACTCCAGTTCCCAGTTGATATCCACTGTGCCGTCTTCATAGTTAGGCTTAATGTCAGGATTCACCTTCTCCGGGTCAAAGAAACCCATGGAGGCTATCTCACGTGCCGAGCGCTGTATGGCGTCCTTCGAGAACAGGTCACCCGGTTTGGTACGCAGTTCTCGGCGTACCACCTCTTCATACAGACGATCATTACCATAGATACGCACATGACTGATATGAGCCTGCGTACCTTCCTGAATACGCATCTCCAAGTCTATCGAGTCGCCCACAATGTTCACCTCAGTAGGCTGCAAGTTGTAGAACAGATAGCCGTTGTTCCAATAGTAGTTACCCACGGCATCGTCGTCTTCCGACAAACGCTTGTTCATCTGCTTCTGGTTGTAGACATCGCCCTTCTTCATGCCCAGCACCGCATTCAGATAGTCGCTCGTTACAACCGTATTACCTACCCATGTAATATTGCGGATATAATATTTCTGTCCCTCGTCCAGCTTCACATAGACGTTGACATGCCTGTCGTCAACCGTCCAAACCGAATCCTCTACTATCGCAGCATCACGATAGCCCAACTCGTTATATTTATCTATCAGGGCTTTCTTAGCCTCCTCATAACGCTCGGGAGTAAACTTCTTGGCACGGAACATGGTGTATAGCTTACCTGCCTCGTTAATCTTACCAAATGAACCTTTCTTAAACAAGTTACCCTTTATCTTGCTTGACGACAGTTGCTCATTACCCTCAAAGATGATGGAGCGAACCTTCATCTTGGCTTTCTTATCGACACTCACGTCCAATATCACCTGATTCTTGCCCGTAACATCGTCTCGCTGCACGATGTCTATCTCAGCATTCTTGTAACCCTTGTCGTCGAAATATTTCTTGGCCAGAATCTTCGCACGGTCAATCATGTTCGGCGTTATCTGGGCACCCTTCATGATACCCAGCTTCGACTCCATATCCTCACGTTCCGACTTTTTCAGACCATAGTAATTGATGCTGCTGACACGCGGTCTGGTAGCCAGATGTATACTTAGGTAGACCTTAGACCCTACTATAGAGTCGGCCAAGATAGAGGCCTTGGAAAAGAGCCCATGCTTCCAGTAGCGCTTGACAGCATCTGTAATCTCCGTTCCAGGCACACTGATCTGCTGTCCTACGGAGAGACCTGAGAGACCGATGAGAACATAGTCTTCGTAGCCCTCTACACCTTTCACCGTAATACCACCTATCTCGCACTGACGAGGAGTTCCGGCATACGAAATGTCAGGATTGACAATGACATCCTGCGCCGTAGCGCTTAAAGGCAAAAAGGCAAGAAGGCAAAAAGGCAGGAAGCCTTTCACCATCACCATTATCCCGGTTGTAATTGCTTTTATCTTCACTGTTGCTTTTACTTTTTAATTTCTTCTTCCACCTGTGCCTCCGTCTTACCAAAACGGCGCTGGCGCTTCTGGTAGCTCTCTATCGCCTTATGCAGCTCGGCCTCATCAAAGTCAGGCCAGTAGGTATCACAAAAATACAGCTCCGAATAGGCTATCTGCCAAAGCAGATAGTTCGAGATGCGCAGTTCACCTCCCGTACGTATCAATAAGTCCGGATCGGGCATGAAGCTCGTCTGCAAGTGCTTGCTGACAGTTTCCTCGCTCACATCCTCTGCACCTTCTGCAACAAGCTGTCGCACTGCCTCGGTAATCTCCCAACGACTCGAGTAGCTCAGTGCCACCACCATGGTCATGGCATCATTCTTTGCCGTATGTTCCTCTGTCTCGCGCAGCTTCTGCTGCACATCACCGGGCAGACGCTTCAAGTCGCCTATCACACGGAAGCGCACATTATTCTTCATGAATATCTCGTCCTCCAGCGACGACAGCACTAGTCCCATCAGGGCCGATATCTCGTCGGCAGGCCGGTTCCAGTTCTCTGTAGAGAAGGTGTATAGCGTCAGGTACTTTACCCCCAAGCGCGTACATTCAGAGGTTATTCTGCGTACCGTCTCCACTCCGGCCTGATGGCCGAAGCTGCGTTCCTTGCCTCGCTCGGTGGCCCAGCGTCCATTGCCGTCCATGATGATGGCAATATGCTGGGGAATATATTTCAGTTCATAGTTCATACTCTACTATTCGCCATTAGTCTTTGTCATTATGACATGTTCTACATTTTGCCCACAAATCATATGTCAGTCCCAAACGCAACTGACTATAGCAGTCGGTATTCTTAAACAATCCGCTACTCTCTATTCCGTAAGGGTCCTTCACCCCGTCCAGCAGGTCACTACTGGTGAAGTGTATGGCCCACTCCAGACTCATATTCAGTCTGTCTGCCACCTTGTATTTCACTCCTGCACCCAGTGGGACATTGAAGGCCGTAGTCGTCTTGTCCTCACCATGGTCAGGCTTGGCTATCGTCATGCCCACCCCCGCGAAGATGTACGGTGTTAACCGTTTGGCACCTCTATACTCCATTCCCGTACCGAAAGGCCAGAAGTTGTATTCGTATCTCACGCCCACGTCTATAAGACTACTCTTGAAGGCATAAGGCTCACTCAGCGGATAGTAGGTCTTCACGTTTGCCGACGACCCCTTCAGTTGTCCGTAGCTGATATTAAACGCCAGCGCCTGACGGGGCGTAAAACGGTATTTTGCCAGCAGCGAGCCCATAGGCTGCAACTCCTTGAACAGGTTGCCATTAAAATCGCCCAAATAGGTTACGGCTCCAATGCCGCCGCCTATCTCTAACCGGTATTCCGGCTGCGTCTGAGCCTGAGAGACAGTATATGACAGCAGTAAAGTGAAGAGCGCCACAAGCACCTTCACTCCACCATACTGATATGTCTGCTCCCGCGTCATCACCCAGCCTCACTATTCATTCGTAAACATACTCCCATGCCAGCTTGTTCAGACGGCCGCGCCATATCTGGCCCGTAGTACCGCAGAACAGCCACAGGTTGTACTCATCATCGGCAATCATGGCGACAGAGTTCGTCTCCGTATTAAAGCCATCCGGGAATGTATAGGAACTATTCTGCTTCCAAGTGATGCCGTCATCGCGGCTCACATAGAACTGAGCATAGCGTGAGCTCACCACGCCGGGAGTAATGTCAGCCCCGCCGATAGCCAGAATGGCATCGTCGTAGGCCACAAGACTCAGGTTCTCCAGACGTGGCAGCGCCAGCTGGTTGTAGTCCGAGCGTTCCATGTATGTCCAAATGCCCTCTGGCGTATAGGGATCGTTGTCCACTATCTTACGCCACACCATGGCAATCCGCTCCTGAGGATACTGCTCTACAGAACGATTACCCACCATAAGGGCATATTCCGTGTTAGTGGCATAATAGAGAGGATAGCTCACGAAAGCGATGTCGCGCACCGGAAGCATCGAGGCGTCTTCGTCCAGCATGTCCTCTTCCCACGTCTTGCCATCATCGCGCGACACCATCAGGCGATTATCGTTCGACAGCGCATATATCTCCTCTGACGTAGTCCCTATCCATTTCTTTATGCCATCGGGCAGCCTACTGCTTGACGAGTCATACGCCGTCAGCTTACCATCCTTGTCAACATGATAAGTCTCCGACACGTCACCATTGTCGCCAGTAAGATAAATCTCGCCCTCATAATAGTAAGCGTGAAGATTGCTCAGCGGCACCAGCTTATCGCTGCTGGCCATCTGATGCCACACAAACTGGTTTTCCTTCTCCTTGTGCTTGTTCACACAGACCTTATACTCTTTGAAGCCCTCGCCGTCGTTCGACCATACCATGAAGATACGAGGCTCGGTGAAGTCGATGCTGTCCGCCGAACTATAGTACCTGAGTGTGTCGCTGGCCACATCCTTGATAACCAACGTTCCGTTGTTCTTCGTCGTCACACTGCACAGCACATGCTTCAAGTCTGCATCCACGGGCAGCGAGTCAGTGTTGTAGATAAGCTGCTGCACATGGTCAATATGGAAGACATAGGACGCCCCGGCCAACGTTGTACGATACACGGAGTCAGCACCACTCTTCGATGTCGTATGAACGTAACGGTTCAGCGTTCCCAGTGAAAATGACGTGATGGCGGCATCTGCATATTTCGTCGTGTTGTCCTCTTTCGATTTCAGGCACGAAGTCACGGCAAAAGCTGCCATGAGCAGCAAGCATATTGTCTTTATTTGTCTCATGAGTCTGAATAAATTCCAATTTGGGTGCAAATTTACGCACATTTCCTCAAATATGAGCATGTTTCTCGCTTTTATTAAGTTAAATATATGATAAAATGTCATATTTTAGGTTTATTTATCAAAAAAGAGCGCGGTATGAATCACTCACCCCGCGCTTTTTTCAACGGATGTCAGTGTGCATCAGAGTGATAACACTCAAAATGGTAGCAATGGCTACAGACACCAACAAACCCATTGTTTGAAAATCTAATAACATAATCTTTACCTTAATAAAACTAAACTATTAACCTAATGAAACAAGAAAATCATCACGATTTCCAAGTGCAAAGGTATTAAGAAAAGAGAAGAGAGAAAAGAGAAGCGCAAAGAATTTACAGCTGTCGAAGCTCTTTTTGACGTATATCAAAAAAGTTGGCCACGCTCCTAAAGCGTAGCCAACCCATGATATTTACCAAAGAGCGGCAGCAGTTTCTTCGCCCCTCACCCTTCATAATTCGCTATTTACAGCTTGGGACCAGCAGCCACGAGTGCCTTGCCAGCCTCGTTGCCCTCGTACTTCTTGAAGTTCTTGATGAAGCGACCAGCCAGGTCCTCAGCCTTCTTGTTCCACTCAGCAGCGTCAGCATAAGTGTCACGGGGGTCAAGGATGTTGGTGTCTACACCCTCCAACTCTGTGGGCACCTCGAAGTCGAAGTAAGGAATCTTCTTCGTGGGAGCCTTCAGGATAGCACCGCCCAGGATGGCATCGATGATACCACGAGTGTCGCGGATAGAGATACGCTTGCCAGTGCCGTTCCATCCGGTATTTACCAGATAAGCTTTGGCACCGCTCTTCTCCATGCGCTTTACCAGCTCCTCAGCATACTTAGTGGGGTGCAGCTCGAGGAATGCCTGTCCGAAGCAAGCCGAGAAGGTAGGAGTGGGCTCAGTGATGCCGCGCTCTGTACCGGCCAGCTTGGCGGTGAAGCCAGAGAGGAAGTAGTACTTGGTCTGCTCAGGAGTCAGGATGCTCACGGGAGGCAGTACGCCGAAGGCATCGGCCGACAGGAAGATGACGTTCTTAGCCTCAGGACCTGCGCTCTTGCCGTTTACCTT
This sequence comes from Prevotella sp. UBA2742, assembly GCA_002353485.1. Classification (GTDB taxonomy): domain Bacteria; phylum Bacteroidota; class Bacteroidia; order Bacteroidales; family Bacteroidaceae; genus Prevotella. The sequence continues at coordinate 17,963 of DEJS01000015.1, forward strand.
CTTGGCAATCTTCTCGATGTGCTCGATAGGATAGCTTACGCGGGTATTCTCCGTTACACTCTTGTCGGCGAAGTCAATCTTGCCATTGGCATCAACGGTAACATTCTCCAGCAGGGCATTACGACGGATAGCGTTATAGATGTCGGGCTCCGACTCCTTGTCCAGGTTGATGACCTTTGCATAGCAGCCACCTTCGAGGTTGAACACGCCCTCGTCGTCCCATCCGTGCTCGTCGTCGCCGATGAGCAGGCGCTTCGGGTCGGTAGACAGCGTGGTCTTACCCGTGCCAGACAGGCCGAAGAAGATGGCCGTATTCTTACCCTCCATGTCGGTGTTAGCCGAGCAGTGCATCGATGCGATACCCTGCAGAGGCAGGTAGTAGTTCTGCATAGAGAACATACCCTTCTTCATCTCACCACCATACCATGTGTTGATGATGCACTGCTCACGGCTGGTAGTATTGAAAGCTACACAGGTCTCTGAGTTCAGACCCAGCTCCTTGTAGTTCTCGACCTTGGCCTTCGATGCGTTGTAGATAACGAAGTTAGGCTCGAACTTCTCCAGCTCCTCAGCAGTAGGCTGGATGAACATGTTCTTCACGAAGTGAGCCTGCCATGCCACCTCGACGATGAAGCGTACAGCCAGACGGGTGGCCTCGTTAGCGCCACAGAAGGCATCGACTACATACAGTTCCTTGTTGCAAAGTTCCTTGATGGCGATGTCCTTTACCTTGGCCCAAACCTCCTCAGACATGGGGTGGTTGTCGTTCTTATATTCCTCGGTAGTCCACCATACCTTGTCCTTCGACTGCTCATCGCATACGATGTACTTGTCCTTAGGCGAACGGCCGGTATAGATACCAGTCATTACGTTCACGGCGTTAAGCTCAGTGTTCACGCCCTTGTCATAGCCTGTCAGGCCAGCCTTAGTCTCCTCCTCGAAAAGGTACTCATACGACGGATTGTGTGCAATCACCTTCGAACCGGTGATGCCATACTGTGTCAAATCTAACTTTGCCATAATACTTTCTAACTTTGATTTTATTTTAATTATACCTATTATTCTGAAATCGCATGCAAAGTTACGAAAACTTTTCAAGTTCACTGCCTTACGTTTAGACATTTTAGCATTCTTAGGGCTATTTTTGAGTTAAAGTATTTAAAATCGAAAGAAGGCATTGCTATTTTGTCACACCGACTTGTCAATATCCCGCTCAACAGAAAAAACGCCATTTCCTTTGGCAGAAAAAATATTTTATGTACTTTTGCAGTCAGAATCTAAAACGAACAAAAATGGAAGTAATCAATTTCTCAGAACAGAACAGCATCATCAACCACTACATGGCTGAGCTTCGCGACAAGAGCTACCAGAAGAACCGTCTTACCTTCCGTCACAACGTGGAACGCATTGGCGAACTGATGGCCTACGAGCTGTCGAAGACCCTCGAGTACAAGCCCAAGACGGTGAAGACCCCTTTAGGTCAGCTCGACATCCCCCTCACCAAGCAGGACGACATCGTCATAGCCACCGTCCTGCGTGCCGGACTGCCATTCCATCAGGGTTTCCTGAACATCTTCGATGGGGCCGACAACGCCTTCGTCTCGGCCTTCCGCATGTATCTGAACCGCGAGCACACCGAGGTAGGCGTATATTCTGAATACATTGCCACGCCCAGCGTCAAGGGCAAGACGCTGCTCATCGTCGACCCCATGCTGGCCACCGGCGGCAGCCTGGCCGCTGCCATCGATGCGCTTCTTGAGGCCGGCAAGCCCAAGAAGATTCACGTCTGCTGCGTCATTGCCGCCCCCGAGGGCCTCGAGGTGGTCAAGAGCAGCTTGCCCGACGACGCCACCATCTGGTGTGCCTCCATCGACGAGGGCATGAACGAGCAGAAATACATCGTCCCCGGCTTCGGCGACTGCGGCGACCTTTGCTATGGCGAGAAGCTACAGTCCTTCCGCAAAAAAGCCGACAAATAACACCAGCCTGTCGCACCCAAAAACCGCGCTGCCGCCATCTTCCTGTAGGAAGCATGGCGGCAGCCGGCGTTTATAGTCCTGGTATCTTTTTACTTTACTTCCCAGGTGTCGTTGGTCTCAAGCAGCTCGGCAAAGTTATGATACTTCTTCTGGGCCGAGACCTCCTTAATCTGCTCGCTGACGGCCTCGTCGTAGGTAGGCGCGTCGACGTCGCGTATGACGCCCAAGGCCACGGGGAACCCGTCGCCATTGCCCATCAGGGCCAGCTTCAGCTGTAGCGTATTGTCCTCGCAGTGTGCATCATGCACCAGCACGTCGTCCAGCGTATAGCCGTCCTTGCCTATCTCAACGACCTTCAGGCCAAAGCCCTGCTGCACCAGACCGTACTCGTTGTTCTCGCCGAACACCAGCTTCTCGCCGTGGCGCACGTAGATGGCGTTCTTCTTGCGGCCTTCCTTGTTGTAGACGCTCTCGTGCGTGCCGTCGTTGAAGATGACACAGTTCTGCAGAATCTCGCACACGGCAGCACCCTTATGCTCGTAGGCCGCCTTCAGTATTTCCACGGTGCCCTGGGCGTCGGTGGCCACGGCACGTGCAAAGAAATGTCCGCGGGCTCCGAAGCACAGCTCAGCAGGGCGGAAGGGGTCTTCCACCGTGCCGTAGGGGCTCGACTTCGACACGAAGCCACGGGGACTGGTGGGCGAGTACTGCCCCTTCGTCAGACCGTAGATGCGGTTGTTCAGCAATATCATGTTCAGGTTGATATTCCTGCGGTTGGCGTGTATGAAGTGGTTACCGCCAATGGCCAGTCCGTCGCCATCGCCGCTGACCTGCCATATCGTCAGGTCGGGGTTGGCCACCTTGGCACCCGTGGCAATGGCTGCTGCACGGCCGTGAATGGTGTTCATGCCGTACGTCGCCATATAGTGAGGCAGACGGCTCGAACATCCGATACCTGAAATGACGGCAGTATTCCATGGCGCTACGCCTATCTCTGCCAATGCTTTATGGAACGATGCCAGGAAGAAGTGGTCACCACACCCCGGACACCAACGCGGCTGTCCTTTCTTGAAATCTTGTGCACTGTAATTACTCATAACTTATATTCTTTTTTACGACCACGGATTTAACGGATTTAACGGATTAATTAACGGCAAAGCGCTCTTTTTCAAGAGATGCCTTACCAAAGTTAACAAGGAGCGACAGCTTATATCCGCCTACTTTTGCATAGTTCATGGCCTGTGAGCGGTGTACGTCGTCCAATTCCTTCACGGCTTTCAGCTCCACTATGATTTTATCGTAGCAAATAAAATCGGGAATGAACGTGCCCTGCAGCACAATGCCCTTATAGACAGCATGTATCTCCCTCTCCCGGACAAACGGTATGCCCCGGTCAGCAAATTCAACAGCCAAGGCTTCCTGATATACTTTCTCCGTAAATCCAGGGCCGAGGACGCTATGCACCTTCATTGCTGCTCCGATTATCTTGTAAGTTTCATCTTCGTATCTCAGCATGATGAAATAATCCGTTTAATCCGTAAAATCCGTGGTCGTAATAATTATTATTTCTTGTTTAATATCTCTGTGAATGCGTTGACGAGTTCTTCGACCACGAAGGGCTGTCCCTTGACCTGGTTGAACTGGTAGGGAGTGAAGTGGTCGACCTTCATGCGCAGGTAGCTGGCCAGCTGGCCCATGTTCTGTTCGGCCACGACCACCTTGTCGTAACGTGAGAGTACCGCTGCCGTGTTCTTGGGCAGGGGGTTCAGGTACTTGAACTGTGCCAGGGCTACCTTGCGGCCCTTGGCCCTCAGTTCGTCCATGGCGGCATGCAGGTGTCCGTAGGTAGAGCCGAAGCCCACGACGAGCAGCTCGGCATCGTCAGCGTCGCCGATGACCTCCAGGTCAGGCACTTCAATATTCTGAATCTTCTGCTGGCGCAGACGTGTCATCAGGTCATGGTTCTCGGGGTTGGTAGAGATAGCTCCCGTCTCGGAGTCCTTCTCCAGTCCGCCCAGTATGTGGGTGAAGCCTTCGCGGCCGGGTACGGCCCAGTAGCGGGTGCCGTTCGCGGCACGCATATAGGGAGTCCACTTGCCCTTCATTTCCTCGGGCACGTAAGGCGGGTTGATGGCATCGAGCCCTGCCATGTCGGGCAGACGGAAGGCTCCCGAGCCGTTGGCGATGTAGGCATCGGTGAGCAGCACCACGGGCGTCATGTGCTCCAGCGCTATCTTGCAGGCCTGGTAGGCGGCGTCGAAGCAGTCGGCCGGACTGGTGGCAGCCAGCACGGGCATGGGCGACTCGCCGTTGCGTCCGAAGAGCACCTGCAGCAGGTCGGTCTGTTCCGACTTGGTGGGCAGACCCGTTGCCGGTCCGCCGCGCTGCACGTCGAGCACCACCAGGGGCAGCTCCATGATGACGGCCAGGTTCATGGCCTCGCTCTTCAGACAGATGCCGGGACCGCTGGTCGAGGTGACGCCCAGTGCGCCGGCAAACGATGCGCCGAGGGCCGAGGCGGCACCCGATATCTCGTCCTCACACTGTACGGTGGTGACACCCAGCGACTTGTGCTTCGACAGCTCGTGCAGCACGTCCGTGGCCGGGGTGATAGGGTACGAGCCCAGGTAGAGCTTCAGACCGGCCTTCTCGGCAGCGGCAATGAAGCCGTAGGCCGTGGCCTTGTTGCCCGTAATGTCCATATAGCGTCCGGGGGTCTTCACACGGGTCTCTATGCGGCGCACGTTGACGGCACTGGAGTGCGTGTTGTGGCCGTAGTCGTAGCCGGCCTGCACCACCTTGATGTTGTTCTCGGCTATCTGGGGCTTCTTGGCAAACTTCTCGCGCAGGAAGTTGGCCACCAGGCTCAGGTCGCGGTCGAAGAGCCAGCACACCAGACCCAGGGCAAACATGTTGCGGCACTTCAGCACGGCCTTGTTGTCCATGCCCGTGTCGGCCAGCGCGTCCTTCACCATCTGGGTCAGCGGGCACTGGATGACGCGGTCAGCGTCGATGCCCATCTCGCCCAGGTAGTCGTCCGACTGGAACTGGGCCTTCTCCAGGTCCTTCGGACCGAAGGAGTCGGTGTCGATGATGATGGTGGCATCGGGCTTCGCATAGCGGTACTGCGTCTTCAGCGCAGCAGCGTTCATAGCCACCAGCACGTCACACTTGTCGCCCGGGGTGTACACCTGGCCGGCGCCGATGTGCACCTGGAAACCGCTGACGCCCGTCAGCGAGCCTTGCGGGGCGCGGATGTCGGCAGGGTAGTCGGGAAATGTTGAGATACCATTGCCTACGGTAGCCGATACCGTAGAGAAGATGTTTCCGGCCAGCTGCATGCCGTCGCCGGAGTCACCGGAGAAGCGGACCACAACCTGGTCCAGCTCCTGAATGTCTAATTGTTCAGCCATATCGTTACTTTAAATGTCTAAATGTTCAGCCTTGTCGTCACTTTAAATGTCTAATTGTTCCGTCTTGTCGTCACTTTAACGCAGCCTCGACGCTATAAATATGCAGCCTCGTCGCTATTATTATAGGTACGTGACTCTTATTCAGCCTGCAAAATTACGCATTTGGCCGCAAAATGCCAAACGATTCACCATAAAAATGCATCCGCACGCGTTTTTAATGACCTCCCCAGGGCCTCCCGCCCTCCCCGCCTCCATCTCCGCTTCATGTCCAGTATTTGTCCAGTATATGTCCAGTGTATGTCCAGTGAATGACTGAACAAATACTGAACATATACTGAACATATACTGAACAAATGCCGTACCCGGACCGAAGGCAGACGCTCGTCTGGAGCGGCAATGCTATAATAAACATTAAAAAGTTGCGACATTGTTTTGCGCTTCGCATATTTATTCGTACCTTTGCACCCTCAAATCAGAAAGTCATTAATAATAAGGTATATTTAAAGAAGATGAATATCACATTTGAAGCTCCCGACAAGGTGAATGGCCTGCTGACCATTACGCTCGGAAAAGACGACTACCAGGGAGAGGTAGAGAAGACTCTGAAAGACTATCGTAAGCGCGCCAACGTTCCCGGCTTCCGTCCCGGACAGGTGCCCATGGGCATCATCAAGCGCCAGTATGGCACGGCCGTGAAGGTGGACGTGGTGAACAAGATGCTGGGTGAGAAGCTGTACGGCTACATCCAGGAGCAGAAGATACAGATGCTGGGCGAGCCACTGCCCAACGAGGGCCAGGAGCCCCAGGACCTGGAGAACGGCGACGAGCTGACGTTTAAGTTCGACATTGCCGTGGCCCCGCAGTTCGAGGCCAAGCTCAGCGGCAAGGACAAGGTGGCCTACTACAACATCACGGTGGACGACAAGCTCGTCGACCAGCAGGTGGAGATGTACCAGAACCGCGCTGGCCAGTATGAGAAGGTAGAACAGTACGACGGCGAGCAGCGCGACATGCTTAAGGGCGACCTGCGCGAGCTGGGTGCCGACGGCAACGCCAAGGAGGGCGGCATCGAGGTGGCCGACGCCGTGCTGATGCCACAGTACATGAAGGTGGACGAGCAGAAGAAGCTGTTCGACGCCTGCAAGCTGGGCGACGTCATTACGTGGAACCCCCGCAAGGCCTACCCCGAGAGCGACGTCGAAGTGTCGAGCCTGCTGAAGATAGAGAAAGACCAGGTGAAGGAGCACGAGGGCGACTTTACGTTCCAGGTGACCGAGATCAGCCGTTTCACGAAGGCTCCCGTCGACCAGAAGCTGTTCGACCAGGCCTTCGGCGAGGGCACGGTGAAGGACGAGAAGGAGTTCCGCCAGAAGATTAGCGACATGATAAGCCAGCAGTTCAAGACCGACTCTGACTATAAGTTCCTGCTCGACGTGCGTGCGCACATGGAGAAAAAGGTAGGCAAGCTACAGTTCCCCGAGGAGCTGCTGAAGCGCGTGATGAAGCAGAACAACAAAGAGCGCAAGGACGTGGACGAGTACGTAGAGAAGAACTTTGAGCTGAGCATCAAGGAGCTGGGCTGGCACCTCATCAAGGAGCAGCTGGTGGCCCAGCAGGGCATCAAGGTGGAGGACGCCGACCTGAAGGCCGTGGCCAAGGAGGCCGCCCGCGCCCAGTTCGCACAGTACGGCATGAGCAACGTGCCAGAGGAATATCTGGACAACTACGCCGACGAGATGCTGAAGAAGCGTGAGAACGTGGACGGACTGGTAGACCGTGCCGTCGACGTCAAGCTCACCGCAGCCCTGAAGCAGGTGGTGAAGCTCGACGAGAAGAGCATCTCGATGGAGGACTTCCAGAAGATGCTGCAAGAGAAGTAAGCCCGCGGAAACCGCAGCACGCTAAGAGAGCAGAAAGCGAAAGAAAGGCGTTTTTTGTTTCTTTAACCAAAAAAATAGGTCGGAATGCATGGCGTTCCGACTTTTTTTTGTAATTTTGTGTCTGCTTTGTGAAAAGAAAGGAAATTATGAACAACGACTTTAGGAAATATGCTACCAAGCATCTTGGTATTAACGGCCTCGTGCTCGACGAAGTGATGTCGGCGCAGGCACAGTACTTGAACCCCTATATCCTGGAGGAACGCCAGCTGAACGTGACGCAGATGGACGTCTTCTCACGACTGATGATGGACCGCATCATCTTCCTCGGTACACAGATTGACGACTACACGGCCAACACCCTGCAGGCCCAGCTGCTGTACCTGGACTCCGTAGACTCGGGCAAGGACATCTCGATATACCTGAACTCGCCGGGCGGCAGCGTAACGGCCGGACTGGGCATCTACGACACCATGCAGTTCATCTCGAGCGACGTGGCTACCATCTGCACCGGCATGGCGGCATCAATGGCTGCCGTGCTGCTGGTGGCCGGCACCGAGGGCAAGCGCTCGGCACTGCCCCACAGCCGCGTCATGATACACCAGCCGCTGGGAGGCGTACAGGGCCAGGCCAGCGACATCGAGATTGAGGCCAAGGAAATCATGAAGTTCAAGAAGGAGCTGTACACCATCATCAGCGAGCATTCGCACACGCCCTACGACAAGGTGTGGAACGACTCGGACCGCAACTACTGGATGACGGCTGACGAGGCCAAGGAGTACGGCATGATAGACCAGGTGCTGAAGAAGAAGTAAGCACCGGGAAGTAACATTGACAGAAGTAAGAAGAAAGAGGCAAGTAGTAAGAATGGCAAAGAGATGTAATTTTTGCGGGCGCTCCGAGCGGGAGGTGAAACTGCTGATAACGGGTCTTGACGGATACATCTGTGAGGACTGTGCCGTACAGGCCTATCAGGTGGCCTCGGCCAACGGCTTCGGCCCCGATGCCAAGAAGAAGAGCGACAAGGACGGCTTCAAGCTGAAGCGCATACCCAAGCCGAAGGAGATCAAGGAGCACCTGGACCAGTACGTCATCGGGCAGGACGAAGCCAAGCGCTTCCTGTCGGTGGCGGTCTACAACCACTATAAACGACTGCAGCAGCCCAGCGACGACACGGAGGTGGAGATAGAGAAGTCGAACATCATCATGGTGGGCTCGACGGGCACCGGCAAGACGCTGCTGGCACGCACCATTGCCAAGCTGCTGGACGTGCCGTTCACCATTGTCGACGCCACCGTGTTCACCGAGGCCGGTTATGTGGGCGAGGACGTGGAGAGCATACTGACACGCCTGCTGCAGGTGGCCGACTACAACGTAGAGGCCGCACAGCGCGGCATCGTGTTCATTGACGAGATAGACAAGATAGCACGCAAGTCGGACAACCCCAGCATTACGCGCGACGTCAGCGGCGAGGGCGTACAGCAGGGGCTCTTGAAACTGCTGGAAGGCACCATGGTCAACGTGCCGCCACAGGGCGGACGCAAGCATCCCGACCAGGAGTACATACACGTCGACACGCACAACATACTGTTCATCTGCGGCGGAGCCTTCGACGGCATAGAGCGCAAGATAGCGCAGCGCATGAACACCCACGTGGTGGGCTACAATTCGGTGCAGAACGTGCGCAAGATAGACAAGGAGAACCTGATGCAGTACATAGCCCCTCAGGACCTCAAGTCGTTCGGGCTGATACCCGAGATTATAGGCCGTCTGCCCGTGCTGACCTACCTGAACCCGCTGGACCGCGAAGCGCTGACAAAGATACTGACCGAGCCCAAGAACTCGATTATCAAGCAGTATGTGAAGCTTTTCGAGATGGACGGCATCAAGCTTACGTTCACGCCCGAGGCGCTGTCGCTCATCGTCGACAAGGCGGTGGAATACAAGCTGGGCGCACGCGGACTGCGATCCATCGTGGAGAGCATCATGATGGACGCCATGTTTGAAACACCTTCCAAGAGAACAAAATCCTTTGAGGTGACTGCCGAGTATGCCCAACAGCAACTGGACAAGTCGCATCTGAAATAACCCGAAAGAAAGTCTATGGCAAAGAAGAAACAAAATCTGACCGAAGCGCTGAAGAAATACTTCGGCTTCGACAAGTTCAAGGGCGACCAGGAAGCCATCATACAAAACGTACTGAACGGCAAGGACACCTTTGTACTGATGCCCACGGGCGGAGGCAAGTCGCTGTGCTACCAGCTGCCGTCGCTGCTGATGGACGGCACGGCCATCGTCATATCACCGCTGATAGCGCTGATGAAGAACCAGGTCGACGTCATCAGCGCCATGAGCGAGGAGGGCACGGCACACTACCTGAACTCGTCGCTGAACAAGGCGGCCATCGACCAGGTGAAGGCCGACATCCTGGCAGGCAAGACGAAGCTGCTGTACGTAGCCCCTGAGTCGCTGACCAAGGACGAGAACGTCGAGTTCCTGAAGCAGGCCAAGATATCCTTCTACGCCATCGACGAGGCGCACTGTATCTCTGAGTGGGGCCACGACTTCCGCCCGGAATACCGTCGCATTCGCCCCATCATCAACGAGATAGGCAACGCCCCCGTCATCGCACTGACGGCCACGGCCACCGACAAGGTGCGCTCGGACATCAAGAAGAGTCTGGGCATCATGGATGCCACAGAGTTCAAGAGCTCGTTCAACAGGCCCAACCTGTACTACGAGGTACGTCCGAAGACGGCCGACGTGGACAAGAACATCATACGATTCATCAAGCAGCATCCAGGCAAGAGCGGCATCATCTACTGCCTTTCGCGCAAGAAGGTGGAGGAGCTGGCCGAAATACTGAAGGCCAACGACATCAAGGCAGCGCCCTACCACGCCGGTCTGGAGTCGAATGTCCGTTCGCAGACACAGGACGCCTTCCTGATGGAGGAGATTGACGTCATCGTGGCAACCATAGCCTTCGGCATGGGCATCGATAAGCCCGACGTGCGCTTCGTCATACACTACGACATTCCGAAGTCGCTCGAAGGCTACTATCAGGAGACGGGACGTGCCGGCCGAGACGGCGGCGAGGGTATGTGCATCACCTTCTACGCACGCAAGGACCTGCAGAAGCTCGACAAGTTCATGGAAGGCAAGCCCGTGGCCGAACAGGACATCGGGCGACAGCTGCTGGCAGAGACGGCTGCCTATGCCGAGACATCGGTATGCCGAAGGAAGATGCTGCTGCACTACTTCGGCGAGGAATACACGCAGGACAACTGCCACAACTGCGACAACTGCCTGCACCCGAAGAAGGAGATAGAGGCCAGCAACCTGCTACTCATTGTGCTCAACGCCGTACATACCCTGAAGGAGAACTTCCGCTCAGACCATATCATAGACTTCGTGACAGGCAGGGAGACCGAGGAGATACTGTCGCACAAGCAGCAGGACCACGAACTGTTCGGGGCCGGCGAGGAGTACGAACGGAAACTGTGGAACCCCGTCATCCATCAGGCCATGTTGGCCGGCTATCTGAAGAAGGACGTTGAAAACTACGGCCTGCTGAAGCTGACAGCGGCCGGAAAGAAGTTCCTGAAGAACCCGACGTCGTTCATGATAGTGGAAGACAACGAGTTCAGCAACGACTACGAGGCGGTGACCGAGCACGAGGGTACCATCAGTGCGCTGGACCAGACGCTCTCGGCCATGCTCAAGGACCTGCGCAAGAAGGTCAGCAAGAAGCTGGAGCGGCCGCCGTATGTCATCTTCCAGGATGTCAGCATCGAACAGATGGCCACCGACTTCCCCGTCACGCTGGAAGAGCTGAAGAACATCCAGGGCGTAGGCGAAGGCAAGGTACGGCAGCCCTACGCCAAGGACTTTGTAGACCTCATCAAGCGCTACTGCGAGGAGAACGAGATAGAACGTCAGGCCGACCTGCGCGTACGCACCGTGGCAAAGAAGTCGATACTGAAGGTGAAGATAATACAGGCCATCGACCGCCAGATTGCCCTCGACGACATTGCGTCGGCACAGGGACTCGACTTCGACGAACTGCTGGACGAGGTGGAGGCCATTGTGTACAGCGGTACGAAGCTGAACATTGACTACTTCCTTGACGAAGTGATGGACGAGGACCATATTGACGACATCTACGACTACTTTGCCGAGAGCGAGACGGACTCGCTGGAGGACGCCATTCAGGAGCTTGGCGCAGAGTGTTCGGAGGACGAAATAAGGCTGGTGCGCATTAAGTTCATCAGCGAAATGGCCAACTAAGCGTTAAGAAGTACTCTTTAAGCGTTAAGAATTAAGAAAAAACACGCTGTGCAAGTGATTTTCTTAATTCTTAATGCTTAATTCTTAATTAAAATGAGTAATTTTGCACGCAATAAATAACAAAGGAGAGTATAATATGTCATCATTTATTGCAGACAAGATTGTTATGGACGGCCTGACTTTTGACGACGTCCTGTTGATTCCAGCCTATTCCGAGGTACTGCCCAAGACGGTAGAGTTGCGAACCCGTTTCTCGCGCAACATCGAGCTCAACGTGCCCTTCGTCACAGCCGCCATGGACACGGTGACGGAGAGCCAGATGGCTATTGCCATAGCCCGCGAGGGTGGCATTGGCGTCATTCATAAGAACATGTCGATAGAGAACCAGGCCCGCGAGGTGGCCATCGTCAAGCGTGCCGAGAACGGCATGATATACGACCCCGTGACCATCCCTCTGGGCAGCACGGTGGCTCAGGCCCTCGACATCATGGCAGAATACCACATCGGAGGCATTCCCGTGGTCGACGAAGAGCGCCATCTGGTAGGCATCGTCACCAACCGTGACCTGCGCTTTGAGCGCAAGCTGGACCGTCCCATCGAGGAAATCATGTCGAAGGAGAACCTGGTGACGACGCACCAGCAGACCGACCTGGTGGCTGCTGCCGACATACTGCAGAAGAACAAGATAGAGAAACTTCCCGTGGTGGACAAGGACAACCACCTGGTAGGCCTCATCACTTATAAGGACATTACCAAGGCCAAGGACAAGCCCATGGCCTGCAAGGACGAGAAAGGCCGTCTGCGCGTCGCTGCCGGCGTGGGTGTCACGTCGGACACTCTGGAGCGCATGCAGGCTCTGGTCAACGCAGGAGCCGACGCCATCGTCATCGACACGGCACACGGCCATTCGAAGGGCGTCATCGATAAGCTGCGCGAGGCCAAGGCTTCGTTCCCCAACATCGACATCGTGGTGGGCAACATAGCCACGGGGGCTGCAGCCAAGATGCTGGTGGAGAACGGTGCCGACGCCGTCAAGGTTGGCATTGGCCCAGGTTCTATCTGCACTACCCGCGTGGTGGCTGGCGTGGGCGTACCACAGCTCAGCGCCGTCTACGATGTGTTCAGCGCACTGAAGGGAACGGGTGTGCCCCTGATTGCCGACGGCGGACTGCGCTACTCTGGCGACATCGTAAAGGCCTTGGCAGCTGGCGGCTCATGTGTGATGATAGGTTCCATGGTGGCAGGCACGGAGGAGAGTCCGGGCGACACCATCATCTATAACGGCCGTAAGTTTAAGAGCTATCGCGGCATGGGGTCGCTGGAGGCTATGGAGCACGGCTCCAAGGACCGTTACTTCCAGGCCGACACCAAGGACGTGAAGAAACTGGTGCCCGAGGGCATAGCAGGACGTGTGCCCTACAAAGGCACCGTGCAGGAGGTCATCTACCAGATGGTAGGCGGTCTGCGCTCGGGTATGGGCTACTGCGGTGCTGCCACCATCGAGAAGTTGCACGACGCTAAGTTCACCCGTATCACCAATGCCGGTGTCAACGAGAGTCATCCGCACGACATCACTATTACGTCGGAAGCACCTAACTACAGCCGCCCCAATGATTAAGTTTCTGTTCACAGCATTACTGCTGACTGCTACCATTGGGGTTCAGGGGCAGAAGTCTGACCCCATTGTGATGACGGTGGCAGGAGTTGACGTGCCACGGTCGGAGTTTGAATATTCTTATAACAAGAACAATACCGACGGGGTTATCGACAAGAAGACCGTTGAGGAGTATGTGGAGCTGTTCGTCAACTACAAGCTGAAGGTACAGGCCGCACTGGACGCCCGTCTCGATACCACAAAGGCTTTCCAGGCTGAGTTTGCCCAGTATCGCGACCAGCAGGTACGCCCCACGTTCGTGACGGATGCCGACATGCTGGCCGAAGCTAAGCAGACGTACGACGAGACGGTGAAGAACATCGGCCCCGACGGTCTGGTGATGGCTGGACACATACTGATACTGACACCACAAAAGGCCAGTGATGCGCAACTGCAAGAGGCCAAGCGCAGGATAGACTCGGTGTACAACGCCCTGCTGGCTGGTGCCGACTTCGAGGAGCTGGCACGCCGCGTGTCGCAGGACCCCGGGTCGGCAGCCCGTGGAGGCATGCTGGGATGGTTCTCGCGCAACCAGATGGTGAAGGAGTTTGAGGACGCTGCCTTTGCGCTGCAGCCTGGCGAGATGAGCAAACCCGTGCTGTCGCCCTTCGGATGGCATATCATCAAGATGAAGGAGCGCAAGCAACTGGAGCCTTTTGAGTTCCACAAGGACAACATTCTGCGCTTTCTGGAACAGCGTGGCATACGCAACGTCATCAGCGAGCGTAAGCTGGAGGCTGGCGTAAAGGCCTCAGCAGGCGCCGTCACCAAGGAGCAACTGCTGGAGCAGCGGGCCGACTCGATGGCTGCCGCCGACCCTGAGATGCGCTACCTCATCAAGGAATACCACGACGGACTGCTGCTGTATGAAATCAGCAACCGTACGATATGGGACAAGGCCGCGAAGGACGAAGCAGCGTTGGAACGCTATTTCAAGAAGCACAAGAAGCAGTACCGCTGGGACGAGCCACGTTTCAAAGGCATGGCCTACCACGTGAAAGAGCAGGCCGACGTCAAGGCCGTAGCCAAATGTGTGAAGAAGCTGAAGTTCGAGGACTGGAACGAGGCGCTGCGCAAGGCATTTAACAACGACAGCATTATCCGCATACGCGTTGAGAAGGGACTGTTCAAGAAAGGCGACAACGCACTCATCGACCGCGAAGAGTTTGACGTGCGCGATGCCAAGGTGGACAGCGTGAAGGGCTACCCCATCGACGCCACCTATGGCAAGATGATCAAGAAGCCTCAGGACTATACCGACGTCAGAGGCCTGGTGATTGCCGACCTCCAGAACGAGATGGAGCAACGCTGGGTGGCCGACTTGCGCAGGCGATACGCCGTCACCGTGAACGAAGAAGTATTAAAGACCGTCAATAAGCATGAATAAGAGATTTCTTGTAACATTAGGCGTACTCGTCATACTCGCCTCAGAAGCATTGGCCCAGAGCGACAGCACGGCAGCCAAGGCAACCACAGGGACTGTGGTTGACGAGGTGATATGGGTAGTCGGCGACGAGGCTATTCTCAAGTCGGACGTCGAGGCACTGCGCATACAGGGCCAGCAGGAAGGCATGCACTGGAAAGGCGACCCCGACTGCGCCATACCGGAGCAGATAGCCGTTCAGAAGCTCTACCTGAATCAAGCCATCATCGACAGTGTGGAGGTGACAGAGGCTGAGATTACGCAGGGTGTAGAGCAGTACATTGAGAACATGATAAACGTCATTGGCTCACGCGAGAAGCTGGAGGAATACCAGAAGAAGAGCATGACCCAGATTCGTGCCGACCTTCGCGAGTCGTATCGTGAACGCCAGCTCGTACAGGGCATGCAGCAGAAACTGGTGAAGGACATCACGGCCACTCCTGCCGAGGTGCGCCGTTACTTCCAGAAGATGCCTGAGGACAGTCTGCCCTTCGTCCCCACAGAGGTTGAGGTACAGATTATCACGCAGCAGCCCCGCATTGAGCAGGAGGAGATAAACCGCGTCAAGGAACAGCTGCGCGAGTTCACTGAGCGCATCAATAAGGGGGAGACGTCGTTCCAGAACCTGGCACGCCTGTATTCGGAAGACCCTGGCACAGCACGCCGAGGCGGAGAGCTGGACTACACCGGGCGCGGCATGCTTGACCCTGCCTTTGCCAATGTCGCCTTTGGACTGAGCGACCCGAAGCGAGTGTCGAAGATTGTTGAGTCAGAGTTTGGCTTCCACATCATACAGCTCATCGACAAGCGAGGCGACAAGATTAAGGTGCGCCACATCTTGCTGAAGCCCCAAGTGAGCGAGGAGGCTACACAGAAGGCGCTGGCACGCCTTGACTCCATCCGTACGGATATAGTAGACGGCAAGTTCCCCTTTGAAGCCGGGGCCTCGCTGATTTCTGACGACAAAGACACGCGCAACAACAACGGCTTGATGGCCAATATCACACAGGAGGGACGTACGTCGCGCTTTAAGCTGGCCGACCTGCCCTCGGAAGTGGCGAAGGCCGTCGATGTGCTGAACGTGGGCGAAATATCGAAGCCTTTCCTGATGATCAACGACCGCGGCAAGACGGTGTGTGCCATCGTCAAGCTGAAGAGTCGCAGCGAAGGACACAAGGCTACCATTACTGAAGACTTTCAGGTACTGAAGAATGTCGTCGTAGAGAAACGTCGTCAGGAACGGCTCCATGAATGGGTCGTCAACCGCATCAAGTCTACCTACGTGCGTATTAACGACCGCTATCGCGACTGTCAGTTCGAGTACGAAGGCTGGATACGTTAATGAAGAGATATCTGTTCATCGTCTTAGGTCTGGTGGTACTTGGTTTTGTGTTTGCCATGCAGCCCGTGCGTAAGCGCAGCCAACGCAAGAAGACACAGGCTGTGCAGCAGGACAAGCGCGTCTACTTGGTACACGCTGACAAACTGTACTACGACCAGTACCGTAACGACGGCGCACAGGTTCTTGTGGGTCGTGTACACTTTCGCCATGTAGGGGCCAACCTGTACTGCGACAGTGCCCACTTCTATGAACAGACGAACTCGTTCGAGGCTTTTGGCCATGTCAAGATGCAACAGGGTGACACCCTTCGGCTCACCAGCGACTATGCCTACTACGACGGAAACGACCAGCTGGCACAGGCACGTCATAACGTGGTGTTGAAACACCGTCGCACTACGCTTTACACGGACTCGCTGGACTATGACCGGCTCTATAGCTTTGGCAACTTCTTTGAGGGCGGCAAGCTTGTTGACGGCAAGTCTACGCTGACCAGCGACTGGGGTGAGTACCATACTGACACGAAAATAGCCATGTTCTACTATGACGTGCGACTGAAGGACGACAAGATGTTTCTGACCACCGACTCGCTGCATTATGACACCAGGACGTCGCGAGCCCATATCATCGGACCATCGCATATAGACTCCGGAAGCAGTCACATATACAGCGAGAACGGATATTACAACACGCGTACTGAGGAGTCGGAACTGTTTGGCCGTTCCGTGGTTGAAGACCAGGGACGTACACTTGTCGGAGACAGCGTATTCCATAATGCCAAAAACGGCACCAACTACGCCTACTGGAACGTCATTCTGACCGATACCGTCAACAAGACGATGCTTACAGGAGACTACTGCGAGTATAACGACTCTACAGGCTATGCCATGGCCACCAAGCGGGCTGTGGCTGTAGACTTCTCACAAAAGGACTCGCTGTTCATGCATGCCGATACGTTTAAGATATATACATTCAACAACAAGACGGACTCTGTCTATCGGGAGATGCATGCCTACAACAAGGTTCGTGCCTGGCGCATCGATGTACAGGCCGTCTGCGACTCGCTGGTTTACACCTCCCAGGACTCGTGCATGACGATGTATCGCGACCCCATAGTATGGAACCAAGGACAGCAGCTATTTGGCGAGCTAATTAAAGTGTATATGAAGAACAACAAGCTGGACTGGGCCCACGTCATAGGTCAGGCCTTCTCTACTGAGCAGATGCCAGACACGGTACACTTCAACCAGGTATCGTCACGCGAAATGAAGGCCTTCTTCCAGGATGGACAGATGCACGAGACGCAGGCCATCGACAACGTACAGGTCGTCTACTACCCTGTCGACGACTCAGACAGCACGCTGATAGGACTGAACTACACGGAGACGCCGATGCTGAAAATGTTTCTTGAGAACCGAAAGATGAAGCGTATATGGATGGAGAAGCCCAAGGGGACGCTGTATCCGATGACGCAGATTCCGCCCGAGAAGTATTTCCTGCCTCAGTATGCATGGTTCGACTACATCCGCCCGCTGTCCAAGCAGGACATCTTCAACTGGCGTGGCAAGAAAGCTGGCAGTGAGCTGAAAGAGCAGAAGCGGCGCGAGCGTCCGCGTAATATAAAACCAGAGCAATGACAGACATCATTCATCTACTGCCCGATAGTGTAGCTAACCAGATAGCTGCTGGTGAGGTGATACAACGCCCTGCCTCGGTCATCAAGGAACTGGTGGAAAACGCCGTCGACTCTGGTGCTACCAACATACACGTACTGGTGATCGACGCCGGTCGTACCTCGATACAGGTGATAGATGACGGCTGTGGCATGTCGGACACCGATGCCCGGCTGGCCTTTGAACGTCATGCCACCTCAAAGATTCAGCATGCTGACGACCTATTCAGCCTGCACACCATGGGTTTCCGTGGCGAGGCGTTGCCGTCTATTGCTGCCGTAGCACAGGTGGAGCTCCGTACCCGCCGTCCTTCTGACGAGATTGGTACCATGCTCATGCTCTCGGCTTCACACGTTGAGGGCCAGGAGCCTTGCTCCTGCAGTCCGGGTACCAGCATCACGGTGAGCAACCTGTTCTTTAATGTACCCGCACGACGCAAGTTCCTGAAGACTAACGCTACCGAGCTGAACAATATACTGACGGCTTTCGAGCGCATCGTACTGGTGTACCCCGACATTGCCTTTACCCTGCATAGCAATGGGCAGGAGCTGATGAACCTGCGTCAGGGTTCGCTTCTGCAGCGCATCACTGATGTCTATGGCCGTCGCTATGCCCAGGAGCTGCTGCCAATAGAGGTGGACACGGCGCTGTGCAACGTCTCTGGCTATGTAGCTAAACCTGATGCCGCCCGTAAGAAAGGGGCTCCGGAGTGTTTCTTCGTCAATGGCCGCTACATGAAGCATCCGTACTTCCACAAGGCTGTACAGCAAGCCTACGAGCGTTTGGTGCCCGCAGGTTCTCACGTACCCTACTTTATTTACTTCAAGGTCAGCCCCGCTGATATTGATGTGAACATACACCCCACCAAGACAGAGATAAAGTTTGAGAACGAGCAATACATCTGGCAGCTGCTGATGGCGGCTGTAAAGGATGCGCTGGGGCAGTTCAGTGAAGTCACACAACTGGACTTCGACACCGAGGGCCAACCGGATATTCCCGTGTATGACCCCTCAATGAACGCTACAGCGAAGGCTCCTGCAACACAGGCGACGCCTGGCTACAACCCATTCAACGCCACGCGGCGCAAGACAGGTACCGCTGACTGGGAACAGCTGTTCAGCGCCCTGCCATCGCGTCAGCAGGAGCAGCAGGAGGCTCCCTCGCTCTTTGACGAGCCTTCCGACACTAACACCCAGGCACCGATGGCAGCGACATCCCACGACTGGACGATGGCTGACAAGTCGCCTGTACACTATCAGTACAAAGGCTGCTACATTATGACAGCGGTCAAGTCTGGACTGATGATTATTGACCAGTATCGGGCTGACGTACGAATCCGCTACGAGCAGTATCTGGCTCAACAGCTTACGCGTAATGCCGACACACAGCAAGTGCTGTTCCCTGAGGTAGTGCAGTTCTCGGCCGCAGAGACTCCTTTCCTGGAGCAGATACTGCCACGGCTGTCGTCCATCGGCTTCGACCTTACCAACCTCGGACAAGGGTCGTATGCTATAAACGGCATCCCTGCCGGTATAGAAGGCATGGACTATGTACAACTGCTGCACAACATCGTGGACGAGACGCTGCACCAGCAATCTTCAACGACAGACGAACTCGGACAGGCCATTGCTCTAAGCATGGCACGTCAGACTGCCGTACCACAAGGACAGGTACTTAGCAACGACGAGATGGAGAATCTGGTCAACGAGCTCTTTGCCTGCAGTAACGTCAACTACACCCCTGACGGACGTACTATCCTGGCCATTCTGCCTCAGCACGACATAGAGCATCTGCTGGGCTGACGACACCCACCTTGAAGCAACAATAACCTAACTAAAAGAGTATGTATATGAAGAAAACAGTCATCCTATTCGCATTCCTTTGTGCTGCGCTTGTCAGTCAGGCGCAGGACGCTCCTGTGTCGCAACAGAAGCACAGCGTCAACACGAATTCCTTCTGGGCTAACTGGTTTGTCCAGGCCAATGTCGTAGGTACATCGTTCTGGGGCTCACAGGAGGACAAAAGCCTGAAACTGTCGCAGCTCTTCAAGCCCTATCGCACTAATCTCGGTTTCTCTATAGCACTGGGAAAGTGGTTTACACCTGGCATCGGCCTGCGCACTAAATTCAACGGACTGTGGGGACGAAGCGTCATCAGCGAAGACAAGGCCATGAATGCCTCACGCTACTGGACGCTACAGGAACAGGCACTGTTCAACCTGAGTAACCTTCTGATGGGTTATAATGAGACGCGCGTATGGAACTTCATACCTTATATCGGTGCAGGCGTTGGGCGCAACCTGTCGTATAACACCTACGGCATGGGACTTTCGGCAGGACTACTGAACACGTTCCAGATTACCCCCAAGCTGGCTGTCAATCTTGACATCAACTACGGCATCTACGAGCCTGGCTTCGATGGTTTCCAAAACCATGGCAGTACCAGTCATAGTCTGAAGAACAAAGACCGTATGGTTAACGTAGAGGTGGGCCTGACATACCGTCTTGGCCGTTCCACATGGCAGCGCGCCATCGACACCGACGCTCAGGGAGCCTTGGCCGAAAGCGAGATTGACGCCCTGAATGCCCAGCTTGCTGATGCTTTGGCCGAGAGCGAGCGTCTAAGCCAGGAACTTGCCCAGCAGCAGACTCCACAGCCCGCACCGCAACCCGTGACACAAGAGACAAAGACTGTCAGTGCTCCTGTCTCGGTATTCTTCAACCTCAACAAAGCCACCATTGCCTCGCAACGTGAGCTGCAAAACGTAGCAGAGCTCGTAGCGATAGCACAGAAGCAGAATGCACGCTTGCTTGTTACCGGCTATGCCGACAGCCAAACAGGCAGTGCCGACCGCAACCAGCAGCTATCGCAGGAGCGTGCCAATGCCGTGGCTGATGAAATCGTACGAATGGGCTTCCCGCGCGAACGTCTCGATATTCAGGCTGCCGGTGGCGTAGACACGCTAAAGCCCCAACCTTACAACCGCCGCGTGACGGTAGAAATAAAGTAGAACAGAACATTTCCAGATATACCAGCCTCCATGCTGAAGAAATAGAAGCAATATAACACATCAGCGGCAGGGACTCAGTTCTCTGCCGCTGATGCTTTTGTCAATGTTGCCTGTAACACCGAGTGCAAGGGTACGTTGCTTCAACGTTCGCAGTCTGTTGAGGGAGAGACGGAAAATCGCATAATTTACGCAAAAAGTAATATAAATTTGGGGTAAAAGTTAAAAAAGTGGTGCAAAAGTTTGGCCGTTTCAAAAGAAATGCTTACCTTTGCACCGCTTTAGAAAACAAAGGGCGTTTAGCTCAGCTGGTTTAGAGCATCTGCCTTACAAGCAGAGGGTCGGCGGTTCGAATCCGTCAACGCCCACAAGAGACAAAGAAGCCTCACTCCAAAGGGAGTGAGGCATTTCTATATGAAGTGGAACTTTCCTCGGAGGAAAGTCTGCCTTTCCCTAAGGCAAAAGTAAGGTTTCCCTAAGGCAAAGGTAAGCTTTAGAACGTCCACTTGGCAGCAATAGTGGGGATGACGTAGAAACGGTTATTGTCGCCATCGTTATCGAAGACGAAGTTGTTGCTGATCTCCAGCTCGGTACCCACGCTGACATTGATGCCCTGCATGCCTTTCAGGGCACCGAAATTGAACCAAAACTGAGGCTCACTCAGGGTAATAAGCTTGCCACGTACATCCTTGTCGTACCACACATCAAGGAAACCCGAGAAGGTAAGCAGTCCGCTGGCAAAGGTGTCGCCCCAGACAGCAGTGACTTGGAAGCCGTTGAAGGCACCGCGGCCATAACCTTTGAAATAGTATTTGTACATGGCTTGTAGCGAGAAAGTCTTTGTGAAGTCGCGGGAAGCCCAGTTCCAAGCGCCACCGCCAAGGAAGGCATGCTGAAAACGGTTACCGATGCCTGTATGCTCGATAGTGGTAGCGCCGCCGTCGTATTCCAGATGTAAGGCCCAGCGTTTGTTGGACGTAACGTTGAACTCGCGCGATATTTCCCAATAGGCACCTGCTGCACCGTCGCTGAAATAGTCGATATCGGTGAAAAGAAAGGTGGAGCCCCACTTGTCGGGCTTGAACATCTGGAAAGTAGTCGTCACATTGGGACGTCCCGTAAGGCCACTGTAGAATGAATGTCCCAGGTCATAGTGGAGCTGGATTTCCTGTGCACCAGCGGTTACTGACAACAGGGTAGTCAGTACAAGGATAATGAGTTTCTTCATATTCGATATATTTTAAAGTTTAGCTGTCTTTCTATTACAACAACGGTGCTACGTATTTCAGCACGAACAGCACTCCGAGGATATACATCATCGGCGACAGGGACTTCCCTTGGCCAATGCATATCTTCACGATGATATAAGACAGCATGCCGAGTACAATACCTTCGGAAATACTGGACGTAAAAGGCATCATCATCATCGTTACAAAACACGGCATGCCTGTACGGAAATGTACGAAGTCGATATGCAGCACAGGACGCATCATCATGACACCAACCAGAAAGAGGGCACTAGTGGTTGCTGCCGAAGGTATCATGAGAAATACTGGTGAAAAGAACAGAGCCACGAAGAACAGCAGTGCCACGGTCAAAGAGGTAAGCCCCGTGCGTCCACCTTCGACAATGCCAGTGGTACTTTCAACGTAGGTGGTCACTGTCGAAGTACCACACAGGGCACCGAAGGTGGTACCTACGGCATCGGCCATCAAAGCTTTGTTCAGGTTGGGCACGTTACCTTCCTCATCCACCATTCTCGCCCCTATCGAGGCACCCATCAGCGTACCGATAGTATCAAAGAGGTCCATGAACAACAACGTAAGCACAACGATAAGATAATCGAAGTCCAATGTCAGGAAGCGCGAAAAGTCCAGCTGTAGGGCTACCGGTTCTAGCGACGACGGAAGGCTGACGAAGGTGAATGACTCAGGCACAGATGTAACGCCAAAGGGAATACCAATAATGGTCATCAGCAAGATAGTGTAGAACAGGGCTCCCCGTACCTTAAGTGCCAATAGAATAGCGCCCAGGATGATACCTCCCATGGCAATGAGCGAGGTAGCGGTCCACGGACCCAGTGTCGTCATTGTGGCATTGCTACTAACGATGATTCCACCATTCTTCAGACCTATGAAGGCTATAAACAGACCTATGCCTACTGAGATGGCATAGCGCAGGTCGAGCGGAATACAGTCGACTATGGCCTGACGCACCTTGAAGATGGTAAGTATAATGAATATGATGCCTTCGAAAAGCACTGCGGCCAGAGCCTGCTGCCATGTATAGCCCATGGATATAACCAGTGTGTAGGCAAAGAAGGCATTCAAGCCCATACCTGAGGCCAGCGCAAAAGGCATCTTGGCATAAAGAGCCATCGTCAGTGTAGCCACCACAGCTGCAACGACGGTGGCAGTAAATACGGCACCTTTGTCCATACCAGCATCGCTAAGTATGATGGGGTTGACGGCCAAGATGTATGACATGGTAAGGAAGGTGGTCAGACCTGCCAGCATCTCCGTCCTTACCGTGTGTTTGGTTGGGTCAAAACCTAAAAGTGACAAATACTTTAACATCGTGATTAGTGATTTAGATTAAATATAGAGTTATTCCTTTATCTTGTGTATAGAGGTTTATGCCATGACCACATCGAGTACCATCATTAACACAAACCCAATGGCAAAACCTATAGTGCTTAGGTTTGAGTGGTCACCCTCGCTGGCTTCGGGTATCAGTTCTTCTATAACGACATAAAACATGGCGCCTGCAGCAAACGCAAGCATGTAGGGCAGCACAGGGGTCATCAGCGAAGCCAGCAGTATTACGATCAATCCGCCTAAAGGTTCTACTGCACCACTAAGACTACCTATAAGGAACGAACGACACTTTGAGTTGCCTGCTGCACGCATGGGCATTGAAATGATGGCGCCCTCAGGAATGTTCTGAATAGCAATACCTATTGACACGGCCAGCGCACTTGCCAACGTAAGGTTAGCCACCCCGTTCTCAGCACCAGCGAACACCACACCGACAGCCATTCCTTCAGGTAGGTTGTGAATGGTAACGGCCAAGGCAAGCATGGCTGTTCGTGACAAGTGGACTTGAGGACCTTCAGGAGTCTCCGTTCCTATGTGGAGGTGAGGCGTCACCTCGTCAAGCAACAGCAAGAAAGCGATACCCAACAGAAATCCGACAGCAGCAGGCAACACAGACCAAGCCCCCGTTGCCTCTTCCATCTCCATTGCGGGAATGAGCAGCGACCACACCGAGGCTGCTACCATTACGCCTGATGCAAAGCCTAACAACGACTTCTGAATACGGGGAGACATCGCGTCTTTCATAAAAAAGACGAATGAAGCCCCAAGCATTGTTCCTAACAAAGGTATTAATAGTCCAAGGATTAAAGCCATACGAAATTGCTCTTTGAGAATGAAAATACACTTTAACTGACGCACAAATCTGTAGCTGTCCTAATTCATAGACCCCCGAACTACGGGCTCTGAAATCGCCAGCCGTTCGGGGGTCAAATCAAGTTGTCATACTGTTCACCACATAGTGGCGCGTACAACACAAACTTATAGAATATTACTCTGCTTTAGCCTCTTCAGCAGCAGCCTCAGCAGCAGGAGCTTCAGTCTTTACCTCCTCAGCAGCGGGAACCTCAGCTTTGGCAGCAGAAGACTTGCGCGAACGGCGGGTCTTCTTCTCAGCTTTAGGAGACTTCAGCATGTTCTCGTCGAAGTCAACAAGCTCGATAAAGGCCTTCTCAGCAGCATCGCCCTGGCGGAAACCAAGTTTGATGATACGAGTGTAGCCACCGGGACGGTCACCTACCTTCTGAGCAACAGGACCAAAGAGCTCCTTGAGAGCTTCCTTGTTCTGCAGGTAGCCAAACACCACACGACGCGAGTTAGTACTGTCGTCCTTTGAGCGCGTAATGAGGGGCTCAACATATTTCTTGAGTGCCTTTGCCTTGGCGAGGGTCGTAGTGATTCTTTTGTGCATAATCAGCGAAATGGCCATGTTGGCAAGCATGGCACGACGATGATCTGCAGTACGGCCCAGATGATTGAATTTTCTTCCGTGTCTCATTTGTTTGTTCTTTCTTTAAGCGGACTAAACAATGAACTCAGTTCACTCTTTGTCCAGTTTATACTTTGCTATATCGGTTCCAAACGACAGATTCAGACTCTCGAGCAAATCATCAAGCTCAGTGAGCGATTTCTTACCGAAGTTGCGGAACTTAAGAAGGTCTGTCTTATTGTACTGTACCAGGTCGCCAAGGGTCTCCACATCAGCAGCCTTTAAGCAGTTGAGAGCGCGGACAGAAAGATTCATATCTGTCAACTTCGTCTTCAACAGCTGACGCATATGCAACACTTCCTCGTCAAACTCCTGGTTACCTTCTGCCTCAGTATTCTCCAGCGTAATCTTCTCGTCAGAGAACAACATGAAGTGGTAGATGAGGATCTTAGCAGCCTCCTTCAAAGCATCCTTCGGGTGTATGGAACCGTCCGTCGTGACTTCAAGTACCAGCTTGTCGTAGTCGGTCTTCTGCTCAACACGATACGGCTCTACTGAATACTTTACATTACGAATCGGGGTGTAGATTGAGTCAATTGCTATCACATTGACGTCGGTACAGAACTCGCGATTCTCGTCTGCGGGAACGTAGCCACGACCTTTGTTGATAGTCAAGTCAATCTGCATCGAAGCTTTGGAATCTAAATGACAAATCACCAAATCGGGATTTAACACTTCAAATCCAGTCAGATACTTGCCTATATCACCAGCTTTAAACTCGGTAGAATTCTCAACGGTAATTGAGACTTTCTCGTTCTCGAATTCTTCCACTACTTGCTTGAACCTTACTTGCTTCAGGTTCAAGATAATGTTGGTCACATCTTCTTTAACACCGGGTACAGAAGAGAACTCATGCTCCACACCAGCTATACGAATGGTGTTGATAGCATAACCTTCCAACGATGACAGAAGAATGCGGCGAAGGGCATTACCAATGGTAACACCAAAGCCGGGCTCCAATGGACGGAATTCGAACTTGCCGAACTTCGCAGAAGCCTCCAACATTACGACTTTGTCAGGTTTTTGAAATGCTAATATCGCCATTAATTTAAATGATTTTAGTTCTTAGAGTACAACTCAACGATTGACTGTTCCTTAATATTCTCGGGGATGTCGGCACGCTCAGGCATGTGCAGGAACTTACCGCTTTTGCTCTGCTCGTCCCACTCAATCCAGGGATACTTGCTGTGGTTGAAACCTGCAAGTGCAGCCTCGATGACCTCGAGAGACTTTGACTTCTCACGAACACCGACAATCTGACCGGGCTTTACCGAGTACGAGGGAATGTTTACCACATTACCATCAACCACAATGTGCTTGTGACCTACCAGCTGGCGGGCTGCAGCACGCGTGGGAGCTATACCCAAACGGAACACTACATTGTCGAGACGACTCTCTAACAGCTGCAGAAGCACCTCACCGGTGATACCTTCAGCTTTAGCAGCCTTCTCAAACATATTACGGAACTGGCGCTCAAGGACACCGTATGTGTACTTGGCCTTCTGCTTCTCTGCCAGCATGACAGCATACTCCGACTGCTTGCGGCGACGGTTATTGCCATGCTGTCCCGGGGGGAAGTTCCTACGGGACAAAACTTTGTCCGGTCCGAAGATTGCTTCTCCAAAACGACGGGCAATTTTTGATTTCGGTCCAATATATCTTGCCATAATCTTAAAATAATTTCTGAATATTTTGAATATTCTGATAAAAAATTAAACTCTACGACGCTTCGGGGGACGACAGCCATTGTGAGGAAGCGGAGTAACATCTATAATCTCGATAACCTCAATTCCTGCACCATGACAGGCACGGATAGCAGACTCACGTCCATTACCAGGCCCCTTTACATAAGCCTTTACCTTACGCAAACCAAGGTCAAATGCAACCTTTGCACAATCCTCTGCAGCCATCTGAGCAGCGTATGGTGTATTCTTCTTTGAACCACGGAAGCCCATCTTACCAGCTGAAGACCAAGAGATAATCTGACCCTCGTCATTGGCTAGCGATACAATTACATTATTGAAAGAACTATGCACATGAAGCTGACCAATAGCGGTTACCTTCACATTTCTTTTCTTTGAAGTGACTGTTTTCTTTGCCATAACTTTAAACTTTAAACCTTAAACTTTAAACTTACTTCGTGGCCTTCTTCTTGTTAGCAACAGTNNTTACGAGTACGAGCATTGTTCTTAGTGCTCTGACCACGTACAGGCAGACCGTTACGATGACGGACTCCACGATAGCAACCAATATCCATCAGTCGCTTGATGTTCAACTGAATCTCACTGCGGAGATCACCTTCNNTCAGCGCCGATAATTTCACGGATTTTAGCTGCCTGGTCGTCACTCCATTCGTTGACTTTCAGGTCACGGCTCACGCCGGCCTTGTCCAAAATCTTTGCTGAACTACTTCGACCTATACCATAGATATAAGTCAATGCGATTTCGCCACGCTTCTCCTGGGGCAAATCTACTCCAACAATTCTTATTGCCATGTGTTAAACTAAAAAATAAAATGATAAAATTCGAATTTTTGCCAAAAAGCACGCAAAGGTACGCAAAATATTCCATATTCCGCTACCTCTTTATGCTTATTTAACATAATCGTTAACCCTGACGCATCTTGTACTTAGGGTTCTTCTTGTTGATAACGAACAGACGTCCCTTACGACGAACAATCTTGCAGTCTGGGGTACGCTTCTTCAATGATGCTCTTGTCTTCATAATATAACGAAATTTATTTGTATCTGAATACAATTCTACCTTTTGTCAAGTCATAGGGGCTCATTTCAACCTTAACCTTGTCTCCAGGCAGAATCTTTATATAATGCATACGCATCTTACCAGAGATATGTGCGATGATGGGCACACCATTCTCCAACTCAACCCGGAACATAGCATTCGATAATGCCTCTACAATGGTTCCGTCTTGTTCAATAGCTCCTTGTTTTGCCATTCTAATATAATTTACCTTCTATACGTTCTACTTCTTCGAATGAGGACAATATCTCAGCCTCGCCTTTCCTTACTACGATAGTATGCTCAAAATGAGCTGCAGGCTTCCCGTCGCGCGTCCTGATAGTCCAACGGTCGCTGGCGTCAAGATAGATGTCCCGCTTACCCATGGTAACCATCGGTTCAATGGCTATACACATGGAGGCTTTCAGCATAACACCATTTCCACGGCGACCATAATTTGGAACCTGAGGGTCCTCATGCATCTCATGCCCGATGCCATGCCCCGTAAGTTCGCGAACGATTCCATAGCCATGCGCCTCGCAATGATTCTGCACCGCACTACTGACGTCTCCCAGATGATGACCTGCCACTGCTTGTCCTATTCCTTTATAGAGAGACTCCTTTGTGGTACGAAGTAGTTCCTTAACTTCATCTTTAACCTCTCCCACACAAAAAGTGTAGCATGAGTCACCACAAAAGCCATTCAACAATGTACCACAATCGATGGAAATAATATCACCCTCCTTAAGTACCGTTTGGTCATTGGGGACACCATGTACCACCACATCGTTAACAGAAGTGCAGATGCTGGCAGGAAACGGCCCTCCATTCGGATTAGGGAACCCCTTGAATGTTGGAATAGCCCCATTGTCGCGAATAAATTCGTCGGCAATTTTATCCAACTGGAGGGTCGTTATGCCAGGCTTGATATGCTTTGCTAATTCACCAAGGGTCTTACCAACAAGTTGGTTGGCCTGGCGCATCAGTTCAATCTCGTCTTCAGTCTTCAGAAATATCTTCATACCGTACCTTAATACGCACTCATGCCACGGCCATGGATACGGCCTGAGTTAAGCAGACCGTCATAGTGACGCATCAGCAGATGACTCTCTATCTGCTGCAAGGTATCCAAAACCACACCCACAAGAATCAGCAGTGATGTACCACCAAAGAACTGTGAGAAAGCATCCTGCACATTCAACAAGCTTGCGAAGGCAGGCATGATGGCAATGAAGGCGATAAACAGCGATCCGGGGAATGTTATACGCGACATCACATCGTCGATAAAATCAGCGGTTGGCTTACCCGGTTTAATACCAGGAATAAAGCCATTGTTTCGCTTCATGTCCTCAGCCATCTGTGTAGGATTAAGTGTGATAGCAGTATAGAAGTAAGTGAAGGCAATTATCAAGAATGCAAAGATAAGATTATACATCCAGCTGTGATGATCCAGCATAGAACGTACGAACCAGTTTGCATTTTCGGGTGAAGCATACTGTACGAAAGCCAATGGGATGAACATCAGTGCCTGAGCAAAGATAATAGGCATCACGTTAGCTGCGAACAGTTTCAAGGGGATGTACTGACGTGCACCGCCTACCTGCTGACCACCTACAATACGTTTTGCATACTGTACAGGAACCTTTCGGACACCCTGTACCAAGACGATAGCTGCACAAACAACTGCATAGAGAATGATAATCTCCACGAGGAACATCACAAGACCGCCACCAGTAATGGCAGTGAAACGTGACGTAACCTCCTGAATGAAAGCCTGCGGCAAGCGGGCTATAATACCAATCATAATGATCAGCGAGATACCATTTCCAATGCCCTTATCCGTAATGCGCTCACCGAGCCAGAGGATGAACATACTGCCTGCGGCCAGAATAATTGTTGCAGGAATCACGAAGATACCCCAGCTAATACCTGATGCAAGGGCAGCACCGGCCTGCATTTTCAGATTGACAAGATAACTCGGAGCCTGAAACAGCAGGATAAGCACTGTCAGGTATCGAGTATAAGTCATAATCTTCTTACGGCCGCTCTCACCCTCACGCTGCATCTTCTGGAAGTAAGGCACAGCAACTGCGAGGAGCTGCATGACGATAGAAGCAGAGATGTAAGGCATGATTCCAAGCGCAAAAATGGATGCGTTGGAGAATGCACCACCAGAGAACATATCCAGCAGTGACATCAAGCCACCAGCGGTCTGTGACTGCAGCTTATCCAGCAGAGCAGGATTAATACCCGGCAGCACGACGAACGAGCCGAAACGGTAGATTGCTACAAACAGCATTGTAATGAGAATGCGCTGACGCAAATCCTCAATCTTCCAAATGTTCTTCAGTGTCTCTATTAACTTCTTCATTGTCTTGTTTAGATAATTGTTGCGTTACCACCTACTGCCTTGATAGCTTCCTCGGCAGTCTTTGAGAATGCGTTAGCCTCTACATCAATCTTAGCCTTCAACTCACCATTGCCAAGAACCTTCACCAGCTCCTTACCATTGGTCAAACGAGCAGCGACAAGCTCCTGTATGCCAATCTTGGCATAGCCCTTCTCCTCTGCCAATTTCTGCAGCGTAGAGAGGTTGACGGCAAAATACTCCTTGTGGTTGATATTCTTGAAGCCAGATTTGGGGACACGACGCTGTAATGGCATCTGACCACCTTCGAAACCGACCTTCTTCTTATAACCCGAACGAGCCTTGGCTCCCTTGTGACCACGGGTAGAAGTACCGCCCAGGCCAGAACCAGGACCGCGACCTATTCTACGACGTGAGTGCGTAGAACCTTCAGCTGGTTTTAAAGTATGTAGTTTCATAATCGTTTCTGTTTTAAAAAGTCCTTAAATTAATCGATAACTTCCACGAGGTGGTGAACCTTACGGATCATTCCGCGGATAACAGGAGTATCCTCCTTCTCTACTACCTGCGAAATCTTATGAAGACCCAGCGCCTGAAGTGTGCGCTTCTGGTCAACAGGATAACCGATCTTGCTCTTAATCTGCTTAATCTTAATTGTTGCCATAGTTATAGTCTCCCTAATTTATCCGTTAAACACTTTATTCATACTGATACCACGAGTACCTGCGATGGTATAGGCATCACGCATCTGACTCAGGGCCTCGATGGTAGCCTTCACCAAGTTGTGGGGGTTAGAAGAACCCTTCGACTTAGCCAGCACATCCTTCACACCAACACTCTCCAGCACAGCACGCATAGCACCACCGGCAACCAGACCAGTACCGGCTGCAGCCGGACGGAGGAACACCTGAGCTCCACCAAAGCGAGCTTCCATCTCATGAGGAATGGTACCCTTCAGTACAGGAACCTTTACCAGATTCTTCTTAGCTGCCTCAACACCCTTGGCAATGGCGGCTGTAACCTCGCCAGCCTTTCCAAGACCCCAGCCAATGATGCCGTTGCCGTCACCGACAACAACAATGGCTGCAAAAGTAAAGGTACGACCACCCTTTGTTACCTTAGTAACACGGTTGATGGCAACCAGTCTGTCTTTCAACTCTACGTCGCTATTAATCTTAACTTTGTTCATTGCCATAATCGTTTAAAATTTAAGTCCACCTTTACGTGCTGCATCGGCCAGAGACTTTACACGGCCATGATACAGGTAACCATTACGGTCGAAGACAACAGCTGTGATACCTGCCTCCTGAGCCTTCTTGGCTACCAGCTCACCAACCTTCTCAGCCTGCTGAATCTTTGGCATTGCCTCCATTCCAACTGACGATGCGGCAGCAAGTGTTTTACCTTCCAAATCGTTAATTACCTGAACGTAGATCTGCTTGTTTGAGCGGAACACGCTCATACGAGGACGCTCGGCAGTGCCGAAAACGTTCTTGCGAATTCTATATTTAATCTTAATTCGTCTTTCTACTTTCTTTGTTGTCATAATCTTCAAATCTTTAAATGATTATTACTTAGCTGAGGCAGACTTACCCGACTTACGACGGATAACCTCGCCCTTGAACAAGATACCCTTACCCTTATAAGGCTCCGGCATACGGAAAGAACGAATCTTAGCACAAATCATTCCGAGCAGCTGCTTGTCACATGACTCCAGAATAATCTGGGGGTTCTGGTTACGCTCCATCTTGGTTTCTACCTTTACCTCCTTAGGAAGCTGGATAAAGATGGGGTGTGTATAGCCAAGAGCAAACTCGATAATGTTGCCCTGATTGCTGACACGGTAACCAACACCGACAAGCTCCATTTCCTTCTTATAACCTTCGCTCACACCGACAACCATGTTGTTGACAAGTGCACGGTAGAGGCCATGGAAAGCCTGCTTCTGTTTGATATTCACGGGGCTCTCCTCATCAATCTCAAAAGTCACGTGCCCATCTTCAATCTTCATCTTAATGGAAGCGTCAACTTTCTGAGAGAGCTCTCCCTTCGGACCCTTAACGGTAACGACACCGTCCTGACCCTGCGAAACGGTAACACCGGCAGGGATACTAATTGGCAATTTTCCTATTCTTGACATAATTCAGGTCCTCCAATTAATAAACGTAGCAAAGCACCTCACCGCCAATCTTCAGCTGAGAAGCCTCTTTGTCTGTCATTACACCTTGGGATGTAGATAATATTGCAATACCTAATCCGTTAATAACTCTTGGCATGTTCTTGTAACCAGTGTACTTACGAAGACCTGGTGTCGACACACGCTTCAGGCACTTGATGGCGTTAGCCTTCGTGGCCGGATCGTACTTCAAGGCAACCTTGATAGTACCCTGAGGTCCATCCTCGACGAACTTGTAGTTCAGGATGTAACCCTTCTCGAAGAGGATCTTAGTGATTTCCTTCTTCAAGTTAGACGCAGGAACCTCAACAACACGGTGATGAGCCATGATGGCGTTTCTGAGTCTGGTCAGATAATCTGCTATTGGATCTGTCATAAATAAAATTGTTTAATTAATCGGGACTACCCCGACAATATTAAAAACTAAAATACTCTTCCTTTTTACCAGCTTGCCTTCTTCACGCCTGGAATCAGACCGTTTGATGCCATCTCACGGAACTGGATACGGCTGAGACCGAACTGACGCATATATCCTTTGGGACGGCCAGTAATCTTGCAGCGGTTGTGCAGACGTATGGGATTGGCGTTCTTAGGAATAGCCTGCAACTTGCGAGCTGCCTCGTAAGCCTCAGCAGGATCCTCTGTAGTTGCAATCACCTTCTTCAAGGCAGCACGCTTCTCTGCGTAACGGGCAACAAGCTTTGCACGCTTTACCTCGCGGGCCTTCATTGATTCTTTTGCCATAACTCTTAATCGTTTTTAGCGTTCTTAAAAGGCAGACCGAAAGCCTTCAGCAGAGCATAACCCTCCTCGTCCGTCTTTGCAGTCGTCACGAAGGTGATGTTCATACCCTGAATGCGGTCTACAGTGTCGATATTAATCTCAGGGAAGATAATCTGTTCCTGAACACCGAGGGTGTAGTTACCACGGCCGTCAAACTTGCTCTCAATACCCTTAAAGTCACGGATACGGGGCAGAGCCACGCGAACCAGCTTCTCCAAGAACTCGTACATGCGCTCACGACGCAGTGTAACCATTACACCGATAGGCATCTTTTTACGGAGCTTGAAGTTGGCAATATCCTTCTTAGAGTAGGTAGCCACAGCCTTCTGACCACAAATAGTAGTAATCTCGTTGATAGCCACGTCAATGATCTTCTTGTCCTGTGTAGCATCACCCAGACCCTGGTTGACAACTATCTTCTTCAGGACGGGAACCTGCATCTTGCTGCTGTAGTTGAACTGTTTCTCAAGTGCCGGAGCAATCTGCTCATTGTACACTTTCTTTAGTTGTGCTGTATTTGCCATTACTTAATCTCCTCTCCTGACTTTTTAGCAATACGAATCACGTTCTTGCCCTCGTGCTTGATAGCGACACGGGTGGCCTTTCCGCTCTTCGGATCGATGAGACTTAAATTAGAGATGTGAACAGGAGCCTCCTGCTTCACAATACCTCCCTGGGGGTTCTTGGCGCTTGGCTTAGCACTCTTGGAGACCATATTAACGCCCTCCACCAGTGCACGCTGCTTCTCTACGAGAACCTTCAGCACCTTACCAGTCTTGCCCTTGTCCTCACCGGCCAGGACCATGACTGTATCGTTTTTACGAATATGTAACTTAGCCATTACTTTTATCAGTTTTAAATTTAAAGAACCTCAGGTGCCAGTGATACGACCTTCATGTTAACTGCACGGAGCTCACGGGCTACGGGGCCGAAGATACGGCTGCCACGAAGCTCACCAGCATTGTTCAACAGCACACAGGCATTGTCGTCGAAACGGATGTAAGAACCATCGGCACGACGTATTTCCTTCTTTGTGCGAACAACCAGAGCCTTAGAAACTGCACCCTTCTTAACGTCACTTGTGGGGATTGCGTTCTTGATAGCAACGACAATCACGTCACCTACGCTTGCATAACGACGGCGGGTACCACCCAACACGCGAATGCAGAGCGCCTCGCGAGCACCGCTGTTATCAGCTACGGTTAGTCTTGTTTCTGTTTGTATCATAATTACTTAGCCTTTTCAACGATTTGTACTAAACGCCATCTCTTTGTCTTTGAGAGGGGGCGGGTCTCCATAATGAGCACGGTGTCACCAACGTTGCACTCATTCTTCTCATCGTGAGCATGGTACTTCTTCGTCTTCTGGACGAACTTACCATAAATCGGGTGCTTCTCCTTGAACTTAGCGGCAATAACAATGGTTTTATCCATCTTGTTGCTGATTACGACACCCTGTCTTGTCTTTCTTAAATTTCTTGTTTCCATCTGGACCATTTGTTATTTGTTAAGTTCTCTCTGTCGGAGTTCTGTCTTCATACGTGCGATGTCACGACGAGCGGCCTTAATCTGTGATGGATTCTCCATGGGAGTCACTGCGTGGTTCAGCTTCATCTGCTGGTAATTGGCCACCTCAGTCTCCAGCTTCTCGGCCAGTTCCTTGGTCTCGAGACCTTTAATTTCATTCATCTTCATAGCTTAAGCGTTTTTATCGTAATCGCGTCTAACAACAAACTTAGTCTTCACAGGCAGTTTCTGGGCGCCAAGGCGCAGAGCCTCTTTGGCAACCTCGAAGGGGACACCCTCTACCTCAAACAGAATACGACCCGGTGTTACGGGAGCGACCCATCCTGCGGGGTCACCCTTACCTTTACCCATTCGCACGTCAGCAGGCTTGCGAGTGATGGGCTTATCCGGGAAGATGCGAATCCAAACCTGACCTTCACGGTTCATATAACGGTTGATGGCAACACGTGCTGCCTCAATCTGTCGGCTGTCAATCCACTTGGCGTCCAGCGTCTTGATGCCGAACGAGCCGAAAGCCAGCTGCGTACCGCGATGGGCGTTGCCTTTGTTGCCACGTCCGTCCTGCGGTCTTCTATATCTTACTCTCTTAGGTTGTAACATGATAGATTCCTTCTTTAACGGTTATTATTTTTCTTGTTGCGGAAACGTCTGCCACCGTTATCACGACCACCGTTCGAGCGAGCGCCACCCTTCTCCTGAGCGAAGTTGGGAGCCAGGTCTACCTTTCCGTAAATCTCGCCACGGCATATCCAGACCTTCAGACCTAACAGGCCAACCTTAGTCAGGGCCTCTGCCTGGCAGTAATCGATGTCAGCACGGAAGGTATGCAGCGGGGTGCGGCCTTCCTTAATCATTTCGCTACGTGCTATTTCAGCACCGTTCAGACGGCCGCTGATCTGCACCTTAATACCCTCTGCTCCTGCACGCATCGTGTTAGCCACAGCCATCTTGATAGCACGACGGTAAGCAATCTTACCCTCTATCTGGCGAGCGATGTTGTTAGCTACGATGGTAGCATCAAGCTCAGGCTTCTTTACCTCATAGATGTTAATCTGTATCTCCTTGTCGTAGAGTTTCTTCAGCTCTTCCTTGAGCTTGTCGACATCCTGACCACCTTTACCAATGACCAGACCCGGACGGGCTGTGCAGATGGTGATGGTAACCAGCTTCAGCGTACGCTCGATGACAATCTTCGAGATGCTGGCCTTAGCCAGACGCTCGTTCAGATACTTGCGGATTTTCTGATCCTCTACCAGGTTGTCACCGAAGCTCTTGCCTCCGAACCAATTGGAATCCCAACCCTTGACAATACCAAGACGGTTGCTAATCGGATTTACTTTCTGTCCCATACCTTTTACTTATCATTAGTTTTAGCGTCAACAAACAGAGTCACATGGTTCGAACGCTTACGGATACGATAGCCACGGCCCTGAGGTGCCGGTCTCATACGTTTCATTGTCACACCCTCGTCGACGAAGATACGGCTTATATACAGTTCGCCGTCCTCTGCCTTGCGGTCATTCTTGGCCTCCCAGTTGGCGATAGCCGAGCGGAGAAGCTTCTCTACATTTTCTGAAGCAGCCTTCTTCGAGAAACGCAGCACACCCAGTGCGCGGTTCACCTCCATGCCACGTATCATGTCTACGACATAACGCATCTTGCGAGGTGAAGAGGGACAGCCTTTCAGCTTTGCAAAGTACTGTGTCTTATTGGCTGCTTTTCTCTGTTCAGCCGCTAATCTTTTTCTTGCTCCCATTATAATTCTTAATTCTTAATTCTTAATTCTTAATTCTTATCCCTGGGATTACTTCTTGTTACCGGCATGGCCACCGAAACGACGCGTGGGAGAAAACTCGCCCAGCTTGTGTCCTACCATATTCTCGGTAATGTAGACAGGGATGAATTTGTTACCGTTATGAACTGCAACTGTATGTCCCACGAAATCCGGGGAAATCATTGAAGCTCTGGCCCAAGTCTTGACGACATTCTTCTTACCGCTCTCGTTCATGGCGAGAATCTTCTTCTCAAGCGATACGTTGATATAAGGGCCTTTTTTTAATGAACGACTCATAATTTACACTCTTTTTGGTTTCGTGATTACTTCTTGTTTGCTCTTTCGATGATGTACTTGTTAGACTGCTTCTTCGGAGCGCGAGTCTTGAGACCCTTAGCGTACAAGCCCTTACGAGAACGGGGATGTCCACCAGACTGACGTCCTTCACCACCACCCATCGGGTGATCGTGCGGGTTCATAACAACACCACGGTTGTGCGGGCGGCGTCCCAACCAGCGTGAGCGACCGGCCTTACCCGACTGCTCCAGAGCGTGGTCAGAGTTACCAACACTACCAATAGTAGCCTTACAAGCTGAGAGCACCTGACGGGTCTCACCTGAAGGAAGCTTAATCACACAGTAGTTACCCTCACGAGAGGTCAACTGAGCGAAATTACCAGCCGAACGAACCAGCAGGGCACCCTGTCCGGGACGCAACTCAATGTTGTGAATTACGGTACCCACAGGAATGTTGGCCAGCGGAAGAGCATTACCTACCTCAGGCACTGCCTCCGCACCCGACATCAAGGTTGCACCAACCTCCAGTCCGTTAGGAG
>DEJS01000009.1 GCA_002353485.1 Prevotella sp. UBA2742
TCATCACGGCACTGAGCACCACGAGTTCTCTGACCTAAAGGTACAGAGTGTGGCGTTGCAATGCATGGGCTACGGCCCGTTCTGAAAATCCTACATGTTTTGGCTTAAACATTTTGAGATTTTCACAATTTTATGTAATTTTGCCCTCGAATGAACAAACAACCGCAACTGATGGATGCGTCGCGCATGCGCGACATCCTAACGCCTCACCTCTCGCAGATACGCGAGCATGTCTTTCTGGACAGCGAGCTGGCAATGGTTCGCGGCGACCACACGGTGTTCAGCCTGCTGATGCGGCAGAAGCCGCCCTTCATCATCAACGACCACCGCCTGGGCATCATCCTCAGCGGCGAAGCAGACATCAACTTCAATCTGCAGGACCGCCATCTCACCAGCGGCACACTGGTCTATATCGGTCCGGGCACCATCATCAACCCCAGGCGCCTGTCGCCCGACCTGCGCATATTCGGCATCGGGCTGTTCAGCAATTTCTCCATGCCCTTTGCGCAGGGACAGTTGCCGTCGGCTTTCAACGGTCAGGTGCGCGACTTCCAGCTCTCTGCCGACGAAGCTGATGTTGCCATCGCCCTACAGATTCTCGACACTATCTGGCAGACGGTGCATGCTGCCGACGACTATCACCGTCCCACCGTCGCAGCCCTTGTGGCTGCCCAGATGCACCACTACGACCGTCTGTTTCGTCAGCAGGCAGACCAACAGGCCCGTAGCCGTTCGCGCGAGCAGACCCTCTTCGACCGCTTCCTCCAACTGGTCACCCAGCATTGTACGGAGCATCACCAGATTGACCATTATGCCGAGCGCATGTGTCTGACCGGGCGCTACTTGAGCACCGTCATCCGCCAGGCCAGCGGCACAACGGCCAAAGAATGGATAGACCGTGCACTCATCACTCGCATCAAGATAGAACTGCGCCACACCGACAAGTCGGCAGCACAGATAGCCGACGAGATGCACTTCGCCAATCCTTCGTTCTTCTCAAAATATTTTCGTCGCCTCACCGGTCTGACGCCTGGAGAATACAGAGACTCTATGGATATGTAGCAGGCGTGACTGCTGTGTCTGCGCTTGTAACAATTCTGCGGGTGGTCTCGCTGATATGCCGCTGTGCTACCTCCCTGCGCATGGCCTCTTCTAAGGTGACGGCGGGCGGGTTGATGCATTCTACGTAAGAGAACCCTGCCTGGAGCAGCAGGTCGCGGTCGCTGATGCGGCCTGCTATCAGGCATACGGGCACGCTGCCGCTGTGTCGCAGTATGCCTGCCGGCAGCTTGCCCATCAGTGTCTGGCGGTCGGCAGAGCCTTCGCCGGTGATGACGAGGTCTGCGCCTTCCAGGAGTGCGTCGAAGCGGATGTCTGCGAGCAGCAGGTCTGTTCCTGGCTGGCAGTCGGCATTAAGGTATTGCAGGAAGGCATAGCCCAGTCCGCCGGCGGCGCCGGCTCCCTTGCTTGCGGAACGGTCGTAGCCGAAGTGTCGGGCAGAGACTTCGGCAAAGCGTCGGGCCTGTTCGTCCAGTCGGAGTGCCATGGCCGCCGTGGCTCCCTTTTGCGGGGCGAAGACGCGGGCGGCGCCATGCTCGCCGTAGAGCGGGTTGTCTACGTCGGTGGCTATGGTGAAGCGTACGTTGCCGAGGACTTTGATGCCATCCCATGTGCCATGGGGGTTCAGGGCGTCTGTCAGGGCTCTGAGCATTCCCTTGCCGGCATCGCTTGTGGCACTGCCGCCGAGACCCACGATGACGTGTCGGGCTCCCCTCTTTACGGCATCGGCCACCAGCTGTCCCGTACCATAGGTGGT
This sequence comes from Prevotella sp. UBA2742, assembly GCA_002353485.1. Classification (GTDB taxonomy): domain Bacteria; phylum Bacteroidota; class Bacteroidia; order Bacteroidales; family Bacteroidaceae; genus Prevotella. The sequence continues at coordinate 1,817 of DEJS01000009.1, forward strand.
GGTCACCAACGGGTTGCGTTCCTCAGGGGTCAGCAGTGTCAGGCCGCTGGCTTCGGCCGTCTCGATGACTGCCGTATGTCCTTTCAGCAGGTAGCGGGCTGTGATGTTGCGCATCAGCGGGTCTCTGACCGTCAGCGTCACCAGTTCGCCGCCGGTGGCTGCATGATAGGCCTCTATGAAGCCCTCGCCGCCGTCGCTGACGGGCAGCAGCACCAGCTCGGCATCGGGATGTACGCTCCTGATGCCTGCTGCCGCCGCCTGGTTGGCCTCGGCGGACGTGAGACAGCCCTTAAATGAGTCTATTGCTATGATTACCTTCATCTTTTTTTTCATAACGAATCCTAATGATAGCTTCTATATAGCTCAGTTTATCATTTGTTTCTGTTTTCATGCTTGGAAAAATTTGCTGCAAAAATACGCTTTTTTAGGGGAATTGGTGTATCTTTGCAGAAAATTTTTTCCGATGTCAGACGCAAGACGTATTATCCGCAGGGCTGTATTACCGGCCGACGGCGAGAGAATCATGGAGGTTTTCTCGGCCGCGAAGGCTATAATGCGCGCCTCAGGCAACATGCACCAGTGGGGCGAGGACTACCCCTCGCTGGACGTCGTCAGGGCTGACATCGAGCATGTCATGCAGCGTGTCCAATGACTTAGATTGGAATATAATAAACTCTATACGATATGAAGATAGTAATACTTGACAGCTATGGAGCCAACCCGGGTGACCTGTCGTGGGACGAACTGAAAACAATGGGCAGCCTGACGGTCTATGACCGTACGCGGCCTGAGGATACGGTGGCCAGGGCGGCCGGAGCAGAGGTGCTGCTGACTAACAAGGTGATACTCGGTCGCAAGGAGATAGAGCAGTTGCCTCGGCTGCGTTACATCGGCGTGCTGGCAACGGGATATAACGTGGTAGACGTTGGGGCGGCCCACGAGCGCGGCATCATTGTCACCAACGTGCCCGCCTACAGCACGGAGAGTGTGGCGCAGATGGTGTTCGCTCACCTGCTGACCGTGACCAACCGCACCGAGCATTACGCCATGCAGAACCGTGCCGGGCGCTGGAGCAGGAATCCTGACTTCTGCTATTGGGACACGCCGCTGACCGAGCTGGCAGGCAAGACCTTCGGCATAGTGGGACTGGGCAATATAGGACGACGGGTGGCAGAGATAGCCCATGCTTTCGGCATGCAGGTGAAAGCCCTGACCAGCAAAAGCCAGGAGGACCTGCCCGCTACTATCCGTAAAGCCGGCCTCGCCGAGCTGCTCGCCACCGTTGACATACTCTCGCTGCATTGTCCGCTGACTGACGATACCCGCAACATGATGAATGCCGAGACTCTTCGGCTGATGAAGCCGACGGCCATTCTGATTAATACGGGACGGGGGCCTCTGGTGAATGAGGCAGACGTGGCAGGGGCGCTGGCATCGGGACGTCTGGCGGCCTATTGTGCTGACGTGATGGCCGAAGAACCGCCGAGGACGGAGAACCCGCTGCTCCAGCAGCCCAATGCCTACATCACTCCGCACGTGGCCTGGGCCACACGCGAGGCTCGCATCCGGCTGTTGCAGGTAGCCATCGACAATGTCAGGTCTTTCGTAGGGCAGCATCCGCAGAACGTGGTGTAGCCAACGGCGTCGGGGGACTTCCTATAGAAATCCCTGGTGGCGGAGAGCATCAAGCAAGCCTTCCGACATGGCTTCGTTATCGCGGCGAGTATAGCGTATGTCGGTAAATATCTGGGCCAGTGTCTGCTTGTTGTTCAGCGCTACAAAGTGGCGGTTCTCCTCCAGCTGTTCCTTAGGGCTGTAGTAGCGGTCTATGTCGTCGGCCGTGTAGTCGTGATAGGTCTCGTGGTGTACGAAGCTCTCCAGCGGCAGACGGTCGGACAGAGGGGGCTCTTCGGCGGGCCATCCTACGGTGAGTGTGGCTACGGGCATGGTGAGGCGCGGCAGCTGCAGGATGTCGATGATTTCGAGTGGCTGGTAGACGGTGGTGCCCAGATAGCAGTAGCCCAGTCCCGCCTCGTCCATCAGGCAACAGAGGGTCTGGGTGTAGAGCAGGGCGTCGGTGGCTGCGTTCTGGTAGGACAGGAAATTGTCGTAGCCGGGCTGGGCCTGCCGCTCCTCACACCAGCGTGTGGTACGCCGGAAGTCGGCACACACGGTGAGCACCACGGGGGCTTGCAGCACCATGGGCTGCGAGAAGTGGGCTGGCGCCAGGCGCCGTTTCATCTCGGGCGAGCGTGTCACAACAACACTATACAGCTGCAGGTTGCCCATGGTTTGGGTGCGTGCTGCCTGGGTCATCAACTCGTCCAGCAGCTGCTGGCTCACTTCCTTGTCGCTGTATTGGCGTATGGTGCGCCTGGTTTGTAGATTTTTCATGGCACAAAGGTACGAAGAGTTTTCCAAAGTGGAAAACTTTTTGCGAAAAATCACAGCGAAAGTTTTCCTTTTTGGATAATAATGACTATCTTTGCAGGCGAAAAAATTCCTAAGTGATGCAGACATATAGTTATGACGAGGCCTTCGAGGCCTCTTTGGCATACTTTGGCGGCGATGAGCTGGCTGCCCGGGTATGGGTGAACAAATATGCGATGAAGGACTCGTTCGGCAATATCTACGAGAAGTCGCCCGAGCAGATGCACTGGCGTCTGGCCAACGAGATAGCGCGTATAGAGCAGAAGTACAAGAATCCGATGACGGCTCAGCAGGTGTTTGAGCTGCTGGACCACTTCCGATACATAGTGCCTGCCGGCAGTCCGATGACGGGTATTGGCAACAGCCACCAGATAGCGTCGCTGTCGAACTGTTTCGTCATTGGCCTTGACGGCGATGCCGACTCGTATGGTGGCGTGCTGCGCATTGACGAGGAACAGGTGCAGCTGATGAAACGGCGCGGCGGCGTGGGCCACGACCTGAGTCACATACGTCCCAAGGGCCAGCCGGTGAACAACTCGGCGCTGACGTCGACGGGTCTGGTGCCCTTTATGGAGAGGTATAGTAATAGTACGCGCGAGGTAGCCCAGGACGGCCGTCGTGGAGCCCTGATGCTGTCGGTCAGCATCAAGCATCCCGACGCGGAAGCCTTTATCGACGCAAAGATGACTGAGGGCAAGGTGACGGGCGCTAACGTGAGCGTGAAGATTGACGACGAGTTCATGCGCTGTGCTACGGAGGACAAGCCTTATGTGCAGCAGTTCCCCATCGATAGTGAGAATCCGGTGGTGAGCAAGGAGATATCGGCCAAGGCGCTGTGGGAGAAGATAGTGCACAACGCCTGGAAGAGCGCCGAACCCGGTGTGCTGTTCTGGGACACTATACTCAGAGAGAGCATCCCCGACTGCTATGCCGACCTGGGCTTCCGCACCGTGTCGACAAATCCCTGTGGCGAGATACCCCTGTGTCCCTACGACTCGTGCCGCTTGCTCAGCATCAACCTCTACTCGTATGTCAAGAACCCGTTTACGAAGGATGCCTACTTCGACTACCAGCTGTTCTGCAACCACGTGCAGAAGGCCCAGCGCCTGATGGACGACATCGTAGACCTGGAGCTGGAGAAGATAGACCTTATCATGCAGAAGGTGGAGAGCGACCCTCAGTCGATGGAGGTGAAGGGGGCCGAGATGCACCTGTGGGAGAAAATCAAGTCCAAGAGTGCAAAGGGCCGACGTACGGGTGTGGGTATTACCGCCGAGGGCGACATGATAGCCGCCATGGGCCTGCGCTATGGTACTCAGGAGGCCACCGACTTTTCGGTCGAGGTGCATAAGACGCTGGCGCTTAACGCCTACCGTTCGAGCGTCGAGATGGCTCGCGAGCGTGGCGCATTCGAGATATACGATGCCCAGCGCGAGGCGCAGAACCCCTTCGTACAGCGCCTAAGACAGGCCGACCCGCAGCTGTATGACGACATGGTGAAGTACGGACGCCGCAACATTGCCTGCCTGACCATAGCACCCACGGGCACCACTTCGCTGATGACGCAGACCACCAGCGGCATAGAGCCCGTCTTCATGCCTGTCTACAAGCGTCGTCGCAAGGTGAACCCAGGCGATGCCGACGTGCACGTAGACTTCGTCGACGAGGTTGGCGACTCCTTCGAAGAATACATCGTCTACCACCCCAAGTTCATGGAGTGGATGAAGGTAAACGGCATGGACACCACTAAGCGCTACACGCAGGAAGAGATAGACGGTCTGGTACAGCAGTCGCCCTACTACAAGGCTACAGCCAACGATGTAGACTGGCTGATGAAGGTACGCATGCAAGGTGCCATACAGAAGTGGGTCGACCACTCTATCAGCGTTACCGTCAACCTGCCTAACGACGTCGACGAGGCTCTTGTCAACCGTCTCTATATCGAGGCGTGGCGTTCGGGCTGCAAGGGCTGTACCATCTATCGTGACGGTTCGCGTGCCGGCGTGATGATCAGTGTGACGAAGAAAGACAAGAAGAAAGACGACGAAGCCATAAAGAACCAGGACAACACCATGGAGCAGCAGACCGAGTCGCCCTGCAAGCATCCCGAGGTGACAGAGGTACGCCCTAAAGTGTTGGAGTGCGATGTGGTGCGTTTCCAGAACAACAAGGACAAATGGGTGGCCTTCGTGGGTCTGCTGGACGGCTATCCCTACGAGATATTCACCGGACTGCAGGACGACGACGAAGGTATCGTGCTGCCAAAGACGGTGACCAAAGGCAAGATTATCAAGCAGGTGAATGCTGACGGCACCAAACGCTATGACTTCCAGTTTGAGAATAAACGCGGCTATAAGACCACCGTAGAGGGACTGTCCGAGAAGTTTAACCCCGAATACTGGAACTATGCTAAACTCATCTCTGGCGTGTTGCGCTACCGCATGCCTATTGACCACGTCATCAAGCTCGTCTCCAGTCTGCAGCTCAAGTCGGAGAGCATCAATACATGGAAAGTCGGCGTCGAGCGCGCCCTGAAGAAGTACATACAAGACGGTACGGAGGCCAAGGGACAGAAGTGTCCCAACTGCGGTGCTGAGAGTCTGGTGTATCAGGAAGGATGTCTTATTTGTAAGAACTGCGGCTCCAGTCGCTGTGGTTGATGCCGTTCATAGTGAAGAGAGATGATGAAGATAGAAAACTCATATATATACATAGACAGAGCCCGGTTCCACAGCTATCACGGCGTGCTGCCTCAGGAGACCCAAGTAGGCCACGACTTCGAGGTCACGGTGCGCTGTGGCGTTGACATCAGTGCAGCCATGGAGCACGACATGGTGGAGGTCACACTTGACTACGGTGTGCTTTACCGTATCCTTGAGGAGGAGATGGCACGTCCCTCGCAGCTTGTAGAACATGTGGCAGGACGCATCGTAGAGCGTGTCGCTGAGACCTTTCCGCAGGTCACGTCGCTCGATCTGTCCATCACTAAGCTTAACCCACCCTTGGGAGCTGACTGTAAGGGCGCAGGTGTGGAACTACACTTAATAAATGATAAAACTAAGCGATAACAGGTTGACTTTTAAGGTAAATTACTTAATTTTGCAGCCGAAATGAAGAATAGGACACTCATTCTGGTAGGATGTATGCTGCTGCTGACGGCTTCAGTCATGGCTTTCAGCGCGTCTGCACGCCATGTAACGGATGCACAGAAGAAGAAATTCATCCTCGTCATCGACGCTGGCCATGGCGGCCACGATGCTGGCGCCATAGGAAAACTGACACAGGAGAAGCGTATCAACCTGAACGTAGCGCTTTGCTTCGGCATGCTCGTAGAGCGCAACTGCCCCGATGTCAAGGTTATTTACACGCGCAAGAAGGACGTTTTCATCCCCCTTCATACCCGTGCCGACATTGCTAACCGAAACAAGGCTGACCTGTTCATCTCTATACATACAAACTCGCTGCCAAAGGGACGCATCTCGCGAGGCATGGAGACCTACACCCTGGGAATGCACCGTGCTGCCGACAATCTCGACGTGGCCAAGCGCGAGAACGAAGTAATACTCTACGAGTCTGACTATAAGCAACGCTACCAGGGCTTTGACCCACGGTCGTCAGAGAGCTACATTATGTTCGAGTTCATGCAGGACCACAATATGGCGCAGAGCGTAGAGCTGGCAAAGTTCGTACAGCGACGTACCACCAGCATAGCAGCGCGTCAGAACAAGGGTGTAAAGCAGGCAGGGTTTCTGGTGCTCAGAGAAACTTCCATGCCCAGTTGTCTTATCGAGCTGGGATTCATTTCGACACCAGACGAAGAGCGTTTCCTACATTCCAGCGATGGCGTGTCTCTCATGGCTGAAGGCATATACATGGCTTTTCTCGACTATAAGCGCAAGCATTATGGCACCAGCCCTGTGGTAGAAAAGGACGACAGCGCCGAGAAGACTGCCAAAGAGAAGAAGGCTCAGGAGAAGAAGGAAAAGCAAGAGCAGGAAAAGAAACAAAAGGAGGAAGAAGAGAAGAAACAGAAAGAAGAGCAGGAGAAGAAATACAAGCGAAAGAGCAAGATGGCTCAGGCCTTGGCCGACGCTCGCGAGGGTAGGGGAGACGAGGATAAAACTTCTGCCGTATCCACACGTCAGCAACCCAGTGCCGACTCTATCGTGGCTGCTTCGCCCCAGGCACCTGCAGCAGCTGTGCCTCCTGACAAAGAGGCCCCTGCCAAGCAGGAACAGCCCACTAAGACCGAGGATAAATCTGCTAAAGGCGAGGATAACCCTGCAAGGGACAAGAAACCTGCACAGCAGGAGTCGGCAGCTCCGGTCTTCAAGGTACAGATTCTGGCCAGCGGCTATAAGTTGCGTACCAACGATCCACAGCTGAAGGGCCAGAATACGGCTGAATACTACCAGGAAGGTGGACTCTATAAATATACAGTAGGCTCCTCCACCGATTACAGAGAGATAAGCCAGTTGCGCCGAACGCTGCTCAAAAGTTTCCCACAGGCTTTCATTATAGCCTTTAAAGAAGGTAAGAAGATGAATGTTCAGGAAGCCATACAGGAGTGGAACAAGGCGAGGAAGTAAACAACCGACTATAGATTAAGATAAGTAACAAAGAAAAAGATATAAGCCGTATGAAGTTCTTTACGAAAGAGGTTAAGATAGCATTGGTGGCCATTTTTGCCATTGTGGTGCTGTTCTATGGACTGCAGTTCCTCAAAGGACTCAGCATCTTTGCTGATGACGACAATTACTATGTCAAATTTGACGATGTAAGCGGTGTGGCAGCATCGACCCCTGTCTATGCCAACGGCTACAAGGTAGGTGTGGTAGAGGACGTTATCTTCGACTATTCCACCAGTGGCAACATCGTGGCAGTGATGGGTCTTGACAAGAAGATGCGGCTCCCCCGTGGTTCGCGGGCCGAGATATCGAGCGACCTGTTGGGTAATATCAAGATTAACCTACTGTTGGGCAACGACCCTCTCAACAGTATTGCCAAGGGTGACACCATTGTGGGTAGCACCGAGGGTGGCATGATGAGTAAGCTGGGCGAGATGATGCCCACCATTGAACGTATGATGCCTAAGCTCGACTCCATCCTGAGCAGTCTGAATACCTTGCTTGCTGACCCGGCGCTGGCACAGACATTGCACAACGTAGAGGGCATTACACGCAATCTCGATGCTACCAGTGTCCAATTGCGCACCTTGTCGGCAACGTTGAACCACGAACTGCCTGGCGTCATGCAGAAAACCAACGGCGTTCTGACAAACACCCAGGAACTGACAGGCAAACTGGCGGCCATTGACGTGAATGCCATGATGGCTAGTGTGAACCAGACACTGGCCAACGTCAGCCAGATGACCCAGAAGCTGAACAGCAATGAGGGCACCTTGGGTTTGCTTATGCGTGACGCTACACTCTATAACAACTTGAATGCCACAATGGTATCTGCCGACTCATTGCTCATCGACCTTAGGGCTCACCCCAAACGTTATGTCCATTTCTCAATATTTGGCAAAAAGGACAAATAAAGAGATGCGTAATTTTTATTTTGTCTAAATTACGAGAGGGCGGCAATGTTTTTCGACACAGCGTATGCAACTGCCTGATATAAGCTACTTTTTGAATGATATAAAAATTAATAATGCACAAGAATTGTGTCCTGTGCGGTAATAGCGCAATATATTGAAACACAAGGGCTTACAGAAGTGCAAATGTCTTGTTTGTTAAGAAAACTTACGTAGGAGCGTAAAATCCGCAAAACGAGAGAGTTACGTGTTTATGCATAGTTCTTGTTTAAAAATACGGATTTGTTTATTTCAAAAAAAAATGCGAACTTTGCACTCGGAAACAATTTAACCAGACTGTCTATCAATAACAGTATTATTAACAAAATAACGACCGCCGCATGGAACAAAATCCAAAGGCGCTTTGGGACAACTGCCTGCAACTGATAAGGGAGAACGTCACGGAGCCGCAATACAGAACATGGTTCGCACCCATCGTCTTCGAGAAATACGATGAGACAAGCCAGACGCTGCTTGTACAGGTACCCAGTATGTACGTGTATGAGTATTTGGAGCAGCACTATGTGGCACTGTTAAGTAAGGTGCTTAGTCGTTGTTTTGGTTCCAGCATCCAGCTGAACTATCGTATCGTGGCCGACCAGAAGCACCACGTTACGGTAGACGTCGAGGGCAGTGAGCCTATCAACATAGAGCCTCGCCAGTCCCAACGCATGGGCAACAAGGCACCGTCAGTGCTTGATTCGGCTACGCCACAGGACATTGACCCCCAGCTGGACCTACACAAAACGTTCCAGAGTTTCATTGAGGGAGACTCCAACAAGCTGCCGCGCACCGTTGGACTTACTATTGCCGAGCATCCAGGCAAGTCAACTTTCAATCCTTTCTTCGTCTACGGTCCTTCGGGTTGTGGCAAGACTCACCTCATCAATGCTATTGGTGTGCGTTGCAAGGAGACGTACCCTGGCAGACGTGTACTCTACGTCTCAGCACGCCTATTTCAGGTGCAGTTTACTGATGCTACACGTCAGAATACAGTCAACGACTTCATTCGTTTCTACCAAAGCATCGATGTGCTTATCGTCGATGATGTACAAGAATGGGCCACGGCCACCAAGACGCTCGACACCTTCTTCCACATCTTCGACCATTTGTTCCGTTTGGGCAAACAGATTATCTTGGCCTCCGATCGTCCACCAGTAGATCTTTTAGGCGTGAAGGATCGTCTGCTGACGCGCTTCGCCTGCGGACTCATAGCCGAACTCGAAAAGCCCAATGAACAGTTGTGCGTAGATATTCTTAATTCAAAATGCCGTCGTGACGGACTTAAGATACCCGATGACGTCATACGGTTCATAGCCCAGACCGCTAATGGTTCTGTGCGCGACCTGGAGGGTGTTATCAACTCACTGCTGGCCTATTCTGTGGTCTACAACAGCAACATAGACATGCGCTTGGCTGAGCGCATTATCAAGCGTGCCGTTAAGGTCGATAATCACCCGCTGACTATTGACGACATCGTAGAGAAGGTATGTCACCATTATGGTGTAAGTCAGCAGCAAGTGATGAGTCGTTCACGCAAGCGAGACTATGTTCTGGTGCGTCAGGTGTCTATGTATCTGGCTCAGAAATACACCCGTATGCCTGCTTCGCGCATCGGCCAACTCATTGGTGGTCGCGACCACTCCACCGTCATACATAGCTGTACCACCGTCGAGCAGCGCCTGAAGGTAGACAAAGCCTTCGTCACCGAGCTTAGCAGCATTGAGAACTCTTTCAAGCTGAAGAAATAAAAAGACAACGTAACCGTTGCCTTTTTCATTTTAAGGATCTCTGAACCTATTTCCCTAAGAATTTGGTATCAAGGTAGGTTTGGAAAACCTCACGATACATGTCGCCTATGGGCAGATATGTGTCGCTATCCATGATGACGCGGTTCTTATTCACCTCCTGTATCTTTGTCAGGTTAATGATGTACGAACGGTGAATACGCATGAAGTAGTCGGGCAGTCGTTCCTCCATTTTCTTCATTGACAGCAGCGTGATGATGGGCTTGTCCTCGCTCTCCAGGTGTACCTTCAGGTATTCACTCATGGCTTCTACATAGCGGATGTCAGAGATGCTGACTTTGACAATGCGGTACTCGGTCTTTAGGAAGAGGGTATCGTCATTTTGAAGCGTAGGTGAGGTCGGGATGGTGTGTGGAATGGGTGACGTGGGGGTAGTAGGTGAGACAGGTGTTGCTGCCGATGCCTCTAGACGGTCTTTCAGTCGGAGTGCAGCACGCTGGAAATCCTGCATACCGAAGGGCTTCAGGAGGTAGTCGACAGCGTTCACTCTGAAGCCCTCAACGGCATATTCAGCGTATGCCGTGGTGAAGACGATGAGTGGTGGCACAGTGAGGGATTTTACGAAGTCCATGCCGTTAAGGTCGGGCATGTTAATGTCACAGAAGATGGCGTCAACGGTGTCCTGTTCCAGAAACTTCCGCGCCTCGAGTGCACTTTGGCATTGGGCAGCCAGTTCGAGGAAAGGTACCTTGCCGATATAGGCTGCTAACTGTTGCAGCGCCAGGGGCTCGTCGTCAATGGCTATACAGCGTATCATGTGAGTGGAATGATAAGTTCAACAATATATGTGTCAGGGTTGTCCTGTATGTTTAGCGTAAAGTTGTTATCATATAGTAAGTGTAATCGTTGTTTGACATTTTGTAGTCCTACGCCTCCTTTCTCCTGATTGGGCTTGTCAGCCTTTGAATTGCTACATTCGAACCGCAGTCGCGTGCCTTCTATTCCCACCTTGACGTCGATGAATGAGGCATGTTGATAGCTGATACCGTGCTTGAAGGCATTCTCAATGAAGGTGATGAGCATCAGTGGGGGCAGCAGCCTGTCGGGTGGCTCTAAGGGCAGGTCGAGGCTGATGGTGACCTTGTCTGTGTAGCGCAGTTTCATCAGAGTGACGTAATGGCGTATGAATTCGAACTCGCGTCTGAGCGGCACGCCGTTCTTGTCACCTTCGTAGAGCACGAAGCGCATCATTTTCGACAACTCCAGAATGGTGTCCTTGGCCTTCTCGGGGTCTATGTCTACCAGGGCATGGATGTTGTTCAGCGTGTTCATAAAGAAGTGGGGGTTTATCTGGTATTTCAGATATTCCAGTTGCTGCTCCAGGTTTTCCTTCTCCAGTGCGACGAGTCTTTTCTGGTCTCTGCGTGACTTAAAGTATCCTTTGATACCCAGGTTAGCACCAAACATCAATAGCAGTATGACGATTGCCACGATGTCATGTTCGCCGATAAAGGCAGGCGGACCGTCATGTCCGTTCATACGTGGATTTCTGAACGGTTTTCTGTCGTGATTCTGCCCTTCGTTGAAGTCCGCTGGCTTTTCGGGGCCCATGTCTCCCATAGGGGGTGGTCCGGGGTGCTCGCCGTCAAACTCCATATCCGCTTTGCCTTCCATGTGAGGTATCTTCCCTCTCTCTTCCATCGGCAGTGGCTTTGGCCCCATGTTTTGGGGTCTGTTGCTGCATTGGTAGAAGATGAAAGCGGCCAAGAGACAGCCCGTCAGCACGAAGTAATGTACCCGCCTGTGTTGCCAGACGATCATGGGTGCCAGAATGAAATTGTGTATCAGGAAGAGGCCCAGGTAGACAGCAAGCAGTCTCCATACCATCAGTACCTCTTGCCATTCAAAGGTCAGGTTAGAATCGCTGGCAGTACGTATATAAAGGCTTAACACCGGTGCTGCGAAGAGTAGTCCCCATAGCACCGCGTAAGCCGCATTCTCGTACTTTGACTGTTGCTGCATCCAGTTATAAAGTTTCTTCATCATTTATAACGCTGGGCTCGTTGTTAAAATTGTGTTGGCTCGCAATTTATTTGCTATTCTTGGATGAGACCTAACATTTTCTTGGCATCTTCATCGCCCTCTGCAGCTTCCTTGCGAATCTTCTCCATGATTTTTCTTCCGTCTTTCTCGTTCTTGACGGCACGCTTCAGCCACGTCTTGGCCATTTTCTCGTCGGCTGTTACTCCTTTACCTTTCATGTATGCCTTGCCCAGCTGATACTGCGCATCACCATTACCCTGTTTGGCTGCTTTGGTGAAATAACTGACAGCTTTGACGCGGTCTTTACCGATGCCCTCACCGTCCTTATAGGCTTTGCCTAACTGGTACTGGGCCTTGGCGTGTCCTTGGGCTGCTGATTTCTGATACCACTGTACGGCTTGTGCGTCATTTTCGGCGACACCGTATCCCTTGTCGTAGCAGCGCCCTAAACGGTATTGGGCCTTTTTGTGTCCTTTTTCAGCTGCGGCTTTCAGCTTTGGCACAGCTGCGGTATAATTCTTGGCATCGTACAGTTTCTTACCCACTTGATATAGCTTTTCTGCACTCTGGGCACTGACGGACACACAGGCCGTCAGTGCAAATAGTATGACAAATAGATGTTTCATAGTTGGTTCATTAATACGTGATGATTACTGATTTCTTGGCGATTGATTTCGTGCTGGGTGTACCTTGTATGGTCAGGTGATCTTCTGGTGTGTCACTGTCCGTGCCGTTGTCACAGGCCCAGCTTTTGTTGACAGTAGCAGTGAAGGAACCTCCACTAATGATGATACCGGTGTCTCCCTTGACTGCCTTGGGCTTGGCATCGTCGTTAGAACCTGTAGTAACGGCCTTCAGCGTACCGCCGCTGAACAGAACATTTGTGGCGCAGTTGATACCCTTTCCGCCGTCACCGCTGCTGGTCATGGTCAGAGTACCGCCCGACATGGAGAAGTCGTAGTCGCACTTGATACAGGCAGCACTGCTATAGTCTGTCTCGTCAGTATCATAGACGCAGTCGCCTGATGTTGTAATGGTGGTCGTTCCGCCAGTAATAACGACTATAGAGTCGCACTTGATACCACGGGCCGCATCGGCAGTGACTTGAATGTCCAAAGTACCATCGTTAATCCACACCCCATCGTTCGCCTTGATGCCGTTGCCTGCCGATGAGTTGGCCTTGAGCGTGACATTTTCTTGAAAGACGATGAAATCGTCGCAGGCTATGGCATGCTTACAGTTGCCGGAGACGTTGAGAGTGCCGGTGCCCATGAAGTATATTTGTCCCTCGCTAAACAGCGCTCCTTTCTGTTGATATGTTTGTTCTGTATAGGCCGTGCCGTCACTCAATGTATTGGTTGTACCACTGGCTACCTCCATATAGAGTGATTTGCCGCACTGGTTGTTAATGGCTGGTCCGTCCTGATTAGTGATGCTGACTCCATTGAGCTTGATGCCGAACTTCTTCTCGCGGTAGATAAGCAGTGAGCCGTCTGTCGTGGAACCGCTCAGAATGAGCAGCAGTGAGTCGGTGTCTACGCCTGTATTCACTGTTACGTCAGCTCCGCTGGTGCTGACATATCCCTCGGTGTCACCCGTTACGGTGACGCTATTGCCGCTGTAGGCGATATAAATGGTCGATATGTTGCTGTCTTCAGAACCAGAGTCAGTGCTGGAACTGCTGCCATTCGTATATTTGCTGAAGTCTGTGTCGTCCTTTTCACAGGCAGTAAGTACACAGGCAGCCATGGCCAGTGTGGCCAAGTATTGGATTGTTCTCTTCATGATGTTTAAAATTTAAATTTATATCCTAAACCGATGTAATGCATATTGGGATCGTAGTCGTCAGCATCTACGTTTTTCATATCTTGGAAACGGTAGAAGAGCCCCACCGAGTGTTGCTTGCTGAGCCGGATGTCCGTACCCACCGTGTAGCGAATTTTCTCGATGCCCCATGAGTTGTAAAGCTCCATGCTGGCGTATGGAGTCAGCAGCCCCCGCTTTTTGTCATAGGATATCTCGAAGCGGGAACGCAACTGGTTTTTACCCTTGGCTGTGCGTACCTTGTCTTCCCATGCCTCGTCATCAAAATCCCAACGGTCGACGGTCTTCTCTGGTCGATAGGTATATTGCCAGCGTTCGCGCAACGACAACTTGATGTTGTTGTTGAACTTGTAACTTCCTGTCAGTGATGCATACACCCGGTGCTTAATGCCCCAGTAAGAGGGACGCCAATGGTTGTAGGCTCCCGACGTCTTGAGGTCTATGTCCTCGCGGAAGTTCTGGTTCAGCAGGTTATATCCAGCATTGGCCTTCAACCAGGATGTGAGCTTGTATTCGGCACCGATTCCGAACTTCCAGCGGTCCATCGTCTTGAGGTTATTACGGGTTCGCATCTCGGCCTCAATGCCGATACTCAGTTTCTTGTTCACCTTCTTCTCGGCCTCTGCACCTACTATGAGTCCGGCTTCGCTCTGGGCCGACAGCGGCAGGCACATGGCTGCCAGGAGTACTGTCGCAATGATTTTAGATGTTCGCATATTCTGATTTCTTGATTTTAATCTTGTTGTCTATCTCTTTGTCGGCAGTGCCGTCTGCCTCATAGTGTACGCGCAGTATGACCATATCGTGCAGGAAGTCGATGGCACCCACGTCTATCTTGGTCACCTTCAGTCCCGTGCGCTGCTCGATGTCCTCGATGAGTTCCTGACGCTTCTCGGGCTCAATGAGTTCGACACGATCATACTGGATGAGCTTGGAAGCCTCGACCTTCAACCGTAGTTCGAACACATAGATAACGGCAAAGATGACTACATCGATGGAGATAAGTTCGGCCAGCGGTGTGCCAATTATCTTGCCCTGGTCGTCGACACCCAGATTGTCGGCCATGGCGTGAACCACCGACAGGCAGACAACGACAAAGAGGTAGGTCATCTCGCGCACCGGCATCGAGTCCGTGCGGTAGCGCATGATGGAGAAGATGCCGAAGAGTCCGAGTCCCACACCCATTGTAGCCTTACCGCGGTCCATGCCCATCATCAGGTAGACAAGGAAGAAGATGGCTACCGAGATGATGACGAAGGTGAAATAGAAGTCGCTCCGCTTGGCTTTTTTGAAATAGAGGAAGTGGACGATAAACCAGTTGACGAAAAGGCAAATCATGAATCGTATCATTGTGTCGCCAAATGTATTTGAAAATAATTGCTCCATAGCGTTTCTTTTTAATTTGTTTGATTAGTTATGCGTTATTGACTATTTTCTTTATCTCTATCAGCTTGCACTTAAATCGGTTGCAAGGCAGCTGCGGGTTGGTCAGTGCCGACCCCATGCAGTATTTGGAGAATCCGTGCGGATGGATGCGCAGTTGCTTAAGCATGTTCAGCACAGGCGAAGGTACGCGTCCATCGCGCTTCAGTTCAACGATGACCAAGTTGCCCATGTCCAACTGCTGACCGCTTACCAGATTGTTGAAGCGCAGTCCGCTGTCGATGGTCAGACGCTCGGTCTTGGCCTTGTTGACCAGCGTGATGCGGGCAAAGTGGTTGTTCAGCGCGGGTTGTAGCGTATCGGCACCATAGCGTAGCGTCTTGTCGAGGAACGCGTGCTTCTCGGTCTCCAGTACGTCCATGTCGGTCACCTCAATGCGCTTCTTTTTCGTGCGCCCGTGGTTGTTTTTCGTCTTTACCTCCATAAATTGCAGTCCAGAGATGCAGTAGGTGCGGAAGCGTATCTTCTGACGGTTGGTGTGGTTGTACTGGTGCTGGCAGTACATGTCGAAGTTGCGAGTGTCGAAATAGGTGGTGTCGTACTCCAGGTCGCGCTGACCGTCAATCTCCTGAATATAGTAGTCTTTGAGGGCCATCGTCAGCAGCTGCTGCAGTTTCTCTCTTGTGGTGACGAACTTCGTGTCCGTACGGTTCATCAGCTTCACGCTCGACATCTGTTCCAAGGAGATGGGAGCAAAGGTCTTCAGTAACTCAGTCATAGTCGTATGCGTTTGTCTATTTGTTTGTTTTGTTACTGCAAAGTTAACCTTTACTCCCATGTCAGGCAAATCTATTCAGCGAATGCGCTGTTTCGTTCAGCGAACGGTCACCGGCCCCAGCCTCCTCCGCCACCTCCGCCTCCAGAGCTGCTGCTGTAGTTGGAGAGTGATACTGTAGAGCCTCCGCTGCATGCGGTATATCCATTGCCGTTCCAGAAGCTGCTGCCCGAACCAGTAACCCCTGTCTTCAGCGAGGGCGTCCCTGTGGTGTACACCACCAGTGTCGACCCCATGCTGCTGTTCGAGGGCACCTTGAAGGCGAATGCCAAGTTGCTGCCGTTATACAGGGCGTACCAAGCCCCCTTGCTGTACGAACTGGCCTGCTTGGCCGTTCCGTTAGAGACGCTGGCCCCTTTTTCGAAGCCGCCTATGGCCACGATGTTGCCTCCCGTGATGTTCAGCTTATACTGCTCGGCAGCGTCCAGTCCGACTTCTGCACCGCCGGCACATACGACGAAGATGTTGCCGCCCGAGATGTTCATGTTGCCGTTGGCGTCCAGGCCGTCGTTGCCTGACGAACTGACCATGATATATCCACCGCTGATGGTCATCGTGCTCGACGAGTTGATGCCGTCGTCGGCCGTTGAGGCATAGACATAGCCACCCGTCATCGTCAGCGTGCTTTTCGACTCGATGCCCTCGCCGCCAGCACCGCTGGTGGTGATGTTCATGGTGCCTCCGCTGATGCTGATGGCCCCGTCGGCCTTGATGCCCTTTGGCAGCGACTTGTAGTTAGTCGAGTATCTGTCCAGCGTCTGAGAGTTGTTGACCGTCGAGATGCTTCCTGAACTCGATGCCACGACTGCATTGCCACTGGTGTTGATGGTGATGGTGCCGTCGCTGATGGTCAGTGCGCCGTCTACGCTGATGCCCTTGCCGCCGGCTCCTGTGCTCGTCAGGTTCAGCGTGCCACCACTGATGGTCATGGCACCGTCGGCACTCAGACAGGCTGCGGCCTTGGTCTTCAGGTCTTCGGTGTCCCACGTGCCGCCACCTGTCGTCTTGCAGGTCATGCTGCCTCCGCTTATCTTCATGTCGCCCTCGCTCTTGACGGCCTTGGCTGCTGTTGCCGTCACCGTCACGTTCAGCGTACCGCCTTCTAAGTAGATGTTGCCCGTGTCCTCGTCCTCGTGGTCGGTGGTCTCGCCTGTAGAAGTCGTTCCGCCCAGGTCGCACTGTATGCCGTCGTCGCTCACGCCACTGATGGTCACCGTACCGCTCTTCATCAGCAGGTACTCCTCGCAGTTGATGCCGTCGCCGGCAGCCGAGGTGATGTTCAGCGTCAGGTTCTTGATTTCTATATACGAAGCCGACTTGATGGCGTGCTTGAGGTTGCCCGCCACGTTGAGTGTGCCGTTGCCCTGCAGCTGCAACTGTCCCTTCGAGTAGATGCAGGCCTTCTGCGAACCGCTGCCATCGGTCAGCGTGTTGGTGGTCTCCTTCTTTGCCGAGAGCTGGATGCGCTTCGAGTTGGTGATGTTGATGGCAGCCCCACTGGGGTTGGTCAGTGTGACGCCTGCCAGTGACACAGTGCACTTATACGAACCGGAGAGTGTCAGCGAACCATCGGTGGTAGAACCGGAGAGCAC
This sequence comes from Prevotella sp. UBA2742, assembly GCA_002353485.1. GTDB lineage: Bacteria > Bacteroidota > Bacteroidia > Bacteroidales > Bacteroidaceae > Prevotella. Next base: position 19,250 of record DEJS01000009.1, read on the forward strand.
ATAGGTAATCTCAGAACCGTCTACGGCATCGGTGTTCGACTGGTCAATGGTGACATGTGCTCCACTGACGGTAGCCGTCACATAGCCAGCCACATTGTCTGCGGCTGTCACTGTGGCCGAAGAGCCATTGTAGACAATGTTCACCGTATTGCTTTCCACGTCCGACGAACTACCGCTGTCGGTGGTAGTCACGCTGGCGCTGGTGATGTCGCTGATGGTGTAAGTGTCGGTACCTACCGTCATTGACGTACCGCTGCTGAACGTAACCGGCGAAACGTATGTAAGGTCTGCAGCACTATATGTCTTGGTGCCGCTGCTGGTGGTAATGTTCAGGTACTGTGCCTCTGCTGCTGCTGTCGTCAGCATGAGGACTGCAAGAAGAGAGAGTATCTTATTCATTTTACAGTCACTTTGGAGGTTCCGTTCTTGGTCTTGACGATATAAACGCCACGGCGCATCTGCTCCTTGGAGACCTTGTGGCCCCTCAGGTCGTAGATGGCTTCAATCTCGTCGTCGCTAATGGCCTGGACTTCTGAGATGCCTGTGGTCTCGCTGGTGGTAGAGAAATACATCTTGCTGAGATTGGTCAGCGTGAACGACTCGGAACCAATGGTCAGCGTGGTGCCGCTGAAGGTGATGGCCACGTCGCTGGATACAGAGACTGAGGCCTTGGTGCCGTCAGTCAACTCGAAAGTCAGGTAGGGATAGTCTACGGCTCGAATCGTCAGACTGCTGAAGATGCTAAGCAGGGTTAATAGAATTGTTTTCTTCATAACTTGTATTTTATAATTGTTCATGTTTGCAAAGATAAGGCAATAAAAACCGTCTCGCGAGCGCCTGGCCTCGTTCTGGCCTCGTTCTGTCCTCGTTCTATCCTCGTTTTATCCTCGTTACTTTTTACGTAGGCAGACTGAAGTGAGAGTTGACGTAAAAAAGTTTAAAGCCTGAAGAAAAGCTCGGGTGGACGGTTGTCTTCCATTAGACGGTCTCTGTCTTCGTGCATGGGAGGGCCGCCGGGTGGCGGCCCTGGTGGGAAGTCGTCGTTGAAGAAGGGGGCTCCGGGTCCCTCATGCCAGAACTCCAGCCACGGATGAAACGGGGGGACAGGCCTGAGGTGGAAGGTGGTTAGTCACCACCCTCCGGGACGTCCGCCAGGCATGCCGCCACCCATGCTGCCTCCGGAGTAGCTCGACAGTGACACCTCCGAGCCTCCGCTCACCGTGGCTCCTGTAGTGGCCAGTCCGCCAAAGTAGCTTGTGCCTCCTGCTACCGTCACGCCCGACTTCAGGGTAGGCTGTGACGCTGCCGACAGTACCATGCCTGTGGCTCCGCTTGAGGGCGTCTTGAAGGCGTAAGTGGTGTTGCCTGTGGTCATGGCGTACCATGTGTTGGCCGTCCACTGTGTCTGGTAGCACTGCTGCGACAGCTGCGAGCCCTGCTCCAGGCCACCCAGCGCTATAATGGTGCCTCCCTGTACGTACAGTTTCTTGCCACCCTCTGTGTTGGCGTCGATGGCCACTTCGGCACCTCCGGCACTTACGGCCATCACCAAGCCGCCTTTGATGTAGCAGTTGCCGTTGGCGTCGATGCCGTCGTTGTTACGGGCCTGGGCGTAGATGTAGCCTCCGCTGATGGTCATGTCGCCAGAGGAGTTCAGGGCGTCGTCGTAGGTGTAGCAGGCTACCTCGCCGCCCGTCACGTTCATGGTGCTCTTCGTTTCTATGCCTTCGCCGTTATATCCTGTGGTGCGCACCCAGATGCGGCCGCCGTTGATGTCCAGGTCGCCGTCCACCTTGATGCCTTTGGGCGACGAGGTGTCGTTGTTCTGCTTGAATTGTCCGCCCTCGGTGATGATGTACGTGCTGCCGCCGTAGAAGTAGGCCTCGCAGTCGGCATTGATGCCCTTGCCGCCTGATCCTGTGCTTTTCAGCCACAGCTCGCCACCGTTCATGGTGAACACCGAGTCGGTCTTGATGCCCGAGGCACCCTTGCACTCCAGGTCTTCCGTGTCCCACTGGCCGTTGCCGGTGGTAATCACTGTCGTACGTCCTCCGTTCACCATGATGTCGGATTCGCTGTTGATGCCCTTGGCGGCGGCAGCACTTACCTCTACGTTCAGCACGCCGCCGTTGATGAACACGCCGTCGTTGGTCTTGATGCCGTGGTTGGCTGTCGACTTGGCATATACGTTGTTGCCCGTGTTGAACACGATGTAGTCGGCCGAGTGTATGGCGTTGTTGTAGTTGCCATACACCTCCAGCTTTCCGCTGCCGTTCACCAGCAGCTTGCCCTTGGCGTACAGCGTCCCCTTATGGTCGTTCTTCGATGTGGTGCCGTCCGTCAGCTTGTTTGTCGAGCCCTCGGCCATCACGAGGAAGGCACGTTTCTTCGACAGCAGGTTCAGTGCTGCCGAGTCAGGGTTGGTAATGTCCGCACCGTTCAGCACCACTTCGTATTTCTTCTCGCCCAGGATGGTCAGCGAGCCGTTTGTCGTCGTACCGCTGACGTAGTAGCACACGTTCTTCGTGTCGCCGTGGTTGGCCGTCACGTGACCGCCGTTCACCTCTATCGTCACTCCCTCTACGGTGCCTGCCGTGGGGTTCGTCATGTCTATGGCCACCTGTGTCGTAAAGCTGTTGTTGGCCAGGTCGTCCTCCTCTTCAGGGTAGTAGGCGTCGGCAATGCCCGTCGTGGGTTCGGCCGTCGTCTTGTCTATGGCGATGGTAAACGTTGCCAGGTCGCCCGTTGCCGTGCTCCCTCCTGTGTTGCTGCCACCGCCGCCGCCATTGTTGCCGTTGTTGCCGCTATTGTCGGTGGGGGTTATCGTCTTGGTGTAACTGTCCAGGGTGTCGTCTGTGGTACATCCTGTGTTTGCCGTTGTCAGTGCTGCTGCCAGCAGGCTCAGAATCATTGTCTTTTTCATATTCGTTTTCCTTTTTTGAGTTAATATTTTCATTCTTTGCTGCAAAGATAGTGTAAAACGCCCGTTTCCAGAAAATTATTCAGCCAACGGCCACTTTTCTTCAGCGAATCGCCACCCTTCCTGTTCTTCTGTAGCGGCAGGACTTCTTCTTTTTTTTCTAATTTCCCTTAAATTCTGCCCTTTTAGTTTCCTATTTCCCTAAACTTTTCGTACCTTTGGGGCCTAAAAGCGTCTATTCACTAAAAACAACAATAAACAAATACTTCTAATTATGGCAAATGTAGTAGACTTTAAGTATGCCCCGATGTTCCAGATGGGCGAGGACAAAACGGAGTACCGCTTGCTGACCAAGGACGGTGTCAGTACGGGTGAGTTTGAAGGCAAGCAGATAGTGAAGGTGTCCAAGGAGGCGCTGACCCTGCTGGCCCAACAGGCCTTCCACGATGTGGAGTTCATGCTGCGTCGCGAGCATAACCTTCAGGTGGCGGCTATTCTCAGCGACCCCGAGGCCAGCGAGAACGACAAATACGTGGCACTGCAGTTCCTGCGCAATGCCGAGGTGGCCGCGCGTGGCGTGCTGCCCTTCTGTCAGGACACCGGCACGGCCATCATTCATGGCGAGAAAGGCCAACAGGTATGGACCGGGTTCGAGGACGAGGAGGCGCTCTCGCGTGGTGTGTATAATACGTTCACGCAAGACAACCTGCGCTACTCGCAGAACGCTCCGCTCACCATGTACGACGAGGTCAACACCCGTTGCAACCTGCCGGCACAGATTGACATCGAGGCCACCGAGGGTGCTGAGTATCGCTTCGTCATGGTGGCCAAGGGTGGAGGCTCGGCCAACAAGACTTACTTCTACCCCATGACCAAGGCCACCATCCAGAACGAGGGTACCCTCATTCCCTTCCTTGTCGAGAAGATGAAGTCGCTGGGCACCGCAGCATGTCCTCCTTACCACATCGCCTTCGTCATCGGCGGTACCTCTGCCGAGAAGAATCTGCTCACCGTCAAGCTGGCCTCCATCAAGTACTACGACTCGCTGCCCACCACGGGCGACGAGACGGGGCGTGCCTTCCGTGACGTCGACCTTGAGCAGAAACTGCTTCAGGAGGCCCATAAGATAGGTCTTGGTGCCCAGTTCGGCGGCAAGGCGCTGGCCCACGATATCCGTGTCATCCGTCTGCCACGCCATGGCGCCTCGTGTCCTATCGGTATGGGTGTCAGCTGTTCGGCCGACCGTAACATCAAGGCCAAGATCAATGCCGACGGCATCTGGCTTGAGAAGATGGACGCCAACCCCTCTGAGCTCATCCCTGCCGAGTATGCCAAGGCTGGCGAGGGCCAGAACACCATTCTCATCGACCTCAACGAAGGCATCGACGCAGTGCGCCGTGAGCTCTCAAAGTACCCCGTCTCTACGCGTGTCAACCTCAAGGGCACCATCATCGTTGCCCGCGACATTGCCCATGCCAAGCTGAAGGCACGTCTCGACGCCGGCGAGGGCATGCCCGAGTACTTCAAGAAATATCCTGTGCTCTATGCCGGACCTGCCAAGACACCTCAGGGATATGCCTGTGGCTCTATGGGTCCCACCACGGCAAACCGTATGGACCCCTACGTCGACGAGTTCCAGGACCACGGCGCTTCGCTGGTTATGATAGCCAAGGGCAACCGTAGCGACGTCGTCACCCAGGCCTGCCAGAAGCATGGCGGCTTCTATCTGGGTACCATCGGCGGTGTGGCGGCTGTGCTCTCGCAGTCCAGCATCAAGAGCATCGAGTGTGTTGAATATCCCGAACTGGGCATGGAGGCCATTTGGAAGATTGACGTCGAAGACTTCCCTGCATTCATTCTCGTCGACGACAAAGGTAACGACTTCTTCAAGCAACTCAAGCCCTGGTGCCCCCAGGCAAAGTAAGCAATGACAGTAAAGAAGCATATTGCGCTGCTTGTGCTGCTGGTCGTCTCCATGGCGACAGCAGCACAAGACTTTTCGTCGCGTGGTTGTCGGCGGGGCACTCGTCAGCCGCGACCTGCACTGACGCGAGCCGCCGGCAAGATGCTGGGCCCCGGCGGGGATTTCTATCAGGGGCATCGCCGTCAGCTCGTCGTGCTGGCAGCCTATAGCGACTATGCCTTCCAGGGCGACGAGGCCCAGACACTGGCCACATGGGACAAGGTGCTCAACGCCGAGGGACTGCATGAAGCTCCCTACGAGGGCTCCGTCCACGACTACTTCATGGCCCAGAGCTACGGCCTCTTCCAACTCTACTTCGACCTGCAATATGTCCAGCTCGCCTCGGGGCGCGACCGCTATGCCAGCACGGCCGATGACGACGAAAACTCACAGTATCTGGTCAACGACATTGTCGACGAGCTTCAGACGCGTGACATTCCATGGAGCGAGTACGACTGGAACGGCGACGGCCGTATCAACCAGCTGCTCATCATCTATGCCGGCAAGGGCCAGAACGACGGTGGCGACAGCCATACCGTATGGGCTCACCAGTGGCTGCTCTCCGACCATATAGACCCCGCCACGTCTCAGCCCTGTCCTACGCGCACCGTAAGCCACGACGGCATAGACTATGTCATCGACAGCTACTGTGCCGTGCCCGAGCTCTCTGGCTATCACGACAGCACCTTCGGTACCCTCTGCCATGAGTACACCCACTGCTTCGGATTCCCAGACTACTACTATGGCTCCATCAATTATGTCGGAAAATGGGACCTCATGGACATTGGCAACTACAACGGCGACGGCTACTGCCCCCCCGGCTACTCGGCACACCAGCGCTGGCTCATGGGGTGGCTCACACCTCAGGAACTCACCCAACCCGTCAACGTCACCGATATGGCACCGCTCCACGAGCAGCCACAGGCCTATCTAATCCGTAACGACGGCTACCAGGACGAGTACTACATGCTTGAAAATCGGCAGCCCGACTCATGGGACGCCTCGCTGCCAGGCAGCGGACTGGTCATCGCGCACATCGACTACGATGCCGGACTGTGGAACGGCACCACCCCCGGCTTCACCAACAAACCCGACTATCAGCGCTACAGCATCTTTGCTGCCAACAACAACAGCGCATACAGCAGCTACAATGCCAGCAACTGGGCCTATCCCTACAACGGAAACAACCAGCTCACCAACACCTCGTCGCCTGCTTCGACCTTGCTCCACGACAATGCCGACGGTACCCGTCTCATGTCCAAACCCGTCACCGCCATCACCGTCAGCAATGGTGTGGCTGCCTTCGCCTTCATGGGTGGCACCAGTGCCGTCACTGCGCCCACCGTGTCTACCCAGCAGGGTCCCTTACAGGTGCTCTATCGCATGGGACCCCTCGTCATTGTCCGACGCCCCGACGGTACCGTTGTCAAACAGATAGCCGCGTCACCAATACATTAATCTCTCCCACGAGCTCCGCTCGCTTAGACCTTCAAGTCAAAGAACTCCCCATGTCCCCCCTGTCCGTCATCTATAAATACTACCCTCACGACGACGACCTGCGCCAGTTGCTCCTGCTTCACAGCCGTCAGGTGGCCGACCGTTGTCTTGCAATTGCGCGTCGCCACCCCGAGCTACCCCTCGACGAGCAGTTCCTCTATGAGGCTGCCATGCTGCACGACATCGGCATCTTGCGCTGCTACGCCCCCTCTATCCACTGCCATGGCACCGAGCCCTATATCAAGCACGGACCTATCGGCGCCGAGATGCTGCGTGCCGAAGGACTCCCGTGCCATGCCCGTGTCGCCGAGCGTCATACAGGCACCGGACTGCCAGGCTACGAGCCCGAGACCCTTGAAGAGCAGGTCGTCTGCTATGCCGACAAGTTCTACTCCAAGTCCCGTCCCGACCGTGTCCTCACCGTGCAGGAAACAGCAGAGTCTCTTGAGAAATTCGGTCACGACGGCGTTGTCAAGTTCCTTGCCTGGGCAGAGAAGTTCGAGTAGACGCATACACCTGGGTGCTTATCTTGCCAAAATGTAGTTGAGATTCCAGATTCCACACCCCAGGACAGCATCAACTACCGTTCTGATTTCATCTTGTTTCCGCCAAATAAAATCAAAATCGGTCATCTGATAATTTTTGCTTTCTGTAGGTTATCGAAGTCGCTCCAAAAGTCAGTCTGCTCCCCTTCACTCATGCCAGCCGATGCCATTTCTTTGAGGATAGCATCTAGGAGCTGTGTCTTTGTGATATTCAAGGCAGGGTCAACGTCGATATTATAGGTTACGATGTCCCCCAGAGAGCCAACATGAACATTCGTAACGACAACCTCACCACCCATCAGCTTCACTTTAATCCGTCGAGGGGAGCCGTATTCAGGTTTAACAATACAAAGCTGCTGATAGAGAGGGGAGTCGTTGTATTCTTCCTGATTGACTGATGATATAAGTTCCCTGAGTGTCATTTTGCTGCCTTTTAATCCGAGTTTATTACTGTATTCAGCCACAAATCGGCCATTTTTTGATGTCCTGCCGCTGTTGGATGTATGCCATCCCATACCCAATAAGAGGGATTTTGCTTTGTCAGTTCATCGAACATTTTCTCATAATCGAGCAAGATAGTTGCGTAGTCTACAGCAATTCGTCGAACAACCTTTGCACACGCAGCTATTAATTCTTTTCGTTTCTGGTAATTTTCAGCCGATCCTATTCTTCCAACCTTTGCGACAAAAGGTGTTCCAAGTGCTATTCTCACATCTGGATTGGCCTCACGGAGTTGATCGAGTAGTTGACGATAGTCATGCTCCCACTGCTGCATGTCGAGCGGAGCTTTACCACTTAGATACAAGTCAACATCATTGGTTCCGACAAGCAACGTCACCATATCAGGGTTTAAGTCGAGACAATCTGCTTTCCAACGTTCCTGGAGGTCTCGTAGTGTGTTACCTGAGATACCACGATTGAAGAACTGAGTTTCCTGATCTGGATAATCGCTCTGAATTCTGGCAGCACACAGCATCATGTAACTATGACCATAGATGTGGTTCAAGTCCTTCAGGTTCCGTTCCTCTGTAGGCATCATTTTTCCACCGCTACGTCCCCAACCGCCATCGGTAATAGAGTCGCCGATAAACAGAAAGCGTACTCCTTTCTTGATTACATTACAGATGGAAGCAATAGCGTTGTTTGCCTCAATATTCATACCGATACGAGGCGACACAACGAACAATATCAGCAATAGCAGTAGCTTCTTCATATTCGTCAGTCTTTAAAATCCCAAAATCCAGTACCAGTCTCAGGGTCGAATTTTCTACCGATAGATCCACCAATAGTAGGACGCAGCTCTATTTCGGCAGTATAAAGGACGGTTGTAGCCTTCAGGTGTCCTCCTGCCATCCCATGCTGGCCATCCTGGTACCCTCCCACGATATTATCAACATCGCGGGTCCCTCCCTTGAATGAGAATAGGGCATGGGTATGGTGGAATAGTTGACCTTTATCGTCTCTTACCACGTTTCCATTGAGTGATACAAGTTCAAGCATACCCTCCAGTCGCTCAGTCTCAAAGCTACCAGTCTCAGGAATGAACACCTGTAGTTCTGCACTCTGACAGCCACCGATACCAGAGAAAACGGCAGACGGAATATTCTCCTTTTCGCAGATTTCGAGGAGGTTGCTGACTATCTCGTCGCCTCGATCCATACGGACATAATATGTTTCGCCTATCTTTCTATAGTCCATCTTAATAATTTGTAAAGTTGGATGCAAAGATACGAATAATAAAGGGAAAATGAGTACCTTTGCCCTCTGATTTAATAAGAATTGTGATATGGACTACCTACCCAAAGATCCTGCAATACTGGTTTCGAGCGTCAACATGCTTCTGAGAGACGAAGATTTTGACACTTTGGAAGCGTTGTGCTACAACTTTGGGACGGAGCCAAAAGATATAAAGAATTACCTATACAGACATGGATTTGTTTATAGCGAAAAGCAGAAGCAATTCCGTCCGATAGGATATGATAAGAAAGAATGATAACGAAAGACAGTATACTAAGATGAATTAGGATGAAGAAGATTCTATTCCTTCACGGTTTCTATGCCAGTGGTCAGTGTGTACCTGCTGTTGCACTGAGAGAGGCTTTTGAGGGTCGTGCAGAAGTTTCCACACCTGACTTGCCGATGCACCCGAAAGAGGCTGTCAGCTATATTCGTGGACTGATTGACCGTGAGAAGCCAGACCTCTTGATTGGTAATAGTTGTGGTTCCTTCTATGCTCAGATGGTGGCTCCTGTTGTGGGTGTTCCTGCTTTGCTCGGTAATCCTCACTTCCAGATGACAGAGTTTCTGAAACAGCGTATTGGTGAGCATCAATACAAATCACCTCGAAAGGACGGCAAGCAGAACTTTGTCATTGATGAAACCTTGATTGAAGAGTTTGCAAAACTGGAGGCTATTCAATTCAATAACTGCAACCGATGGAGCAGCGAGAGCCATCAAGCTCGCTTGAATGGCCGAGTCGTGACAGAGGAAGACAAGGTCAATCCCGATTTCAAAGACAGAATTTGGGGATTGTTCGGGGAAAAGGACACGTTGGCACACTTTGAACCGACCTTCTTGAAGCATTACAACAAGTCGTTTCATTTCCCAGGAGGTCACACCCCGACAGCAGATGAAGTCCGTAACTGGTATGTGCCTTTGGCTGAGAAACTATTGAAATCAATTTGAAAAGTAAATGAAAGAACTGAGCCTTACACATATTGTCCTTATCTATCTCGCTGTCATCAACGTGGTCACTTTCTTCGTGTACGGTATCGACAAGTGGAAAGCGAAGAAGTCCAAGTGGCGCATAAGAGAGACGGCATTGTTAGGTTTGGCCATTCCTCGCTATGCTTGCTGGCCTTTTGAAGAAAGGTGTGGAGGTTGTGTGGATAGGCAAATTCTGCAAGGAATGTGGTAGACGAGAGTATTGTTCAGACCCGATAAAATAAACTAATATGAGGAAAGCAAGCAGAGAAATGGATTCGGCCTTCGCAATGGAGGTATTAGACAAAGCTCCATATATCACCGTCAGTTTCACCAAGTCAGACGGTAGCCCCTATGGTGTTCCTTTGTCATTGGCACGTAAAGATGAAAAGACCTTCTATTTTCATGGAGCTTTGGAGGGTGATAAGATGGACTGTATAGCATACAATCCCAAAGTGGCATTATCAGCTGTGACCCGATGCACTCCTACTGTTGGTCCCAAAGATGGCAGCTTTACCCTCCAGTATAAATCAGCAATGGCTGTAGGTATCGCCGAGGTTGTTACTGATAAAGCAGAGAAAATAGAAGCTCTAAGAATTATCTGTCAGCGTTTCCTCCCTCAACACATGGATGCTTTCGCTGCTGCGATAGAGCGCAGTCTGGAGAGAACGGCTGTTGTGAAGATAACCTTGACAGAACCGCCAACAGGTAAGCGTAAGCAGTATGACAAACAAGGTGAAGAAATGAAATGGCAACGAATGGAATAGAAGAATA
>DEJS01000010.1:0-371130 GCA_002353485.1 Prevotella sp. UBA2742
AACGGGTATCACCGGAATACGCATTCAGTCAATCAAGACGGGAGAGTTGACGTGAATCTTCTCGTTTTTGTTGTAATAATTGCGGTGTCATTGCCGACCATCAAGTTCTGTATAACCTATCTGCCTTATTGGTTTGCCCAGAAAGACTTATGGAAATAGTTTTTTCCCAATGACGGGTATTCTCTTGTAAAGGCTCATGGTTCCAGGACCAATGATAAGTAACAGGATAAAATAGAAAACAATGGTAGGTAATACTTCTGCCAGCCCGAAAAGAATCATGGACGGCAGTGAGGGCTCCGGGAACAGACGGAATGCATACATGGTGCCCAGAAGATAGGCAAAGGCAAGGATGAAGCAAAGGTAATAGCGCAGAATACCAGACCAGTATTTAGTGATGTTTTCCTTGAATCCCTGGGAGAACAGATAATATGGCTTCCAAAGAACTACGATGAAGAAGAGGCTTACTATCTTTCCCATGAGAATGCCGACAAGTCCCCATTGGCTTGCAACGGCAATAGTAACAACGATGTTGATAATACCTTCTACCCATGCCGACCAGACATCGCCGTATAGACCATAGGAATGGTTGAACATGTCGACAATGGGACGGGTCTGCATGATATAGAGGTTAATCATGAAAAGAATGACGATGAGCCTGCTTAGTTGGTATTCTTCGCCAAGCCACCAGCAGATGAAGGGATTAATGAGGAAGGACAATGAGAAAACCAGGATGCCGGCGGTAAGGTATTTGGCCGAAGATAGTTGCCAGAAGATGTTCATGATGTGTGGTTTGTTCCCCTCTGCAACAAGATTGCCAATGCCGGATGCCATGCCACTGAAGAAGGTCAGGAACATGGTGGAGAGCTTAGTGATAATCATCACGTAGTTGCCGTAATAGGCTACCATTTTCAGAGAGACAAAAGCGAAGATCATGATTTCGTCGCTCTTGTTCAGCAGGAAGTCTTTTAGCTGGTGAATGACGATTTGTTTGGTTTTCTTGATGATGTCGGGGTACTCCTTCAGCAAGAGGCGCCCTTTGGACTTGTCGGATTTCAACCAGGGATATTCCTTATTGATTTTCCAGTTCAGAACCGCGCACTGAACAATGGCTGCCATGAACTCAATAGCGACCCACAGATAGAGGTTCTTGTAATAGATGGCCAGAAATATCTGTAAAACGGACTTGAGAAAATTGAAACTCTGGCTGTAGATACTGACCAGATACATCTTCTGATCGGCGTTAAGTAGTATCTGCCTATAGTTGATAAAGTAGCCGATGACGTTAGAACCGAGGAAAGAGAAAAAGGCGAAATATACGATGCTTAGAGGCAAATCATTGTTTTTGAACATCAGCGGGAAGAACAGGCTGACGAGTATGCCAATGCTTAGTATAAATTGTCCGATTCGCTTGTATAGATAGCCAAGCAATGATATAATCTCGTTGATCTTTTGTCGGTCATTGTCGGCTAAGGGCTTAAACAGGAAATAGCTGACGCTTAGCCCGATTCCCAGTTCGGATAGGTTCAGGAAGCTTAGAATGCTGAGCAGCGTTCCCGTGAGTCCAATGAAGTCGGCACCGAGGTTGGCCAGGAAAACCTTCCGGGAGAAAAAGGCAACAAACAGACTTAAGAAATAGAATAGTAATCCTACTTCTGCGTTTAAGATGCTTTTACGTGTGCGGTTTCCCATGAGTAGAGCAGGCTTCTTATCCTATTCGATATTTCAGGTCGTTGACCCATCGGCGGTAGGTCGCATGAAAATTGGAGATGTTCATTGACTCTTTTGCATCATCCAATGGCATGATAAGTGGAAAATGCTTGATGCGCAAATGGTGATGCTCGCAGAAGACATTGATAAGCCGTTCGCTCATATATCCGTAAATACGGCTTTGAACAGGGTCGTCAATAGGGGGGACACGGCGTTCTACTTCAAAGAGAATGTCAAAGAGCCATTCTGAATATGCATCAAAATACTTCCAATGGGTAATAAACATGTTGTAGCCTACAGAGATGTTGGAATGGTCCATCGTCTTTTCAAAGGCAGGGATGTACTGTGGTGAACGCTCTTGGATAATCTGCCGTAGCATTTCCCAGTCTCGGGCAATGTGATAGTCTGCATATTGCTGTGTGTTGCTGACTCGCCAGTGACGGGCTACAGGCAGAATGATGTCGTAATGCTTCAGGAGCTTTTCCAAATCGGGGAACTGGTAGGGGTGACTTAGAAAATCATCCGTTCTGGTAAAGTGCTTGTCTGCAGAGAACTGCGGCCACTTCTTCTGGAAATCGAAATACCTGCGGTAGTGGTTTAATCCCACAATATCAATGTCCTTCAGATTTTTCCAAGCCCAATAGTGACACGTCAGTTCACAGAAATGTGGATTCTTGACGGATATGTTCTCTCCTTCATTATCAGGTTGGTATCCGGGAATAGCATCGTGGAGCGCTGCTCCTGCCTGTACGGGCAGGAAGTACGGATGTTGGGGTAGTTCCACCTCTTTATGTGCACAGATGAAGATTTTTATGTTACTCATATTTTATTGTCCTGTTAATTCGTGACCTTGTTTTTTTATCCATCTGGTTAAATAACATCCATAAAGTTGCGCTGTATTCGGTTGAAAATTACAATGCCCAATAAGAGAATGAATACTGTGAATGTAAAGGGTAGAGATGCCTGCAATACCACCAAAGACGAACATAAACATAATGGTGGTGAATAATGGTTGGATAACAAACCACAATGGGCCTAAAATAGTTTGCTTGTAAAAGGTGATAATGTCTCTTTTTACATACATGGCGAGCAGATCGCGGTACCGCCATACTTCATGCAAATCTATGCTGAGTAGTTTACTCTTATTAGTGATAATAATATCCCAGTCTTTGGTCATCATATGATTTTTTGTGCAAATATAGTTATTCTTATTGATGTTTCAAAAGATTAAATGTTAAAAAATAGACAAAATCGTAAATAATATACTCAAGGAATCTTAAGTGTTTTTTATTTCCACAAATCATTTTGGGAGAATATCGTTGGCAGATATTTTATGCCATATTTTATAGTAGGAATTGAGAGGAGTATTATTATAATAAATACAGATGTATTAATAAACCCATTATCTTGTGGAATGGAAAAATGATATAGTATGTTCCTTAAAATAAAAATATAAAGGATATGGGTGCATAATACAACAATACTGTATCGCCCAATATATGAAACAAGTAAAACCTTATTGAGTTTCTTTGATATGAATAAGATTAAATAGGTACCTGATAAGCCACCAATATAAAGACATGCCAACCCTACATTATATCTATTTAGGTCAAAATCAATTAATTGATTATTTGTCGTTTTGTTTATTAATAGTACTCCAAGAAGGCTTAATAAAGAAATGGAGATAAATAAATAATCTTTACGACAGAAATTGGTGGAAATGAATTTTGTGTTATGGCGTGTTATATATCCCATAACAAAAAAAGGTAGTGTGGTTAGGGATGTATCAAACCATAAAGGAAGGTATTTATCTGCGTAATTAAGAAAATAACCTATTATACCGCAAATTGAAGATGCTATAACTATAGGAAGAGATTGCCCTTTGGATAATGTATATATTACATAAAAAAATAGATTTGAGAAAAATAGACTAATAAGAAACCATATTGCACCATTATATCTGTGATATAGTCGACCATGATCAGACATAAACAAATCTTGGATATTAATTTCTCTATTAGGCAATAGAAAATCAAGATACAAGTGTAAGGGTATTATTGAAAAAATAAAGAAAACGAAAAAAGGCAAAAGTAATTTATTTGCTTTTTTCTTAAAAAAAAGTACAAAATTGCCGTAGGTCTTAAAAAAAATCCCTGATAGAAAGTAATATAAAGGCATACGGAAAATTGACATTTCTTGAAATATACCGAAGGATGTGTCACCATATACATGTATTTGTATTACTAATAATATGCAAATACCTTTTGCTAAGTCAATATATTCTATCCTTTCTTTCATAAATATAAAGTTGAGTAAGATAATCTATATGAAAACATATTAGTAGTAGTTCGGATCAGATAAAACTAATTATTGAATTATTGAAAGTAATCATTGTATGTGGGCTCATGGGTGTTAGAAAACGGATGCTGAATAGTTACTAGTACATGTTTTTATGTATGAAAAGTCATTCAATATTGCCCTAAATAATGCATGGAGGTTGCTGATATTGTATCCAGCATTGCATTCTTCTAATGGCATAATGAGGGGGATATGTTTGATGTGTAGATGATAGTGCTCACAGAAAACATTGATGAGTCGTTCGCTCATATAACCATAGATACGGCTTTGGATAGGATCATCGATAGGAGGAACACGACGTTCAACCTCAAAGAGAATATCGAAAAGCCATTCAGAATAGGCATCAAAATGCTTCCAGTGGGTGATAAACATATTGTAGCCAACGGATATGTTGCTATGGTCCATTGTCTTTTCAAAAGCAGGAATATATTGCGGTGAGCGCTCTTTGATAATCTGGCGAAGCATCTCCCAGTCCTTGGCAATGTGGTATTCACCATACTGCCGGGTGTTGCTGACTCGCCAGTGGCGGGCGACAGGCAGAATGATGTCGTATTGCTGTAAGAGTTGTTCCAAGTCAGGGAAATGATAGGGCTGTCTTAGAAAATCATCTGTTCGAATAAAACGCTTGTCTGCAGAGAACTGCGGCCACTTCTTCTGGAAATCGAAATACCTGCGGTAGTGGTTTAATCCCACAATATCAATGTCCTTCAGATTTTTCCAAGCCCAATAGTGACACGTCAGTTCACAGAAATGTGGATTCTTGACGGATATGTTCTCTCCTTCATTATCAGGTTGGTATCCGGGAATAGCATCGTGGAGCGCTGCTCCTGCCTGTACGGGCAGGAAGTACGGATGTTGGGGTAGTTCCACCTCTTTATGTGCACAGATGAAGATTTTTATGTTACTCATATTTTATTGTCCTGTTAATTCGTGACCTTGTTTTTTTTATCCATCTGGTTAAATAACATCCATAAAGTTGCGTTGTCCACAACGGACCAAGGATGGTCTGCTTATAGAAGGTTACGATATCGCGTCGCATATACATCATGAGTAGGTCGCGGTAGCGCCATACTTCATGCAGATCCAAACTAAACAGTCGGCTTTTATTGGTAATGATGATGTCCCAGTTGTCGGTCATTTATAATAATATTTAAGTATGAAGTTTTTATTTATCGTGAGAAGTATGGATGAAGTCGGTATTCTTGCGGTCTATTTTCAAGATGTTGAGCACCATCTTCCAGACGAGTTTGGGGAGGGAGAGAATCTTGCCAAAGATGGAGTGCTTACGCAGCTGCTTAGGTGTGGCAAGGTAGAGGGCGATACAGGTGCCGAGGAACAGACACCACCACTTGATGGACCAGATGGCAGAGACAACGGTCATCAGCAGCGACATGGCGAGGGTGATGACGACCAGCATGGAACGGGGGATGAGGGCTTGCTGGATGGTCTTGTCGATGAAGTCGAGGTTCATTGTCGAGATGGCCCTGGGGATATAAGGCAGCAGGTTGAAGAGACTCTGTATCTGGGCCGTCATCCAACGCAGACGCTGCTTCTGGAAGTTCTCCTGATTGCTGACCTTTTCGTCGAAGACATGGATGTCCGGCTCGTAGCGGATATATACCTTCTGCTTGAGCAGCAGGGCCTCCAACTCACGGTCCTCACCGGCGGTGCTGAGCTTAAAGACATTATTCTTGAACCACTGATAATCGAAGCACATGCCGGAACCGATGAGGGCAGAGGAGAGGCCGATGCGGTTGTGCGCCTTGCGGAAGATGGTATTGTTGATTTCCTCGCTGACACCATCGAGGACGGCAATATCATTGTCGTCGTTCTTGGCACATCGGTGGCATTGGATGGCCTTGTAACCCTTGGCACAAACCTCGTTCAGCCGATCAAGGAATTGTGGCTCCACCACGTTGTCGGCATCGAGGATGACGACATAGTCAAAGTCAGGCTTGCCATCGATATTCAGCTCGCCACTCTCTACCTTTGTGATGGCGTACTGCATGGCCTTGGCCTTGCTGCTCTTCTCGAAGACGGGCTGGAAGAGCGTGATGGGCAGCTCACTGAGTTTCTGGTTGGTCTCGGACTGCATGTGGTCGGAGATGACGGCGACGTGGAAGTTCTTGTAGGGATAGTATTGACTGATGAACTTGGTGACGGAATTGACGATGACGCGGTCTTCGTTATAGGCGGGATAAAGGATGAGATAGCTGAAGTAATCCTTCTTGCGCATGGAGAGCACCTTACCCGTCAGGAACATAGTGAAGTCGGAGACACGTTTCTTCCATAGAATGGAGACCAGAGCAAACAGCAGGATGTAGGCCACGGAACAAGCGGTCAGTAGCCACAGCAGGATGTCGATGATATGGATGGTGTGCCAGAACATGCGCAGGTGCTATTGTTGAAGTTTGACGGCATCTTTGAGCTTACGCCCTAACTTGAATTTATTCAAGATGGAACTGAACATCACTACTGGAATCTTGTAGAAGGTGCTGTCCCACTTGTCGTCGACCAGGTAGTTGGGAGTGGCAATGGCAAAGACAAAGATGACAATGGCAAACAGCGCCCACCACTTAAGTGCAGCGGTAAAGTAGATAAAGGGAACCACCACACACATGAGGATGATGACCATCATCATAATCATACGCGGAATGAGAATCCACTGCAGCAACTTGTCTATCAAATTGTAATGACGGTTGGCCATGGCGATAGGCATGTAACGGATGTTACGGAGGATGGAGCGTAGCTGCATCATGATGTTGCGGCGGTGCTGGCGGTTGAAGTCCTCGGCCTGACGGACTTTCTCGTTGTAGACAAAAATCTGGTCGAAATAGTCGACATGGATATGCTGGCGCAACAGTGAGAACTCCAGTTCCTTGTCGCCCCAGGAGGGTCGGGCTGACAGGATATAGTTCTTAAACCAGTTGAACTCGAAGATGATGCCTGAGCTGGCTATAGCAGCGGGCATACCCACGGCAATATGCCCACGACGGAATATGGAGTTGTTGATTTCCTCGAAGACGGCACTTAGACGGGCTGAGGTGGTGTCGCGGTTCAGTGAAAGCTTATGCGCCTGCACGGCCTTGGTGCGGGCTGCCTCGTAGGCCATATTCATCTGCTCCAGAAATTCGGGCTCAACGACGTCGCCGGCATCCAAAAGTACCACGGCATCGTAAATCTTAAACTGTGGCAGGTTGTTGACGGCCAATTGTAAGCACTTGGTGCGGGTGCTGCGTTCGAAGGTGGGGGTAAGAAGCGTGATGGGCTGCTGGGCCAGATGGAACATGGTCATCTCGTCTTCATGGTCGGCTACTACTGTAATGTCGAAGAGACGCTGGGCGTAAGACTGGCCTAAAACGGACTTGACTGTCCTCTCAAGGCTTTTGCCGCTTTTGTGAGAGGTGACGATGACAACAAAACGGTTCTCTTTCTTGGCCTTTGGCATGTCTGCATCCTTGGCAAATAGGGAAAGGAAGGCAAAGATGCCCAGATACAATACTGTCAGTGCCATGAAAAAGAATAATATCCAATCGGTGTATGTGAAAAGGTCCCAAAATGTCATGATGCAGTAGGTTTTAAAAATTGACAGATGCCCTTGACGGTAGCCTTAGCCAGGTCGGGGCGATGCTGTAGGGTGTATTTTAATATATCTTTGAGGGCTACAAGGCCTATCAGATAGGTGTAAGAGAGATAGCGCTCAGGAAGAGGCGTGTTACGATGTACGAAAAGCAGCCGATTTCGGGTGATGTAATACGTGCGCAAGGGACTGTGCTGGCCGGTGGCCTGGCTCTCCTTATGAAAGACAGTGGTGGCCGGCTCGTACCAGATGTCATAGCCGGCACGGCGTATCATCAGCGACCAGTCGAGCTCTTCATAATACAAGAAATAACATTCGGGCATCAGACCGGCTTTCTCAATGACCTCACGTTTTACCATCATGGCTGCACCATGAGTGTATGGAGTGGGACAGGCAGTGTCGTACTGGCCCTGGTCAGCCTCGCCAAAGCCAATGGAACGGTTACGCATGGTGATACGCGAGAGTGGGGTATAGCCCGCAAACTGGATGGGATTGTCGTCCCAGGTAAACCGAATCTTCGGGCAGACAGCACCTATCTTCTCCGAGCTCTCTAATCGGGCGATAAGAGGCCTGAGGTCTGAGGTCTGAGGTCTGAGTAGGGTGTCATTGTTCAGGAAGAACAGATACTTGCCGTGAGCCGCACGGATGCCTAAGTTATTACCTCCGGCAAAGCCGAGGTTCTTTGGGCTGCGGATGACCTTAATCTGTGGGTAACGTTGCGCAATTAGCGAGGCTTCGTCGTTCAGAGAGGCATTATCTACCACTATCACTTCCAATGACTCGTCATTGAAAGGGATGGTATCAATCAATGCGCAGGTATCTGCCAGTCCATTGTAATTGATGGTAATGATAGAAACTTCAACTCTCAACTTTCAACTCTCAACTTTCAACTTTCAGCTCTCAACTTCCTAAACTCTTGAAGCACGCTTTTTCTCTAATTTTAGGCGTTTTTTCTCCTCTTGTATGGCGAGCTGCCGCTTTTCGTATTCAATCCATTCGTTCTCTATGTAGGGGAGAATATAAACAATGGTCAGTCCGCCGTAGAACGTCAGACAGTTGGGGAACTGCATGAGAACCTGGTTACCGTAGCCACCTAACTGGAGCGCCACAAAAGCACAACAAAAACCGGCCCCAATGCCTCGTAAGGAGGGACTTTGCAGTCGGAACATGACTATCCAACAGGCGCCTATCAGCATGATGGCAGTGAGAATTAAGAAAAGTGTTATGCCTATGACACCGGTACGGATCCATATATAGACGTATTCAGAGTCGGCGGGGATGGTGGACATTAAAGTGTATTTATTGTTAGCTGGTACTGAACCATAGCCTTGTGCTATGCCAATACCCCAAGGAGCATCTTTCAGGTATTTTTTCATCGTCTCTTGATTGATACTTCGGGCTCCTGCAGATGCATCATTCTTGTCGAAAGCTGTACGCATGCGATGGATGGACTGGTTCCCATCGCCGATTTTCGTAAAAGCAAGGATGAAAACAAAGAAGACGAATGCGATAGTAAAGGGAATTGCAATTTTAAAAGACTTAGACAAAAAGATATACGCCATGAATCCTGCCATCATACAAGCCATAGCTGTACGTGTGCCGGAGGGGAACATGGCCCATGCCGTAGCCAATCCTGTAATACCAAAGAAAATGCGATACTTATTGATTTTGCTGGTAATGGCAAAAATGATAAAGGCCACAGCCGTAGAGGCTATTCCAATACCAAAGTTGGCGGCATCGCTATAGATTGAAAAGTAACGAATCAAGCTACCGCCTTGGATGATATGAGTGGAACGACCACGTCCTTGTATCCATGCATTTTCTAAGTCTGTAAACCCAAAGTTTTTCTGTTTCCACACCCAAAAAGATGCAAACAAAGCTAACCCGCCCCATACGAACAGGTACTGTATGAGAATCTTAGGATTTGTGATATATAAGGTATAGACGATGAAGGCATACATAATCTGGAATGCCATCAGACGGGCTCCGGTGTACCAAGCTCCGATGTCCAATCCGATATTACAAGTGTCGTTAAGCACTTGTAATGTGCAGAAACCACACCATATCATCAAGGTAAAAAGCATGATATTGCCTAATCGCTCAAACTTGGCTTCTTTTACATCAATGATTGCTAAGGCTATCAGGATGATTTCCAACATTTCATTGTAAAGTGACATGGGGAGTCCCGTGGACGGGAAGTTCTTCCATTGGACAAAATAGTTAATAACAATGAGTGTCCAAAAGGTAAACATCCGGAAATGAAAGGCGGCTAAGACCAAAAGGACGAGAACGGGAATAAGACATACCACGGCGAAGGCAGGGAAACCGGCTGTGATAAACTCATAGAGAGCAAGCAAAAACAGGAGAAAGAGTAGGGATACTCTTCCTCCGTTGTCTCGTGCATATGTCTTGAACGCGGTAACCATTTATTTGGCGTGTTCGTTCTCCGTAGCAGTCAGACCTAACTGTGACATGCGATATACAAAGTTGTTGAACTTTGTATAAGGCGGCAACTGGCCGACAAACTCTTCTACCGCATAGCGGCTAGCCTCGGTAAGGTACATATAGAGCGTATTCTTATGCTCGTCATCCAGCATAGCCTGTACTTCCTTCAGCGCTTTCTGGTCGACATCCTTCCAGGTGCGGTTGGCGCGGGTAACCATCAAGTTGATAGTGCCTATATTCAACAGGTTAGGAGAAACGGAGTTTTCATCCAAGTTAGGATACTCGATGATGGCAATCTCGTCGGGCAGGATGTCCGGGCAGAGGTCTTTGATGTCCTTGGCCATGATGAAACGACTGTCTTCGGCCAGGAAGTCCTCATCGTAGGTAAGACGACGAACCTGCAGGCCTATAGATATCCAATAGTTCTCTAATTCCTGGGCAATATAGCTCTTACCATTACCAGAGTCGGTAGAGATAAGATTCAATACGTTCTGCTGACCTTCCTGGAAGTGGGGTAGGAGGGCTTTACTCAACTGTTTCATGGCCATGTCGCCAATGGTCTTGTTGAAGCGACGATAGCGCAGGTTGCTCTCCTTGGGATAGCAGCCCATGACGGGAATCTTGGTGATACGCTCGGAACGCATGCGGTCGCGCAGCGTACGATCGAGCATCTCGATAATCAGGAACCATAATGCCGTCAGCATAAAGGTAAGCAAGAAAGCTCCCAACAAAATCATCATACGGTTGGTAGGTTGCGCATTCAGCGGGAACATAGGTGGATTGAGCACACGTAGTGAAGCCGTTGACATCTGTAAGTTACGCTGGCGCAGACGGGCAGAATTCAGCGCACTTAACATCTGCATGTAGTTGCCCTCGATAAAGCCGATGTGGCGTGCCTTGCGCGAGAGAGTTGCACCAATAGGAGCATAGAATAAATACTGACGATCCAAATTCTGCTTCATGATGTCAGTGGCGGTCATCTCTGCCTTTGTCGTCTCCAAAAGGATGAGCTGTTCCAACCAACGGTCAAGCATACTACTGGCTTTAACACCTGTTTCGGTACTGTAGTTGGTGGCTTCAATGTCCTTGGTCAGTTCCTTGACACGACTCATGGTGGCCTGAAGGTCTTTTTGGGCTTTGCCTAATTCTTCCTGTGATTCGGTATCGTTTCCACCGCCTTCACTACTCATCAGCCGGAGGTTGGAGATACGAGACTGGATACGGGAAATGTCCTTAATCTGATTGGTAAACTCCTGATTGGAACGGATAATTTGGGCACGATTACCTAACTGACGCTCCAAATAGTCTAACAAGTGCTTTGCTTTGGTGTAGTTCAACAACTGATCGTTACGGAAGTTCTGTTGTTGTGCTTCCAATGCGGCAACTTGTTTCGTCTGTTCTCCATAGTTGATGATTTTTTTAGAGACGTTATACCGAATCAGGTCATCCTCGGCATTGGACAGTACCCGATAAAGACGGGCTACCTCTTTTTCGAAAAATTTGATGACATTGCTGGTCTCGCCAAAGCGAATCTGCTGGTATTGACGGGCAAAGACTTCATTGAGAATATCCAATGTGTTATAGGCGATACCTGCATCGTTGGCAGAATAGCCGATATTTATAATATCACTATGGGACAACTGCATTACTTTCAGTCGTGAGGTGATGCTATTAATGCCAAAATACGGGTGATAGTTCAACAACCCGAAGAGATAATTCTCCTGAGAAGGCTTTTCGTATGCTTTCAGATTGGCGTAAGTCTGAGATTCACTATTATGGTTGACCAAAGCCTTGACATCAGCAGGTATAGAAGCACTCAACTGTCGATAGTGCTCAGCAGAGATGTAATTGTTGTCCTTGTTGGCATTACCGTACATCAGACAACGAGCCAATAATCGGAGTGATACCTCATGAATGGTGTTGTCGGTGGTAATAATCAGCATTAAGTTATTGATGTTGGTCTGGGCATTACCTCCTGCAGTACCCGTACCTCCTTCTATGTTATAACCGGTAATCATACCTGTATAAATGGTAGTATTGGTATCGTAGATGCGTTCCATATTGCGGGTCATGAACCAGGCAACGACCAATGCAATCATTGGAAGAATGACGAGGTACCAACGAATTTTATATAAAAAGCGAACGAGATATCTAAATAAATCCATAATATGATGCTGTTTTGGGGTTATTTCTTATTCTTTTTCTTGGCGGCTTTGGCGGCTTCCTTGGCTGCTTTTTCCTGGGCTTTCTTTTCGGCAGCCTCCATCTTGGCGTATTTCTTTTCTTCAGCCTTGGCGGTCTTGCGTATCTGCTTCTCTACCTTTTTGTTCTGTTTGCGAATTTGCTTCTCGGTCAAACCGTCACCACTGTCCAAGGTGATTTCGGTGGTGGTATTGGTTAAAATAGGCGTATGAGAAAGTATTTCAAGGGTAATGATATCCGTAGTGATTTGTGTTTGCATAGCCTGATAAGAACTGACAGAACCGACCTCATGCTGTTTAGTCCAAGCATAATCCTCGATGGACATGTTGCCCTGGTGGAAGTCTTCCAAATTCAATGCGCCGGCTCCTTGGTAAGCTGCGGCAGCTTCACCTGCAGTTTTCATGGTTACCAACGAGTTGGTGATTTTAATAAAAAGCGTGGTTATCTGTGTCTTTAAATTGTCGAATGCTTCGTCCTTGGCATACATGGCCATTTCTGCCTCTAAACGCTTGCGCTTGACAGATCCGGGTAAATCGAGGATATCCTCTAAAGGAACAGCAAGACTGACACCTACGTTCCAGTAGCTTTGCTCGTTACCCTGGTATTGCTTTAAAACTGTAGTGTATGCGTCCGACCCTTGTCCCCACATATCAGACTTGCCATAGCTATAGCTGGCATGGCCACGTACGTAGGAGAATATATGACGTTTCTGCTTAGCTACCTCTGCCTTGGCAAGCTCTTGTGCTTTCTCCAAGGACAGAATTTTTGGATTCTGCTTGGCGTTCTCTAACAGCACAGCCAATGGTGGCAGGTGGAAATTGGAGAAGTTGATGGTGCTTTCCTCGCTGGAGTCAAAGAAACCGGCACTGATGCCGCTTTCGTTGTACTGCGCGAAAGCCGTCGTAGAACCTACAACGGCGGCAATGAATAATAGGTATCGTTTGAAATCTTTCATCTTAGTGACAGATATATGTTAAACGTTTTCTTTCTGTACAAAAGCTGTCAGGGTGCGGAAGATAATCTTCATGTCGAGCATAAAGCTGTAGGTCTGTCCGTAGGTAATGTCGAGCTGTTTGCGCTCCTCGGCTGACATGGCACCACCCTTGCCGCGCTCCTCGACCTGCCAAAGGCCCGTCAGACCCGCAGGAGCCATGAAACGGTCGATGCTGGTGTCGGCAGTCAACTTCTCGGCCTCGTAGAGGGGGAGCGGACGGTTGCCCACCACCGACATGTCGCCCTTGAGGATATTGAACAGCTGGGGCAGCTCGTCGATGCTGTATTTGCGAATGAATCGGCCCACCTTGGTAATACGCGGATCGTTCTCAATCTTGACGAAGGCATTTTCGATGTCCTCCTTCTTCTTCTTATTGAAGTCGCTCTCAGCCATGACGAAGTCGTCGCCAACAAGCATAATCTCCTCGTCGCCAATCATCATCATCGACTCCATGCCGGTATCGATCATGTCCTGTTCGGCCTGAGCGCCAAGGGGAGCCGTGACGGTCTTGTGCTCACCTTCCTCCTCTTCATGGTGCTCGGCATACTGGTTGTGATCCTTGCTCAGCTCTTTCAAACGATCTTCGGCATCGATATACATGCTACGGAACTTCAGGAAGTCGAAGATGGTGTAGTTGGTGCCTACACGCTTTGACTTAAACAGTACCGGCCCCTTGCTCTCCAGCCTGATAGCGATAGCCGTGATGATGAAGACAGGAGACAATACTATGATGGCCAAGACGGCAAAGATAATATCGAACAGACGCTTCCATACCGGAATCTGAAACTTCAGAATCTTATGCTTGGGCGCCTCGTCGTCGAAGAGAATGTTCTCACGGTCGGAGATGAACTGTATCTTCTTGTTCAGCTCGGTCACTGAAGCGCCATTGATGATGGTATCGTTGATGCCATACTTCATGTAAATGTCACGGTCCTCGTCAGACATTCTGTTGGTGATGAGGATGATGTAGACGTTACGGCACTTCTTGCGAATGTAGGTGATGGCAGTAATGTCCTCGTTACGTACGTTGCGCTCAAAGAACAGAATGAAGTGCTCGTTGGCCACATGAGGCGTACAAATCTGTGCTGCATCCTTGTAGGCTGTGGACATACGTACCAACTGGCCAGGGATGTATTTCAGACGCTCTTGTGTCTTGAGGTTATTACCTAAATATACAACACCTATCATATATTATATTAATGTATGGATTTCGGTTATCGGGTTAGGGGAGAATCTTCTTGACGCGAATCTTCAGCTCCATGGGGTTGAAGGGCTTGACGATGTAGTCCTCGGCACCAATCTCCAACAAACGGATGCGCTCGCTGGTTGAATCCTCGCTTGACAGCATGACAACGGGAATGTGACGGAACAGCTCGTTCTGCTTAATCCACTCCAGGAAATCATCGCCGCGCATGCCCGGCATACGGATGTCGGAGATAATCAGGTCGGGAGTATTGCCTGCCTGAAGCCATTTTACACCTTGAAGGCCGTCGGGCAGCCACTGGACATCGTATTCACTCATCAAGTAAATGGAGAGCACCTTCGCAATGGTCTCTTTGTCGTCAAGGATTAGAATCTTCTTTTTCATATATGAAATCTATTTTTTAGTCATTCTAATGTGCAAAGGTAAAAAAATATTTTTAATTGTAGCCAAATAATGATAAAAAAATCACGAAAAAGTGCAAAAAAGTTGCTTTTTAAATTTAATTTAGGGAAATTTGTAGGGGAAAACGTATTATTAGTAGTTTCGAA
Organism: Prevotella sp. UBA2742; assembly: GCA_002353485.1. Classification (GTDB taxonomy): domain Bacteria; phylum Bacteroidota; class Bacteroidia; order Bacteroidales; family Bacteroidaceae; genus Prevotella. Next base: position 15,039 of record DEJS01000010.1, read on the forward strand.
AACAACAATACAATTATGGCAAGTAGATATCTATTAGGTTTTGATGTCGGCAGTTCGTCTGTCAAGGCATCGCTGGTGAATGCAGACAGTGGTAAGTGTGTAGCTACGGCTTTCTATCCGGAGAAGGAAGCCCCCATTACGGCTGTAAAGGCCGGGTGGGCAGAGCAGGACCCCCAGATGTGGTGGGACAATGCCAAGCTGAGTCTGAAGAAAATCATGGCCGATGCCGGGGCAAAGGCCGAGGAGGTGAAGGCTATCGGTATTTCGTACCAGATGCATGGTCTTGTGTGTGTGGACAAGAACCTGAAGACTCTGCGCCCGGCTATCATCTGGTGTGACTCGCGTGCAGTGCCCTATGGCGAGAAGGCTTTCAAGGACTTGGGAGCCGAGCTGTGTCTGAGCCATTTGCTGAATTCACCTGGTAACTTTACTGCAGCCAAACTGGCATGGGTTAAAGAGAATGAACCCGAGACGTTTGAGAAGATTTACAAGATTATGCTGCCCGGTGACTATATCGCCATGCGTCTCTCTGGCGTTCCTAATACTACGGTCAGCGGCCTGTCGGAAGGTATGTTCTGGGATTTCAAGAACAATCAGGTGGCCGACTTCCTGATGAAGTACTACGGCTTCGACGCTTCGCTTATTGCTGACATCGTACCGACGTTCAGCGTTCAGAGCGAAGTCTGTGCCGAGGCTGCTGCAGAGTTAGGACTGCAGGCTGGAACGCCTATTACCTACCGAGGTGGCGATCAGCCCAACAATGCACTCTCGCTGAATGTATTTAACCCTGGCGAGATAGCCTCTACGGCAGGGACCTCGGGCGTGGTATACGGCGTACTGGGAGAGGTGAACTACGACAAGAAATCGCGCGTGAATATGTTTGCACATGTCAACCACAGCGCAGAACAGACCCGTCTCGGCGTGCTGGGTATATGCAACGGTACGGGCATCCTGAATGCATGGATACACCGCAATATCACGGCCGACATCTCTTATGCCGAGATGAATGACCTCGGTGCCACGGTGCCCATCGGTTCCGATGGAGTGCGTATCCTGCCCTTCGGCAATGGTGCCGAGCGCATTCTTGAAAACAAAGAGTATGGATGCTCCATTCATGGACTGAACTTCAATACCCATAACAAGGCTCACCTGGTGCGTGCTGCTCAAGAGGGCATAGTCTTCTCGTTCTGCTATGGCATGGAGATCATGAAGCAAATGGGTATGGACATCCGAAAAATACATGCAGGCAAGGCCAATATGTTCCTCTCGCCCTTGTTCCGCAATACGCTGGCTGGTGTCAGCGGAGCCACTATCGAACTATACGATACAGACGGCTCCGTGGGTGCTGCAAAGGGAGCTGGTATCGGTGCCGGCATCTACAAGGACAACAACGAGGCCTTTGCTACTTTGGACAAGTTGGAGGTCATCACACCCAACGAAAAAGAACGTCCTGCCTACCAGGCTGCCTATGCGGCCTGGAAGGAGACGCTGAGCAAGTACTAAGCTTACTCGTAGACTTTAGCAGTGCGCTTGCCCTGCAACACCGCCAAGGCGTTCAGGGCAAGCGCACCCATTTCGTCCTCTCCTGGGAAAGTGTAGATGGGGGCCAGAAAACCGGTACGGCGGCGCAGTTCGCCAACGACATAGTCAGAATGTGCCAGGCCGCCCGTCAGCAAGATGGCGTCCACGTCACCACAGAGCACCGCAGCCTCGGCAGCGATGCTCTTTGCTATATGGTAGAGCATGGCATCGACGATGAGGTGAGCCTGTTCGTCACCATGGCCTATGCGCTCCAGTATCTCTCGCATATTGTTGGTGCCAAGGTGAGCGGTAAGTCCCGCCTGACCGGCAATGCGCTTCAGTAGCTGTTTCTCTGTGTACTGACCACTGAAACAAAGACGGATGAGATCGGCAGCAGGCAGCGACCCGGCACGCTCTGGCGAAAAAGGGCCCTCGCCGTCCAATGCATTGTTGGCATCGACGGCACGGCCGTGTTCATGGGCTGCCACTGAAATGCCACCTCCCATGTGGCAGATAATCAGATTCAGGTCTTCGTACTCTTTGCCTATGCCTCGGGCATAGCGCCGAGCTATGGCACGCTGGTTCAGTGCATGCCAGATGCAGATGCGGGGCATAAGGGGAGAACCACTGATACGTGCCAATGGCGACAACTCGTCCACGACGCCAGGGTCGGCAATGAAAGCTCGGCAACCAGGGATTCTGGCTGCTATCTCATGGGCTATCAGACAACCCAGGTTGCAGGCGTGGTTGTGCATCACACAGCCCCGTAGTGTATCGGTTATCATTTGTTCGTTAATTTCGTACACACCGCCCGCTATGGGCTTTACCAGCCCACCACGTCCGATGACGGCATCAAACTCCAATGGTATGTCGGAACGTTTCAATTCGTCGAGTACCAGTTGGCGGCGAAAGTCCTGCTGTTCTATGATCGCATCGTAGGGTGCCAGCTCGTCAGCAGTATGGGTGATGCTACGTAGCAGGATGGGCTTCTCGTCGTCGTAGACAGCTACCTTAGTAGACGTAGAGCCTGGATTAATTACAAGTATTTTCATAGTGTTATGTGGGTTAGGTTAGAGTGATGCCAAAGCAAAGAGAACACTGTTGAATTTAGCTTCGGCCGAGTCGCCACGAGAGGGAACGACCACAGGACACTTAGTGCCCCAGAGGATGCCTGCCGTGCGAGCCTGAGCAAAGAGTGTCATGGCTTTGTAGAAGGCATTGCCTGCTTCGATGTCGGGCATTATGAGTACGTCCGAATCTCCTTCCAGTGGCGACTGGATACCCTTGGCCTTCAAGGCCTCTATGGAACAGGCAGACTTTACGTCCAGCGGCCCGTCCACAATGCAGCGGCCAAAGGCACCCGAAGCAGCCATCTGCTTGAGGTCCTCATAGCCGTCGACAAAAGGAAACTGACGACCACCGTGTTCGGCACAGTGGATGAGGGCGATACGTGGTTCCTGAATGCCCAGGCGGTGACAGAGGTCGGCCGTATAGCGCACCTGTTCTGTACGCTGTTTCTGTGTGGGGTAGGGGATGACGGCTACATCGCTGAAGAACAGTAGCTTATGATAGGTGGACATCTCTGCTACGGAGATATGTGTCAGTACCTGCCCCTCGGGCAGTAGCCCCGATACCTTGTTTAGGATGGCTTTCAGCAGGATGTCTGTACTGATTAGACCTTTCATCAGCACATTGCCATCGCCGCGGCGAATCATGGCAACGGCTTTCTGTGCTGCACGCTCAGGCAGCTCGTCTTCTATGCGGATTACCTCTGCCAGTTGGGTGCTTTCCACCTGTCGCAGGGCTGACTGTGTGGCCTCGTCATGCGGGTTGACGGCAATAATGCGCAGATTCCTTTTGGCCTCGGCTACGAGCCAATGCATTTCATGGAATGTTCGGACAGTTTTCATAGTTATTCGGTTTTTATGCGACAAAGATAGTAATAAAAAACGGACTGACCAAGAAAGTCAGTCCGTTTTTTTAGCTTAACGATTCCTGATACCACTGGAACAGTCGTCGCACGCCTTCGTCTATCTCTACCTTGTGGGTCCAGCCCAGCGAGTGCAGCTTGCTGACGTCGATGAGCTTGCGCATGGTGCCGTCAGGTTTTGTGGCGTCAAATTCTACTGTGCCCTCAAAGCCCACGGCCTTGACCACCAGTTCTGATAATTCACGGATGGTGAGCTCCTTGCCAGTGCCCACGTTAATGTGGCAGTTTCGTATCTCGCCCAGCCGGGGCAGTGCACCGCCACGCCCCGCCGAATGGTTGCGGTCCACGGCACCATCGGTGGTAGCGCCATAGTGTACGGAAGAGTACTTGTCAATGCCGATGATGTCGCTGAAGTTGACGTTCAGCAGCACATGTACCGAGGCATCGGCCATGTCCTCACTCCATAGGAACTCGCGTAAGGGCTTGCCCGTGCCCCACAGCACAACCTTGTTGTCATATATACCGTATTTTGCCAATACATTCAATATGGCATCGCACTCTGATGCTCCACTGAAGCCTTCTACCGGTCTGATGTCCAGGTCGCGCCGGATGGCCTCCCAGTTTCCGTCGTGTATTAGCTTCGCCAGGTATATCTTGCGCATCATGGCTGGCATGACGTGCGAGTTCTCCAAGTGGAAGTTGTCGTTAGGACCATACAAGTTGGTAGGCATGACGGCAATATAATTGGTGCCATACTGCAGGTTGTACGACTCGCACATCTTCAAGCCGGCAATCTTGGCGATGGCATATTCCTCGTTGGTATATTCCAGTGGCGAAGTCAACAGCGCATCCTCCTTCATGGGCTGGGGCGCATTCTTGGGGTATATGCAGGTAGAGCCCAGGAATAGCAGCTTCTTGACTTTGTGGGCATACGACTCCGAGATGACGTTGCATTGCATCTTCATGTTTTGCATGATGAAGTCGGCACGGTACAGCGAGTTGGCCATGATGCCGCCTACAAAGGCGGCGGCAAGCACTACGGCGTCGGGGCGCTCTTCGTCGAAGAAGCGACGGACGGCCACCTGGTCGGTCAGGTCCAGTTCCTTATGCGACCGTCCTACCAGGTTCGTATAACCTCGCGATTTCAGGTTGTTCCAGATGGCAGACCCCACCAGCCCGTGGTGGCCGGCAACATAAATCTTACTGTTCTTGTCTAACATCACTCAGGCATTTGGGCTTTAAGGAATAACTTCTTGACGAACTTCATGTCGTGCTTCACCATGATGCGTACCAGGTCGGCGAAAGATGTCTTCTGGGGGTTCCATCCCAGCTTGGCCTTTGCCTTAGCGGGGTTGCCCAGCAGCTGGTCTACCTCGGCCGGACGGAAATACTTCGGGTCCACTTCGACGACGACTTGTCCTGCAGCTAATTGGCTGTTTATGGCAGACAATTCTGGGCTGACGCTTTTCACATAGCCTTTCTCGTCGACACCGTCACCGCGCCATTCCAGTTCGATACCCACTTCCCGGAAGGCCAGCGTGGCAAATTCGCGTACCGTGTGGTACTCGCCAGTGGCAATGACGAAGTCGTCGGGCTCCGGCTGCTGCAGAATGAGCCACATGCACTCTATGTAGTCCTTGGCATAGCCCCAGTCACGCAGCGAGTTCAGATTGCCCAGGTACAGCTTGTCCTGATAGCCTTGGGCGATGCGTGCTGCAGCCAGCGTAATCTTTCGGGTGACGAAGTTCTCGCCGCGCCGTTCCGACTCGTGGTTAAACAAGATACCATTACAGCAGAACATGTCGTACGACTCACGGTAGTTCTTCATAATCCAGAAGCCATACAGCTTTGCCACACCATAGGGCGAACGCGGATAGAAGGGGGTCGTCTCACTCTGTGGTACCTCCTGCACCTTGCCATAAAGCTCACTGGTTGAGGCCTGGTAGATGCGGCAATGCTTCTCCAAGCCACAGATGCGTACTGCCTCCAATAGGCGTAGCACACCCGTGGCATCGGTCTCGGCCGTATACTCAGGTACGTCGAACGACACCTTGACATGGCTCTGCGCCGCCAGGTTGTAGATTTCGGTGGGCTTCACCTCGCCGATGATGCGGATAAGGCTCGACGAGTCTGTCATGTCAGCCCAGTGCAGGTTCACCAAGCGCGACTTTTTCATGTCGCGCACCCATTCATCCAGGTAGAGGTGCTCTATGCGTCCTGTATTGAACGATGACGAGCGGCGTAGCAGACCATGCACCTCGTAGCCTTTTTCTATTAGAAATTCTGCCAGGTACGAACCGTCCTGGCCAGTAATGCCTGTAATAAGAGCAACTTTCTTCATGTTGATATTATGTTAGTTATGTCCGCTGAACTGCTTGATTCGCTGTTCCTCGGAGAGTTTGCAGATAAGTAAGGTGTCATCGTTCTCGGCCACGATATAGCCGTCAAGGCCTTGTATTACCACACGCTTCTCCTGAGTGGTATGAATGATACAGTTACGTGACTCGAACATCGTAATATCTGGCCCGATACAGGCATTGCCGTAAAGGTCCTTCTTAAACTGCTGCTGCAGCGAACCCCATGTGCCCAGGTCGCTCCAACCGAAGTCTGCGGGATAGACGAAAATCTCCTCGGCCTTCTCCATGATTGCATAGTCTACCGAGATGTTCTCGCACTCCGGGAACAGACGGTCTATCTCCTGCTGTTCCTTGTCCGTGCCATATACAGGCAGCATTCCCTCGAATATCTTGGCCATCTGAGGCTGGTAGATGCGGAAGGCGTTGACGATGGTAGATACGTTCCAGATGAAGATGCCGGCATTCCAGTAATAATTCTTCTGGCTGATATATTCTTTGGCAGTCTCTATGTCAGGTTTCTCACGGAATGAGTCGACGCGGAATATCTCCTTGTTTCTCAGTGAGTTGCTCGACAGGTCAGCTTGTATGTAGCCATAGCCTGTCTCGGGCCTGTTAGGCTTTATGCCCAGCGTCACGATGGCGTCAGTGTCTGCCGTGAAGGCCAGACTGTCCTTGATGACGCGCTGGAATTCCTGTGTATTCATCACCACATGGTCGCTGGGCGATACCACAATGTTAGCCTTGGGGTCGCGCGACTTGATGCGCCATGACACGTATGCAATGCACGGAGCCGTGTTCCGGCGGCAGGGCTCGCAAAGTATATGGTTCTTGGGCATCTCGGGCAACTGCTCCTGTACGATAGCTGCATATTGGGCATTTGTGACCACCCAAACGTTCTCAGCCGGCACGATGCCTTCAAAACGCTCTACCGTCAGTTGTAACAGCGACTTGCCCGTGCCCAGGACATCAATGAACTGCTTAGGCCTTTCCATGGTACTCATCGGCCAAAAACGGCTGCCTATGCCGCCTGCCATAATGACCAAATGGTTATTGATTCTTGCCATATTCTTCCTTGTTTGTTGATAATAAAGTGCAAAGATACGGCAATTCGGCAAAAGAACCAAATAAAAACCTTAATTTTTTACGAAAACGAAAGGGTCTGCATTTTCCTTTGGACGAATGTCTGACCTCCATCTTACTTTCATCCGGGGAAAGTGAGACTTCCATCCTTGTAAAGTCGGACTTTCCTCGGTGGAAAGTTTGGCCGTTTGCGTTTTTATTGCTACCTTTGCACGACGATGAACGAGAACCTCCTAAACCAACTTAACGACGGACAGCGGAAGGCTGTCGAATACTGTGACGGTCCGCAGCTGGTCATTGCCGGTGCAGGGTCGGGCAAGACGCGTGTGCTTACCTATAAGATAGCTTATCTCTTGGAGCGTGGCATGGCACCTTGGAACATCCTGGCACTGACCTTTACCAACAAGGCTGCACGCGAGATGAAGGAGCGCATAGGCCGCCTGGTAGGGCCGGAGCGTGCACAACGCCTCCAGATGGGCACCTTTCACTCCGTCTTCGCACGCATCCTGAGGGCTGAGGCCGACGCCATAGGCTTCAACGCCAACTTCACCATCTACGACCAGGCCGACTCACGTTCGCTGGTCAAGAGCATCATCAAGGAGATGCAGCTTGACGACAAAACCTATAAGCCCTCTTCCGTGGCTGACCGCATCTCCATGGCCAAGAACCACCTGCTGCTGCCTCAGCAGTATGCTGTCAGCTCATGGGCCGCCGATGATGCACAGCAGAAACGCCCTCTTGTCGCTCAAATCTATAGTAGATATGCCGAGCGCTGCCGGCAGGCCAACGCCATGGACTTCGACGACCTTCTGGTGCAGACCTATATCTTGCTGCTTCATCACGACGAGGTGCGTCAGAAATACATAGACCGCTTCCAGTATGTCCTCGTCGACGAGTACCAGGACACCAACTATGCCCAGCAGGAAATCGTACTGCTGCTTACCCGCGACCACGGCCGTGTCTGCGTCGTGGGCGACGATGCACAGAGCATCTACAGCTTTCGGGGTGCGAACATCGACAACATCCTGAACTTCCAGAAGATGTACGAACGTGCCCAGCTCTTTAAACTGGAGCAGAACTACCGCTCCACACAACTCATCGTGCAGGCTGCCAACAGCCTCATCCGCAAGAACGAACGTCAGATACATAAGAACGTCTTTAGCGAGAACGAACAAGGCGAGCGCCTTACTCTCAAGCCCGCCTATAGCGACAAGGAGGAAGCAATCATCGTATGCAACGACATCAAGCGAATACGTCGTAAGGAAGGCTGCGAATACTCCGACTTTGCCATCCTCTACCGCACCAATGCGCAGAGCCGTTCTTTCGAGGAACAGATGCGCAAGGACGGCATACCATACCGCATCTACGGCGGACTGTCGTTCTATCAGCGCAAAGAGATTAAGGACGTCATTGCTTACTTCCGCGTGGTGGCCAACCCCAGCGACGAGGAAGCGCTGCGTCGCATCATCAACTACCCTGCACGAGGCATCGGCGACACCACCGTGGGCAAGATTGTTGACACCGCCAACCTCCATAACGTCAGTCTGTGGCAGGTCATCTGCCAGCCCATGGTCTTCGACCTCAAGCTGGCCAAGGCTACCCTGACAAAGCTGGAGGCTTTCAAGAACCTCATCCAGCAGTGGGGCGAGCGCATAGAAGACGAAGACGCCTACGAGCTGGGGCATAGCATCATCATGGAGAGTGGCATCAGCCGCGACATCTATGGCTCTACCAATCCTGAAGACCTCTCGCGACAGGAGAACCTTGAAGAGTTCCTGGGCGGCATGCAGGACTTCGTGCTGAGCCGTAAGGAGGAAGACCGTGAGGACGAGACAGGCCTGCGCGACTTCTTGCAGGAGGTGGCGCTGCTTACTGACCTCGACAGCGACAACGATGCCGAACAGCCTAAGGTGGTGCTTATGACCATCCATGCCGCCAAGGGCCTGGAGTTCCCTACCGTCTTCGTTGTCGGCTTGGAGGAAAACATCTTCCCCTCACCCATGTGCACCGGCTCCATGCGTGAGCTGGAAGAAGAGCGCCGCTTGCTGTATGTCGCCATCACTCGTGCCGAGCGGCACTGCATTCTGACCTGTGCCCAGAACCGCTTCCGCTATGGCCGCATGGAGTACGACACGCCCTCGCGCTTTATCAAGGACTTCGACCCCTCGCTGCTCAGGATAGAAGGAGGCAGCAACGCTATACATTCCGCCACGACAACATCGGGAAACGCCTTCGGACCCCGCCAGCCAGCCTTTGCCAGGCCGCGTGCCACCACACAGAACCCGCGTCCTGTCGCCACGCAGTTCATGGCCGACCCCAAGCCGCGCCTCGTGCCCGTACGCCATGAGGCACCACGGCCTCAGTCTGCCGCCGGCGACATCGGACTCAAGGAAGGCAACGTCATCGAGCACCAGCGCTTCGGCATCGGTACCGTGGTACGTCTCGAAGGCTCCGGCGAGAATGCCAAAGCCACCGTAGACTTCAAGAATGCAGGCACCAAGCAGCTGCTCCTAAAGTTTGCCAAATACACTATAGTAAGGTAGGATATACTTTATAAAGCATCATCCTCCGGACGTTCCGGCAGATGATGCTTTGTCTTGGGTAGGTGTCTCTTCTTCCGAAGGTAGGCCGCCTTGCGGGCCTCATACTCTTCGTAGTGTTTCTCCAGAAAGTTGTCGGCCATTACTTATTCTGGTTATAGACCACACTGATGCGCACGGGGGCATGCTGGTTCTGCTTGCCGCCCACCAGGCGCACGCTGGTCATCTTCAGCTCGTTGCTCACCGTAGCCACCGTGGCCGCTGTCGTCGTACTGGTCGCTGCGGCCCTCGTCACCTGTACAGGCACCAATACAGCCTTGTTCCAGTTCTCCTCCTTACCGCGACGGGCATACATGTGGTTGATAAGTCCCGAGATGTTATTGAACGTATACGAGTTCTTGTCCTTGTTGTACGTAGCCAGATACGATGTCTTGTTATTGGGAAGGCTACGGCCCTCGAAGAAGGAGTACAGGCTGTCACGCTCTATCATCAGCAGGTTTGCCGGTTCCTCCAGCACCTCGTCACTCAGCTCGAAACGATCGTTCATCCGGCGGAACACAATCCTCGCCGAAGCTATCGTGTCGTTCTCATGGCCCTGCTTGATGGCCTCCACAGGAAGGGTAACCTCTGTGAAGATGCCCTCGGGAGTCTTCAGGTACGTACACGTCTCGTCGGATGCCAGACGCTTTATGTTGTCCATGTCACTCACAAAGTGGCTCGTCTGCAACACCTCTTCTGTTCCGTTGAACATCTGAGGGGCTGACACGACAACATTCGTATCTACCTTAAAGTGCATGTTCACCTCAAGCTGTGTGCGAAGCACCTCGGCCATCACGCCCAGACCGTCTGTCGTCTGGAAGTAGAAGCCCGGGCACACCTTCTCAGTGAACGTCTGCGAGTTCTTGAAATACTCCGGGTGGTCATAGTACTTCCTCATTATGTACGACCCATAGTTCTTGTACGTCACGCCGTCCTTGTCGGTGTACGGGTCGTTCAGCGGTATGCGGATGCTGTTGAAGTACGCCCCTTTCTTCTTTAGGGCGCGCAGACTGTCGGAGTCGGTAAGGTCGGTGATAGAGTATATCTTCTTCTCGAAAATACCGTCCTCACGGATGTAGCCGGCCTTTGCCGGGTTGAAGTTCGTGTAGTACAGGCGGTCCTCGGTGATAGGCTTGCCCAGCTCGCGCATGTTCAGCTTCATGGCGGCCAGCGAGTCGCCCATATAGCTGTTGATGACAATATTCATAAAGCACGAGTCGGACGCAGGGTTCCCGTCTTCATCCAGCGACAACAGCACGTCGCGCGGCACGAAGTAGTCGTCATCCTCCAGAATAGCCAGCTGCGTCGTATAGTCCGCCGTCACGTACGACCCCGTCTCCGGGTCCTTCATGCGCCCCAGGTAGCTATAGTTGCTACGCGACAGAACAGAGTCGGCCACGATGGAACGTGTCTCTATATCAAAGGTATCCGACTTGATGACAAACTGGTCAACGCCATAGGTGAGCGAGTTGCCCAAATCCGTCGTGTCCTCACTACACGAAGAGATTGCAATCGTTGCCATTGCAATCCCTGTCATTATAAGTTTCCTGATCATATCTCTTTTCCTATATCTTTTCGTAGAACTCCTCGTAGGCCTGAGCGAAGTCCTCACCCGGATAGGGCAGGGTAGGTATCTTCTGGTCATTGGCATATTTCATGAGCTCCTTGTTCACATCCTTGTTGGCGGCTATCACACCGTCGCTGTAGTCTATGGCCAGCTTGCCAAGCTCCAGGAAGTCAAAGTTGTCGTTATACTTCTTCAGCAGCTCGGCCTTCGCATCGCGGAAGACCACACAGTTCTTGAAATTGGTACCCAGGTCCGACTTCAGGTTGTTCGTAAAGAGCGACGTCACCACCTTCGTATTGCTGAACGAAGGCTCGTCATGGTAAGCCGTCTTGATATACAGCGGAACCACGGCGCCCATCCAGCCCTGCACGTGTATGATGTCGGGCACCCAGCGCAGCTTCTTCACCGTTTCCAGCACGCCACGGGCAAAGAAAATGGCACGCTCGCCGTTGTCGGCATAGTCCTCGCCCTTCTCGTTCTGGGCCATCTGACGGCGCGAGAAGTAGTCGTCGTTATCGATGAAGTAAACCTGGATACGGGTCTGTACAATCGTGGCAACCTTGATAATCAGCGGATGGTCCGTGTCGTCAATGATAAGATTCATTCCCGAGAGCCTGATGACCTCGTGCAGCTGACCACGGCGTTCGTTGATATTACCCCACTTAGGCATAAAGGTACGAATCTCATGGCCGTTGTCCTGAATAGCCTGGGGCACGGCCTTGCCCATCAGCGACAGGTCACTGTCAGGCACGTAGGGAACTATCTCTTGGTTAATGAATAATATCTTCTTTGCCATATCATGTAGTTTAAACCACCTGCAAAGGTACAAAAAATAATTCACAAAACAGCCAAAACGAGCATATTTAAAGATTTTTTAGTCCCCTTAGGCATATTTTTACGATATTTCTTCCTTATTTGAAGAAAATGTTGTTATTTTGCACCCGATTTCGAATGAAAGCATAAAATAGACATGAAAGTATTCGATAAGATAGTGGCCCTTCAAAACCAGCTTTTCGAGGACCGCAAACAAGGAAAAGAAATCGGCCTTGTGCCGACCATGGGTGCACTTCACGAAGGTCATGCCTCGCTGGTGCGCCGCAGTGTCAAGGAGAACGGGATAACAGTAGTATCGGTTTTCGTCAACCCCACACAGTTCAACGACAAGAACGACCTCAAGAACTATCCCCGCACGCTGGAGGCCGACTGCAAGCTGCTTGAAGCCTGCGGTGCCGACTACGTGCTGGCACCTTCCGTCGACGAGATGTATCCTACCCCCGACACCAGGCAGTTTGAATATCCCCCCGTCTCTACCGTGATGGAGGGAGCCCACCGTCCAGGCCATTTCAATGGCGTATGCCAGGTGGTCAGCCGCCTCTTCTACATCGTCAAGCCCACCAGGGCCTATTTTGGCGAGAAAGACTGGCAGCAGATTGCCGTCGTCAAGGCCATGGTGCGCCACCTGCAGATACCCGTACAGATTGTAGAGTGCGACATCATCCGCGACGACGACGGGCTGGCACGCTCCTCCCGCAACACCCTGCTCTCCAAGGACGAACGCGCCATCGCGCCACGTATCTACAAGGCGCTGCGCGAGAGTCTCGACTACGCCAAGAGCCACACCGTCCAGGAGACCCACGACAAGGTGGTCGCCGACATCAACAGCGTCGACGGCCTTGACGTAGAGTACTTCTCCATCGTCGACGGCAACACCCTGCAGGACGTCCAGTCATGGGACGACACCCCCTACGTCGTGGGCTGTATCACCGTCTACTGCGGCAAGACCCCCATCCGTCTTATTGACCATATCAAGTACAAGTCATAACAGCAACGTTAAAGCGTAAACAGACATGATGATAGAAGTAATGAAGTCCAAGCTGCACTGCGTCACCGTGACGGAGGCGAACCTCAACTACATGGGCAGCATCACTATTGACGAAGACCTCATGGATGCCGCCAACCTCATTGCGGGCGAGAAGGTGCAGATATGCGACAACAACAACGGCGAGCGCTTCGAGACCTACATCATCAAGGGCGAGCGCGGCTCGGGCTGTATCTGTCTTAACGGTGCCGCGGCACGGCGCGTACAGGTAGGCGATGTGGTCATCATCATCTCCTATGCCCTCATGGACTTCGAGGAAGCCAAGCACTTCAAGCCCTCCGTCGTCTTCCCCGGCGAAGGCAACAAACTGTAGGAAAAGACAGTCGTCCGCGACAACTAACCATAAAAAAAGAAAGCCGCCCGTGAGAGAGCGGCTTTCTTTTTCTATCAGTGTCTTTCTTATTCAATCACTACCAAGGCATCGTCTTCCATGACGCTCTGACCCGGTTTCACGCAGATGGCAGTCACCTTGCCGGCCTTCTCGGCCTCAATGTTGTTGGCCATCTTCATGGCCTCCAGCACCAGCAGCGTGTCGCCCACGTTCACCTCGTCGCCAACGGCAACCTCTATCGAGGTAATGACGCCAGGCAGCGGGGCCTTCACGGCATTGTTGGCATTGACGGCTCCCTGCTGGCCGCCGCTCTCCTGGCCGTCGCTGCTCTCGGCAGCAGGGGCAGGCTTGCGCACCACCACCTTCTTCTCGGGCTCCGGCTCGGGCTCCATCTCTACCTGATACTCTTCACCGTTCACACACACGGTGACCTTGTTGTCTGCGATATCACCTATCTGCACTTCATACTTCGTGCCATTGATGGTGTACTTATACTCTTTCTTCATGATGATGACTGTTTAAGGATGCACTGTCATAGTCTGGGCATACCCGTTCCACTGAGTCTGCTTCTCGGCAATTGTAATGATGCCGGGCTCCTTGTCGTGTACGTTATTACCCTTGAACTCGTAAAGAGCCATGGCTATGGCGGCATATACTTCATTCTGTTTCATATCCTATGACGCTTTGTTACATTGGAATGTTACCGTGCTTCTTAGCCGGCAGCGCGTCGCGCTTGGTAGCCAGCTGGGCCAGGGCACGGCAGATGCGGAAGCGCGTGTTGCGCGGCTCTATCACATCGTCAATGTAGCCATACTTCGCAGCCTGGTACGGGTTGGCGAAGAGCTCGTTGTACTCCTCTTCCTTTTCGGCAATGAAAGCCTTCACGTCCTCGCCAGCTTCCTTCTTGGCCTTGGCCTCCTTGGCGTACAGCACGGCAGCAGCACCCGAGGCACCCATCACGGCAATCTCGGCCGACGGCCATGCGTAGTTCAGGTCCGTGTGCAGCTGCTTAGAGCCCATCACAATGTGCGAGCCGCCGTACGACTTACGCAGAGTCACCGTAATCTTGGGCACCGTAGCCTCGCCGTAGGCATACAGCAGCTGGGCACCGTGCAGGATGACGGCGTTGTACTCCTGACCCGTGCCGGGCAGGAATCCGGGAACGTCAACCAGCGATACGATGGGGATGTTGAAGGCGTCGCAGAAGCGTACAAAGCGTGCACCCTTGCGGCTTGCGTTCACGTCCAGCACACCGGCATAGCAGCTCGGCTGGTTGGCCACGATACCTACCGACTGGCCGTTGAAACGGGCGAAGCCCACTATGATGTTCTTCGCAAACTTGGGCTGAACCTCAAAGAACTCGTGGTCGTCAGTGATGGCCGAGATAACCTTGTACATGTCGTAAGCCTCGTTCGGGTTCTCGGGGATAATCTCGTTCAGCGAGTCCTCTAGACGGTCTATCGGGTCGTCGCACTTCTTGCGCGGAGCCAGCTCCATGTTGTTCGAGGGAATATACGACAGCAGTGTCTTCAGCATCTCCACGGCCTCCTCTTCAGTCTTGGCCGTGAAGTGGGTCACACCCGACTTCGAGGCGTGTACCGAAGCACCGCCCAGGTGTTCCTGGTCGATGTCCTCGCCGGTCACTGTCTTTACAACCTTCGGACCGGTCAGGAACATATATGACGTACCTTCCATCATCAGCGTGAAGTCCGTCAGGGCTGGCGAGTACACTGCACCGCCGGCGCAGGGACCGAAGATACCGCTAATCTGGGGTATCACGCCCGAGGCCAGGATGTTGCGCTCGAAAATCTCGGCATATCCTGCCAGTGCGTTAATACCTTCCTGAATACGTGCACCGCCCGAGTCGTTGATGCCAATCACAGGGGCACCCATCTTCATGGCCATATCCATCACCTTGCATATCTTCTGCGACATGGTCTCCGACAGCGAGCCGGCGTGTACGGTGAAGTCCTGGGCGAAGATGAATACCAGTCGGCCGTCGATGGTACCGCTTCCGGCCACCACGCCGTCACCGAGGAACTGCTTCTTCTCCATCCCGAAGTTATGGCACCGGTGCTCCTTGAACATGTCGTACTCCTCGAACGAACCCTTGTCCAACAGCATCTCGATACGCTCACGGGCCGTATACTTTCCCTTGTCGTGCTGTTTCTGAATAGCTTTCTCACCACCACCGAGACGCGCCTGCTCGCGCTTCTCGATGAGCTGCTTGATTTTCTCTAATTGCTTGCTCATAATTATCTTAATGTTCACAAAGTTCGGTTAATACTCCAGCCGTCGACTTCGGGTGCAGGAAGGCAATGTTCAGCTGCTCGGCACCCTTGCGGGGCTTCTCGTCTATCAGGCGTACGCCCTTGCCCGACACCTCGGCCAGGGCATTGGCCACACCGTCTTCAATGCAGAAAGCCACATGGTGAACACCCTTGTTGCCCTTGTCCAGCCACTTCTGGATGGTGCTCTCGGGACTTGTCGGCTCCAGCAGCTCCAGCTTCACCTCGCCACACTTCAAGAAAGCGGTCTTTACCTTCTGGTCTTCTACTACTTCTGTTGCATAACACTCCAGCCCCAGCACGTCGGTGAAGAACGGCAGGGCCTCCTCAATGCTCTGGACTGCAATGCCCAGATGCTCAATGTGAGAAATCTTCATGTCTCTTTTCTGTTTAACGTTTGACAATTTCGTGCAAAGGTACTAAAATAATGTCACATACGAGCCAAACCCCGTAATAATTAAGCATTATTAAAACTCCCACCGACTCTCGTGCCGAGTCAGTGGGAGCTCATTTGGTTGATAATTAGTTGTCAGTGGGCTCTCCCTCAAGTCTACTTCTTAAACAGACTGGGGAATATCTTCTGCGCGTTCTCATACTGGTACCAGTCACGTGATGTGTTGACGTCCTGCGCCCACTCAATAAATTTCGTGTACGCCCCCGTTATAGGCTGTTTCTCCAGCGGATAGTCAAAGTCCATCGGCATGATGATGGCATACGGGGGCTCGCCCTTCTGGGCAATGCCTATTGTCTTACCTGTGGTCTTGTTCTCTATATAGATGCCGCTCAGGAACTCCGGTATCGACATACTTTCTGCTTTTTTGCGTCTTGGATTAGTAATATTCAATGTGCAAAAATAGCAAAAAAAGCGGACACGTCAAGTGCCTGGAATGTTAAAATCTTGTCCTGTTAAGAAAGTTTAACAACCCGTCTTCGCCGTGTCCCTGCACAACCTCGGACGCGGCTTGTAAGTGCTTAGAATTCAAGCGTAATGCGGCCGTTTATCTGACGGCCTGTCAGGTAGTTCGGGACGGCATATTGCTGCGACGTCACGTCGGTCACCCAGTAGTACGAGTTGACGTTAGAGATGCCGAAAATATTGAGTCCGTCAACGCCCACCCACAGGCGTGGATGGCGCAGCGAGGGCTTGCCGTCGGTGCGTCCCACGGCCAGGAACGACATGCCTATGTCGGCCCGCTTGTATGCCGGCGCACGGAACTGCTGGTACTCCAGCCCGCGGTGCGGTGCGCCGAAGGGCAGACCGTCGGCCAGGGCCAGCCGCAGCGTCATCTTCCAGCGTTCGGTGCCCGGGAAGTAGTCGGTGAAGTGCAGGTTCACGCCCCACCGCTGGTCGGTGGGCAGCGGCACGCTGACGCCGTTTATCTTCTGCCGCGTCGACATCACCGAGAAGGTCAGCCACGAGTCCGTGCCCGGCACGAACTCGCCGAACAGCTTCAGGTCCAGTCCGAAGGCATGGCCCTTGGCTACGTTCTCGCCGTAGTACACCACCTTCATGTTCTGCACGTTATAGGGAATCAGGTTGTCCATCAGCTTGAAGTACGCCTCGGCCGAGAATCGGAACGGGCGCCCTGCCATGCGGAAACGGTAGTCGAAGGCTCCCACCACGTGCAGCGACCGCTGCGACTTTATCTTCTCGTTCAGCGTCACCACCGTGGCCCCGTTCACCGTCGACGTGTCACGCATCTCCTTGTAGAACGGCGCCTGGTAGTACAGTCCCGTCGACAGCCGGAACGTCATGTCCTGATTCCAGCCCGGAATCATGGCCAGCGACACTCTTGGCGACACGATGGTCTCGCGGTTCCACGACCAGTGGGCCACCCGCAGCCCGTAGTTCAGCGTCCACAGCGTGGGCTCGCTGCCTGCTGTCGCCTGGTTGCCCTCCGCGTCGCTGCCGTCGGCCGCGCCGCCTCCCGACTGCCACCGGTAGGTGTCCTGCACGTAGGCCTCGATGCGCCTCGACGACACCTTGTTCACCGAGCGCAGCGAGTAGATGAGGTCCAGCCGGTCGGCACGGTGCGGAATGGAGTATCCCGACGAGTCACGCATCTCGTACTCGCGGGCGTTCTCCTCTATGCGTTCCCACTTCATCGTGGCCCCCGCCTCCCAGTCGTGCCGCCGCGTCTTGTGGTTCACCATCAGCTTGACGCTTCCGACGTTGGCCGTCAGGTAGTTACGTGCGTGCTCCATATAGGTGCCCACGCCCAGCGACTCCTGCGTCTGAGCGTCGTCCAGCCAGTACTGTCCCATGATGTCGTACGTCTCCTGCTCCTTGGTATGGAACGCCGACGCCAGCAGCGTCACCTTGGTCTGCGGCGTGAACGTCCGCTGCACGCGCAGCGTGCCGAACAGCGTTCGGAAGAGGTCCTTCTCCTCGCCGTCGAAGTACACCTTGAACGACTTCACGTTCTGCATCGTGCCAAAGCTCGTCTCGCGGTCGGAGGGCTTGAAGTTATAGTGGTTCTCCGAGATGTTGCCTATCAGGTCCACCATCCACCGCGCATTAGGCTGCCACGTAATGTAGGTCTGGTAGTCCAGGAAGCTGGGCCTGTACTCGCCCTTCGTCTCCAGCGACCCCAGCAGGTATCGGTTCGTCTTGTAGCGCACGCCGTGGCTCATGGTGAACACCGGGCGCTGCTCGCCGCCCACCGTCACGCGCCGCTTGCTGCCGTAGCCCACGTAGGCCGACGCGCCCAGCAGCGATGCCTGCACCGTGCCCTCCCACTGCGTCGGGCGCCGGTAGTGTATGTCCAGGGCCGACGACATCTTGTCGCCGTACTTGGCCTCGAAGCCGCCGCTGCTGAACTGCACCCGCTCCACCATGTCCGAGTTGATGACGCTGAGGCCCTCCTGCTGTCCGCTGCGGATAAGCAGCGGGCGGTACACTTCTACATTATTTATATATACGGAGTTCTCGTCGAACGACCCGCCCCTGACGTTATACTGGCTCGACAGCTCGTTGTGGCTCGACACGCCAGCCTGCTGCTGCACCAGCTCCTCCACGGCGTTGCCCGTCGTCGACGGACCCTGCCGCTGGCCCTTCAGGTCCAGCTCTGCCGTGCCCGTGGTCTGGCGACGGCGCTCGGTCACCACGACCTCGTCCAGGGCCTGCATGGGGCGCAGCGTCACCAGCAGGCGCTGGTTGCCGCGGGGGCGCCGCAGCACGCGCGTGCGCGACTGGTAGCCCACCATCGAGAACTTCACCACCACCGAGTCGGCCGACTGCAGCCGCAGCGAGTATTCGCCCTTCAGGTTGGCCATCGTCACCGCGCCCTGCTCCAGACACGACACCGTGGCCAGCTCGACGGCATTGCCGTCCTCGTCGGTCACACGGCCCGACAGCGTAAACGACTGGCCCGCTGCCGACAGTGCTGCCAGCAGCAGACAAAACGTAAATATCGTCTTTCTAACGTCCATCACATTCTAAAACGCCGTTTCTACCGATTTATTGTGTCCCGTCCGTAAAACGAATTTTGATCCCGTTTTCCTCCCGTTCGACTCCGCTTCATGTCCAGTATTTGTCCAGTATATGTTCAGTATTTGTTCAGTGAATGACTGAACAAATGCTGACCATGAGGTGGACAAGTACCGGACCACAACGCGAGGGGGGCCTTGGGGGGAACCCGACGGGTGTGAGGGTGGGGTTGAGTGGGCGTTGTGGGGGTGTGGTGGGTGTTGTGGGTGGGGGTGAGGCGGAACGGAGGCAGCCTACGAGGCAGGCTGCTGGCCCTTCGGCTTGCGGCCGCCGCGGTGGCGGGGCTTGCTGTTTGCAGCGTCGCTGTGGTCGCGGGGCTTGCTGTTGGCTGCGTCGTTGTGGGGGCGGGGCTTGCTGTTGGCTGCGTCGTTGTGGGGGCGGGGCTTGCTGTTGGTCTTGCCGCCGTGGCGACGGGGCTTGCCGTTGGTGGCGGCGCGGTTGCGGCCGCCGCGTCCGCGCGAGGACTTGTGGTGGGGCTTGGGGGTGCCGGGGGTGTATTCGGGGCCCTCTCCGAGGCCTTCGGGCAGCGGGTTCTTGGGTATGTCGCGCTCGAGGAAGCGCTCGATGGCGGCGAAGTAGCGCATGTCCTGGTCGGAGACGAGTGTGATGGCTATGCCGTCGCGCTGTGCGCGTGCGGTGCGGCCGATGCGGTGTACGTAGTCTTCGGCGTCGTGCGGCACGTCGTAGTTGATGACGCAGAGGATGTCGTCGATGTCGATGCCGCGGGCCACGATGTCGGTGGCTACGAGCACGGAGACTTGTCCGGCCTTGAAGCGGTACATGACGTCGTCGCGTTCGGCCTGGGTGAGGTCGGAGTGCATGGCGGCGCAGTTGACGTGCATCTGGCGCAGTTCGCGTGTGATGTCCTTGACCTTGTCTTTCTTGCCCGAGAAGATGATGACGCGTTCCAGTTCGCCGGCCTTGAAGAGCGAGCGGATGATGCCGAGCTTCTGGCGCTCGTAGCAGATGTATGCCGACTGCTGTATCTTCTCGGCGGGCTTGGAGACGGCTATCTTTACTTCCACGGGGTCGGTGAGCAGGGTGCGGGCCAGCTGCTGTATCTTTTGCGGCATGGTGGCGGAGAACATGACGGTTTGGTGCTGCGGGGGCAGCAGCTTGGCTATGCTGAGGATGTCTTCCGAGAAGCCCATGTCGAGCATGCGGTCGGCCTCGTCGAGGACGAAGAATGAGAGCTGGCTGAGGTCGAGGTGTCCCATGCGCAGGTGCGACAGCAGTCGTCCCGGTGTGGCTATGACGACGTCGGCGCCCATGCGTAGTCCGCGTGTCTCGGTGTCGAAGCGCGAGCCGTCGTTGCCGCCGTAGACGGCGACGCTGGAGATGCCGTCCAGGTAGTAGCCAAAGCCCTGCATGGCCTGGTCTATCTGTTGTGCCAGTTCGCGCGTGGGGGCCATGACGATGCAGTTGACGGCGTCCTTTGGGTAGCCGCCGTCGTCGAGCATGGAGAGTATGGGCAGCAGGTAGGCTGCCGTCTTTCCGGTGCCGGTCTGTGCGATGCCTATGAGGTCGCGTTCGTCAAGGATGTGGGGTATGCACTGTTCCTGTATGGGAGTCATCTGCTCGAAGTGCATGTCGTAGAGCGCGTCGAGGATGTTGTCGTTGAGGTATGTCTCTTCAAATGTCATTAATTAGGGGCTTGTTTGTAGCAGAAGTATGCTATGAATGAATATAGTATGTTCGGTATCCAGGCTGCGAGCATGGGCGGTGTGCCTGCGTTGATGGCGAAGGTGGCGCTGATGGTCTGCAGCAGGATGTAGGTAAAGGAGAGGGCGAGTCCTATGCCGAGGTACAGGCCCATGCCTCCCTTTCGCTTGCGGGAGGAGAGGCTGACGCCGATGAGCGTCAGTATGAAGGAGGCAAAGCTGGAGGCGATGCGCTTGTGGTACTCCACTTCGTACTGCACGACGTTCGAGCTGCCGCGCTCCTGCTGTTTCGATATGTACCTGAGCAGCTCGGGCGAGGTAAAGGTCTCTTGCTGGCCTTTGGAGAAGACGAGGTCCATGGGCTCCATTTGTATGAGGGTGTCTATCTCGTTGCCGCTCTTTATCTGTTCGCGCATGCCGCGCAGGGTACGTATCTTGTAGTTGCGGGCCTTCCAGTGGTAGCGCTCGTCGGCTATGGTGTCGTACTGTATGACGGAGGCGTTCATCTGCGACACCAGTTTCTTGTTGTCGAACTTGTAGAGCGCAAAGCCGTAGCCGGTCTTGCGGAGGTCGTCGTACTGTGCCATGTAGGCCACCACGCCCCGGTCTACCATGAGCTGTATGTTGGAGGCCGATGTGTTCTTCTTGTTGTTCTTGTAGAGCGACTCGAAGTCGTGACGTACCACGGTGCCCTTCGGTATGATGTAGGCTCCGAGGAAGAAGTTGAGCGTGGCGATGAGTGCTGCCGAGATGAGGTAGGGCCTTAGGAGCCGCTTGAATGACATTCCGCAGGCCAGCATGGCGATGATTTCCGAGTTGCCGGCAAGCTTTGACGTGAAGAAGATGACGGCGATGAAGACGAAGAGCGGTGAGAAGAGATTGGCGAAGTAGGGCACGAAGTTGGCGTAGTAGTCGAATACGATGGCCCGTAGCGGTGCGTGATAGGTGGTGAACTTGGCCAGGTTCTCGTTGACGTCGAATACGATGCTGATGGAGATGATGAGCAGAATGGAGTATATGTAGGTACCTATGAACTTCTTGATGATGTACCAGTCCATTCGTTTCACAAAGCGCAGCGGGTTGTATCGCTTCAGGCGGGCCAGCGTCTGCCATAGCTTGCTGGCCTTGAGTCGGCGCCAGTTGCGGCGCAGGCTCCAGCGGTGGTGGGTGAGCTTCTTGTTCATCTGCGGCGGCCAAGGTTGTCTATTACGGAGCGCTTCCACTGTGTGAAGTCGCCTTGTTCGATGTGGCGGCGGGCGTCGCCCACCAGCCGTAGGTAGAAGGCCAGGTTATGGATGGAGGCTATCTGCAGTGCCAGCAGCTCCTGTGCCTTGAAGAGGTGGTGCAGGTATGCCTTGGTGTGCAGTCGGTCCAGCGGACAGCCTTCGGGGGCGATGGGCGTGAAGTCGTCCTGCCACTTCTGGTTGCGCATGTTCATGGTGCCCTCGTATGTAAAGAGCATGGCGTTGCGGCCGTTGCGCGTGGGCATGACGCAGTCAAACATGTCGACGCCGCGTTCTATGGCTTCGAGAATGTTCTGAGGCGTGCCGACGCCCATGAGGTAGCGCGGACGGTCCTTGGGCAGGATGTCGTTGACCACTTCTATCATGTCGTACATCACCTCGGTGGGCTCGCCCACGGCCAGCCCGCCGATGGCGTTGCCCTCGGCCCCCTTGTCGGCTACGTACTTGGCAGCCTCGCTGCGCAGGTCCTTGTAGGTGCAGCCCTGCACGATGGGGAAGAGGGCCTGGCGGTGTCCGTAGAGCGGCTCGGTCTCGTTGAAGCGCTTGATGCAGCGGTCCAGCCAGCGCTGTGTGAGGGCGAGCGACTGCTTGGCATACTGATAGTCCGACTGTCCGGGCGGGCACTCGTCGAAGGCCATCATAATGTCGGCCCCGATGACGCGCTGGGTGTCCATGACGTTCTCGGGGGTGAACATGTGCTTTGAACCGTCGATGTGTGAGCGGAACTCGCAGCCCTCCTCGCGCAGCTTGCGGATACCGGTGAGCGAGAAGACCTGAAAGCCACCTGAGTCGGTGAGTATGGGACGGTCCCAGGTATTGAACCGGTGCAGACCGCCGGCCTTGCGCAGGATGTCGAGTCCGGGACGCAGGTAGAGGTGGTAGGTGTTGCCCAGTATGATCTGGGCCTCGACCTGCTGGCGCAGCTCGCTGAAGTGTACGCCCTTGACGGCTCCGCAGGTGCCTACGGGCATGAAGATAGGCGTCTGTATCTGGCCGTGGTCAGTGGTGATGATGCCGGTGCGGGCCGAGCTGTAGGGGTCGTTATGTTGTAGGGAAAAGGTCATTTACTTGTCTTTATCGCTGTTTTCTTCTGGAATGTCGAAGTGGGTGGGGTTGTCCACCAGCTCGTCGGTGAGGGCGAAGCGCCAGACGTCCTGTATGTTCTCTACGTAGTGGAAGGTGACGCCCTTGAGGTACATGTCGGGTATCTCGTCGATGTCCTTCTCGTTCTCGCGGCACATGACAATGTCGGTGATGCCGGCGCGCTTGGCGGCGAGAATCTTCTCCTTGATACCGCCTACGGGTAGCACCTTGCCGCGCAGGGTGATTTCGCCCGTCATGGCCGTGTTGCGGCGTACCTTGCGCTGGGTGAGGGCCGAGGCGATGGAGGTGGCTATGGTGATGCCGGCCGAGGGGCCGTCCTTAGGCGTGGCGCCTTCGGGCACGTGGATGTGGATGTTCCAGTGGTCGAAGATGCGGTAGTCGACGCCGAGTGTGTCGACGTGAGCCTTGACGTACTCTAGGGCTATGACGGCCGACTCCTTCATGACGTCGCCCAGGTTGCCGGTGAGCGTCAGCTTGGCACCCTTGCCCTTCGACAGGGAGGTCTCGATGAAGAGTATCTCGCCGCCGACGCTGGTCCATGCCAGTCCGGTGACGACGCCGGCGTAGGCGTTGCCCTGGTAGATGTCGCGGTAGAAGGGGGGCTTGCCCAGCAGGTCCTCTATCTCGGCGGGCGTTATCTTTGTCGTGGGCAGCTCGCCGCCCTCCGAGGCTTTGCGGAAGGCCAGCTTGCGCAGGGCTTTGTTGATCTGCTTCTCCAGCTGTCGCACGCCGCTCTCGCGGGTGTACTGCTCTATGATTTTCTCGATGGCGGCCTTGGTGAAGGTCAGGTGGCGGTCGGTGAGGCCCGTGTTCTCCTTCTCCTTCGGCACGAGGTGGCGCTTGGCTATTTCGTACTTCTCTTCGGTAATGTAGCCGCTGACCTCTATCACCTCCATGCGGTCGAGCAGGGGGCGGGGTATGGTGCCGAGATTGTTGGCGGTGGCTATGAACATGACCTTCGACAGGTCGTAGTCGACGTCGAGGTAGTTGTCGTGGAAGGCACCGTTCTGTTCGGGGTCGAGCACTTCCAGGAGTGCCGATGCGGGGTCGCCGTTGTGGGTGCTCTGCGTCACCTTGTCTATCTCGTCGAGGATGAAGACGGGGTTTGAGGAGCCTGCCTTCTGGATGTTCTTGATGATGCGTCCGGGCATGGCGCCGACGTAGGTACGGCGGTGCCCGCGAATCTCGGCCTCGTCGTGCAGTCCGCCGAGGCTTACGCGGACGTACTTACGCTTCAGCGCGTCGGCAATGGACTTGCCGAGCGATGTCTTTCCGACGCCCGGGGGTCCGTAGAGACAGAGTATGGGCGACTTGAGGTCGCCGCGAAGTGAGAGCACGGCGATGTACTCCAGGATGCGCTCCTTGACTTTTTCCATGCCGTAGTGGTCGCGGTCGAGTATCTTGCGGGCGCGCTTCAGGTCCAGGTCGTCCTCGGTGTATTCGCCCCAGGGCAGCGAGACGAGGGTCTGCAGGTAGGTGAGCTGTACGTTGAAGTCGGGCGAGTTGGGGTTGACCTGGTCCAGCTTCTCGGCTTCCTTGTAGAAGTACTTCTCTACCTCCTGAGGCCATTTCTTCGTTTTCGCCTTCTCCATGAGGTCCTTTTTCTCCGGTGACGTGTCGCCCGACATCTCGGCCTGGAGGTTCTTAATCTGCTGCTGCAGGAAGTAGTTGCGCTGCTGCTCGTCGATGTCGTCGCGTGTCTTGTTGCGGATGTCGTTCTTCAGCGTGAGCAGGTTGAGCTCGCGATTGATGATGCGCAGGGTGTTGAAGAGTCGTTCCTTGATGGACTCGGTCTGCAGGAGCGCCATTTTCTCGTTGACGGAGAAGGGCATGTTGGAGCAGACGAAGTTGAGCGCCATGACGTCGTTGTTGATGTTCTTGACGGCAAAGGAGGCCTCGTCGGGTATTTCCTCGTTAAGGCTGACGTACTCGTTGAGCGAGTTGCGCAGGTCTTCCATGGCGGTCTTGAACTCTATGTCGCGCTTGTTGACCATCTTCTCGGGGGCCTTGCTGACGGTGCCTACGAGGTAGGGGGTGTAGCGCACGATGTCTTTCAGGCGTATGCGTCCCAGACCCTGTACGATGGCGGTGATATTGCCGTTGGGCAGTGTCAGCGTCTTGATGACCTTGGCGAAGACGCCCGTGTCGTGGAGGTCAGTGCGTATGGGCACTTCCACCTCGGGGTCGCGCTGTGTGAAGACGCCGATGATGAGCTGTTTTTTCTCGGCTACGCGGATGAGCTTCATGCTGGACTCGCGGCCGATGAGTATGGGCGACAGCACGCCCGGGAAGAGTACGAGGTTGCGAACGGTCAGTATGGGAAGCTCGTCGGGCAGTTCCTGGTCAATGATGTCGTAGATGTCGCCTTCGACGTCGGCTATCATTGAGAACGACCGGTTCTGGTTATCCAGATACATTGAAATTTTGCTGTTCATTATTTGTCAGTGTGTGATAATTGTCTGTAGATGAATACGGTGTTTTGGCCGTACATGTATTTGTAGGTGATGTCGGGGATGATGTTGGTGACCAGTCGGAGTCCGAGGTGCTGGTACTCCTTGTTGCCGATGTTGGGGTCGGCCATTTTGCCCGCCTTGATGGGGTCGAAGGGCTTGCCGGCATCCTTGATGGTGACGAAGACAGCGTCGTTGGTGACGTTGAAATGAACGTCGAAGGAGTGGTGGGTGATGTGTCCTGCGGAGTGCTTGGCAATGTTTGTCATGAGCTCTTCGCAGCAGAGGTTCACCTCGAAGAGCGTGGTGGCGTCGATGCCGGTGGTCTTGAGGAACTGGTCGATCTGCTGGAGGACGGTGTAGACGTCGTCAGTCTGGTAGGGTATGGAACGGTCGAAGGTGTAGCCCTCCTGCTTGTTGGGTATCATGGTGAGCGCCGAGATACTGGAGTGCTGGCGTCGGCTCTGTATGTAGGTGAGGGTGAGCTGTGCCAGGAGTACGAGTGCGGCACCTATGGCGTAGCCCCACCAGAGTTCGATGTTCTCCGACTCGGCAGCCAGCCATACCATGAGCACGAGCGATATGGTCTGTGCGGCCGCCGTGGTGACGCTGGCTCCCTCGTGTCCTACCAGCTGATAGGCACTGAGGAGAATCTGGGTGGTGGCAAAGGGTATGAGCATGAGTGCAAAGATGCGCAGCACATGGTTGAGCTCGGCGGCCAGGGTGGCGTCGGTAACGCCGAAGAGGAGGCCTACGAGTCCGGGTATATACATGATGACGATGAGCGCGGCAACGAGTACGGAGATGATGACGAGAGCCTCGCGGACGAGTATCTGCAGTCCGCGCAGGTCGCGTTCGCCGACGAGAATGCCTCCTACGGCGAAGAGGGACTCGATGATGCCGTCAATGAAGACGTAGGAGAGCAGCAGCATCTGCAGGCATACGGACCAGAGGAAGAGCCCGTCGGCACCGAGGTAGTGGAGCACGATGGCGTTGATGACGAGTATGGTGACGGCCATGAGCGAGTTGCTCAGGGTGATGGGGGCACCCTCCTTGATGTTGTGAAGGAAGATGGAGAAGAAGTCGCGTCCGGGCCACTTGAGCTTGTAGGAACTGGTGGGCTTGCGGAGATAGTTGGTGAGGATGAGGATGTTGAAGACGAACATGGAGAGTGAGCCGAGTGCTGCACCCATGACGCCCATGTCGAGGGCCCAGATGAACGCGACGTCGGCAATGCCGTTGGCGAGGGCTCCCGCGACGACGGCCTTGGTGACGATGCGGGGGCGTCCGTCGGTGGCCACGAAGAGACAGAGACCGTAGGACATCATTTGCAGCCAGCCACCCAGTGCGTAGGTGTGGATGTACTGGTAGGCCATCTCGTCGAGTCGGGGGTCGTCAGAGAGATAGGCTACAATGTCGCGGCTGAAGAAGCTGATGGCCAGCGAGACGACGAGTCCGAAGGTCATGACGGAAATCAGCGTGGAGGTGAAGGTGCGGGCCACCTTGTCCTTGTCGTTGCAGCCGATGGCTTGTGCGCACATGGCGTTGGAACCGAAACAGATGAGGAAGCCCATGCAGTTCAGAACCTCGACGAAGGGGAGCACGAGGTTGATGGCTGATACGGCATCGGGGCCTACGATGTGGCCTACAATCATGGAGTCGGCAGTGTGGGCCAGCTGAGTGGCTGCTGCCGTGAGCACGGCGGCCAGCACGAAGTTCTTCAGCGCCTTGGAGACGATGAATTTGTTCCTTTTGAGTTCAGTTGCCATGTGTGATGTTTCTTTTGAATTTCATTAACGAGGTGCAAAGGTACAACATTTTCGGGAAATAATGCGTGATTGATAAGATATTTTAATATCTTTGCACCGGAAATGAGCTTTCGGTTTAAAGAATTTACGATAGAGCAGGAGCTGTGTGCCATGAAGGTGGGCACGGACGGTGTGCTGCTGGGTGCCTGGGCGCGAGGTGGTGCCCAGGTGCTGGATGCGGGCACGGGCTGCGGTGTGATAGCCCTGATGATGGCCCAGCGCTATGCGGAGGCCGTGGTGGAGGCCGTGGACGTGGACGAGGGTGCTGTGCGGCAGGCTCGGGCGAACGTGGCGGCAGCGGGTCTGGAGGACCGCATAAGGGTGCGCCAGGAGGCGCTGCAGCGGCTGGCGGAGCGTGACGGGGAGACGGGACGGTACGATGCCGTGGTTTGTAACCCTCCGTTCTTTATCGACGCGGTGCCTGCGCCGGACGCCCAGCGTAACATGGCGCGCCATACCGGTATGCTGACCTACGCGGAACTGATGGAGGCGGCGTGGCGGCTGCTGTCGGACGAGGGGGAGCTGAGTGTGGTGGTGCCTTTCGACTACCGGCAGCGGATGGAGGACGAGGCGACGTTCAGGGGGTTCTTCCCGAGCAGGACGTGTGCGGTGAAGACCGTGGAGCGGAAACCGCCGAGACGCTATCTGCTGGCGTTCAGGAAACAGCCGTGCCACTGTGAGCACGAGGCGCTGACGATAGGTGACGAGAAGTACCGGGCGCTGACGAAGGACTTTTATCTTTAACCCCTGTTTTTTATTTGTGGAAGCCGGTGCGGACGAAGTCGTCGTACTGGCCTTGGTAACCGTTGAAGACGTTGATGTCGACGGGGCCGTGGATGCCCTGTACGCGTCCGTCGGGGGTGAGCTGCCAGTAGACCAGCTTGAGGTCGGGCTTGTACTCGCCGTAACGGGCTATCCATACGTTGTAGCGCTGCTTGATGTCGGCAGCGTTTTGCATGTGGCGGTTGACGAACTGCTGGTTGACGTAGAGTATGGGCCGCATGTGGGTGCGTCGCTCGACGTAGTCCATGAAGGTGCGTATGCGGTGGAGCAGGACCTCGGTGCCGCCTATCTTGCGTATCTGGCTTTCCGTGGGCTCGACGTCGAGCACGGGTGGGAAGTCGCCTTGTCGGAAGAGGGTGTGGTTGACGAAGTACTTGGCCTGGTCGAGTGCTGACGACTTGAGGGAGAAGAAGTGGTAGGCACCAACGTGGATGCCCTGGGCTCGTGCCGCGGCATAGTCCTTGAGGTAGTAGCGGTTGCGGACGGTGGTGCCCTCGGTGCTCTTGATGTAGGCGAAGGACACGGGGAAGGAGGCTCCTTCGGTGGGATGTTTGGGTCCGAGGGAGGTGATGCGCAGGTTGAACCAGTCGATGGCATAGCGCTTGCGGCCTTTCTCGTGCTGGTGTCGCGAGATGTCGATGCCGTAGATGCGCTCGGCGGTATAGCGCAGGCGTTCGCCGAGGAAACGGTCTTCCTTCCACTGTCCGGCACGGACGCTATGGCGAGGCGACGACTCGAAGCCGAAGCCGTGGCGGCGGTCGTGCTGCCAGAGGCCGTCGTAGTGAGTGCCGTCGGTCTGGTCGTAGGTACCCTGTCCGTGGGCTTCGAGGAGGGCGTTCATCTGTCCGCGGTAGGTGCCGAGGGAGTCGGTACGTGTGGCGTAGACGATGCTGTCGGCGACGAAGACGGCGCGTACGACGCGCTGCTGGCTGTCGAGCAGGATGACGGGTCCGCTGACGCGGCCGCGACGGTAATGGCCTGCCTTCCAGTAGCCTCCGGCGGTGATGACGGCTGGCAGGAGACGGTCCTTGGCCGCAATGCGGCGGGTGGTGGTCTTGAGGGGTGTGGCACAGCTGGCCAGGTCAGCCTGTCGGCGGAGGTAGGTGTGGTACTGGGCAATGAGGTCGTAGCCCTCGTCGATGACGGTATGGGTGCGGAGGTAGTATCTGAGCTCGTGGAGCTGGACGGAGTCGACGGGCTGGTGGTGGTAGACGACGGTTTCTATCTTGTCGGGTATGTGTGGTCGCTGCCGTCTGGGGGCAACGGCCGGGTGGAGGAAGGTGAGGAAGGCCAGTACGAGGAGGTCGGCGAAGAGTTTGCGGTTCATGGCGTGAGGTGTGTGTGGTAGGGTCATAGGGTTTCCTCCAACCAGTGGTCGATGAGCTGTCGGGCGATGCTTAGTTTCTCGGGAATGTGAGGCAGGTGGTCGCGGTCGAACCAGGAACCTTTGGAGAGCTCGGAGCGCTGCAGGTGGATGCGGCCGTGGTCGTAGTCGGCGGTGAAGCCTACCATGAGTCCGCAGGGGTAGGGCCAGGGCTGTGAGCCGAAGTAGCGCAGGTTGGTGATGTGGAGCCCAGTCTCCTCCATCACTTCACGGTGTACGGCCTCTTCGAGCGTCTCGCCGGTCTCGACGAAGCCGGCGACGAGTCCGTAATGGTTGTCGCGGAAGTTGTTGGCATGGACGAGGAGCACCTCTTCCTTGCCTTCGGGAACGCCATCGCGGACGGCAGGCTTGCGGCGGATGAGCACGATGATGGCTATGGCAAGGGAGGGCCATAGCTCCTTGCCGCAGTGTTCGCACTTCTTGGAGATGGGGGTGTCGAAGCGCATGGGACCGCCGCAGACGCCGCAGTACTTGGTGTTATGGTCCCAGTAGAGCAGTTCGTGGCACTTGCCGGCCTTGAGGTAGTCGGCGTGCTGGAGCTTATAGTATGACTGGCGCAGGGGGCACATCTCGTAGCGGTCGGAGGTGGTGAGCGGCTGGTCGATGCGGTAGGCCTTGTCGCCGTCGATGTCCATGACGGTGGTCCAGGGCTTGGTGTCGACGGGGGGCAAGGTGGGGATGGCGTAGCCGTCGGCTATGCGCTCGAGGACGAGGTCGGACTGGCAGAAGACGAAGTAGTGCATGGGTATTTAGGGTGGGTGTTGTGGGTGTTGTGGGTATTGTGGGTGGTAGTGGGTGGGTTATTCTTTGAAGAGGTATTTCCTGTCGCGGAGGATGGCGGGTGTGGCCCATTCCTCGGGGACGAAGCGCCAGTTGTTGTGGGCGCGCGGAGCTACGGTGCCTGCCTGACGGATGCGGTCGGTGAGGTAGTGACGCTGGTCGAGGTCGCTCATGTAGACGATGCGCGAGGGAATGGAGTCGAAGGGTATGCCTGCACCGCGTACAAGGAGCTCGCCGCCGCCGTTGCCTCGGTAGCTGTTCATGACGACGCGGTACCACTGGTCGAGGTGGAAGGGACGGCCGTCGGTGAACTGGAGGATGCGTACCTTATGGCCGTTGGGGCGGGTGACGTCGACTTCGTAGTCGATGCCCATGGCGGAGTCGAAGTTAAAGGTGAGGTTGCGGAAACCGAGCCGCTGCTGGTCGCTCTGCTCGTTGTCGTTGAGCAGGAGGATGTGGTCGTCGGGCGACTGCATGGTGTTGACCCACTGGTCGTAGGAGAACTCGAGGTGGCCGAGGATTTCGCGGCCTGTCATGCGGAGGACGTATATCTTGTTCTCGTAGCGGTAGAGCTTGAACATGTCGCTCATGTAGACGGGACCGGCCTGGATGACGGTGTTGAACTGGAGGGGGGCGTTGAAGGAGACGTCGGCACCGGTGTGCTGGAGCTGCAGCTCGTGGATGTAGTCGATGAAGGGCGAGGGGCCGAAGAAGGCATCGCGCGACAGCATGGTGGTCTGGAAGGTGCCTATCTGCTGGTCGACGAAAGCCCGTATGCTGTCTATCTGTGGCTGGAAGTGACGGACGTACTGCTGGTCGATGTCCTCGGCGGTGATGTCGACAATGGCGCCTTTCTTGTCGATGACTTCTACATGCCGCTGACCACGGGGCTGCTCGGTGATGCTGACCTTGAGGGTGGCCTGGGCTACGTTGACGGCGTTGTTGGCGGGGTCGAGACAGAGTACGCCATTGATGACGTCGTGGCGTGCGCGGTGGTCATGGCCGAAGAAAATGACGTCGAAGCCAGGTACTTCCAGGGCTATCCTTCGTGTGGCGTCCTCGTCGTAGTCGGGGGTCTTGATGCCTCCGTCCCAACCGCTGTGGAAGACGCCAATAATGATGTCGGCCTGCTCTTTCTCGCGGAGTGTCTTCACCCATTTGCGGGCACAGCCCACCATCTCTTCGAAGTACATGCCAGACCAGATGCTCTCGTTCAGCCAGTTGGGGATGGCCGGAGTGAGCATGCCGAGTACGGCGATGCGCACCCCCTGGCGCTCAAGGATGAGGTAGGGCTCGGTATAGGGCTTGCCGCTTTTGCGGTCGATGACGTTGGCACCCAGGATGGGGCAGTGTAGGTCGCGAATCCATTTGTCGTACACCTTATGGCCGGTCTCGATGTCGTGATTGCCAAAGACCTCTGCGTCGTAGCGGAGGTAGTTGAGTACCTGTGCGGCGATGTTGGGCTCGCTGGTGTTGACGTAGTTGGTGTAATAGCAGGTGGGCTGGCCTTGAAGGATGTCGCCGTTGTCGAGCAGGATGACATTTTGTCCGTACTGCTGACGCTGTTTCTGAATGTAGGTGCTGACGCGGGCCATGGTGCCGCGCATGGGACGACGCTCGATGAAGTCGTAGGGGAAGAAGGCTCCGTGGACGTCGGAGGTCTCGATGAAGCGTAATGTTACTGTCTTGGGGGACTTTGCCGTCATGGTAATGGCGCTTGTTAGGAGCAATAGGGTGATAATAGTCTTTTTCATAGTGCAAAGGTACGAAAAATATTTGTAACGGCCAAAGGATTGGTACGCTTTTTGCAGTATGGAGGATGAGAGCGTAATGTAAATTATTGGAGGACAAAGATATGGCATTTATTGACTATTATAAGATTTTGGGCGTGGATAAGACGATAGCGCAGAAGGACGTGAAGAAGGCGTACCTGAAGCGTGCCAAGCAGTTTCATCCGGACCTTCATCCTGACGACCCGAAGGCAAAGGCTAAGTTCCAGGCTTTGCAGGAGGCGTATGACGTGATTGGCGATGCTGAGAAGCGTGCCAAGTATGACAAATATGGCGAGCAGTGGCAGCAGGCTGAGGCTTTCGAGAAGTCGGGCTATGGCGGCGGATGGAGCGGTGGCTTCGGTGGCGGCAAGGGCAGCAGCGGCTTTGAGGGCTTTGACTTCTCGCAGTTTACGGGTGGCGGGTTCTCGTCGTTTTTCCAGGACTTGTTTGGCGGCGGCGGTTTTTCGGGACGTGCCGGCAGGACAGGTCAGACGGCGCCTTCGAGCCAAGCCACGGTGACCATCGACCTCTATACGGCCCTGCTGGGTGGTGACATCATGGTGACGACAGGCAGCGGGGAAAGACTGCGGCTGAAGGTGAAACCCGAGACGCAGCCTGGTACGAAGGTGCGTCTGCGCGGTAAGGGCAGGGGAGGTGCTGACCTCATCATTACTTATCAGGTGAAGCTGCCTACGGCACTGACGGAACGGCAGAAAGACCTGCTGCGCCAGATGCGTGAGGGGTAAAGGAACGTGAGGAGAGGCTTAGACGTGGCTCTGGCTGGCGGCGAGGAATGCCTCGGCGCGCTGCAGGTCTTCGGGGGTGTCGATGCCTACGGTCTCGACTTCGGTCAGTCCCACGCGGATACGGTAGCCGTTCTCCAGCCAGCGTAGCTGTTCCAAGCTCTCGGCCAATTCGAGAGGTGACTGAGGCAGTCGGGTAATCTGACGGAGTACCTCGCGGCGGTAGGCGTAGAGTCCCAGGTGCTTGAGATAGGGGAAGTGGGCGAGCCATTCCTTGCTGTCAACACCTCGGACGAAGGGGATGACCGAGCGCGAAAAGTATAAGGCGAAGCCCTGAAGATCGGTGACAATCTTAGGCGAATTGGGACTGGTGGCAGCCTCTATGCTGTCGAAGCGCTTTCCGAGTGTACCTATCTGAGTATCAGGGTTGTCAAATAGTTGCATAAGCGTTTCTATCTGTGACCGTTGGATAAAAGGCTCGTCACCTTGTATGTTGATGATGACGTCGGCGTGCGTGCCGATTTTCTCGGCTGCTTCCTCAATGCGGTCGGTACCGCTTTTATGGTCGGGTCGTGTCATAATGACACGTCCTCCGAACTCTTCTACGGCAGTGCGTATGCGCTCGTCGTCGGTGGCCACCCAGGCCTCGTCAAGGACGCTGACGGCTTGTTCGTAAACACGCTGAATGACGGTCTTTCCTGCCAGCACGGCTAATGGCTTGCCTGGAAATCTGGTCGAGGCATACCGGGCGGGGATAATAGCAATGAATTGGTTCATGTTTATTAAAATCCTTTATTTTGGCTGCAAAGTTAGTGAATATTTTTTAAAACGCTTTGCGGTCTCAATTATTTTTTCTACCTTTGTGAGGTTTTTGAAAGATAGACAATCATGAGACGCTATATATTCTTACTTTTGATACTGATGGCGACGCTGGCTGTGCCGGCGCAAAAGATAACGTTAGGAACGTATAACTTCAAGGACGGCGGTACTTATCAGGGCGAGATGCAGGCAGGCAAGCCCTACGGCAAGGGTCGTACGGTCTGGGCAGACGGTGATACCTTCGAAGGAGAATATGTGAAGGGCCGGCGCCAAGGGTATGGTGTGTATATGTTTGCCGACGGCGAGAAGTACGAGGGCGAATGGATGCAGGACCATCAGCATGGCCGCGGAACTTATTTCTATACGAACAATAACAAATACACGGGCCTGTGGTATCGTGACGACCGCGAGGGTCACGGTGTGATGGACTATTACAACGGCGACCGCTATGACGGTCAGTGGAAGGCGGACAAGCGTCATGGCCGCGGACGCTATACTTTTAAGGGTGGCGCTTTCTACGACGGAGAATGGAAGGAGGACAAGAAGAACGGCAAGGGACTTTTTGCCTGGGGTGACGGTTCGTCGTACGACGGTCAGTGGGTGGAAGACCACCAGCACGGGAAGGGCACTTACTGGTATGCCAACGGTGACTTGTATGTAGGGCAGTTTGTCAACGGCCTGCAGCATGGCAAGGGTATCTATAAGTTTCGTAACGGCGATGTTTACGAGGGCGACTATGTAAGTGGTCAGCGCACGGGCATGGGAGTATTTCGCTATGCCAATGGCGACAAATATACCGGTGGCTTTTTGGACGGTGACAAGTCGGGCCAGGGTATGCTGGTATGGCAGCACGGCGACACGTATCAGGGAGAGTGGAAGAAAGACCTGCCTAACGGTAAGGGTAAGCTGACGTGCAAGAACGGCGATGTGTTTGAGGGACAGTTCCAGAACGGCAAGATACACGGAGAGGGTATTGCCCGCTATGCTGACGGCTCGAAGTTCAAAGGCCATTTCCGTCAGGGTAAACGTAATGGTCCTGCCATAGAGGAGGATAAGCAAGGCAACCGCTTTGAGGGTAGCTATGTGGACGACCGACGCGACGGTAACTTCATAGAGAAAGACCGCAATGGTAACATTACCGCCCAGGGGACCTACGTTCGCGGGCAGCGCAGAGTGGATAGGAATTAATGTTTAACTACTTAAAACAATAAAGATTATGATTATCGACAAACTCGAGAACTTAAAGAACTATGCCTCGGTGAACCCGCTGTTTGGCAAGGTGGTGGAATTTCTGGAGCAGAACGACCTCAATGCCCTTGAAACGGGTAAGCATGAGATTGTGGGAAAGGACTTGTTTGTGAACATCCAGATGGCCAAGGGCCGTACTCCTGCTGAAGCTACCATTGAGACGCATAACAGGATGATAGACATCCAGATACCATTGTCTGATACGGAGACGTTTGGCTATACACAGCGTGACCGTCTGCCTGCTGCCGAGTACAACGACGAGAAAGATATTACGAAGATTCCCGGTCTGGCCGCCGACAGCTATATTACCTGTGAGCCAGGCATGATGGCCATCTTCTTCCCTCAGGACGGCCATGCCCCCTGTATTGCTGGCGTTCCAGAAATCAAGAAGGCGATATTCAAGGTTAAAGCATAAATAGTTCACAGTTAATAGTTCATAGCTCAATAAGTATGGCAACAACAAAGAAGACAACGACGACGGCAAAGAAGAAGGCTGCTACAGCGAAGAAAGCTCCTTTGAAGAAGGTGGTTAAGAAGGTGGCCGAGCCGCAACATATAGGACTGGTACAGCACGACTCATGGCTGGAGCCCTTTGAAGGGGCTATCCGCGGTCGTCACGACCACGCCCTGTGGAAGATAGGCCAGCTGACGCAGAATGGCAAGAAGACGCTATCCGACTTCGCCACAGGTCATCTGTATTTCGGACTGCACAAGCTGACACGTGGCTGGGTGTTCCGTGAGTGGGCCCCGAATGCCACCGATATCTACCTGATTGGTGACTTCAACAACTGGCAGGAAGACGAGAAGTACCGCTGCAAGCGCATAGAAGGTACTGGCAACTGGGAACTGAAGCTCTCGGAGAAGGCCCTGAAGCACGGTCAGCTGTACAAGATGAAGGTAAAGTGGAACGGTGGTGAGGGCGAGCGTATTCCCGCCTGGTGCCGCCGTGTGGTGCAGGACGACCAGACCAAGATATTCTCGGCCCAAGTCTGGAACCCCGAGACTCCGTATGTGTGGAAGAAGAAGAACTTCAAGCCCGATACCAATCCGCTGCTTATCTACGAATGCCATGTGGGTATGGCCCAGGATGCCGAGAAGGTGGGCACTTATAAGGAGTTTACGGAGAATGTGCTGCCCCGTGTGAAGAAAGACGGCTATAATGCGATACAGGTGATGGCTATCCAGGAGCATCCGTATTATGGAAGCTTTGGTTACCATGTGTCGAGTTTCTTTGCGCCCAGTAGTCGCTTCGGTACTCCTGAGGAGCTGAAGGAAATGATAGATACGGCCCACAAGATGGGTATTGCCGTTATCATGGACATCGTGCATAGCCACGCCGTGAAGAACGAAGTGGAAGGACTGGGCAACCTTTGTGGTGATCCTAACCAGTTCTTCTATCCCGGCGACAGGCACGAGCATCCGGCATGGGACTCGCTATGCTTCGACTATGGAAAGGACGACGTGATACACTTCCTGCTTAGCAACTGTAAGTACTGGCTGGAGGAGTTTAAGTTCGATGGCTTCCGCTTTGACGGTGTTACCTCGATGCTGTACTATAGCCATGGCTTGGGCGAGGCCTTTGGTGGCTATGGTGACTACTTCAACGGACATGAGGACGACAATGCCATTTGCTACCTGACCTTGGCCAACTGTCTGATTCATGAGGTGAATCCTAAGGCTATTACCATTGCTGAGGAAGTGTCGGGTATGCCTGGTCTGGCAGCTAAGTTTGAGGATGGTGGCTATGGCTTCGACTACCGTATGGCTATGAACATTCCTGACTACTGGATAAAGACTATCAAGGAGGTTCGCGACGAGGACATCAACGTCACCAGTATTTTCTGGGAGGTCAGAAACCGCCGTCCCGACGAGAAGACTATCAGCTACTGCGAGAGCCACGACCAGGCATTGGTGGGTGACAAGACCATTATTTTCCGACTCATTGATGCAGACATGTACTGGCACTTCAAGAAGGGTGATGAAAATGATATGGTGCACCGCGGTATTGCGCTGCATAAGATGATACGTCTGGTGACTGCAGGTGCCATCAATGGTGGCTACCTGAACTTCATGGGTAACGAGTTTGGACATCCAGAGTGGATAGACTTCCCGCGTGAGGGTAACGGTTGGAGCTACAAATACGCCCGCCGTCAGTGGAATCTGGTGGATAACAAGGAGCTGTGTTATCACTGGCTGGGTGACTTTGACCAGAAGATGCTGGAGGTCATCAAGTCGCAGAAGAAGTTTCAGGATACTCCGGTTACAGAGATATGGCATGACGAGGGGGACAAGGTGCTGTGCTTCATGCGTGGTGACCTGGTGTTTGTCTTCAACTTCTCGCCCGACCGCTCGTATACGGACTATGGTTTCCTGGTGCCTACGGGGTCTTATGAGGTGGTACTCAATACCGATGCCAAGGAGTTTGGCGGCAACGGTTTTGCCGATGACAGCATGGTGCACAACACCAATTACGACCCGCTGTACGTGCAGGATAAGAAAGAGTGGCTGAAGCTCTATATCCCTGCGCGCTCGGCAGTGGTACTGAGAAAGCAGTAATCTTTAGGAGATGCTGATACAAAAAGAGGGCGTTTTATGGCGTCCTCTTTGTTTTTCGTGCATTTTGTCAGGGGTAAATGGTATTTTTTTTGCAAATTGTTAGGGGGTTCCAATTAATTTTATTACTTTTGCACACAGCAAGTAAGAATTCTTATTAATATTTATGGTACGTAACATCTTCAAAGGACTGGGAATAGCACTGGTGACGCCCTTCAAGGAAGACGGCTCAGTGGACTATCAGTCGCTGAAGCGCCTTGTTGAATATCAGTTATCCAATGGTGCCGACTTCCTGTGTATCTTGGCTACGACAGGGGAGACGCCAACGTTGACTGCCGAGGAGAAGCAGACTATTAAGGAAATGATTGTGAGTCTTGTGCAGGGTCGCATCCCCATTCTGATGGGTTGTGGCGGCAATAACACCGCTGCCATCGTTGAGGAGCTCAAGACACGTGATTTTCAGGGTATTGACGGCATACTGAGTGTATGCCCTTATTACAACAAGCCTTCTCAGGAAGGCCTGTATCAGCACTTCAAGGCTATAGCCAATGCTACTTCGCTGCCAGTGGTGCTTTATAATGTTCCCGGGCGAACGGGTGTCAACATGACGGCAGCTACCACGGTGCGTCTTGCCAACGACTGTGAGAACATCATAGCCATCAAGGAAGCCTCAGGGAATCTGGAACAGGTGGATGAGATAATCAAGAACAAGCCTAATAAGTTTGATGTCATTTCCGGTGACGATTCGCTGACGTTTCCCATGGTCAGCTGTGGCGCTGTGGGAGTCATCAGTGTTATAGGCAATGCGTTGCCCAAGGAGTTTTCAAAGATGATTCGTCTGCAGATGAAGGGCGAGTACGAACCTGCCCGTAAGATACATCATCGTTTCATAGACCTTTTCTCGTTGCTTTTCGTAGATGGCAATCCTGCTGGTGTGAAGGCCATGTTGAGCGAGATGGGCTTTATAGAGAATGTACTGCGCCTGCCCCTGGTGCCTATGCGCATTAAGAATATGCAGCGCATGAGCGAGATACTGAAAGAACTGAAGATTTGATGGATGAGCCGAGAGTCATACACGAGATTACGCCCCTGATGGGTAAGGACGCCCTCTATATTGCAGACCGCAGGAAGAAGGAGTTTACTTATCCCATTCATAACCATGAGGTGTTTGAGCTTAACTTTGTTGAGCATGCAGCAGGTGTGCGTCGTATCGTGGGTGACTCTAACGAGGTGATAGGTGAGTATGACCTTGTGCTGCTTACCTCGCCAGACTTGGAGCATGTATGGGAACAGAACACATGTACCAATGACGATATCCGCGAGGTGACGGTACAGTTTTTTCTTGACCTCAGTGAAGACGGCTTCCTGTCGCGTAATCCTTTCCACTCTATGCGTAAGATGTTGCTGGAGGCGCGTAAGGGCCTGGCATTCCCGATGGACGACATCATGCGGGTTTACCACCTGATTGACACACTGAGCACGATTAAGGATGGCTTCTATGCTGTGACCCAGTTTATGACCATTCTCCACGAACTGTCAAAGAGCGACCAGGCTCGTGCGCTGGCTACTTCGAGCTTTGCCAAGGTAGAGGCAGACAGTGACTCTCGTCGGGTGCTGAAGGTGAAGAACTTCATAGCCAAGAACTATATGGACGAGATACGACTGTCCACGCTGGCCGAGATAGCGGGAATGAGCCCCTCGGCTTTTAGCCGCTTCTTTAAGTTACATACGGGACGTAATCTCTCTGAGTACATCATAGAGCAGCGGCTTGGCTATGCCAGCAGGATGTTGGTTGACACATCGAAGAGTGTGGCAGAGATAAGCTTTCAGAGTGGATTTAACAACTTGAGCAACTTCAACCGTATCTTCCGCAAACGTAAGGGGTGCTCGCCCTCGGAGTTCAGGGAGAACTATCATAAGACCAGGATTATCGTCTGACGAGCCATCCTTTCCTAAATAGAAACGACCATGCTGAAACGAACCATACTTCTTGCCATTTACCTGCTGGTTGCCATTTGTGCGACTGTGCAGGCAGACGAGTTGGACCATGTTAGGAAGCTGGTAGCACAGTGGGAAAAGAGGGGTGACCCCGACTCGCTGGCCTTGGTGTTGGCCGCTCGTGACGCCACTTACTACAACTATGGGCTTAGTGACTCGCTGCTTCACCATGCGCCTTTGGATATGGAACGTCTTAAGGGGTATAAGAAGTGGAAACAGTATTATGAGGTGTGGATGTATCGCATTAATACCTACATCTACTATAACAACCAGAAGTCATTGGCTTTGCGTGATGTGCAGGCCATGTACGAGGATGCCAAAGAACGCGACAATGAGTACGGCATGGGCATAGCTTATTATGCCATGGGTAATGTATATGTCTGCATGGGTAGTCTGGACGAGAGTGCCGATGCTTATCAGAAGGGGCTCGACATGCTGTCAGACTTGGACCCCCTACCACCTGTCATTCCTGAACTGTATTCTAACTACGGCGACGTGCTGAATGACCAGAAGAAGTATCAGCAGCTTGAGGAGCTGACAGTGAGGTGGAAGTCTTTCCTTGAAGAGTTTATCCCTCAGAACAAGCTCACCGATGCCGAGAAAGACATCACGTGGTTCTATTACGACATAGCGTGTGTCCAGGCTGCGTTGGGACTTGGCGACAACAAACGTGCAGAGCGCATGCTGCTGGATGCGCGTAAGCATATCCCATTGAACCTGGATTTCTTGGAGAAGTCGTGGCTTTCTCAGATGACGTTGTTGCGCATGCGTCAGGGCAACTATCAGGAAGCCTTCGACCTGAGCAACCGTAGAATGGATTTGGTGAGTGAAGATGAAGACAAGTTTACTTACATCTCAGACATCGTTCAGCGAGCCGAGATTCTTGACCATTTGGGCCGCTATCGTGAGACGTCGTTGCTTTATAAGGATCTTTACCACATCATCGACTCCATAAACCGTGCTGATACGAAGAGTCAGCTGACGGAGATGAATACCATCTTCCAGGTAGACGACTTGAAGATGCAGCAGGAGCGAGCTCAGTTCCGTAATACGCTTATTATAGTGGGTATTATTGTGTTGGCATTGGTCATCTTCATCGTCTTCCGCATTATTGCTGCGCGTAGGCTGAAGAAGGCCCATGACCAGTTGCAGCAGACGCACGAGGAACTTTTGACGGCCTATGACCAGTTGGAGGAGACCACGGCTGCGAAGGAACGTATAGAGAGCGATCTCCGTATAGCTCGTAACATCCAGATGGGCATGGTACCACGTACGTTCCCGGAACGTCCAGACCTTGACCTCTACGCGTCGATGACACCTGCCAAGGAGGTTGGTGGTGACTTGTATGGATACTACTTGACTGGCGACAAGCTTTACATTGCCTTGGGCGACGTTTCCGGTAAGGGTGTGCCTGCCTCGCTGTTCATGGCCCAGGCCACCCGACTATTCCGTACCCTGGCAGCACAGGAGATGATGCCGGCAGAGATAGCCGTTCGTATCAACGACGCATTGTCAGGTGAAGACAACGAGACGGGAATGTTTGTCACCATGTTTCTGGGGCTCATCGACCTTGCCACGGGTCATCTTAGCTTCTGTAACTGTGGGCATAACCCGCCAGTGCTGTTGAAGGACGGTAAACCAGCGTTCATTGATATGGTGCCCAATGCACCTATCGGCATCATTCCTGAGTTGGAATACGAGGGTGAGGAGATTGCAGATATTTCGAATTGTACGCTCTTTGTCTATACGGACGGTCTTAACGAAGCAGAGAACCGTCAGCAGGAGCAGTTTACAGACGAACGGTTGCTGGAGATAATGGAACAAACACCTTTTGAAAGCTGTGAGCAGACGGTAGAAACGCTGAAAGCAGAGGTGGAGAAACATCGTGACGGTGCGGAGCCTAATGACGACCTGACGATGATATGTGTGAAGGTGATAAGAGACAACTGATAACTAAATCTATACGTAATTATGAAGAAGAAGTTAACATTAAAGAACCAGGTTGGTGAGCTGGAACGCGTCAACCAGTTCGTCGAGGAAATCGGCGAAGAGCTGGGACTTGACATGGAGTTGCAGATGAACCTTAACCTGGTGATGGAGGAGATGGTGTCAAACGTCATCTTCTATGCTTATCCCGAGGGCAAGACAGCAGACATAGAGCTGGCTGCAGAAAGCAATGGGAAAGAGCTTACGTTTGTGCTTACTGACCAAGGTAAGGAATTTGACCCTACAGCCAAGGAAGATGC
This sequence comes from Prevotella sp. UBA2742, assembly GCA_002353485.1. Lineage (GTDB taxonomy): Bacteria > Bacteroidota > Bacteroidia > Bacteroidales > Bacteroidaceae > Prevotella. The sequence continues at coordinate 56,654 of DEJS01000010.1, forward strand.
AGATCCTGATGTGAACCCCATAGACCGAGAGATAGGTGGTATGGGTATCTTCATCGTAAAGAACATTATGAACCATGTGACTTACCAGCGTCTGGAGGGTAAAAACTTGTTGACAATGACAAAAGCAATTAAATAATAACAACTAATAACACAACTATTATGACACAGATTATCAAAGAAGGTGGTAAGACCATCATTAAGACCGGTGAGCGTATTGACACGATGAATGCACCCCAGTTCGAACAAGACATCCAGCCAGCTCTGGCAGATGGAGGTGTAGACCTGGAGATGGATTGCTCAGCCCTTAACTACATGGCTTCTTCAGGACTTCGCATCATCCAGAAGACCATGCGTACCGTGATGCAGCAGAAGGGTCAGTTCAAGATGACCAACGTGAATCCTGAAATCTACAAGGTACTGGCTATGACAGGCTTTACCAAGTTCATGAAGGTAGAGAAGAAGGCAGAGTAGAACCTAATAAGTAGCATCATGGCATACGCTATAATTGTTTTAGCCATTATTGTGGTCGTGCTGGGCATAGCCCTATTTACACAGAGCAAGGCAGGTCGCCAGCAGGCCGAGGAGCAGCAGCAACTGCTTTCAGACTATCAGCGTCGTGTTGACGAGCAGCAGAAGTTGCTTGAGGACTATCGTGCGCTGGAGAAGAATTTTGATAATGTTGGCGAAGGCTACGAGCAGGCCCTGCTGGCTTTCGACAAGATGAACGAAGAGCAAGACAAGGTGAAGACGGCCAACGAGGCGCTGCAAAAGACGGTACAGTCACTTCAGGAGACCAATAGTCGTCTTCAGGAGTCTGTTATGAAGAAGGCCGAGGCAATGCAACCTATCGTAGCGAAACTGACAGAGCTGGCCCAAGACGACGTCAAGCTTGCTAAGTTGGTAGGTCAGCTTACAGACCTTGATGATCTTCAGGGTGACCTGCCCCCGCTGGAGCGTACGGATAACATCATGGTAGCCCAGATAGCAGAACAGGCAGTACGTCAGTCAGGCATCGACAAGGCTGACTACCTGAAATTCGAGCTGGCAGTCGACGAGACAGCCTCTGTGACCATGATGTCAACCAGTCTGCAGAAGGGTGCTCGTGCATTGGTGCATCTACTTGACAATGCCTTGAAGTTTACAACAGATGGCGGTGTTACGCTGAAGGTAGGTGTCGACATGGACAAGATGCAGGCAATCTACAGCGTAGAGGATACCGGTTCTGGAATTGACGCCTCTGAGGCTGAGCATATCTTCGAACCTTACGTCAAGCTGAACCAGTTCTTCGATGGACAAGGCATCGGACTTACTGTAGCCCGTAACATAGCCCGTCGACTGGGAGGCGATGTAGTGTTTGATACTGCATTCGAAGGTCCTGGAGCGCGTTTCGTGCTCTGTCTGCCCATCTGATAGTTTGCAGTGTTCGCCTTAAAGAAAAAGCTGGAAATCCTTTGCGGTTTCCGGCTTTTTTTATATCTTTGCAGAAAAGAAGCTGACAACCATGACTAAAAGATTTTTTTTGACTTTCTTGACGGTTGCCTTTGCAACTGTCTTCGTCCAGGCTGCCGACCAGAAGCCTGAATGGTGTAACCCATTAGTAAACCAACAGAATCGAGAGACACGAAGAGCTAATTTCTTCGGTTACGAAAGCGAGGCATTGGCCAGGCTGGGGGATAAGACCCGGTCTGCGCGTTTTCTAAGTATGGAAGGCCTATGGCGCTTCTGCTTTGTGAAGAATCATCAGGATGCTCCCAAGAATTTCTTCCAGACTTCCTATGACGACTCGCAGTGGGAGCTGTTCCCTGTACCAGGGCTCTTTGAACTCAATGGCCATGGCGACCGTATTTACAAGAATATAGGCTACTCCTGGGCCACTACCTTCGACAGTAATCCTCCTTATATCGGAGAGACGGAAAATTATACAGGTTCCTATCGCAGGGAGTTTATTCTGCCCGACGACTGGAAGGGACTGCAGGTGCTACTGCATGTTGGCTCTGCCACAAGTAACCTGAAAGTATGGGTGAATGGCCGCTATGTGGGCTATAGCGAAGACTCGAAGGTGGCGGCAGAGTTCGACATCACCAAATATCTGAAGAAAGGTAGTAATCTCATTGCTATGCAGGTGATGCGCTGGTGCGACGGGTCGTATCTGGAAGACCAGGACTTCTGGCGCTTCACGGGCATTGCTCGTGAGGTGTACCTCTATGCACGTCCTACAACGTATATTGAGAATATCAGCGTTATTCAGGACTGGTTGGTGGACGAGCAGCGAGGTGAGATAGGATACACCATCGATGTGAAGAACCCTTCAGGTGTTTCTCTTGAAGTAGCTCTCGAAGACCTGCAAGGGCATGTCATCTTCAAACACGATGGTCATCGCTGGCCTTACTACCACCATGAGCACTTCTATCTACAGCCCAGCGACGTGCAGCCTTGGACAGCCGAGACCCCACGGCTGTATAACCTCATTGTTACTTTGAAAAAGAAAGGTCAGGTGCTGCAGGTGGTGCGCCAGCGCATGGGTTTCCGTCATGTAGAGATTAAGGAAGGTCAGCTGTTGGTGAATGGCCAGCCGATATTAATAAAGGGAGTCAATCGTCACGAATTAGACCCCGATGGGGGCTATATTGTGTCAACAGAACGTATGCGTCAGGACATTCGCATCATGAAGCGGCTGAACATCAATGCCGTTCGTACGTCCCACTATCCCGACGACCCCCGCTGGTATGATTTGTGCGACTCTGCAGGCATCTACGTTGTAGCAGAGGCTAATCTGGAGAGCCATGGCATGGGTTATGGCGAAGGTACATTGGCCAAGCGCACTGACTTTCAGCAGATGCACCTTGAACGCAACCAAGGTAATGTGCTCACCCTGCTCAACCATCCCTGCATCATCATCTGGAGTATGGGCAATGAGGCTGGCTATGGACCAAATTTCGAACGGGTGTACGACTGGATAAAGAGTGTCGACACCAGTCGTCCGGTGCAGTATGAGCAGGCTGGACAGAATGGCAAGACAGATATTTTCTGTCCCATGTACTACTATTACACCGATTGTGAACGCTATGCCAAGGGCAACAATCCCCGTCCTCTCATCCAGTGTGAATATGCCCATGCCATGGGCAACTCAATGGGAGGCTTCAAGGAGTATTGGAATCTCGTTCGCAAGTATCCCAAGTATCAGGGAGGTTTTATCTGGGACTTTGTTGACCAGGGCTTGCGCGACACAAGTGCCGTAACAGGCAAGACCATCTTTACATATGGTGGCGACTATGGTCGCTATCCTGCTTCTGATCATAACTTCAACTGCAATGGCATTATCGCTCCTGACCGTCGGCTGAATCCTCATGCCTATGAGGTTCAGTATTGGTACCAGAACGTATGGATAGAAGACAAGGGACTGAAGGACGGACGGGTGGAGGTATATAATGAACATTTCTTCTTGCCCCTTGATGGCTTCCAGCTCACTTGGCGTGTCAAGAAACATAGCGGTAGTATCGACCTTGGCGGTCTGGCACCCCAGCAGCGAAAGGAGTATGTGGACGAGCAGTTGAAGCAGGCCCTTGCGCACGTGCTGAAACACCATGCTGACGAGGAGGTATGCGTTAACTTCAGCTGTCGTTATCAGGGCGAAGAAGTGGCTCGTCAACAGTTTGTAGTCCAGCCCTACCAGTTCCCATCCCTTGCCACGGAGAGGGCATCCGTAGTCACTGAGGAAACCAAGAGCTACATCAAGCTCACTGCGGCAGGAACGACGCTGACAATTGGTAAGTGGACGGGCCTGATAGACTATCTTGATGTCGACGGCCACCCCATGTTGGTGGACCGTCAGAGCATCATGCCCGAGTTTTGGCGAGCACCGACGGACAACGACTATGGGGCTCGTTTCCAGCAGCGCTTTGCAGGGTGGAAGAACCCGTCGATGAAGGTAACAAGTGTTACCGTGAGCGACAATACTGTTGTAGCCAAAATGACCCTGCCTCTGGCACAGCTCACCATGACCTATACACTTCAGCCTTCAGGTCAGGTCATCGTGCAGCAGCAGCTCCAACCTACAGGCGAGGTCAAGGACCAGTGGCTATTCCGCTATGGCATGCAGCTCCAGATGCCCAAAGCCTACGATTACGTGAAATACTATGGGCGTGGCCCCCATGAGAACTACTCAGACCGTCATTCCTCGGAGTTTCTGGGCGTTTATGAGTCCAATGTCAAAGAACAGTACTATCCTTATGCTCGTCCCCAGGAGAGTGGAAACCATACTGATGTTCGCTGGTTCGACGTGGTAGATGCAAAGACTGGAAGGGGACTACACTTCTACAGCAATGCACCTATGGAGTGCTCAGCCCTGCCTTACCTGCTTGACGATCTTGACAGCGGAGCAGACAAGGATCGTGGGGCAGGACGTCATAGTGGCGACCTTGTAGAGCGTGCGCTGACCCAGGTGCACATCCAGCAGTGCCAGATGGGCGTAGGGTGTGTTAACTCGTGGGGTGCATGGCCTGAGCACCAATATATGCTGCCTTTGCAGTCGTACGACTTTACCTTCTGTATAAAGCCCCTTCGCTGAATACAACAACCAACAACAATAATGTGGAACTAAATCCTAGAAAGTTATGAAAGTCGGAATTCCCAAAGAGATCAAGAACAACGAGAACCGTGTTGGCATGACGCCTTCTGGTGTAGCCGAGTTGGTAAGACGTGGGCATCAGGTCTGCGTGCAGCATACTGCAGGGGAGGGCAGTGGTTTCAGTGATGAGGCCTATCAGCGTGTAGGTGCCCAGATAGTGCCTGCCATAGAGGATGTTTATGCGCAGGCAGACATGGTTGTCAAGGTGAAGGAGCCCATCGCTCCAGAATACCCCCTGGTACGCAAAGGTCAGGTGCTGTTCACATACTTCCATTTTGCTTGCGAGGAAGAACTTACGCACGCCATGCTGAAGAGTGGTGCCACCTGTATTGCCTACGAAACCGTGGAGTGCGACGATCATTCACTGCCGCTGCTCATTCCAATGAGTGAGGTGGCTGGGCGTATGGCTACCCAGAACGGTGCTTACTACTTGCAGAAGACGCAGGGAGGTAAAGGAAAACTGATGGCTGGCGTCCCGGGTGTAAAGCCTGCGCGTGTGCTGGTGTTGGGTGGCGGAACCGTAGGCGAGGCTGCAGCGCGCATAGCGGCAGGCATGGGAGCCGACGTCACCATCACTGATGTCTCGCTGCCTCGCTTGAAACAGCTGTCTGCTGAGATGCCAGCCAATGTGCATACGCTATATTCCTCAGAACACAACATCCGTCATGAGCTGCCTGATGTCGACATTGTCATAGGTTCAGTACTTATTCCTGGCGATGCAGCCCCCAAGCTTATCACTAAAGACATGTTGCAGCTGATGGAGCCAGGCACTGTGCTCGTCGACGTTGCCATTGACCAGGGAGGCTGTTTCGAAACATCGCATCCCACTACGCATAGCGACCCTGTCTATACTGTTGACGGCATTGTACACTATGCAGTGGCCAATATTCCAGGTGCAGTCCCCAACACGTCAACCATTGCCCTTACCAATGCCACGTTGCGCTATGTATTGGCGTTGGCTGACAAGGGCTGGCAGCAGGCCTGCACAGACGACAACTCACTGGCCCGTGGCCTCAATATGGTCGACGGTCAGTGTACTTATGAGGCTGTGGCCAAGGTATGGGGTATTCCCTATTTCTTGTGGAAGAGGTGACTATAGTTCTTAAAGAGTTTGCGAACCAGTAGGAAGGTATCTACTGCCGTCACACCGTTGGCAATGATACCTGCTATCCATTCACCTTTAGTGCTCTCCTTGCGTGGAACGAACAATTGGTTCCACTGCTTGGAGAACTTGTCGCTGTCATTCCGTAGGTCGGCAGCCAGCTGTTCCTTGCGCAGGCGAATGTCCTCCAGCGTGGTGTAGTTCTGTTGTGGTGTCTTGACGGGCAGCTGCATAGTCCTTTGCTTGTTTATTTACTCATGAGCAGGTTGGCAAGGAAGTGCACCAACGGGCGCTCTATCCATGATTTGCGGAAAATGACGATAAGTAGGAAAAAGAATAGGTGAATGATGCCCACAATGAAGAATGCAGCCACTGGTCCTATGTATGTTGCCAGCCAGTAGGCCACTGCGAACGAAAAGTATAACACGACGGCCATAATGATAAGGAAGAACACCACGGCGAGTACGAGGGTCTTGATGAGCTGTACGAGTTTGTCAATTACATCGAGCTTCAGATATTCAGTCTGAAGCCCGAGGTAATGTTTGACAATCTCTACCAGTTGGGCAATCGTTTCAACGTTCTTGTCGCTACTAAGCATCATTACCTATTGACTGACAAGGGTAATTGACCATTGGCAATAAATGTTACGCCTCCACTTCAGGAGCAGCCTCAGCGATGTCGTCCACGAGGTCGTTAACCTCCTTGCGGCTCAGCTTGATGTTATGCTTCTTCATGAAGTCGTCAATAGCGTCAGTGATCTTTACACGGGTGTCCTCTCCCTTTTCGGGAGCCATTAGTATTCCGAGAACTGCTCCGGCCAGTGCGCCGCCGAAGAATGCGCCTAAATAACCTAAACTTTTCATCTTGTTTTCTGTTTTTTTTATTGGTGAAACGTATTTCTGCTGGCAAATTTACTGAAAGTTTTCGAAATTAACAAACTTTATGCAGGTTTTTTCTTCAAGTTTGCCCGATATTTTGTAATTTCGCGGTCAATAAGTGAGCAAGTTTAATTTAATAATATAAAACAAGATTATTATGAAGCAGTACATTGTACTTTGCGCAGGTCTTTGCGCAGCCATGGCATTTACAAGTTGTAAGTCAAGTGAGAGTGCCTACAAGCAGGCTTATCTGAAGGCAAAGGCTCAGGAGGAGGCTCAGGCTCAGCAGCCCGTTCAGCAGGCGCCTGTCACTCAGCCTGTGGTGACTCCTCTGGAGGAGCGTACCGCCACCAATACCCGTGTAGTAGATAATGCCGACAACATTGCCGTGCGCCAGGAGACCGTCTCGGTAATCAATGGCGCTGGCCTGAAGAATTTCAGCGTCGTGGTAGGTTCTTTCTCATTGAAGGCAAATGCCGAAGGTCTGCAGCAGACGTTGAACAATGCCGGCTATCAGGCACAGATAGTTCTGAACTCATCAGTGCAGCCCGCCATGTATCGTGTGGTAGCTGCTACCTTCGACACAAAGGCCGAGGCTGCCGCCAGCCGCAACGACCTGCAGCTGAAGTATCCTGGTGCATGGCTGTTGTATGCTAAATAAGCCGTGGCACGCATACTATCGATAGACTACGGTAAGAAACGAACTGGACTGGCAGTCACCGACCCGCTACAGCTTATCGCCGGCGGGTTGGCGACTGTCGCCACTTCTGAGCTGTTCGAGTGGCTGAGCCAGTACGTGAGTCGTGAGTCTGTGGAGCGCATCGTCATTGGCGAGCCTCGTCAGCCCAATGGTCAGCCCAGCGAGAACCTGCCGCGTGTTCAACAGTTTGTCAACCGTTGGCGCAAGCAGATGCCCCAGATACCCATAGAGTATTACGACGAGCGCTTTACTTCTGTGCTGGCTCATCAGGCCATGCTTGAGGGTGGACTGAAGAAGAAGGCACGTCAGGACAAGGCGCTGGTTGATGAGATATCAGCCACCATCATTCTTCAGGACTACATGCGCTCGCGCAAATGAATGCAACGCCACACCTGACCTTGGTAAGAGAAAAAGAAATCGTAACAACAGAGTTGATAAGAAACTCTATAGCATAGTAAATCAATGATATTACCTATTTATATTTACGGTCAGCCTGTATTGCGCAAGGTGGCTGACGATATTACCCCCGACTATCCTGAGCTGAAGCAGTTGATAGACGACATGTGGCAGACACTGGCCAGCAGTGAGGGCATCGGGCTTGCTGCCCCGCAGATAGGCAAGCCCATCCGCCTGTCAGTCATCGACCTCGACGTCATCAGCGACGACCTTCCCGAGTATAAGGGCTTCCGTCAGGTGTTCATCAATCCGCATATCATAGAGCTCGATGATACAAAGACGGACAGCTCAGAGGAGGGCTGCCTGTCGCTGCCTGCCATCCACGAGAAGGTAGTTCGGCCCACGCGCATCCATGTAGAGTGGGACGACGAGCAGTTTCAGCACCACGATGAGTGGATAGAGGGCTATCTGGCACGTGTCATGCAGCACGAGTTCGACCATCTAGACGGAAAAATGTTCATCGACCATATTTCTCCTCTTCGTAAACAGCTTATCCGTAGCAAGCTGAAGGCCCTGACCCTTGGCCGCTACCGTTGCGGATACAAGACGAAACCCTTGAAAAAGTGAAGAGTGAAGAATGAAGAGTGAAGTGTTTCCCTCTTTGGAGAGTGTGGCACGCAAAGCTACCGCTTCTTTGGGATTGCTATGGTTGAAAAGGCTGTCGATACGGTCTTTTCTCTTCACGCTATGCTTCATTCTTCATTCTTCATACTTCATTCCAAAGACCTACGCCCAGTTCAATACCGACCGTCTGGTCATGATAGGCCGTTCGGCTCTCTATTATGAAGACTACGTGCTGAGCATTCAGTACTTCAACCAGGTCATCTCCTCCAAGCCCTATCTTTATGAGCCATGGTATTACAGAGCTGTAGCGAAGTACTATCTGGACGATTACGACGGTGCCGAGAACGACTGTACAGAGGCCATCGAGCGCAACCCCTTCGTGGTCGGCCTCTTTGAGCTGCGCGGCCTGTGTCGCATACAGCAGAAGAAATACGCCGAGGCCATCAGCGACTACAATCGTGCGCTGCACTACGAGCCTGAGTCGCCTAACCTGTGGCACAACCGTGCGCTGTGCCGTCTGCAGCAGAAAGACTACGATGGCGCTCTGGCCGAGCTGGACACGATGTCCGTCAAGTGGAGCAAGAACGCCAGCATTCCTGCCATGCAGGCCGAGGCCTATCTGCAGAAGAAAGACACCACCGCGGCCATAGCCTCGCTGGAGAAAAGTCTGGAGCTGGATGCCTACAATGGTCGTGTGTGGGCCCAGCGTGCCGTCGTCAGTCTGGCGCGCAGCGAGTGGAAGGAAGGCGAGTCGGCACTCGACAAGGCCATTCACCTGTTGCCTCGCGATGCCGCCTTGTACATCAACCGTGCCCTGGCACGCTTCAACCAGAGCAACCTGCGCGGTGCCATGTCCGACTACGACACAGCCCTGAACTACGACCCCAACAACTTTCTGGGTCATTACAACCGTGGCCTGTTGCGCGCCCAGGTGGGCGACGACAACCGTGCCATCCTCGACTTCGACTTCGTGCTGAAGCTGGAGCCTGACAACCTGATGGCCCTCTACAACCGTGCCCTGCTGCTGGAGCAGACCGGTAATCCGCGTGCGGCCATACGCGACTACTCGAAGGTCATCGACCAGTACCCCAACTTCTGGACGGGCCTGCACCAGCGTGCCCAGTGCTATCGTAAGCTGGGTATGCCTAAACAGGCCGAGCAGGACGAGTTTCGCATCCTGAAGGCTCAGATAGACAAGCGTTTCGGCCATCAGCCCCGCCTGTCGAAACAGCAGATGCGCAAGCGCAGCGACGAGGACATCGAAAAGTACAACCAGCTGGCCGTGGCCGACGAGCAGGAGATGGAACACGAGTACCAGAGTGCGTGGCGCGGCCGGGTGCAGAACCGTCGTGTCGCCATGGACTACATGCCCATGTACGTGCTGTCTACGCAGCGCCAGCAGAGTGCCGTAAAACATTATGTGGCCTTCGACCGTCAGGTGGACTCGCTCAACCGTACGCTACCTCCTAACCGCCAGCTGTACATCGTCACCGGACAGTCGGCCGTGGCCGACCTTCATAGCTACGTCGCCGCCGACAGCACGTCAGCTGTGGCGCTGTGGCTGACAGCCATCGACCACTGGCAGAGCGACAGCCTCGACGTGCCCCTGCGTACGGCGCGTCTCATCGACGAGCTCACACAGGCCCTTATCCAGGCGCCTGCCAATGCCTATCTGTACTACGACCGCGGCAATGCCTACGTGCAGTGTCTCGACTTTGTCCAGGCCATAGCCGACTACAGCAAGGCCATCGAGCTGGATGCCAATCTGGCCGAGGCATGGTACAACCGCGGTCTTGCACGTGTGGCCAACAAGCAGCAGAACGAAGGCATCAGCGACCTCTCGAAGGCCGGCGAGCTGGGCCTGTACACCGCGTATAGCATCATAAAGCGATATAGGAAATAGTATCATCACCAAACAACGATAGAAAAACATGAAGAAACTCTTGCTACTCCTTGTTGTCCTGCTGCCTTTGGCCGTCAGTGCCCAGGACAGATATTGTGCCACGTACCAGGACTTCCTGGCTGACGTGTGGCAGACCGTCGGTGCCGACGCCCAGCTGCAGCTGCTGCCCTCGGCCAAGGAAGACTCGCTGGCCCTCGAGCTGAAGGCCAAGGGCGCCGACCGTAAGCTGCGCCACATGCTGAAGCGTTGCTTTGCCCTGGAGTATGGCGGACAGCTGTACCTCAACCTGCGCGGCTTCAACCGCTTCGGCGACGTCTTTGTGCGTGCCTGGCGCATGGGGGCCGACAAGCTGGTGTTTGCACGCCCTGTCATAGGCTATAACGACCAGCTGGACGTCACCTTCAACCTCAACTCGCGAATGGGCAAGAAACTGCCCTTCCAGGGCTACTACACGCTGAAGGACCTGGTGTGCTACGTGGTGGGCTGGGACCCGGAGCGCGCCGAGGCCAGACTGGGACGCATCAAGCCCTCCGAGGACGCCGAGACGGCGCTGCGCGAACTCATGGAAGAGGGCCTTATCAAATAAAAGCCGCCCAAAAGGCTGCTAATTGCCGATAATTTAGTAATTTTGCACCCGAATTTAAACTTAAACATATATTGTAGATATGATTCAAATTACTTTCCCAGACGGTTCTGCTCGTTCGTATGAGCAGGGCGTCACTGGACTTCAGATTGCCGAGAGCATCTCACCGGCTCTGGCACGCAGCGTGGTAGCCTGCGCAGTAAACGGTGAGACCGTAGAGCTGAACCGCCCCATCATGACGGATGCCACGATAGAGCTCTATAAGTTCGACGACGAGCAGGGTAAGCACACCTTCTGGCACACCTCGGCCCACCTGTTGGCAGAGGCTTTGCAGGAGTTGTATCCTGGCATACAGTTTGGTTTCGGTCCCGCTGTCGAGAACGGCTTCTTCTATGACGTACTGCTGCCCGACGGGCAGATGATCAAGGAGAGCGACTTCCCCACCATCGAAGCAAAGATGAAGGAACTGGCCTCCAAGAAGGAACCCGTGGTTCGCCGTGAGGTGGCCAAGGCCGACGCCCTGAAGCAGTTTGCTGCCGAAGGCCAGACCTATAAGTGCGAACATATAGAACAGGACCTGGAGGACGGCACCATTACTACCTATACCCAGGGCCACTTCACCGACCTGTGCCGTGGTCCGCACCTGATGGACACGGGCGAAATCAAGGCCGTCAAGCTGACCTCAGTGGCCGGCGCCTTCTGGCGTGGCGATGCCTCGCGCGAGCAGATGCAGCGCCTCTATGGCATCTCGTTCCCCAAGAAGAAGATGCTGGACGAATACCTGGTCATGCTGGAGGAGGCCAAGAAGCGCGACCACCGCAAGATAGGCAAGGAGATGGAGCTCTTCATGTTCTCCGACAAGGTGGGCAAGGGCCTGCCCATCTGGCTCCCCAAGGGCACTGACCTGCGTCTGCGCCTGCAGGACCACCTGCGCAAGGTGCAGCGCCGCTTTGGCTATCAGGAGGTCATCACGCCGCACATCGGCTCTAAGAACCTCTACGTCACCTCCGGCCACTATGCACACTACGGCAAGGACTCGTTCCAGCCCATCCATACCCCCGAGGAGGACGAGGAGTACATGCTGAAGCCCATGAACTGTCCTCACCACTGCGAGATATTCGCCTGGAAGCCCCGTTCGTATCGTGACCTGCCCCTGCGCATCGCAGAGTTCGGCACCGTCTACCGCTACGAGCAGTCAGGCGAGCTGCACGGACTGACCCGTGTGCGCTCCTTCACGCAGGACGACGCCCACCTCTTCTGCCGTCCTGACCAGGTGAAGCAGGAGTTCCTCAACGTCATGGACATCATCGGCATCGTGCTGAAGGCCTTTGGCTTCAACTTCGAGGCCCAGATTTCGCTGCGCGACCCCAACGACCACGAGAAGTACGTAGGTACCGACGAGGACTGGGCACTGGCCGAGAAAGCCATCGTCGAAGCCTGCGAAGAGAAGGGCCTGCACGCCAAGGTAGAGTACGGCGAGGCCGCCTTCTACGGTCCTAAGCTCGACTTCATGATCAAGGACGCCATCGGCCGTCGCTGGCAGCTGGGCACCATCCAGGTGGACTACAACCTGCCCAAGCGCTTCCAGCTGGAATATACCGACGAGGACAACCAGAAGAAGACCCCCGTCATGATACACCGTGCTCCGTTCGGCAGTCTGGAGCGCTTCACGGCCGTGCTCATCGAGCATACCTCAGGCCACTTCCCCCTGTGGCTCACACCTGAGCAGGTGGCCATCCTGCCCCTGTCCGAGAAGTACAACGACTACGCCCAGGAGGTGTGCCGCCTGTTTGCAGCCGGTGGCGTGCGTGCCACCATCGACCTGCGCAACGAGAAGCTGGGCCGCAAGATTCGCGACAACGAGCTGAAGCGCATACCCTACATGGTCATCGTGGGCGAGAAGGAAGCTGCCGACAAGACCGTTGCCGTGCGCCCGCAGGGTGGCGGCGAACAGACGGTGATGACCATCCAGCAGTTCATCGACCACATCAACGCCGCAGTGGCCGAGATGACGAAGGAGTTTTAGACCGTACAAACAGACAACGAACCCCCAATGATACAGACACCAGTTTATATCATTGAAGAAGAACGGTTGCGACACAACCTTGCGCTGATACGCGAGGTTGCCTGTCGCACCGATTCTGAATGGATACTGGCCTTCAAGGCCTTTGCCCTGTGGAAGACATTCCCCATCTTCCGCGAGTACATACACAGCACCACGGCCAGCTCGCTCTCCGAAGCCCGTCTGGCACTCGAACTCTTTGGCAGCAAGGCACATACCTACTCGCCGGCCTACAAGGACACAGAGTTCCAGGACATCGTGCGCTGCTCCAGTCACCTGACGTTCAACTCGCTGTCGCAGTACGAGCGGTTCCACGACAGGGCAGGGGAGTGCTCGCTGGGACTGCGCGTCAATCCTGAGTACTCAGAGGTAGGCACCATGCTCTACAACCCCTGTGCCCCCGGCACGCGCTTTGGCGTCACCGCCGACAAGCTGCCCGGACGCCTGCCCGGCGACATCCGTGGCTTCCACTGCCACTGCCACTGCGAGAGCGGAGCCGACGTCTTCCAGCGTACCCTGCAGCATATAGAGCAGAAGTTCTCGCCCTGGCTGCCCCAGATAGAGTGGATAAACTTCGGAGGCGGCCACCTGGTGACCCGTCGCGACTACGACATCGAGCTGCTGGTCAGCATCGTGCAGGGCTTCCACCGGCGCTGGCCCCACCTGAAAGTCATCTTCGAACCCGGCTCAGCCTTTGCCTGGCAGACGGGACCACTGGTAAGCAGCGTGGTCGACGTGGTAGAAGACCGCGGCATACGTACCGCCATACTCGACGTCAGCTTTACCTGCCACATGCCCGACTGTCTGGAAATGCCCTACTACCCCGAAGTGCGCTCAGCGCGCCATATAGAGCCCCGGGAAGGATTCGTGCCCGACGCCCCACACGTGTACCGCCTGGGCGGCAACAGCTGTCTCTCGGGCGACTATATGGGCTACTGGCAGTTCGACCACGAGCTACAGGTAGGCCAGCAAGTAGTGTTCGAGGACATGATACACTACACCACCGTAAAAACCACCACCTTCAACGGCATACAGCATCCCTCCATTGCCATGCTGCGTGCCGACGGCACCATGCAGCTGCTGCGCCAGTTCACCTACGAGGACTATCGCGACCGTATGGACTGACGCAGCAGCGTTAGCATTGCTGCTTATAAACAGTAAAGCTTCTTCTCCCTTTCTCCTTTACAACCTGCTTTCCTTGTGCTGGTCGCGCATCTTGCAGGGGAACCAGAACGAGGCAATGGTCTTACGGCCGTTCTCCGTGGTGTCTATGTCCAGCTCGCCGTCCAGGGCGTCAATGATGGCCTTGCAGATGCTCAGTCCCAGTTCCGACTTGTCCTTGGTCAGCGTCATCACGTCCTCCTTTTGCAGGAACGAATAGATGTCGGCTCCTATCAGCTCGGCCTGGCCCATGCCCTGATAGGCAATGGTCACCTTCAGACCGCCGCGCTCGTTGCTGTAGTTGATGATGATGTCGCCCTGCGTGGTGTGGTTGGCAGCATTGGTCAGCAGGTGCATCATCAGTTGGTGCATCGAGTTGGTGTCAATGGCTGCCTTGCAGTGGGGCGACAGGTCTGAGCGCAGGCATACGCCGACTTCCGACTTGGTAATGTTCAGCGCCTCGCGACGGTACGACGCCATCAGCTCGGCCAGGTTCACCTCCACCTTGGTAAAAGTGGGCATGTTGCCCTCGAAGTTCGACAACTCCAGCAGCTGTGCTATGAAGTCCAGCAGCTGCGTGGTGTTCTTGTTAATCTGCGAGGCCATCTCCTTCATCTGAGCCGGGTGCAGGTTCACGTCGTTGTCTTCCAAAATAAGATTGCTGTAGCCCAGAATGGCGTTCAGCGGGGTACGCAGGGCGCGGCTTACGTTGGCTAGAAACACCGACTTCAGCTGCTCGCTCTTCTGCGCCCGTGCTATCTCTCTCCGCAGCCTCCGCGAATAGTAGTGGTGCACAAAGTAGAACGCTACGGCGAAGACTATCAGCAACAGAATGACGGTTAAAACTATTGTATTCATAGCTGTAAACAGTTTTGTTTTTAGTTCAATTACTACCTTTTTCCGTAATATAAAGCGCAAAGTTATAAATTATTTCTATATCCTCCAAGTTTTTTGAAAAATTTTTTAACTTTATAGGTCGAAAATTTTTCGATATTCCTGAAATTTCAAGTCAGGTTCATGTCCGTTTCGTGTCCGCTTCATGTCCAGTATATGTCCAGTATATGTCCAGTATTTGTTCAGTGAATGACTGAACAAGAACTGAAGAAATGGTGGACGTGTAGTGGACGTGTAACAGCATTGTCACCTGCAAGGAAAAATACTTTTCCGTGTATTGCTTGCATATATCGAAAATTCTTCGTATCTTTGCCACGTAATTAAGTTATCAACGTAAAACGACAAGAAAGGAGAGACCGTAGGTTATGAAGAAACAAAGCAATCCACACGATGCGACGGACATGGCTGCAGAGCCCATTGCAGCTACGTTTTCTGGTGTGCGTGATATTTCGAGGGTAGGACGTTTTAGCATTCCTGACGAGATGGATCCTGGCGTTGGTCCATATACAATGGACGAGATAGACAAGCAGTTGCAAGAGGCAGAAGAAACGCTTCGAAGTCCCAAACAGTGGTCTACACTACAGGAAATATTGTCTGACTTTAAACAAGAACACGTCTCATGGTTCAGGTAATCTGGCAGGCCAAGGCGCGCAAAAAGCTGGAAAAGACGCTTGTATTCTCATATAATGAGTTTGGAAAGACAACAATGGAGCGTTTCATCCTTGAATTGGAATTAATAGAAAAAAGACTTCGAAAATTTCCAGCCTCTTACCCGCCAATCCAGCTGTTAAAAGATAAAAAGCGTAAGTATAGAGGAGCCATGGTGATGGACAATTTCTTGATAGTTTACTATCATGCGTCTTCTTCTAAAAATGTTCGGGTAGTAGATTTTTGGGATATGCGTAGAAGTCCGGAAGTTCTTATTAAGAGCATAAGATGAGATAAAGGTAATCAACGTAAAGCGACAAGAAAGAATCTAAATTTAAATAATACGATTATGATGAAACAACTATTACTTAACCAAAGAAAGACGGGTGGCCGGGTGACCTCGCTGCTCGTGGTGCTGCTAACAACGTTAGCCATGACGCTGCTGCCGCAACGGGCGTGCGCTGATGTAACGGTGGGGTTTACGGGATATGGCAATGACGTAATAACAGGCAACCCCTGCAATTGGAATGTCGTTGGAGGGAGTAATATCTCTTTTACAGCAGATGAAGGTTTGGGAGCAAGCGTTCCGGTTACAGGAACAACGGCTTTTATGGTGACCTCGGCTTTCTCATTCTCTGGCGAAGTAAATAGCATCTCGCTTGAGATGGAGTATTCTGAAGGATTGACCATTAAGGCTTATTACGTCGAAGCGAGTGGGAACAGTACAAATCTTTCTGCAAACAACTCTTTCGATTATGCTAATGGCATGTACACACTAACATTGTCGAATGTTGCATCGTTGAAAGAACACAGTATTCAGTTGCAATTCACGACTAATTCAGACAATTGCCAGATATCAAAATGGAAAGGCATCACGGTTGGTGGCAATGTCAGTCTTAACGTGCCTGTAACGTACTACGGCATAACGGTTGCAGGTGTGCAGGTGACGAGCGAGAATATTCAACAATTTAAGGGCGTCAGTTTCTCTGATGGCATTTTATCGCTCGAAGATGCTAATCTCACTGGAGGGTTGGAGGTGGATTGGAGCACTTTCGCTAATAGCGGTTTCAAAATTAACATTACAGGCGAAAATACAATTGCCGCAGCTACAGAAGGTTCTGCTATCAGTTCGAATTCTGAGTCCGCTACTATTGCATTGACTTTCAGCGGGACAGGAAAACTGACGCTGACTAATGACGGAACCAACCCACTGACGAGCGGATTCGATATCAGTTTCCAGGATAATTTGGGTACGTCTGCCTCGTTGACAAGCGGAGAAATTGAAACGGCTACCATCAGTACGATGTACAACCTTTTTGTAGCCGGCACTCGCGTGTCGGAAGCAAATAAGGGTGATGTCTTGGGCGACGTCTTGGGCGACGATAATGCTACGGTGTCCTATGACCCAGAAAACAGCATTCTGACGTTGGATGCAGTGCAACTGCCAATGGGTATTCAGACATCGATGGAGAATCTTACTATCAAGGTGAGGGGAACTAATACGGTTTATTCTGAGGATGGTAATCTTGCTCCCATTGCCTATAGTGGCCAAAACAATGTCGGTGGTACGTTGACCATCATCAAAGATGATACTTATGCAGATGGTATTTGTTCACTGAATCTGATTAGCTATGCAGAAGTCTCAGCCATTACGGGCTTTAGTAATGTAGAGTATGGCGATGGCATGTCGTTGGCTGCAGCTTATGGCACAGAGTACAGTACAACGGGTAAATATTACTATAATTCATCATTGGAGGGCGCTGCCGCTGTCCCGTATGTTTCCAAAGTAACCATCACCTCGGCTACACTTTATCCGTTGTGGTTTAGTACTTGGGATGGTCAAGTGCAAGTAACCAGTGAGAATGCTGACGATATTACGGGCAGTGAGAATGAGAGTGGTGATCCTTGCCTTTCCTATGATGTAGAAACAAACACGTTGGTCTTTAATGATTTCTCGAATGAAATAAACGGCAATGCAGTCAGCAGTAACCTATCAGCATTGAACGTTTCACTCGTTGGTAATTCAACAATGTTGTTGGGTGAAGAATATACTGGCTTTACGAGCTATAATGAAGATGCCGTGCTGACCTTTAAGACCAGTGATGATTCGCCTGGCAGTTTGTCAGTGATGGCTACAACCTTAGCATCAGGGTTCAGTGATATACAGTATCAGAATGACTTGGTGTCTACAATGGATGCTGATGGTTATGGCTTCAATATCTCTGTGCCGCCTTATGGTTTGATAGTCTATACTGAAGGTACTGAAGGCGAGCCTAATGGTGTACAGGTGACAAAGAAGAATCGTGCTGATGTACTGGGTGATGGTGGTACTGTTCAGTTCAATGGTAACAGCCGTCTGGTGCTGAATGGTGCACAGCTGACGAAGATAGAGACAGGACTCGAAAGGGGAGCTGAACTGGAGCTATACTTGAATGGGGCGAATATCATTTCTGGCAGTACCTCGGCCATTATAGATACCAACCAGGGGATGCCGAAACTGGTCATTGTGACTGACGGCAACAATCCGGGCTCGCTGACGCTGGATGCTACAGGTGGTGTCATCCAGGGCTTCCAGCCGGTTGAAATCAAGCAGCCTCTGGCCATTATGTCACCAGAGGGCGCAACATCGCTGATAGGCAATGCTGCTACCATTACATCAGCTTATGTCGGAGCACCTCTTGGCCTAATTGTTGATGGTGTGTCAAGTACTCCTCAGACCACGGAGACAGCCATTAACTATTCTGATATAAGTGGTGCTAACGAACCTGTGGCCGCCAGCGCTCTGACCAATTTAGTCATCAACAATGTGCTTTATACGCTGAATGATGACGGCACGGTAGGTTCTCCTGATGGTTACGATGGTAGTCGTGATCAGATAGTGCTGAACAGCACGATGACGGACGACGATGTATCCGATATAAATGTCAGAGTGGAGGGCGGAACGCTTGTTCCAGGAACTAAGGATTATGCAGATAGGTTCAAGGGACTCACCTTCATGGTACCAGCTGACATGGGAACCATCACGTTGAATACAAAGACTGACCTAGCTCACGAGTTCCATCTGAAGGTAGGTGGGCAGGATCCTATAACGGTGATAAATTACACCGATAATAATGACGTTGGTTGGGTGGTAGACTATACTGTCTCGAAGTCTACTTATGTCTATTTGTATTTGGTAAAAAAGAGTAGTGCCACTGCTCCCGGTTACGGCGGTCACCGTGCAGGACCGAAGGCTACCATCTCGGGTGGTATCGGTGGCATGAAGGTGGAGTCGAGCAGCATCGCCGTCGTGCCAGAGCCCTCTACACCGTACTTACAGATGACGACCAGCGACTACACCACGGCTGCCGACGGCAGCAAGTACGGCATCAAGGTGACCAACACGGCTGTTACCGACCTGCCAGACAATGCCTTTGCCACGGCTTCGCCTGCTCCGGCCTACAGCGGCAACAGGGCACCTGCTGGCGCCATATCGTACATAGACCTGAGCGAGACCAAGATAACGGGTAAGGTGTACAACCGTACTTCAGGAGCCTTCGCAGGCGTACCTGTAAACACCGTCATCTATCTGCCGGCCGGCAACACGGCCGTAGGTCCTAACTTCGTTATTGGCGGCGTCTGCGAAGACATGCAGCTGGATGCCAGCACAGAGGAGGCCTTCGAGCTGTCAAAGGACTTCACCGCTGCCAAGGCCTCCTTCGACCGCTCGTTCACTGCAGGCAAGGACGCCCACGACAACGCCAAGTGCTACACCGTCTACCTGCCTTATGCAGTGAACATCGCCAAGACGGGTGGCGACTTCTTCACCTGTGGCGAGTACGATGCAGCGACGGGTACCATCAACATGACCAATGTGACGGCACCTAACCTCGAGGCCAACACTGCCTACATCTACACGCCCGCTGCCGACGGCACGATGAGCCCCATGACGAGCGTCAAGGTGGTGAAGCCCACTGCCGCTGCGGCTAACCCGGAGAACGCATTGGAGACTACAGGCCTGCATGGTGTTTACGAGTACCACCAGTGGACATCAGAGCCCGGCAACGTCTACTGCTTCGCTGCTGGCGACGCTACAGCCGTGAACGGCAAGGACATCAAGGCCGGTCAGTTTGTCAAGGTGGGCAGTGGTACCCACATCAAGCCCTTCCGTGCCTACCTGCGCATCAACGTGCCTGCCGGAGGTTCGGCTCCTGAGTACGTGGCAGTAGACTGGGGCAACGGCACCACCAGCATCGTGCCGCTGGACAAGACGCAGGTCAGCCAGGACGCTGACGGGTGGTACACCATCACCGGTTTCCGCCTGCCCGCCAAGCCCACAGAGAGAGGTATCTATATTCACAACAACAAAAAGACCATTGTAAAATGAATAAGAAGCAGTATATAGTTCCCGAAATGCAGACAGTGCCCCTGAGACTTCAGGGTGCACTGCTTACTGCCAGCGAAGTGATGAACAACGGTGAGGCAGGTGCCCCCGACATGATGCCTATGGACGCTGACGAGATTCAGAACAACATCATGAACGAGATAATAGGCTTCCCATTCTGATTTCCTGCTTTTTTTTGAGGTTTTTCGAAAAAAGTAGGGAAAAAGTTTGGCGGTTTCAGAAAAAGTGCGTACCTTTGCACCCGCAAATCAGAAATGAGGAGCCCGATGGTTTGGTGACAAACTGGAGAACGGAGGTTCCGTAGCTCAACTGAATAGAGCATCTGACTACGGATCAGAAGGTTGTGGGTTTGAATCCCGCCGGAATCACAAAAAGAAGAGTCCCAAGTGAAAGTTGACTTTCACTTGGGATTTTCCTTTTTGTGTTATCCAGCCTGTGGCCTTATAGCGGAAGCACGTAGCCTACGGTAATCTGGAACACGCTGTTACGAATGCTGCCTCCGTTCTTGTTAATCTTCGTTACGCCCAGGTTGTAGCGTGCGTCAATGACGAAGTCGGAAATCTGATAGGAAGCACCAATGGGAATGCTGAGGTCGATGCTCTGCATGGCGTCCTTGACGTCGTATTCGCTCTTGTCGGCCTTTTGCTTTGCCGATGCCACGAAGGCTGGCTGCAAGCCAATCTTCAGCGCAAAGTCGGGTGTGATGTAGAAGTTGGCCAGAACGGGAATGTTGATGAAGTTGTAGTTCAGCTTCAGGTCGCCGTCGCCGCTGCATCCCTGCATGGAATAGAACACACCGGCCGAGACACCTATCAGCGGCGTGGCCTGATACATGCCGTCTACGCCGGCCACAAGGCCTACCTTGATGCTGTTGTTGCTGACGTCGCCTGCCAGGTTGGCCAGGTTCATACCTACCTTAGGAGTAATGCTCCACACACCAGCCTTGCGCTGGGCACTTGCTGCGATGGTCATCGACAACATCACAACGAGAATCATGATTTTCTTCATACGCTAAATGTTTGATGGTTAGTAATTAGGATAACTCTTCTTGTCTATTGCAAATATACAAAAAAGAATCGTTCGCAGAGGGCTTACGAGGGGTGTTTTTGACGAACTATGCCTTTTGAGTGACGAACTGGCATGGTGCGCAAATATTTACGGCGGAAAGCTTTTGGTTTTCGTTTTTTTTTATTAACTTCGCCACATGAGACTGAAGAAACTAACCTCGACTTTGCTGTTATCATGTATGTGCCTTGCTCTCCAGGCTCAACTGGAGAGCAAGTTTACCTTTCGTCGCTACACCACACTTGACGGACTGCCCCAGATGCAGACCGAACGCCTGTTCCAGGACTCGCGCGGGTACATATACATTGGTACGCTGTCGGGATTTGTGCGTTTCGACGGGCATGGCTTTACGCCTTTCCTGAGAGGACGCCGTTATAACATCGTAGACTTTGCCGAGGTGGAACATCAGGTCAGAGCCTTCGACTTCAGGCGACAGTGGCTGATAGACGGCGACGGCGTCGGCATGGAGCCCGTCGACAGGCAGGGACACTGGCTGCTGAACAACTTCAACAGCACCAGTCTGCCTAACGGCTACGTGCTGCTTGAAAACGAACAGGAGACACAGCGACGCCTGTGTCGGGTGACGCCAAAGGGCATGACGACCGTCAGGCGAGGGACATTGCTCGACCAGATGACGCCCGACCGTAAGCTGTATATGGACTCCACCGTGCTCTATGTGCCAACGGAGCAGGGACTCTACCGTGTACAGGGCAACAGGGCAGTACGGCTGACAGCCAAAGGCGATGTGTTCACCCTGCAGCGCAGTGGCAACATCCTGCTTGCGCTGGCTGCTGACGGTGTGTATAGGGTGGAAAGCAAGGGGCTGCGCATGGTGACGCCATACGACTTTAGTGCCGTCAGCTATGGACTCATCGTCAGGCCGATGGGTGACGGAAGGCTGTGTATAGCCGACGAGCATAGCGTCTACGAATATGACGGCCACGACATTCGTACGCTGGCCACGGGTTTTAATCTGGTGAAGGACTTGCTGGTAGACTGTTGGAACCGTCTGTGGGTGGCTACTTACAAGGGCCTGTACTGTTATTTCACCCGTTCGTTCACCACGCACCGGCTGACGGATGCTGACGACATAGTGCGGGCCATAGGTGTTGACGCAGAGCAGCACGTGGTCATGGGTACGCTGAACGGCAAACTATTGGTGGACGGCAAAGTGGTTAACGACGATCCTGATAACTTCTACGCTCCGAGCGCAGCCTGTGTGCAAGGCCATGTGTACATGGCTGCCAATGGCGACGTGGTCAGGGTAGGGCAGCACGGCAGTATGCGGAGGCTTCAGCTGCCTCCCGACCGTTACCAGTTTGTGGCCGCTGCCGACAGCCTGCTCGTCATTGGCAGTCGAAGGTGGCTGGCAGCCTATAACCCACGTCAGGAGACCATAGACACGCTGTCTGCCAGCATCCCTCATCCATGGTGTGCAGCACGGGACGCAGAGGGACGCCTGTGGGTGGGCACCACCTTCGGACTCTTTGTCGACGGCCGGAAGTATGACTACGAACAGCAGCTCATCGTCACCTCGATGGCAGGCACTGCCAGAGGTAGCATCTTTCTGGCATCGAAGGACTCGCTCTTCGTGATACGTCACGGGCAGGTGGAGCCCCTGCATATAGATGAGTTGGCAGGCCACGAGGTGAGGGCGGTGCACGCATCGGAAAAGGGCTATCTGGTGGTAGCTGTCATCGACGGGCTCTTTGTGGGACGACTTGATGACGACGAGCGTATTCACGATGTGCGCTACTACAACCATACCAATGGGTTTACGGCATTGGAACCCCTGATGGCTACTATGGCCGAGACGGACGATGGTACGGTATGGTTGGCAGGTGTAGAAGAGGTTACCTCCTTCCGCCCTGAAGAACTGCTTGCCTATCATGAGGAGGATACCTTCATCGCTCCGCCAGTGCATTGGTGGCAGCACTGGTGGGTGTGGGTGTTGGGACTCCTGATACTGTCGCTCGTGGTGTGGGGCGTCGCACGGTGGTATGAGAAACGGCGCAACCGGCAGCGCATGATAAGGCTGCAGCGAGAGAAGATGCAGCGCGACGAACAGATAGAGGCCATCCGGAAGAAGGCCATCAGTGACGTCGCCGTCAGCGAGCTGGCAAAGGACATCGTACAGATGACAGAGCTGCCGGAGGCTGCGCGCCTTACGCTGCGTACTGCCAGCGGAACGATTATTGTCGACGTGAAGGACATTGCCTACTTCAAGGGCGATGGCAACTACTCGCAGATAGTGACCTTCCATGACAAGGATACCGTGCTGTTGGGACTGGGGGCGCTGGAGAAAATGCTCAGCCCTGAAGTCTTTGTGCGTGCAGACCGTAGCACGCTGGTCAATATCCACAACGTATGCCAGTTGTTGCCCAAGCAGCGTCGGTGCCTTTTCCGGTCGGCAGACGGAAAAAAGGCAGAGACCACATTACTGGCCCCTGCCTTTAAACGCCTACAGGCTTTGTTGTGATGTTATTTGATGAGCTCTACGCTTCGCTTAAGGAACTTGTCCAGAGCTTCGCCCTTTAGCATGCCGTTCTGCAGCAGGGCCAGGTCGATGAGCTGGTGGACGATGTCGTTCTTGGCGGCATAGCCGTTGAGCACTTCTTCCTTCTTGTGCTTCTGCTCCTCGACGGCCTTCTCGGTCTCGGCCTTCATGTCCTTGTCGTCTTGCGTCAGCTCCTCAGGCTTCTTCTTCTCCTGCTGCTGACGGATAGCAGCCAGACGGGCCTCCTGACCCTTCAGCTCTGACTCGATGGGCTTCAGGGCTTCCTCGGTGTTGGCCTTGCAGTCGTCAAGCACACGCTTCACCAGAGGATGGTCGCTGTTCAGCACCAGGTTCAGCGTGTCTGGCATCTGGGCGTAGAAGTTCATGCCCTGCTGGAAACGGCTCATGTCCTTCATACGGCGCATCCACTCGTTCTGAGTGATGACCACAGGGCGCTGGCCTTCGCCCAGCGACTGTACCTCGACCATGAACTCCGTCTTCTCCATCTTAGGCATCTGTGAGCGGAATACCTGTGACAAATTGGCAGACTCGTCGTCCGTGAGCGTAGACTTGGGCTGGTCGTCCTTCACGATGAGGCGGTCGATGATGTCGCTGTCGACACGTGTGAAGTGCGACTTCTCGAACTTCTGCTCCAGCATCTGGATGGCAGGCACGTCGAGCTGGCCGTCCAGCAGGAGCACTGAGTAGCCCTTGTCTTTGGCTGCCTGGATGTAGGAGTACTGCTCCTCCTTGTCTGTGGCATAGAGGTAGACCAGTTGGTCGTTCTTGTCCTTCTGGGCACCCTCGATGAGGGTTTTGTACTCGTCGAAGGTGAAGTGCTTGCCCTCGGTGTCCTTCAGCAGGGCGAAGTCCTTGGCACGGTCGTAGAAGCTCTCCTCGCTCAGCATGCCATAGTTGATGAACAGTTTCAGGTCGTCCCACTTCTCCTCGTACTCCTTGCGGTTCTCCTTGAAGATGGACTGCAGACGGTCGGCTACTTTCTTGGTGATGTATGTCGATATTTTCTTTACCTCACGGTCGCTCTGCAGGTAAGAGCGGCTGACGTTCAGCGGAATGTCTGGCGAGTCAATGACGCCATGCAACAGCGTCAGGAACTCAGGCACGATGCCCTCCACCTGGTCGGTGACGAACACTTGGTTGCAATACAGCTGTATCTTGTTGCGCTGCAGGTCGAGGTTTGACTTGATGCGTGGGAAGTACAGAATACCCGTCAGGTTGAAGGGGTAGTCAACGTTCAGGTGAATCCAGAACATGGGCTCGTCACTCATGGGGTAGAGGGTGCGGTAGAACGACTTGTAGTCTTCGTCCTTAAGCGTCGAGGGGGCCTTGGTCCACAGGGGTTCTACATTGTTGATGATATTGTCCTCCTGGGTGTCTACCATCTCCTTCTTTTCGCTCGACCACTCCTGCTTCTTGCCAAAGGCCACAGGCACGGCCATGAACTTGCAGTACTTCTGTAGCAGCTGCTGCAGGCGCTCCTTCTCGAGGAACTCCTTGCAGTCGTCGTCGATGTAGAGGATGATGTCAGTGCCACGGTCTTCCTTCTGGGCCTCGTCAATCTCGTAGGCTGGCGAACCGTCGCACGACCACTTCACGGCTTTTGCTCCCTCCTTATAGCTCTTTGTGATAATCTCTACCTTCTTCGACACCATGAACGACGAATAGAAGCCCAGTCCGAAGTGACCTATGATGTTGTTGGCGTTGTCCTTGTACTTCTCCAGGAAGTCGTTGACACCCGAGAAGGCTATCTGGTTGATGTATTTGTCTATTTCCTCTTCCGTCATGCCTATGCCACGGTCAGAGATGGTGAGGGTGCCTTTGTCCTTGTCCAGCGCAACGTGAACGGTGAGGTCGCCCTGCTCGCCCTGGAAATCGCCTTGCTGGGCCAGCGTCTTCAGCTTCTGTGTGGCGTCGACGGCGTTCGACACCATCTCGCGCAGGAATATCTCATGATCACTGTAGAGAAACTTTTTGATGACGGGGAAAATGTTCTCTGTCGTAACCCCGATGTTACCTTTTTGCATACTCTCTTGTTTTTATTTGTCTTCTTACTTACTGGTAGGAGAGTATGCAAAAATCATGCCAAATTATTCTATTCGCAGGCAAAGCATGGTGAGGTCATCGTTGGGCTCAGCGTCCTGGCGGTGCTGTTCTATTTGCTGTAAGACGTACTCGGTGAGCTTCTGGCTGCTGACGGGAACCGTATGGCTGAGACACTGCAGCAGACGCTCGTCGCCAAATTGGTTATGGTCTGAGTCTTCGGCCTCGTTTAATCCGTCAGTATAGACGAAGAGCGTCTGCCCCTTGATACTCTCTATCTGTTCGCCAACAAACTGTATGCCGGGCCACAGACCTATGGGCACGTTGGACTCCATCTCAAGGAAGTGTCCCTGCTCGGTACCACACCCCAGTATGGGGGGAGTGTGTCCGCAGTTACAATAGTCGAGATGGCCTGTCGACAGCTGTAGCAGACCTATGAACATGGTGATGAACATGCCCTGTTCGTTGCCCTGGGCCAGCTCGTCGCTCATCTTGGCAGCAATGTCGGCAGGCTTTAGGTGTTGTGATGCCAGAGCGTGGAACATACGGGTGGCCTGCGACATATAAAGCGAGGCGGGAACCCCCTTGCCAGACACGTCGCCTACGCAGAAGTAGAGCTCGTCGTCATGTAGCACGTAGCTGTAGAGGTCGCCACCGACCTCGCGGGCAGGTATCATCAGGGCATAGAGGTCGAGACCAGGGCGCTGGGGGAACTCTTGGGGCACCATCGACATCTGAATGTTGCGGGCAATGCGCAGTTCACTCTCTATACGTTCCTTGGCTGTGGTGGTCTCTTCCAGTTGGTCGTAGGCACGTTGCAGCTTGCGGTGTGCCTTGCGACGGTAGAGAGTATATACGACGAAGAATATGCTAAGCAGCAGTAAAGTGCACGCGGTGGCCAACCAACGCTGCTGGGAGAGTGAGGACTGTTGGTCGGCTATCTTCTGCTCTTTCTCCTGAGTCTCGTAGATGACGGCCAATTCGGCAGCATTGTTTTTTTCGGTGCGTTCCTCGACACTGTCGAGTAGCGATATCAGGGTGGCGGCCGTATTGAGTGCCTCTGCGTGATGACCCAGACGTCTTTGCGACTTGAAACGTCGGGCAAGCACCTGTGAGAGGTAGTCCATAGTGTGATATGAGGCATTGTCGCGATAGAACGAGTCGGCATAGGCCACGGCCTGCTCTAACTCTTTCCAGCGACCAGCCATCTCCAAATAGGCCGCTGCTGTCTTGTGACCATAGGGGCTTTGTGCAAAATCGGTCTGCAGGAATGCCTGATAGTGGCGTTCGGCCTCCTGGCGCTTGCCTTCACGCAAGAAAAGCTTGGCCTGAACCATCTCAACCTCTGCCGTGCAGTCTCCCTTTACATGAAGAGGTATGTCGTTCGTGGTCGTAGTGCGCAGGTAACTGCGCTGTAGTCGTGGCAGCCAGTGGTGGGCCGTGGTGTAGTCGCCAATGTTGGCGTTTTCGGAGATGGCGTCAACACAGAGCATCATCTCCGGGTAGAACCACGAGAAACTCTTGGCATTACGGAGTATCTCTTCGTACATCAGGTAGGCTTGCTCGTAGTTAGCATTGCCTTCCTTGTGGTGGTTTAGCTTCATCTGGCAACCGGCAATGCACACCATGAAGTCGGGGGCATACTCGCGAGCATCATGCGTGGTGTCGCGCTTGGTGGCATTCAGTGCCTCTGTGGCATACTCAAGGGCACGCTTTGTGTTGCCTACATTCATGGCAGAGTTTATCAGCAGGTTATAGGCGAAATAGCGTTGCCCTGGGCGCAGCTTCTTGTCCTTCAGGGCACGTTGGGCATAGATGCCGGAAACGCGAGGCTGGTACTGCTCAGAATAAATCTGTGCCCTTCGACAGTTGGCAAGCCCCTCGCCATAGATGCCGTCGCGTTCCAGACTGTCAACCATGGCCAGTGCCTCGGAGGGCTTGCTGCTCATCAGGTCGTAAAGCACGGCAGTAATGCTGTCGGTTACTCCCTGATTATAGCCGGTACCATAGCGGTGGCCCTGACAGCCCATGAGAACTGTTATAACTGTTGTCAGGATTATTGTAGTGGGGCGCTTCATATTGCTGATTAATTAGGTTTTCGGCTACAAAGGTAATAAATCTATTTGAGAATAGCGAGACTTTTCAACAAAGAATACGTCATAAATTTGTTTTTCTTCTGAGTATTTCGTACCTTTGCACCCAAATTCTGAGAAACTATGGTAAAAAGAAGATGGCATTGCAAGCCCGGGCAACAGCCTACGGAGTTTGACAAGCGCATCATGTATTTGGAAAACAAGGGTGTGCTGGTGCCTACGCCCGACTTGATAAAGACACCTGAACAGATAGAGGGTATTCGACGGGCCGGTGTGGTGAACACTGGTGTGTTGGACGCAGTGGGAGAGGTCATCCATGCGGGTATGTCGACCTTGGAGATAGACCAGCTATGTCGTGACTACTGTGACAAGCATGGTGCTATTCCTGCCTGCCTGAACTATGGCGGCGACGAGGAGACACCCCCGTTCCCCATGTCCGTATGTACGAGCATCAATGAGGTGGTGTGCCACGGCATTCCCAAGGCCGACGACATTCTGGAAGAGGGCGATATTATCAACGTTGACTTCACCACCATTCTGGATGGCTACTATGCTGATGCCTCGCGTATGTATATAATAGGTAAGACAACGCCCGAGAAGGAACAGCTGGTGCGTGTCACTAAGGAATGTCTGGAAATAGGTATGGAGGCTGCCAAGCCATGGGGCTACGTGAACGACATCGGTCGTGCCATCGAAAAACACGCCAAGAAGTATCATTACGGCGTGGTGCGTGACTTGTGTGGTCATGGGGTAGGTAATGCCTTTCATGAAGAACCTGAAGTGTGCCACTTTGCAGAGAAGGGAAAGGGCATGCTACTGGTGCCTGGCATGGTGTTCACCATCGAACCGATGATAAATATGGGTACCTGGCGCGTCTTCATTGATGCTGACGACCCCTACGGCTGGGAGGTTATCTCAGAAGACGAACAGCCCTCAGCCCAGTGGGAGCACACACTGCTGATGACAGAACACGGCGTAGAGGTGCTGACGCACTGATGATGCCAAGGCCCCCAAAACCCAGGAAACCTCGAAGCATCGGAACCTCGAAGCTTCGAAATGTCGAAACATCGAAACATCGAAGCCTCGAAACATCGAAACATCGAAATGTCGAAGAATATATATATATTAGGAATAGAATCCAGCTGCGACGACACTTCTGCCGCAGTACTGAAGGATGGCGTGCTGCTGTCGAACGTCACGGCATCGCAGGCTGTGCACGAAGCCTATGGTGGCGTAGTGCCTGAACTGGCAAGTCGTGCTCACCAGCAGAACGTTGTGCCTGTGGTGCACGAAGCCATCAAGCGTGCTGGCATCACGAAGGAACAGCTGTCGGCTGTGGCTTTCACACGTGGTCCGGGACTTATGGGATCACTGTTAGTAGGAGTCAACTTCGCCAAGGGCTTTGCACGGTCGCTGGGCATACCGCTGATAGACGTCAACCACTTGCAGGGACATGTCATGGCGCATTATATTGATGGGGGCGAAGGAGACTTCAATCCGCCTCCTTATCCCTTCCTCTGCTTGCTGGTCAGTGGTGGAAACTCGCAGATTGTCAAGGTGAATGCGTATAACGACATGGAAGTGCTGGGGCAGACCATCGACGATGCTGCTGGCGAGGCCATTGACAAGTGTTCAAAGGTCATGGGGCTGGGCTATCCCGGTGGCCCCATTATCGACCGTCTGGCACGTCAGGGGAATCCCAAGGCATACCAGTTTGCCGAACCGCATATACCGGGGCTGGACTACAGTTTCTCGGGGCTGAAGACCTCGTTCCTTTACAACATGCGCAAATGGGTAGAAGAAGACCCTGGCTTCATCGAACATCATAAGGAGGACATCGCTGCTTCGCTGGAATGGACTATCGTAGACATCCTGATGAAGAAATTGAAGCAAGCCGTGAAGCAGACTGGTATCAAGCATGTGGCCGTGGCTGGTGGCGTGAGTGCCAACAACGGACTGCGCAATGCCTTCCACGACTATGCCAAACGCTATGGTTGGACGGTGTATATACCTAAATTCAGTTATACTACAGACAATGCTGCCATGATAGGCATCGTGGGCTATTATAAGTTTCAGGACGGCGAATACTGTCCGATTGACGCCCCGGCATTCTCGAGAGTGACTTTTAAATAAAACGAAGCAATGGATTTTGAAAGTAAGATTATCAGCAGAGAGATTTCACAGATACTGTGGGAGATGAACAAAACGGTGAGTACGGCAGAGAGTTGTACCGGTGGACGTATTGCAGAGGCTATTATCGCTGTGCCTGGTGCATCGAAATACTTCAAAGGTGGTATCATCTCGTATGTCGACGAGGTGAAGATGTCTCTGTTGCATGTCAGTGCTGATGTGCTGGCCGAGAAGACCGCAGTCTGTGAGGAGGTTGCCCGGCAGATGGTGGCAGGCGCGTGTAAGACGCTGAATACCGACTATGCCATCTCGGCTACCGGTATTGCCGGTCCGGGAGGTGGTACGAAAGAGAATCCTGTGGGAACCATCTGGCTGGCTTGTGGTACACAGGAGCGACAGGTAACCATGAAGGTGGAAGAAGACCATGGAAGAGATATTAACCTGGCCATCGCTACCAACAAGGCTATGCAGATGTTCCTGGATTTTCTAAAGACAGAACCCCAGCCTGCAGAGTTAGAAGGTTAAAAAAACTTAAGAGTTGGAGATTTCTCGGGACTTTAAACTCTAAACTCTAAACTTTTTCGTACCTTTGCACCCTGTTTGGAATAAGTTACATTTAAGGAACACAAAAAAGAGTAGATAGAGATGTCGAAAATTTGTCAGATTACGGGAAAGAAGGCACAGATTGGTAATAATGTGTCTCACTCAAAGCACCGCACCAAGCGTAGCTTTGATGTAAACCTGTTCAGCAAGAAGTTCTACTATGTTGAGGAGGCTTGCTGGATTCAGTTGAAGATCAGCGCCGCTGGTCTGCGTATGATTAATAAGGTAGGTCTGGACGCTGCCCTGAAGCAGGCTGTTGCCAAGGGTTATGTTGACTGGAAAGACATTAAAGTAATAGGAGACTAACAACTATGGCAGGTAAGAAAGCTAAGGGTAACCGCGTTCAGGTAATCCTGGAGTGCACCGAGATGAAGGAGAGTGGACTGCCCGGAACAAGTCGTTATATCACGACGAAGAACCGTAAGAACACTCCTGAGAGAATGGAACTGAAGAAGTATAACCCCATCCTGAAGCGCATGACTGTGCACAAGGAGATTAAATAATCTATTATAGCATGGCAAAGAAAACCGTCGCTACCCTCCACGAAGGCTCAAAGGATGGTCGCGCTTATACTAAAGTCATCAAGATGGTGAAGAGCCCCAAGACAGGTGCTTACGTCTTCGACGAGCAGATGGTTCCTAACGAGGACGTTAAGGACTTCTTCAAGAATTAATATTCAAAAAACTGCATAGAAAAAGCTGAAACTCTTCGAAGTTTCAGCTTTTTTTTGTACTTTTGCAAAGTAAAAGTAAGATTATGGGTATTTTTGGATTCTTTAATAAGGATAAGAAGGAAACTTTGGACAAAGGTCTGGAGAAGACCAAGACCAGTGTGTTCGACAAGCTGGCGCGTGCAGTGGCTGGTAAATCGAAGGTAGACGACGACGTACTTGACAACCTGGAAGAGGTGCTTATCACCTCAGATGTGGGGGTGGAAACCACGCTGAAAATCATTGAGCGTATTGAGGAACGTGTGGCGCGTGACAAGTATGTGTCTACCAATGAACTCAATGCCATCCTGCGCGACGAGATAGCGTCACTGTTGGCTGAGAACAATAGTGAGGATAACGACAACTGGGACCTTCCCAGTGATCATAAACCCTATGTCATCTTGGTGGTTGGTGTTAATGGCGTGGGCAAGACTACTACCATTGGCAAGCTGGCTTGGCAGTTTAAGCAGGCTGGTAAGAAAGTGTATCTGGGTGCTGCGGATACCTTCCGTGCTGCTGCTGTTGAGCAGTTATGCATCTGGGGCGAACGTGTTGGGGTGCCTGTGGTAAAGCAGCAGATGGGCTCTGACCCGGCCTCTGTGGCCTTCGATACTCTTCAGAGCGCCAAGGCCAATGGTGCTGACGTGGTGCTGATTGACACTGCAGGCCGACTGCACAATAAGGTGGGACTGATGAACGAGCTGAAGAAGATTAAGGATGTTATGAAGAAAGTGCTTCCTGAGGCTCCTGATGAGGTTATGCTCGTGTTAGACGGTTCTACAGGACAGAATGCCTTCGAGCAGGCTAAGCAGTTCTCTGCCGTTACGCAGATTACTTCGCTGGCCATCACCAAACTCGACGGTACGGCAAAGGGTGGTGTCGTCATCGGCATCTCTGACCAGCTGAAGGTGCCCGTAAAGTATATTGGACTGGGAGAAGGTATGAAAGACCTTCAGCTCTTTAACAAGACTCAGTTTGTCGACTCATTGTTTAAGCATGAATAAGCCAACGATAGACTTCATATCGCTGGGTTGTTCGAAGAACCTCGTCGACTCGGAGATGCTGATGGGCCTCTTCAAGGCTCACGGTTACCATGTCACCCACGATGCAGGGCGTCCTGAGGGCGATATTGCCGTGGTGAACACCTGTGGCTTCATAGAAGATGCCAAGCAGGAGAGTATTGACACCATTCTCGAATTGGCGCAAGCCAAGGAAGAAGGACGCTTGAAGCGACTCTACGTGATGGGGTGTCTCTCGGAACGCTATCTGGCCGATCTGGAAGCGGAAATTCCTGAGGTGGACGGCTGGTATGGAAAGTTCAACTATCGTAAGATTCTGGAAGACTTAGAGCGTATAGAGGGACTAAAGAATATAATAGGGCCAGAGACTCCGGAAGGAACAGGGCCTAAAGACAAACAGGTTCCATTCCGTCATATAACTACCCCAGGTCACTATGCCTACCTGAAGATTTCGGAGGGTTGTGACCGTCACTGTGCCTACTGTGCCATTCCTCTTATTACAGGCAGACATCAGAGTCGGCCTATGAAGGAAATCCTGGACGAGGTGCGATGGCTGGTCAGTCAGGGCGTGAAGGAGTTTCAGGTTATTGCCCAGGAACTGACCTACTATGGCGTAGACCTTGACGGACGGCAGCATATAGCAGAGCTGGTGGAGCAGATGGCCGACATTGAAGGCGTGGAGTGGATACGCCTGCACTATGCCTATCCGGCTCATTTTCCGTGGGACTTGCTGAGGGTGATGCGCGAGAAGCCGAACGTATGTCGCTATCTGGACATTGCCTTGCAGCACATCAGTGACCATATGCTGAGTCGTATGCAAAGGCATTTTACCAAGCAGGAGACCTACGAACTCATTGAACGCATGCGTCGCGAGGTCCCTGGTATCCATCTGCGTACCACGCTGATGGTGGGCTTCCCTGGCGAGACTGACGAAGACTTTCAGGAACTGCTGGCCTTTACCCGTTGGGCACGCTTCGAACGGATGGGAGCCTTTGCCTATAGCGAGGAAGACGGTACCTACAGTGCTGATCACTATGCCGACGACGTGCCTCAAGAGGTGAAGCAACAGCGCTTGGACAAACTGATGCGTGTGCAGCAGAATATCTCAGCTGAGATAGAAGCCGCTAAGATAGGACAGACGCTACGTGTCATCATAGACCGTCAGGAGGGCGACTGGTATGTGGGACGCTCGGAGTTCTGCTCGCCAGAAGTAGACCCAGAGGTGCTTATCCCCGGCAATGAAGATTTGACGATAGGGGCCTTCTATGAGGTACGTGTCACTGATGCTGAAGAATTTGACTTATACGCTACTACAAGGGTATGAACAATAAAGAATTTATTGCCGAACTGGCTGAACGCACGGGCTATACGCCCAAGGACACCCAGAAGCTGGTGAACAACATCATTGCTGCAATGGGTGACGCCTTCCAGGAGGATAGCAGTGTGCTGGTGCAGAACTTTGGAACCTTTGAGGCGAAGAAGAAGTTAGAACGTGTCATTGTGAATCCAGCCTCAGGACAACGCATGCTGGTGCCCCCTAAGTTGGTGCTGACCTTTAAACCCAACCAGACGTGGAAAGACAAACTGAAAGGAGGAGGCCGTTGACGATGGGAAAGGTGACGATACAGGATATTGCAGCCATTCTTATAGAAAAGAACGGCTTAGACAAGCGCCAGGCCAACGCCTTTGCGTCGGCTATGTTTGCGCTGATTCAGGAACGTCTCGAGACCGACCCTCAGGTGAAGGTCAAGGGGCTGGGAACGTTTAAGATTATCGAGGTGGAGGCTCGCGAAAGCATTAGCGTGCATAGTGGCGAGCGTGTCACTATCAGCGGCCACTCTAAGGTGACGTTCACACCTGATGCCATTATGAAGGAACTGGTGAACAAACCCTTTGCTGATTTCGAGACTGTGGTGCTGAACGATGGAGTAGAGTTTTCTGACATTCAGGAAGAGTCTGAAGAAGAAGTCACGGAGGACTCAGAGCCCGTAGTTGAGGCGCTGCCCGTGGCTGATTCACCAGGACCGTCAGAAGAGTCCGATGCTGATAATTCTGTACAATCTGTAGAAGAACCAGCCGCTCTGGTGCAGCCCCTGATAGCTGATGCTGAAGAGCCTGCTTCCCCAGAGCCAGAGGATGATATTCCGCAAGAGCAAGAAGAGGAACTTAGACGTCCATGGGGACGATGGATTCTTACTGCTTTGGGTGTGTTGCTGCTGATGGCTTTGTCTGCCCTGGGGGGCTATTACTATGGTCTGCAGGGTGGCGGTCTTACGACTGTTGCTCCTGACACTGTGGTCGTCAAGGATACTGTTGTCGTACATGACTCCATCCAGGCTGCGCCTCTTGATTCCGTTGCTGTTACAAAGCCTAAGACAGAGAAACCTGTAGTGGCTGAGCCCAAGAAGGATGAACCCGCAGTGGCCGACCCCAAGAAGCAGGCTCCCGATGCTACAGCAACCGTCGACAAATATGCCCAAAAGGACGCTCGTGTACGTCTCGGTGCGTATCGCATAGTGGGTTTAGACCACGAGGTGAAGGTGTTGGCCGGGCAGACATTCTACAGCATCTGTCGTGCCCACCTGGGACCTGACATGGAATGCTATGTCGAGGTGTTCAACGACCTGCCTCAGAATCCCAAAGTCAAGGAGGGACAGGTCATAAAGATTCCCAAGCTACAGCTGAAGAAACGGCGCAGGTAAGGGTCGCTTCTTCGCTTTACGGCACCCTTTTCAAGTAACGAAGTGGGACTTTCCTCCGATGAAAGTCCCACTTTGCTTCGTGGAAAGTCCCGCTTTGCTCCGTGGAAAGTTGCTGGGCGCCTGGTGCTGAAACGCGCCCAGGCGTTCGCCAAAGGCGTTTTTTAATATTTAATGCCGAATATTTAATATAATTTAGGTATGCGTGTGCGCGATATGACAGGGAAAATGTGTACTTTTGCAGTCAAATTGACAGTAAAAGGTAAAAAGCGTAAAAATAAAGAATTATGGCAGAAGCTATTGACATCCGCGAGTTGAACCTGCGGATAGAACAACAAAGTGGTTTCGTCACCAATCTGGTGACGGGCATGGACCGTGTGATAGTAGGGCAGAAGCACCTGGTAGACTCGCTGCTGATTGGCCTGTTGAGCGATGGCAATATCCTGTTGGAAGGTGTGCCGGGCCTGGCCAAGACGCTGGCCATCAAGACCTTGGCACAGCTGATAGATGCTACATACTCGCGTATACAGTTCACTCCCGACCTGTTGCCTGCAGACGTGACAGGTACGATGATTTATTCGCAGAAGGACGAGAAGTTCCAGGTCAAGCGTGGCCCTGTGTTTGCCAACTTCGTGCTGGCCGACGAAATCAACCGTGCTCCGGCCAAGGTGCAGAGCGCATTGCTTGAGGCCATGCAGGAGAAGCAGGTAACCATCGGCTCTGAGACCTTTGACCTGCCCAACCCCTTCCTGGTGATGGCCACGCAGAACCCCATTGAGCAGGAAGGCACCTACCCGCTGCCCGAGGCACAGGTAGACCGTTTCATGCTGAAGGTGGTTATCGGCTATCCCACCATTGACGAGGAGAAGAAGATTATCCGCGAGAACATAGGCGAGGGCCTGCCCCGTGTGACACCAGTAACCACGGCCGAGGAAATACTGAAGGCGCGCCAGGTGGTGCGCGAGGTGTATCTGGACGAGAAGATAGAGCAGTACATTGCTGATATCGTCTTTGCCACCCGCTATCCAGACCGCTATGGTCTGAAGGATATGAAGGACATGATTTCCTTCGGAGGTTCGCCCCGTGCAAGTATCAATCTGGCCAAGGCCGCCCGTGCCTACGCCTTCATCAAGCGTCGCGGCTATGTGGTGCCTGAGGATGTGCGTGCCGTGGCTCACGACGTGCTGCGCCACCGCATAGGTCTTACTTACGAGGCCGAGGCTTCTAATGTGACCAGCGAGGAAATAGTCTCTAAAATCATCAATAAGGTCGAGGTGCCTTGATGGAAACAAGCGAGATCATAAAGAAAGTTCGGAAGATAGAGATTAAGGCGCGCGGCCTCAGCTCGAATGTCTTCGCAGGGCAGTACCACTCAGCCTTCAAGGGTAGGGGTATGGCCTTCTCGGAGGTGCGCGAATACCAGTATGGTGACGACGTGCGCGACATCGACTGGAACGTGACGGCCCGTTTCCATCGTCCCTACGTCAAGGTGTTCGAGGAGGAGCGCGAGCTCACCGTCATGCTGCTCATCGACGTCAGCGGCTCGCTGGACTTTGGCACGCAGCGCCAGATGAAGCGCGACATGGTGACCGAGATTGCTGCCACCATTGCCTTCTCGGCCATCCAGAACAACGACAAGATAGGCGTGGTGTTCTTCTCTGACCGTATCGAGAAGTACATCCCACCCAAGAAAGGACGAAAGCACATTCTTTATATCATCCGCGAGATGCTCGACTTCAAACCCGTGTCGAAGCGTACCGACGTGAAGCAGGCACTGGAGTTCCTTACCAGCGTCAGCAAGCGTCGCTGTACTGCCTTCGTGCTGAGCGACTTCTACGTGCAGCAGGACTTCCTGCAGCCCCTTCAGATTGCCAACAGAAAGCACGACGTGGTGGCTCTGCAAGTGTACGACCTGCGTGCCAAGGAACTGCCCGACGTAGGACTGATGCGCGTGGTAGATGCCGAGACAGGACACGAGCAGTATATCGACACCTCGAGCAAGCGTCTCCGTCAGGCCCATGAGAAGTACTGGCATCAACGCCAGGAACAGCTGCGTGAGACGATGAACAAAAGCAATGTCGATCTGGTCTCCATGGCTACCAACGAAGACTATGTCAAGGCATTGCTGATGCTGTTTAAACAAAGAAGCTAATGAAGAGACTGCTTATAGTAAACATGTTGATAGCCTGCCACTTGCTGACATTTGCTCAGGCAAGTGTAAAGGCTGTCATAAACCCTATTGAAATGCTCATCGGCCAGCAGGCTACGGTGACGCTGACGGTAGAGGCCAAGGACGACGCCAAGGTGGAATGGCCCGTGCTCCAGGCCCGCCAGATGCTCGTCCCAGGGGTGGAAGTCGTCAATACCCACCATCCCGATTCCCGCACCATGGACATTGTGCTGACATCGTTCGACGGCAACCTCTATCCGTTGCCAGCCTTCAAGGTAAAGGTTGACGGAAAGGACTATCAGAGCTCAGAACTCGCACTGAAGGTGCTCGAGATAGAGGTCGATACCACACAGATGAATAAGTTCTACCCCCCGAAGGACGTTCAGGACAACCCCTTCCTGTGGAGCGACTGGTCAGCCCCCTTCTGGCTCAGCGTACTGGTGCTGCTGCTCATTGCCATTGGCTATTACCTGTATCTGCGCCTGCGCGACAACAAGCCCGTCATTGCACACATCAAGATAGTGAAGCGCCTGCTGCCCCACCAGAAGGCTATGAAGGAGATAGAGCAAATCAAGGCCGACAAGATGGTAAGCTCGGAAAACCAGAAAGAATACTACACCAAGCTGACCGACACGCTGCGTAAGTATATTGAGGAGCGTTACGGCTTCTCGGCCATGGAGATGACCAGTTCCGAAATCATAGAACGCCTCATGGCCACCGGCGACCAGCAGTCGCTCGACGAGTTGCGACAGCTGTTCCTGACAGCCGACCTGGTTAAGTTTGCCAAGTACTCTACGATGATTAACGAGAACGACGCCAACCTCGTCAACGCCATCGACTTCATCAACCAGACCAAGCTTGAGAACCAGCCCACCGAGGAAGTCGAGAAACCCCAGTTGTCCGAGGCCGACCAGCGTTCGCAGAAGGAACGCCGCGTGCTGAAAGGCGTCATCTGGGCCATCGTCGCAGTTGCCGCCTGTCTGTTCTGCTACGCCGTCTACAGTGTTTATCTATTGCTGATATAAGAAATGGAATTTGCCAATAAAGAATATCTGTTGCTGCTCCTGCTGCTGATACCATACCTCATCTGGTATCTGATGTACAGGAAGAAATCCGAGCCCACCATGCGCATGAGCGACACAAACGTGTTCCGCTATGCTCCCCGTTCGTGGAAGGTGGCGCTCATGCCCCTGCAGCCCCTCCTGCGCATGGCGGCCTTCGTGCTGCTCGTGTTGGTGCTGGCACGGCCTCAGACACAGAACTCATGGAAAAACCAGACCGTGGAAGGCATCGACATCATGCTGGCCATGGACGTCTCGACATCCATGCTGGCCGAAGACCTGCGTCCCAACCGTATCGAGGCCGCCAAGCAGGTGGCAGCCGAGTTTATCGTGGGTCGCCCTGACGACAACATCGGTCTGACCATCTTTGCCGGCGAGGCCTTCACACAGTGCCCCATGACCACCGACCACGCCTCACTGCTCAACCTGCTTCAAGGCGTGCGAACCGACATTGCTGCCCGTGGCTTGATAGAGGATGGCACAGCCATCGGCATGGGACTGGCCAATGCCGTCAGCCGACTGAAGGACTCTAAGGCCAAGAGCCGCGTGGTCATCCTGCTGACCGACGGTTCCAACAACCGTGGCGACCTGTCGCCAATGACTGCTGCCGAGATAGCCAAGAGCCTGGGCATCCGTGTCTACACCATCGGTGTGGGTACCAACAAAGTGGCTCCTTACCCCATGCAGGTGGGAGGCGGAGTGCAGTATGTCAACATCCCTGTGGAGATTGACACCAAGACCCTCCTGGACATTGCCACCGCTACCGATGGCGATTTCTATCGGGCCACTAACAACCGTGAACTGCAGAACATCTACAAGGAGATTGACAAGCTGGAGAAGTCCAAGCTGAACGTCAAGAAGTTCAGCAAGAAGTACGAGGCCTACCAGCCCTTCGCACTGGCCGCAGCCATCATCCTCTTATTGGAAATTCTGCTCAGAATAACGATATTCCGTAAATTGCCGTAAGCTATGTTTCGATTCGAAGACCCTATATACCTCTATCTCCTGGCGGTCATCCCGCTGCTGTTCATCGTCCGTTGGCTGATGCAGCGCCAGCAGAAACGCCGTCTGCGTAAGTTTGGCGACCCCGACCTGGTACGTCAGCTGATGCCTGACGTGTCGCGCCTGCGGCCTGCTGTCAAGTTCTGGCTTCTGTTAGGAGCCTTGGCACTGCTCATCGTCATGCTGGCCCGTCCCCAGATGGGCACCCGCATTTCTCACGAGAAGCGTACGGGCATCGAGACCATCATCTGTATGGACATCAGCAACTCCATGTTGGCCGAGGACGTGACGCCCAGCCGTCTGGACCGTGCCAAGATGATGGTCGAGAATCTGGTAGATCACTTCACTAACGACAAGATAGGGCTCATCGTCTTCGCTGGCGATGCCTTCGTGCAGCTGCCCATTACCAGTGACTATGTTTCGGCCAAGATGTTCCTTTCGGGCATCGACCCCTCGCTGATAGCCACCCAGGGCACCGATATTGCCGCCGCCATTACGCTGGCCACGCATAGCTTCACCCAGCAGGAAGGCGTAGGCAAGGCCGTCATTGTCATCACCGATGGCGAAGACCATGAAGGCGGTGCCATGGAGGCCGCCAAGGACGCCCGCGACAAAGGCATGAACGTCTATGTCCTCGGCATCGGCTCCACCAGTGGCGCCCCCATTCCCATGGGCAATGGCGAGTACCTGAAGGACAACAGTGGCCAGACCGTTATGACGGGGCTTAACGATGCCATGTGCCGTCAGCTGGCCGATGCCGGCGGCGGAGCCTATATCCATGTCGAGAACAACAGCAACGCCCAGGAAGTGCTTGACAGTGAGCTCGACAAGTTAGCAAAGAAAGAAATCTCCAGTACCATCTACAGCGACTTCGACGAACAGTTCCAGGCCGTCGGAATACTGGTCCTGCTCCTGCTCGTCATCGAGGTATGCATACTCGAAATCAAGAATCCGTTGCTCAAGCGCGTCTCCCTGTTCCGTCGTGGCCCCAAGCCCGTAGCCGTCGTCTTGCTACTGCTGATGGCTGTCACTGCCGGGGCACAGACTGACCGTCAGCTGGTGCGTCAGGGCAACCGACAGTTCCGTAAGGGCAATGCCGCCGACGCCGAGGTGTCGTACCGCAAGGCCGTAGAGAAACAGCCCCGCAATGCACAGGCCAACTTCAATCTGGGCAATGCCCTCATGGCACAGCGTAAGGACTCGCTGGCCGTCACGCAGTTCGAGAAAGCTGCCAAATTGGAGACCAACCCCTTGCGTCGTGCACAGGCATACCATAACATCGGGGTGATGTGTCAGCAGCACCAGATGTTCGGCGAGGCCATTGAAGCCTACAAGGAAGCCTTGCGCAACAACCCTGCCGACGACCAGACGCGCTACAACCTGGAACTCTGTAAGCGCCAGCAGAAACAACAGCAGCAGAACCAGAACCAGCAGAATCAGCAGAACAAGGACAACAAAGACCAAAAGGACAAGGATAATAAGGACCAACAACAGCAGCAGAAAGACCAGCAGAAGCAAGACCAGCAGAAGCAGGACCAGCAGATGAGCAAGGAGAATGCCGAGCAGTTGCTGAATGCTGCCATGCAAGAAGAAAAACAGACCCAGGAGCGCATGAAGAAGGCCCAGCAGAAGGCCCAGCGCCGCAGCCTGGAGAAAAACTGGTAAGAAAAACGTATGAAGAGACACCTTATAATTATACTATGTTTATGGACGGTTGCTGTCAGCTATGCGCAGACGCTGACAGGCCGTGCCCCGGGACAGGTGGCCGTAGGCGAGCAGTTCCGGCTAAGCTATACCGTAAATACCGACGAAGCCAGGGGATTCCGTGCCGGCAACATCCCCGACGATGCCTTCGACGTGCTCATGGGACCCTCCACCAGTACGCAGTCCAGCTATCAGCTGGTCAACGGCCACATGTCCAGCTCGTCCAGCATCACCTATACCTATATCCTCTCCGCCAAGAAGCAGGGTTCTTTCACCATTCCCGCAGCCCATGTCACGGTAGACGGCAAGAATGTGCAGTCCAACGAGGTGCGCATCAAGGTGTCCGGCGAGGCCAAAGGAGGCCAGCAGGGCAGCCGTCAACAGCAGAGTGACAACGGCGAGGTGCGTGCGGCAGGCTCTGCCATCTCAGGCAGCGACCTCTTCATCAAGGTTACCGCCTCTAAACAGCACGTCCGCGAGCAGGAGCCCATCCTGCTCACATATAAGGTCTACACCCTTGTGGGTCTGACCCAGCTGAACGGTAAGATGGCCGACCTGAAGAGCTTCTACACCCGCGAGGTTCCCCTGCCTCAGGAGAAGCAGTTCCATATCGAGAACCTCAATGGCCGTGCTTACCGTACCGTCACCTGGCAGCAGTATGTCATGTTCCCCCAGGCCACGGGCAAGCTCGAGGTGCCCAGCATCACCTACGAAGGCATCGTGGTACAGCAGAACCGCAACGTCGACCCCTTCGAGGCCTTCTTCAACGGAGGCTCTGGCTATATAGAGGTAAAGAAGAAGATTACAGCTCCCGGCATCACCATCCATGTCGACCCGCTGCCACAGCGCCCTGCCAACTTCTCGGGCGGCGTGGGTTCATACAGCATCTCTGCCCAGCTCGACAAGACCGAGGTGAAAGCCAACGACCCCGTCAAGCTGCGCGTCGTAGTCAGCGGTGTGGGCAACATGAAGCTCCTGAAGGAGCCGGAGGTGAAGTTCCCCAAGGACTTCGACCACTACGACGCCAAGGTCACCGACCAGACCAAGCTCACCACCAACGGTCTCGAGGGCAACATCATCTACGACTTCCTGGCCGTACCTCGCCATCAGGGCACCTT
The DNA here is from genome assembly GCA_002353485.1 of Prevotella sp. UBA2742. Lineage (GTDB taxonomy): Bacteria > Bacteroidota > Bacteroidia > Bacteroidales > Bacteroidaceae > Prevotella. The sequence goes on from DEJS01000010.1 coordinate 98,547, forward strand.
CGAGATTCCTGCCGTCGAGTACACCTATTTCGACACCAGGAGCAACCAGTATAAGACGGTACGCACTGAGCCGTTCACCCTGCATGTGGCCAAGGGCGAGGGCGGCACCGCGACGGCTTACTCAGGACAGGAGGACATCAAGCAACTCAATAGCGACATCCATTACATCAAGACCGGCGACACCCGCCAGCACGCCGTCGACGATTTCTTCTTCGGCTCCACCCGCTACTGGGTAGCACTCTGCGTCCTCTTCCTGGGCTTCGTCTCGCTGTTCGTCATCTTCCGCCAGCGGGCCATCGACAATGCCGACATCGTCAAGCAGCGCGCCGGCAAGGCTAATAAGGTGGCTACGAAGCGACTGAAGAAAGCCGCCAAACTCATGGCCGCCGGCAAGCAGGGCGACTTCTACGACGAGGTGCTGCGTGCCCTCTGGGGCTATGTGGGCGATAAGCTGAACATGCCCGTAGAACAGCTGTCGCGCGAGAATATCAGCCAGCAACTGACCGCCCATGACGTTTCCGACGATACCATCCGCCAGTTCATCGGTGCGCTTGACGAGTGCGAGTATGCCCGCTATGCCCCCGGCGATGCACAGGGTAACATGAATAAGGTTTATGATATGGCCATGACAGCTATCACCCAGATTGCCACCACGATGAAGAAGAAACGACCCGCCCCCTCGGCCGTCGTACTGCTCTTCCTACTCCTGTCGCCGTTGTCCGCATCGGCAGTGACCAAGGCCCAGGCCGACAGCTCCTACGTTCAGGAGCACTACCAGCAGGCTGCTCGCCAGTACGAGGCGCTGCTCAAGCAGGGCGTCTCCGCTGACATCTATTACAACCTTGGCAACTGCTACTATCGTATGGACAACATCACGCAGGCCGTCCTCGCCTACGAACGTGCCTTGCTGCTCTCGCCCGGCGACGAGGACATACGCTTCAACCTGCAGATGGCCCGTTCAAAGACCATCGACAAGATAACACCCGAGTCCGAGATGTTCTTCGTCACCTGGTATCACTCGTTGGTCAATATGCAGAGCGTCGACGCCTGGGCGCGACTGGCTCTCATAGCCCTTGCCATTGCCATCGTGCTGGCGCTGGCCTATCTCTTTGCCTCGCCTATATGGCTGCGCAAGGTAGGTTTCTTCGGCGCCCTGGCCGCACTGCTCCTCTTTCTTGGCAGCAATGTCTTCGCATGGCAGCAGAAACGCGGACTCGACCATCGCACCGGCGCCGTCGTCATACGTTCGGCCGTGAACGTCAAGAGCACCCCGTCCCGAAACGGTACCGACCTCTTCATACTGCACGAGGGCACGCGCGTCACCATTACCGACTCGTCCATGAAGGGCTGGAAGGAAATCCGGGTGGGCGACGGCAAGCAGGGCTGGCTCGAAACCAAGGAGATAGAAGTAATATAGTTCACAAAGTCCCGATATTCGGCAATAACGTAATCATTAAATCGCAATGGAAGAACTGATACAATTCGATAAGCACCTGCTCTTGGCGCTGAACGGCAGCGATTCGGCGTTCCTCGACAGCGTCATTATGACGCTGACCACCGCCACGACGTGGATACCCCTCTATATAGCCTTGCTATACGTCGTGATAAGTGTCAACCGCAACGTGCGCGATGTGCTGCTCATCCTGGCCGCGGCAGGTCTGTGCGTAGCATTGGCCGGAGCGGTAGACGACGAGATAGTGAAGCCCCTCGTAGCCCGCTGGCGTCCTACACACGATCCGGAGATAGGACATCTCGTCGACATCGTCGACGGCTACCGTGGCGGCAACTACGGCTTCTTCTCTGCTCATGCTGCCAATACCTTCTCCATCGCCGTCTTCTTCTCGTTGCTCATGCGTCAGCTGCCCTTCACCTGCTTCATGGTGGCGTGGTCGCTCACCAACTGCTATACGCGCCTTTATCTCGGCGTACACTATCCCGGCGACATCACCGTCGGACTCCTCTGGGGTGGACTGGTAGGCTGGGTGGTCTATCGCTTCTTCTATTGCCGCCTGACCATTCCCGCCAAATACCCCATCCGCTACTGCTATGTACCTATGGCCGTCTTGATGCTCACCCTGCTCTTTGCACTGGGCAAGGCTGCCATGGCGTAACACCCACCCGTTAAGACTTATGGATACAAAGGACATACATATCAGCGAATATAACTACGCTCTGACTGACGACCGCATCGCGAAGTTCCCGATAGCGGAGCGCGACCACTCAAAGTTGCTCGTCTACGACAGGGGCACGGTGTCGGAAGACGTGTTCTACCGCCTGGCCGACCATCTGCCCAAGGGCGCACTGATGGTCATGAACAATACAAAGGTCATCCAGGCACGTCTTCATTTCCGTAAGCCCGATGCCCAGGGCCAGCCCACGGGAGCACTCATCGAGGTGTTCCTCTTAGAGCCCTTCCTCCCGGCCGACTACGAACAGATGTTCCAGCAGACCGACCACTGCCAGTGGCTCTGTCTGGTGGGCAACCAGAAGAAGTGGATAGCGCGCAACGCCTCCGCCCCCGGCGCTAAGAAGGACGTCATCCTCAGCCGCACGGTAGTCATCCGCGACCATGCCATTACCCTCAGCGCCCACCATCTGGGCGAGCACGGCACTAGTCAGCTCGTCGAGTTCCAATGGACAGGCGGCGTCTCCTTCGCCGACGTCCTCGACGCCATGGGCGAGTTGCCCATACCACCATACCTGAACCGCGAGACTCAGGAAAGCGACAAGACCACCTACCAGACCGTCTATTCCAAGATAAAAGGCAGTGTGGCCGCACCTACCGCAGGGTTGCACTTCACCCAGCGCGTGCTCGCTGACGTCGATGCCCACGGCATCGAGCGCGAAGAGGTGACGCTGCACGTAGGCGCCGGCACCTTCCGCCCCGTCAAGAGCGACACCATCGGCCAGCACCCCATGCACACCGAGTACATTGCCGTACGACGCCACACCATCGACCGGCTTATTGCCCACAGTGCACAGGCCATTGCCGTCGGAACCACCAGCGTACGTACCCTTGAGAGCCTTTACTACATGGGCCTGAAGGTGCTCCGCAATCCCGACGTCACCGAGGAACAGCTGCACGTCAGCCAGTGGGAACCCTACGACGAACGCCAGCACAGCGTGGCGCCCATTGATGCGCTCCAGGCCCTCTCTCAATGGATGCAGCGTCAGCACATGGACGTGCTCCACTCCTCTACACAAATCATCATTGCCCCAGGCTATGACTATCACATTGTCAACATGCTCATTACCAACTTCCACCAGCCCCAGAGCACCCTCCTCTTGCTGGTAAGTGCCTTTGTACATGGCGACTGGCGCAAAATCTACGACTATGCCCTGGCCCACGACTTCCGCTTCCTTAGCTATGGCGACTCGTCACTGTTAATTCCATCAACAACTAATAAGTAACAAGCATGAAATACGGATTCATTAAGGTGGCCGCTGCGGTTCCTGCCGTCAAGGTGGCCGACGTCGACTTCAATGTCCAGGAGCTCCAGAAGCTCATTGCCCTCGCCGAGGGACAGCATGTGGAGGTAGTATGTTTCCCCGAGCTCTGTATCACCGGCTATACCTGCCAGGACCTTTTCAAGGAGCAGCTGCTGCTCTCGAAGTCCGAAGAGGGGCTCCTCATGCTACTCGACTTCACACGAAAGCTCGATGTCGTCTGTATCGTGGGACTCCCCGTCCTGGCCGGCGGACTGCTGCTCAACTGTGCGGCAGTCATCCAGCAGGGCACAATACTGGGCGTGGTACCAAAGACCTACCTGCCCAACTACAGCGAGTTCTATGAGAAGCGATGGTTCGCCTCCGCCCAGGACCTCAATCCCACCGACGTCTATCTGGCCGGCTCACGCATCACGCTGTCGTCAGAGCCGCTGCTGTTCCAGACACCCGATGGCGTCAACTTCGGCGTCGAGATATGCGAAGACGTATGGGCACCCATACCGCCCAGCAACAATCTTACGATGGCCGGTGCCGACATCGTCTTCAACTGCTCTGCCAGCAACGAGCTCATTGGCAAGCACCGCTACCTGCGTTCGCTGGTGGCCCAGCAGAGCGCACGCACCATGAGCGGCTACGTCTATGCCTCCTGTGGCTTCGGCGAGTCCACTCAGGACGTCGTCTACGGAGGCAACGCCATGATATTCGAGAATGGCACACTGCTGGTCGAGGGCGACCGCTTCTCGTTCCAGCCACAGCTGCAGACCGCACAGGTCGACGTCGAGCGCCTGCGTACCGAGCGACACTCCAACTCCACCTTCATCAACGCCCAGCGCGAAGCCCATGCCCGCTTCGTTCCTGCCAAGCATGCACTCGAGGAACACCCCTTCCTCCTGGAGCGTCACGTCAAGGCTCATCCCTTTATTCCTGACAACAACGAGATGGCCGAGACATGCGAAGAGATACTCAACATTCAGGTGGCCGGTCTGGCCAAGCGACTCTACCATACCAGCTGCGAGCACGTCGTGCTGGGCATCAGCGGCGGACTCGACTCCACACTGGCACTGCTCGTCTGCGTGCGCACCTTCGACAAGTTAGGGCTCGACCGCAATGGCATCGTAGGCGTCACCATGCCGGGCTTCGGCACCACCGACCGCACTCACGACAATGCCGTGTCACTCATGCAGTCGCTGGGCATCTCGCAGATGGAGATACCCATTGCTAAGGCCGTCACACAGCACTTCAGCGACATCGGACACGACGCCTCCAAACACGACGCCACCTACGAGAACTCGCAGGCACGCGAGCGTACGCAGATTCTCATGGACCTCGCCAACAAGCTCGGAGCCATCGTCGTAGGCACTGGCGACCTGTCAGAGCTGGCCCTCGGATGGGCCACCTACAACGGTGACCACATGTCCATGTATGGCGTCAATGCCGGAATACCAAAGACCCTCATCCAGTACCTCATACGCTATATGGCTCTCCTGCCCAAGTTCGCAGCACAGCGCGACACACTCATCGATGTCGTCGACACGCCCATCTCGCCCGAGCTGACGCCTGCCGATGCCAAGGGCAACATACTCCAGAAGACAGAAGACCTCGTAGGCCCCTACGAGCTGCACGACTTCTTCCTGTACTACTTCCTGCGCTATGGCTTCAGCCCTGCAAAGATATTCATGCTGGCACAGGCGGCCTTCGGCGAGACGTACGACAAGGAGACCGTCAAGAAGTGGCTCACCACCTTCTGCCGGCGCTTCTTCTCCCAGCAGTTCAAGCGCTCCTGTCTGCCCGACGGACCGAAGGTGGGCAGCATATCCCTCTCGCCGCGTGGCGACTGGCGTATGGCCAGCGATGCCTCCAGCGCTTTATGGTTAAAAGAATGTGACGAACTATGATACAGGTAACAGTACGCGACAACGACCTGCGACAGGCTGCCGCACAGGGCATGGATGCCTTCGTGGCAACCTTCGTCGATGCCGTCCGACAGGCCATTGGCGGACAGCTCACTGCCGACAACATGCCACAGCTCAATAGCGACCAAATCACACTGCTCGCATGGGACATACTGCACCAGGAGGTGATGGACGGGGGCTTCGTACAGCTCATACATAACGGCTACGGGCCCTTCATCTTCAAGAACCCGCTGGCCAAGGCGCTCAGGCTCTGGGGCCTGCGCGACCTCTCGAAACTCATATACAATGCTCATACCCTCTACACCAAGTACGGACAAGCCATCGAGCAAGACTGCACCGACGACGAGTTTATGGCGCTCTTCGAGCAGTATCCTGAGTTCGACGACATGGACGACCTCTTCGTTGAGCAGGAAGAGCAGTGGACCGAGCTCATTGCCCGCTACATTGACGAGCATATAGAGAACTTTGCCGTCATACAGAGTTGACGTAATAACCACCAAATGAATAAGGAACAAGAACTAATCAGGAAGAAGAGTCCTGTCAATATCAAGAATAAGAAAGCCTCGTTCGAATACTTCTTCATCGAGACCTTCACGGCAGGCATTGTCCTTACCGGAACCGAAATAAAGAGCATCCGCATGGGCAAAGCCTCGCTCGTCGATACCTACTGCACCATAATGAATGGCGAGATGTGGGTAAAGGGCATGAACATTTCGCCCTACTTCTATGGCTCGTACAACAACCACGAGATGAAGCGCGACCGCAAGCTGCTGCTTACCAGGCGCGAAATACAGAAACTGGCCTCCGCCACCAAGCAGACCGGATATACCATTGTGCCGCTGCTCGTGTTCATCGACGAGAAAGGTCGTGCCAAGATGGACATTGCCCTCTGCAAGGGTAAGAAGCAGTACGACAAGCGCCAGTCGCTCAAAGAACAGGAAGACCGCCGCGAGATGGATCGCGCCATGAAGGTATGGAGCAAGTAATAAAGCAGCGAATACTGATTCTCGACGGGGCCATGGGCACCATGATAGGGCAGCTCATGGGGCGCACGGGCAACTCCGACGAGCTCAACCTGTCGCGGCCGGACGTCATTGCCGACATTCACAGGCAGTATCTGGCCGCCGGCGCCGACATCATCACCACCAACACCTTCAACGCCCAGCGCGTCTCACAGGCCGACTATCACATGGAGCACCAGGCCAGGCAGATGGCACTACAGGGCGCGCGCATAGCACGACAGTGTGCCGACGAGTTCTGCTCACCCGAACGGCCGCGCTTCGTGGCAGGCTCCATAGGACCTACCAACAAGACATGCTCCATGTCGCCAGACGTCAGCAATCCCGCAATGCGCGAAATGGACTACGACACCCTCTTCGACGCCTATCTCGAGCAAGCTGACGCCTTGCTCGAGGGTGGGGTAGACGCCCTGCTCATCGAGACCATCTTCGACACCTTGAACGCCAAGGTAGCCATCGACGCCTCACTCCATGCCATGCAGCAGCGCCACCGCCAGGTGCCGCTCATGCTCAGCATGACCATCAGCGACCTGGCAGGACGCACACTCAGCGGACAGACCATCGAGGCCTTCCTGGCCTCCATATCCTCATACCCCATATTCTCGGTAGGACTGAACTGCTCCTTCGGGGCCACACAGATGCTGCCCTACCTGCGCCAGATGGCCGCACGCGCACCTTATTACATCAGCGCCTATCCCAATGCCGGACTGCCCAACGCCATGGGCCTTTACGACGAGACAGCCGAGAGCATGGCACCAAGGATGGGACAGATGATTGACGAAGGGCTGGTCAACATCATCGGGGGCTGCTGTGGCTCCACGCCCGACTTCATTGCACGCTACGTGCCCCTGGTGGCCGGTCGCAAACCGCGCAAGCCTGTGGCACCGCCAACCTGCATGCAGCTCAGCGGACTCAACGCACTCGACGTACGCACCTTCATCAACGTTGGCGAGCGCTGCAACGTCGCCGGATCGCGCAAGTTCCTGCGCCTCTTTAAGGAGCACGAGTACGACCAGGCCGTGGCCATTGCACGCAAGCAGGTCAGCGACGGAGCACTGGTCATCGATGTCAACATGGACGACGCACTGCTTGACGCACGGCAGGAGATGGTGCGCTTCCTCAATATCATTGCTGCCGAGCCCGACATAGCCTCAGTGCCGGTCATGATCGACTCCAGCAAGTGGGATGTCATCACCGCAGGCCTCAAGTGCCTGCAGGGAAAGGGCATCGTCAACAGCATATCGCTCAAGGAGGGCGAGGACGTATTCCTCAGCCATGCACGCGACGTCAAGCGCTACGGAGCGGCCGTCGTCGTCATGTGCTTCGACGAGCAGGGACAGGCCACCACCTACGAACGGCGCATAGACATTGCCCGGCGCTCATACCGGCTGCTGACAGAAAAGGTGGGCATGAACCCCCTCGACATCATCTTCGACCCCAACATACTGGCCGTAGCCACAGGCATAGAAGAGCACGACGCATACGCCGCCGACTTCATACGCGCCACGCGATGGATACGGCAGAACCTGCCCGGAGCACATGTCAGCGGAGGCGTCTCTAACCTCTCATTCTCATTCCGGGGCAACAACTACATACGCGAGGCCATGCACGCCGTATTCCTATACCACGCCATACAGGCCGGCATGGACTTCGCCATCGTAAACCCCGCCATGAAGGTGCTTTACACCGACATACCGGCCGACCAGCTCGAGATCATCGAGGATGTCATACTGAACCGCCGGCCGGGCGCTGCCGACCGGCTCACCGCACTGGCAGCACGGCTGGCAGAAGAGGCCCAGCAGGCCACAACGGCAGCCACCGCAGGCGCAGCCACCCACGCCGAGCCCGCCATCTCGCGCACGGCCAGTGTGGACGAGCGACTACAGCAGGCGCTCGTCAAGGGCATAGGCGACTACCTGCACGACGACCTCACCGAGGCCCTGCAACACTACCCACGCGCCGTAGACATCATCGAGGGACCCCTCATGGCCGGCATGAACCGCGTCGGACAGCTCTTCGGCGCCGGAAAGATGTTCCTCCCCCAGGTGGTCAAGACGGCACGCACCATGAAGCAGGCCGTCACCATACTGCAGCCATACATAGAGCAGCAGCGCACACCAGGAGCTAAGAAAGCCGGAAAAATACTACTCGCCACCGTAAAGGGCGACGTACACGACATCGGAAAGAACATCGTCGGCGTCATCATGGCCTGCAACGGCTACGACGTCGTCGACATGGGCGTCATGGTGCCTGCCGAACAGATAGTGCGCAAGGCCATCGACGAACACGTAGACATGATAGGACTCTCAGGACTCATCACACCCTCACTCGAAGAAATGGTCAACGTCTGCCGCGAACTACAGCGCGCAGGACTCGACATACCCGTCATGATAGGCGGAGCCACAACCAGCGAGCTGCACGTAGCACTCAAGATAGCACCCGTCTACGGCGGACCAGTGGTATGGATGAAAGACGCCTCGCAGAACGCACTCGTAGCCGCACGGCTCATGAACCAAGCAGAAGAACAGAAAATGGAACACGAGCTCGACCAGAAGTACATTCAACTGCGACAGGACTACCAGCAGCAACAGCAGCAACTGGTGTCGCTCGACGAAGCAAGAAAAAACAAACCAAAGTTATGGGACGAATAAATACACTTTTCCTCATGCTCCTCCTGGCACTCACAGCCCAGGCACAGCAGAAACGCGAATTCCGTGGCGCCTGGATACAGTGCGTCAACGGACAGTTTAAAGGCATTGGCACACAAGTCATGCAGCGCACCCTCTCATATCAGCTCGACGAGCTGCAAAAGGACGGATGCAACGCCATCATCTTCCAGGTACGACCCGAGTGCGACGCACTCTACGAAAGCACACTCGAGCCATGGAGCTACTACCTCACCGGAGAACAAGGCGCACGACCATATCCCTACTGGGACCCCCTGCAGTGGATGATAGAACAGTGCCACCGACGCGGAATGGAACTGCACGCATGGATAAACCCCTACCGCGCAAAGACCAAGTCGCCACACGCCAACGACCGGCGCCACGTAGTCCTGCAGCACCCCGAATGGACCTTCCAGTACGACGGACTCACCCTGCTCAACCCGGCACTCAAGGAGTGCCGCGACTACATCTGCGACGTCGTGCGCGACATCGTCACACGATACGACGTCGACGGACTACACATCGACGACTACTTCTACCCCTATCCCGCACCAGGCGTCGCCATCCCCGACGACCGGCAGTACCAGGCCAACAGCTATGGCATCAGCAACCGGGGCGACTGGCGCCGGCACAACGTCGACCTCTTCATCGAGCAGCTCTACCACACCGTACACCAGGCCAAGCCATGGGTCAAGGTTGGCATATCACCATTCGGCATCTACCGCAACCAGAAAAGCGACCCCAACGGCAGCCGCACCAACGGACTACAAAACTACGACGACCTCTATGCCGACATACTGCTATGGGACCGTGAAGGCTGGATGGACTACTGCGTGCCACAGCTTTACTGGGAGATAGGACACCGCGCCGCTGACTACGACGAGCTCATCCACTGGTGGAACGACCACCTTACACACACCGACCTATACATCGGCGAAGACGTAGAGCGCACCGTAAAACATGCCGACCTGCGCAACCCAGGCCGGCACCAGCAGGCTACAAAGATGCAACTGCACCAGCAGCTGCCACGCGTCAAGGGAACCGTGCTCTGGTACGCAAAGGCTGCCGTCGACAACGTAGGCAACTACGGCACCTCACTGCGCAACATCTACTGGCGCATACCGGCATTCCAGCCCACCATGAAGCACATCGACCACAAGGCACCCAAGAAACCACGCAAGGTCAAGCACTTCGACATCGACGGACAGCGCGTCATCTTCTGGCAGCAGCCCAAAGGCGACGAATGGCACAACATGGCCACAACCTACGCCGTCTACCGCTTCGAAAAAGGAGAACGCATCAGTATCGACGACAACAGCCACCTCGTCACCACCACACGCAACACCTTCTACGAGCTGCCCTCCACCGCACAGACACCCTGCGTCTACGTCGTCACAGCCCTCGACCGCATGCAAAACGAAAGCAAGGGCGTCAAGGTCAAGCTAAAACGCTAATCCACCAGCGCCCGCCTCGCGCTTGATTCCATTTTGGTTCCATTCTACCTCCATTCTATCTCCATTCTACCTCCATTCTATCTCCATTCTTTTTTATGGAACCAAAGTGGAAACAACATTTTCGTAAAACTGAAGGAGACAGGAGGGGCGAGACAGAGGAGGGGCGAAGGAAATAGTGGGAGATAGAAGACGAGTGCGATTAGTTTACCGTAGGTAGGGGTTGTACATGAGTTCGTCGGCTATGGTGCTTTGCGGACCGTGGCCGCTGAGCACGAGGGTGTCCTTGGGCAGGTGGGCAACGACATGGTGGAGCGAGTGTTCCATCTGGGGCCAGGAGCCCTCGGCAAAGTCGGTGCGGCCGATGCTCATGCGGAACAGGGTGTCGCCGGTGAAGGCGGTATGCTCCTGAGCGCAGTAGTACAGCACCGAGCCGTGGCTGTGGCCCGGCGTGCTGAGCACCTGCAGCGTGTGCTGGCCGAAGCTGACGGTGTCGCCGTCGGCCAACAGGCGGCCCGTGGGGGCCGGTTGCTGCGGCAGCTCGATGCCGAAGATGTCGTGAGCCTGGCGCTCGAGGTGTTCCACCAGCTCGCAGTCGTCGCTGTGCACTTCGACCTTCAGGCCGTACTTCTCGTACACGAGGGCATTGCCGAAGTTATGGTCCAGATGGCCATGGGTGGCCAGCAGGTGGACGGGTTTCAGACGCTGGGTGCTGATGTAATCGAGCAGCGCATCCTGCTCGTTCTCCCAGAACACGCCGCAGTCGATGATGATACACTCCTGGCTCGGGTCGCTCACCACGTAGCAGTTCTCCTGCAGCGGGTTACACACAAAACGCTTAACGGTCCACATCTTGTCTTATATTGGTAGGTAGATACAGTATTTCTGCTTGAACCACTCCTCCTGGAAACACGTGCTGAGGTCTGTGGTCTGTACGATGCGGCGGAAGGGCTGCAGCTCGGCCTGAAGGTCGCCGCCCTTCAGACACAGGATGCCGTTGGGCAGGGCGTTGTGGTGCTGCTTCGAAATGTTCTTGCGCACTATCTTGACCAAGTCGGGAAGGGGCATTACAGCACGACTCACGACAAAGTCGAACTGTTCCTTCTCCTCCTCGCCGCGCAGGTGCTGCGCGGTGCAGTTGCTGAGTCCGATGGACTGGCACACCTCCTGCGCTACGCGGATTTTCTTACCTGTGCCGTCAATAAGCTTGAACGAGCAGTCGGGAAACAGGATGGCCAGCGGTATGCCGGGGAAGCCGCCTCCGGTGCCAAAGTCCAGGATGCGGGTGCCGGCACGGAAGTTAAGCACACGCGCAATGGACATGGAGTGCAGCACGTGGTGTTCGTACAGGTTGTCGATGTCCTTACGCGAGATAACGTTGATTTTCGAGTTCCAGTCGCGGTACAGCTCGTCGAGCATGCCGAACTGGCGCTGCTGCACAGCGGTCAGCTGTGGAAAGTACTTGAGAATTTGCTCCATATCGGGGGCAAAGGTAATAAGATTTTTGGATATTTCAAAAGAAATGCGTACCTTTGCAGCCAATTTATGGAAAAGAAGAGCGAAATGAAAGCTGCTTTGTTCGATTTGGACGGCGTAGTGTTCGACACTGAACCCCAGTACACCGTGTTCTGGGGCGAGCAGTGCCGCGAGTTCCACCCGGAGCATCCCGGGCTGGAGCAGGAAATCAAGGGACAGACGCTGGTGCAGATATACGATGCGTGGTTCTCGGGACCCCTGGCCGACAAGCAGGCCTTGATAACCGAGCGGCTGGACCGTTACGAGCAGCAGATGAGCTACGACTACGTGGAGGCCTTTCCGGAGTACATACGTCTGCTGCGCCAGCAAGGCGTGAAGACCGCCGTGGTGACCAGCTCGAACAAGGTGAAGATGGAGGCGGTCTACAGGAAGCATCCCGAGTTCAAGGGGATGTTTGATGTGATACTGACCTCTGAGGACTTCTCGGCCTCGAAGCCCGATCCCGACTGTTACCTGAAGGCCGCAGCCAGGCTGGGCGTCGGTCGGGAGCACTGCGTGGTGTTCGAGGACTCGTTCAACGGCCTGCGCTCGGGCCGGGCTGCCGGCATGTACGTGGTAGGACTGGCCACGACGAACCCTGCCGACAGCATACGGCCGCTGTGTGACGAAGTAATTAACAACTATATAGATTATGTCAGGATACTTAGTAAGTGACAACCGCAAGGTGACTACCCACCGGTTGACAGAGATGAAGCAGAAGGGTGAGAAGATTTCTATGCTCACCTCGTACGATTTTACCATGGCCGGACTGGTAGACAAGGCCGGCGTCGACGTCATTCTGGTGGGCGACTCGGCCTCGAACGTGATGGCCGGCAACCAGACGACGCTGCCCATGACCGTGGACCACATGATATACCACGCACGTTCCGTGGTGCGTGCCGTCAACCGTGCGCTGGTGATATGCGACATGCCCTTCGGCTCGTACCAGGTGAACGCCGCAGAGGGCGTCACCAATGCCATTCGCATTATGAAGGAGAGCGGGTGCGACGCCCTGAAGATGGAAGGGGGCGAGGAAATACTGGACACCGTGAAGCGCATACTGGATGCCGGCATCCCCGTGATGGGACATCTGGGACTGACACCGCAGAGCATTAATAAGTTCGGCACCTACGCAGTGCGTGCCAAAGAGCAGGCCGAGGCCGACAAGCTGATGCACGACGCGCAGCTGCTGGACGAGGCAGGATGTTTCGGCATCACCCTGGAGAAGGTGCCCGCCGCACTGGCTGCCGAGGTCACCCGGAATGTCAAGTGCCCCACTATCGGCATCGGTGCCGGCAACGGTACCGACGGTCAGGTGCTCGTGGTGGCCGACATGCTGGGAATGACACAGGGCTTCTCGCCACGCTTCCTGCGCCGCTATGCAGACCTATGTACGGTGATTACCGACGCCGTGGGCCACTATGTGGAGGACGTAAAGAGCGGAGACTTCCCTAACGTTAACGAGTCGTATTAGTGAACACGCAGAACACTCCTGTACACATAAGGCTGTGGCACCATGAGTTCTGGCTGCTGGTGGTGGCGAACCTGCTGCTCACCATGTCGGTATACATACTGCTGCCAGTGCTGCCACAGTGGCTGATGACGACCGAGAACTTCTCGCCGGAAGAGACGGGACTCTCGATGGGCATCTTCGGCGTGGGGCTCTATCTGCTCGGGTCGCAGTGCTCGTGGCTGGTACAGCGCTACAGACGCAACGTGGTGTGTATATGGGCCGTACTGGCGCTGGCGCTTGACGTGGCACTGCTGTGGTATCTGGAAAGCCTGCGCTCGGAGTTTGTCGAGCTGTGGGTCATGCTGCTGCACAGACTGCTTCTGGGAGCAGCCTTCGGACTGGCACAGATGGTGCTCTCGTCTACGCTCATCATAGATACCTGCGAGTCGTACCAGCGAACAGAGGCTAACCACAGCGCGGCTTGGTTCTCGCGCTTTGCGCTGTCACTGGGACCTCTGGCAGGACTGATGACCTATGAGCAGACAGACTTCAAAAGGGTGGTGTGGGTGTCGATGGCGTGCGCACTGCTCGCGGTGCTGCTCATCAGACGGGTGGACTTCCCGTTCCGAGCACCGGAGGAAGGGGTGCATGTGGCTTCGCTCGACCGCTTCCTGTTGCCTCATGGCTTCGTGCTGTTCTACAACCTGTTGCTGGTAAGTACGGTGATGGGCATGGTGCTGTCGCTACAGCTAAGGCCTGTGTTCTACGGGCTGCTGATGGGCGGATTCCTCCTGGCTCTGCTGGCACAGCGCTTTGTGTACCGCGACGCCGAGCTGAAGAGCGAGGTGGTGAGCGGACTGATCCTTGCCATCGCAGCACTGATGGTAATGCTGGCCTATCCCGTCAGTCCTGTTGCGCCTATACTCCTGGGCCTGGGTATGGGAATTGTGAGTGCCCGATTCCTTTTGTTTTTTATCAAGCTGAGCCGGCACTGCCAGCGAGGCACCTCGCAGAGCACCTTCTTCCTGGGGTGGGAAACGGGGCTGGCCTTGGGGTTGTGTGTGGGCTATGCACTGTTCTACGGGCAGCGTGACCTGCTGCTTTACGCGGCGCTGCTGCTGACCGCCGCAGCACTGCTGATGTACCATCTGTTTACGCACGGGTGGTTCATGCGCAACAAGAACCGCTGAGTGTTTTCCTTTATCGCAAGGGCCGGCAGAAGGCCGCGTAGGGACAGGTGCGGCAGGTACGTACGTCCTGGGTGGGACGGAACGGCTGGTCGGTGGAGAATATCTCGCGCACCTTTTCCTCCAACAGCTCGTTGAAGCGGGTGGCATGGTCGGCTATGTCGTGAATGGGCTCTTTGCCAAAGCACAGCGTAGGGTCGTAGTCGATGCCCGCTGCATGCTGTATGAAGAGCAGGGCGGGGACGACCCTTCGGGCCTTGGCGCCTTGCTGGCGGCTGACAATGTCGGCATAGACGAAGGTCTGCAGGTAGTAGTCTGAGTGTTCGTGAATGTTCTCCGGCAGGAAGATGGCGTCGACGTCAGGGAATGGCTTCAGACGCCTGCTGCCGGTCTTGTAGTCGACGACGCGGATGGTGCCGTCGCTCATCATGTCAAGGCGGTCGATGAAGCCTCCTATTCTCATTGGTGAGGAGCCGGCCGTGAGGGCAGGAAGGCTACGCCAGACGTGATGTTCGAGCCCGAGGATGGTGAAGGGAACGAGGCGCAGGTCTATCTGAAGCAGCTGACGCAGGTAGTGGATGATGACCTCGCGGTTGATGAGGTGCAGACCGCTGCGCGGTGCGAAAGGCATCTCCTGGTGGAAGGCCTCGTCGACGGCGCGTTCTATCTCTACTTTCGATTTCAGCAGGTGGCTTAATACCTCGCGGGTGATGTCTCTGGGCAGCTGTTGATAGATGATGTCGGCTGCTTTATGGAAGATGTTGCCAAAGATGCGGTTGTCCAGCTCCTGCTCGTCGCCGGGGAGGTCGGGTTCGCGGATGTCGGCAGCATAGCAATAGTAGAACTGCAGGGGGCACCGTAGGTACTTGTTGATGGCCGAGGGTGACAGCAGCGAGTCGGCCTGCATGAAGTGTTCGCCCAGTGCCTGCATGACGCGTGGCGTCTTCTCAATAGGCTCAGGGTGCCACCAGCTTATCTCCTGACCGGCCTGCAGCGTGTGCCGGCCGATGGGATGGTCGCTTTCTACCAGCAGCTGTAGCATGAAACGGCTCATCTCGCCCCGCTGGCCGTCCTCGGTAGCGTTGTTGTAGAGGATGGTGACGTCGGCGGCCCGTTGCAGCAGGCGGTGGAAGTAGTAGGCGTAGATGCCGACCTTGTTCTCGACAGTGGTCAGCTCGTAGGCATGGCGTATGCTGTGGGGAATGAAGGAGCTGTCGTTGACGCCACGGGGCATATTGCCCTCGTTGCACGACAGCAGCAGAACGTGGTCGAAGTCGAGATTACGGGTCTCGAGCACGCCCATGACCTGTATGCCTTCGGCAGGCTCGCCATGGAAGGGTATGGTGGTCTGTTGCATCAGCTGGTTCGTCAGTCGCTGCAGCGTGTTGTTGTCGACTTGCAGGTCGCCACTCTTATACAGCGAGCAGAGACGGTTGATGAGGGTGTAGGCCCGGAAGAGCGACTCCTGGAACAGAGGGTCGTCGGTGTCGTCTTTGCCTTGCCGGGCTATCTTGCGCAGGAGTGCAGCCAACGAATCGAGCGGTGTGGGCTGTTGCCAGGTGCTTGTCACGTCGTCGGCGATATACTTCGTGTACGGATGGCGCTGGAAGATGCGGAGCAGACGAGGTGTGCGCCCCTGTAGCAGCAGGTCGAACCATTGCTGGATGAAGGAGGCGACGGGTGTCAGGGCCAGGGGGTAGCCTGTGGTGACGTTGACCTTGTCAACCTCGCCGGGCAGACAGTGGATGACGACGGGGAGGAGGGCTTCGTTGCAGAGTACGATGGCCGTGCGGCGGCCGGACTGGTAGCGCTGCTCCTCGCGGAGCCAGTTGCTGACGTATCGTGCCTGAATGTTCTCCGTGGGGGCCGAGATGTAGCTGATGTGCTTGGGGCGTGCAAAGTTGCGATAGATGTCGTCGGACTGCACGTCCAGCTCGTTAGGGAAGTACTGGAGATAGCGGCTGATGTACTGGCCTGCTTCTTGGTGTTGCAGGTAGTAATGGTCGAAGTCCCAGTAGAAGTGTGCCTTCCCCTCTTTCTGCAGGTGGGCGAAGAGCTGCTGCTCGACCTTCTGCAGCAGGTTGAAGCCAACGAAGAGATAGTGGTCGTATGGAAAGACTGGCGTGGTGTCGTCGGTATCGTGGTGCGTACTGCCTACGAGACTGACACGGCTGACGACCTGACGGTAGAGGGCTCCCTCGTAGGCCAGCCCTTGCGAGGCCAGGCGCCGGTTGAAGTCATGGTAGATGTCGGCAAAGTGGCTCCAGAGGCGCAGGAAGCGTTCTTTCAGCTCGCTGTTGTGCTCTTCGGAGAAATTGCTGAAGAAACGGCGTATCATCTGGCGCTGTTCGTCGGTGAGGTAGGAGATGTCGTCCAGTTCGTGGATGTCACGCAGGTTAGCAAAGACACGGTCGGCGTCGGCCATGTTCTTGTCGATGTCGTCGAAGTCGGTAAGCAGCAGCTGTCCCCAGCCGTAGAACTTGTCTAAGGTCTCGGTAGAACCTGTTTGCTGGCAGAACGACTGATAGAGGTCGCAGACTTGCTTGATGGGGTCGGCCACCTGTAGCTTAGACTGCTGGCGGAAAAGCTCGCTGATGGTGATATAGGCGGGGCTCCATAGCGGCCGGCCGGCATGGCGGGCCAGATGCTCGTTGAGAAACAGCGAGGCGCGCTTGTTGGGGAATACCACGGCCACATGTGAGAGGTTGGTACCGTACTTGCTGATGATGTCTTCGGCGACGTATGCTAAGAATTCTTTCATTCCTTACTGATGTGAACTATGGACTAAGTACTTTGAACCTCCTCTATCTTATTGCTATAGACGTACCATAGCCATCCCTTTACATTGGGCATTCCCATGGAGCGGAGCAGGTGCATGTATTCGCGTACCTGGTCGTGATACTCGTCGCGGGGGTGCCCGAACTTGAAGTCTACGACGTGTGTCTCGCGTCCGTCGGTCATGACACGGTCAGGACGGCGTTCTTTCATGGCTCCCTGTTCAAAGGTGAGAATGGAGCATTCGTTGAACAGTTGCCAGCGGTCAGAGAACCAATCGCTGACGCGCCGGTCTTCAAGTCGCTTGCGTAGGAGACCGGTTATCTTCTCGCTCGTCACCTCGTCGTCGTAGAGGACACCGTCTTGCTGGAGCTGCTGCAGGGCTTGCTGAATGTCGGCACGGGTACGGATGGTGGAGAAGATGTTGTGGAGCACACTGCCTGTCTTGATATAGCTGAGGGCGGTGCCTTCGTCTTCGCCCTCGACGAAGTCGCGGCTTTTGTTGCTCTGACGGAAGGACGTCTTGACGGCAAAGGTCTCTAAGGTGATGGGCTTGGGGGTGACGGGCTGCAGGAACACGTTCTCGCTTTGCTTTGGCGATGATTGCTGTCCGCCGGTAGAGACGTTTAGTTGGCCGAAGGTATAGGAAAGGGGGACTTCTTCGTCTTCCTGGCCCTCAATAATGCCTCCGTCGAGGCGTAGCTGCGGCAAGACGCTCTCGATGAGCTCTGAGCGGCTATTGGCAGCGTGGCGCTGGCCGATGACGTACAGGCTCTGGCGGGCTCGTGTGAAAGCCACGTAGAGCAGGTTCAGGTTGTCTACGGTGTTCTGCAGGTGCTCGTCCAGATAATGGGACTCGTAGATGGTGCCCATCATCTGCTTCTGGCTGTAGTCTATAGGCACGATAGGAAGCGCATCGTAGGGAGGCTCGGCAGGTTGGCACCATAGAATGTCGTTGTGTTCGAGCCGCCAGTCGCAATAAGGGATGATGACGTGGTCGAATTCCAGACCTTTACTCTTGTGGATGGAAAGGATGCGAATGCCTTCGGTGGTGCTGCCCTGAATGGTCTTGCTGCAGAGTGTCTCCTCCCATTCGGAGATGAAGGCGTCGATGTCGGTACTGTTGTCCTGGCAGAATAGGTTGAGTTGGTCGTAGAAGGCGCAGACATAAGCACTTTGCTCGTTCAGCCGGTCAAGCTGGAAGATGGTGTAGAGACGTTCGGTGAGTTCGTAAAGGGGTAGCCGCAAAAGGTCCGTGGTGTGCTGAATATACGCTTCGGGCAGCAGGTCGTCGAGGAGCTGGTCCTTGATGAGCAGCTCGTTATCGGGTAATGTGTTGTCGAGAACAGCGTACTGGTAAAGCTTGACAATGGTGGCCTTGGACAGCTTGTCGTCAGGGTGGGTAAGCAGGTGAAGGGCCTGGATGAGCAGGCTTACCGATACCGAGGCATCCAGACGGAAGGCTTCGTCGCTGACGATATGCAGGTCTGGACGGTGGACGGAAAAATGGTCGGCAATGAGCGGAATGTACTTGTTGTTACGGACGAGGATGGCGATGCGGCCAGAACTGATGCCTTGTTGCAGGAGACGGTCGATGGTCGCGGTAATTTGCTGGAGCATTGCTTCCTGATAGTCTTTCTTAGGAAGCAGCAGGATGCTGACAAAGCCTTGGGACGGACGCTCCCGGGGTATCTTCTGGCAGACGTCAGCATAAGCATGGCGCAATGCTTCGGCACCAAGGGGGTATTCCTCGTGATGGGCGTTGTACTCCTGTTGGGCTGCCTCGGTGAAGAAGGCATTATTGAACTCGATAATGTGACGCTCGGAGCGGTAGTTGGTCTCAAGGGGGAGAATGTCTATCGTCTTGCCTGCATGGGGAAACTCCTTGTCGATGGCGTTAAGCAGCCGCCAGTCGCCGGAACGCCAGCGATAGATGCTTTGTTTGACGTCGCCGACTATCAGGTTCTCGGTGTCGACGTGACTCATGCATTCTTGCAATAGTACCTTGAAGTTCTTCCACTGTACGGAGCTGGTGTCCTGGAACTCGTCTATCATGACATGTTCCAACTGGGTGCCTATCTTCTCAAAGATAAAAGGCGAGTCGCTGTCCTTGATAAGGGAGTGAAGCAGTTGCTGGGTGTCGCTGAGCAGGAAGCGGTTTGCCGACTCGTTGAGCTGGCGTACCTTTTGTTCGATGCTGCCCAGCAGACGTAGCTGGTTCAGGTGGCGCAGGGTGAGATCGGCTGACATGTAAAGCTTATATTGCCGGGGACGTTCTTCCATGGCACGGCGCAACAATGGAATGAGTGCTGATTCGGCAAGGGAATGGATGGACTCAGCATAGGGGCTCTTCTTGGAGTACCACTTAGCAGGATCGTCTGCGCAAATCTTGACTCTGGGGCCTTCGATGCTTTCATCCATCTGACCGTTTTGAATCTTCAGAAAGAAGCCACTTACCCCTCCCTTGCCATAGCTTAGGTCGTCATAGCTGAGGCCGGCGTCTCTCAGCGTGTCGAGGTATTGGTCGGCAAAATCCTTCATGTGCTTCTCTGCGTCTGTTCGTATTTGGCGCAGCTGTTTCGTATAGGATTCAAGGAAGTCCTTTTGGGACAGTCGCTCATTAAGCTCTTCACTGTGTTCCTTGTAGTAGTCGCGGAAGATGGTATTGCCGAATTTCTTGACTTGTCCGATGATGTTCCACGAGCGGTCGTCGCTGATGTTCTCCATGATGTATTTCAGAAGCCATTGTAGCATGACATCCGAGTGGGTCAGCGAGTCTATGAGTTGGTCGACGGCCTGTTCCTCGACTTGCGTGTCGTTCAGACCAATACGCAAGTTGGCCGTAAGGTCGAGTTCGCGGGCCAGATTGCGCAATACGCTCTGGAAGAAAGTATCGATGGTTTCTACGCGGAAGTAACTGTAGTTGTGAAGTAGTCGGCGCAGGGCATCGCCGGCCCGTTCGCTCACTATGGAGGCAGGGTAGCCGGTATCGTTCGTAATCTTTTGTAGGTAGTCGTTAGAGTCAGGAAGGTTTTTCGAGATACCATATAGCTGACTGAGTATGCGCATCTTCATTTCCTCGGTGGCTTTGTTGGTAAAGGTGACGGCGAGGATAGAACGGTAGCTCAAGGGGTTCAAGACAAGCAGCTTGATATATTCGGTGGCCAGTGTAAAGGTCTTTCCTGACCCTGCACTGGCCTTGTATATGGTCAGGGGCTTTACCATCGGTTGAATATTTGTATGGTGACTTTAAATCCTACTTCCTGGATATTGAGGCCTAAGAAGTTGGTGAAGACTGCTGCCGAAAGATAGCGGTTGGAGAGACCATATCCCAACTCGAAGTACGGACGGGTGTGGTCTATGGAAAGTGCACTGAGATAGATACGCTCAGACTCGATGTAGCGTCCAAAGATTGGAAGATGAGAGAGAGCCATCAGGGGAGAGTCGTAGGAGGCATGTGCACGCAGATAATAGCTGGACTCGTTGTACCAACGGCTGTCAAGCAACTGGAACTGTCCGCTCCAGTCGTCTTCCCATCCAGTAGGAAGATTGACGGCGTGGAAGTTGGCAAAGTCGACGAAGTAGATGGAGTTGCGTTGTGTATAATATCCCGTTCCTGCACGTAGGTTCAGAATGCGCATTCCTTTCATCTTGCGCATATAGACGACATCGTACTCCCAGCGCTCATAGTCGAGGTTGGCTTTGAAAATGTTCTTTATACCACGCTCGTAGTTGACCGTGATTGTCGGACCTTTTGACCATGGCGTGAAGTGGAGGGTAATGAGTGGTGCGAAGCTGTTGAAGGAAGTTTCCATGCCTGCTGCTTCCATCTTGCTCTTGTCGACAGATTGTCTGTTGTGGTATACCATACCGGTCATAATTTCCAGCCAGTCGAAGGCCACAACATTATTGACAACCTGAAGATAGCGGTCTTTGTAATCGGGCATAGGCACGTCTTTGCCCATCTTCTTGTGGAAATCGTCGGCAAGGGTGGCGTTGGAAATGTGGTTGCCGTTGGCAAAGCGGATTTCGGCATAACCGTTGCGCTTGGGGTTGTAGTTCATGCGCAAGGGCAGGTTATAGTAAAACTGGCGTTGCTTGAAGTTGTAGCCTATTCTGCTGTTCAGAGTAAGATAACGGTGCTTGTTCCATGCGTACTGGAGTCCTATGTTGAGCTTGTAGCTGATACCTTGGCTATGGCTGTAGCCAAGATAGAGTGGATTAAGAAGTGGTGACATGCGCATGGTCAGAGGACCGCTACCGGTCTTGTAGCTGTTAATCATATTGTAGCCTATGACGTCCCATGCAAAGTTCTTTAGCCATTCCCATTTCTTGTTTATTGCCGTTGTGTCTGCCGCCTCTTCTTTAATCTCCTCGCGTCGCTCCTCGTCGTATTCCTCGTATATCTTCTGGTCTTCAGGTGTTAAGGGAATAGGGCGTAGCTGAGCCATAAGTTCTCGGTCGTCTTTACCCTTGATAGAGTCGGGTAGGGTGGTCGTACAGTTGTAGATTGCCGTGCAGTGAGCTTTAATGTTATTCCCCATAAAGCGGAAAGTGGCCTCTGTTGAACAACGTTCAGGGAGTGGAGTATGCAGGTCTTGCATGTTCATCAGTGCCGTCACCTTGAAGGCCGTCATATCGAATTCGCCAGTAAACTGCACTGATTGTAGCCGTCCCGTGCTGTTGTCAACCACGGCTTGGCCGCTGACCAAGTGGGTGTTGGGCCTGCGTGGACGAAATGACACGATGGCCAGGCCACCTTCAGAGTCACTGATGGTGTAGGTATAGCGATGTCGGTTAGTACGGTGAAAGGGTGACAGCAGGTAGTCTGGATAGATGGTGTCGTCGTAGAAATTGGGTGTGATGGATTGTAGCATGGCAGGCATGGCAGTGCGCTGGCGCGGAATGGTGCCGCTGACCACCTGTCGTTGAAGGTCATATTTGTCGAGATTCTGGAATTTTACCTTGCAGTACGACTCACCTACATATTGCCGGTCGCCCTTTGCGATTACGTACATTGTTGGTACAAGGAACAAAGTGGGATTACGCCGCTCTGTTTTGAAACCGTAGCACAGGTAGACGTTCTGGGTGAGTCCTGATATAGGCTGCGAATAGTTACGCTGATAGTTCCAGATGCGGCCTAATAGCGTAGAGTCCTTCTTGGCAGAAAAACAAATACTGGGCATGAGAGTCATCATGCCCAGCAATGAAATGATTATGCGTAGCTTCCGATTCACGACCCCAAAAGTACAAAAAAAAAATGGAGTCGCAAAACTTTTAGCCTAAATATTTCATCAGTATACGTGCATTGCCGGAATCGCGCAGTTTAGCAATGCTTTTTTCACGTATCTGACGTACGCGCTCGCGAGTCAGTCCTAGTTGGTCACCAATTTCCTCAAGCCCCTTCTCATGGCAACCTATACCAAAGCACTCGCGGATAATAGTAATCTCGCGTTCCTTTAGTACTTTCTGCAATACATTGTTCAGTTCTAAAGCCATTGACTCATGGTCAACATGTCGATCGGTGCGCGAGTCGTCGCCTGACGCCATCACGTCGAGCATGCAGTTGTCTTCGCCATCCTGAAATGGTGCGTCAATAGATACGTGATGTCCATCGGCCATCAAGCTCTGGCCTATCTTCTCTTCGTCCAACTGGGTGGCATCGCTCAATTCCGAAATGGAAGGGTGACGCTGGTTCTCCTGCTCGAATTTATTTATTTCGTGGTTAATCTTGTTAAGACTTCCCACCTGGTTCAGGGGTAGTCGCACGATGCGGCTCTGCTCTGCAATGGCCTGAAGGATGGACTGACGAATCCACCATACGGCATAGGAAATAAACTTGAAACCACGCGTTTCGTCAAATTTCTGTGCGGCCTTGATAAGGCCAATGTTACCCTCGTCAATCAAGTCAGTCAGCGTCAGTCCCTGATGCTGGTACTGCTTTGCTACAGATACTACGAAACGCAGGTTGGCTGTTACCAGTTTGTCCTTGGCACGCTCGCCTTCAGGACCGCCTTTCCGGATTTTCTGGGCCAGTTCGATTTCCTCGTCAATACTAATAAGAGGTGCACGACCAATTTCCACCAGATATTTGTCCAGTGCCTCACTTGAGCGGTTCGTAATACTCTTTTGAATCTTAAGTTGTCTCATCTAAATACTTCTCCTAATAACGTTATCCATCTGATTATCAGACTGGTGTGGTAAAATATGTCCTAAAAGCGGTGCAAAGTTACGAAAAAAATCGGCTCGTTGTTCTCCAACGGCCGACTTTTTTTATTTAAAAATTATTAATGGCGTTTACTCGTTGTCTACATTGATTGTCTTTTTCACCTTATCAACATAAGCGTCAATAGAGGCTACGGCCACGATATTGACGACGTCGCGTACCGATGCTCCGAAGTCAATGAAGTGGATGGGCTTGTTCAGTCCCATCTGGATAGGACCTATAATCTCAACATCAGCGTCCAACATCTGCAGCATCTTATAGCTAGAACGAGCGGAAGTCAGGTTGGGGAATACCAATGTGTTGACATCCATACCATTGAGCTTGGTGAACGGGTACTGTTCGTCACGCAGTTCACGGTCCAGGGCGAAGCCTATTTGCAGCTCTCCATCGATAGGCAGGTCGGGGAAGTGTTCCTGCATGTACTCCACGGCACGCTTTACTTTCTTGGCTCCGTCATTCTGGTTACTTCCGAAGTTAGAGTGGCTTATCATGCCTATGACAGGTTTCTCGTTGAAGAACTTCACACTCTTCGAAGCCAGTTTGGCAATGTCTATCAGTGTATCGGTGTCGGGGTTCTCGTTGACCAGTGTGTCAGCGATGTAGAGGGTACCACGTGCCGAGTTGATGATGTGCATTGCTCCAAAGTGCTTATACTGCGGACGGATGCCTATTACTTCGTTAACAACTTTAATGGTATTCGAGTATTTGGTGTACAGGCCAGTAATGAAGGCATCGGCCTCGCCAGTCTCTACCATCATCATGCCAAAATAGTTGCGCTCGAACATCTTGTCGTTGGCTTCTTGAAAGGTATAGCCCTCGCGTTGGCGTTTCTCTGTAAGAATGTGGGCATACCGTTCGCGGCGCTCCTGCTCTGAAGGATGGCGCAGGTTGACAATCTCTATGCCATCGATGTTAAGGTCGAGTTTGTCTGCCAATTTCTGTATCACCTCGTCGTTACCCAGCAGTATAGGTTCGCAGATGCCCTCAGCCTTGGCTTGTACGGCAGCCTTGAGCATGGTGGGGTGGATAGCCTCTGCGAAGACCACGCGCTGCGGATGGGCGGCAGCAGTGGCATAGAGCTTCTGGGTGAGCTTGGTCTCCTGACCCAGTAGGACGCTCAGTGAACGTTTGTATTCGTTCCAGTCTTCTATTGTCTTACGAGCTACGCCACTGTTGATGGCGGCTTTGGCTACCGCAGCTGAAACCTCGGTAATGAGGCGTGGGTCGACGGGCTTGGGGATGAAGTAGTCGCGCCCGAAACTGAGGTTGTTCACCTTGTAGACATCATTTACCACGTCGGGTACGGGCTGTTTGGCCAGGTCGGCAATTGCCAGCACAGCGGCCATCTTCATCTCCTCGTTGATAGCTGTGGCGTGGACGTCAAGTGCTCCACGGAAGATATAAGGAAATCCGATGACGTTATTAATCTGGTTGGGGTAGTCAGTACGTCCTGTAGACATCAGTACGTCGGGACGGGCCTCCATGGCGTCCTCGTAGCTGATTTCTGGTACAGGGTTGGCCAGGGCGAAGATGACAGGGTCTTTGGCCATAGTTTTCACCATGTCCTTTGAGAGTACGTTGCCTTTTGATAGCCCTACGAATACATCGGCTCCGTTGACGGCTTCGGCCAGTGTATGGATATCAGTACGGCTGGTGGCAAAGAATTTCTTCTGTTCGTTCAAATCCTGGCGTGCTATGCTAATGACTCCTTTTGAGTCGAGCATCACAATGTTCTCCTTTTGTGCACCCAAGGCCATATATAGCTTAGTACACGATATGGCAGCAGCACCGGCACCATTGACAACGATGCGTACCTTCTTGATGTCCTTGCCACACACCTCCAGCGCGTTCTTCAGTCCAGCTGCCGAGATGATGGCCGTGCCGTGCTGGTCGTCGTGCATCACGGGAATATCAAGACTCTTCTTCAGTCGCTCTTCAATGTAGAAACACTCTGGGGCCTTGATATCTTCCAAGTTGATGCCTCCGAAGGTAGGGGCGATGCGCTCCACTGCCTCACAGAATTTTTCGGGGTCTTTTTCGTTTACCTCGATGTCGAATACATCGATACCACCATATATTTTGAATAGTAGTCCCTTGCCTTCCATCACGGGTTTGCCGCTCATGGCACCAATGTCGCCGAGTCCCAGCACGGCAGTGCCGTTTGAGATGACGGCCACTAAGTTGCCCTTGTCGGTATAGCGGTATGCGTCGTCAGGATTTTGCTGTATTTCCAGACAGGGGTATGCCACGCCAGGTGAATAGGCTAATGAGAGGTCGGTTTGCGTGCGATAGGCCTTGGTAGGCTTTACTTCAATTTTGCCTGGTCGGCCGGTCTCATGATACTCGAGTGCGGCCTCTTTAGAAATCTTTACCATTGTGTTGCGCTTTAAATATAAAATTTGTGTATAGTGTAGTCTGGTCGTTACTATCTTTCTTTTTTTAGTCGGCAAAGATACGAAATAAAACCGAAAACCGTGCTTTTTTTTAATCTTTTTAGTATCTTCTCTGTTAAGCAGGCTTTCTATATGTCGTATGTTAAGTGGGTGAACAGGACTAAAACTCAGTAAACGACAGGGGCATCAGTTGCTTGATGCCATCGATGACATAGATTTGCTTCTGTCCGTATAGCAGGATGCGTACAGGACGCTTGAAGCGTGTCTCTGTCTCAATGATGACTTGTCTGCATACGCCACAGGGACTGATGGGCTCATCTGTCAGTTGTCCTGATGTGTCGCGGGCGGCAATAGCCAGCATTTCGACCGCATGGTCTGGATACAGGGAGCCTGCAGCAAACAAGGCGGCACGTTCTGCACACGTGCCAGCAGGAAAAGCTGCATTCTCCTGGTTGCAGCCCATGACGGTCACACCGTTGTCCAACAACACGCTGGCTCCAACGTGGAAGTGTGAGTAGGGGGCATACGAACGCTTCGTGGCTTCGATAGCCTCGTTCAAAAGGGATTGCTCAAGTTCGCTCAGCTCGTCCATCTGAGCACTCAAAAAAGTCGTTTTATACGCTACTTCCTTCATATATTTCCGTTTTTTGTTGCAAATATACTTATTTTTCTTTATTTTTGCAACTCAAAAGCAAGATAATTGATGAAACGGACTCTTTTTTCACTCTATATAGCCATCGCCTTTGGTTCTTCTGCCGCCGCACAAAGTATGGTGTGGAACCAGCGTTACCAGGATTACTTCGATACTTACAAGGACGTTGCTATCGAACAGATGATAAAGCATAAGATACCTGCCAGTATCACGCTGGCGCAGGGCGTGCTGGAGTCGGGAGCCGGTCGTAGCGAGTTGGCTACCAAAGGTAAGAATCATTTTGGCATCAAGTGTAATGGATGGACGGGGCGAAGGACTTATCATGATGACGACGAGCGCGGCGAGTGCTTTAGGGCATACGACACGGTGTATCAAAGCTACGAAGACCATTCGGCGTTTCTCACAGGCAGTCAGCGCTATAGTCGCCTGTTTAGTCTGAAACTGACTGACTACAAAGGCTGGGCTCGCGGTCTGAAGGCCTGTGGCTATGCCACAAGTCCTACTTATGCCAGTAAGTTGATACAGATCATCGAGCTCTATAAACTTTACAGGTATGACACGGCGAAAGGCTATGATGCATTCCAGACACGGCAGATAGAGCAGGGCGATCTGCGCCATGTCTATGCTTTCAACGATAACTACTATGTCTATGCCAAGCGTGGCGATACCTACCGTAGCCTGTCAGAAGAGGTTGGCGTCTCTCGTCGTAAACTGGCTAAATATAATGAGCGTGACAAGAACGATGTCTTAGAAGAAGGCGAGATAGTATGGTTGAAGAAGAAGGCGCGCAAGGCTCCTAAAGACTTCAAAGGGCGCCCTCACAGGGTGGCACCAGGAGAGTCAATGTATCTTATAGCCCAGAAATATGGCATCCGCGTCAAATATCTCTATAAGATGAACGACCTGAACCCTGACTACCAGATTCGGGTAGGCGACCTTCTGAGGGTACGTTAGGCAAGGGGCGCAGAGACCCGCAGTCAGTCTTTTAACAGCTTGTTTAGAAAACTGTCCAGATCTTTATCCAGGTCAGCCATCAGTTCCTGGTCAATGATAACGGTGTCGTCGTCCACCAGGTACAATTCTGCCAAATGCTCGCGGTCATCGTTTTCTAAGATGAAAGAGTAGGGATGAAGGATTGACATGCCTTCTACCAGTTTTTTGTGTTTGTTAAGCTGGCTATGCAGTATGGTGGCCACGTCATGGTAGAATGTGTCCTCCTTGTTGTCAATCCATTGCTCGATGACGCAACGGGTTATCTCCTTGTCGTCATCGTCAAAAGCCACCAACTCGCCCGAGTCTTGAGTGACACGGAGGTGGATATCGGTCAGTAGACAGGCTTCCTCGTTGGCGGGAAACTTGTCTGCTATCTTGTGGAGCGCGCGCTCCACTTGCTGCAAGGTCTGTTCGGTTGCTTTCATCGCTTCTATTTTTGTTTCTGGTTACAAAATTAGGAAAAAGAAAGGAGAATCGCAAACGATTGCGACTTTTTTTCGAAAAAACTTAAATAATAGCACTAATAATTCATATTTTTGTCGTACCTTTGCATTTGCAAACTCGAGATTGCAAACTAATGAGTACTAAAATAAGTCATTCGGGAGTCATTGAAAGTATTGACGGCGATGGCGTACATGTACGTATCGTCCAAACTTCGGCTTGTGCTGCCTGTAAGGTGGCAGGCTATTGCAATGCTGCCGAATCGAAGGAGAAAATCATTGATGTGCATAGTACGGACACCACTTCCTATAAGGTTGGTCAGACTGTGACCGTGACCACGTCTGGACAGGTGGCCGTGCGAGCCCTACTGTGGGGCTTTGGCGTGCCGTTCCTTATCTTGGTAGGTGTACTCGTCGTAGTGCTTTGGCTGACGGGTAACGAGGGTACGGCGGCTCTGAGCGGCATTGCTGCTTTGGCACCCTATTATCTCCTGCTGTGGCTTTTGCGCGACCGCATGCGTGAACAGCTGGCCTTTGCGATAGAATAAGACAACAAGTAATAACTAAAACAAATAAAAACAAGTACTTTATGAATTTCATTCTAATTGCAGTGTTAGTGCTGGGGGCTATCGGACTGATAGCGGCTTTGGTACTGTATGTCTGCTCCAAGAAATTCGCTGTCTACGAAGACCCGCGTATTGCGCAGGTCCAAGAGGTTCTGCCCGGTGCCAACTGTGGCGGATGCGGATTTGCTGGATGTGGTGGACTGGCCGACGCCTTGGTCAAAGGTGCCGATGCCGGCAGTCTGGACGGGCTGATGTGTCCCGTAGGCGGACAGGAAGTAATGGGCAAGGTGGCCGACCTGCTCGGCATGGCTATTGCCAATGGCGAGCCTATGGTGGCCGTGGTGCGTTGTAACGGCAGTTGTCAGAACCGTCCGAAGATTGCCGAGTACAGCGGTCTTCGTAGCTGTGCTGCCATGAATTCATGTGGTGCCGGCGAGACGGCCTGTGGCTTTGGCTGTCTGGGCTGTGGCGACTGTGTGGCAGCCTGTCAGTTCGACGCCATCCACATCAACGAGGAAACGGGTCTGCCAGAAGTGGACGAAGAGAAGTGTGTGGCTTGCGGTGCCTGTGTCAAGGCATGTCCTCGCCACATTATTGAACTTCGAAAGAAAGGTCCGAAGGGTAGGAGAGTGTTTGTCTCTTGTGTCAATAAGGACAAGGGCCCTGTTGCAAAGAAGGCCTGTCAAGCTGCCTGCATCGGCTGTGGCAAGTGTGAGAAGGAGTGTAAGTTCGGCGCCATCACTGTCGAAGGCAACGTGGCATACATTGACCACACCAAGTGTCGTCTCTGCAAGAAGTGTGTGGCAGCATGCCCCACAGGCGCTATCCACGCTGTCAATTTCCCGGCACCCAAGCCGAAACCGGAAGTCGAGACCGGCCAATCAGACGCTGCCAGTACCGCAAGTACTTCTGTCACTTCAAGTGCAACCAGTCCTGTAGAATCTAAAGTAAAGGAGGAACAAGCATGAACGTAAGAACATTCCGTATAGGTGGTGTCCACCCCGAAGAGAACAAGCTCACTCACGAGGTGGCTACCAAGGTGGCCGCGCTGCCCAAGCAGGCTATCTTCCCTTTGAGCCAGCACATTGGTGCTCCTGCCAAGCCCGTCGTACAAAAGGGCGACAAAGTAAAAGTCGGCACACTGATTGCCGAGGCCGGGGGCTTCGTGTCGGCTCCTATATTCTCGAGCGTTAGCGGCACTGTATTCAAGATAGACACGGCTATCGATGCCACAGGCTATCGCAAGCCCGTTATCATTATTAATGTAGAGGGTGACGAGTGGGAAGAGTCTATCGACCGCTCTGACAAGCTGGAGTTGGTCAAGGATCATCCCGAGCTGTCGCCAGAGGAAATCGTCAACCGTATCAAGGCTGCAGGAGTCGTAGGTATGGGTGGTGCCTGCTTCCCCACGTTTATCAAGCTATGCCCTCCACCCACGGCAAAGGCCGAGTGCGTCATCATCAACGCCGTAGAGTGCGAGCCGTATATCACTGCCGACTTCCGTCTGATGATGGAGCATGCCGACGAAATCCTGGTAGGTCTTGAGCTGCTGATGAAGGGAGCCAAAGTGACTAAGGGTTACATAGGCATAGAGACCAACAAGATGCCCGCCATCGAGCTGCTGACGAAGAAGTGTGCCGAAGTGTTCGGTACTTCGGAATACAGTGTAGAGGTGGTACCCCTGAAACAACGCTACCCGCAGGGCGGTGAGAAGCAGTTGGTCGATGCCGTCATACGTCGTCAGGTGCCGGCTCCTCCTGCCATCCCTGTTAACGTGGGCGCCATAGTGCAGAACGTAGGTACGGCTTTTGCCGTCTACGAGGCAGTTATGAAGAACAAACCGCTGTTTGAGCGCTATACCACCGTGACGGGTAAGAAGCTGGCCAATCCCGGCAACTTCCTCGTTCGTATGGGTACGCCGATGCAGGACCTCATCGATGCCTGTGGCGGAATGCCCGATGGCGACAACAAGCTGTTGGCCGGTGGTCCTATGATGGGTAAGGCCCTGACCTCTACCGAGGTGCCTATCTGTAAGGGTACCAACTCTGTAACTATCATCTCTGGCGAAGAGGCCTTCCGCAAGGAGCCCAACCCCTGCATCCGCTGTGCCAAGTGCGTGTCTGCCTGCCCGATGGGCCTGGAGCCCTACTTGCTGGCCAAACTTGCTGCTGTCAAGAACTGGGAGCGCGCTGAGAAGGAAGAGGTGGTCAGCTGCATCGAGTGCGGCTCGTGCCAGTTTACCTGTCCCGCTCACCGTCCGTTGTTGGACAACATCCGTCAGGCCAAGTCGACGGTCATGGGCATCATCCGTGCCCGTGCTGCCGCTGCTCAGAAGAAATAAAGACTACGAGTTTCACGAGTTAAACGAATTCTTTCTACGCGTACCATAATTAGTATAATTAGTGTAATTCGTAGTAGAATAAATGATAAAAAAGAATATGAGTAAATTAATAGTTTCATTGTCACCTCATGCACACGGAACGGATACCGTGGAGCGTAACATGTACGGCGTCATTGTCGCCCTGCTGCCTGCGCTGCTCGTGTCGTTCTACTTTTTCGGCCTGGGTTCGGCCATCGTATGTGCTACGAGTGTTGCGGCCTGCGTATGTTTCGAGTGGGCCATCAATAAGTTTATGCTCAAAAACGAGCGCTCGACCATCTGCGACGGCTCTGCCGTGCTGACAGGTCTGCTGCTCGGCTTCAACCTTCCCAGCAATCTTCCCATCTGGATTATCATCATCGGTGCCCTGTTTGCCATCGGCGTGGGTAAGATGACATTCGGAGGACTGGGCAATAACCTCTTTAATCCCGCATTGGTGGGACGTGCCGCCCTGTTGGTGGCCTTCCCCGCACAGATGACGACATGGCCGAAGGTAGGTCAGCTGACCAGCTATCTCGATGCCGAGACGGGTGCCACGCCGCTGGCCATCATGAAGGAAGCCATCAAGACCGGCGATGCCTCAGTGCTCGACCAGCTGCCTTCGTCGCTTGACCTCTTCCTGGGCAACCACCCCGACGGTGCCGGTGCCATGGGTGAAATCTGCGCCCTGGCCCTCCTCATAGGTCTGGCCTACATGTTGTGGAAGAAGATTATCACGTGGCACATCCCCGTATCTATCATCTGCACGGTGTTCGTCTTTGCCGGCATCTGCCATCTGCTCAGCCCCGCCTATGCCGACCCGTTCTCCGTCATCCTCTCCGGAGGTCTGATGCTTGGCGCTATCTTCATGGCTACCGACTATGTCACGTCGCCCATGACGGCCAAAGGTCAGCTTATCTATGGCGTGTGCATCGGTTTCCTGACGGTTGTCATCCGCAACTGGGGTGCTTATCCCGAGGGTATGTCGTTTGCCATCCTCATCATGAACGCCTTTACACCTCTTATTAATACGTACGTGAAACCCAAGCGCTTCGGTGAAGTCCCGGCTAAAAACTAAGAAGTTATGAAGAAGTTAGAATCATCATTGACGAATATGGTACTGGTACTCACAGGAGTAGCAGTCATCATGGGTGCCATCCTGGCTGGTGTCAACCACCTGACCGAAGGCCCCATCAATCAGCAGAAGGAGAAAGCCCTTGCCGACGGTATCAAATCCGTAATGTGTGTCAGCGACCTGAAGGTGGCAAAGACCGACGAAGTCAAGCAGAACGACCCGAAGGGCAAGGAGCTCACCTATACCATTTATCAGATTCAGGACGCTCAGGGCAAGGACCTTGGTGCTGCTGTTGAGTCAACTACCGGTGGCTTCGGCGGCGACCTGAAGGTGCTGGTAGGTTTCGACCCCGAAGGCAAAATCCTGGGTTATACGCTGCTGGAGCATGCCGAGACACCAGGTCTTGGTGCTAAGGCAGACAAGTGGTTCCAGAAGGGTGAGAAGGGCGATATCATCGGTAAGACACCCTCTGAGCCCCTGACCGTATCGAAGGACGGCGGACAGGTAGACGCCATCACTGCCTCTACCATCACCAGCCGTGCCTTCCTGCTCGCAGTCAATCAGGCTTACAATGCTTACAAGGCTACTCCTGCCGCCGATGCAGAGACGGGAGCCACCAAGCAGGAGAAGCAGGAGAAAGAAAATGAAGAAACAGACGACGAAGAAGTAGAGAAGGAGGATTAAGCTATGAGTTACATCGATATTATAAAGAATGGCATCGTCAAGGAGAACCCCACGTTCGTCCTGATGCTGGGCATGTGTCCTACGCTGGCCACTACCACCTCGGCCCTCAACGGTATGTCGATGGGTCTGGCCACCATGGCCGTACTCATCTGCACCAATGTGGTTATCTCGTGTCTCAAGTCCGTCACCCCCGACAAGGTGCGCATTCCTGTGTTCATCGTGGTCATTGCGGCCTTCGTTACCCTGCTGCAGATGATTATCAAGGCCTACCTGCCCGACATCGACCAGGCACTCGGACTGTTTATACCCCTTATCGTGGTGAACTGCATCATCCTGGGTCGGGCCGAGTCGTTCGCTGCCAAGAACTCACCCGTAGCCTCGCTCTTCGATGGCATCGGCATCGGACTGGGCTTCACGCTGGGTCTCACCCTGCTGGGCATCTGCCGCGAACTGCTGGGCTCTGGCTCTGTCTTCGGACTCATGCTGCTGCCCGAGGAGTATAACATCCTGCTCTTCGTGCTGCCTCCGGGAGCATTCATCATGCTGGGATTCCTCATCGCTATCGTTAACAAAATTAGAGCCTAAGAATTATGGAATACATCTTGATTTTCATTAGCGCGATATTCGTCAACAATATCATACTGTCGCAGTTCCTTGGCATCTGTCCCTTCCTGGGCGTGTCGAAGAAGGTGGAGACCTCGCTGGGTATGTCGGCCGCCGTGGCCTTCGTGCTCACCCTGGCTACTATCGTGACTTGGTGCGTGCAGAAGTATGTGCTCGACCCTAACGGCCTGGGCTACCTGCAGACCATAGCCTTCATCCTCGTCATCGCCTCGCTGGTGCAGATGGTCGAGATCATCCTCAAGAAGGTGTCGCCCGCACTCTATCAGGCACTGGGCATCTTCCTGCCCCTCATCACCACCAACTGCGCCGTGCTCGGTGTAGCCATCCTGGTCATACAGAAAGACTTCAATCTGCTGCAGTCGGTCGTCTACGCCTTCTCCACAGCCATAGGCTTCGGACTGGCACTCACCGTCTTTGCCGGCATGCGCGAACAGCTGGAGCTGGTCACCGTGCCCAAAGGCATGCGCGGCATGGCCATTGTCATGCTCTCCGCAGGCCTGCTCTCGTTGGCCTTCATGGGCTTCTCGGGCGTCGACGGAGGCCTGCGCGTACTCTTCGGCCTCGACTGATTGTCCTACAGGGAGCACGCTGCGCTCCCTACTGTGTGGTAATATCCAA
Organism: Prevotella sp. UBA2742; assembly: GCA_002353485.1. Lineage (GTDB taxonomy): Bacteria > Bacteroidota > Bacteroidia > Bacteroidales > Bacteroidaceae > Prevotella. The sequence goes on from DEJS01000010.1 coordinate 132,603, forward strand.
GAAATCGGCTCTCGTCTTGCAAAACGAGAGCCGATTTTGCATAATGAGAATCCTTATATGTATTCAAAATCTTATCCCCATTTTACGTCCATTCTAAATGTCACTCTCCCTCCATAAAATAGAATGGAGATAGAATGGAGGTAGAATGGAGATAGAATGGAGCCAGACACTTGCCTGGCGCTTGTCGGGAGCAGGTGCTTTCTTGACAGAACTTGAAACAAATTTGCAATTTTTTACTCAAAAGTATTGTGGTATAAAAAAAAATGCCTAACTTTGCACCCTGTAAAGCGCACCAATGCTCATGCTCAAACTGGGGTTGACTGGATTTGACAGCAAGATGAGATGGTACGTAAGCATGCGGAGCGACGGCTGTGGGCTCCTTAATCACGTCGGTCGGAAAATTAATTGGCGAAAACAAGTACGCTCTCGCTGCCTAATCGAAGTACAGTAGATTACTGGCTTAATTCCCTTACAAGGTGAGGGAACGGGACATCGCTCCAAGGATGTGGTTCCGAATCTGAGGACTCAGCGGTGCAGGATAAATCGGAAATAGTTGCGGGGGAGCTCCGACCCTGCGGCGACACTTTAGGAGATAAGGCTGTAGTTGGTGGCTTGGGTCTTGCTGCAGCACGAAAACGAAGGCCAAGATAAGCATGTAGAAAGCGTATGGTTTCCTTGTTTGGACGAGGGTTCGACTCCCTCCAGCTCCACCACTGAGCCGGCGACGGCTCATGTCGGCATCACTTTGGGGACGCCAATGAGAGGATAGAGAATAAGGCCTTAAGAGTTAATAGAAAGAAAGTATGAGGAACATCATAGATAGATTACTGAACTGGTACTTCAGGCGCGAGTCGTTGCCGTACTGGTGTATTTTCTTGTTAGACAGCCTCCTGCTGTTCCTGTCGGGTTTCTTTACTTACTGGTTGTTTCATAAGACCAACGTGCTTGTGGAGCTGCGCTTCGAGGTACTCTACACCATGCTGGTGTATGTCGTCTTCGGGTGGGTAGGCTTCCGTCTCTTTCATACTTATTCTGGCATCGTGCGCTTCAGCTCGTTCGTCGACCTCATGCGCGTAGGCTACGGCACCAGCGTGTCAATGCTGCTGGCCTTGGTCTACTCTATGGTCATGGAGTCTCAGGGACTGACCATGGTGGCAGCACTGAACCAGACCGAGACCGTCATCACCTTCGTCATGGCGACACTGGTCATGTGGATGGAGCGCATACTGGTGAAGACGCTGTACGACATCTCGTTCTCAAGCAAGCGTGCCAAGCGGGTGCTCATTTACGGAGCCATGACGGGCGGCATAGGACTGGCCAAGAACATCACCACCCAGCGGCCCAGACGGTTCTTGCTGAGGGGCTTTATATCGCACGACAACAGGGCGCACCACATGATGCTCATGGGGCGCAAGGTGTATAACGTGAACGACGACCTGGGCAAGATTATTGACGAGGAGGGCATAGAGGCCATCCTTGTGTCGCCGCTGCGCAACCACGACTTCCAGAGCAATCAGGAGCTGCAGGACTTGCTGATAAGCAAGGGCATCAAGATATACATGGTCGAGCAGGCCAAGGAGTGGAAGGAAGAAGGACACGACTACCGCGACGTCAGCCTGAAGGAAGTGTCGGTAGAGGACCTGCTGCCACGCGACGAAATCAAGGTGGACATGGACTCCGTGGGCCGCGAGCTGACGGGCAAGCGCATCTTGATTACCGGTTCGGCTGGCTCCATAGGCTCCGAGATGGTGCGGCAGGTGGCGGTCTACAAGCCGGCGGCCATGATGCTGATAGACCAGGCCGAGACACCGCAGCACGACATACGGCTGATGATGGCAAGGGACTTTCCCGACATCAAGGCCGACACGGTGGTGACGAGCATCAGCCGGCAGCACCGCATGGAGAAGATTTTCAGCACCTTCCGTCCCGACTATGTGTTCCACGCTGCTGCCTACAAGCACGTGCCGATGATGGAGAATAATCCCTCGGAGGCCGTCATCAACAACATCTACGGTACGAAGGTCATAGCCGACATGTCGGTGAAGTATGGCGTGAAGAAGTTCGTCATGGTGTCTACCGACAAGGCCGTCAATCCTACCAACGTCATGGGATGCTCGAAGCGCATCTGCGAGATTTACGTGCAGTCGCTGGATAAGGCCGTCAAGGAGCACCGTATAGGCGGATTCCTGGACAAGCTGGGCAATCTGGCCAGCTTCGTGACGGCGTCGCAGATGGGCAGCCCGACGGCCAGGACGCAGTTCGTGACGACGCGCTTCGGCAACGTGCTGGGCTCCAACGGCAGCGTGATACCGCTGTTCAAGGAACAGATAAAGAACGGCGGGCCGGTGACCGTGACACACCCTGACATCATACGCTTCTTTATGCTCATACCCGAGGCCTGTAAGCTGGTGCTCGAGGCGGGCACAAAGGGAAACGGCGGCGAGATATTCGTATTCGACATGGGCAAGCCGGTGAAGATTGCCGATCTGGCCAAGCGCATGATACAGCTGTCGGGTGCCAAGAACGTAGAGATAAAGTTCACGGGTCTGCGGGCCGGCGAAAAGCTCTACGAAGAGGTGCTTAACGAGCTCGAGGGTACCAAGCCCTCGTTCCACGAGAAGATACGTATTGCCGAGGTGCGCGAGTACGACTACGGCAAGGCCTGCAAAGACATAGAGGAGCTGATAGAGATTGCCAAGCGCTACGACGACATGGCCACGGTGCGCAAGATGAAGGACATCGTGCCCGAGTATAAGAGCAATAACTCCATCTATGAGCAGTTAGACAAGAAGACCAGCTAAGTGTTTAGCTGGTCTTCTTGTCTGTAGTACTCTTTCTTGCTTCTTTCACTTCTTCGCCTGGGATGCCAGTTCCTGGCGCAGGAATATTGGCGTATAGCCCAGTGGGCTTTGGGCCACCTCCTCCGGTGTGCCTGTCGAGAGCACGGTGCCGCCATTACGGCCACCCTCGGGACCCATGTCGATGATGTGGTCGGCCTGACAGATGACGTCAAGGTTGTGCTCAATGACGATGACGGTGTTGCCGCGGTCTGCCAGCGTGTGCAGCACGTCCATCAGAATGCGGATGTCCTCGAAGTGCAGGCCTGTCGTGGGCTCGTCAAGGATGTAGAGCGTCTTACCTGTGTCTTTCTTCGACAGTTCGGTGGCCAGCTTCACGCGCTGGCTCTCGCCGCCACTCAGCGTCGTCGAGGGCTGTCCCAGCTTGATATAGCCAAGGCCCACGTCCTGAATGGTCTTGATACGCCGTAGGATGTCGGGGACATTCTCGAAGAACTCTACCGCCTGGTTGATGGTCATGTCCAGCACGTCGGCTATGGACTTGCCCTTGTAGCGCACCTCCAGCGTCTCGCGGTTATAGCGCTTGCCGTGGCATTCCTCGCAGGGCACCTGTATGTCGGGCAGGAAGTTCATCTCGATGGTCTTGTACCCGTTACCGCCGCACGTCTCGCAGCGACCGCCTTTGACGTTGAACGAGAAACGACCGGGCTTATAGCCGCGTATCTGCGCCTCGGGCAGGTTGACAAAGAGCGAGCGGATGTCTGAGAAAACACCAGTGTAAGTAGCGGGGTTGGAGCGTGGCGTGCGCCCGATAGGCGTCTGGTCCACGTTTACCACCTTGTCGATATGCTCCAGACCCTCTATGCTGTCGTAGGCCATGGGGACCTGCAGCGACCGGTAGAAGTGCTTGGAGAGGATGGGGTAGAGCGTCTCGTTGATGAGCGTGGACTTGCCGGAGCCGGAGACGCCCGTGACCACTATCAGCTTGCCTAAGGGAAACTCCACGGTGATGTTCTTGAGGTTGTTGCCCCGGCAGCCGCGCAGCACCAGACTATGGCCGTTGCCCGTGCGTAGCTTGGCAGGCAGGGCAATGCGCTGTTGGCCGTTAAGGTATTGGGCAGTGATGGTGTCGCTCTCGAGCATCTGGCTGACGGTGCCCTGGAACACCACCTCTCCGCCTTTGCGACCGGCCTTGGGCCCTATGTCGATGATGTAGTCGGCGCTGAGCATCATGTCGCGGTCGTGTTCCACGACGATGACCGTGTTGCCCAGGTCGCGCAGCTCCTTGAGCGAGCGGATAAGCCGTTCGTTGTCGCGCTGGTGAAGGCCGATGCTCGGCTCGTCAAGGATGTATAGCACATTGACCAGTTGGGAGCCGATCTGCGTGGCCAGGCGGATGCGCTGGCTCTCGCCGCCCGACAGCGAGGCCGACTGACGGTTCAGCGACAGGTAGTCCAGACCGACGTCCAGCAGGAAGTCCAGGCGTGTGCGTATCTCCTTCAGTATCTCGGCGGCTATCTGGCGTTGCTGGTTGTCCAGCCTGTTGGTGTCCTGCTCTATGTCGTCTATCCACTGACGAAGCTCGTTCAAGTCCATGGAGGCCAGCTCAGAGATGTTCTTGTCGCTGACCTTGTACGACAAGGCCTCGCGGTTGAGCCGTTGCCCCTTGCACTCAGGACACTGGCACTCGGCCAGGAACTGGTCGGCCCATTTATGGCTCCCGGCGCTGTCGTCGCTGTCTATTACCGAACGCAGGTATTTTACCACGCCGTCGAAGTCGACGAAATAGTCGCTGGAGGTATGAACCAGTTCCTTGTCAATGCGTACCGTCTCCAGCGAGCCGTACAATATCTCGTTCAGCGCGTCGTCAGGGATGTCCTGAATGGGAGTCTTCAGCGTGCAGTCGTATTTGTGCAGAATAGCGTCTATCTGCCAGAATATCATCTGGCTCTTGTATTTACCCAACGGCACGATGCCGCCTTCATGGATGCTTAGCTTGCGGTTGGGAATGACTTTCGTAAGGTCTATCTCGTTGATGAATCCCAGTCCCTTGCATCGAGGGCAGGCGCCCTGGGGCGAGTTGAACGAGAAGGTGTTCGGAGCAGGGTCTGAATAGGAAATACCCGTAGTCGGGCACATCAGTCGGCGAGAGAAGTGTTTCACCTGCCCCGTGTCGTAGTCCATGATGAGCAGCAAGCCTTCGCCTTGCTTCATGGCTATCTGGACGCTCTTCTTCAGGCGCTCGTCAACCTTGGGCGCCTTGACGGCAAGGCGGTCAATGACCACCTCAATGTCGTGCGTCTTGTAGCGGTCCACCTTCATGCCTTGTACTATCTCACGCACCTCGCCGTCCACACGGACATGCAGGTAGCCTTTCTTGCGCATGCTCTCGAAAAGCTCGCGATAGTGACCCTTACGGCCCCTGACCAGCGGCGCCAGAATCAGAATCTTGTGCCCCGCATAGTCGTGCTGTATCATCTCGATGACCTTTTCCTCGGTGTATTTCACCATCGGCTCGCCGGTCATATAGCTATAAGCCTTGCCGGCACGGGCAAAGAGCAGGCGCAGGTAGTCGTACACCTCGGTGGTAGTGCCTACAGTGGAGCGGGGGTTCTTATTCGTCGTCTTCTGTTCGATGCTGATGACAGGCGAGAGACCTGTTATCTTGTCTACGTCTGGACGCTCCATGCCGCCCAAGAAGTTGCGGGCATAGGCCGAGAAGGTCTCGATGTAGCGTCGCTGGCCCTCGGCAAAGATGGTGTCGAAGGCCAGACTTGACTTCCCGCTGCCGCTCAGTCCGGTGATGACGGTCAGTGAGTGGCGTGGTATCTCGACGTCAATATTCTTGAGGTTATGCACGCGCGCCCCCCAGACGTTTATCTTGCTGTCGGTTCCGTTGTTCGTCTTGCTGCTCATTCCTCACCTCCCGTCTCGTTGGTTACATCGTTATGACGACGGATAAGGTTAATGTCGCGGCGGATGTCGTACTCGATGCCGTCGGCACCGCGGGCCTTCACTACCACAAAGTAAACGCCGTCCTTGCAGGGCTTGCCATTAAAGGTGCCGTCCCACGAACCGGCCACGTCGTGCCATTCGTACAGCTTCTGCCCCCAACGGTTAAAAATGTACGCGTGGAAGTCGACAATGCTCTTCCAGTGCGTAGTGGGGTTGTCTCCGTTCACCCCCTTGGCGCCATACTTGTCGTTGATGTTGTCGCCATTGGGCGAGAAAGCGTTGGGCATCTCAAGGTGACTCTCGGCAATGGTGACGACGATGGTGGCCGACTGTTCTACCTCACCATCGAGGACGACACACAGCGTTACTTCCGTATCGCCCGACTCCGCGAAGTCGTATGACGTGTTCTCCTCATATCGGGTGATGTTGGTTTCGCCATTGCGCCCCACGTGGTGGAAGTGCCATTCCAGCGATGCCCTGGCATCCAACGACTCCGCATTGGCATAAAAGGTGACATGCAGTGGAGCCTCTTCCGTAAAGTTGGCATCCTGAGTGACCTCAGCCCCCGTCTTGTCAGTGTAGACAGCGGTGGGATGTATGTCCGCAAAGCAGCCCAAAGGCAACAGAAAGACCATCAAAATGGCCCATATAACGCGCTTTTTCATCTTCTTCATCGATTATTTGTGCAAAATTACTCAAAAAAGTAGACTTTCCACATCTTTTTTTGTAATTTTGTACCCAAAATCGAAAAATCGTATATATATGAAGCAAATTTGGAGCCATTTCCTGCTTGTTGCCCTGCTCGCCTTCAGTGCCGAGACGGCGATGGGACAGGCTCAGACCTTTAAGGACCTGCACGAGGTGAAGCGCAAAGAGACCATCTTTGGCATAGCCCGCGACAATGGCCTTACTGTTCAGGAACTGATAGATGCCAATCCCGAGATGAACCAGCCCGGCTACGAACTGAAGAAGGGCGACATCATCAAAATACCTTTCCCTAAGGGTAAACCCGTTCCCAAGATTAATGAAAACTACGCCCCCTCCGTGTCATCGTCGGCCACAGGCAAGAGCAGTGCCACGGATATGCGTCATCGCGAGATACGCGTGGGCGTGGTGCTGCCCCTTCACACCGTCAATGGCGACGGCAAGCGCATGGTAGAGTACTATCGTGGTGTGCTGATGGCCTGCGACAGTCTGCGGGCCAATGGCATCTCTACCGATGTCTGTGCCTGGAACGTGCCTGAGGACGCCGACATCCGTCAGGTGTTGAACGACCCTCAGGCTGCCACTCGCGACCTGATTATCGGTCCGCTGTACACCAAGCACGTGAAGCCTCTGGGCGACTTTGCCAAGACTCACGACATCAAGGTGCTTATCCCCTTCTCCATCAGCTCCACGGAGGTGTACGACAACGGGAACCTTTTTCAGGTCTACCAGAACGGCCACGTGCTGAACGATGCTTTCGTACACCGTTTCTACCAGCGCTTCAAGGACTGCCATCCGGTCATCATCGACTGCAACGATACCACCAGCACAAAGTCAGGCTTTACCAGTGCCTTGCGCCGTAAGCTGGAGCAGGAGGGCGTGGTGTACTCCATCACAAACCTCAAGTCCAGCGAGTCGATGTTCAAGAAGTGCTTCTCTACCACACAGCGTAACGTTGTCATCCTGAACACCAGTCGCAGCAACGAGCTCAGCGTGGCCTTTGCCAAGCTCAACGGGCTGGTGATGACCACCCCGGGGCTTCGCATCTCGATGTTTGGCTACCCCGAGTGGCTGCAGTATCACCGTTCGCACCTGGACAATTTCTTTAAGTTTGACGTCTACGTCCCCAGCACCTACTTTGCCAATCCGCTGGCGCCCCGGACTACGCGCATGCAGCAGAGGTACCGCTGGAACTTCCATCAGGACATGCAGAACTATCCCCAGCGCTTTGCCATGACGGGCTTCGACCAGGCCTACTTCATGGTCAAGGGCCTCCACCTGTACGGTAAGCGCTTCACTGGCGCCTCGGGCATGGTAGGTTACCTGCCGGTACAGACCCCCCTGCATTTCGAGCGCATCGGCAATGGGGGCATGCAGAACCGTGCCATCCTCTTTGTGCACTACACCAAGGAGCAGCGGATAGAGACCATAAACTTCTGATGCCCGATGACCATGCGTAAAATCATACTATTCCTGCTGCTCATGCCCATGGCTCTCCATGCCCAGATAGGCGAATACCGTACCGATCTGGCAGTGGGTGTCAATGGGGGCTACCTGTTGAACAAGATCAGCTTCCAGCCCGACATACCCCAAGACATGATGGGTGGCCTGGTTGGCGGCATTACCCTTCGCTACACCTGCGAGAAGTACTTCAGCAGCATCTGCGCCATCACGGCCGAGATTAACTATGCACAGATGGGATGGAAGGAGCGCATCCTGACCATCAACGACGAGCCCGTCATCAACCAGGAGACTGGAATCGCCGAGGAGTACAGTCGTCGCATCAACTACATTCAGGTGCCGCTCATGGCCCGTCTGGGTTGGGGTCGTGAGCGTCGCGGTCTTCAGGCCTTCGTACAGATAGGTCCGCAGGTGGGCATCTACCTCAGCGAGAAGACCAATGCCAATTTCGACATCAACAATCCCAACATCATTGACCGTGCCTCCAACATCTCGGGGCCTTCGTTAGATGATTACGACTTCTCCAATATGTACAACAAGCCCGTCGAGAAAAAGCTGGACTACGGTATCGTGGGCGGCGCCGGCATAGAGTTCTCGTGGCCCAAGATAGGACACTTCCTGCTGGAGGGTCGCTACTACTTCGGGCTGGGCAACATCTACGGCAATACGAAGCAGGACTACTTCGGCAAGTCGAACCACGGCGCCATCATTATAAAGCTGAGCTACCTCTACGACGTCATCCGCACCAAGAACGACAAGATAAAGTAGTAAGCATCCCGATACAGGCAATAAACTCTAAACTCAATAATTATGTTCGAAGGACAACCGAAAGGACTATTTGCGTTGGCACTGGCCAACACTGGCGAACGCTTCGGCTACTACACCATGCTGGCCGTCTTCGCCCTGTTTCTGAGAGCCAACTATGGACTGTCGCCCGCCCTGGCAGGCACCATCTATAGTGCGTTCCTCATGTTTGTGTATTTCTTCCCCCTGTTCGGCGGCATGCTGGCCGACAAGTTCGGCTTCGGCCGCATGGTCACTACCGGCATCCTCATCATGTTTGCCGGCTACGTGCTACTGAGCGTCCCCCTGGGTGGCGACAGCGTGGCACTGGTGGTTATGCTGGCTGCCCTGCTGCTTATCGGCTTCGGTACGGGACTCTTCAAGGGCAACCTCCAGGTGATGGTGGGCGACCTCTACAACGACCCGCAGTACAAGGACAAGCGCGATGCCGGTTTCTCCATCTTCTACATGGCCATCAACATTGGTGCCCTCTTCGCACCTACCGCCGCCATCAAGATCAAGGAGTGGGCCGAACAGTCGCTGGGCTACTCCAGCAACGATGCCTACCACTTCTCGTTTGCCGTAGCCTGTGCCTCGCTCATCCTCTCCATCGCCATCTACTATGCCTTCCGGTCCACCTTCCGTCATGTAGAAGGTCAAAAGGGCAAGGAGGCCGGCGGAAGCTCTGCCAGCGGCAATGCCTCGGCAGCAGCTGCCGAGGCTCCCGAGCTGTCGAAGGAAGAGACCAAACAGCGCATCGTGGCCCTGTGCCTCGTCTTCGCCGTGGTCATCTTCTTCTGGATGGCCTTCCACCAGAACGGACTCTCGCTGACCTATTTCGCCGACGAGTTCACCGCCCAGTCAGCCCAGGGCCTGCAGGCCATGTGCTTCAACGTGTGGAACCTCGTGGCCGTCATCTTCATCGTCTATGCCCTCTTCTCGCTCTTCCAGTCGAAGACGGGCAAGGGCAAAGCCATCTCAGCCCTCGTCATTGCGCTGGCGCTGTGCTTCCTCTGCCTGTCCTACGATGCTGACGGCACCATCAAGGTCTCGGCCCCCATCTTCCAGCAGTTTAATCCCTTCTATGTGGTGGCGCTGACCCCCGTGTCAATGGCCATCTTCGGGTCGCTGGCAGCCAAAGGCAAGGAGCCCTCGGCACCACGTAAGATAGCCTACGGCATGATTGTAGCCGCCGTGGCCTACGCCCTGATGGCCTTTGGCTCGCTCGGGCTGCCTATGCCTACATCCGAGATTGGGCCTGACGGCAATCCCACAGCCGTCCATATGGCCGATGTCACTCCCAACCTGCTCATCGGCGTCTATCTCGTACTGACCTTCGGCGAGCTGTTGCTCTCGCCCATGGGTATCTCCTTCGTCTCGAAGGTCGCCCCCCCCAAGTATAAGGGAATGATGATGGGCGGCTGGTTCGTGGCCACCGCCATCGGCAACCAGCTCGTCGTCGTGGGCGGTCTGCTCTGGGGCGCCGTGCCCCTGTGGCTTTGCTGGAGCGTCTTCATGGGCGTCTGTCTGGTAGCCGCCGTCTTCATGTTCGCCATGATGAAGCGTCTGGAGCGCGTATGCTGACACTATTGCTGGCCTCGTGGCTGACGCTCGTCGAGCTGAACTGCGAGAATCTCTTTGACTGCCGGCACGATGAGGGGAAGCAGGACACCGAGTGGTTGCCTGCTTCCCCTCGTCATTGGACGCCGTCGCGCTTCTGGCGTAAGGTGAACAGCCTGGGACAGGTCATCATGTCGTGTCAGGACGACGCCCTGCCCGACCTGGTGGCACTGGTCGAAGTCGAGAACGACTCGTGCCTGCACTACCTGACGCGCCGTTCGCTGTTGAGAAAGGCCGGCTACCAGTACCTGATGACCCAGTCGCCCGACCTCCGCGGCATCGACGTGGCGTTGCTCTACCAGCCCGCCACCTTCCAGCCCGTGTGCTACGACATGCTGCGGGTAGAACCGTTAGAAGGCATGCGTCCTACGCGCGACATTCTCTACGTCCAGGGCATGACCCGCGACAGCGTGCTGCTGCATGTCTTCGTGGTGCACGCTCCCAGCCGTTTCGGTGGCGAAAAGGCCACCCGGCCTTTCCGTCTGCAGGTCATGCAGCGGCTCGTCGAACAGGTCCGTCTGCTGCCTGCCGACGCACGCATCATCGTCTGCGGCGACTTCAACGACTACGCCGACAGCCCCTCCTTGCAGTTCCTGGGCCGGCAGGGGCTTCACAACGTCACAGCCCGTGCCCCTTCGGCCCATGGCCGTGCCGAAGGCACCTACCGCTATCAGGGCCGCTGGGAGAGCATCGACCATGTGCTTGTCTCCACGAGCCTGCTGCCTGCCGTCAGGCAGGCCTGCATCAACGATGCTCCCTTCCTGTTGGAAGACGACAAGAAATACGGAGGGAAGAAACCCCTCCGTACCTATAGCGGCTTTCAGTACCAGCGCGGATTCAGCGACCACCTGCCCCTCGTCGTCCGCCTGCAGTGGTGACGGCGTCATCGTTTGGCATGTACATTTTTTACTTGTTTCCGCTCCCGTTCATGTCCGCTTCATGTCCNNCAGTGAATGACTGAACAAATACTGGAGGGGAACTGGAGGAGGACGGGAGGTGAAACTGAAGAAAACGGCGGGGGGACCCGGTTACGATTTGTAACTGTGTCCCCCTGCCGTGGATTGGAATGCTATGCTCTTTGTTGTGGTTGCGCGGCTATTTGATGTTGGGAAGTTCGAGGCCGATGCCCTTCTTCTTGTCGACCACCTTCAGCACAAAGCCCAGTACGAGTGCTGCTACGCCCAGGCAGGCCAGCATGATGAGCGGTGCTGTGTAGTTCAGCTCGGTGGCCGGTGTGCCCTCGGGGTTGGTGGCGTCGAGCACCTTGCCAATGAGCAGAGGAAAGAGCCACAGACCGATGTTCTGAATCCAGAAGATGAGTGCGTATGCGGAGCCGATGACCTTTGCGTCGACGAGCTTCGGCACGCTAGGCCACAGCGAGGCGGGCACCAGTGAGAAGGATGCTCCGAGCACCAGTATGGTGGTGTAGGCCACGATGATGCCGCCTACGGCAGCGCCTTTGAACAGGGGCAGTATGAAGGCAAAGGTGAGGTGACAGCCAATGAGCAGCAGCGAACCCAGGATAAGCATCGAGACGGCCTTGCCGTGGTGGTCGAGGTAGCTGCCCAGAATGGGCGTGATGAGCACGGCCAGCAGGGGGAATACGGCGAAGATGGACTCTGCGGTCTGTCGCATGTAGCCCATGTAGCAATAGGTTATCAGTGCGACTATGCTGACGGCCAGCAGGGCGAAGCGGCTGGCGCTCTTCTTCTGGAAGTTTGATGCGAAGCCTGCGGCGGCTACGACGAGCATGATGACGTACTGCCAGATGGTGACGCTCTCGGCAGCCCAGAAGGAACCTGCTTCGGGGGCTGTCAGCGTCAGGTTGCACTGCAGCATGTTGACGGCATACTTCTGGAAGGGGAAGATGGCCGAGTAGTAGAGCACACAGAGCAGGGCGACGAGCCAGAAGCCCGAGTCGGTGAGTATCTTGCCGATGTCTGATACCTTGAACGGGTCGTCCTTCTCTTCGGCCTCGCCGGTCTGTGCGTCCAGTTTCTGGTCCATGAAGAAGTAGACGACGGTCATCATTACGGCGATGCACATCAGCACGACGCCGAAGGCTACCGAGCGGCTGACGCTGACCTGGCCGCCCAGACGGGCAAAGAAGGGCGAGAAGATCATGCAGGTGGCTACGCCCAGGCGCGCCAGTGCCATCTCCGAGCCCATGGCCAGTGCCATTTCGCGGCCCTTAAACCATTTCACGATACCGCGTGAGACGGTGATGCCTGCCATCTCGCAGCCGCAGCCGAAGACCATGAATCCGCTGGCGGCGCACTTGGCCGAGGCCGGCATGCCCTCGTAGAAGGGGCTGACGCCCAGCTCGTCGAACAGCGGGATGTAGTTCAGGTGTTCGGTAAACCACAGCTCCAGCGAGCTGCCTGCGAATGCCTCGCTTACGGCATACCACTTGATGCAGGCACCCACCAGCATGACTGCCGTGGAGAGCAGCATGGTGAAGCGCACGCCCATCTTGTCGAGAATGATGCCGGCAAAGATGAGGAAGAAGGCGAACACGTTGAGGAATACCTCGGCGCCCTGCATGGTACCGAAGGCCGTCGAGTCCCATCCGCGCGTCTCCTGCATCAGGTCCTTGATGGGGGAGAGGATGTCCATGAAGATGTAGCTGCAGAACATGGCCAGTGCCAACAGCAGCAGGGCAGTCCATCGCATGGCTGCCGAGTCTCTTAGAGTCTTTTGAATCGTTTGTGTCATGTTTCTTTCTTTTGTCTTACAAATTGCCTGCAAAGGTACTAAAAGGCGGGCAAACTGCAAAGGGAAAACCCTTTTTTCTTTGTCTTTGCCCGCCCGAAAGCCTAAAACAGGTCGATGTAGTACTTGGCTCCCACCTTGAGCCAGAGTCCCGGCTGGGGCACGTTGCCGTAGTCTACGTAGCGGTGTGCCGTCAGGTTGTTGGCCTCTACGTACAGCGAGTAGGCGTCGGCGTTCCAGCCGAGCCTTGCGTCTACGACGGAGTAGGGGTGGTACGACTGTACCTGTCCCTGTGTGTCGGTGTACGACCCCATGCGGTCGTGCCACCGGTAATACAGTGTCAGGTCCAGTGCCGTGGTCAGCGGCATGTGCAGCTGGGCCGTCACCTTGTGGCGCAGGTACTCCAGCGAGTAGCGCGACTGCAGGTGCTGGTCCACGTCCTTGTCCTGGTGCAGGTAGCAGTAGGATAGTTGACAGTTGACAGTTGACAGTTGACAGTTGGCTGACACTTCCACACCGGTGGTGTTCACCTTCGTGAGGTTGACGCTCTGCCATACGGCGTCGGTCTGGCGCGTGTCCATCACCCAGTCTATCGTGTTGCGCTGGTAGTGGTGGAACACGCTGGCCTTGGCCGTCAGCCACCGGCCGCCATACTTCACGCCGCCCTCTACGGCCTGCAGCTCCTCGGGCTTCAGGTATTTGTCGGCCTTGTGTCCACCTACGCTGTAGTACAGCTCGGTGAACGACGGCATGCGCAGCGAGCTGTTGTAGGAGGCATACACCTTCCAGTCTTCGCCCAGCCGGTAGCTGGCGTCCACGCCGGGATAGACGGTAAGGGGCATCTGGTTCCAGGTGTTCTTCACGGCAATGAGTCCTGCCGACAGGGTGAAGCGCTGCAGCAGTATGTTATGCTCCAGGTGCAGCGACAGGTTGGTGCGGTTCAGCCCCACCTTGTAGTGGCTGAAGGTCTCGGCCAGCGGCTCGCCCAGGTTGGTGCTCACGATGTCCTCGTTGCGCACCTCGGCGCCCAGTGCCGTGCGTCCCAGCAGCCAGTCGAACCAGCTGTTCAGCCCTACGCCAAAGACGTCTGTGCGGTGGTAGTTGAAGGGCACCTTGTCCTGCGTACCACGTATGAGCTCGAAGCGGTCGTAGCCGCGGCTCCAGTAGAGCGAGGGTCTTACGTGCAGCCCTCCTGCCACCAGCTCGCCCCGCAGGGCCGCAAAGAGCTTGGTGGTGGCCTCGTACTGTTCGTCGAACTTGGCACTGTAGAAGGTGTTCGAGCCGAAGCCCCTTGCCGAGAGCCCTGTCTGCCACGCCAGCTGCAGCCGGTCGGCAGCGAAGCCTCCCTGGTAGAACACCTTGCCCGCACTGTAGTCGCTGTTCAGTGCCCCGCTCGAGGCACGGCTGTAGCCGTCGCTGCGCGTGTAGCCAGCGCTGAGGCTGTGGCCTGACAGCGCGCCGCGTGCTGCTGCCGACAGCATGCCGAACGAGCCGCCCTCCATGCGCAGCATGGCGCCTTGCTTCCGCCCTTCGGCCGTGTCAGGGTGTGGCGCGGTCACGATGTTCACGGCGCCCACCATCGACGAGGTGCCATAGACGCGTCCGGCGGGTCCCTCCAGCACCTCAATGCGCACGATGTCGCTCACGTCGCACGGCAGGTCGAAGGCGTTGTGGCCCGTCTGTGCATCGCAGATGTTGATGCCGTTCAGCAGAATCGTAATCTGCTCGCTCGTGCTGCCCCGGATGCCGATGTCCGTCTGGGCACCCAAGGGGCCTCGCTGGCGTACGTCGACGCCCACGACCATCTTCAGCAAATCGTTAATACTTTGTACTGGCGCCGCCTGAATGTCTTGGCGTGTCAGTACAGTTACCATTCTCGCGGCTTGCCCCAAGGCAAGCGGTGCGCGCGAGCCCGTCACCTCGACTTCGTCGAGTGTCGCCTCCTTCTGAGTGCCGTCGTCGTCTGACAGAGCGGTGCCGGCCACTGAATGAGCGGCCACGGTCACGTCGTCGGCAGTGGTGCTGGCAGCAGACTTTAATGTCGCTACGCTTAGCACACCGATGGTGACCACGCGTCCCAGACAGGCAAACAGGGCGTACCCCTTCCGCGTAAAGTGGCGGAAGCGGAGGGCCTTGCGCTGGTTAAACAATGGTTTGTACATAATGTATATCTGAAAAAAAAAACGGCGCAAAGGTACGAATAATTTGCGAGTTGAGCAAGGAAAGACTTAAAAAAAGGCTTTTCTCTTTGTGGTGTGCCCACTTCTTCGTACCTTTGCAGTCATGGAAAGAGACACTGTACTGATACTGAGTGGCGGGGTGGACTCCACTACGCTTCTTTATGACGAGCAGGAGCGCATAGCCCTGGCCTTGTCGTTCGACTACGGGTCGAAGCATAACGCCCGCGAAATTCCCTTTGCCCGCTGGCATTGCCAGCAGCTGGGCATCCGTCATGTTGTGATACCGCTCGATTTCATGACGCGCTACTTCAAGAGTTCGCTGCTGGAGGGAGGCGAGGAGATTCCCGAGGGACACTATGCCGACGAGAACATGCGGTCGACGGTGGTGCCCTTCCGCAACGGCATCATGCTGTCCATAGCCGTGGGCATTGCCGAGTCGGAAGGGCTACGCTATGTGATGATGGCCAACCATGGGGGCGACCACACCATCTATCCTGACTGTACGCCACGCTTTGTCGATGCCTTCGACCGGGCGGCCCAGGCGGGCACCTTTGTCAGCGTGGGTCTGCGCTCGCCCTATACCAACATCACAAAAGCCGACATAGCGCGCCGAGGCAAGCTGCTGGGCGTGGACTACGGGAAGACGTGGTCGTGCTACAAGGGCGGCTCCAGACATTGCGGCAAGTGCGGCACGTGCGTGGAGCGTCGCGAGGCTTTCCGTGAGGCTGGCATTGACGACCCCACGGAGTACGATTTATAGACAGGATAATAGTTTAAAGACAGAATAACATAATAACATATTCTCAGTAATTGATACCCAGGCGGTATCATTACTATCCCCGATTTGTTATTATGCTATTCTGTCTTTTAGTATGTTATTATGTTACTCTGTCTTTATTTTGTTATTCTGTTATTCTGTCTTTTAGTATGTTATTATGTTACTCTGTCTTTATTTTGTTATTCTGTCTTTAGGTGTTATTATGTTATTCTGTCTTTAAGTGTTATTCTGTCTTATCCGAACAAGGCGCGGAGGGCCTCTTCTACCTTGCGGACGGGCACCAGCTCGATGTGGAATTTCCTGCGGTCAAGTCCTGACAGGTTATACTTGGGTATGATGATGTGCTGGAAGCCCAGCTTTTCGGCTTCCGTAATACGCTGTTCGATGCGCGCCACGGGGCGCACCTCGCCACTGAGGCCTACCTCGCCGCACATGCACCAGCCGTCGTCAATGGGCGTATCGACATTCGACGAGAGTACGGCGGCAATGACTGAGAGGTCCATGGCCATGTCGGTGACGCGCAGACCGCCGGCGATGTTGAGGAAGACGTCTTTCTGCATCAGCTTGAAGCCGACGCGCTTTTCCAGCACGGCCAGCAGCATGTTCAGACGGCGCTGGTCGAAACCGGTGGCTGAGCGCTGCGGGGTGCCGTAGGCAGCCGACGAGACGAGGGCCTGTGTCTCGACAAGGAAGGGACGTACGCCCTCGATAGCCGAGCTGATGGCCACCCCTGAGAGCCCCTCGTGTTCCTCGGTGAGCAGCAGCTCAGAGGGGTTCGACACCTGTCGCAAGCCCGTTTGCTGCATCTCGTAGATGCCCAGCTCGGAGGTAGAGCCGAAACGGTTCTTGATGCTTCGCAGTATGCGGTACATATAGTGCTGGTCGCCCTCGAACTGGATGACGGTGTCGACAATGTGTTCCAGTATCTTCGGTCCGGCCAGGGTGCCTTCCTTGGTGATGTGGCCTATCAGTATGACGGGCACGCCGCTGGTCTTGGCGAAGCGCAGCAGGGCGGAGGCACACTCGCGCACCTGGGCTATGGAGCCGGGGCTGGACTCTACGTCCTCGGTGGCTATGGTCTGTATAGAGTCGATGACGAGCAGGTCGGGCTGCACGTCCTTGGCATGCTCGAAGACTTCCTCGAGGGAGTTGGAACAAAGAATGAGGAAGTTGTCGGCGACGGCATCGTCCGCCGTTGTGGAAGCAGTGGCGTCGGCAGAAACATGGGAGGCGGAGAGGCGCTGGGCGCGCATCTTGAGCTGGTGGGCACTCTCCTCGCCGCTGACGTAGAGCACGCGCTTGTCGGTCAGTGCCAGCATGGTCTGCAACGACAGCGTGGACTTGCCTATGCCGGGTTCGCCGCCCAGCAGTACGATGCTGCCGGGCACCAGCCCGCCGCCCAGGACACGGTTCAGCTCCTGGTCGTGCATGTCGATGCGCGGGTCGTCGTGTGAGGCGATGTCGCGCAGCCGGAGCACGCGCCCCGTGCCGGCGGCCAGCGTCTGCGACGTGGCACCGCGGCCCAGCGTGTGGCGCGCATCGGCGGCCTTGACCGACGAGGCGGCCACCTTGATTTCCTTAAACGTGTTCCACTGTCCGCAGGCCGGGCACTTGCCTATCCACTTAGCTGACTCCTGTCCGCAGTTGGAGCAGACGTACATGGTCTTGTCTTTTGCCATAACAAGTGCAAAGGTACAAAAAAGTTTAGACTTATGTGGTAAGAGTTGGTGGAATTTTTGTACCTTTGCAACGAAAATGAAGAATTGGATGATGTTTTTAGGCTGTCTGCTGCTGTTATCGGCTTGCGGACAGTCGTACGAAGAGACGAAGCGCCTGTCGCGTGAGCAGCGTCGAGCCGCGGCGCGCCGTGACTCTGCGGCGCTGAAGGTGGCGGTGATGCCCACGCTGGACTGTCTGCCTTTCTACGTGGCCGAGCACTATGAGCTGCTGGACACGCTGCGCGGCGGGGTGCGGCTGAAACAGTTTATGGCACAGATGGACTGCGACACGGCGTTGCAGCGCGGTCGCGTGGAGGGTGCAGTGAGCGACCTGGTGCGTGCCAAGCTGATGGAGCGCCAGGGGCTGAAGTTGCGCTACATGACCGCTACCAACGGCCACTGGCAGCTGGTGACAAATCGTAACGCCCGTGTCCGTCAGCTGAAGCAGCTGGACGACAAGATGGTGGCCATGACGCGGTTCTCGGCCACCGACATGCTGACGGACCGCGTGGTAGACTCGGTGAAGCTGGACCGCGACCGCGTGTTCAAGGTGCAGATAAACGATGTCAGCATACGGCTGCTGATGCTGCAGAACAACGAGATGGACGCCCTGTGGATGCCCGAGCCGTGGGCTACGGCGGCGCGCACGCTGAAGAATGCCGTGGTGTACGACACGCAGAAGGAGGATCTTAGGCTTGGCGTAGTGGTATTCCGCGAGAAGGAGATGGAGCATCCGGAGCGCAGCCAGCAGCTGGCGTTGCTGGTGAAGGCGTGGGACCAGGCCTGCGACTCGATTAATAAGTATGGGGTGCGCTACTACCGCAATCTTATTGTGCGACGGTGCAAGGTGAAGGGCAATCTCATAGACTCGTTGCCAGACCGTGTGCGCTACGAGCACGCCGTGGGGCCGCGCCAGAAGGAGGTGGAAATGGCCGAGAAATGGCTTAAGACGAAAGGAAAGTAAAAAGACGATGGGAACGACAGACATAGCGCTGCGGCGCGTTTTCGAACAGCTCATAGAGGGAAATGCCGGACTGGCTATCATGGAGGCCGTAGCGTATCTGGCCTCGTGGCCTAACCCGCAGACGCAGGAGCGGCTGGAGGTGCTGAAGGACGAGTACCGGCTGATGGAAGACTACTGGGCAAAGGGTGTCAACGACCCGCAACTGCTGGAACAGTATCAGCGACTGCTGCAGCGTACGTACGTGCTGTGCGCCAATATGGCCATACACCGCCACCAGCAGTCGTCGTCGTACCTGCAGAACCTGTCGCGGCAGGTACGTGCGGCGGGGTCGCAGTGGTCGCTGTCGGCCATCAGACGGGAGATGGAGTCGTTTGTGGCCGACGTGGCCATGCTGGAGCTGGAGCCCGAGGCGCAGCGCAGGCAGAAGAGCCTGGACCTGCATCAGCGCCACCGCCAGCAGATGAATGCTCTGTTCAACTACATCGTCACGTCGCGTATATGGACCGACGGGGTGGGCGAGGCCATGCAGGACATGCTGCTCTCGCCGACCATTGACAGCATAGACCAGCAGCTGATGGTTACAGGCATCACGCTGTCGCTGATGAACAGGTTCGACTGGGTGAAGTTCCGCCTGCTGACTAACATCTATCAGCAGTCGCAGGACGAGGAGGTGAGGCAGCGCGCACTGGTAGGATGGGTGATGGGCATCGACGACGACTTCCTGAGCGTCTATCCCGAGCAGCGCGAACTGGTGGGCAGGCTGTTGCAGTCGAAGCGTACCTGCCGTGAACTGACCGAGCTGCAGATGCAGCTGATATACACCATGGACGCTGAGAAGGATACATCGACCATCAGGGAAGAGATAATGCCCGACATCATGTCGAACAGCCAGTTCCGTATTACTCCTGACGGCATAGAGGAGGCCGAGGACGACGCGCTGGAGGACGTGCTGCACCCCGATGCCGCCGAGCAGCGTATGGAGAAGCTGGAGGCCTCGTTCCAGCGTATGATAGACATGCAGCGCCAGGGGGCTGACATATACTTCGGCGGCTTCTCGCAGATGAAGCGTTTCCCCTTCTTCTACGACATGAGCAACTGGCTGGTGCCCTTCTACCTGCAGCATCCCGATATTGCAAGTTATATGGAACGCCTGGAAGACAACAGTACGCTATGCACGCTGCTGGAGAAGGGACCGTTCTGCAACAGCGACAAGTACTCGCTGGTCATGGTCATGCAGCAGGTGGTGGACAAGCTGCCGGAGAGCGTGCGCAAGATGATGCAGCAGGGGGAGGCGCAGCTGGACGCCATAGAACAGTCTGACCAGCGGCAGCCGGCCTACGTCAGGCGTGTGTACCTGATGGACCTGTACCGCTTTTTCAAGCTCTTTCCCAACAGGGCGGCGCTGTGCAACCCGTTCGATGCTGTAGAGAACGAACTGGGCATGTGTCTGTTCTTCAGCTCGCAGCTCTTTAGCGGCACACCGGTGGAGGAGCAGAAACGTGCCGTGGTACCCGTGCTCTTGAAGCGGGGCTTCAGGCGTGCTGCAGAACAGCTGCTGGACAGCTTTGCCGACGACATGCGTGATGTGCAGTACTGCCTGTGGAAGAAGGACTATGACGCCGCCCTTGCGCTGGAGCCCGACAACGAACGGGCACTGCGCGGACATGCACGCGTCATGTTCGGACGCAACGACTTAGAGCAGGCCCTGGACGACTATGAGCATTTGCTGATGCTACGTCCGGGCAATACGCTTTACATGCTGAACAAGGCCGTATGCCTGCTGGCCATGAAGGACTATGAGAGCGCCCAGCAGGTGTTGTTCCAGCTGAACTATGAACAGCCCGACAACGTGCAGGTGAACCGCACGCTGGCATGGACCCTGACGTGCGACGGCAAGCTGGAGCAGGCAGAACGGCTGTACGGACAGATTCTCGCTGACGCGGGCACCACCAGCGAGGACATGCTGTACCACGGCTACTGTCTGTGGCTGCAGGGACGCCGACAGGAAGCGGCAAAGAGCTTCCAGAACTATATGGAGGAGGAAAAGATGGACGCAGACGACTTTAGCTTTAAGGAATTGGACCTCCTGCGTCATTTTGGCATCGGCGATATTGACATCAAACTGATGCAGGGGCTGGTGCTAAGCTAAAGGAAGGGCTGCAGCAGGTGGGCGAACCAGCCGAGGAACTTCTGCCAGCCCGAGCGGAACTCATCCCACGACTGGTCGGTAAGGAGGAACGACTGTTGCTTGTCGCGCCAGAACATGTCGTCGAGTTCGCGGGTGGTGGCAGGGTCAACGATGACGGCGTTCTCCTCGAAGTCGCACTTCAGGCTGCGGGCATCGAGGTTGGTGCTGCCCACGGTACAGTAGCGACCGTCAATCATCATAATCTTTGAGTGGTGGAAACCGGGCTTGTAAAGCCATACCTTGGCGCCGCGCTTCTGGAGCTTGCGGGCCTGGTAGAGGGCGCAGTCGGGGGTAAGGGGGATGTCGCTCTTGGAGGACAGCATGATTTCGACCTTCACGCCGCGGCGTATGGCGCGGGTGAGGGCGCGCGTGAGCTTGGGGATGAGCGTGAAGTAGGGGTTGATGATGTGGATGCTGTCCTGAGCCTGTTCGATGGCACTGATGTAGAAGGTGCGCATAATCTTGGGCGTGACGTAGGGCTCACGGTTAATGATGCCGACCATTTTGCGGCCCGCGGTATAGGTGGTGTCGGGCTTCAGACCGTGGAATTCCGTAAGGGTGCCGCCGCGGTAATACTTCATGCCGTGTACGTTCTGTCCTGTGGTGCGGTTCCAGATGCGTAGGAAGATGGCCTGTAGCTGGTTGACGGCGTCGCCCTCGATGCGGCAGTGCATGTCACGCCACTGGCCGACCTGCTCGGTGCCTTTGATGTAATAGTCAGCGACGTTCATGCCGCCAGTGTAGGCTATGCGTCCGTCGATGACGACGATTTTGCGGTGGTCGCGCCCGAAGATATGGTTGACCCACGGGAAACGTATGGGCGAATACTCCACGATGTCGATGCTGTCGGCGCGCAGGGCCTTGAGGTGGTACTTCTTCAGCGGCTGGTTGTTGCTGTCGTTGCCGAAGCCGTCGAACATGGCGCGCACCTCGACGCCCTCGCGACGCTTCTCGCGCAGCAGGTCGAAGAGCAGCGAGGCAATGGAGTCGTTGCGGAAGTTGAAGTACTCCAGATGTATGCTGCTGCGTGCCTGACGGATGGCCTTGAACATGTCGTCGAACTTTTGTTGTCCCGACATGAGCAGGGTCACGCTGTTGTCGTAAGAGAAACGTATGCCGTTCTGACGGAGGGTCTGGACTATCAGTGAGTCGCTGGTGTGTGCCCATAGCTGCCATGAGAGACAGCAGCTAAGGCAGAGCAAGAGAAAGCGTCGTAACATGCTGGTGGCTTATCTCTTGTACTTAACGCGGTACTCCAACGGGGTCATGCCGAACTTCTCCTTGAAGATGGCCGCAAAGTTCTCGGCGGTCATAAAGCCTACGTTGATGGCCAGCTCGCTCATGTTGAGGTTGGTGTTGACCAGCAGGGTGCAGGCATGCTTCAGACGGAGGTCGCGCACGATTTCGGCCGGTGTCTTGGCTGTCAGGGCGCGTATCTTGTGGTAGAACGGAACGCGACCCATGCCCATGGCGGAGGCCATCTCGTCGAGACTGATCTGGCCACGGCTCATGTTCTGAAGTACGAACTGTTCGACGTTGCGCATGAGCTGCTGGTCCATGGCGTTGCTCATGGAGTAGTCGCCAATGGTCTGGTCGTTGTAGTATTGCTTCATCAGCATCATGCCCTTGCTCAGCGGGGGTTCCTGCTCGGCGGCAGCGGCCTGGGCTTCCACTTCGTGGGGAGCCTGCTCGGTGCTGCTCTTGCTCTCGAGGGCCTTGTCTTCCTGTATGCCCTGCACCTCATCGTAGTTGAACGATGCAGTAGTCATACTGGCGTTGCGGCCTTCCAGACGGCGCGTCTCGCGACCTTCGATGGTGTTGTACTCCACCTCGATGGGGCCAAGGCCCATGAGCTTGTTGAAGCGCATGACGGCCTCCTGTATGTTGAAGGGCTTGGCCAGGTAGTCGTCGGCAGCCAGCGTAATGTTCTGGTCTACCATGTCCTGCTGGGAAAGCACGCCATCGGTGAGCAGCACGAACTTGGTCTTGCTGCGGCGCGGGTCTTTCTTGAACTGGTTGCACAGTTCACTGCCGCTCATGTAGTCCATGTCCTGTTTGCACACCACCAGGTCGGCGTTGAGCATTTCTATGTCGGGAAGGGCGCTCTTGATGTTGTCGTAGGCGTGGAAGTCGTAGACCTCATGCAGGTGAGCACGCATGAAGGTAAGGAACTCGTGGCTGCTGTCGATGAAGATGACCACGAACTTCTTCTGGTTGGTGTCGAAGCGCAGTGGCTTGATGTCGGCGGTGAGTTCCTTGACGGAGGGGTCGGAAATAAGGGCTACCTCGCCGTGGTCGTTGAGCTCCATCTTGTCCTTGGCGCTGGACTCGGCTTTCTTCTCGGGGTTTTCGAGTGTGGACTGCATCTCAGATATGCGGGTGATGACCTGCAGCAGCTGGAAATGCAGTGAGTTGAGCTGTTCCTGGCTTTCGGCGTTGTTGGCCGTCATGGCCAGGTTGCCAATGATGGACGTCATGCGGGCCATGGGCTGGCGCAGGTCGTCGCTGGTGTTCTTTATTTCCTCGCGCTGGCGCTTCAGCTCGTCGATGACGGTACGCTTTCCGGCCCACATCTTCTTGAGCTTCTTGTAGCCATAGCGCCAGATGAGCAGCACGACGATGGCGATAATGACGTAGACGGTGAGCATCCACCAGGATATCCACCAGGGGCGCTCGATGGTGATTTCAAGGGTACGCTCCTGATTGCTGAGTGCTCCGTCGGCACTGACGGCCTTGACGTGCAGGGTATAGGTGCCACTGCTGAGGTCTTCGAAACGTACGCCATGGAGCAGTGCGTCGCCGTTGCGCCAGTCGTTGTGCAGGCCTTCCATCCAGTACATGAATTGCAGGCGCTCGCCCTGGTTGTAGTTGCCGGCGGCGAACTTGATGGTGAAGCTGTTCTGTGAGTTGGCAAGTACCAGCTTGCTGCTCTCGTTGAGGGCCTGTGCCAGCAGGACGCGGCCTTCGTATTCGTGGCCGGTCTTGATTTCCTCCTCGCCGACAAAGAGCTGTGTCAGCATGACGCGGGGCAGTGCGTCTTCGTCGTTGCGTCCGCCCTGACGCACCCAGTTGACGCCGTACAGACCACCGAAGAGCACTACGCCGTCGTGGCGTGTCGTGATGGCGCCCATGTTGAACTCGTTGCTCTGCAGACCGTCGTAGACGCTATAGTTGTAGAGTCCGTAGTTGAAGGTGCCGTCCTCGTAGTTACGCTGTATGACGATACGGCTGATGCCGTTGCTGGTGGAGACCCAGATGTTGTGGTTCTTGTCTTCGGCAATACCGCAGATGGAGTTGTTGCACAGTCCGTCCTTCTCGGTGAGCTGGTTGAGCTCGTCGGTCTCCAGGTTCAGTATGTTGATGCCTTCGCGGGTACCCACCCAGATGAGTCCGCGCGAGTCTTCGTAGACTTGGGTGATGTAGTTGTTGGTGAAGGGCTTTATGTTGGTGGAGTTTCCCGTCAGCACCTTCTTCTCGCGGGTGGAGAGGTTGAGCACGATGAGTCCTTCAGAGGTACCGATGAGCATGTTGTTGTTCTTACCGTAGCAGAGGGCGGTGATGCTGTTGGTGTTGAGCATGCCGTTCTCGCGGGTGTAAGAGGAGAAGGTGTTCATCTTTGGATTGTACACCTGCAGTCCGCCGCTGGTGGCTATCCACAGGTTGCCTGACTTATCGCTGCAGAGTGCATTGATGTGGTCGTCGATAAGTGTCAGCGAACTGTCGCGGGCCATGGAGTAGATTTTGCCTACGCCGTTCTGGATGCGCGTCAGACCGTTCTGCTTGGAACCTACCCAGAGACTGCCGTCGGGGGTAGTAGCCATGCACGACACCTTGTTGCTGGCCAGCGTGCCGCTGTAGCCGACAACGCCCTTGGAGCCGGTTCCGTACCAGATGGTGCTGTCGTTGGTCTGGGCTATGGCGGTGACGTCGCCCAGCATGTTGGTGGAGAACTTGTAGATGTTGTCGCCGTAATAAGCTACGCCGGACTTCTCGGTACCTACCCACAGCAGGTCGGTGTCGTCTACGTAGAGGCTTTGTATGCTGATGTGGGAGTCGTTGACCCGGTGGTCATTGATGCTTCGGGGCTCTACCTCCTCCATCTCGTGGTTGTTGACGTGGGTGCGGATGAGGCCGGCACGGTCAGTACCTATCCAGATGTTGCCGCGGCTGTCGCCCGCCATGCCGTTGACACTGTGGTCTACGGCAATGCCGGTAAGGCCGAGACGGTCGCCGATGCTGGTGTTCCAGGTGTCGGCATTCTTGTTGTAGACCATGAGCGTGCCTTGGCCGTAGAGCCATACGTTGTCGGCCTGGTCGGCAAAGACCTTGAGTGACTTGCTGGTGCGCAGGTGGTTGTCGGCAATGTGGTTGCTCTGCCATACGGTGTGCTGCTGGTGCATGATGTCGCAGCATACCAGGCGGCCGTCTTCGTAGACGAGGATGACGCCGTCACGGCATTCGCCAATGGATACGATGTTACCCTGAGGTATGCCGTGGGCATCGTTGGTGTAGGAGAACTCGTAGTCGGTCTGCTGCTGCATGTTGTAGGCAATGACTCCTTTGTTGGGTATGGAGGCCCAGAAGTTCTTGTGCTGGTCGACGTAGACGACGTTGGGACGGCCTACGATGCCCATGCTGGCGTACACCTGCTTGAGGTCGCGTTCGAAGCTCTCGCTCTGCGGATGATAGATGCAGAAGCCTGCGGTGGTCTCTATCCACAGATTGCCGTCGAGCATCTCTTGAATGCTGAGTATGTAGCTGTCGGGCAGTGACGAGCCGTCCTGTGAGTTGGCCTGGAAGTTCTTGAAGGTGTAGCCGTCGAAGCGGTACAACCCTGCTGGAGTGCCAAACCATACGTAGCCGCGCTGGTCTTTCAGTATGCAGTTTATCTGGCTGCTGATGAGTCCGTTGCGTGCATCGAGAGTCTTGAACAGGTAGACGCCTGCTGCTGCCAGTGGCAGGGCAAGCATGAGGACTAAAAGTATCTTCTTTAGCTTATTCATAGTCTTCTGTTGTTTATAGTACGCAGGCGTAGCGGTCAACGATGCCGAGCAGGTGATTCTCGGTGTCGACGACGAGTACGTTGTGTATTTTGTTTTGGTTCATTATATGTTGTATCTCTGATATCTTGGTCTGTAGGGAGACGGTCTTGGGCTGCCGGGTCATAATGTCGGCCACGGTACGGTTGAAGAACTCGGCTTGCCAGCGCTCCATGGCACGGCGTATGTCGCCGTCGGTGATGAGGCCGCTGACGATGCCGTCCCTGATGGCAACGCCCAGCCCCAGCTTGCCTTTGCTGACAAGGATGATGGCCTGGCCAAGGTGCATCTCTTCGGTAAGCAGGGGCAGGTCGTGGGTCAGCATGACGTCCTGTGCTGTAGTGAGCAGGCGTTTGCCCAGCTCGCCGCCCGGGTGGAACATGGCGAAGTCTTGTGGCTGGAAGTGACGGCGCTCCATCAGTGCCACTGCCAGGGCGTCGCCCATGACCAGTGTGGCGGTAGTGCTGCTGGTGGGTGCCAGATTCAGCGGACAGGCTTCTTTCCTGACGCTGATGCTGAGGTGGCAGGTGGAGTATTTTGCCAGTAGTGAGGCGGGATTGCCTGTCATGGCGATGATGGGTATCTGCATGTGCAGCACCATGGGTATGAAGCGCAGCAGCTCGTCGGTCTGTCCGCTGTTGGAGATGGCTATTACCACGTCGCCTCTTGACATCACGCCCAGGTCGCCGTGGAATACGTCGAGGGGGTTGATGAAGAACGAGGGTGTGCCGGTGGAGGCCAGCGTGGCTGCTATCTTGGCCCCGATGTGGCCGCTTTTGCCTACGCCTGTTACAATAACCTTGCCGTGGCACTGCATGATGAGTTCCACGGCACGGTCGAAGCCTGAGTCCATCTGTGGTATCAGGTCAAGCACGGCTTGTGCCTCGTCTTTGATGCATTGTATGGCGTATTCTCTTGTTGTCATTTCTGTATTAGCTTTTCTACGAGGGCTTCCAGACGGTCCAGTTCCAGCATGTTGGCAGCGTCGCTGAGTCCTTGGTCGGGGGTGGGGTGTACTTCGAAGAACCATCCTGTGGCTCCGAAGGCCTTGGCTGCCAGTGCCATCTGGGGCACGTAGCGGCGGTCGCCGCCTGTCTTGCCGTCTGCTCCGCCGGGGCGCTGCACGCTATGAGTGCAGTCCATGATGACGGTGGGCACTATGCCGAGCATGTCGGGAATGTTCCTGAAGTCGACCACCAGATTGTTGTAGCCCATCATGTTGCCGCGCTCTGTCAGCCAGATGTCGGCGGCTCCGGCGCTGCGGGCTTTCTCGACGGGGTAACGCATGTCAAGGCCGCTGAGGAACTGTGCCTTCTTGATGTTGACGATGCGCCCCGTATGGGCAGCAGCTACCAGCAGGTCGGTCTGCCGGCAGAGGAAGGCTGGGATTTGCAGCACGTCGACCACTTCGCCGGCGGGTTGGGCCTGCCATGCCTCGTGGATGTCGGTCAGCACTCGTAGCCCGTATTTCTGCTTTACGTCGTTGAGCATTTGTAGCCCTTTGTCGATGCCCGGCCCGCGGAAGGAGGCTAAGGACGTTCGGTTGGCCTTGTCGAACGAGGCCTTGAATATGATGTCGGTGCCGTGCTTCTTGTTGATTTCCACCAGCTTGGCTGCCACGGTGTCGAGCAGTTCGGCCGATTCTATTACGCACGGTCCGGCAATGAATGTCTGTTTTATTATAGGGCTATTATGCATAT
Source organism: Prevotella sp. UBA2742 (assembly GCA_002353485.1). GTDB lineage: Bacteria > Bacteroidota > Bacteroidia > Bacteroidales > Bacteroidaceae > Prevotella. The sequence goes on from DEJS01000010.1 coordinate 160,204, forward strand.
CTCCTTGCAAAGGTAAGCATTTTTATAATAACAGCCAACTTTTCGTTGTGTTTTTTTTAATTCCTTATATGTACGTCCTGCTGTGGGAACGGTATCTCGATGCCGTTCTTGTTCAGCGTGTCGTAAATGCAGTTCAGCACGTCACTGATGACGTAGGCTTTCTTGGGTGCCTCGGCCCAGATGAACATCTTCAGGTTGATGCCCGAGTCGGCCAGCTCGCCAACGACGCTCTTGGCTTGTTTCTTGCGGTCGGTCCACTTGTGTTTCATCTGGTTTACGGCGGTGTCGACGAGTTCGGTCACCTGCTGCAGGTTGGAGCCGTAGGCTACGCCGTAGTTTACCACTGCCAGTACGTAGCCGTGGTTTCGGGTGAGGTTCTTGTAGTTGTTGGAGAAGAGCTGCGAGTTCTGGAAGGTGATGATTTCTCCGTATAGTGACTCTATGACGGTGCTGGTATAGCTGATGCTGGTGACGCGGCCCATGGTGCCGTTGACCTCGATCCAGTCTCCCACCTTGATGCGCCCGGTCATGAGTGAGGCTCCGTAGAAGATGTTCTCAATGATGTTCTTCGAGGCGAAACCGATACCTGTTGACAGTCCGCCGGTGATGGCCAGCAGCCATGTCACGCTGATGTGCAGGATGCTTAGTGAGAGCAGTGTCCATGCGCCCCAGATGAATATCTGGATGACGTTCTTCATCATGGCCGTCCGGCTGTCGGCCGTCGAGGGGTCTGTGCTTTCAAAGTGCAGGTGGATGAGCCGGAGCAGTGTCTTGCTGAGGTAGGTGAAGAGGAACCACAGGCAGACGACGATGGTGAGCTTGATGATGCTGACCTTGAAGTTCTGCTGGTCGATGAAGTGGTAGTTGAAGATGCGCCAGCAGAGGTCGCTGAGGTTGAAGACGTCGGCGCCCCACCAGATGCTGAGCATGACGCTTCCTACGCCCAGCGAGGGCAGCACCACCTGGTACATCAGGTCGTAGAACCAGGTCTTGGTGACGGGTTTGTTCTCGAAGTCGTGCCGGGTGCCGTAGAGCTTCAGGTACTGTATCAGGCAGGTGATGGTCAGTATGCAGGTGAGCTGCATGATCCACCAGATGAGCAGTTGTACTGCCATGAGTGTATAGCCTGTCCACGAGCATGCCACTGAGGCCAGGAACACGGTCAGCGAGATGTAGGTGTAGAACATGTCGGAGCGTGGCACGTTGCGGTTGTGGCGGCTGATGACGTTCCACTGCCACAGTGCGCACACCACCAGCACGGGTGGGAAGAGCATGTTCACCAGCTCGCTGGGAATGAGTATGATGCGGAAGGCGATGACGAGGAATCCCACTGCCATGAGTGGTGTGTAGATGCGGAACGCGCTCTTTATTTGGTTGCCTTTCACCCTGAGCAGCAGCGAGATGAGTATGACGCCCAGCAGCCAGGCGTAGGTCACCAGTAGGTTGGCGGCCATGATGAAGAAGTTCTGCTCGACGGTGGCCAGTGTGATGCCCAGTATGACGGCGAAGGTCACCGTGGTGGTGGCCATGGTGATGCATGTGCGTTTCTTCATAAACTCGCCGGTGCGCAGCCGTTTGGGCACTACGTAGCGTATGGCGGCAAAGTTGATGGCGGTGGCTATGATGGCATAGAAGATGACGCTGATGAGCAGGCCGAATATCCAGCGGCTGTCCCACTGTGAGTTGTCGGTCGGCTGGTATTTCTTTTTCACGGTCTCCGACATGCGGCGCCACTGGTGGCCCCAGTTCTTCAAGATGGTGAAGTAGGACTCGCCGCCGTTTCTGAAGATGCTGGTCTGTATGTCGTTGTAGCGCTTCTGGGCATAGTCGTTCTGTCGGGAGAGCCGCTGCTCGGTCAGTTCGTAGATGTGTATGTACTCCTCCATCGTGACACGGTTCTCTTCCAGCGCGTTACGGATGCTCGTGGCCAGGGTCAGACAGACGCTGCGGTCTGTGCCGGTCTGACGGTCCAGCATGCTGGGGGGCATAGCCTTCAGACTGACTATCAGCGAGTCGTAGCGGGCTATCTCGCTCTCGGCCTTGTTCATGAAGACCTTGAAGGGCAGCCGCTGGCGGGTGAACTCCTGATACAGCTCGGTGGCCTCGTGGCACGCATAGGTGAGGTCGAACACGTACTCCTGCTTCTGCGAGTAGAGCATCAGTGAGTTCTGGTTCGAGCGTTTCATAATGGACACGAGGCGCTCGCGAACCTGTTCGCTCTGCCGTTGGTCCATCTCCATGCGCTGTTGCAGTTCGCGGTGGTAGTCCGTCAGCTCTGTGCGCAGAATGCGAAGTGTCTGGCTCAGGTCCTTCTCTTTCAGCACGGCGTGAGCCTGGACGACGCTGCAGCAGAATACGATGATAAGAAGGTAAAGTCTCATCCTGTTTGTTTGTTTTGCGCGCAAAGGTACAAAATAATTTTCATTTCCCTTTGCTTTTATGTTATTTATTCGTACCTTTGCGGGAAAAACGAACAGAATTATGATACTCATAGCCGACAGTGGCAGCACAAAGACCGACTGGACACTCCTTCACTCGCCCCATCCCGAGCAGTGGGACGTCATTGCCACATTCCGCACGCAGGGCATTACCCCCGTTCACCAGACGTCGGACGACATCCGTCAGATTCTGGCGCACGAACTGTTGCCGCAGTTGTCAACCTTCTCGCGTGCCTCGCTCATCAATTCGCGGGCACTGGAGACTCCGTTGCTGTCGCAGATAGAGGTGTTCTTCTACGGCAGCGGCTGTACGCCGGCCCACGTGCCCATGATGAAGCGTATCCTGGCCGAGGTGTTTCCCACCGAGAAGAACGAGGTGCACAGCGACCTCATGGCGGCAGCGCGCGCCCTGTGTCAGCATTCGGAGGGCGTGGCCTGCATACTGGGTACGGGTGCCAACAGCTGTCTGTACGACGGGCAGGAGATAGTGCAGAACACGCCGGCCCTGGGCTATATCCTTGGCGACGAGGGCGGTGGCGCCGTGCTGGGGCGTATGTTTATGAATGCCATCTTCAAGAATCCTCAGTATGCCGGCATACGCGACGAGTATCTGAAGCACAGCAAGCTTACCCAGGCCGATATTATTAATAAGGTGTACCGCGAGCCGATGGCTAACCGCTTCCTGGCTTCCACCTCGCTGTTCATAGCAGAGCATATTGACGACCCGCTCGTCAGCCAGCTGGTGGTCACCAACTTCCGTCAGTTCTTCCGCTGCAACATTGTGCCCTACGGCCGCCCCGACCTGCCTGTCCACTTCGTAGGCTCTATGGCCTCCACCTACCAGCCGCAGCTGGAGGAAGCCGCCCGCGCGGAGGGATTCACCGTAGGCACCATTCTGCAGAGTCCTATGGAAGGGCTCATCGACTACCATCGCCTGTAGACCGAGCGTTCGCAGAAACCGTAGTCTTGGAGTAAACAAGCCTTTCTTTTAGAACGAGGCAAGGTCTTGTCCGAGGAAAGTTGGAGTTTCATTCGAGTAAAGTGGGATTTTCATCCGATGAAAGTCCCACTTGCAGTTTTTTGGCGTCATGTTGTATATTATTCGCAATTAATTTGTATCTTTGCACCATCTTACTAATACTTAACGAACAATGAAGAAACTATTACTACTTGTGGCAGCGGCGGCCCTTATGCTGACGGGCTGTCAGCAAAAGCAGGAGCCGGCACCGAGTTTCGTCAGCGTAGAGAACGGCCACTTCGTGCGCGACGGCAAACCTTATTACTACGTGGGAACGAACTTCTGGTACGGAGCCATACTGGGCTCGGAAGGCCAGGGCGGCAACCGCGAACGTCTGGTGAGGGAGCTGGACGAGATGAAGCGCATGGGCATTGACAACCTGCGCATCCTGGTGGGCTCGGACGGCGAGCGTGGCGTCAAGACCAAGGTGGAACCCACGCTGCAGGTAAAGCCCGGCGTGTATAACGACACCATCCTGGCCGGACTCGACTTCCTGCTGCAGGAGATGGGCAAGCGCAAGATGCTGGCCGTGCTGTATCTGAACAACTCGTGGGAGTGGAGCGGGGGCTACGGCTTCTACCTGGAACATGCCGGAGCCGGAAAGCAGCCGCGCCCTGACGAGGTGGGCTACGGAGAGTTTATGAAGGCCATGGCCGCGTACGCCACCAACGAGAAGGCGCACCAGCTGTTCTACGACTACGTACGCTTCATCCTGGGCCGCACCAACCGCTATACCGGTGTGAAGTACGTTGACGACCCGGCCATCATGTCATGGCAGATAGGCAACGAGCCGCGCGCCTTCTCGAAGGAGGCACTGCCGGCCTTTGAGAAGTGGCTGGCCGAGGCCTCGGCCCTGATACGCTCGCTGGACAAGAACCACCTCATATCCGTCGGCAGCGAGGGCTCATGGGGATGCGAGAACGACCTCGGCGCCTGGACACGTATCTGTGCCGACGCGAACATAGACTACTGCAACATTCACCTGTGGCCCTACAACTGGGGCTGGGCCAAGCCCGACTCGCTCATCGAGAACCTGCCCCGTGCATGCGAGAATACAAAGCAGTATATTGACCAGCACCTGGCCGTCAGCGACTCGCTGCGCAAGCCGCTGGTCATGGAAGAATTCGGATACCCGCGTGACGGTTTCAAGTTCGACCTGGCAGCGCCTACCAAGGGACGCGACGGCTACTACCGCTACGTCTTCTCGCTGGTGGCCGACAACGCCGAGCACGGAGGCTGCTTTGCCGGATGCAACTTCTGGGGCTGGGGCGGCTTCGCACAGCCCAGGCACGAGCAGTGGCAGGTGGGCGACGACTACACCAACGACCCGGCCCAGGAGGCACAGGGCCTGAACTCGGTCTTCGCCAGCGACACCACGACACTGGCCGTCGTACGTGAACAGGTACAGCGGATGAGCAGGGTAAAGTAGAGACACACCTTCAATACAAGCTACGACGTGCAGCCTACGCCAGCGTGTGCTGGTCAAAGTAGCGCTGCACGTCGTCTTTGTACGAGTCGGAGATAGGAATGTACTCGTTCCCGAAAACAATGCGGAAACGGTCAATGCTCTGGGCTTTCGTCATGTGTACAATGTAGGAACGGTGGGTGCGCAGGAACTCGGGGTGGGGCAGATACTCCTCAAGCCGCTTCATGTTCATCAGCGACATAATCTTCTGCCCGCCCGTCATGTAGATGCGCACATAGTCCTTCAGACCTTCAATGTACAGAATGTCGTCCAGGGCTACGCGGATAAGCTTGTAGTCGCTCTTGACGAACATGAAGCGGTCCTCGGCATACGTCTGCTGCTTCTGCATCGTGCTAAACCAGTTCAGCGCCTTGTGCGCAGCCTGCAGGAAGTCGTCATAGGAAACAGGCTTCAGCAGATAGTCCAGCGCAGACACCTTGTAGCCCTCAATGGCGTACTGCTGGAAGGCAGTGGTGAAGATGACCTTCGTCTCCATAGGCAGAATCTTGGCAAACTCAATACCGCTGAGTTCCGGCATCTGGATGTCCAGAAACAGCAGTTGGGCGGGTTTCTCGCGCAGTTCGCGCATGGCTTCGAGAGCCGAGCCGTACGTGCCTATGAGGTGGAGGAACGGCGTTTTCTCTGCATAGCTTTTCAGCAGGCCGGCAGCCAGGGGTTCGTCGTCAATGATGGCGCAAGTGATAGTCATAATCTTATCGTATTGTAGTTTAGAGTTTAGTGTTAAGACAGAGATAAAGTGTTTAGAGAGTTATCGCGATGCGTGAGGTGTAGACCTTGCCGTCGGGCGAAGGCCCTTGCTCCCATGTGTACCGGCCGGGATAGGCCAGTTCCAGCCGGCGCTGCACCTGCTGCAGGCCGATGCCGTGACCGCTGTGGTCGCTGGCGCTCTTGGGGTGGTTGGAGTTCTGTATGTCGCACACCACCTGTTGCTCGGTCGTCTCAATGTCGATGCTGATGAACGAAGGCTCGGTGGGGCTGACGCCGTGCTTGAAGGCGTTCTCCACCAGCGAGATGAATATCATAGGTGCTACAGGCAGCTGCGGGGTGAGCACCTTGAACCGGGTCCGTATCTCGACCGATTGGGGCAGACGTATCTTCATCAGGTTGATGTAGTTCTGCAGGAAATCCATTTCGTCCTTCATCGGCACCGCCGGCTGCTCATAGTCGTAGAGCACGTGGCGCATCAGCCGGGAGAGTTCCTGGATGGTTTGCTGCGCCTTGGGGGTGTCGAAGGCCGTCAGCGCGTAGATATTGTTCAGCGTGTTCAGCAGGAAATGGGGGTTTATCTGGTAGCGCAGCGTCTTCAGCTCAGCCTCCGTACGTGCCGCCTCGGCCTCGCCGCGAGCCTTCTCGTTGTGCTCCCAGCGCTGAGCCAGCACCAAGGCCGTTCCTACCGCGGCGAAGATGCCCAGCGTCACGATGTCTCGCAGTATGTAGAACACCTCCTGGATGGCTAAAGGCTCGTTATGCCTGTTGGTTTCATTAGAGGGCAGCAACATGTATGACATCGTGATGCAATAGTGCAGCACGATGCCAAGACTGACTATCAGCAGCAGGTTGATGAGCAGGAAGTAACGGTGCTTGCCTTCCACAAAGAACCGGGGCGTCAGCCACAGGTAGTTGGCATAGAAGGTCACCATCATCATCAAGGGCGTCATAATCATAACGAAGTATTGCTGCATCCAGCTGCTCTGGCCGCGTATGAAGCTCAGCGGCGACAGGAACATGAAGGCCCAGAATGCCAGGTGCAGGAATATACTCAGTCGTTTCATAGCCTCTCAACTCTCAACTATTCGTGCCGAATGGCCTCTATGGGGTCCATGTTGGCAGCTTTCTGTGCAGGAATGTAGCCGAACAGCACACCGATGCACACGCACACCAGGAACGAGACGTATATGCTCCACATGGGCACGCTCGACGGCATGCCGAAGGAACCAAGCATTGCGCTGGCCGAACAGCCTACGAAGATGCCAATCAGTCCGCCTGTCACGCTGATGAGTACCGACTCGATGAGGAACTGCAGCGAGATAACAGGTCCCGTGGCACCTACCGCCATGCGCAGTCCTATCTCCTTGGTGCGCTCTGTCACGCTGACCAGCATGATGTTCATAATGCCGATGCCCGCCACCAGTAGCGAGAAAGCAGCAGCCACCACCAGTATGAGCGTCACCGTGTCCATGGTCGACGACATCGTCTCCATCATCTCAGCCTGCGACCGGATCGTAAAGTCGTCGTCTGCCTCACCCTTCAGCTTGTGGTTGTCGCGCAGTATCTGCGTCAGCTCCTCGATGGCGGCGTCCGACAACTCTTCCGTTATGGCCGAACAAAGGATGCTCGAGAACCACGTCTGGGCAGCAATACGCTTCATCACGGTAGAGTAGGGAGCTATCATCACGTTGTCCTGGTCCATGCCCCACGAGTTGTAGCCTTTCGACTTCAGCACACCGATAATGCGCATAGGGATGGACTTGAAGCGGATAGTCTTGCCGATGGGGTCTGTGCTGCCAGGGAACAGCTCGTCGACAACCGTCTTTCCGACCACTACCACCTTGGCAGCCTTCTTGATGTCCTCCTCCGTGTAGCACTCGCCCTCCTGTATCTCCCACTTCTTGATGTCAAGATAGTCGGTAGACTCTCCATAGAGCGACGTCGTAGTATTGTTGTTGCCATAGATGACCTGTCCCGAAGCCGTCACCTCTGGCGATACCTTGGTCACAAACTTCTTCTCACGTAAGATGCGTTCGTAATCGGCCATCTTCAGTGTCTGCATAGCCGAAGGGTCCTGTCGCACGCCGCCACGCATGTCGGCGCCGGGACGAATGGTCAGCAGGTTGGTGCCCATGGTCGACAGCTCCTGGCGGATGCTCTCCTTCGAGCCCTGCCCTATGGCCATCATAATGATGACCGCTGCCACGCCGATAATGATGCCCAGCATCGACAGGAACGACCGCATCTTGTTGTTCGCCACGGCCTTCAGGCTTACTTTGAAAAGGTTCAGTATATTCATACTCAGTCGTCTTGTGGTTTGGGCAGTGCCGCCAAGGCCTCGGCAGCCGATTTGATGTGGGTGTTCACCGTGTCCTCACGTATCTTGCCGTCGCGCAGGTTGATGTTGCGCGAGCTGTATTCAGCTATCTCAGGATTGTGGGTAACGAAGATGATGGTGTGCCCCTGTTTGTAGAGCTCCTGGAACAGCACCAGCATTTCAAACGAGGTCCGTGTATCCAGGTTACCTGTTGCCTCGTCGGCCAACAGTACGGCTGGGTTGTTTACCAGCGCACGGGCAATGGCCACGCGCTGCATCTGGCCACCCGACATCTCGTTCGACTTATGCATCAGACGGTCGCCCAGTCCTACGGCCTGCAGGGCCTTGACGGCAGCCTCGCGACGCTGCTGGGCGTCGTACTTGTTGTTATACATCAACGGCAGCTCTACGTTCTCCACGGCCGTCGTCTTCGCCAACAGGTTGTAGTTCTGGAACACAAAGCCTATCTTCTGGTTTCGCAGGTGGGCACGCTGTGTCTTCGACATGGTGCGCACTGAGATGCCGTCCAGATAGTATTCGCCCGACGTGGGGGTGTCCAGACAGCCCAGCTGGTTCAGCAGTGTCGACTTGCCAGAGCCCGACGTGCCCTGGATGGTGACAAACTCGCCCTCGTATATCTTGAACGAGACGCCCCGCAGGGCCTTCACCGTCTCAGAGCCTACCTGGAAGTAACGTTTGACATTCTGTAGCTCAATGACTACTTTTCTCTCCTCCTTCATTTACTTCTTCTGCTGTTGGTTGTTCTTGTTGTTCCTTGGACGGGGCATGAAGGGGTTCTGGGTCTGCTGTCCTTCCATGGACTCGCCGTCGCCGCTGATGGAGAAGTCGGTCAGCACCTCCTGGCCTTCCTTCAGACCACTGGTAATCTCTGTCAGCAGACCGTTCGTCGTACCAGTCTCCACCGGGTGAGCCTTGAACGTATTGCCCTCCAGCGTCCATACCTTGTGCGGAGCCTCAATGTCTTCTATCTTCTGATCTTTCTTCAGCAACGCGTCGTTCACCGTAAAGCGCAGTGCCTTTGAGGGCACAGCCAGCACGCCGTTCTTCTCCAGCGTGAAGATGGTGACATTGGCCGTCAGGCCGGGCTTCAGCTTCAGGTCGGCATTGGGGGCCGATATCACTACCTGGTACGTCACCACATTGCTCTCCGTAGTGGCCTGCTGGCGCACCTGCGTCACCTGCCCCTCGAAGTGGTCGTCGGGGAAGGCATCCACGGTGAAGCTCACGCGCTGTCCCTCCTTCACGCCACCGATGTCGGCTTCGTCGATGTCGGCAATGACGCGCATGTCCGTCAAGTCCTTGGCAATGGTAAACAGCTCAGGCGTGTTAAACGAGGCAGCCACCGTCTGGCCCTCCTCCACGCTCTTCGACAGCACTACACCGTCTATGGGACTCGTAATGGTGGCATAGCCCAGGTTCGTCTCTGCCTTCCTCACACTCTCGCGCGACGTAGCCACCTGCTGGAGCGCCTTGTCGTACGACAGCCGAGCACTCTCATAGTCGTTGGCACTTACCAGTCCCTTGTCGTACAATGTCTTATACCTGTTGTGGTTTGCCGTCTCGTAGTTCAGCGTGCTCTGCGCACTGCTCAGGTTGGCCTTGGCCGTGTTCAGCTCACTGATGAGGTTCGTCTTGTCCAGTTCGGCAATCACCTGTCCTTTCTTTACCACCGAGTTATAGTCTACATACAACTTGGCCACGATGCCGCTCACCTGGGTACCTACCGTCACCGAAGTCACCGGCTCAATGGTACCTGTGGCCGTAATCGACGTGCTGATGTCCTGACGTGCCACCTTGGCCGTCTCGAACTCCACCTTTTCTTCCTTCTTGCCGCCCGACAGCAGCCATGCCAATAGGGCAACAAGCACCACGGCGCCTACGACCCACCAAATCTTCTTGTTCCTCATATATGTCTCTCTCTCATTATTATCTCTCAACTGTCAACTCTCAACTATATCTTCATCTCCTCCCCCTTGTAGAACTTCAGCATCTGCTGGTTCAGTATGGTGGTGTACTTCGACTGCAGCCTGTTCTGCTGTGCCTTCAACAGCTTGTCCTTGCCCGTCATCAGCTCCACAATGTTCTTCAGTCCCAGCTGGAATTGCTCCGACAGCAGGTCGTACGACGCCTGCTCGCTCTCCACGCTCAACAGCGCCGAGCGGAATTTCTGCTGGTTGCTCTGCGCGTCAAGCCAGTAGCCCTCAATGTCGCTATACACCTTCTTCTGCTTCTCTACCAGTGCCAGCTGAGCCTCCAGCTGGCTGATGCGGGCCTTGTTCACGGCCGTACGGGCCTTACGCTGGTCATACAGCGGGATGCTCAGCTGGGCGCCCAGCTGCGAGTTGAAGTTGGTCTTCATCTGTTCTCCCCACTTGTTGTCGGTCAGCGAGTTGGTGCTTGTCGTCACACCGCCCGTCATGCTCAGCGTAGGCAGCCATCCGGCTTTGGCTATCTTCAGCTGCAGGTCGCCCGACTTCAGTGCCAGCTCGGCACTCTTTATCTCTGGTCGCTGCAGCAGCGCGGCCTCGTAAACGCTGTTCAGGGCCGGTATCTCCTCCAGGGCCTGACTGTCGCTCGTTTCCGGAACGGCCACGTCAAACTCCTCTGTCGTCAGCTCCAACAGCTGCTTTAGCTGCAGCTTGTACTTCGCCAGCTGGGCCTCGCCCTCCACGATGGTGTATTCGTCCGTAGCACGTTGCGCCGTCAGCTGGGCCACGTCGGCTTTCGACATCTTGCCCACTTCCAGCATCTGCTGGCCGCGCTCTTCGTTCTTGCGGCTGGTCTCCAGACTCTGCTTGCTCACGGCTATGGCCTCCGTCTGGTACAGTATCTGCACATACAGCTGGGCAATCTTCTCCTGTATCGTGTTGGCCGTCTCTTCCACCGCCAAGGCAGCCTGTTCCTCGCTCACGCGGTTCAGCTTCACCTGGTTATGGTTCTGGTTGCCGTTCCACACCGTCCACTGGCCGCTCACGCTGTAGCTGCCGTTATAGTAGGTCTTCTCCACCTTCGTGTCCACCTGTCCGTTCGTCACCGTGATAGAGCCAGCATTGGTCCACGGGCGGTAGCCCACTCCCTGGTTCGTCGATGCCGAGAATGACGGCAGCAGCTGGGCCCGCGACTGTTTCAGCGTCTCTGTGGCCGTCTGCTTCTGCAACTGCGATTTCTTTAGCGAGATGTTGTTCTCAATGGCATAGCGTATGCAGTCCTTAAGCGTCCATTTCTCTGACCGCTGGTCAGAGTGTGGCGTTGCAATCTGCTGGGCCGAAACCGTGAGGCTCATCGCCATGGTCAGTAAAAGAATAGTTTTTTTCATATACCTTTCTTATTGATGGTTCATACCGTTTAGACGTACCAAACCCCTCCTTTAGTTGCGACGCTTCATCATGGCCTTGGCAACGAAGTATACAATCGCCAGGGCCACCAGTCCCAGGATGACGAGTTTGATGTAGTCGGCATATTCTGTTATCTTGTCGTTCAGTTGCTCCTCAGGCACGATGGCGTGCAGATACCATCCCAGGGCAGCCAGTATGGCGTGCCAGCATCCGGCTCCTATCGTGGTATATAGCAGGAACTTGCCATAGTGCATGCGTGCCAGTCCTGCCGGAATGCTGATGAGGTGGCGTATGCCCGGGATGAGACGCCCGGTCAGCGTAGCCACGATGCCGTGTTCGTCAAAATAGCGTTCCGACTTCTCCACCTTCTCCTGGTTCAGCAGGCACATCTTGCCCCAGCGGCTGTTGGCAAAGCGGTAGATGACGGGCCGGCCCACATATAGGGCCACCACATAGTTGATGGTGGCTCCCAGGTCGGCTCCTATCGTGGCGGCCAGTATCACCAGCCATACGTTCAGCTGTCCGCTGGCGGCATGGTAGGCGGCCGGGGTCACGACAAACTCCGAGGGTACGGGTATTACTGTGCTCTCAAGCATCATCAGGAAGAAGATGGTGCCGTAGTTCAGATTGGACAATAGGGAAGTGATGAGATTCATCTTTCTGTGTTAAGCTTGTTTATTATCGTTAATGTGTTCCGTCATAAAGTGATAATACTCGCTCACGGGCATGTCTTCCGGGAATAGGAATCCAAGCACGATGCGGGTCTCCGAGGGGTCCAGCCGGGCTGCTTTCTCCAGATTGTCAAGGAACTCACGGTTGTAGTTCAGGTCCCAGCAGCACAGTGCCATGTAGGCATAGCCGGCATAAAAGGTGTCGCCAATGAAATCCGTCATAAACTTCTTCAGCATCATATAGGCCGCCTTGACGTAGCGGTTGTCGTACAGCGATATGATGATGCGCAGAATGATATGGGGGTTGGCATGGCTCTCTTTCATGGCCTTGCGGAACGTGTCCTCTGCCTCGTCAATCAGCCCGTGGGTCAGCAGCAGATGTCCTCTGATGACCAGCATCTCTGCATGGTCACACTCCAGCTTCTTGGTCTTGTCTATCGCCTCCAGCGCACGGTCCAGCTCGCCCATGGCGTTGTAGGCAAAGGCCAGCTCCTGGTATATCTGTGGCAGCACGTCATTGCTGTTAGGCAGCCCGACGGCTTTCTCCAGCAGAGGCACCGCTTCGGCGTTCTTCCCCATATTCACCATACATGCCGCCTCGTGCAACGGTCCCATGGCGTCGTCCGGACAAGTCTGCGAGTAGCGGTGAAAGTATTCAGCAGCCTGTTCGTAGTTGCCCAGCTTCATCAGCCCGTTGGCTTTTGTCAGCAGTCCGTCAGGGTCGTTGGGGTCAATGGCAATGGCATACTCCGAACTGGTAATGGAGCCGTTATAGTCTTCGTCCATGTACTGCGCCGTGGCCAGCGCCGTCCAGTACTGCTTCGAGAAGGGGTGGTTGTCCAGCAGCTCGTTGAACATGCGCTGCGAGTCCTTGTACTTGCCCACTCCGAACAGGGCACGTCCCATGAGCTCCTTGAAGTCGTCGCTGTTGTCGCTCGTGCTGCGCAGCATCCATTCGTAGGCCTTGTCACTGACGTCGTAGTCCACATACAGGTTGGCCACGTCCTTCACGAAGTCGCCGTATTCGTCGGCTTCCACCGTCATGCCATAGTCGCGCAGGTAGCGGTCGGCCTCGTCAATGCGGTTCTGTGCTATCAGTATCTCGGCGCGCAGGTAGTGGTAGTCGGGTGCGTCCTTGTCGCCAATGTTGTCGGCATACTGCTCGGCCTGCTCCACGTCTTCCTCTTCCAGTGCCCTGCGCGCCATGAACACGTTCAGCAGCACGTGGTCAGGATAGAGTTCCAGCCCCTGCTTGACGGCTGTCAGCGCATGTTCCGGCGAGCCTTGCATGTTGTAGTAGTCGGCTATGTCAACCAAGTCGTCTGCATCAAGAAACATTGTGTCCCCCGATGCTTCCGACGTCTCATAGCTGTTCAGCAGTTCCTGAAACTCGTCGCTGGCAAAGTATTCCTCGTCGAATGGCATTTATTTGCGCCAAGTGTCCTTAAGTCCTACCGTCTTGTTAAATACCAGGTGGTCTTTGGTAGAGTCTGGGTCCAGTGTGAAGTATCCGATGCGCTGGAACTGCAGGAAGTCGCCGGGCTTCTTCTCCAGAAGATATTCCTCCACGACAGCATTGTGGAGCACGGTGAGAGAGCCGGGGTTGAGCAGTTCGCGGAAGTCGCGCTCGTCGGCACCGGGGTTCTCTACCGAGAACAGACGGTCGTACAGCCGCACCTCAGCCGGTACTGCATGCTGCTGGCACAGCCAGTGCAGCGTCTTGCCCTTTATCTTGCGGTCGGCACCGGGCATTCCGCTACGCGTCTCAGGGTCGTACGTGGCATAGATGGTCGTCACGTTGCCCTCGGCGTCCTTGTCGCACGGATGCTCCTCGTCGCACTTGATGATGTAGGCGTTCTTCAGTCGCACCTCCTTGCCAGGAGCCAGACGCTGGAATTTCTTTTCGGCCACCTCCTGGAAGTCGTCGCGCTCTATCCATAGCTCGCGACCAAAGGTAATGCAGTGCGTTCCGTCGGCCTCGTTCTCCGGGTTGTTCACGGCCTGCATCTCCTCATACTGTCCCTCAGGATAGTTGGTAATGACCAGCTTCACCGGGTCAAGCACAGCCGACACGCGGCAGGCCTTCTTGTTCAGGTCGTCGCGCACAGCGGCCTCCAGCAGTGCATAGTCGTTAAGAGCGTCGAACTTGGTGTATCCAATGGAGTCGATGAAGTTTCTCACGCTCTGCGACGAGTAGCCCCTGCGGCGCATACCGCAGACGGTAGGCATGCGGGGGTCGTCCCAGCCGCTCACCAGCCCTTCGTCCACCAGCGCCTTCAGCTTACGCTTCGACATCACCGTGTACGTCAAGTTCAGCCGGTTAAACTCTATCTGGCGTGTCCCGTCGTACTGACTCAGGATGGCAGGGTTGAACCCGCTCTTGTCCTGCTGCTCGGCCATGTATTCCTTCAGCAGCTCCACGAACTTGTCGTACAGCGGACGGTGCGGCACGAACTCCAGCGTACAGATGGAGTGGGTGACACCCTCGAAGTAGTCCGACTGTCCGTGGGCAAAGTCGTACATCGGGTAGCAGTGCCACTTTGTGCCCGTGCGGTGGTGGGGTATCTGTATGATGCGGTATATGATAGGGTCGCGGAAGTGCATGTTGGGGTTCGCCATGTCCAGCTTGGCGCGTAGCACCATGCTGCCTTCTACGGCCTCCGGGGTGTTCATCTGCTCAAACAGACGGAGGTTCTCCTCCACCGGTCGGTCGCGGAACGGACTGGCAACGCCAGGCTGCGTCGGGGTGCCCTTCTGTTGGGCTATCTGTTCAGAAGTCTGCTCGTCGACGTAAGCCAGCCCCTTCTTGATAAGCCACAGGGCAAAGTCCCACAGCTTCTCGAAGTAGTCGCTCGCGTAGTAGACGTTCTCCCAGTGGAATCCCAGCCACTTGATGTCGCTCATGATGTTCTCCACGTACTCCGTGTTCTCCTTCGTGGGGTTGGTGTCGTCGAAGCGCAGGTTGCACACGCCGCCAAACTCCTCGGCCACACCGAAGTCCATGCATATAGCCTTGGCGTGGCCTATGTGTATATAGCCGTTGGGCTCGGGCGGGAATCGGGTCTGTATGCGTCCGCCGTTCTTCCCGGCCTCCAGGTCTTCCTTTACAAACTGCTCTACAAAGCTGAGGCTCTTCTTCTCCTCACTCTGGTTCATCGTCTTTTCTTCCATATCTGTATAATACTTAAATGCTTTACTTACTCCGTTCTATTTTATGCCGCGTTCGTTCAGCGCCTTGCTGTATCGCGCCGCGTTCTGCAGGTGCTCCTTGTACGTGGCGGCAAAGTTGTGCGTGCCCGAGAAGTCCTCCTTGGCACACATATACAGAAAGTCATGCTGCTCGGCGTTCAGCACCGCGTCGATGCCCTGTATGCTGGCTATCTTGATGGGGCCGGGGGGCAGACCCTCGTACTTGTACGTATTGTACGGCGACTCCGTCTGTAGCATCTTCTGCCAGATGCGCTTCAGTTCAAACTGCCTCAGCGCAAACTTAATGGTCGGGTCGGCCTGCAGCGGCATGTGTTCCTTCAGACGGTTCAGATACATGCCGGCCACTCTTGGCTTCTCCTGCCCGCTGGCTGTCTCCTCGTCTATAATGCTGGCCAGTGTGGCCACTTCAGTGGGTGTCAGCTGCTTCTCGGCGGCTTTCTGCTCGCGCTCGCCCTGCCAGAAGCGGTCGTGCTCCTTCTGCATGCGCGTCAGCAGGTGGCTTAGCGTAGTGTTCCAGTACACCTCATACGTGTTGGGCACAAACATTGCCGCTATCGTGCACGTGTCGTAACCGTACTGCCGGCACGAGTCGTCGTTGGTCAGCGTCCGGGCTATCGTGGCCGAATCCAGCATCAGCTTCTCGCCCAGCACGGCAGCCAGCCGGTCCATGGTGCGCACCTCCGGAATGGTCAGTCGCATGGCCGTCTGCTGTCCGCTCTTCAGCCGTCGGAAGATGGTGAATGCCCCTTCGCCGTTGTTCACCTCGTAGCGTCCGGTGCGAATGTGGCTGGCATAGTCCGAGTGACGGGCTATGGTCGTGAAACCTGTCATTGCCGTACGGTTGGCCACCGGTGCCAGCTTGGCAAATACCGAGTCCTGCGTGTCGTCAGCGTCGATGTATATATAGTGTACGTCTTCAACCTTCGACAGCGGGGTGAAGAAGAAATACAGCACCAGCCCGATGATGACCACCAGACCTGCCACGGCTACGTACAGGTAGACTCTTGCGTTGAAGCTTTTCATATTATTTTTCATATTTCGACTGCAAAGGTACAAAAAAGTTTAGAGTTAAGCGTGCAGAGTTTATAGAAAATTTGTATCTTTGCACCAATAAACGTAAAACATGAAGCTGAAATTCACCTTACACTACCATACTGCATGGGGCCAGAGCCTGCATGTCAGCATTGCCTATCACAGTCAGGACGGCACCCTCAGGCGTCAGGACCTTCCAATGCTTACCACCGACGGTGAGCTTTGGACGCTGGAGACGTCGGCGCTGATGAGCCGTCAGCACCCGCTGTCGCACATCGTCTACTCCTACCAGCTGGAGGATGCCGACGGCCATGTGCTTCGCCGCGAGTGGGACCTCGTGCCCCGTATCTATCACTTCGATGCATCGAAGGACTACGTCTTCCCCGACCAGTGGCGCGACCGCCCGCTGCCCATGCATCTCTATTCCAACGCCTACCTCACCACGGCCCACCGCCAGAGGGGCGAGCATGTCGAGGCACGCCGCGTGCCCCTGTTTCGCAGCACCATCCTTTTCCGCGTCTCGGCACCACAGCTGCAGCAAGGACAGTCCGTAGCCGTCTGCGGCAGCCATCCCGCCCTGGGCTCGTGGAGCACCAGCCGCTACCTGAAGATGGAGTATGCCGGCCAGGGCGAGTGGCTGCTGTCGGTGAACGCCCAAGGCTGGCTGCTGCCCATAGAGTATAAGTTCGTCGTAGTTGACGACCAGAGCCACGAGCTCGTAGCGTGGGAGGAGGGCGACAACCGCATCATCGACCCTGCCGTGACCGTCGCCGGCGACAACGGTCAGCTGCCCGACGGACAGGTGCTCGTGCTCTACGGCGGCCACCTGCGACTGGGCGAGGCGCCCTGGCGCCTGGCAGGCGTCGTCATACCCGTCTTTGCACTGCGCTCGGAGCACAGCTACGGCGTGGGCGACTTCGGCGACCTGCGCCGGCTGGTAGACTGGGCCCTGGCTACGGGCATGAAGGTCATACAGGTGCTGCCCGTCAACGACACCACCACAGACGGGCGTTGGCACGACTCGCATCCCTACAACATTGTCAGCGTCTTTGCCCTGCACCCCCATTACATCGACCTCGAGGCCGCCGGCACGCTGCATTCCAAGGAGCGCATGACACAGTTTCTGCGCCGCCGGCAGGAGCTCAACGCACTGCCGTACAG
Organism: Prevotella sp. UBA2742; assembly: GCA_002353485.1. Taxonomy (GTDB): domain Bacteria; phylum Bacteroidota; class Bacteroidia; order Bacteroidales; family Bacteroidaceae; genus Prevotella. Next base: position 177,601 of record DEJS01000010.1, read on the forward strand.
CGACTACGAAGCCGTGGACCGCGTCAAGACGGAATACCTTCAGGAACTCTTTGCCGAGCAGGGCAAGACGGTGCAGGCCTCGGCCGACTACCGTGCCTTCGTCCAGGCCAACGACGACTGGCTCACGCCTTACGCCGCCTTCCTCGGCCAGTCGCCGGCCTATGTACGCTACGTACAGTATCTGCTGCACACACAGCTCAAGGCTGCCGCCGACTATGCCCGCCAGCACGGTGTCGTGCTGAAGGGCGACCTGCCCATAGGCGTCAACCGCAACAGCGCCACCATACAGGCCCATCCCGAGTACTTCAACCTCGACTCGCAGGCCGGTGCACCACCCGACGAACTGAACCCCCGTGGACAGAACTGGGGCTTCCCCACCTACAACTGGACCGCGCCGCAGACCGCCAAGCCCGCCGCCACCATCGACGCATGGTTCCGCCGCCGGCTGCAACACATGCAGCAGTACTTCGACGCCTTCCGCATTGACCACGTGCTGGGCTTCTTCCGCATCTGGGAGATACCCCAGCATGCTCTCGACAGCGTGCTGGGACATTTCTCGCCCGCACTGCCGCTCACCGTGGCCGAGATAGAATACTTCGGACTGCCCTTCCGCAAGGAGCTCTTCACCCGGCCCTTCATCAACGACCGTCTGGTGGACCGTCTCTTCGGCATCCACGCCCAGTACGTACGCGACAACTTCCTTCTGCGCCGCGCATACGGACTTTACGACCTGCAGGCCGACTTCGACACACAGCAGAAGGTGGCCGGCTACTTCAGCGAGCGCCGCGACGAGAGCAGCCTCTGGATACGCGACGGCCTGATGCGCCTGCTGACCAACGTGCTCTTCGTCGAGGACCCCCGTCAGCCCGACATGTATCACCCCCGCATCGGCGTCATTCGCGAGCCCATCTTCGAGGCACTTTCCGCCGAGGAAAAGGACGCTTTCCTACGGCTCTACAACAACTACTTCTACCAGCGCCACTCCTTCTACTGGGGACAGCAGGCCCTTCAGCGGCTTACCGCCCTGCTCGGCGACTGCCGTATGCTGGTGTGCGCCGAGGACCTCGGCATGCTGCCCGACTGCGTAGAACCCGTGCTCGACGAGCTGCGCATACTGACCCTCCAGCTGCAGCGCATGCCCAAGCAGCAGGGCTTCGAGTTTGCCCATCTGGAGGCCAACCCCATGCGCTCCGTGGCCACCATCTCGACACACGACATGGCACCCCTGCGCCTGTGGTGGCAGGAGAGTCCCGAGCGCCGGCAGCGCTTCTACGTCACCATGCTGCAGAAGGAAGGCCGCGCCCCCGAGCAGCTGCCCGCACACCTGGCCGAGGAAATCATTGCCCGACACCTGTACTGCCCCTCCATGCTATGCCTGCTGACGCTGCAAGACTGGCTTTCCATGGACGTGGAGCTGCGCTGCCGCAACGCTGCCGACGAACGCATCAACACGCCCAGCGACCCTTACAACCGCTGGCAGTACCGCATGCCGCTCACCATAGAACAGCTGCTCGGCGCCTCTAAATACAATAATAAGATAAAGACAATGGTAAGCCGCAGCAAGCGCTAACGTCTTACCTTCTTCTTCAGCCGGTCAATGGCGTGCTCCAGACTCTCCGTCGGCTCAATAATATTGTAGTCGGCCCAGAAGTCCGGGTCGTCAAAGTATTCCACCTTGTCGTAGAACCGCTCGCGGATGCCGAACGACGAGCGCCCTCGCGGGCGACGGGCCTCGCGCCCTTGGCTCAGGCGGTCCGTCACCACCATCTCGCTCACCGTCGTGTACGGCGACGCAAAAAGTCGGCGCTTCCAGTCACACATGAAGCGCATCTCGTTGCGCATATAGCTCATACGCGTCACACCCTCGGCGTCCGTCTCGTAAACCACCACCACACTGAGCTCCCTCGGACGGAAGCGCAGTCCGGCGGGCTTGCGCACCAGCATGTAGTCCGACGCGCGGCGCCAGTCGCTGACGTCCAGCTCGAGCTCGGCACGCGTAATGGCCAGCGTCTCCTGGTCTATATACAGCAGACCGCCCATCAGCGGCATCAGCGTAATGGGCTTCGGCGTCATGCGCACTACATAGTGCAGACGGTCGGCCACCTTCGTCGGCGGCTCCATGCGGTACAGATAGTAGTTCAGCGTCTCAGCGTTCAGCAGGTACTCGCTGTTCTTCGCCACGTCGCACATCAGCGGCATCACCGGACCGCCCTGAATCTTCACACCCAGCGTGTCGCGCGCCTTCATGCTCATCAGCCGCCGCCCTTTCAGTATGGCCACGGCGTCCAGCTCGGGACCGTGGCTGTAGTCACTCTTGTACATGTCGGCCACGGCCTCTGCCACCGAGATGAAGCGGCCGCCCTTGCGCGCCGTCTCACGGTAGAAACAGCGCACCAGCTCGGCCTCCTGGGCATAGTTGTGGGGTATGCGGCTCATGGCGGCCTTGACGACGCTCAGCGCATCGTCCGTCGACACCACAATTTCCTGCAGCTGAATGGTGCTGGCCGTCATGGCAATGGTCAGTCCTGTGGTCGGACCCTCGTCCAGCACGTAGCGCCGCGTCTTGTAGCCTATGTGGCTTACCAGCAGATAAGCAGGCCGCTGCGTAGCCTTCAGCGTGAAGCGCCCCTCGTCGTTGGTCACGGTGTGCGCCCCCGAACCCTCGGCGGCAATGCTGACATGCGCCAGCGGACGACCGCTCTGGCGGTCCGTCACACGGCCGTTCACCACCGCCTGGTGGTCCGTCACAGGTCCGTTCGCCACCGTCTGTGCTGCCACCGTCAGCACGGCAACCAATATCGTCAGTGTCAATAAAATCCGCTTCATGGTCGTGTCCGGTTTTTCCTGTTTGACGAACAGACGTACCGAAGGTTTAATTCCCGTTCCGTTCCGGTCGAGCTACGAATCAATAAAAACTGCGGCAGTGGTTTGGCAGACTCGCTTTTTTGTTATACCTTTGCGGCCAGAAACGGCATCGAAGGCAGAGAAAACATTTAAGAAAAGCAATACTAATGGCTATGAGAAGATATGACACCTATATATTCGACCTTGACGGGACACTACTTGACACACTGCAGGACCTTGCGGCCAGCGTGAACTACGCCCTGCGCCAGTACGGCATGCCCCAGCACTCGACCGACCAGGTGCGCCGCATGGTGGGCAACGGCGTCAGGCTGCTCATGCAGCGCGCCGTGCCACAGGGCACGGACGACGAGCGCTTCGAGGAAGTCTTTGCCGCCTTCCGCCGCCACTACATGGAGCACTCGCTGGACACCACGCGGCCCTACGACGGCATTACCGACACCTTGCGCCAGCTGAAGCAACGCGGCTGTCGCCTGGCAGTGGTGAGCAACAAGATGATGGCGGCCACGCAGGAGCTGGTACACCATTTCTTTCCGGAAATAGAAGTCGCCATCGGCGAGCACGAAGCCGAGGGCATACGCAAGAAACCCGCCCCCGACACCGTGCGCGAGGCCCTCAGACAGCTGGGCGTTACGCCGGCTGACAGCAGCATCGTGTATGTAGGCGACAGCGACGTCGACATTGAGACGGCACGCAACAGCGGCCTGCCATGCATCAGCGTGCTATGGGGATTCCGCGACCGCGACTTCCTCGTCGCTCACGGAGCCGACACGCTGGTCAATACCCCCGGCGAACTTCTCTGATAGAACCATTTTACGTTTTTCTTCCATCCACTCTGGCTCCATAAAAAAGAATGGAGATAGAATGGAGCTAGAATGGAGATAGAATGGAGCTAGAGTGGAGCCAAGGGGGAGCAAGAGGGGAGGGCGTCAGCGGATGAAGAGCAGCTCGCGGTATTTGGGCAGTGTCCAGAGTCCGTCCTCGACGATGAGTTCGAGCTTGTCTGTCTCGCGACGGATGGCATCCATCTTGGGGCACACGGTGTCGTGGTAGACAATGGCTCGCTGGTGGATGTTTTCTATGCGGTTGGCTACCTTGCGGGCGTCGGTGAGCTCCTCGACCAGTTGTTCGATGCGCTCCGTGCGCTCGGCTATCTCCTCAATGAGCTTCATGTTGCGGGCGGAGAGACGCTCGGCCTTGTCGGCCGTGAAGACGTCCTTCATGCCCTGTACGTTCTTGATGAGCTGCGACTGGTAGTGGGTGGAGACGGGAATGATGTGGTTCATGGCCAGGTCGCCCAGCACGCGGGCCTCTATCTGAACGGTCTTGACGTACATCTCCCACTTTACTTCGTTGCGGGCTTCGAGCTCCTTGCGGTTCATGACCTTTGTTGACTCGAACATCTGGACGGACGAGTCGTCGAGGTAGTGCTCGAAGATGACAGGGCACGACTTCTCGACGTCCAGTCCGCGGTGGCGGGCCTCTTCTACCCAGGCCTCGGAGTAGCCGTTGCCGTCGAAGCGGACGGGTTTGCAGGTCTTGATGTCGGCCTTGAGTACTTCGAGGATGGCGCTGACTTTGTTTTCGCCTGCGGCTATTTTCTGGTCTACGCGCTCCTTGAACGAGGTGAGGGCTTCGGCCATGGCGGCGTTGAGGGCTATCATGGCCGAGGAGCAGTTGACGCTGGAGCCTGGGGCACGGAACTCGAAGCGGTTGCCGGTGAAGGCGAAGGGCGAGGTGCGGTTGCGGTCGGTGTTGTCGACGATGAGGTCGGGAATTTGCGGAATGTCTATCTCCATGCCCTGCTTGCCCTTCAGATTGAACAGCTCGTTCTTGTCAGACTGTTCGATGTGGTCTAAAAGTTCCGTCAGCTGGGTGCCTAAGAAACTGGAGATGATGGCTGGTGGAGCCTCGTTGCCGCCTAAGCGGTGGGCGTTGGTGGCCGACATGATGGAGGCTTTCAGCAGTCCGTTGTGTCGGTAGACGGCCATGAGGGTCTCTACGATGAAGGTGACGAAGCGGAGGTTCTCCTCGGGTGTCTTGCCCGGGGCATGGAGCAGTACGCCGGTGTCGGTGGAGAGGCTCCAGTTGTTGTGCTTGCCCGAGCCGTTGATGCCGTCGAAGGGTTTCTCGTGGAGCAGCACGCGGAAGCCGTGCTGGCGGGCTACTTTCTTCATGAGCGACATGAGGAGCATGTTATGGTCGACGGCGAGGTTGCACTCCTCGAAGATGGGTGCCAGCTCGAACTGGTTGGGGGCCACCTCGTTGTGGCGTGTCTTGACGGGGATGGCGAGTTCGAGTGCCTGTATCTCGAGGTCTTTCATGAAGGCCTGTACGCGGTCGGGGATGGTGCCGAAGTAGTGGTCGTCCATCTGCTGGTTCTTGGCCGACTCGTGTCCCATCAGGGTGCGACCGGTCATGAGCAGGTCGGGGCGGGCGGAGTAGAGTCCTTCGTCGACGAGGAAATACTCCTGTTCCCAGCCGAGGTTGACGGTCACCTTCTCGACGTCGTCGTAGAAGTAGCGGCAAACGTCGCGTGCGGCGTTGCCTACGGCGTGCAGTGCGCGCAGCAGGGGGGCCTTGTAGTCGAGGGCCTCGCCGGTGTAGGCGATGAAGATGGTGGGTATGCAGAGGGTGTCGTCGATGATGAAGACGGGCGAGGTGGGGTCCCAGGCCGAGTAGCCTCGGGCCTCGAAGGTGTTGCGGATGCCGCCGTTGGGGAAGCTGGAGGCGTCGGGCTCCTGCTGCACCAGCAGCTTGCCTGAGAACTTCTCGATCATGCCGCCCTTGCCGTCGTGCTCTACGAAGGCGTCGTGCTTCTCGGCCGTGCCTTCGGTCAGGGGCTGGAACCAGTGGGTATAGTGGGTGACGCCCATCTCGAGGGCCCACTGTTTCATGCCTGCGGCCACGGCGTCGGCGATGGAACGGTCAAGGCGGGCGCCCTTGTCCATGACGTCTATCATGGTGTCGTAGACGTCCTTGGGCAGGTATTTGTACATTTTCTGACGGGTGAACACGTACTTGCCGAAGTATTCGGAGGGACGCTCCGAGGGGACTTTCACCTCGACGGGATGTTTCTTGAAAGCTTCTTCTACTACTTGGAATCTGAGGTTGTTTGCCATATCTGTTACGAATAATTAGTCGATGAAACGTTTAGTGATGTCTTGGTAGGCGTCGATGCGCCGGTCGCGTAGGAAGGGCCACCAGCGGCGCACTTGTTCGGAGCGCTGCAGGTCGATGTCGACCACGGCCTCGGTCTCTTGGGCTTCGGGGGCCTCGTAGAGCAGCTCGCCCTGCGGTCCGGCGACGAAGGAGGTGCCCCAGAAGAGTTGGGAATTGGGAGTTGAGAGTTGAGAGTTTACAGTTGAGGGTTGGGAGGGGGGACAGGTCTCTTCGCCCACGCGGTTGACGGTGACGACGGGCAGGCCGTTGGCCACGGCATGGCCGCGCTGTACCAACTGCCATGCCATGCGCTGACGCTGCTGTTCGGCGGCGTCGTCCAGCGGGCTGTAGCCGATGGCGGTGGGATAGATGAGCAGGTCGGCGCCCTGTAGCGCCATGAGGCGCGCGGCCTCAGGGTACCACTGGTCCCAGCAGACGAGCACGCCCAGACGGCCCACCGAGGTCTGGATGGGGCGGAAGCCCAGGTCGCCGGGGGTGAAGTAGAACTTCTCGTAGTAGCCAGGGTCGTCGGGGATGTGCATCTTACGGTAGCAGCCGGCTATGGAGCCGTCTTTCTCGAATACCACGGCGGTGTTGTGGTACAGCCCTGGTGCGCGCCGCTCGAAGAGCGAGGTGACCAGTACCACACCGCACTCGAGGGCCACGGTGCCAAAGTACTGGGTGGAGGGGCCGGGTATGGGCTCGGCCAGGTCGAACTGGTTGACGTCTTCTTCCTGACAGAAGTAGAGCGAGTTGTGCAGCTCCTGGAGTACGACGAGCTGGGCGCCCTGTGCGGCCAGACGCTGAATCTTGGCTTTCAGCCGGGCCTTGTTGTCGGCTGTGTCGGCGCTGTTGCGTTGCTGGATGATTCCTGTCTTCATCTTGTGTTCCTTTTTAAGGGATTGTCTTCTTACCTTATTAATAGTATTGCATGGTGCAGCAGTGCAGCGAGCCGTGCTGGCGGACGACGGCACGGCAGTCGATGCCTACCACCTGGCGGTCGGGATAGGCCTGCTGTATGGTGGTCATGGCCTCGTGGTCGAGGTCGGGCTGGGCATAGGTGGGCACCAGCACGGCCCCGTTCAGGACCAGATAGTTGGCGTAGGTGGCCGGCAGACGGTCGCCGTCGTCGTAGACGGGGCGGGGCAGGGGTACGCGCAGTAGGCGGTAGGGACGTCCGTCGAGGGTGCGCAGCGACTGCAGCTCGCGCTCCATCAGCAGGAGGTCGGGATGGTCGCTGTCTGCACCGGTATAGACAATGGTGTCGTCGGGACAGATGCGCACCAGCGTGTCGATGTGCCCGTCGGTGTCGTCGCCCAGCAGCGAGCCGTGTTCCAGCCATACGATGCGGTCGGCACCGAGCCACAGCTTCAGGCGCGACTCGATGTCCTGGCGGCTGAGGGGCTGGTTGCGGTGGGGGGCCAGCAGACAGCAGGCGGTGGTGAACACGGTGCCGCGGCCGTCGCTCTCAAGGGAGCCGCCCTCCAGCACGAAGTCGAGGTGGGACTCGTACTGGCCCGTCAGCAGACCGAGGTCGAAGAGCTGGCGGTTCAGCGCGTTGTCGAGGTCGGCACGGAACTTCTGGCCCCAGCCGTTGAACTGAAAGTCGAGCAGCACCAGCTGGCCATCCTCTTCGACCGTGATGAAGCCGTGGTCGCGGGCCCAGGTGTCGTTGGTGTCGAGGGCCGCGAAGGTGGCATTGGGGACGGGCGGCTGTGGCGCTGTGGGGCCTACGATGAGCAGGGGCTCGCGAAGGCTTATCTGGTGCGCCATGGCTTGGTATACGGCACTGATTTCGGGTAGCATGGAGGCCCAGTCGGTCTGGGCGTGCGGCCACGTCAGCTGCACACAGCGCTGAGGCTCCCATTCGGCCTTCATGCGGCGTTTCTTCTCTTTCATGGCTGCAAAGGTACTAAAAAATGAAGAATGATGAGTGAAGAATGAAGTTTTTTTTGTAATTTTGCACGCAGATTATGATGTTAGAACTGCATAATGTGACTGTAGGCGGGGTGCACTCGCTGTCGCTTACGCTGAGTAACGGCCAGCTGGCAGGGCTGACGGGGGCGAAGGGCGTGGGGAAAACCGCGCTGCTGAAAGCCGTCGTGGGGCTGAGGGCCGTGGACGGCGGGCATATCTGTATTGACGGCGAACTGCTGACGCCTAAGTCGGCACCTTACTTCCGCCGAAGAATGGCCTACGTGCCCCAGCATCTGGTGGTGCCCGAGGACTACAACCGTGTGCCTACGGGCTATGTGGAGCTGCTGAAGAAGGCCATTGCCACGGGCAGGCCGCTGTTGGTGGTGGACGAGCCCGAAGAGGAGCTGAGCGTGGAGGACCAGCAGACCGTAGACCGGCTGTTGCGCGAGGCTGCCGGACGGGGAGCCTTGGTGTTGACGGTGAATGATAGAATAGTAGAGAATCAGGTCAGACTATGAGTATCGTATTGCTTATATTATTGTTAGGACTGCTTACGTGGAAGGGCTATCACGCCTGGAAGCGCGGGCATAACACGTATGTGAAGGAGCGACAGCAGTATGAGTCGCTGTGGGAATACCTGGTGGCTAACGGGGCCACCGATGCCGAGGCGCGGCGTCCGTTTGTGGAGAGGGCTGCCCGGCGTGCCGTGCTGCCGCTGCTCAAGCAATGGCGCTTCTGGGCCGTTGAGGGCGTGCTGCTGCTGTTGTTCTGCCTGACGGCGTGCGCACAGAAGGGTGACTACGTGGAGGTAAGGGTGGTACAGAAGAACCTGCCGCTACAGCGCTATGCCTATAAGGCGTGGTATTCGGAAGAGATGCGCATTCCGCTGACGGTGTCGTGGTATCTGACCCGTGAGCATGCCAGTGGGCGGCATCAGCGAAAGAACCAGATGTTCCACCCTGACCCCGAGGTGAAAAACCCCACGACGACGGAGGACTACATACAGTCAGGCTACGACCGCGGACACATGTGCCCGGCGGGCGATAACAAGTGGAGTCAGGAGGCGCTGGAACAGACGTTCCTGATGACGAACATCTGTCCGCAGAACCATAACCTGAACAAGAATGACTGGAACGATCTGGAGCAGCTGTGCCGGCAGTGGGCGCGCAAGTATGGCAAGATATACGTTGTGTGCGGGCCGCTGTTGCGTGGCAGCAACCATAGGCAGATAGGACCGCGCAGCAGGCGGGTGACGGTGCCGGAGGCGTTCTATAAGGTCGTCATGCGCACGGGGAAGAATGCTGCGGCCATAGCCTTTGTGTATGACAACAAGGGACAGTCGCAGCCCATGCGTCAGGCGGTGCGCACGGTGGACGAGGTGGAGCGGCTGACGGGACTGAACTTCTTCTCGGCACTGGACGATGGGACAGAGAACAGAATAGAGTCCAAGTCGTCGCTCAGCGACTGGTAGTGGCTATCCAATTCGTCGCTCAGCGACGGGTAGTGGTTTTTCAATACGGAAAGCGTCGTTCCACGGGACGGCGCTTTCTTGACGAACGACAAGAAACAAAGGAGGGGGCGAAAAAAAATGGAAACGTTGTGCACGTTTACAGTTTTTTTTTGTAATTTTGCGGCCAAATAAGAAAAGGTATAAAGATTTATGGGTGGCTTCTTTGGCTCTATTTCCAAGCGGGACTGCGTAAACGACTTGTTTTACGGGACCGACTACAACTCGCACTTAGGTACAAAACGCGCAGGTCTGGTGACCTTCGATGAGGAAAGCGGTTTCCACCGTAGTATTCACTCGCTGGAACGCCAGTATTTCCGTTCGCGCTTTGAGGACGAACTGGACGACTTCAAGGGACATCAGGGACTGGGTATCATTAGCGACACTGACCCGCAGCCCATTATAGTGAACTCGCATCTGGGGCGCTATGCCGTGGTGACGGTGGCAAAGATTAACAATCAGCGCGAGATTGCCGAGGAGCTGCTGGCCGAGAGGATGCACTTCAGCGAGATGTCGGCCAACAATATTAACCAGACGGAGCTGGTGGCACTGCTCATCAATATGGGCGACACGTTCGTGGAGGGCATCAACAAGGTGTACCAGAAGATAGAGGGCTCGTGCTCTATGCTCATACTGACCGAGGACGGCATCATTGCGGCCCGCGACTTTCTGGGGCGTACACCCATCGTGATAGGCAGGAAGGAGGACGCCTACGCCGTGTCGAGCGAGACGACAAGTTTTCCGAACCTTGACTATCAGGTGGTGCGCGACTTGGGACCGGGCGAGATAGTGCGGCTGAGGGCTGACGGCATCGAGGTGATGCAGAAGCCGTTATCGCGATGCCAGATATGCTCGTTCCTGTGGGTGTACTACGGATTCCCGGCCAGCGACTACGAGGGTATCAATACCGAGTATGTGCGCGAGAAGAACGGCCGCCTGATGGGCGAGAAGGATACAGACGTGGAGGCCGACCTGGTGTGTGGCATTCCTGACTCGGGTGTCGGCATGGCACTGGGCTATTCGCACGGCAAGAAGGTGCCGTACAAGAGGGCGGTGCTGAAGTACACGCCAACGTGGCCGCGCTCGTTTACCCCCGGCAACCAGGTGCGTAGGGACCTGGTGGCGAAGATGAAGCTGATTCCGAACCCTGCGATACTGAAGGGACAGCGCATCGTGTTCTGCGACGACAGTATAGTGCGCGGAACGCAGCTCAGAGACAACGTGCGTACGTTCTTTGAGAACGGTGCCGAGGAGGTGCATGTGCGTATATCGTGCCCGCCGCTGGTGTACGGATGCCCGTTCATTGGCTTTACTACGTCAAAGAGCGACATGGAGCTGATTACGCGCCGTATCATTAAGGACTTTGAAGGCGACGACAAGAAGAACCTGGAGCAGTACGCCAAGGCAGGGACGCCGGAGTATCAGCGCATGGTGGACGAGATAGCCCGCCGACTGGGGCTGACCAGCGTGAAGTTTGCCACGCTGGAGGACCTGATAGAGTCTATCGGGCTGCCCAAGGAACGGGTATGCACGCACTGCTTTGACGGGACGTCATACGTTAAATAATCTTGCCCGTTTGGTGGTTTCGATTATTTTTCGTAACTTTGCAGCCTAAACTTTTAGAAGCGTGAAAATAAAGCAAGTGCTGAGCGCCCTTGAACAGTTCGCGCCTCTGCCCTTGCAGGAAAGCTGGGACAATGCTGGCCTGCAGGTAGGACTGACAGAGGCGGATGTGTCAGGGGCATTATTGTGTCTGGACGTCAACGAGGCCGTCGTGGACGAGGCCATCAGGAAGGGCTGCAACCTTATTGTAAGCCACCACCCGCTGTTGTTCCGCGGGCTGAAGCAGATAGCAGGCCGGACAGGTGTGGAACGGTGTGTGATGAAAGCCATCAGGAATGACGTCGTGGTGGTGTCGATGCATACCAATATGGACAACGCCATGAACGGCGTGAACTGGAAGATAGCCGAGAAGCTGGGAATGGTGGAGTGCCGTTTCTTCGCTCCGAAGCAGGTGGACGGCATCGAGGCCGGAAGCGGCGTGCTGGGACTGCTGGCCACGGAAATGGCAGCGGGCGACTTCATAGGGCTGCTGAAGGAGCGCTTCCACGTGGAGTGCGTGCAGGCTAATGCCCTGCTGTCACGACCGCTCAGGAAGGTAGCCATCTGTGGCGGGGCAGGCGACTTCCTGCTCGACGAGGCCATAGCACAGGGGGCCGACGCCTTTATCACGGGCGAGATGCACTACCATACCTATTTCGACCATGAGGAGCAGATACAGATATGCGTCATCGGGCACTACCAGAGCGAACAGTACACCGCCGAGATATTCCGCGACATCATACGCCGCCAGTGTCCTGGTATGCGTACCGAAATGGCTGAGACGAATACGAACCCTATTAAATATTTTTGATTATGGCAAAGAAAGATCCTATGGAGATGCCGGTTGAGGAGCGTCTGAAGACCCTCTTCCAGCTGCAGACCACGCTCTCGGGCATTGACGAGAAGCGTGCCTTGAGAGGCGAGCTGCCTCTAGAAGTACAGGACCTCGAGGACGAAATCGAGGGCCTTGGTACTCGTATTGAGAAGATACAGCGTGAGATTACTGAGTTCGAGCAGGCCATCTCGATGAAGAAGGGCGAGATAGAAACCGCCAAGGCCAGCGTGGAGCGTTATAAGACGCAGCTGAACGACGTGAAGAACAACCGTGAGTATGACACGCTGTCGAAGGAGATTGAGTTCCAGACGCTGGAGATTGAGCTCTGCAACAAGAAGATTAAGGAGGCTACGGCCCGCATCGAGGAGAAGAAGGCAGAGCTTGCAGACAGCCAGGCCGTGATAGACGACCGCCGTCAGGCCCTTGAGCTGAAGAAAAGTGAGCTGGACGAAATCATGGAAGAGACGCGTGCCGAAGAGGAGAAGCTGAAGGTCAAGGTTAAGGACCTGGAGAGCAAGATAGAGCCCCGCCTGCTGACGTCGTTCAAGCGCATCCGCAAGAATGCCCGTAACGGTCTGGGCATTGTCTATGTGCAGCGCGATGCCTGTGGCGGTTGCTTTAACAAGATTCCGCCCCAGAGACAGCTGGACATCAAGATGCACAAGAAGGTTATCGTGTGCGAATACTGTGGCCGTATCCTCATTGACCCCGAGCTGGCTGGTGTAAAGGTTACTCCCACCGGTACGCCGGATGTCAAGAAGACCCGTAAGCGTGCCATCCGCAAGACTACGAAGAAGGACGAGGATGCCCCTGAGGTCATGGACGTTCCTGAGGCAACTGCAGAGTAAGACGCTACATAGCCATACTTTTAAGTGTAGTAGGGCACAGCGTCGTCAGACTGTCAGGGGAGCAGGGCACTGTAGTCAGGCACCGCTGGCAGGAAGACGTAGCGGCGGTGCTCATAGTCCATCTTACAGCAGATGTGCTCTATGCCGTTGCTTATCACAAGATAGTCTACGTGCAGCAAAAGGTTGTAGGCTGTCACCTGATCGAACACCCGCTGTGTCAAAGCCACAGTGGGTGCTTTGTATTCTATAATCATCAGTGGGCGCATCGTAAGGTCGTAAAGGACAGAGTCGCAGCGCAGCGTCTTCTCGCCGCATCTGAGCGATATCTCGTTGCCTAACAGTCCCTGCGGGTAGCCCTTGTGACCGACGAGCCAGTGGGTGAAATGCTGACGTACCCATTCTTCGGGCGTCAGGGCCACATAGCGCTTGCGCAAGAAGTCGAATATCTCGGGCTTCTCGCGCGTGCCGCGTACCTTTACGTCGTATGAAGGAAGGGACAGTGAATTCATTGCGACTGCAAAATTACACAAAACCGAGAGAAATGCAAAGGGAAAGCTTGCTTTTCTTTCGGTTTTCTGCTATCGCTGTCCTGTCAGTATGTCGTATAGCCTTGGAAGGTGCTTGTTCAGTATGTAGGCCGTAGAAAGGCAAACGACGACAACAATTTTGGCTGATTTTTGCATAAATCTATTGTTATTTGAGAAAAAAGAACTATATTTGCAGACGAATAGAGATACTTTATAAATTTAGGAGGACATAGATATGTTGGGAGTTAATTCACCAAGAGCGTAGAAAACCACTAATGCCTGAAATAGAGCCTACATCTGGATTCTTAAAACCATCAGACTTCGTGGTCAACAGCAATTTCACGGAGTTTGAGAGTATCCCAACCGGGGGATACTGCCTGCTGACACGCGCTAAACGCAATGGCAGATGGTGGATGCTGAAGGGACTCAAAGAAGCGTACAGGCAAGACAGTGTATATCGACTGATGCTGCAAAAGGAGTTCGACATCATGAGCCAGTTGCTGCATCCGATGATTGTCTCTGTGTATTCGTTGGAAGAAGTCAGTGGCTTGGGCTTATGCATTGTGATGGAGTGGATAGACGGAATCACGCTGAAAGAATGGCTCCAGCAGAAAGAACATACACAAGAACAGCATCGGCATGTGGCTGACATGATGTTAGATGCGTTAGCATACGTCCATAGCCGACAGGCACAGCACCGTGACCTGAAGCCCTCGAACATCCTAATCACGCACAATGGGCAGTACCTGAAACTCATCGACTTCGGCCTGTCAGATACAGACAGCCATGCCATACTGAAAGCAGACGCAGGTACAGAGGGCTATATGGCACCAGAGGGAGCGTCGGATATATACTCACTGGGCTGCATTCTGCGTGAAATGGAATTGGGATGGTTGTCGCACCGGGTGGTGCGCCGATGCCTTGCTCCTCTCCATCGCCGCTATAAGGATGTAGCATCTATACAGCGAGACCTGCACCGCTGTTGGCGTTGGCCCAAGCGGATTCTGTTTATTGTGATTATTTCCGTCATGCTGATAATGCTCGGTCTTTGGAGCCACTCCTATAATCAACAAGGATTGCAATCACTCAGTGACTCTCTGAAAGTTTACAAGAAAGAAAATGCTGAAAAGATGGCAGATGAGCAAAGCAAAACCGATACCATGCAGACCCTGTTGAACACGCTAAGCCAACAACGGGAATCTGAACAAGCTGCCATCCAACAGAAACAAGACCACATCTTGGCCGCAAAGAAGCAGATAGACAGGCAGGTACAGGCATACGGAATTGAACAGATGCTTGATACAGCCAGTTGCAGGCGCAATGTCACCATTCCAGTCATAAGAATTGCTGATGAACTACTAAGAGATGCCAAGGATGACGAAGTGAAGGAGTATATTCAGGAGCGTTATCGCAAGCCTTGGCTGAAGCGACTGTCTGAACTGCCTTTTGATTAGCCGCAAGCACTTATCACCACCCCGTCACGCTGACCCGCCACGTATGCCGTTTCAGGAAGTCCTTGGTGGACTAATCCGTCTAAATAGAGTGGTTCATGTTGTATCATCAGGTGACAGCGAAAAGTGTCGCCCACACATAGTTTCGTATTCTGGGCTTCCATGATTTCAAACCTGCTTCCGCCCAAGTGCCTGATGACGATTCGCCTGTCAGGACGCCAGGTAATGACAAGCCGCTGTCCTAAACGCATCCCCTCCGTTGACACTCTTTCTTCAGTACGGATGCCGCTCTGCACCTCGTCCGAACTGTCTGCATGACTACAGAAATCATCATATCCCTTGTAGCCTACAAACCGCGCCAGCACATCGAGCGTATGCCGTCGTGTGGTCACCTTTTCATTACTGAGATAGCCCCAGAGCCGTTTCAGCGTTGTGGGCGAGAGCCGCTCGCGTGTGCGTGATAACAATAGGTGGCTCAACTCCTCGAAATCGCGTGACACTCTTAGTTGGTGACCCGTAGCACGTTCAACCTCGTATTTCAGCTTTTCTTGCATCATGCTGCAAAGTTACGAATAAACGAGAGAAATGCAAAAGGAAAGACAAAAAAGGACAAGAAAGGACTTGCATAAACGCATTCTTCGGGCTAATTTTGCCCTCTAAAAACAAAATATCGGCTCACTATGATACATCTTTCAGAAAAAATGCCTATCTTTGTGACGTGGTTTCGTAAGAATCCACGACATCGAGGAGAGCTATTAAGCTTTGACCCGCTAGAGAATCTGGAAAATTCAAGTGTACGGGTAAAAGTCTGAAAGGCTGTTCCTCCTGCAGTAGCATATATACTGCTGTCCCCCTCGCGGAGTCAGCTCACATATAAACCAAATTTGGAAAACCTAAAACGAAGAAAAAATATGGCAAAATGTCTTAAATGTGGAAACGAGCTGAAAGAAGGAATGAAGTTCTGCCTTAGATGTGGGCAGCCAGTTGGCCATACAGTCCAACCTTTGTCGCCAACAGTTCCTCCACGTCCCATGCGTCCGCAACCTCTGAACGCTGTTCAGCCCGGGCAGCACCCACAGCCTGTTCAACCCCAACGGCCAGTGATGCCTCAGCAACCAGTGATGCCCACGTCGCGCCCCATGCGTCCAAAGCCTATGACAGCACCTGCCGCATCACAGCAGCCCGAGGGGAAAGGTTTCCTGACCAATGCTGTCCGCACTGTGGCTAATGCCGTAACTGGCGGTGCCTTGAATCGCGACATTGCCCGTGAGCAACAAGCCATTCTCAACCAGCAGCAACGTGCCGCTCAAGGTGAAATCAACGATGCGCGACAGGCACAGCAGAATGCCGAGCAGGCTCAGATGCGTGCTGAACAGGATGCCGAACGTGCCGCCGACCGCCGTGCCATGGAACTGGTCGACGGTGTCGATGTAGTCCGGGGACGTGCCATCTGGAACATTCAGCCAGGAGAGATAGCCCGCAAGATCAAGGAGAGTGAACTTGAGGAGATTGAGAAGCTGAAAGGCATCATCGTACAGGAAGGCTGCACAGCAATTGTTTTCGCCAATGGCGAATTGGTATCCACGCTTTCCGCTGGTGCTTACCTGTTCTATAAGTCGGTAGAAGAAGAGCAGGCAGCGCTGAAAGCCGCCGTGGAGAAGGCCGAGAAAGAACTGGCTGAGCAAGAGCGCAGGGCGCGTGACCTCAGAAGGCAGACAGCCCCCACCTTCCGCCAGTTAGGCATTGTCGGTGAGATAGGCCGTGGCTTCAACTGGCTGGGCCGCATTATCTTTGGTGAGAAAAAGAACGAGACAAAGGACATCCAACAGAAACGCAAGATGGATTATGCCCGGCTGCTGGCCCGTCTGACGCAGGCTCCAGTCATGTCTATCTATCTGGTGAGCGACCGTTACGTTACTTTGACCTTTGGCGGACATGTAAATGAGGAGGGAGGCATAGACTTCGCGCCCTACAAGATACCTACACACATCCTTGACGTGGAGATAGGTGTTTCGCTGCAATTGAAGGTAAGCGACATCCATGCCTTTGCCGCTAACTATCTGGCTGACCGTAATAGTGCCCGCGTCAGTATGTTCCACACCTTGCTCAACAGCAGTATCGAAAACCTGCTGCGCATGACATTACGTAACATGGATTATGAGCAAACAGGACTGGCACCAGAAACCATCAACCAGTTGAAACTGCAGATTCAGCAACTGGTAGCCCAGCACTTGCAAGGCATAGAGTGTGTTCAGGTATTGCAGATTAGTGACAGCAACGCAGACTTTGAGCGCTTCCGCTCGATTGAGCGCGAATTGTTCAACACAGAGAAAGAGCTGGAATACTTACAACGCACGGGAGAATTCCGCAACCGCCTGGAGAGCGAGACCAACAGCCAGCAGATACAGTCTGCCCAGAACGCCGAACAGTTGCGTTACGCCTTGCAGCAGATAAACAAGGACCAGCTGCTGCATGACGATGAACTGGAGGAATTCGTGCAGTTGTTAGAAAGCCAGAAGCGTATACGTGAGGCGAAGACACAGGAAGAGGAGTTTGAGGCACTGGAAGATCTGCGCAAGAACCGCCTTGTCAAGCAAGACGAGATGGAAGAGCTGGAGCATCAGCTGGCTCAGAATAAGATACCGCGTGAGGAGGTCATCCAGATCATGCGAATCCAAAGTCAGCAGAAAATAGAAGAGGAACGCCTGCATGCCGAGTGGGCTCTTGGAGACCAGCGCCAAGACCACGACTGGGAGCGTGAAGACCTGGAGCGCCGCCGCAACTGGGGCATTGAGGACGAGGAACGCGAACGCCAGTGGATGCAGGAGGAACGTGAGTACGACCGCCAGCGTGGCAGACAGAAAGCCGAGGACGACTATGACTTTGAAAAGATGATGCGCCAGCGCAGCCTTGACCTTGAAGACCATGACCGCCAACGTCAGGAGCAACTTCAGGACGAAGACCGTGCCTACGACCGTCAGCGTCAGGAGAAGATGGATGACGACCTGTTGGATGCAAACCGTTCTCAGCGTCAGATAGATAAGCTCCAAGCAATGGCTCAGATGCAGGCCCAGCTTGATGCCCAGAAATACCAACACGAGGAGAGTATCGCTACCGTGCAGGCCAACCGCGACATTGAGGTGGAGAAAGCAGGAAAAGCCAACGCAGTGGAGCAGGCTGAGTTTTTCCGCCAACAACAGCAGAAGGCTCAGGAAGAAGCCAGGGAGCGTGAGGCAAATGCCAGAGCCGACCGTAACAGCGACATGGACCGTATGGAGCGTATGTTTGACAAGATGGGTGACAAGATGGTAGGCATGAGCCGAAACCTGATGGGCACCCAGCAGCAGCGTGCTGAAGAGTATCGCCAGCAGGCTCTGGCAGCACAGAACCGTATGGAACACGCCCAGGACCAGGCATTGAATGCTATCGGTGGCGTGGCAACAGCTGCTGCCGGCAACATAGGAGCGTTCAATGGCGGCAATGCTTCTCAGCAGCCCACTCAACAGTCCCCACAACCCGAGCAGCCTGCACCCCGGCAGCAACCAGAGCTGATGGAATGCCAGTGCTATCAATGTGGTCATGTCATTCGCATTGCTCCAGGCACGCCCCAGTGCCCTGACTGCGGTGCTCCTTTTGCGTGGGAGTAATATATAATAAGGTATAGTTATTATGAGCGATATACATATCCAAGACGATGCGGCCATCGTAGGTGGTGTGCACAGTGATTCGCACGATGTTCATAACACGACGAACAACAATACCACGAATAATGTCAATACAACACACAATGTCAATCAGACGTATAACAACCAGACCATCCATGCCGCGCAGAAAACGGTAGCAGAACTCCATCAGGAGGGAGAGGCACAGTTTATGCTGGCTGTTCAGCAGTATCTGGCTGACGGGCAACTGGACCAACAGGAACTTGGCCAATTAAACATACTGGCCACACAACTTAATATTGCGCCCCAGCGTGCTTTGCAGATGATTGACCAGGTACGTCGCAGTACGCTCGTCATGAAAGGCGGACAGGGTACGGAGTTCCTGGCCCAGCAGCTGTTGGAGGAGGTGTTCAATGCCGTAAATACTAATCAGGTGGATATCCTGCAACGCCGACTTCCTCAGTTGGAGCAAATGGCCCTAACTACCCCTGATGCCAACATCCAGTTCTACTTTCACATGTTGCAGGCTTCGCTGAAACCAGAGTCGGCAGCAATTGCTTTTCTCAATGCGCGTACAGACAACTACTGGCAACTGTTCTGGGTTCATGTGGCCTATATTAAACTGAAACAGACTGATAATGCTACAGTGCTGTTGCCCCGCATGGGCGGCTTCGGTGCCCCCAAGGGCGACATGGCCCTGTTGATGGCAATAGACAACCTGGCCGAATATCGTAAAAGTCCTCAGCAGGACTACTATATCATTCAGGCACAGGACAAGCTGATTCAGGCACAGCAACTGGGACTGAGCGAACCACTCAGTGCCCTGTGGTATGCCGTAAAAGAAGCCATGCTCGACGAGCAGAATCCTGAAGAGTGGTTCCGTTTCTATGTGGAACAGACGCTGAAGGAGCTCTGCCCCGTCAAGGCCCCGGCTATGCCCAAGATGCCTCCGCAAATGCCCAATATGGAGGTACCGCCAGTGCCCAAGTTCAATGCACAGAATGTAAATCTGGCACAGATGCAAGGATTCAATCCCTTGCAAGCTGCACAGCAGATGGGACTGGGTATGGCAGGGACGATGAAACAGATGGGGACAATGGGAAACATGGGAACTATGGGAAACATGACCCCACCGCCTATGCCTACTGCAGCACCTCCAATGCCTGCAGCCCCCGTCAGCAAGACTGCTCCTGCCGAGCAGTTAGCAGCCGAAGTGCGTCAGGCAGAAGAGCCGCTTGACCAGGAAGATGATTTGGAAGATCACTACGGCATCATCCTGACTGACAGTGTAAAACTGGCTGAAAAATATGGATGCACGCAACAGGAGGTCTACGATGTGTTCAACGACTTCATCCAGACGGCCTACGACCAGCAGATGTACTGGAGTTTCCTTGATACTGCCGCCACACAACTGGCCAGCAGCACCGAACCTTCGTGGATAGACTACAACAATCTGATTTCGGATTTCATAGAGGAGCAAGGCCTTCAGCCAGGTCCTGACCTACACCTATTTATAATAGGGGGCGCTGATGTCGTTCCCATACCCTATGTGGAAGACCCCTACGAGCATGGCAGCGGACAAGTTCCCACCGACATGTGCTATGCTTATCCTGACACTTTCATCATCGACCTTCTCGATGGCGGCATCTGCGAACTTACCATCGACGGTGTGCGCAATAATGTGGCCCGCCTGCCGCTCGAGGACGGTCCCATGCAGACCGACATACAGAGCGACCTGGCTGCCTATTTCAACATCAGCGGCCTCTATAGTGGTGGTATTCCTGTGGGCAGCGTGGTCATGAGCAGCAACTCAGAGTGGATTCCAGCCAGTGTGACCATGAGCGAGCATCTGCCGCTCTTGTTCAGTGCAGAAGATCCAGAACTGGTGCGCAACGGCATGTATATCAGCCCCAAACTGCTGACTGACGACGATGATACTATCAGCATCTACAAACAGTCGCTGAGGCAGGCCGACTTGCTGATGTTTAACCTGCATGGAGCCGATGATCCCGACTATTCTGGCTTCTACAGCAGTGGTGAGGCTTTCAATCCCTCGCTTCTCAAGGATTCGAATGCCCGTGTGCTGAACACGGTGGCCTGCTTTGGTGCCCGTTATCATGGTTACCAGCGTGAACAGTCGATGCTGCTATCCGCACTCTATGGCGGCGGCGTGCTGCTCTATACGGGTTCGCTCATCTCAGTACCTATGTACTATAATCCTGAGACCAACGAAGCCCGTGAGCTATTACTCAACCCCGGCACTGGCTCTGAAGTCTTTATGCGTCTCTATGCGCTCTACCAATTCAAGGGACTCACTGCTGGCCGAGCATTGTTGCAGGCCAAGCTCGACTATTTCAACATGTGTCGCCACGTGGAGAGCGACGGATTCTCGTTCTCTACCATCCTGATGTTCTCACTTTATGGCAACCCCATGCTGCATGTACGCCGTCGTGAGCACGTGCTTCAGTCGGCACTCGAGAACGATGCCATGCCGCCCGCTCCCGTCAAGGGCGAAGCCATTCCTATTGCTAAGGCAGAAGTAAAGTGTGTGGTGGACAATAAGCAACAGGCTCCTGTCTCCCTCGTGCAACAGGTACGCGGGGCTGTCGATGCTAACCTCAATGCCATCCGCTCGATGGTAGAGCAGCATCTATATGACACACTGGGACTGCCTCCGCGTCTGCTCGAAAGCATTGACGTAGTGAGCCGCCCGGGTGGTGACAGCAGTTACAGCTTCAACTATCATGACCCCGAAGCACCGTTTGCCGCCGACGTGTTTGCAGAAGTGGACAAGCAGGGAAAACTAAAAAGAGTATTTACAACTAAATAACTAATAAGGAACTATGGGATTTTTTGGATTTAAGTCTTCCAAGGAAGTGGAAGAAGAAAAACAGAGAGCAGCCGAACAAGCTAAGCGTGAGGTAGTTCAGCAGAACTACACCAACCTGAGTAATCTGTCTAAGGGCAGCCAAGTGGTATTTGCTATCCCTTACTTCGATGTGTTCGACCCTCGTCTGCAGGACTATGGCGTGCCTGTAGCCGTGCATGGCATCATCGTATATTCTATTGAGGACATGAACCTGTTCCACAGCGTGAACAAGAACGAAGCCTATAGCGACGAGACTTTCCAGCAGAAGTTGAAAGGTACGGTGACCAAGTTTGTCAAGGCTGTGGTAAGCAACGCTCCCTCCGAAGCACAGATTCCTGCTGTGCAGCTGGAACGCAAGATCTTGGAAATCAGCAATCTGGTGCAGCAGCATGTGAAACCGCAGGTGGAAACTCTCTTCGGCATCAATATCCGTCAGATCGACATCACCAGCATCATGGTCGATAAGGACAGCCGTGGCTATCGCGAGCTGAAGGCACTCACCGCCGACCTGGAGAAGGAACGGCTGATGGCGCAGCACAATGCCCAGATATCGAACTTCAACCTGCAGAACAATCTCAACCAAGACCAATTGAAAATGCAGTCTACGCTGAACCTCGACGCTATGCGCCGCCAGCAGGAGATGCAACTTGGCGGCCAGGAGCAACTGCAGGACATGAACCTGGAGAACCAGCGTGAGACTATGCGTATTCAGCGTGAGGAGATGCAACGCGCCAGTCGCTTGCAGACCGAGCAGACCTTCCTTGGCGCTCATCAGGCCAACCTCAATGCTGGTGTACTGAACAATGCTACTGACAATGGTATCAATGCATTCCGCCAACAGCAACAGCAGCCAATGGGCGCTGGCATGGGTGCTCCTCAGATGCCAGGCATGGGTGCTGCACCTCAGATGCCGGGTATGGGTATGAAACAAACACCACAGGTCAGCTATATGATTGGTGTGAACGGTCAGCAGGCAGGTCCCTTCGACTGGAACCAACTGCAGCAACTCGTACAACAAGGACAGCTCACCCAGCAGACCTATGTATGGAAGCAGGGTATGGCCAACTGGGAGTTTGCAGGACACGTACAGGAACTTCAGCCTCTCTTTATGAATGCAGCTCCTCAGATGCCAGGAATGCCTCCCGTTCCAGGAATGTAATTGGTGTTCACTGATTAGATAATTGTGAAAAGATAAAAAAATAATTATGGCAAAGCAATTAATTCCTGAAGAACTGGATCAACTTATCCAGGAGTATTTAACTGATGGTGTACTCACAGACAAGGAGCGTTCAGTGATTTTGAAGAAGGCAGAAGGTATGGGACTTGATCGTGACGAGATAGACCTGTATCTTGATGCTCAAGTGCAGAAAATTGATCAGGCAACCGATGCTGCTGCACGCAGACAGAAAGGTAAGACCTGTCCTTATTGTGGTGGTAGTGTTCCTCAGTTAACAGACAAGTGTCCCCATTGTGGCGAAAATATCACGGCCCAGGCCAGTGAGGAACTTCAGGAAATATTCGACAACCTTGAAGAAGCCCTTGTTGACCTGAAATCGGGAAAGGAACTTGACCGTAGTAAAGCAACCGTTGAACGTTATGCCCGTAAGGCAAAGATGTACTATGGTAGCAATCCTAAGGTACAGAAACTCCTATTGGAAATTGAAAATGAAACAATAGAATCAGCAAAAAGAGTCAAGGCTGATGCTCGGAAGAATGCTATTTTACAATATGTTTTAAATCATATTAAGTTTTTTATTTGGTTATTTGTTATTCTAATTGCACTTTTGAGTATAAAAATGTGTGTTAACTGCGCTGATGAGAACAGACGTGAATCGAAACAAAAAGTAAACGAGTTAAGAGAATCTTATGTATTAGATAAGCCCAAGATAGACGAACAATTAGATCAATTGACAAAGAAAATAGATAATTTGGAGAAACCTAACAAGAATAATTATGAGTTAATGACTCGAGAACTACAAAAGATAGAGTGGAATAATATATCAAGAGATGGTGATAAGGAGGATGTTTGGGACAATGGGCATCCTGTCAGCAATGAATATGAGGAAGAGCAAAAAGCAAAATTTGTAGAATTAAAACGTGCTTATGCATATAAATTGCAGAAGATATATAAGGCCGTTTACAGCGAATCAGATTATTACAAATACACACCAGAAATCATATGGGATCCATTGGAAATACATAATTAATTATGACAGGTCATAAATGTCACACTAATGATAAAGGTATCAATAACTAAACAAAAACAACTATGGGATTCTTTAAAAAGTTTTTAGGCGATGCCGCTGATGAACTCAAGAAGAACTTGGAGGAAAGTCGCAACGAGTTTATGAAGAGTTTTGATGACATGAAGAAAAGTGCATCAGGACAAAGGCAGGACTTCGATTCAGATGATGACGAAGATGACGACGAGCCTAAGATAAAAATAGGTGATGAGCAGAATGGTGTGCTGACGCTTTTTGAGGGCATTACCGAAATGGACGACGAGAGTCTGGAGGGTTACAAGCGTTTACGCAAGATTGTATTCCCCGCCAGTCTGGAACGTTTGGATTCTGATGTCATTTGCGACCAGGAGGAATTGGAGGAGGTGGACTTCTCAAAGGTGAAGAAGCTGAAGACGATACCCGACGATTTCATTTCCGGGGAACACAAAATCCGTCGGTTTGTCATCCCTAACGGTGTTACTACCGTAGGCGACGGATTCCTTGGAGAAGCGGAGGACGGCACAGAGGTCTTTGTGCCCGCATCGGTGAAATCTTTAGGATACATCACAGGAAACAACGACAACAACATGGTGGTGTATCTTTACGCGGCAAACATCAACATCGAGGATGTGGAGGAAGATGTCAAGACCTTCTACGTACCGTCGCAGAGCTATGGGCAATATGCCTTGAAGCTCAAGAAGTGCGACAGCGAGGCCCGTCTGCGCGAAATGCCTGCCGACAAGGTGAACTTCTACAGCAGCGTGGCATCAGCAACCAGCCCTGCCAAGGCAAGTGTACCGTCAGCCCCAACAAGGGAGACAAGAGCAGCGAAGGACAGCAGTACGCCGTTGACACATCCGGCAGCCATGAGCCTACAGCCGTTTGAAGAGGAATACAACGACATGCTCTTTGACCACGACTTCATGTTTGTACAGGAACCGGAAAGCGGCGAGGATGTGTATGAGATAGCTTACCAGGATGACTCCGACCTGTATATCAGGAAAACCGACGAAGGAAGGGTGTACCGTTTCTATATGTACTCCACTGGCAAGTTGTGTATTGACAAGGACTATCATGCGTTCAGCAAGGTGGATCTCAAAGAGTTTGACTTCGAGAGATACTGCAAGGACTATGAGAACGACGAAGTGGAAGACAGGGAGGAGTACGAAGTAGACAAGGAGACGTTCTACGGAATGACGGCTAACAACGCAGCTGAGAAAGAAAACTACATTCTCCCGGACTGGGAGTTTGAGCAGTTTGGCAAGGAAGAGAACGATTTCCTGCACAAGCACGGCTTCAAGTTCCCCAGCGATATTGATGTCATCTACGATATGGTGATGAACGAAAACTATGGTCTCTTCCTTGCAAAGACCAATACGGGGCGCTATTTCCGCATTAATCCGTTCGACACCGGCGAACTGCTCATAGACAAAGACCTGGAGGCATGGTGCCTCTATGAGTTACGTCCATTCGACTTTGCCCGCTTCTGCAAGGACTATGAGAACGACGCTATAGGAGACATCGATGACTACAACATCGATGACGTAAAGGCATTCTATGGAGTCAAAGAGCCGTCGGATTTGACAACGGCTACAGGGAGGACAACGCCTGTCAGCACTGCCCCACAATCATCTCCACAGATGCCGCCCCAGATGCCGCCCCCCATGCCGGGCATGCAGCAGCCGATGCCACAAGTCAGCTATATGATTGGTGTCAACGGCCAGCAGGTCGGACCCTTCGGGTGGACTCAGCTGCAACAGTTCGTCCAACAGGGACTGCTCACCCAGCAGACCTACGTGTGGACGCAGGGCATGCCCCAATGGCTGATGGCCGCACAGGTGCCAGAGTTGCAGCCGCTTTTTGCGAATGTGGTTCCGCCACTTCCAGGCGTACCACCCATGCCGGGAGTGTAACATCATGAAACTTATAAACATTTAAGCATTCAAGTATGTATTCAAATGAAATGGAATCCCTCATCCAGGCAGTTTTGGAGGATGGGGTCTTAACAGAACAAGAAAAGCGAGTCCTTGTTAACAGGGCACAAAAAGAGGGAATCGACATCGATGAACTTGAAGTATATATCCAGTCTTTGCTACAAAAGCGGAATCAGGCAGAAACAAACAGGGAGATTGAGGAAGAACGTAGCCGCAAGCATGGCATCTTACAGAAATGCCCAAATTGTGGCGCTGCAGTTGAGTCTGGTATTGCCAAGTGTACCTCCTGTGGATATGAGTTCAGAGGGTTAAATGCCAATAAATCAAGCGAGAGACTCTCTAAAATGCTGAATGACGTAAAAGGAGAAGATTCATTTGAAAGACTGGGGAAACAGGCAACAATAGTTTCATCTTTTCCTATACCCACGACAAAAGAGGATTTGCTGGAATTCTTAATCTCAATGACTTCAAAAGAGAAGGTCACTGGATATTTCCAACCAGAACGTTCGCTGAAAGAAGCATACAGAGCTAAAATGGACGAGTGTATCATGAAAGCTCGTATCAGTTTCCCCAACGACCCAGTAATGCAACAGGTAGTAGCAGAGGCTCAAGCAGCATTAGATGTACCTTTGAAAAATATCACCAAGGTTATTTTAACATATATTGCTATTGGCTTTGGAATCATGTTTGTTTTAGCACTTATATTGATAGCACTTGGTATTTAAAATGGGATATAATTATGACATTAGACGAAAGAATACAGAAAGACTTGACGGAACTCTACAATGGTGGAGATAATCAAGGTGAGATCAAAAATGCATTGGCTTTAAATGGCCTTATCCAAGCAAAGTCTGGGCAAACATCGTTTGCTACCAGGGCTTTGCCTGGATATTACGCAGGCGACCGTAAGGCAAAGACGGTCATGGTGATGCTAAATCCTGGCATGGATGTAGATGAAGCCAATGACAATCTGATGTGTGACATCTGCAAACGTTCTATGAAGAATGCTGCTGATATTGAGAACTACCATCAATGGTGTGTAGAGTATGGCCATATTGACCGAAGCCGACTCGACAATTTCGACCTGAAACAAGCATTCTTTCTCCACAAGTGGAAAGGTACAGGTATTTCTCTCCCAACTAATTTAATCGCAAATCCAAAAAGCGACAAACAGACTTTGCTTGATGCCAAGGAAATAGTTCTTACTCAGAAATTACAATTAGATTTGATTCCTTATGCTTCCAGTTCGTTTGGTAAATTTGCTAAAAATAAGCTATCATTAGTTTTCCCCTTTATTGAGACTGTGTTCGACGAAATCTTCTCGCACGACAGACAATTTGTCATTTTCTGTTCTCGGAAGTTCGAGCGTGTTTTTAAGGAATACAACAAAGACCAAACATATCCTGGAACAATAGATTTCTTAGGAACCTATTCACAAAAAATAGTTGGTAGTAAAATAAATGGATCTTGTAGCAAAATATGCATTCATTACAATAATATGTCTATAGATGCTATCATAGCCAATACATTCCCTAATCAGGCATTGCCAAATGCATACGATAAGATGGAGGAATATGGTGCATTTTGTTATAGCGTTTACAATAAGAAAGATTGATTCCATAACATAGGAGACTATAAGTATATATTAACGGCAAAGATAGTAAAAAACAGATAATTATGGCAAAGCAATTAATTCCTGAAGAACTGGATCAACTTATTCAGGAGTATTTAACTGATGGTGTACTCACAGACAAAGAACGCCAAGTGATTCTTCGTAAAGCAGAGGGTATGGGACTTGATCGTGACGAGATAGACTTGTATCTTGATGCTCAAGTGCAGAAAATTGATCAGGCAACCGATGCTGCTGCACGCAGACAAAAAGGCAAGACATGCCCCTACTGCGGTGGCTCAATTCCTCAACTGGCAGACAAATGTCCGCACTGTGGTGAAAATATTACAGCCGAGGCCAGCAACGAACTACAAGAGATTTTTGACAATCTGGAAGATGCACTTGTCAACCTGAAATCGGCTAAGGATATTCATACTAGCAAGGCTACTGTTGAACGATATGCCCGCAAAGCGAAAATGTACTATGGTAGTAATCCTAAGGTGCAGAAGTTGTTGGAAGAGATCGAGATGGAGACCGTCAATGCAGAAAAGAAAGCAAAGTCATTGGCACGTAAGAACACTTTAGTAAGCATTTTAACCTATAATATGAAACTCACAGTAGGAGTTATCGTAGTATTGGCAATAATCCTTTTTGTGGGTATTCGAGCTATGCTGCCAGGATCTGTAACATCAGACCCCCAGAAATGTACCGAAGCGATTAGAACAGCACTTAAAAATAATGATGTAGAGACAGCGGTTTCACTATATAAAGGTTTTGACGGTTATAAATCCAAACTAGGATATAGCGAAGAAGATTTGGCTAGAGCATGTATAAAGGCTGGAGATATTGATAAAGCATTAAGTCTTACAGGAAAAAGAGATCCTGCAAATGCCTTTGATGATGACAAACCAATATTTGCCGAAATAGAGCAAGCATATCTTGAAAAAGGTGAACTCGAAAAAGCTATTGAAGTATGGGACAGAAGTGGATGGTGTGCTAAAGATAACTTCAGAATTCTTTGTCTATGCATTGACAAAATGAAGGAGGAAAAATCTTCTCAAGAAATTAAAAATTTCATTATTAAACATATGTCTTTGTTTTATGATGAAGATCAAGCAAAATATAAAAAACAATTATTTGATTATGCAGGGATCTAAATATATTTTGAAATAAAACCCAGTTAAATATTAGAACCAGTCGAACGCGCATCCTTACGCTGGAGGCAGGCGGGCGGCTTTCTCATCCTGTAATAAAAAGGTCTTGGGGCGCCCATTTAACCAAAGGGTAAATTACATACAAGATATAGAGGGGCGTATGGAAGAAAGCAAAAATACCATCTATTTTGAGTCCGATGATGAATTCACTGATTTCTGTGTGGCTCCCTATGCGGTTGTCAAGCAATCGGAGAATGGTACTTATTACGTAGAAGGAGATTATTCGGATGAATACTTAGATTGTATAGAACAAGGAAAAACATTTATTATCAAGGATGAGGATTCCGTAGTCTTTGAAAGACAATGTGTCTCGAAAAGAGTACCTGTGGAAGGGACAAATAGAACAACCTTGGTGCAACTGGATGTTGATAATCTTGAGGAGTATTGGGAGGAATAATAGAAGCAGGATTTTGTATGGGGATCAAGCAACAATTATCAGCCTGTCTGAAACAGACGGCACAGATGGAAGAGGAGGCTCAGAGCCTTGGGTTGGCTCCAAGCGAACAAGTGCGCTTGGCGGCGCTGTTGCGATCTGCTAAGGATGCATTGGCGGAGGCTGAAAAGCTGATGCCTCAGGAGTGTGGTAGCGAACAGCAGGAAACGGCTACGAAGTTACGTCTGTGGGAACGCAAGTTGCTCGATTTGAGCCTGCGCAACAATCTGCTCAATATGAAACTGGGCAAGAATGCCATTCGATATGAACATGACGACATTGCAACTTTAGAAGATGAACTGGACCAAGGCAAGGAGTTTATTCTGGAGCAGAAAGAACTAAAGGGTATTTATCGTGCCGTGCGTACCAATCTGGAAGAGAGTGGTGTCAATACATTGTTTCTGACACTTGGCACATTGCAATGGAATGAAAGAGCAGGAGGCCGTCAGTATGCTGCACCTATTCTGTTGGTGCCTGTTGAGATAGTACCCATGAAAAAGGGAGCCTACGCCATTCGCAAGCGTGATGAAGAAGTAATGCTCAACATCACACTGATGGAGATGCTCAAACAGCAGTTCGACATTGATGTAGAAGGTGTTAACCCCTTGCCGAAGGATGCCCACGGCATTGACGTGAGTCTGGTACTCCATCTGGTACGTGAGGCCGTCAAGGAACAAACGGAATGGGAGGTCGTCGAAGACTCTGTACTAGGCATCTTCTCGTTCTCGAAGTTCGT
Organism: Prevotella sp. UBA2742; assembly: GCA_002353485.1. GTDB lineage: Bacteria > Bacteroidota > Bacteroidia > Bacteroidales > Bacteroidaceae > Prevotella. Next base: position 206,991 of record DEJS01000010.1, read on the forward strand.
TATGTGGAATGATATCCATAGTCATGGAACTGCCGTGATGGAAAGCCCTATCACCAGTTCTTTGGTGGAGGGGCGACTCATGATGGCAGATGAGGGGGACCCCATAGATGCACGCCAATTGGACGCCACTATGAGACCAGAAAAAATGGCACTGCCTGTAGATACGGACTCGTCACAGTTGGAGGCTGTTGCAGAGTCGGAACGGGGGCGTTCCTTTATCCTCTTCGGCCCTCCAGGAACAGGAAAGAGTCAGACCATCACCAATCTCATTGCCAATGCGCTCTATCATCAGAAACGTGTGCTCTTTGTGGCTGAGAAGAAAGCAGCGCTCGATGTGGTTCAGTCACGACTGGCAAAGATCGGACTGGCACCCTTTTGCTTGGAACTACACTCCAATAAGGTGGATAAACAGCATTTCCTGCGCCAGATGCAGCAAGCCATCGATGCCGTTGGTGCTGAAGCTCCAGATGGTTTCCAAAGAGTGGCAGACCAACTCTTTCAGCAACGGTTGCAACTCATTCAATATATCAATGCGCTACATCAAAAACAGGAAGATGGTTCATCGCTCTATGATGCCATCAACCGCTATCTGACATTGAGTGCTGAGCGTGGTGGTCATCCGCTCAGTGGACTGATGCCTAAGCAACGTCCACAATCGAAAGTGTCATCATATATCATGGGCGACACATTTGAAAAGCAATTGCCACTTCTGCCCCAGATTATTGATGGTGTGAAGAAGCAATTGGAGCGTGGACGCCAGATGTCATACTTCAACAAGACGCCACGCCAACTGTTAGAGGCTGATTACAAGTGGCGTAAGTTCGCAGCATTGGCTGATGTCAGTAATGATTTGCTCGACGACCTTGATGCACTCAATGCTGCTGCCGAGCGATGGCAGAAGAATATCGATTTGTTGCCGCTGTGGGAGCAATGTGCCGTAGCTATGCGTCAGACAGATAGTGCCGGTCTCGAACAAGCCATTGACCGCTATCGTGAGTTGACTAGCGAGTTCCAGCAACTGACACGTCAGGAATTGGTGGCGCGTCTGTCAGCACAAGTGCCTGTAGGCGACCGTGACCCTGAAATAAGCAGTGAACTGACGCTGCTGAGAAAACGCATAGGCAACAATGGACGTGGCACTACTATTCGCAATATCATCGACCAGATGCCTACACTTTTGCCCAAACTGTGTCCTGTGATGCTGATGAGTCCGCTCAGTGTGGCCCAGTATATCGACATCAACGGTCCGAAGTTCGACCTCGTGGTGTTCGATGAGGCTTCGCAGATGCCCACAAGTGAGGCTGTCGGAGCCATCTGTCGTGGTAAGACTGTCATTGTAGTGGGCGACTCGAAGCAGATGCCGCCTACGAGTTTCTTCTCAGCCAATACGACTGATGACGACGAGGCCGATATGGACGACCTGGAGAGTATCCTCGACGACTGTATCTCGCTCAGCATGCCTTCACGCTATTTAGGCTGGCACTACCGTTCGAAGCATGAGAGTCTGATAGCATTCAGCAATCAGAATTATTATGACGGGAGACTCACCACTTTCCCATCGGCTGATGATATGGTGCCCCATGTGACGTTGCAGCACGTCGAAGGCTACTATGATCAAGGTAAAACGCGTACGAATCGTGCCGAGGCAGAGGCGATTGTGGCAGAAACATTGCAACGTCTACAAAACGAACCAGCAAGGAGTATTGGTATCGTGGCTTTCTCGAAGACACAGAGTGACTTAATAGAAGATCTGCTCAGCGAGGCGTTGGCCGAGCATCCTGATCTGGAGCAGCAGAACATGGAGGCTGAAGAACCACTCTTTATAAAGAATTTGGAGAATGTACAAGGCGATGAGCGTGATGTCATTCTCTTCAGCGTGGGATATGGCCCTGACAAGGATGGAAAACTGTCGATGAACTTCGGACCTTTGAATAAGATTGGTGGCGAACGACGTTTGAATGTGGCTGTCAGCCGTGCCCGTTATGAGATGAAGGTGTTCTCTACGCTGCGTCCTGAACAGATTGACGAGCGTCGCACTCAGGCTGAAGGTGTGCTTGGACTCAAACAATTCTTACGCTTTGCAGAGCATGGAACATCCATGCTTCCCATATCTGCTCAATTTACGGAGAATCATTCTCTGATTGTAGAACAAATAGCAGAAGCATTACGTCGTAAGGGGTATGAGGTGAAGACATCCATAGGCTCTTCCGCCTTGAGAGTAGATCTGGCCATCATTGACCCGCTGCATTCAGACCGCTATGCTTTAGGCATCATCTGTGATAGCTCAAGCTATGTCCAGCTGAAAACAGCCCGTGACCGTGAAATTGTACAGCCAAAAGTGCTCCAGATGTTAGGTTGGCGTCTTATGCACGTATGGACTGTCGATTGGCTGCAAAATCCAGAATCAGTCATTGAGCACATTAGTCAAGAAATGAAACGATGTTGAAATGGAAATATTAGCAATTATTGGACTTCTCGTTTTGGTACTTATCGTCTTTACTGGCGGAGGTATCTTAGGTTGGCTATTTCATGGACTTGGAGCTATCTTCGAGTTCCTGCTTGATGGCTGGGGATCTTGTTTGAGGGTCATCCTCTGGATTATTATTATCTTCTGTTTGTTGGTAGTGCTGTGCCTGTGATGGAGGTTTGCGATTTAACAGCAACTTTTGAGAAGATTATTTAAAAGTTTTGAGGGGATTTTGCGTAACAAGCAACAAAGCGAATGAATTATGAACAGGATAGAAAGAGAATCTGAATTCAGAGCCAAGATTGCCGAGCTGGACGCTTATGTGGAAGAAATGAATGCCAAGGGCAATTTGACTGATGAGGAGGAGAAAGAAGTGTGGAGTGCCATGCGGCGAACCAACAGGTATTTGAGAGCCATCGGAGCCCCCGAGTCGGAAATGTATGACATATAGTTTGGCAATTTGACGGACAGCATTATAAATATCACTTTATATAGCAAAGACGGTTGATTTCATTATGAATGGAAGTTTTTTTGATAAGATTGGAGTAGCAGACATGGAGAAAGTCCATTCTGCTGTGATTGGTTGGATGTTTTCTGATGATTGCTGTGCATTAAACAAGCAACAAAAGTCAGAATTATTATGTTCTTTGTTTAATGTGAGGTCAGTCCAAGCATTTAATTCATTTGAAGTTAAGGTTGAACATCATGATATTGATGTTCTCATTATCACAGACAATAATACATGTTGGGTAATTGAAAACAAGGTTAAATCTTCTCAACATAGCAATCAGTTAGATAAATACTATGATATTATCAATGGGATTCCAGTAAAAATAGGTCGTAAAACTCATATTATTGAAGATTATAAAGCACTAAACAAACACTTTTGTTATTTGACGCTTGTGAATGAACAGCCTCAATGTATCAATAATGTATGGGTGAATACTACATACAAAGATTTCTCAAAAGCACTAAAAGATGCACTTTTTAATGTTAATCCAAATGATGATTATATTATTCTAAAAGAATATTTGTGCTGCATTACCAATCTTGCGAAGGCTTTAGATGATTTCATAAATAATCATCAACAGTATCCATACGTCTTTGTTGACAGACCGAACAAAAAGAAAAGAACTGGCAATTATATTGCAGACAACGGTCTCGAAACAATTTTTCAAAAATGCTTCCTTTCACATATTATAGGCAAAACTAAGAACTATAGTGGTTTTGATATTTCAGAGACTCATGGCATCGCACTGGCGGAGAAAAAAGATGTACTTTTTATTCGAGATTATAAATTGGGAATACAATTCCAAAACGGCTCTTTCAAGGCTCAGATACTTAATGAGAGTATAGGTGCAACTGATTTCTGGAATCATTGGAATGGAAGAATAACGAAAACAAATAACGGGGTAAAGATAAACAATATGCATTTCTCTGGCTGGACTTTTAACACTTCTAAAAGTCAGAAAGGCTCATATTTTTCCATCTCAAAAAAGATTCCCAATTGGTATTCTAAATCTGTGGCAGACATTGTGTCCGATTGGGATACCATGTACAATGCATGTATGGAAGTTTTGAATGAAATTTCAAATATAATCCCATAAGAATGAAATGTTTTTGTCAGATTACTAACGATGAAGCGCGTATTTATTGATATGGACAATGTGCTGGTGGACTTCCAGTCGGGACTCGACCAGGTGAGTGATGAGATTAAGGCAGAATATGCCGGACGGTTGGATGAGATTCCGGGCTTGTTCGCCAAGATGAAGCCAATGGAGGGAGCCGTAGAGGCCGTGCATGAGTTGAAGAAGCATTACGACCTGTTCATCCTCTCTACGGCTCCGTGGAAGAATCCTTCAGCGTGGTCGGACAAGGTGGAATGGGTGACGAAGTATCTTGATGACGTGTTCCACAAGCGGCTCATCATCTCGCACCGCAAGGATCTCTGCCAGGGTGACTATCTGATTGACGACCGCGGGAAGAACGGCACCAGCGAGTTTGCAGGCGAATGGATTGAGTTCGGCTCAGAGCAGTTTCCCAACTGGGAGAGTGTGCTCCGATATCTGCTGTCAGAGAAGAAGGAACAATAGACACCAGTAACCGATAAGAAGATTAACTATGGATTAGGAAAAAGAAAGGCAACTCACGATGTTGCAAGAGATTTATGACAATTGGACGCCTCCGACACCGGCTTTTAAAGCCCACCACGAAGGCGTTCCCGAAGGTATGGTTCCGTACATCAGCAGCTCTGATGTGCATGACTACAAATACAACATCCGCATTATTCCAGAGGACGTCTTCCTGTCAGAAGATGATGACCAATATGAGAAGATGGAAGAAGGAACAATCATCGCTCACTATGAATCGATGGAGGAGTTGGTGGCTGATGGGTGGATTTTGGACTGAGCCTCAATCTTAAATACCGTTAAACGATTGAATTATTTCGGAGAATTGACTATTTTTGCCGAAACTTAATGCAATGCTATTATGAAAGGACTGTCAAAATCACGTTATACGGCCTTCTGCCAGTGTCCGAAGAACTTGTGGCTGAAGGTGTATAAGCCAAACGAGGCAACCATAGATGCTGGCCTGCCGGCACGTTTTGCACAGGGAAATGTGGTGGGCGATCTGGCTATGGGGCTCTTTGGCGACTTCAAGGAGGCGCATGCAGAGAAGGCCGACGGTAGCCTCGACCTGAGCAAGATGGTGGAGCAGACGCGCCAGTGGATGGATGAGGGCGTGGAGAACATCTGCGAGGCTTCGTTTATCTGCGAGGGAGGCTATTGTGCCGTAGACATCCTGCGCAAAACGAATGGGGGCTGGGCCATCTACGAAGTGAAGAGCACCAGCTTCCCTGAGTTCAACGGCCAGGAGGCAAAGCTGGAGAAATATGCGCCCGATATTGCTTATCAGAAATGGGTGCTGGAGCAATGTGGCATCTGTGTCACCGGCACTTATCTGGTTTGTCTGAATAGCGACTATGTAAGGCATGGAGAACTTGACATCGAGCAGCTATTCGTCGTCAATGACATGAAGGAGATGGTGGAGAATGAATCTTTGAAAGTGCCGGCACGAGTGAGCCAAGCCATGAAGGTGATCAACAACGAGCAGGAACCCGACACAGAACTATCGGAATGCTGCATGAAACCTTACGGATGTGCATTTTGGGAGTACTGCAAGCGCCAGCATGGTGTGCCGTCGCCTTCGGTATTTGACATTTATGGTGGCAAAGGAAAAGGCGGCTTTACGTTCAAGAAGAAATTGGACTGCTACCATCAGGGACTTATCGCCTTCGAAGATTTGCGCTCGACTGACATCGGCCCCATTCAGAACATGCAGATAGAGGCGGCACTGACAGGTAGGGAGTTCATTAATCCTGAAGGAATTCGCAATTTCCTCGACCAGCTTTCTTATCCGCTTTATTTCCTTGATTTCGAGACGATGCAGGATGCCGTGCCTCAATACGATGGTGCAAAGGTCTATGCACAGGTAACCTTCCAATACTCGCTGCACATCAAGGAGAAGGAGAGCACCACAAAGGTTGTTGAGCTGGAGAGTAAAGGAAGAAAACTGAAACTGCATAAAATAGCCAACTATATTACGCACAAAGAATACTTGGCTCCAAGCGACGGCAGTGATCCGCGTCGTGCTTTGGCAGAACAACTCTGCAAAGACATTCCAAAAGATGTCTGTACGTTGGCATTTAATAAGATGTTCGAGTGTGGGCGTATACGTGAGTTGGCATCTTTGTACCCCGACCTCGCTCCGCACTTGTTGAACATTGCTGATAACATCAAGGATTTGATTGACCCATTCCGTGCTGGCGACTACTATGTGCCGGCAATGGGTGGTTCGTTCTCTATCAAGAGCGTGCTGCCTGCCCTTTTCCCCTATGATCCAGAATTGGACTACCATAATCTCGACGACCGTTGCCAGAACGGCGGTGATGCGATGACCATTTTCCCCCGCATTAAAGACATGGAGCCCGAAGAGGCAAAAGCCAGCAGGCAGGCCCTTCTCAACTACTGCAAACTCGACACATGGGCAATGGTGAAGGTGTGGCAAAAACTGAAAGAAATGGCGGAATAATTTGAATTTTTCGAGAGAAGTGACCATATTATAATTGTAGAACAAATAACAACTAAAATATTCACAATATGAGCGAAAGTCATGGAACATCCCTCAGATTGAAACGTCATGAGGATTTAGCAAAAGTTGCAGCGTACGTAAAGCAGCAGGTGTGCGAAAAAAGTATAGAACAGGTAGGTGAAGATCTTTCCAAAGACGATGATTACGTAGGACTTCAGATTAATGAAGAAAAGAATGAAATCATCTGGCACGACTATGGACACCATGGAGACCATCTTGATTTCAATCCCATTGCAGAAAGTGTCATCAAGGAGTTCCCAGGGGTTGAGATGGAATGTCAACAATGGTATGGACAAGAAGGGCGTAATTATTTCATCGTAGATGGCGAATGGCAAGAATATACTCTTTGGAAGTTTGTCGCATATATTGACGGAAAGGGCGAGGAGGTTCAATTGGAGTACAAGCAACTGAAAGATGGACGGACCGAGGAAGAAAATCATGAAGAGCGCGACAAGATATGTAAAGAAATGGCAGAGCGCCTCAGCCGGTCACATCCTGACGTAGAGATTGCGGTATATGCCTATGACAGGTATGAGATTTGCATGAATGTCGAGGAGTTCTATAAGGCAAAAGATGGACGTGCCATTAAAGAATGTGTGGATCGCGGATTGGTGGAGATAATGGATTACTTCGAAGATATGGAGTGGGTAGAGAGTATTGGTCATGTGCTTCTTCACCCAATGGAATTTGCAGCAGAACTCATCAGACGGACACGTAATGGCGAAGACTATTATTTTGCTACCAGAATGCTGATGCAAGGTGACACAGCAAGATATTTCAGTCTGGTAGAACCTGCCGACAAGAAATGGCTGATGAAACAGGTTGATGAGCGGGAAGACATCTGTGCCATCTATTGTTTGCTTAATGGAATGCACCACAAGTATAAATTCTGGACGGAGACGTTCGTGGATGAAGATACCAATGAGGAAGTAAAATTACTTCGTTATGAATTTGTGGAGGGTTCCACTTTCGAGAAGAATGAAGGTGAGGAAGAACGTCTGATTCAAATAGTCATGGAAAATAAGGTTTGCCTCACCATCGAAGAGCTTACAAAACTATGCTCTGAGATAGACGATAACCTGGAACTGCTGCTGGAGCGAATCAAAAAAGGCGATGAGGAGGCTGCCGTTTTTATCGATGATCCTGCCACACTGCAAGAGCTATGTGACAAAGGTAAGAAGTATGCTGCCTACGAGCTCTACCATAAGTGCATGTGGGGTGATGAGAAGAATGGTATCTTCATCAACAAACGAGAGGCAAGGCATTATTTTGACCTTGCCGGTGATGTTCCGCAGCAATATGAAGAAGAGTGGGACGATGTGGATGACCCTGGTGAAGAGTGCCCAGAGGAATTCTGCTACATACTCACGGGCGATGCCAAAACGCTTGATGCGGTAGAAAGACTCATCAACGACCTCTGCCAGCAGTTTGGCACGCCTGGTAATGAACTGGGGCTCTACGTGCCACAACAGATGCTGATGAAGCTGCTCGTAGGTTCTGATTCCATCTACTATCGTGGCAATGTCATCAGCATGGAACGACAAACCTCTGACCGCCTTCTCATCACTACCGAAGCCGACAAGGGAGAACCTCTGCTCTATGCCCTGCGCGAGTGTTTCGAGAATTTAACTGTGGAAATGAAATCAGAAGAGTAATGATTTTCACAGACTATTGGAAAGAAAAGGCTGCCAAGCGCCGGAAGTCGTGGGTGAGCAAAGCCAAACGCTTTGCTGAACAACACACGCAATTGGAGGATATCCGCAAGGAAGTGTATCTTCCGCTGGATTTTGGTGTGAATTTCAGTTTTGAGGATTATAAGCCTGTGCATTTCATCAAGCTAAATCCCATTGCCAGTTGGCAGGATATGAATTTCTGCTTCTCAGAGGATGGACTGCGGGCGGATAGATCAGGGGTTCCTTCCAGCAGTTGATAGAGCACGTCCGTCAGAACTTTCCCTATATTCAAATTGAAGAGTATTAAAATATGAATACTATTTACAATCAACTGAAGGAGTCTCCATTTATGGAGAAAAAGATAATACTATTAATGCTTATGGCACTCTTTTCTATGTTTGCCAACGCCCAGCAGATATCGTATATCAAGGCCGACGGGGCTTGGTATCAGGTGTATGATGAGGCTGGGAAGAAGGTCACCACGCTGTCGAAAAGTTCAATTGGAGAAGTGGTCGGCTGGGGCAGTGATTTCTTCGTGGCTGTAGACGGGGCTTGGGTGAAGACCTACGACATTAATGGCAAGAAGATATGCACACTCTCAAAGCAGACTGTAGGAGAGGTCATCGGCGTGGCCGGCAATACGTTTACCAGCCGCCAAAGCGCTTGGATATACATCTGGAACAAAGAGGGCAAGAAACTACAAACAAGGTCAGCGTAATCTGAATCGTTTCGAGTAACTCAAAAGACATTTTGCTATATGCCGATTTCGTATGAATATGAACAGATGGATACGTCTGTCTTTGTTTCTTGTATTCGGCTTCTGCCGACGGTCTTGGCAGGGTGTCCAGAGGGGTGCAACACCTCGGCCTATTGGGGATTTTCAATCTTCCCAAATTTGCATTCAGCCTAAAACAGAACTTCCTCGTTATTCCCCGTCTTGCCTTTTATTTACGAGGTTTCTGCGTTAATTCTCCAAAATTGCTTTTCAAAGTCAACCTTTTTTTCGTATCTTTTCCTTTGGAGAAGTTACTTTGTCTCGGAAAAGCTCAAATAAATTTGGCTTTTCCCTCTACTTTTCGTATCTTTGCAGCATTACTACTATAATCATATAAAATTATGAATTACCTGGAAGAGAAAATAAGACGCGAAGGCATTGTCTATCCTGGCAATATCCTGAAGATAGACCAGTTTCTGAATCATCAGATTGATATCGAACTCATGCGGCAGATGGCATGGGACCTGAAATACCGTTTTGAGGGACTTGAGGTGACTAAGGTCCTCACCATCGAGGCCAGCGGTATCGCTATTGCCACGATGATGGGTCATCTCTATGACGTTCCTGTGGTATTTGCCAGGAAGAGCGAGACCGTCTTAACCCCTGACGACAAATACATATCTGAGGCTTTCTCCTACACTCACAAGCAGAAGAGCAAGGTGTTCGTGTCGCGTGAATATCTGGCGGCAACGGATAAAGTGCTGATAGTAGATGACTTCCTGGCCGAGGGTGAAGCCTGCCACGCACTGATTGACATCGTGAAACAGGCCGGTGCAGAGGTAGTAGGCATTGGTGTGGCCGTTGAGAAAGGCTATCAGAAGGGAGGGCATGTCCTGCGCGAGGAAGGCTATAAGGTGGAAGCGATGGCAGTGATAGAGGCGATGGACTATGACTCGCAGACCATCAGCTTCCGTGAGGATAAAGAGCCGGCAGACAGACCTACCACTATTACGGAACAGGACAAGGAGTTTATGCGCGAAGCCATCCGTCTGGCCGATGAGAGCGTGAAAAACGGCGGAGGACCGTTTGGGGCTGTCATCGTAAAGGACGGTAAGATCATTGCCGGCCGCTCGAACTCCGTAACCATAGACAATGACCCCACCGCCCATGCAGAAGTGAACACCATCCGCGAGGCCTGCCGACGCCTCGGCACCTTCGATCTCTCAGGATGCACCATATACACATCTTGCGAGCCGTGTCCGATGTGCCTCGGCTCTATCTACTGGGCCCGCATAGGTCGTATCTTCTATGGCAATACCCGCAAGGATGCGCGTGAGATCAACTTTGCCGACGACTTCATCTACGAGGAGTTGGAGCGTCCGCTCTATGCCCGTACCGTACCCATCCTACCTCTTCTGCGAGACGAAGCCCTGAGCTCCTTCCGCCTCTGGCAGAAAAAGACCGATAAGACTGAGTATTAGTTTTCGTAACTTTGCAGGCACTATGGCTAAAAACGCGGCGACATCCATCACGACGGATTCAGATGTGCACTTTTGGCAATAGGAATACAGATATCACATCAGAAACATAATCCATACGACCATTATGACAAGAAAATGTATATTGTCCCTCATCATGTTAATTGCTGTGCTCTCAGGGGCGTTGTTGCTCTCATGCCAGCACGGAGCAGGTAACAGGATAATCTCTTCGGATGGTTCCGTCGACTGGAATGACTCCTGCTTTGCCCTTCTGAAGCAGGCCCTTGCCTATTATAATAATAACGAGACCGATTCGCTTGAACAGTTTGCGGCATGGAGTATGGAGATTTGTGCCGAGCACAACCAGCGCCAATGGTATTACAACATCTGGGCAGTACTGGCAGAAGCCTATGTATGGGACAACCAGTTTGACAAGGCCACAGACGAAGCCCACCGCATGCAGGAGGAGGCTGAAAAACGAAAAGAGGGCTTCGGACAATTTCTGGCATATAAGACATTGGGGGTGGGCTATGCCCATGCCGGTAACAGCCATGAAGCAGTGTCTAATCTGAAGAAGGCCATCGGCTACTTTCCGAAAGGGGCTACGCCTGGCGAACTGTTCTACTGCTATCATTCACTCTGCCAGGAACAACTGAAGATGAAGCACTATACGGCTGTAGACAGTACGCTGAGGGGCTGGCAGACAGAAGTGAATCGCTATCCTGTCATCGTGGGCGATTCGGAGGCAACAGTCCACGCCGATTTCCATTTCTCCTACCATTCGGCTCATGCCGACTATCTGCTGGCCACAGGCAGCTATCAACGGGCAGAAGTGGCTATCGACTCGGCTGCCTATCATGAGAACATTGCAGGCAATAATGACTTGAACCTCATCACTATAGCGCAGCAGCGCAGTCGGCTGGCAAGGGAGCAGGGACATGTCGGCGAAGCCCTGCGCCATAGTGCCCGTTTGCTGGAACTGGCCAGTAAGAATACAGACAGCAGCAATCTGACTGTAGCCCTTGAGGAACGTGCCAATGTACTGGAGAAGGCAGGCGATTTTGAGGAAGCGCTGAAAATATATCACCGGCTTGATGAGTTGAAAGACTCACTCTCCGCCATCGACCAACATGAGCGGTTGAACCATCTGAACAAGCAATATGCCGTCAGTGAATTGAGGGCAGCCAACGCCCAGCTCGAACAGCGGTCACGTTTCACCACAGGCAGTATCGCCATGATCATGGGTATCTGTGCCATCCTCGTCTTTCTGGTCTATAACAGTCGTTGGAGCCGCCAACTGGAAATCAAGAACCAACAGTTGCAGCGAGAGCGCAACGTGGTAGTAGCACAGAACAAGCAACTAGCCATCGAACGCGACCATGCCGAAGCGGCATCCAGGGCAAAGACGGCTTTCATCCAGAGCATGACACACGAGATACGCACCCCGCTCAACCACATCAGCGGTTTTACGCAGGTGCTCGCTATGCCTGACATGGAACTGCACGATGCCGAACGGCTTGAAATCAGCCGGCACATCCAGGAGGGCACACACCACCTGACCAACATCCTCGACGACCTCATACAGATTTCCGACCTGGAGAGCAGCACCGATTTACCACCAGCAGAGGACTATTACCCTGCTCTCATCGTGGCACAGGCCTTAGAAGCCGTTCGCCCGTCGGTAGCGGCTGATGTGACACTAGAAAGCCATTGTCTGGTGCCTGACGAACTGATGGTCAGCACCTATCCTCACATGATACAGACCATTCTAACACGTCTCCTCGACAATGCCGCCAAGTTCACTCACCTTGGCAGCATCACCCTCTCGCTGGTTCAAGAAGGCGACCGTCTCCATTTCTCCGTGGCAGACACCGGACCGGGTATCCCTGCTGACAAGCGCGACTTCATCTTCGAGCGTTTTGCCAAGCTCGACAGCTTTGCGCAGGGCACAGGTCTCGGCCTCTCCGTAGCGCGGATGATAGCTGAGCGTCTTGGTGGCACGCTTACACTTGATTCGGATTACACAGGTGGCTCAAAGTTCGACCTCGTCATCCCAGCATCATTCAAATCGTAAATCGTCAAATCGTCAATGAAAAACAGGCTTTTATCCCTCGTAGGCTTTTCGCCACTGCGCGACAACCTCAAGACAGAAGTGTTGGCAGGTCTTACAACCTTTGCCACAATGTCATATATCCTGGCCCTGCTGCCAGCCATGTTTACACCAATGGCCAAGGTTGGTTTCCCCGTCGACACCGTATTCACCGCCACTGTCCTTGCCACCATCGTCGGTACATTGCTCATGGCCTTTCTAGCCCGCAAACCTTTCGGCCAGGCACCAGGTCTTTCACTCAATGTGTTCTTCATCGAGACCGTCTGCCTCGCCATGGGCTACCCGTGGCAGTTTGCCCTCACCGCCGTGCTCATAGAGGGTATCCTATTTGTCCTGCTCTGCATGAGCAACATGCGAAAAATCATCTTCGACATGGTGCCTGCCTCGCTGAAGTATGCCATCGCGGTAGGCATCGGTTTCTTTATCGCCATGATAGGTATGAAGAACAGTGGACTGCTCGCCACCGGGACCATCTTCAACCATATCAACACCCTGACCAGTCCCTCCTCGCTGCTCTTCCTGTTGGGGCTGGTGCTCACGGGAACATTCTCTGTCATGAGGCTACGGGGAGGACTTCTGCTCAGCATCATCATCGTCACGTTGGCGGGCATTCCTCTTGGCGTCACCACACTGCCCGACAGCCTGTTCTCGCTGCCCGATTCCCCAGCCCCGCTATTCTGCCAGTTCTCGTGGGCCGATTTGCTCTCACCCGACCTTTGGGTATGCGTGCTAACCATGCTGTTTTTCGACATCTTCGACAGCCTTGGCACCATTGTCGGTATCATGGCTACGTCGGGCAGTATACGTAAGAACGGGCGAATACCCCACATGCAGCGTATCATGCTTAGCGATGCCCTCGGCACGGTGGGCGGTGCTTGCTTGGGCACCAGTACCGTGACCACATACGTGGAGAGTGCCACAGGTGTGGCCGAAGGCGGGCGTACGGGACTCACAGCCCTTGTCGTTGCTCTCTGCTTTGCCCTGAGCTTGTTCTTCGCCCCGTTATTCCTGGCCATCCCTGCCGTTGCAACAGCCCCCGTGCTGGTGGTGGCTGGATTCCAACTCTTCGGCTCCGTTCGCCACATCAGCATCTTACGGCCCAAGGAGGCTATGCCCGCTTTTCTCTGCATCCTGATCATGCCCATCACGGGCAGCATCACCGATGGCATCATCTTCGGACTCGCCACCTATATCATGCTGTCATTTATCGAGGACTGGGCGAAACGGTTCAAGAAGCCGAATGCCCAGAGTGTTATCGAAGCAGAAACGGACTCAGACAGATTATGACACACTCTTTGGTGACCTCAAACTATTGTCGTTATGTAACTCATTAAACGACCTATTCACGAAGGAGTTCCCGTCTAATTGGCGACGCCCCCTTTTGGCAGTTGTGATATGCGAATAGTCGAAAGAACGCTTAGGTTTTATTTGCCTTACAATCTTGGCCCACGCTTCATTTTCTTCTTTTGCATCCGTCTTCTGAATTCTTCCTCGGCAGGGTCATAGACGGGATTATTAGTATCGAACAACCCCAAAGAGAATTCGAATGATAGTTCTCGATCGTGGTGCTGTTCAAGAACTGGCTCCTCTCTCGGTTGCTCGCTCTTCATTGTGAAGTTACGTATCGTCTTTACACCAATCGTCAAGATACTTTTTGTATCTTTCCCACCTTCTCAATCGTCGATCAATTTCTGAAGCAGCTAAGGCTCCGTCGGAAAAGTATCCATAATCATAAGGAGTTATATCTGCAAATGATTGAGGCACTAAATAGCCATAGTATTGAGAACTTGAATCTGTAAGGAAATCAAGCAGTTTTATCATCAATGTTTCGTCTTTGAGAAATTTAGGACCAAGACAGACAAACTCAAGTGCCCCATAGATGGAAAGGAACTCTGGAAGGTCTATCCCAAAAAGTCTTTTTTCATTTTCTTCTTTCCAATCTATATGTTTCTTGAAAAAAAGTTCTTGATAGTATTGCTTAATTAGACTTTCATCTCTCCCTTCAGCATAAGGAGCATCTATAGAGACACTTGCTCCATTTCTGTACTCATAAAGAACGGATTCAAATTTATAAAACTTAGATTTTAACTTTTCCGCATTAATGTTAAAAAAACTATCTTCATCTAATGCAAGACAAACACCATATCCTCTTTGCGCATATTGAGACCACATTCTCGGATGGTTAGTTCCTTCTAATTCGTCCAATCCTATATTACCATCTTGAACAAAACTAAGATATGAACATTTCTCCCTTATATACTTTTCTAATGATATTAAGGTTCTTACATCGCCTATACGATCCACGTTTGCGATATTAGCTTCATTCAAATCATCTGACTTTTCAAAATCTGAAACTTTTAGCGACATAGAATTGAGTATATGGAAGAAACTATCTACATTTGTATAATGATAGATAATTTTCTTATAACCCTCATTCCGTTGCATCATAGCATATTGATAGAGGGGATGATGATATCTAATATCCAAGTTCATAATAGAATGATAACGCGAACCCAACAGGGGGAAAAACTCTTTCCGATATTATAATGCTATTTTGATAGTTTTATTACCCACTTTAACTATATAGATATTGTCTACTGGTAGCGATACATAGATGTCTTCGCCAGTTGAGTAACCAGAATATAGAAGTATTCCGTCCGTACCATAGACAGAAAAAGAATCACCACTATTCGCACCTGTAATTTTAATACCGTTAGAAGTGCCTAGTACTTTCAGAGTGTTTGCTCTTGCATTTGAAACTCCGCTACTTCCCTCTGCGTAAGCAATAGTTATTGTAGCATCTGCATTTATCCTCGGAGTTTTGAAAGTGTTCGATACATCTAACTGTGATGTATAGTCAGCACCATTAAATGTCACAGAATGGATGTGCCAACCTGTTTCAGGAGTAATAATAAATGAGTATATCTCGCCTTTTTCAACCTTTTTTGAGATTGTTCCACTATTAACTTGTTTGATAGAGAGCGTTGGCTTATCGTCATCAGGATTTGACACTTTTACTTCCTTATATATTCTTGCTGTGGTTTCGTAGTTGTCATTACCTTCCTGAATAGCTTTAATTCTTACTGATCCTGGTTTATCACAACTGATATAGGTTTTAGAACCTGCTTTATAAATTTCGCATACATCAGTCTCGTCCATAGTATATGATATAGGTAAACCAGATGTAGCAGAAGCTTTCAATTCGACTTGGTCATAAACCTTTAGATTTGATAGGTTTTGTTCCCACGATAAAGTTTGATCAGCCTTCTTAATGGTCAACAAGCCTGATGAATAGGAGATATCGTAATTATTGTCAGAACCACCTGATACGATTATATCGTAAACGCCAACATCAGATGTACGGGTAGCCGAAGTTGTGGCTGTTGGCTTTGTATCCAAAACAGAATAATTCTCTGACAAAACGAACCCCTCATATTTGATTTCAAAATTGGGATTGTTTTCATTGTATGGTCTTTCGTAATTACCAACAGACGCCTTAAGGGGAGCTTTTTCGATTGTCAATACGCCTGGTATGTAATTAAATGTATAATATGCAGCTTTGCCTCCAGACGCTTCAATACTATATGTGCCAGCATTCGATTTGATAGTTGCATTTGTAGAAATTGAAGGTTTTTCCAACAAGACACTTTCCGTATCACCATTTATGAAACCTTCTATTGTATATGTAAACCCTGGATTCTCGGAACCATATGGCCTACTCACATTATTTACTCTAACTGTAAGAGGTATACCTTCAATACTGTATCTGTATATCACACGTGCATCAATAGTCTCTCCATCTTTCATCAATTTAATAGGTATTGTATCTACATAATTGCCAACGTCTTTCTTCAGACCAGACAAATCTACTTGTGCCTCATATCCTTCAACATTATTCGTCCAATTCACCTCTGGTACTTTTCCATTGAAGACGAATGTGTTTGGACTAAAACTGATTATTTCTTTTACTGTTGCATTGTTTATTGGTTTTGTAGGAGTTGAATATGATAGTAAGTCTGGCACGTAAGTAAGAGAAGTAGCTGTCCAATTAACAGGAGCCTTTATTGGCAAATAAATTATACTTCTAAGTTTATCGCAACCTTCAAATATCGACTTTTCAGAAGGGCTACTTTTCCCAAATTCCACAATAGATTTTGGAACTATAAAAGAAACTAATTCTTTGCAGTCATAAAATGCCAACAAACCAATGTTTTCTATTGTATTTGGAAGCGTGATTTTAGAAGCTGTACTTGCCTTTCTACTAGCATATCCCCAATTTGACGAAAAAGCATACATATCTAAAGCATTAACAATATACTTTTGTCCTTGATAAGTTATTTCTGAAGGAACTGTATAGCTGTCATTTGTGTATGAAGAGTTTATGTCTATACAATTCATAGCTACAGATGCGTATGCCCCATTCAACGTATAATACAAATCCCCAACTTTAACTTTTGTGTCTTCACTCCACATAGGGATACTGACACATAATAATAACCCAATAACAATTTTATTCATATTATTAATTAAATTCAAATACAAAAGGCGCAGACATTCGCCATAGGTCTCTCGGTTCACCACAAACCACAACTGATATGGGAAGCCTGCGCCCATAGTGGGGCAGTCCCAATTTCAGTTGTATTGCTCTTCTATTCTCGCGTGGTGATTGAGAGACCATTGAGCAATATGTCTTACTTTCCTTTCGGATTGCGATTACAAAGATAGCGTATTTTTCTGTTATTGTTATTAGATAGTGAAAATATCTGTTAGAATTTTGCATTATTTTAGATTTGAATAGGGAATCGCCCTCTTTTCGAGATTCTTCTATAGATCGATAATCTTCTAAACGCATCAATTGTGGTAGCCTCTTACTCCCTTGTGATTTGATATTGCAGTAGGGGTAGCTAATACCCCCAGTTTGCAGGGAGTGCCACAATTGTGGTAGCCCACCCATGCGGACCAATTTTGCGTTATCCCTATTTTTGAGCTTCCACGTTCTTCCCCTCTTTGCCTTTATTTCTGGCCGAAATGCGTTAATCTTCCAAAATCGCTTCGTTACAACAACTTTTTTTCGTAACTTTGCAGGCACTATGGCTAAAAACGCGGCGACATACGACAGCATCATGGCCGACCTGAAGGCCCGGCAGTTCAAGCCCCTCTACTTTCTGATGGGCGATGAACCTTATTATATTGACAAGATAAGCGGCTGGATAGCCGACAATGTGCTGACGCCTGAGGAGCAGGGCTTCAACCAGTACGTGATGTTCGGTGCCGACGTGACGGCTTCTCAGGTGGCCGACACGGCACGCGGGTACCCCATGATGGCCGACCACCTGGTGGTCATCGTCAAGGAGGCGCAGAACCTGAAGAATGTGGATGCGCTGGTGACATATCTGAAGAACCCTCAGCCCACCACGATTCTGGTGCTGTGCCATAAGGGTAGTAAGGTGGACGGGCGCAAGCAGGCGTACGTCAAGGCCGTCAGCAGCGTGGGGGTCTTGTTTGAGAGCCCTAAGCTGAAGGAGAAGGAGCTGCCGCGCTTCATTGAGCAGTACCTGAAGGACCGCCAGGCCACGATAGACGCCAAGTCGACGCAGATTATAGCCGAGAGCATTGGTGCCGACCTGAGTCGTCTGACGGGCGAACTGGACAAGGTACTGCTGTCGCTGCCCGAAGGTGACAGGCGGGTGACGCCCCAGGTGGTGGAGGACCAGATAGGGGTGAGCAAGGACTTCAATGGCTACGAGCTGCGCGACGCCATAGTGAACCGTAATGTGTACAAGGCAAATCTTATAATCAAATATTTTGACGAAAATCCGAAGGCCGGTAGCATCTATGCTTTTCTCCCGTTGCTCTTCAGTTACTTCCAAAACCTGATGATAGCCTATTATTGTCCGCAAAAAGGCAATCCTGATGCGTTGGCAAAATGGCTCGATTTGCGATATGGGTGGCAGGTCAGGGACTACTTCACCGGCATGCAGAATTTCACGGGAATGAAGGTGATGCAGATTTTGGGTAAGATACGCCAGATGGACGCCAAAAGTAAGGGTCTGGACAACCCGAATACCCCTCCTGGAGAGCTGATGAAAGAGCTAATTTTCTTTATACTTCATTAAAAAAAGAGCTTTTCAGGGCTCTTTTTTTTCTAGAATTCATTTTTCGCCTGACAGTGAAAAATGGTCTCAAAGGCTGATGCCGACAGGATTTCTGCCCCAAAATAAGCCTCCATATTTCGCGTATTTTCAGATTATCCTCCCGTCGTTCAGAATGCGTTCAAAATGCCGAAATTTGGAAAAAACGGAGCGCAGAAATTTAGGATTAAGTATTTTTAGCATTCGGATAGTTGAATTTAGAGAGCCAAACACACGACAAAACCGATGCTAATTCGTAAATTACAAAGGCATATTCGGATTTATAAACATATAAAGATATGAAAGAAATTGTGTTTGTAAACCCGAATATTCTGCTTTAAATATACGAATAAATATTCATGCATATACCATAAAATGCATTTATATATCTAAAACCCAGTGGTTTATGTGTTTTTATCGCTAAAAACCTTCTTGTTTTACCCCTTTAAATCAGCTTTTGTCATGCATAAGCTACCCTCTGCGAGCATAGAGCCGTAAGTACCTCATTATGAACCAGTGTTTTATCAGTTTGCTGTCGATAAAATGTTTGTAGTGATTTAGCCATCCAAATTCACGTTTACAAAATCACATTGAAAATTTAAAGCACCACGTTTTAGGATTTACAATTCAAAAGTGCAAATCCAAACTTCGGAAAATAAAATTTCCTTTAGATTTCTTGTTTATTCAAAAAAAACTGTTTACCTTTGTAAACTCAAACAAAAACCGGCTTTTTGCCCCTATTTTCTATTAGAATGGAAACAAAAGATAGGATTCGCATGATTATGGAGGACCAGCACATGACGCAGCAGGTGTTTGCCGACTTCCTCCAGCAGTCGCCTGCTACGCTTAGCAGTATCTTCAACGGACGTACCCGTCCGACGCTGAATGTGATAGATGCTATCAAGGTAAAAATTCCCGACATCAGTGTTGAGTGGCTGCTTTATGGTACTGGTGAGATGTATATCACCCACCCCACAGGGGGTCCGACAGGGTCTGCCGGTGAGGGTGCGGAACCGGTGGAAGGGATGCTCAATTTCGATCCCTTACCCTCTTCCTCCTCTTCAGCTGTTGCTCCGGCGGGTGTCATTCATCAGGGTGTAAAAAGTACACACTTAGATTATCGTCCCGAGGAAATAAAAATAGTTGACAAAGAGCCTCGCCGTGTAACCGAAATCCGAGTCTATTACGACGACCAGACCTACGAGTCGTTCCTGCCGGCGAAGAAATAACGTAAGCTGGACTTTCATTCAAGAAGCACTCCAACTGCTCGTTTCATTTCCTAGGTGCCTGTGTGCGGCAGCAATGTACTGGTGTTCTATGGCATTGTGAAGAACATAGAAATCATAGGCGAGGCAGCATATAACCTTACCAACGCTTTTTGCAACAGCCACAAGGAAACACCATGGAAGAGCGTCATGAGCATGCGCAACATTCTTGTCCAGCAAACATGCCACTTGCTTGCCGGGGCGCCCGAAGAGGTGCTCGATATGCCCTAGTCGGGTAGCCAGCCTGGAACGGCAGGCCCCGGCGGGATAGACCCCTATTCCACCATCGAACTGTTCTAAGGTGTAGTTCCCTGATTTATGAGATGGGACACATCTTATACAGCGCAATGCGGGTTAAAGTAATACCAAACAGAAATTTTTGTCAAAACAACGAATTAAACGGATTTCACGGATTTTAGCTAAACTGGTCTCATCGAAGACCCAGGCAATCCGCAAAATCCGCTTAATCTGTTGTCTATTTCAATTCTTCTACTTCTTTGTCGGAAAATCTGTGGAATATCATAAATACTCCGGCGCAGCTGTCATCGTAAAGGTCTTGATGGAATTGAAATTGCTGCCGTCGGTGGATTTCATCAGTTTCAAAGTGCCATGCAGATACTTGTTGTTGTATGTGTCAACAATGGCCTGGATGCGCTGTATGAGGTTGCTCTCAGTAACATTCGCTGATGAGACACTGGACAGGACCTCGCCCATTTCAGTCATAAAGGCTGCCAACGTGGCTTCCTGCCCCTTCACGTAGTAGAGGTTTGCCGAGTCATATTTGTAATAGACGGTCTCCGTTTTGACGGTTGTGGTTTCTTCACTGCCACAGGATGTCATGACTATACTTACCAACGAGATGCAGATGAAGGCAACTGCGGCCATAAAATACTTTTTCATGTTTTTGCTTTATTATAAAATTAGTGAATTATCATTTACTTGCACTTGATGTCTTTGAACTTCCATGTGGTGGATGGCTCGATAAGGTCGAACTCCTCAGCATCTTCAGGCAGAGCAGGAAATATGAGGGCAAAGCGCAGTTTCTGGTAGGGCCAGGGAATATAGGTCTTGGCGGGCGTCATGGTGATGTTCTCCACGCTGGCAATGCTTAACTTGCCGCCCTTATTGCCCTTGATGTAGGTGGTACCGCTCATGTAGTAGGTGGCGTTGGGAGCTGTTGCTTCACACTCCATCTCAATGCGCGTCTCACGGTTGGAACAGGCCACGCGCAGAATCTTAGTGTTTGTCGCCTTCTTGTTGACATATATAGGATTCTCGCGTACGTAGCGATAGCCGCTGTAGTCGGCCAGTGTTACTCGCGAGTTGTTCAGGACACTGGGGCCGTCCTCCTCGCGTTTGGCTTTCACGTAAAGAGTGGTAATCTTCCTCGACAGTGTACGCTGGTCGCTATAATCGTATTTGCAGTTCAGTTGGGCGGCCTCTTCATATTTCTCAAGGGCTTCCTCCCAGTTCTCGGCAGTCTCGAAAGCCTTGGCCTCCGTTATGGCGTCCTTGAAACTCTGTTCATACTCTGCTTTTTGACGCGCCAGGATTTCCATTTCCTTCTTGCGCTCTGCTGACTCGATGGCGGCATTGGCAATGCCCAGCACACCACTGATGGTGCTTCGGGTGTCCCACTTGTTCCAAGACTGTGCACTGGCTGTCATGGCTACTGTGGCTATGAGCAGCATCATCATGATTTTCTTCATATTGTTTTGCTTTTTAGTATTAATAAATGAATCATTTCTTAGCCACTTCACTCAGAGCCGTGAACGTGTTACCGTTCTCTTTTGGGCTTCCGTTAATCAATAGGACTTTCATATAGCCTTCCTGAATTTAATAAAGAATTTGACCTTTTTGCGTCCATACGCAGTTTTTTGTTCGACAAAGATAGTCTTTTTAATTGGAATACGCAACAATCTATTTAACTTTTTTGCGTAAATACGCATCTTTTTTGCTTTTTTGCTATTGTCCGTCCTTACGGACTGACGGTTTGAAAAATCACGGGGTCGGTTCTCTCTTCGAGAGTGTGGCGTTGCAATCTATTGATCATTTTTTGTAATTAATTTGGGTGTGTCAGCATATCGAAAAGACCTTGAAAGCCTACTGGTGCGTGTGCCTCGATGTCGACAAAGTAAGTCTCGCTCTGCTCCGCTATCTGAAAGAAAAGAGAAGCCGAGGCGTTTGCTGTCCCCGGCTCGTCTTACGGCTAGTCATTTACAGGTTTGGAAAGTCCGGCTTTGCTTGGTGGAAAGTCCGGCTTTGTTACGTGGAAAGCCGGTTTTTTTGCGGGGGAATGTCTTATACCGCTTTTACCTTTTCGTAGTGCCCTGTGTTGATGCGGCGTGACGCCTTTCGGCGTACGTAGTCGCCCAGATAGCGTTCGGCAGTGCGTTGGGGTATGTTCAGCTCTCGTGCTTTGTCGAATGCCTGCTGTGTGGTGAATACGTCGCCGAGAGCCATGTAGAGCGTTTTCGCCTGTGGCGACATGGCTGCCACGGCGGGGCTCTCGTAAGCAGCGTGGGGCAGGAGGTTTGTATAGACGTGGGCGGTGTGGTTGACCAGACAGTCTACGATGGTCATCACGGTATCGAAGTCGCGGTCGCTACACACCAGTGCCTGCTCCTCTGGTCGTATCATGGGTGTGCGCTCGTAGCAGCGAAGCACGGTGAACACCATCATCATGCGGAATGCCGACAGGCCCATGCGGTAGATGAAGGCGTCGAGCTGTTCGCCGTGCAGCCCGGTCTGCTCTTCCAATAGTGGCGAGAAGTAGCTGTTGAAGCGCTGCTGCTGGTCGTCGCTGAGCACCACCTGCAGCTGTCGTGAATCCAATCGGCACAGCTGGGCATGGAGTTCGCGGAAACACTTGCCTACCTCGTAGAAGCGGGTTTCCAGCGGCTGTTCGCATGTGACAAAGGGGTTGCGCCATCCGTGACCACCCTTCAGACAGTAGTACAGGAAGCGGTTGGCCAGTCCGTTCTCCACCTCGTCGGCGGGCAACAGGCGTGCTATCTGCAGGGGTGTGCAGGTCATGAGTATGGCCAGGTGGGGGTGTTCCAGGCAGACGTGCTCGTGCTCCTTGCGGCGACTGTAGGTGATGCGCTCGCCGTGGAAAGCCTTGCGCAGCCCTTCGGAGTAGTTGCCGTAGTCCTGCTTCATGGCCTGCGTCATGGTGTCGGCCTCGGTCTCGAAGATGGTGCCGCCGTCGTGGTTGTCGGCCATGTCTTCATATAAAGAGGTGGCCGAGGTGTTGGCCGACATGAAGAGCGTCAGGCGGCGTGGCTCCTCGGGTTTCATCATGGCTGCCTTGCCACGGGCGTTGTAGTTGGCCATCTCGCGCTGGTAGTCGTCCTGGGCACGCTCGTTCTCGCGCATCAGGTCGTACTCTATGGGCATCAGCAGCTGGCGGCAGGCGTCGATGATGCCCTTGCGGGCTCCAGAGGGTGCGCTCAGTATGAGGTAGAGGTCTGCCGTTACGCGCTTCTCGCCGTAGATGCCGTAGATGCCGGGCAGATTGCCCGAATACTCCACGAGGGACGACAGTGCCACCTTGTCGCGGTCCTCGGCGTCCTGCTGCGTCAGCATGGCCATTCGCAGCAGCACGGGCAGGTCGTCGGGGTCTGTTTTGTCAGAAAAAGTCTGACTGTAGGTCAATACTGACGTGTCTGTCGTGGCCATGTTCTGGCCCGCAGCTTCCCGCAGAACCCGCAAACCCGCAGAGGTGGTGGTTGCAGAGGGGGAGGTGGAGGAGAGTGGGGTAGAATTGTTTGTATCTATTTTATTATTAATAAGATACATTGTTTTATAGGTACTCTTGCTACTCTCGCCGAAGTTTCCCGCACATGCCTGCGGGTTTGCGGGTTCTGCGGGTTCTGCGGGAAATCGGCGGCTCAAGGCCGAGAGGTCTACACCGGCTTGCTGGGCCATTTTGTAAAAAGTTGCGATAGTGGTGCGACCGTCGTGCTTGGACACACATTCCTGCCACTTCTTCTCGCAGTCCTTGTAGTTGTACTTCGGCGACTGTGCGCAGAGCTCGTGGTAGAGCTGCTGGCCGTCGGAGCCCAGACCGTCGGCCAGGCTGAATCCCAGCTTCAGATAGTCGTCGTACGACTCGGCAATGTTGGCGCCCAGTCTTAGCAGTTCGTCGGCTACGGCTCGTGCTTTTGTCTGCTCGTCGGTCGCCGCGGGTGCCGGTGTCTGCTGGTTGGTTACTGCGGGTGTCGTTGTCTGCTTGTTGTCACCCTGGTTGCTGGCGCTATTGTTTGCCCACGCCATGGGGTCGAAGGTTGTACGTGTCTCCATGTTGCTCTTAGATTGCATAGTTTTCTATTAAATCGTTTCTCAGATATGCCAGTGGGTCGTGGTTCAGGTAGCATGCCCGCGACACATTGCCACACATCTTGTCCACCTGGTGGTCCGTCAGGCCGTAGCAGGCCATCAGGTAGTTGCGTACGGCGTGAAACCACGTCAGGTGGTCGCACTGTTCGAGGTCTATCTCCAGCCACCATTTCAGCCCGTTGCCACGAGGCGAGCGGAAGGCCAGCACGGTGTTGAACTGCCGGTCTCTGACCAGACGCCACTTCAGCATCTCTACGGCGTCCGTCTCCTTCGTGGCGTTGTTGTAGCACTCGGCGCCGAAGTCGTAGAACACGGGGTTCACCTCCCACAGCGGCATGATGTCGTCAAGGTCCATGCACAGCAGCCGTGAGTGGCTCACCAGCGAGTTGTCGTTGCAGTAGGCAAACACTCCCGACGGCGTCACGTAGTCCAGTCGGCTGCCCTTGTGGCGGCGCTGGTTCTCCTTCACCGTCGTCATGGCCGCCGTCAGCTCCTGGCCGGTCATCTCGCCGTGGTGCTTCGTCAGGTCATGGGCCATGTGGCGGAGTGCTGATGTCTCGTCCTTCGCCAGAGGCGAGCGTAGGTACTGGTACACCCAGAACGGTGTCACCCCGCCCGCAGGCTGCTTGTTGGTAATGGGCCTGCGGAAAAAGCTAATTGAATAGTCGTTGTTGCTTTTCATTGATTTATTAAATTATTAAAAAAATAAAAATCCTGAATATAAAAATCCCAAAAAACAACCTTGGAAACGGAGAAATATTTTGCAGGTATCAGAAAAAGAGTTAACTTTGCCAATGCTTTATAACTCCTTCCTAAGGTTTTTTAAAGTAAGGAGGGCGGCCTCTTTTAAAGGGTCCTAAGCTTTGTCAGAGACCAGCCCCCGTGTGCGCCCCGCTTCATTCTGCAAAATGTGCGGGGCCTTTTTTCATGGTTCGATTATATCATTTTTCTTCTCTTTGTTTTTGGTTTGACGTTGTTTCATGAAATACACCAGACCTTGAAGGTCATTGTCAAGAGAGGGCTGGCGAATGAGGTCGAACATGATGTTGCCGTCCTCGTAGTTGTATCCCAGCGTGTCGAACATCACTTTGGTGGGTACATAGTAGTATCCACTCGAAACTCTTATCTCAAAGGCATCCTCACTACGCTCACTATTTATAATAAGGTATAAGGAACCGTTTTCGTCGTCTTGCGCAAACCTTGCAAATTTTCCGGACTCTAAACCGAGAGCCGTGGCAGTATCGGCAGTAAACCCAAGCCTTCCTGAAGCCTGGATGGTCGCTTTCAATTTTGTTGCAAATTGCTTTGCGCTTAATAGTCTGATTGCCATATCTGAAAATTTTGCTGCAAAGATAGTAATAAATATCTTTCCTGCCAATAATTTGCGTCCGAAAATAATGTTAAAAACTGCTAACGCACGCTTTTCCGTCTCCCGGCAAATGCAAAAGAAAAGCAAAACAAAACGCAAAGAGAATGAAAATAATCCTTAAAATGCTTGCATATCTCGCTATTTTGCAGTCTGACGCTCCGTGTGCCAACGTTATCCTGCTATTTTTCGCGCCATTGCACAGAAAGCTCAAACTGTGCATGTTCTCATGGCGTGAGATAGACCAATCGTCACCCTTTTAACTTTTCTTTATTTTTTGGCTATATTGCACTTATCATTCAGCGTTCCCATCCACAATTCGAAGAGATTACGAATCTATTCGATACGGAAATTGCAATGTTCCAAGAGAACAAATAGGATAAAAACAATATTAATTTCAAGTAACAAATAGAAGTTCACACAGGTGGGAATCGAAAGATTTTCACCTTTTTCTTGCTTTTTTCGGAAATAATCCCTATCTTTGCAGCATCGCTTGTTAGCCCTTAGGGGTAAGCGGGCGGTCTTATTTTATGAGAAAGACGTTTTCGAACGTCTGTCGTTGTGAATCACGAATCTCGCAAATCCGTAAAAACCACAACAGACAGATGACAACGAGGCGTCTGCGTGGTGCGTTTCTATATACATTATATTATATAGTCCGTGCTGGCGTGGGCTAACTGGCGTTGTCTATCCTGTGTGGTTTGGGCAATGCGAGAGCCTGTGATTCCAGGATGGGCAGAAGAACAGACACCTACGCCTTTTTTGTATCATAAGTTAACCTAAAGCTAGTTGATAACTGCCGACTCTGGGGTGTTTAGGAGGCAAAGAAAAGAATACCTCTATGAATAAATCCAATAATGTTGATATAAGAAATGCCCATACTTCCAATAAGTTTATTTTTCAGCAATTAATAAACTCTGCAAAATGTCAAGCTTATCCACTCTATAGTGGCAAAAATGTTATGGAATTGCCCTTGTATTTTGCCTTTGGAAAATCTTTCAATGATAATTTTGACAATTTTACTTCTCAATATCTGAAAAATCTCAAAGGAAATGATGTAGATAGTGATACTGTCAATCTCGTTGAAGAATTTATAAAAAATCTTCGCATAACTATTATTGAGTATTTTAATGGGAAATTAGCATCTGCTTATTCTACGTTTAAAGACGCAATGGAACCTATCAAAGAAATTCTTCCTATAAAAACAGTGCAAAGCGGAACTTTTTACAGAATGAGAGCAGAAGGCGGAATAAGTGAAAAAAAAGAATACTATCACCTTCCTTTTGACAAAATTCATTTATCTAAAAGTGAACGTTTCAGTATTGAAGGCTATCCATGTCTGTATTTAGGTTATTCCAAACATGTCTGTGAAATTGAGATTTCAAGTGGTTCACTTGCAAAATTTACTTTGAAAGAGCCTTTAAATAAGATCCTCGATTTAACATTAGGGCAAGGTGATGGAGATAATGATATTTCAGAAATAGACCTTGTCAAAGTTTATCCATTGATAGCTTCTTGTTACATTGTTCCGTTTTATAGTGTCATACAAGAGAGAGAATGCCGCCCAAATAAATCATTTTTCCGTGAGGAGTATATTATTCCGCAATTGTTAACACTTTATCTGAAAGAAACAGGTATAGCCAATGGAATTATATATTATTCAGTAAGAGACCCTAAACTTGACGTTCAAGGCAGAGACGAAAAAGATCTGAGAAATCTTGTACTATTTACAAATAGAGAGAATGACAAGAGAGAGAGATACGATAGAACATTAATAGATAAATTTGATATAACATTATGAAACGATTACTATTGTCTGCAGCAATGTTCCTATGCTGTGTAGCAACTACGTTTGCTCAGTTTAGCGGATCGGGGTCGGGAACCAAGAATGACCCTTATCTGATTTTGAATCCGATTCAGTTGAGCCAGATGCGTAATTATCTGAAGCAAGATGGTGTGTACTTTAAGCTGATGGCAAACATCGATGTGTCGGAATTCATCGAAGATGAGTGGTCTTCGCAGGGTTGGATGCCTATCGGCACATCATCTACTCCCTTTAAGGGCGTACTTGATGGAAATGGGAAAACCATCTCTGGGTTATGGATTAAAAGAAGCAATGCTGATTATGTGGGTTTCTTTGGCTATACCCAAGATGCAACGATTAAAAATGTGACAATTGTAGCCAAAGATATTGTGGGAAAAGACAATGTTGCAGGATTATCAGGTTATAGTGATTTTTCCACATTCAATGGGGTCAACTTTTCAGCAACGAAAATTCAAGGAGGAACTAATGTGGGTGGATTGGCAGGCAAATCTAACTACACAACGATTAGTGGCTGTAGTATTATTTCTACTATTGAGATTACCGGTATCGGCAATGACGTTGGTGGAATTGTTGGCTGTATTACTAGTGGTTCTATATCAGAATGCAAAGTTTCATGTAACGCTATCATTGGCGCAAATGGTGTCGGAGGAGTTTTCGGTACAGATAACTCTAAAGTAGCCCCGATTACAAATTGCCATGTACAGGGTAATATAAATGGAGGAGATGATGTCGGTGGTATTTGTGGACATAGCAGTGGAAATATTACTAACGCTGTATTCTGTGGCAATGTGACTGCCACCAAAAAAGCTGGCGGTATAAGTGGAAGCTGTGGTAGTGGTACCACCAGTGGCTGTTACGCAGTAGCACATGTAAACGCTTCTGGAAACCTAGTCGGTGGTTTAATCGGGGAAAGTAGATTCAACTATTTAAGAGATAGTTATTTTAGTGGCACTATTTCAGGCAATGAACAAGTAGGTGGCTTGGTGGGATATCAAGTTAGAGGAGAAACCCGTAGATGTTATGCTAATACCACGATTAGTGGAGCAAAAGCAATCGGCGGATTGGTAGGCAAAATTGAAGGCAATGATCAGAGTTATGCATATTTAAGAGCTAATGTTGCGATTTGTTCTTCCATAAAGGCTACAGTGGGGAATGTTGGAAGAATATATGGCGAAAAAGGATCCTATGGTTGGGTTAAAATAGGTACAATGGGCACTACAGAAGAAAATAAAGCATGGAACAAAGCCATCATCGTTAGTGCTGGAGTAGCACAAGATATAGAAGATAATGAGCAAAATGGCACCAGCGTCAGTGCAACCACTCTTAAGTTGAAGGCCACATATGTAGCTATGGGTTGGGACTTTACCAACACTTGGGAGATTCAAGAAACAGAGTGCTATCCTTACATGAAATCTCAGACTGCTCCCCCAGTGATTCAGTCTGCAGTAGTTTCTGGAGCGACGACCATTAGCGGAAAATGTGTGGATGGTGGCACTGTGACCTTGGAGATTGACGGCGTGAAGCAACAGATGATAAGCAAAAATCATGAATTCTCGTTTACAGTAAGTCCTTTGCAAGCAGGTCACGAGGTACGTGTCTCTGCAAAAGCCGATGGCAAGGAACAGTCGTATTATACGACAGAAGTAGTTTCTTTCTTGGGTAAAGGAACAGAGGCAGATCCTTATCAGGTATATACCGCTGCAGATCTGACGCAAGTTTATCGTAAGGGCTATTTTAAGCTGATGAACGACATTGACCTGACCAGTTATATTAATCAATTTAGCCCAACAGAAGGTTGGCAGTCTATAGGTCGTGACGGCAGCGAAACGATTCATTTTGATGGTAATGGGCATAAGATTACAGGACTCTGGTGTAACTCCACACGAGACAATACGGGACTATTCTCGTGCTTTGCCAATGGCGAAATCAAGAATCTGACAGTAGAGACAGCCAAGAACAAGCAAGTGAAAGGTGGTAAGAATACTGGTATTATCATTGGTAAGATGATTAATGGAACGATAGAGAACTGTGTAGTATCTGGTAGTGTCGCTGACGGTACACCTGTTGGCGGTATCGTTGGTTTGATGGATAATGGAAACATCTCGAAATGTCAGGCTAATGTCACCGTCAATACGACAGGTACGACATCATACGTTGGTGGAATTGTCGGAGAAATTACAGGTGGAGAAATTGACCAGTGCTTTACCCAAGGAACGCTGACTGCTACAGGCTCTGAGTCGTATGCTGCAGGATTGGTAGGAAAGAACTCTGCAACCGTTACAAACTGTTACAGTAATGCCACTATCACCTCGTCTTATAACGCAGCAGGTATTGTGGCTTACAACTATGGCGTTGTGGATAAGTGCTATGCTACAGGTAATCTCTTCAGCAGCAACTATGCCGCAGGTATTATTGGCTATAACGATGGTGCCAATGCGGTAGTGAAGAACTGTGCAGCCATGAACAATAAGATAGATGTAACCTACGAATCGCAACAACAGCAGCAAGGCGGAGGTTACGGTCAGCGTATCATAGGAGGCATCAAGAACAGTGCTCCCGCACCTGAATTGAACAACTATGCATTGAAGAGTATGCAGGTTTCCGTGAACAATGTTGCCCAAAAGGTTTATGATGACATCATGAATGGTGTCGGAAAGAACGGCTCAGACCTGTTGAAAGCCAGTACCTATCAGGAATTGGGCTGGGACTTTACAAATACTTGGACAATCAAGGAAGATGAAAACTATCCTTCGCTGAAGAACAATGATGGTACTGTGGTTAAGCCTGGCGAGGATCCTAATCCAGAACCAGACCCTGAGCCAACGCAGAGCGAGGTTGACAAGATTACAGTGGCAGAGGTGGGAGCAACCAAGGGTCTGCAAGCCGCATTTGGCATTGACTTGGAGAACAAGACGACCGCCCTGACTGCTTATCAGTTTGACCTGACATTGCCAGACGGGTTCTCTTTGAGCGTGAATGACAAGGGCAAGTTCTTGGTGACTAAGACCAGTCGCTATGAAGATGACAGTCAGACACTGAACATCTCGAAACTGGAGGGTAACTCCTATCGTTTTGTCTGCTTCTCCATGTCAAACGAGATAATCACTGGTACGAGTGGTGCTATTCTTAATGTTGCATTGACTATTGGTGAAAGTGTCAACGAAGGTAGTTATGAAGCTACTATTTCCAATATTGTGGTTACAAAGACGGATGGAACCCAACTGAAACTGAGTGATGCAAAGTTCAACATCGTGGTGACCAACGTCATCAAGGGTGATGCCAATGGTGATGGCGAAGTGAACGTATCAGATATCGTTGAGATTGTAAACTACATCATGAACAAGCCTTCCGATAAGTTCGTCTTTGCAGCTGCAGACCTGAATGGTGACGGTGAGGTGAACGTGACAGACATTGTGAAGGTGGTTTCCATTATCATGTCATCAAGCAACAATGCTCCTAAGCGTGCTGCTGTAGCAGAAATGGTGGATAACGACCAACTGGAAATGACAAGCAAAGACAGTCAGACATTGTCTCTCAATTTGCAGAACGAGGGAAGCTATGTTGCCTCGCAGTTCGATGTTGTGCTCTCTGCTGGTCAGACGCTTGAAAGCATCCAACTGAACAGCAAGCGCATGGAGCATCATCAGATGACTTACACGAAGACTGGTGATAATCGCTATAAGGTTGTCATCTATTCATTGAACAACGCTGCCTATAAAGGTCAGAGTGGTGAACTGCTGAACATCAAGGTTGCTGGCAGTGGAGACGTAAGCGTGGAGGATATCCTGTTTGTTACTGCCGGACAGATGGAGAAGAACTTCCCACCATTGCGTAGAGGGACAACGGGTATCAGCTTGACTACGAAACAGGCAGAGACAATGGATATCTACACCATTGATGGCCGCTTGATCCGTAAGCAGGCTAAGAGTACGGATGGATTAGAGAAAGGCTTGTATATTATTAATGGTAAAAAACAAATAGTACGATGAAACATATTAAGTTCTTATTATTGGCTGTTCTGCTCACATTGGTGGGCAGAACATACGCCGACAACCTGACTGTGGCGAATGTAGAACTGAAACCTGGTGAAAGCAAAAACGTTGCCATTAGTCTGGAGAATCCTACGAAGAAGTACACCGCTTTCCAGTTTGACTTGGAACTGCCCGAAGGGGTGACTGTTGAGTTGAAGAACAATGGGAAGCCCAAGATCAGTCTTAACGAGGACCGTATTGACGATCACACATTGACTGTACAGGATTTGGGTTCAGGCAGCTACCGTTTGTTATGCTTCTCCATGTCAAATGCAGAATTATACGGAACGAGTGGAACCTTGATAACGATGACTCTGCATGCTGCTGACAATGTAAGTGCTGGAGCAAAAACAGGTAATATTAAATCGCAGGTGTTTACGGAAACAAGTGGCACTCAGGTGAAATGGGACGACTTATCTTTTACTATCACGATTGCTGCTGCCGTTGTTCCAGAGGTCACAGCAGACAACAAAAGTCGTGAGTATGGTGAAGAGAATCCTGCATTTACCTATACCACCAGTGCATCATTGACTGGAGAGCCTTCTCTTACAACTACAGCCACCAAGACCTCACCTGTCGGGGAATACGACATTGTGGTGGAAAGAGGAACTATCACGGGTGACTACACAGCAAAGAATGGTAAGCTGACTATCACCAAGGCTCCGCTGACGATAACTGCCAAGAGCTACACCATCAAGCAGGGTGATGCCCTTCCAACATTCGAAGCAGAGTACACAGGTTTCAAGAACAATGAAACTGCAAGCGTCTTGAGTGCTCAGCCAACGATTACGACAAGTGCTACTTCTGCCAGTGAACCTGGAACCTACGACATTGTTGTTTCTGGTGCAAGTGTCACGAACTATGAGATCAGTTACGTCAAGGGTACTTTGACAATCACCAAGGCTGATGAAGTTGTAGTGACAGCCAAGAGCTACAGCCGTAAGTATGGTGAGGCTAATCCTGCCTTTGAATACACAACCTCTGGTGCAACACTAACTGGCACACCAAGCATCACTTGTACTGCCACAGCAACATCACCAGTCGGTGAATATGACATTGTGGCAAGCAAGGGAACGGTTACGAACTATAACGTGACTTACGTAAATGGTAAGCTAACCATCACGAAGGCTCCATTAACCATTACTGCCAAGAGCTACACCATCAAGCAGGGTGATGCATTGCCAGCGTTCGAGGCAGAGTATAGTGGTTTCAAGAACAATGAGACTGCAAGCGTCTTGAGTGCTCAGCCAACGATTACGACAACTGCTACTTCTGCCAGTGAACCAGGAACCTATGATATTGTTGTTTCTGGTGCAAGTGCCACGAACTATGAGATCAGTTACGTCAAGGGTACTTTGACAATCACCAAGGCTGATGAAGTCGTAGTGACAGCCAAGAGCTACAGCAGAGAATATGGTGAAGCTAATCCTACGTTTGAATATACCACCTCTGGTGCAACACTGAGTGGTACACCAAGCATTACTTGTTCCGCAACAGCAACCTCACCTGTTGGTGAATATGACATTGTGGCAAGTAAGGGAACAGTTACGAACTATAACGTTACTTACGTAAATGGTAAACTAACCATCACCAAGGCTCCATTGACGATAACTGCCAAGAGCTACACCATCAAGCAGGGTGATGCCCTTCCAACATTCGAAGCAGAGTATAGCGGTTTCAAGAACAATGAAACGAAAGCTGTGTTGAGTGCTCAGCCAACGATTACAACAAGCGCGACTTCTGCCAGTGAGCCTGGAACCTATGACATTGTAGTTTCTGATGCAAGTGCTACGAACTATGAGATCAGTTATGTAAAAGGTACATTGACAATATCGGCCGTTGAGGTAGAGCCCGTGACAGAGACGGAAACTACTACTTTCAGCGAAACGGTAAACGAGAATACAAACTTGTCGAATACCGTTATTGACAATACTTACTTCAACATGAATGCTGCAAACGGTGACGGATATGATGCTACAGAACAGGCTATCGTGCTGAACTCAACGACAACAGAAAGTCAGATGAATACAGTAGAGAATGCAGAGGTGGGTGATGCTGCCATACGACAGAACTTTAATGGTATCATCTTCGAAGTAGCAGCTGGTAGTGGCACGATAACGATTGACGTTAAGACGAAAGGAACGTATGTGCTGAATGTGCAGATAGGAAAAGGTGAACCAAACAAGATAACCAAGTCGGAGCGTGGTACAGCAGATGTGGCTTATAACGTGTCAGTTCCCACCTATGTCTATCTGTATGCCTCAACGTCTGGAGCCAGCAGTGCACTAAAGCGCGCAGCTGCACCCAACAGTGTATTGCTCTATAGCTATAAAGTGACTGTGGCAGTAAATGGCATTCATGTAGTGACTACTGACAATCTGGAGAATGCGAAATGGTACACACTGGATGGACTTCAGTTGCAAGGGAAACCCACCAAGAAGGGCCTCTACATTGTGAATGGCCGTAAGGTGATAGTGAAATAACCTCATCGTAAATAGACAGAAGGACTTCCGAATGGGAGTCCTTTTTCGTGATACGAAATTTTGTTGAGAAATAACATGAATCTAAACTCTAGCCAGCTCCCAGCCAGCTCTTAAGCTGCTCCTAGGCTTACTCATGAGGGTATGACACGTACCAGTATGACACGTATCAGGTGCCTGTCATATGGGATTCTTTGATTTGTTCCCCAAAGATAAGAATAGAGAAACGGAAGTCAGTCGCGGCTTCCGTTTCTTTGTGTCTGGGCGGCGCTTTTGTGAGGAAATAATTGGGGAAATGCTTGGTTTTCTCGATTATTTTTCGTAACTTTGCCGTAGCAACAGAGATGCTACGGCGACCTCGGCGTCGGCTCAGCATAGCTCGAGCAAGCTCGGCTCTGCGTTCACCTAGCACGACGTTGTACTTGATAATTAACCCTATTTATTCACATAAAAAACACACGATTATGAACAAGACATGGAAAACAATTCTGAAAGTCATCAGTTACGTCATTGCCGCCATCCTCGGCGCAGCAGGTGAGGCGACTATGATGTAAGATGTAAGAGTTATTACGCTATGGAAAACACACACTTTAAGGTCTCTCAGTACGCTTGTGCGGTGCTGCTCATCGTGAGCAGCATCGCGCTCGTAGCCTACCAGGTGGTCAGCATCGAGGATGTCGCCGCCGGGCTGCTCTACTATGTGGCGCAGTCGTTCCTGCTGGCAGGCAGCATCTTCGGGCTCGAACAGTACGTCCGCATCATTAGCCAGCGCTACCGTAAATAGGTGTGCAGAACAAGCGAAAAAAGTTGCATAAACATTTGGTAGTCTCAGAAATTTTTCGTACCTTTGCATTGTAGTTCAGAAGTGAGCTAACAAGCGGGATTCCGGCCACCCGATGCAGCTGGCCGGACACAATATTCTAATACCATAAAAAACATTACAACTATGGCAACAGAAGTATTATCGTTTGCAGTCAATCTGCGCAAGAACACTAACATGAAAAACACGGGCTACGGCAAGTACTACCCCGAGGCTGACACCAAGGAGCCCCTGAACCTGAAAGGCTTTGCACGCCACCTGGCCGAACATGGCAAGCTGGTGGACTATCCGCTGGCCGTCCTGGTGCTGCAGAACATCGTCAGCTGCATGAAGGAGATGGCCGTACAGGGACAGCCTGTCAAGCTGGACGGCTTCGGCACCTTTACCCCCATCATCGAGAGCGACGGCAAGGAGGCTGCCAACTCGGTGGAGGAAGCCCTGGAGAAAGGCGTCGACCAGATGATAGCCGGCGTGCACCTGCGCTTCATTCCCGAGAACACGAAGGGTGATCAGCTCACCTCGCGTGCCCTGAAGAAGGAGTGTCAGTTCAAGCTTGCCTACGTCGTCGCGCGCAAGAAGAAGACCATCGACGGCAAGGAGGTGTACTACCAGGAGAAGATTCCTGTCTCGAGCTATGCCACCGCCACCCATCAGGGCGAGTAGTTGACAGTTGACAGTTCTCGCTTTGCGAGTGTGGCTTCGCAATGACAGTTAAGAGTTCTCGCTTTGCGAGTGTGGCTTCGCAATGACAGTTGACAGTTAAGAGTTGACAATTGTACAAAGAAAAGTGGGCTGACTGTTTGGTCAGCTCATTTTTTTTGCGTACCTTCGCAGCTGATATGAAGTATTAGAAAATAGTAAGAGTATGGCACAGGATGTGAAGAAACTGTTTTTTGAGCTGCTGCAGGTGTCTATGGGCACGCTGGAGTGTGTGGAGCGCGGCCCGTCGCCCGAGGAGTGGAAGACGTTTTACGAGTGGGCGAAGACTCAGCAGGTCGAGGGTGTCGGCTACCACGGCGTAGAGCGCCTGTTTGAATTCGGGCTGCGTGCCCCCCAGGACGTCAGCATCGACTGGATGTCGGAGGCCGAGATGATTCGCGAGCAGAACCAGCAGACGAAACAGCCCCGTGTGGCCCAGTACTATCCAGAGACCCTCAGAGACCTGCGCCAGCGCAGTGCCGACGACGACGGCACAAGCCAGACGCTGGACGTGCAGCAGCTGTACCGGCTGAGCCAGCAGGGTCGTCTGAACATGCGCCTGCTGATGGACTACTGCTATGTGCTGCGTGCCACCAAGGGACGCTACGAGAAGCTGAAGGCCGGTGGCGTGGGGGCACTGTTGCTGGGCACCGTGGGTCAGCGGCGCTTTGCCCACGGACTGACGTGGCTGCTGCACGAGGCACTGGCCCTGGAGCCCGAGTTCATGCAGTGGAAGCCCCTGGAGACAGAAGGACGCTACCTGCTGGCCGACATGTTTGGCGAGCACAGCAGCTGGCAGCGTATGGTACACAGAATGAAATACTTGGCATTCTGACCAGAATGACCGATGAACAACGAAGAAAAGACAATGAAGAAATATATCCTTGACTTGAAGGTCGGCTCGGCAGAACGCCTTAGCGAGAAACATGTGCTGCTGAAGCTGACAGACGACCAGCCGCTGCCCGAGATGCAGGCAGGTCAGTTTGCAGAGATACGTGTGGACGGTTCGGCTACCACCTTCCTGCGTCGTCCCATCAGCATTAACTACGTTGACAGGGCCGCGAACGAGCTGTGGCTCCTGGTGGCTATGGTAGGCGACGGCACCCGTCGGCTGGGACAGCTGAAGGCTGGCGACAGTCTGAACTGCGTGCTGCCCTTGGGAAATACGTTCACCGGGCCCCAGCGCCCTGACGCCCGCGTGCTGCTGGTAGGCGGCGGGGTAGGAGTGGCCCCGATGCTCTGTCTGGGAGCGCAGCTCTATGGTCAGGGCCTGCGTCCCACCTTCCTGCTGGGAGGCCGTTCGAAAGGCGATCTGCTGGAGCTTGACATGTTTGATAAGTACGGGCGCGTATGTGTGACGACAGAAGACGGCTCGATGGGCGAGCGTGGCTTTGTCACCAACCATACGGTGCTGAACGAAGCCTTTGACCGTATCTACAGCTGTGGCCCGACGCCCATGATGAAGGCCGTGGCCCGTTATGCCCGTGAGCATGGCATACGGTGTGAGGTGTCGCTGGAGAACATGATGGCCTGCGGACTTGGAGCGTGTCTGTGCTGCGTGGAGAAGACTACCGAGGGCAACGTGTGTGTGTGTAAGGACGGGCCGGTGTTCGACATTGACCGGTTGTTATGGTAAAACAGACAAATAGGAGTAATATTAGCAATGGCAGACTTAAGAGTAAATATAGGCGCACTGTCGCTGAAGAACCCAGTGATGACGGCGAGCGGGACTTTCGGCTACGGGCTGGAGTTTCAGGACTTCATACCCCTGGACGGCCTGGGAGGCATCATCGTCAAAGGCACCACCCTCCATGCACGCCAGGGCAATGACTATCCTCGTATGGCCGAGACGGCACAGGGCATGCTGAACTGTGTGGGACTGCAGAACAAGGGTGTCGACTATTTCTGCGAGCACATCTACCCGCAGATTAAGGACATCGACACCAATATGATTGTCAATGTCAGCGGCTCGTCGCCTGAGGACTATGCCGAGTGCGCCGCCCGCATCGATGCCCTGGAGCGTATTCCGGCCATAGAGCTCAACATATCGTGTCCCAACGTCAAAGAAGGCGGCATGGCCTTTGGAGTCACCTGTCAGGGGGCTGCCAGCGTGGTCAGGGCCGTACGCCAGCGATACCATAAGACTCTGATTGTAAAGCTGTCGCCCAACGTCACCGACATCACGGAGATAGCCCGTGCCGTCGAGGCCGAAGGAGCGGACAGCGTGTCGCTCATCAATACGCTGATGGGTATGGCCATCGACATAGAGCGTCGCCGTCCGGTGCTCAGCATCAAGACGGGCGGACTCAGCGGACCGGCCGTGAAGCCCGTAGCCCTGCGCATGGTGTGGCAGGTGGCCAAGGCCGTCAGCATCCCCGTTGTCGGTCTGGGTGGCATCAGCAGTGCCACCGATGCCATCGAGTTCCTGATGGCAGGCGCATCGGCCATAGAGATAGGCACGGCAAACTTCCTCGACCCAGCCGTCACCATCAAGGTGCGCGACGGCATCGGCCAGTGGCTCGACAGTCATGGCTGCAAGAGTGTTGGTGAGATAGTAGGCTGTCTGTAGTTAGAGTGTTTGGAATAAAAAAATGAGAGCGATCAAAATAGATCGCTCTCAACCAACACAAAAACTAAACTAGACTTAACTAAATCTTATTTCGGATTTTCACAAACCCTCAAATAAGCAGTGCAAAGATAGTATAAAAGTTTTAAACGGCAATGCTTTTTTCGGTTTTTTTTGCTTTTTCATCCAAAAAAGTCACATTTTCGTAGATTTATCCCACAAAAAGAG
Source organism: Prevotella sp. UBA2742 (assembly GCA_002353485.1). Taxonomy (GTDB): domain Bacteria; phylum Bacteroidota; class Bacteroidia; order Bacteroidales; family Bacteroidaceae; genus Prevotella. The sequence continues at coordinate 245,338 of DEJS01000010.1, forward strand.
GTCAAAAACCACACATGCCGCCATTGCTTCTACAATAGGTACGGCTCTGGGCACCACACACGGGTCGTGGCGTCCCTGAGCCTTGAAGGTTGTCGTCTCTCCCTGAACGGTTACGGTATTTTGCTCGCGCAGCAGGGTGGCCACGGGTTTGAACGCTACGCGGAAGTAGATGTCCTCGCCGTTCGAGATACCTCCCTGTATGCCTCCGCTGTGGTTGCTCAGGGTGTGGGTATTGCCGTCTTTCTGACAAAAGACGTCGTTCTGTTCAGAACCACGTTGTGTCACACCGTCGAACCCTTCGCCATACTCAAACCCCTTGGCGGCATTAATGCTCAGCATGGCAGCCCCCAGCGCGGCATGAAGCTTGCCGAACTCAGGCTCTCCCAGTCCTGCGGGGCACCCCTTGATGACGCAGGTGACAATACCGCCAATGGTGTCGCCCTCGGCCTTCACCTGCTCTATGAGCCGTATCATCTCGCCGGCCTTCTCTGCGTCAGGACACCGCACGGCGTTCTGTTCAGTCAGTGACAGGTCGTAGCGGTTGTAGTCCTTGTCAAGGGCAATGTTGCCCACCTGCGATGTGTATGCCGTGATGCTGATGCCCAACTGTCTTAGCGCCAGCTTGGCCAATGCCCCTGCCACACAGCGGCTGATGGTGATACGGGCTGACGAACGGCCCCCGCCCCGATGGTCGCGGATGCCGTATTTCTGCTGGTAGGTATAGTCAGCATGCGAAGGGCGGTAGAGGTCGCGCAGCGTGTTATAGTCCTGCGAGTGCTGGTTCTGGTTCCTTACGATAAACCCGATGGGGCATCCTGTCGATTTTCCTTCAAAGACACCGCTCAGCAGCTCTACCTGGTCAGGCTCCTTCCTGCTCGTAGTGATGTTGCTCTGTCCCGGGCGGCGTCGGTTCAGTTCCTGTTGTATAAAATCCAGGTCGATGGGTATACCGGCTGGCATACCGTCAACGACGCCTCCTACGGCTTCACCATGGCTCTCGCCAAAGGTGGTCAGTCGGAATAGCTGTCCAAAGCTGTTCATAAGCATTCCTCCTGTCAGATGTTATTCACACTGTCCGCCTTCACAACCGCCGCACTGTCCGTCACCGCAGCTGCCACAGCCGCCACCACAGCCGCTGCAGTTGCCCTTGCAGCCGCCGCTCATATGGTTTACAAGCTGTTGTATCTCGTCGGTCGTGGCAGGTCTGTTTTCTAATACGGTACCCTTGAAGTGTAGCGTCTCGCCGGCCAGAGGGTGGTTCAGGTCTACCTTTACCTTGTCCTGCCCGATTTCGGCCACGCGCCCATAGAAACGTCGTCCCTCCTCGTTCTGCAAGGGAATGATGGCGTCTTCGTAGATGTGTTCGCTGTCGAACTTGCCGTCCACGCAGAACATCTCGCGTTCCAGGTCGAGTACGTATTCGTCCTGATAGTCGCCATAAGCCTGCTCCTTGGGGATCGTGATGTCGAAGGCAGCACCCTTGGCCAGTCCTTCCAGCTGTTGCTCGAAGGCGTCAAGAGCCACTCCGAAGCCCGTAATATACTTGAAGGGGCGATTCTGAGGAGCCTCTTCCATCATTTCCAAACCGTTCTCCCCATCAACAAACAGCTGATAGGCTACTTCCATGTATTGATTCTGTTTCGGCATAATATGCTTGTTAAGTTTTGTTTCAATTTGCAAAGGTACTAAGAAATATGTGAACCGCCAAATTTGCACAGCTTTTTTCATACTAAAGTTTTGGAGATGTCGCTAAATCTTCGTACCTTTGCAGCCGTTTTGGTATAACAATATTTTGAGGTGAAATCTTGAGAGGAAGTAGGTTTTATATTATAATAGGTATTATAGGCTTGTTGTTTTTTTGTCAATCGGTAGAAGGAAAGACTCCATTTGGGAATAAATCCAAGAGACAATTGTATGACAACAAACTTGACACTTTGTCGTTAGGTGAACGAATAAGTTTGAAGACCAATTTCGTAGATTGGATAGTCCTCATTCCAAATTTAGGGGCAGAGTTGACTTTGGGCAATATGAATTGGAGTCGGTGGACAATAGGTGTATATGGACGTCTGAAGCCTGCCACTCATAACGTACGGACATCTTATAATGCTTACGACCTGAGTGATGTTCGTTTTGAAGTCCGTCGGTATCACCATGGAAAAGGTGTTCTCCGTTCGTTTTTTGGGGGCATTTATGGCGTTTATGGAAGCCATGACCTCAAGTGGAATGCAACCGGGTACAAAGGCACTCATCTTGCTGCAGGCCTAACCGTAGGTACGCTGGCACCTCTTTATAGTTTTGCAAACGGGGGAAGTCTGGATTTGGAGTTTTCTCTTAATGCAGGGGCTGTATTTGCCAAGCACGATGAATATGAAAGGGCGGACAATACCTATGTCGTGACCAAAAGTGCATCCAATTATAAGTTAGACTGGTCTCCGCTGCCCTATCTGCTGGTTAATGACGTTTTGAAAATTAGTCTGGTGTATCATTTTGGCCCTTCGGTGGCAAACCGCTATAAGAAACGTATCACTATTGACGAGCGGTACCGGTACCATTTGGGAGAGCTGAAGATGCAGCGTGACTCTACACGTCTGGCACGTCAGCATAATAAGGAAATGCGCCGTGACTCATTGGAGAAACTTGATTATGAGCGTCGCTTTGAAAAGCAGCGGTTGGAATTAGAACGGAAATACATGAATGATTCCATCTTACAGATTAAGAAACAAAAAGCTACCGAGAAAAAAGGAAGGGAGGAGAGGAAATGAGTAGGTGGAAGTTGATTGTGATTCTGTTGTTAGTGCTTTCTTGTCCTTCCAAGACGAAAGCCCAGCTGTTGGCTGTGTCTTCTGACGTGGCCATGCTGGCGTTACAGACTTATAATGTAGGAGCCGAAATGACAGTTGGAAACCGAAGTACATTAGGCTTGAGTGTAATGGGTAACTATCATCCCTGGGTGCTTCATGATATGCGGGCATTGGCTATTATGCCAGAGTGGCGATATTATTTTAGCGGACGCCCTATGATGTATCACTTTGTCGGCTTGACAGGTGTGTTATGCAACTTTGATATTGACTGGAAGGGCACGAACCATCATGGCGATGCGGCTGGTGTTGGCTTGTCCTTTGGTTATGTGTTGCCTTTATCTGAACGTGTGAACCTGGATTTCCATACCGGAGTCGGGCTGATTTTCTATCATGAGAAAGAGCAAGGTGTGGGTAATATAATACTACCCACCAAATTTGGAATATCACTTTCATATATTTTAAAATAGCAGTGGCTCGTGGATAACATTAGAAAAATATTAGTTCTATTTGTTCTGACATGGTGTATAGCTTTGTGTTCTCATGCACAGGTGGTTCATATTACGGGTAGTGTTACTCGTGCTATGAAAACCATGGACGGTGGGAAGCAGAACACCCCAGTCAGTATTCCGGTATATATTTTTGATAATTACACAGAGGCAGAACGTCAAGCACGGGAATACCGTTTACAGTCCATGCGGCAGGGAGGCTATGCAACGATTAAGAGTAACGATATAGCCACTCCGGATTACGAAGGGCACTTCGAGGCTGATATTGCCACGGGAGGAGCTTTACTCGTCATTGATGAAGGTTCTCCGCGTGTCATCAAGATTACCTCGGCACTGAAATACGATATACAGTTGAAAAGCGACTCTGCTGATGGTATATTACTTAAAAATACCGATATTTATGGTGAGCGCCGAGGAATGCAAATGCGTGAGTTGCCCCCAATAGATGACGGTCCGAACCTTCATTGGAATGTGTCAGTGTCTATTCCTGCCTATTATGGTAACAGTCGTGCCAGGCTTATTTTCCAGCCGGCTGTCATAGATTGCCAAACGGAGGATACCATACAATACTTGGAACCAATGGTGTTCGATGGAAAAAAATACCATCTGGCGCAGATACGACGTAAGAGCTTTGACTTTCAGCGTAACGATTCCTTGGCAAGGTATACCCAATCACAGCCACTTTCAGAAAAGCCGTTTTCTTTTCAGTGGGAAACGACCTATCCCAAGCCCAATCCGGAACACAGTTATAAATGGGTTTCAGAAATGATTCTGGAAGACTATACGCATGTCTATTATGATGATGATACCAAAGAAGGAACCTGTAACAGCCGTAAACCATGGAAAATGTTGGATATAGGCTTTGCACGTAAAGACATTGTCCTTGATGAGCGATATTATGAACAGGCCAAAGCCCAACTTCGTGAGACAGACCGTGATCTGCAGTTAACCTTTGAGATAGGAAAGGCCATACTGACGGATGACTCTGTGAATATGCAGACCATTAATCATTTGGTTCGTGAGTTGCGCTCTTATGGCCGACAGTTGATGAATGTGAAGATTCAAGGTACTGCTTCGCCTGACGGTAATCTGGACCGGAATACCGAACTTGCAAACAAACGTGCCCAGCGCGCCTTGACCATGATTAGTCAGTATGTGAGTAGTGCAAGTATGCAGGTAGCTCCTCCTAAAGTCTATTCATGGATGGATGTTGCTGACTCCCTGGATGGTCGTAGGCTTAACTCAGTGGCTACTGAACTCCGCGAGCTGGCACAGCGCAATGCCGTAAAAGGTATTCGTCAGCTTATGGTTGAAACACCGGAAATCAACCAGATTCTGCAGAATCTGCGTCTTATGAAATGCTCCTATACCATTCGTCAGAACAAGGTAATGGATCCTGAAGAGGCATTATGGGCCTACTATCATGACAAATCATATGAGGAAGGAGGAGAAAACAGATTCTCCAATGGTGACTATTACCATCTCTTTCGCCAGATTACCGATAGTGCAGAATTGCGGAAACTGACTTACAGGGCTTATCGTGAACTTAAAGATCGCACGACCTCAAAATATAGTCCCTTTGCCGCCTATATTGCCAACAGGGTAGCCAGTTATGCAATTGCAGATGACGAGGTCGATACAGACATCTTAGCCCCCTATATAGACATGAAGTCGTCTTTGGAGGCACAAAGACAGATTTCGTTTGATAATGAATACAAATACACCATAAACCGTCGTGAGCTGGTGGCTAATCAGGCCGTCATGTATTTTCGTGCTATGAAGCTCGGAGCTGCTTCACATTTGGCAGACAAGTTGCCCGATACGGAAGATTTCCGAGATATCAAAATGTTTACCGATTTGGAAACATTGTTTTTCAAGCAGAATAAAACCGCTTCCGAGCAGCAGCGTGCAATGCAAGCCCTACGTTATGCAATGCAGACCAGCGATGTTAATCGTGCTGTATTAAGTTTTGAGTTGGCTCCTGAATTAGGGAAAACCTATGAGGAAGTAGAACCTTTAATCAATGCACTCCCAGATGATAATCCTAAGAAATGGTATATGAAAGGTGTCATAGCAGCCAATAGTTCAGAAACCAGTGAAGACGATTTTATGGAACTTGTTGCAAAATATGGGGCAGAGAAGGCTATCCTTATGAAAGAGAATCAGACTCCTTCGTTTATAGCCTATATGCAACATTGTTTTGACTTGGACTCCACCTATTATAAAAAATATTATCTCTCAGACGCTAATATCAGCGACGAAATAAAGAAGAAGTATCCTTATAAGCCGGAGAAAGCTCAGGAATATCGTGAGAAGTTTGAAACGCTGATGCAGAAGGGACAAAGGAATAATGATGAAAAACAGGAAGGACATGAAGATAATTAGAATATTGCGATATAGCTTGTTTTCCATTCTGTGCTTGGGAACTCAGTATAGTTATGGCGATTCTGTTTCGGTATCACAAATAGCCGATACTGTGTCATATGAACTTCCTGCGCCTCGCAATTTTAATGCCCTTCGCTTCGCCTTGGACCGACAACACCGATACAAGGGTGATTTGATGAAGAAAGGCCATACTTATTTCGACTTTGGTGCAGGTATCAGCATGTTGAAGCATGTCAATACCGGTAAGTTTGAACCAGTCACAAGTATACACCTGCGCTGGGGACGTCAACTAAGTCCTTTGCATTCTATCCGACTTGGACTGTCAGGAGGAGTGGGATATATACCCAGCGGTGAAACCGGTAACGGCCCACAGACGTTAATGGGAATGTATGGTGTGGAGGCAGACTATCTTTTCAATCTTTCGTCCTACCTTTTGGGGTATCGTCCGGAAAGACCAGTGGAGTTCTCTACTCTTGTTGGTGTTGGATACAATAACATGTTATTAGGTGCTGGTGATAATCGCAAAACGGCATTAGATTTAAAAGAAAACAGCTCCTCATTCAATATACATGCGGGCCTTCAGATGAAGCTCTTTGCCGGCCCTCAAGCAGCTATCACGGTCGAACCCTATGCAATGCTAAGTAATAAGAAGACTGATTTGACAGACCTGGGTGCTAATTGGCATAAGTATCATGTGTCTTACGGTTTTAACCTCTCTTATCTTTACTATTTGGACAATCAGTTGTCGTCTCCATTATATGCAGGTCATTTCAGAAAAGAGTTCAAAGACGGCGAACGGTGGTTCCAGAGCGATGCTGACGCCCTGTCTCAGCGACGCCCATTGTTCTTTGATTACGGAATGGGAATAGCTGGCTATACAACCTTCGACCAGATGTCGATGGGCAGTACTATAGGTCCGTCTTTCTCTTTGGCTTTTGGTGGCTGGCTTTCATCGTCAATAGGTCTGCGGGCTGCATTGAATGCTTCCAATGGCGATTGGTCAAAAGCAGATAATAAAATTAATATGATGGGGTATGCAGCCTTTTCCATTGATGCCTTAATCAATCCTTTGGGCTTTTCCAGACACTATGACTGGCAGTCGCCAGCAGGCGTTAATTTGATTGGAGGCTACGAATTCGGTCTGCTCAAGTTCATAAACGCAGGCGAACATAGCCGAAGTCTGTCAATAGGCTATAGGCTTGGCATTCAGCCCTGGCTGCGACTGAGTCACAACTCGCGTCTCTTTGTGGAACCTGTTTACGCATTCATACTTCATCGTCAAGACAATAGAAATCGCAAACGAGATGATCAGATTTCAGTTCGTTTAGGGGTTGAACTCTTGATGGGAGGCCAACAATCGCTTGATGTCGATGGAAAAACAGTATTCTTGCCCGCGGGTTATTTCGTAGGTGTTGGTGGTGGTTGGAATACTACTGTCAAAAAGTGGCGTTTTACCAATACGCACTCAAATTTATTGAAAAATGGCTTGCTAATGGCAGGTTATCATTTTGACGGTTATCATGGGGTAATGTTGAGTGGCGAATATCTCACAGAAAAAGTGGGATTAGAAAACGAACAGGAGCAGCGCTGGAAATATTGGATGCTATCAGCAGACTACAAGTTGAATCTTTCCAATCTCTTGGCTGGCATGAATCTTCAGCGGTCATGGAACTTCAGTACTTTAGTTGGACCCACACTGGCTATAGGCGAAGGTAAGGCTTACATGGGAGCGAATGTAGGCTTCCAATTGGATTATAGACTGAATCGCCATTTCTCTTTATTCTACCAGCAGCGTTTTTATTGGATGAGTAAACATTTATATGAAAGCGATCAATATTATAATCAAGCAGGAAGTCTTATAAGCAGTTCAAATGTAGGCTTATTATGGCATTTCGACGATTGGATTACACCTACGGTACGAGTGGCCAAGGGTATTGCACATGGCGTAAGTCATGGTGTCAGCAAGTTGTTTCAACAGAACCGCAGTCCGTTTTTTGTTGATTACGGCTATGGCATTTCCTGGCAGCCAGGTATGCAGGCTGGTTTAGGTGATTCGTTTGGGACATCTCTTCAGGCTTCTTTGGGATGGTGGATGTTACCTGCTATAGGAGTCCGTGGAGGTGTTAATATGTCCAGAAGAAGCGCTTTCAATCTTGAAACAAGTTCAGGTGAGGCTAATCGTATCTCTATGTCTACCACAGCGTCTCTCTTTGCTGATTTGTTAGTGAATCCATTAGGATTTGTTAGCAACTATGATTGGAATCAACGGTGGGGGCTCAGTTTGATAGCGGGTGTTCACAAAGGACTCTTTATGATTAAAGGAAATGAGAGTATTGCTCGTGGCAAGGACGTATATGCAGGTGGTTGGCGGACAGGCATGCAGGTCTGGATTAAGTTGCAAGACGACTTAAGGTTGCATGTAGAGCCTATGTATACTCATCTGAATAGTAACGATGTGTTCGTAGACAATGCTACAAAAACTCATGTCAGCCAGACGCCTCGAGAAGATTATTCTCAGTTAGACAAGAAAGATGCCATGAGTATTAGAATAGGTTTGACAGCCCTCCTCAGGAATCCAAGTAAACGGCATTCTGCCACTTATGACAGTAGAGGATTGCACCAGTTGCAGGTTTCTGCGGGCGGTGGCTGGAATTTCAATCTGAATACTTGGAAGGAATCGGGAGAGGGTGTGAATCTGAATGCTCTTGTGTCGGCAAGTTATACATTCAGCCCTTTGCATACAATCCGTGCCCAATATGAATATGTTACGGCCAAGGAAGGACAAGACAACAGCACAAATCTTCATCTGACATCGTTGGACTATCAGGTCAGCATGACTAATTTGTTGGCAGGTTATAATCCGACAAACAGGTGGGATGTTGGCTTGTTTGTGGGTCCTTCAATAAACAAGCGGTTAGGTCTGAATTTTGGTTTGAATGCTCATTACCGATTGGATAGTCATTGGGGATTGTTCTATCTTCACAATGTCTATCTCTATGGAAATCAACAGTTCCAACGAGAACAGTTCACTCCTTCCACATCCATACTCAACACTTTCAATATGGGACTTTCCTATCGCTTTTGAGACAAAATGATCTGAGGGAATCTTTACCTCAGGTCATTTTGTAATTACAGTGCACTGCTGAGACGTTGGGCATAGCTGTCCATTGGGTCTATTTCCATGATTTTATCTACATATATCATGCAGCTGTCTTTGTCATGCTTGCGATAATAATAGTAGGCCAGATATTTATAGCTTTCCATGAGTTGCGAAGTGCCTTCATCATTGGAGTCTAACAAATTGATGACCTTCAGATAATAGGGCTTTGCCAGGCCTTTTTCTGTTTCAGGGTCAAGAGCTACATGGGTTCGGGCCCGCCAATAAGTTCCTAAATAGCTGTCGGGCCGCATCTGTTCTACCTTTTGGAAGCATATGTCGGCTTGGCGGAGGGCTTCCTCTTTATCAGAGGTAAGTTCCTTGCCGTTCTTTTTGTCTGTGCCCTTGGCATAGTATAATTTCCCAAGATGGTATACTTTGAAAGCTGTCCTGTCTGCTTCTTCGATTTTATCTAAGTATTGTTGGTAATATGTGATTGCGTTACTATAATCGTCAATTTTTTCGTAAGCTTCCGAAATGGCCTTTAGGGCGTCATTACGATTCTCGTTGAGTTCCAGAACCTTTACGAATTGCTGGATAGCAAGATCATAGTTTCCCATCCCATTGAGTGCATATCCATAATAGATGTAGTCAAGATACTGAAGTGTTGGATGGTCGCTATAATGAAACAACTTGCTGGCAGCATCAAGTGCCGTGTCGTATTTCTTGAGTTCTGTATTGTTATAAAGCAGCATACGATTAAATGCCGGATGGCGTGGGAAACGTTGTATGGCCTTTTCTGTAACGCATAGTGCGCTGTCAAATTTCTGCTGGAAATAGTAGGAGAGCGCATAATTGGTTAGTTCGTCCTTGGCCATGCTGTCCATGGGGAGCGTTGCATAGACTTGTGCTGCTTGGGCATACTTGCTGTTCTCATGATAGATATCAGCAATTTTCAAGTCTACTTTTATAGGGTTGTAATACAATCTTAATATTTTTAATTTCTTTATCGCTTTATCAATATCTTTCTCTGAATATAGCTTGGCATATTTGAAGTACGCCTCAGGGTCACGCTTGTCGAAATACATGGCACGGCCGTAGTAGTACTCTGCGGTTTTGAAATCGTTCTTGGCGTAAGCGATATCGCCTGCCAGATTGATGATGGAGGGTGATATACGATACATGTGGTACCCTTTGTCGTAGAAATATTCTGCGTCAGAAATCCGGCCTACGCGGAGAAATAGTTTCCCGATTGCAGCAGCAAGGTCAGGATTCTTTTTGTCTTTCTTGAGCAGAATTTCTGCATAATGGAGGGCGTGGATAGAATCGTGTTCAATCCTGTTCCGTAAAGATTCGAGTTCTTTGACATGGGAGTTTCCATACACAGTTCCAAATACACATGTCACCAAAAATATAATAAAAAACCTTTTCATTTTCTCTTTTTACCTCTTTTTCGGCTGCAAATTTAATGTAAATTCAGTAAAATACCAAATAGTTTGTCCAAAATTAAACTATTATCTAGTAAAATGGCCTTTATTTTATATAAGTAGTATTTTGTATTCTCAAATTAATGCAGGTATTTTTATTATCGGAAATAAAATAGTCAGTATTTCAGGTCAAGCACGTAATGGCTTTGATAGTCGCCGTAAACCTGCTTCTTGGGAGTGATGGTGTTGAGGGCTGTTCCTCTCGCCAGTTTTTGACCTTGGTCAAGAAAAGGTGCTGTGTACGCAAACAAAAGCCCGAAATGTTTTGCAGGTTGGCTAAAAGTCCTTACCTTTGCATCGTCAATCAGCGAGAGAAGCTGTTGGCAAAAGGATAACATTTATTATTAATTAAAGAAAGAAAGGGTAACGAAAATGAAAAGATTGTTTATGGTAGTCGTAGCCATGCTGAGCATGACGATGACGTTTGCAGAGAACGAGAATGCAGCCAACCTCAACAATGCCGAGGCCTACAACATGACAGTCAATATGAAGAAGCTCGGACAGGCACTGAACCTGTCGAAGGACCAGGTAGAAAGCTTTGCCGAGATTCATAAGACTTTCAGCGCAGAGATGATGTTTGCTGCACAGGCAACGGGTGAGGAACGCCAGAAGATGGTCGACAAGGCCATTGGTAAAGACCTGGCTTACATGAACTACATCCTTAGCCAGAACCAGTATCGCAAGTATGTGATGCTTCTGAACATGACCCTCATCAATCGAGGATTGAAGTAGAATTATTTAGTCTTAGTTATGATTAGTAGAGCCATCGTCCTTGGACGTTGGCTTTTTTTTTATAAATAATTTGGCTATGTCGGCAATAGTTCGTACCTTTGCATCCGCAATATGCGTTGTGAAAATTGATAATTAAAAAAGTATGAGGCGTTTTCTTTTAACAACCACATTAGGTATTTTGGTGTCCTTTCAAGCGATGGCTCAAATGTCTGATCAGGAGATTATGAGTTTCGTCGCTCGTGAAACCAGGGCAGGCTCTAGTCAGTCACAGATAGTAACCAAATTGATGCAACGCGGTGTCAAAATTGACCAGATCCGACGCATCCGTAACCAGTATGACTCTCAGATTAAGAATCGCGGTCTTTCAGGGGCAGCCGATGGCGCTGTGTCTATGGCAGCGGAACGAATGCAAGGCAATAGTGACGGAACCGTAGGACAAGAGGTGACTTCCGGACGTCGTGGTACGACAGGACAGACTTATGCCGATGCAGCTGAAGAACACGCAACAGCCGAGCGTGATGTTCAGTCTACACAGAATGTGCCTGGTGAGGCTGGTGGCAAGAAGGTTTTCGGGCGTGACATCTTCAACCAGCGTGCCCTGAGTTTCTCGCCTAATCTGAATGTTCCGACACCGGTCGACTATGTGTTAGGTCCTGGAGACCAGATTGTTGTCGACATATATGGCGATTCTCAAAAGACCATTGTCCATACCATCTCTCCTGAGGGAACGGTGACCTTTTCTGGTGTTGGGCCTGTATCAGTCACAGGTATGACGGTTGCTGCTGCACAACAGAAGATTCGCAGTAAGGTCGGCAAGCACTATTCAGGCAGCAATGTGCGCCTTACCTTAGGCTCCACTCGCAGCATCATGGTGAATATCATGGGTGAGGTGCGTACTCCAGGTACATACCACTTGTCGCCGTTTGCTACCGTGTTCCATGCCCTTTATATGGCTGGTGGCATTGGCGAGTTGGGTACCTTGCGTAATATTAAGGTGTTCCGTGGTGGACGGCTCATTTCTGTCATCGATATTTACGAGTACATTTTGAATGGCCGTTTGGCAGGCAACATCCGCTTGCAGGACCAAGACGTCATACAGGTAGGTCCTTATGAGTGTCTGGTAGGTGTTACGGGCAATGTGAAGCGTCCTATGTTCTACGAAATGCGTAAGAACGAGTCTGTGGGTACCCTCATCAAGTATGCGGGAGGTTTCACGGGCGATGCCTATAAGAAGTCTGTCCGTCTGGTTCGTCAGGCGGGTGACCGTTATACCGTTCATAATGTGGACGAGTTCGACATGGCTAATTTCAAGTTGGACGATGGTGATGCAATCTCCGTTGATGGCATCATCAACCGTTACGACAACATGGTTGAGGTCAAGGGCGCCGTATTCCGTCCTGGTCAGTTCAATCTCAATGGTCAGGTCAGCTCAGTTCGTTCGCTTATTGAGGCCGCTGCAGGTCTTACGGAGGATGCATTCACCGAGCATGCTATTATCCATCGTCTGAAGGCTGACAGAAGTCTTGAGATTATTCCCGTTGATGTTCGTGGCATTATGTCAGGACAGCTGCCTGATGTGCCTTTGAAGAACGAGGATGTGCTGTTCATTCCCACCCAGGAGGAACTGCGCAAGGAGCGTAGTCTCACCATTACCGGCGAGGTGATGAGCCCGGGAACATACGAATATGCCGACAATACCACCATCGAGGACTTGATTGTTCAGGCCGGTGGCCTTCGTGATGGTGCCTCTCTGGCTCGTGTGGACGTCAGTCGTCGTATCAATGAACCTTATTCTAAGGTGAAGACCCGCGAGATAGCCCAGACCTTCTCTTTTGATTTGAAGGACGGTTTGGTCATCAAGGGTGAACAGGGATTTATACTGCAGCCTTATGATATTGTACACGTTCGTCGTAGTCCGGGTTACGTTATGCCAAAGAACATCACTGTGACAGGTGAGGTCAACTTCGAAGGTACCTTTACGTTGGAGAAGAAGAACCTGCGCCTTACCGATGCCATAGAGATGGCCGGAGGCACGACCTTAGACGCTTATATCAAGGGCGCTCGTCTCGTCCGTCAGATGAGTGAAGAGGAAAGCCAGCGTCAGGCTGCTGTCTTGGAAGCTATCCGTAATAGTATGGATCGTGGTGATCGTGACTCTATTTCTTGGGACAAAATGCAGCTCGGTACTACCTATACTATCGGTATAGAACTTGACAAAGCCCTGGCTGATCCCAGCAGCGACTATAATATCGTCCTTCGTGAAGGCGACCGTATAGATGTGCCAGAGTACAATCCGACAGTGAAGATTTCCGGTGACGTGCAGTTCCCCAATACGGTTACTTATGTTGCTGGCAAGAGTTGGAAGTGGTATGTCGACAAAGCTGGTGGCTTTGCCCAGACCGCCAAGAAGAGAAAGGCATTCATTGTATACCAGAATGGTATGATGCATAAGTTGTCATCAAATACTAAAGTTGAACCGGGTTCTCAGATTGTGGTTCCCAGCAAGCGCAAGCTCCGCTTCTGGAAGGCTGCTGAATGGCTTGGCTTAGGCGGCACCCTCTCGTCATTGGCTACAACCATAGCAATGATTGCTTATCTAACGAAGAAATAATAAGACCTATGGAAGAAAATAATCAGAATATGATAGAACAGGAAGAGAGCTCCATTGACTTTGGAGCTATCTTCTCTGCACTTAAGAAACATAAGCGGCTGTATTACAAGGTGCTTGCCATCACCTTTGTGGTGGCTTGTATCCTTCAGCTCTCACTGCACAATTACTACACCTGCGAGGTGAAGTTGGCACCTGAGCTCTCCACATCGCGTAGCATGAACTCCCTCAGTGCCATGGCTGCATCGTTCGGTTTGAAGATGGGGTCGGGAGCTATGGGTAATACCGAGGCCCTGTACCCCATGATCTATCCAGAACTGATGGGAGGCATCGATTTTAAGTTGAGCCTGTTCGATGTCAAGGTACACAAGAAAGACAGCACTCGCATGATTAAGTATTATGACTATCTGGTCAACGAGCAGAAGGTGCCTTGGTGGAGCCATGTCATCAGTGCTCCCTTCAAACTCATCGGTTCCCTGTTTGGCAGCGAGAAGAAGGAGAAGGCCTTCGACCCTTTCCAGTTGACAAAGAAAGAGGACCAGGTGGTGAAGGCTTTGGACAAGAAGATAGTATGCGATGTAGACAACAAGACACTTATCATCTCTATCCAGGTTGTCGACCAGGACCCGTATATTGCAGCTTGTATGGCCGATACTGTCAAGAAGCGTCTTCAGGACTTTATCACCGATTACCGTACCAAGAAGGCCCGTGTGGACTTGGAGTACACCCGTAAGCTCTATGGTGAGGCCAAGGAACGTTACGAGAAGGCTCGCCGTCTCTATGCTGAGTATTCAGATGCCAATCAGGATGTTATCTATAACACCGCCCGCATTAAGCTTCAGGATTTGGAGAACGACATGCAGCTGAAGTACAACGCCTATAATACGTTGGCTAACAATCTTCAGGCTGCTGAAGCCAAAGTACAAGAAGAAACTCCTTCGTTTACTACGTTGCAGAGTGCCACAGTCCCTGTCAAGAAGACGGGGCCCAAACGTGCTCAGTCCGTGCTCATCTTCCTGTTCTTGGCCTTCCTTGGCACTTCCGTATGGATACTCTACAAAGAGAACCAACTGAAGCCTCTGCTTGGGCTTGGCTAAGCATATAGGACACTAATTATCAGCTATTCATTATTTATAATTTCATATGAATATAGCAATTGTAGGAACTGGCTATGTAGGTTTAGTCAGTGGTACGTGTTTTGCAGAGATGGGTTCCCATGTTACGTGTGTTGATGTGGATGCCCAGAAGATAGAGAAGTTGAAGAACGGCGAGATGCCTATCTACGAACCGGGTCTTGAGGAGCTTGTGCGACGTAATGTCGGCTATGGCCGGTTGCGCTTCACTACTGACCTTACAGAGGTTCTTGACGATGTAGAGGTGGTGTTTTCTGCCGTGGGTACGCCTCCTGACGAGGATGGTAGTGCAGACTTGAAATATGTTCTTGCCGTGGCTCGTCAGTTTGGCCAGCACATCAACAAGTACACAATTCTGGTCACCAAGTCTACCGTCCCTGTTGGCACGGCTCAGAAGGTGAAGGCCGCCATTCAGGAAGAACTCGACAAACGTGGTGTTCAGGTGCCATTCGACGTGGCCAGTAACCCGGAGTTCTTGAAAGAAGGTGCTGCCATCAAGGACTTTATGTCGCCCGACCGTGTGGTGGTTGGTACCGAGTCGGAGCGTGCCTGTGAGGTGATGACCAGGCTTTACAAGCCATTCCTCATCAACAACTTCCGGGTCATCTTCATGGATATTCCTTCTGCCGAGATGACAAAATATGCAGCCAACGCCATGCTTGCTACACGAATATCCTTTATGAACGACATCGCCAACCTATGCGAGAGGGTAGGGGCCAGTGTTGACAGCGTACGTAAGGGCATAGGTACCGACAGCCGCATTGGCAGCAAGTTCCTCTATGCCGGTTGTGGCTATGGCGGAAGCTGTTTCCCTAAAGACGTTAAGGCCTTGTTGCATACTGGCATTGACAACGGTTATCACATGGAAGTCATTGAGGCTGTCGAACGTGTCAACGAACGTCAGAAATATATTGTCTACGACAAGATAGTGAAAGCCGTTGGTTCTGTCGCTGGTAAGACGATAGCCATTCTGGGTCTTGCCTTTAAGCCAGAGACCGACGATATGCGTGAGTCGCCGGCATTGGTGGTCATACAGCGTCTTTTGGCTGATGGTGCCAAGGTAAGGGTCTTCGACCCTATTGCCATGGACGAGTGCCGCCGTCGTATTGGCGACGTGGTTACTTACTGTAAGGATATTTATGACTGTTCCAATGAGGCTGATGTGTTTGCGTTGATGACAGAGTGGCGCCAGTTCCGTATGCCGTCATGGGATGTCATCAAGAAGGTGATGCATGGCAATGTCATAGTCGACGGGCGTAATATCTACAGCCGTGAGGAACTGGAGTCAATAGGGTTTGTCTACACCCGTATCGGAGAGCAATAACAAGTTCCACTTCAAGAATATACAATAATGAAAAATGTACGAATAATTCTTCTATTAGTGGTCGCAATGGTATTGGCCAGCTGTGGTACCACGAAGACCGTTCCTATTACAGGACGCCAGCAGAACCTGCTTGTGACAGACGGTGAGATGCTGAGTCTTTCTACCCAGCAGTATAGTGAGTATATGAAGTCGGCCAAGCCCTCTACCAATGCCGCCAATACGGCTATGGTGAAGCGTGTAGGGCAGAGGCTGGCCACGGCCGTGGAGACTTATCTTCGCAATAATGGTATGGCAGAGGACGTACAGAACTACAAGTGGCAGTTTAATCTGGTGCAGGACCAGAATGTGAATGCATGGTGCATGCCCGGAGGTCTTATCTGCGTCTACGAAGGACTGTTGCCTGTCACTCAGGACGAAGCATCGTTGGCCATCGTGCTGGGACATGAGATAGCCCATGCCGTAGCTCGTCATTCTGCCGAGCAGTACAGCACGGCTTATCGCCAGCAGTATGGCCTGCAGATTGGTTCTGCCGTGGCAGGAGCCTTGGGCGCAGGCAGCAATGCCGTTTCCATAGGGCAGGCTATTGCCGCAAAAGGCATGAGCCTGGCCAGTCTGAAGTATTCGCGTAACCATGAGAGCGAGGCCGACCATCTGGGCATTATCTTTGCTGCCATGGCAGGCTATGACCCTCAGGTGGCCATCAATTTCTGGCAGCGCATGGCTGCTCAGAGTTCAAACAAGAGTGCAGAGTTCCTTAGCAGTCACCCTTCTGACGAGACGCGTATCAAGCAGATTAAGGGCTGGATGCCAGAGGCATTGAAGTACTATAGAAAAACCGCTTCGGCAAGTTCTGGCAGTAAGGCATCAAATAAGAACAATTCCAGCAAGCCAATTACCAGTACCAAGACCATTCACATTTCCACAAAGAAAAAGAAGTAGTAGTTATGAAGCATTTATTAGTAGCTCTCGCCTTGTGGACGACCCTGCCTTGTGCTGCGCAGACCAAGGAGGGTGGTATCACGCCTCAGATGTTACAGCAAATCACACAGCAGGCAGCGCCTACTCCCTCAGACCGTGCACTGCGTAACGCACTGGCTGCAAATGCCATCGATTTGTTGGCCAAAAATCAGCAGCACGCAGGCGATATAGATACCTATTTTAGTGTGGAGACGCGTCGGCAGTCCATCACAGATCAGAAGTCCAGCGGCCGTTGCTGGATGTTCAGCGGTCTCAATGTGCTGCGTTCTAATTTTGCCCAGCGCACAGACTCCCTGACCCTGAGTCTGTCGCAGGACTACCTTTTCTTCTGGGATCAGCTGGAGAAGGCTAACCTTATGCTGCAAGGCGTCATCGACTGTGCCAAGGAGCCTATCGACGCCCAGCGAGTACAGTTCTTCTTCCATCACCCCATCAGCGATGGAGGCACCTTCTGTGGCGTGGCTGACTTGGCAGAGAAATACGGTCTGGTGCCCTCTTCTGTACAGCCAGAGACATACTCTGCTGACAATACTTCAAAGATGGCAGCTATCATCAAGTCGAAATTACGTGAGCAGGGCTTAGAGCTACGCCGTATGGTGGCAGACGGGAAGAAGGCAAAGGACATCCAGCAGCGAAAGACACAGATGCTCGGAGAGATTTACCACATGCTCACCATTACGCTGGGCGAACCCGTCAAGGAGTTCACCTATGCCTTCCGCGACAAGAACGGCAAGGCTGTGACGGCAGCCAAGAAGTACACCCCCCGCGAGTTCTATCAGGAGGTTGTCGGCGGTCCGGTCAACGGTACCTTTATCATGGTGATGAACGACCCTCGCCGTCCTTACTATAAGACGTACGAGGTAGAGCTTGACCGTCATACCTATGATGGACACAACTGGAAGTACCTGAATCTGCCTATGGAGGACATCGAGACACTGGCTATAGCCTCACTCAAGGACGGCCGCAAGCTCTATAGCAGCTACGACGTAGGCAAGCAGCTCGACCGTAAGCGTGGCTATGCTGACCTTGACAACTTTGACTATGCCTCCCTCTTCGGTACCCAGTTCACCATGAACAAGGCCGATCGCATATCCACCTTCGATAGCGGCTCCACACATGCCATGACGCTGACGGCCGTCGACCTTGATGCCCAGGGGCAGCCCATGAAGTGGAAGGTAGAGAACTCCTGGGGTGCCGACTGGGGCCAGAAAGGCTGTCTTATCATGACGGCACGCTGGTTCCGCGAATACATGTTCCGGCTGGTGGTTAACAAGAAGTATGTATCAGACAAGCTGTTGCGCGACTATGAGCAGCAGCCCGTCATGGTCATGCCCGAAGACCCGCTGTTCCAAATGGACGAATAAAGCACATAACCCGGACTCTCATCCGTGGGAAGTCTGGGTCTGATACGTATAAAGTGGGACTTTCATCCGATGAAAGTCCCACTTTTTGGTTTGATGCGCTGTCCTCGCTTCTTTGTCTGATGATCTTTCCTCGCTTTGTTTGATGCGCTGTTCTCAGTTACGCCGTCATTTTCAGCCGCAGGCTGTTAAGTACCACGCTGACGCTGCTGAAGGCCATGAGTGCCGAGGCCCACATGGGAGTAATCTGCCACTGAAGACCGAAGAGATAGGGTACACCGGCAGCCAGAGGAATGCATACGAGGTTGTAGATAAAGGCCCAAAAGAGGTTCTGGTGTATCATGCCTACCGTCTTCTTTGAGAGGCTGATGGCCTGTGGAATGCGCCTCAGGTCGTCGCCCATGAGTGTGACCTGAGCAACATCCATGGCTACATCGGTGCCTCGGCTCATGGCTATGCTGACATCTGCGCGAGCCAAGGCTTGCGAGTCGTTGATGCCGTCGCCTACCATGGTCACTGTCTTGCCCTGGGCCTGCAGCTCCTTCACGAGGTCTTCCTTGTCCTGTGGTTGCACTTGCGAGCGATAGTGCTCGATGCCGGCTTCTGCGGCAATAGCCTTGGCACGCTCGTCTTTGTCGCCCGAACACATATAGACCTCTATGCCCTGGTGCTGAAGTGCTTGCATGGCTTGGCGGGCATGGGGCTTGAGGACCTCGGTGGGGGAGGTGGGTGTTGTGGGCTCGGTGGGTGTTGTGGGCTCGGTGGGTGTTGTGTGTGTTGTGGGGGGAGTAGGGATTGTGGGCTGAGTAAGGGTACCAGTCTTGTCTATTACCAGGGCGTTGACGCGGCGCAGTTGTTCAAGGGCTGTAGCGTCCTTGATGAGTATGTTTTTCTGCGCAGCCTTGCCTATGCCCACCATGAGGGCGGTGGGGGTGGCCAGTCCCATGGCACAGGGACAGGCAATGACCAGCACGCTGACAGCCGATAGAATGGCCTGAGGCAGATAGCCATGTCCCCCGACGAGCAACCATGCAAGAAAGGTCATGATGGCAATGCCGCAAACGGCGGGCACAAAGATAAGCGCAATCCTGTCTACCGTATGCTGGACAGGCGCCTTGGAGCCTTGCGCTTCCTGCACCATGCGAATGATGTTGGCCAGAACGGTTTTCTGCCCAACCTCCTCTGCACGGAAACGGAAGGTTTGGCACTCTGCTTTCTTTTGCTCCGTACCGGCGACTTCTTTTAATAGCGTGCCTGCCAGCACCTTGTCGCCTTGCCGCTTCGCAATGGCTACAGACTCGCCGGTCATCATCGACTCGTCGATGTAGGCTACAGCATCGCCCACCACAGTACCGTCGACGGGAATCTTCTCGCCCGGTCGCACCTCGATGGTGTCGCCTGGCTGTAGTGCTGCCAGCGGTATGTCCACCACTTGTCCGGCATCGACCAGATGGGCGGTCTTTGGCTGCAGTCCCATCAGTGCACGTATGGCGCTTGCCGTTCCGTGCTTGGCACGTTCCTCCAGGAGTCGCCCTGTCAGTACAAAGGTAATAATCATGACGGAGGCATCGAAGTAGGTGTGCCACTCTATACCCTGTGAGCCCCAGTAGCTCTGACCCCAGAAGGTGTTGAAGGTGCTGAATAGGAACGATATGGCAGTAGACAGTGCCACCAGCGTGTCCATATTGGCAGAGCGGTGCATCAGCTGTCGCCAGGCATTCAGGTAGAACTGCCGTCCGCAGTAGACGATGTTCAGCAGTGCGAGTATGAGCATGAGCTGGTTCTGGGCGTCGCGCGAACTGATGTGTATCCAGTTCATGGAGAGTGCCATGACCAGCAGGGCAAACAGCCACGACAGACCCACCTTGTTGCGCAACGCTGTGTAGGTCTGTCGCTCGATGGCCTCCACGTTGCGTTCTTCCTCGACCACCAGGTCGTAGCCTATCTTGCCCAGCGTCTCCTTGAGCTGCTCAGGGCTGGTCTGTTGTTCGTCATACTCTATCAAAGCAGTACGGGTGGCCAGGTTCACTGCAACCGAGGCCACGCCGTCTGCTTGTTTGAGTCGCTTTTCAACGTTAGCTGCACATCCGGCACACATCATGCCTAATACAGCAAAAGTCTTACGCGTCATGGTTTGTCTTTTCTCGTCTGTTTATGAGTTTATAGTCAGCATCTTAGTAACTGCCGTCACCGTAGTTTACTTCTCTCACCACGTCGCCTTCGTCATTATAAGGAGGATTGTTCAGGGGTACGCCGGGGTTCTTCAGCATCCACTTGCTCCAGCCTGTCTGCTTGTCAAAGTAGAGGGCCTTGTAGGTGGCGTCCCAGTTGAACCAGGCAACGTTGCCGTTGGAAGAGAAGGTCTCCTTGTTGGTGGGCTTGTAGTTCGGGTCAGTCCAGGTGTAGGCGTAGAGGTCGCCGTTGTCGAGTATGATCTGCGAGAAGTAGGGGTCGTTTTTTGCATCCGTGCCACCGCCGGCCTTGATGGCGTTCATGATGGCGGCATGCTCCTCGGTGTAGGTCTTTTCCAGATTCAGCGCCTTGCAGTTGAAGCCGATGGTCACGCTGTAGGTGAGGTTCTGGCTGCTACCGTTGGTGGGATCCATCGAGAAGCTGTAGTCGCCATGCCCTATCATGGCGGCTTTGACGGCTGCTGCCATCTTGTCCACCAGCGTGGCAAACTCGGTGTTGTTGGGGAAGGCATAGGCCTTGAGCTTCTGCAGGTAGTCCATTACGTCGTAGAAGGAGTCCTGATCCACAAACTGGTAGCAGCTGCTGGCAGCCTTGGTGAAGGCGTCGGTGGCCGAAACGTCCTGCTTGACCATGAAGTCGACGACATCCTTCAGGGCGGCATACACGCCGTCTATCTTGCTCATGTCGGTCAGGGTGTAGTCGATGTTCTTCAAGAAGATCTCATTCCTATCCTTTAAATATATCTGGCGCTTCTCCGCCAGCAGGTCTGTGAGGTAGCTGTTAGCCACGGTGGCAATGTTGTCCTTCGTGGCGCTGTTCATCTTCTGTACCAGCAGACCGTGGTTGCTGGCTGTCACCGAGTGGCACGACCCCAGCACGTAGGGTGCGCAGTCCTTCACCTCGCCCAACACCTCGAGGTTGTTCATCAGACAGCAGTCGAAGTAGAGCAGCTGAATCTTGCTGCGCTGGTCGGCAGTGAGCAGGCTGAAGGCCTGTGCAATCTCGCGCGGCGACATGCAGGGTTTTCCATCGATGTTGTCGTCGTACATGATGCCACGTGTGGAGGGTGCCTTAGAAGCAGTCGACTTGTCATAGTCGACAGTGGGCTCGTAGGCACCGCCGTGGTCGCCAATGGCCAGGATGAACGTCTTGGCCTGGGGTGCCTGCTGCATGGCCCACTGTATGAATTCGGCCATATTCTTGGGGTCGTACATCTTGAAGTTTTCATCGCCATACTTGTATGGGCTGAGGTCGAGGAAGGTCTTCTGCCCACTGAAGATGAGGAAGTTAAAATACTGGTCTATTGATTGTGGATTAATCATGCTCGGTGTGAGCTCGAAGCGATACACCTTGCCGTAGTCGCCGCTCAGATGGTAGTTGTAGGTGGGGTCTTTTTCCTTATTCTTGGCAGTCGTCTTGGCAAAGCCGTCTTCGCTCGAATATTTGTACTGTGCAAAGTAGCGCACGTTCTTGTAGCTCTGCAACATGTAGGCGGCTTTGATGAAGTCGCACTCAGCGTCACTGTCCAGGTCACCGCCGCCTATGCCATACGACAGGATTACTACTTCGGCAGCGGTGTTGACTGTTGGTGTCTCGGGGGTTGACCCTCCATTGCCATTGTCGTCGCTGTCGTCTTTGCTACAGGCAGCAAGCACCAGACCGCCAAACAGCAGGATGACGGCTGATAAAAACAAACTCTTTCTTTTCATACCTTTTTTCCCGTTATACATAATTATACTTTAGTAGTTGTTTGCAAAAAGCACTGCAAAGGTAGTGAAAATAATAATACTATGAAAATTTTCTTTCAAAATGTTTGTTCGTTTCGAGGAAAAGTATTACTTTTGCAACCGAATTGCATAAAAAGAGAGAAATATGACAACGTTGAATGCATACTTTTACGGCTATTACTTTTACTTTGCAGCAAGCTGTGAAGCGTAAGGCCGTGTAGTTTGAACGAAACGTAAAACAGAACAATAAGGTCCCGCTTCACAGCCAAGTGAAAGCGGGATTTTTTTAGGATTGAAGAATAGAAGCATTGAAGAGTAAATTATGAAGAGAATAGCCATACAAGGACTCATAGGGTCGTTCCACGACATTGCTGCCCATCTGTATTTCGAGGGCGAGCAGGTGCAGCTTATCTGCTGCTCCACCTTCGAACAGGTGTTCGACAACATACGCCAGGACCCTACATGCATAGGCATGCTGGCCATCGAGAACACCATAGCCGGTTCGCTGCTTCACAACTACGAACTGTTGCGCGACTCAGGCACAACCATTGTGGGCGAGCATAAGCTGCACATCTCGCATTGCATCTGCTGCCTGCCTGACGACGACTGGGACACCATCCAGGAGGTGCACTCACATCCCGTGGCACTGATGCAGTGCCGGCAGTTCCTGGCCCACCACCCGCAACTGAAGAATGTGGAGGCCGAAGACACGGCAGGCTCTGCCAAGATGATTAGCGAAGGACAGCATCACGGCTGGGCCGCCATCTGTCATGCCGAAGCAGCAAAGCTATACGGACTGAAAGTGCTTGAAGACCATATCGAGGACAACAAGCACAACTTCACGCGCTTTCTCGTGGTGTCCAACCCCAACAAGGCCGACCTGCTGCGCCCACTGACGGAGTCCAACAAGGCCAGCATCGTCTTCTCGCTGCCACATGAGGAAGGGTCGCTGGCGCATATACTGGCCATCCTGTCGTTCTATCACATCAACCTGACAAAGATACAGTCGCTGCCCATCATCGGGCGTGAGTGGGAGTATCTGTTCTATGTTGACGTGATGTACACTGACCTGACACGCTATCGCCAGTCCATCGATGCCATCATCCCGCTGACCAAGGACTTTAAGATATTAGGCGAATATAAAGACGGCAGACAGACAAGTTGAAAGCATAAATATACCAAGACATTATGATACAACCAGCAGAAAGATTAAATTTAGTGCAAGAGTATTACTTCAGCCGCAAGCTGAAGGAGGTAGCTCAGCTGAATGCTGAGGGTAAGGACATCATCAGCCTGGCCATCGGATCGCCAGACATGCCCCCCTCTGAGCAGACCATAGAGAAACTGTGCGAGGTGGCACGACGTCCCGATGCCCATGGCTACCAGCCCACCCAGGGCACACCCGAGCTGCGCCAGGCCATGGCAGGGTTCTACAAGCGCTGGTACGACGTAGAGCTGGATGCCAAGAGCGAGGTACTGCCTCTGATAGGTTCGAAGGAGGGCATCCTACACGTCACGCTGGCCTTCTGCAATCCTGGCGACGGTGTGCTGGTGCCCAACCCGGGCTATCCCACCTACACCTCGCTAAGCAAGATTCTGGGCACCAGCATCATCAACTACGACCTGCGCGAGGACAACGGCTGGCAGCCCGACTTTGACCAGCTGGAGGACATCGTCAGTCGCCAGTCACCAAATATCAAGCTCCTGTGGACCAACTATCCCAATATGCCTACCGGCGGCCGTGCCCGCCGTGAGACCTACGAGCGGCTGGTGCGCTTTGCGCAGGAACACGGCATCGTGGTGGTCAACGACAATCCCTACAGCTTCATCCTCAGCCACGACCACCTCAGCATCCTGCAGGTGCCTGGTGCCAAAGACTGCTGCATAGAGTTCAACTCCATGTCGAAGAGCCATAACATGCCAGGATGGCGCGTAGGCTTGTGCGCCTCGAACGCACAGTTCATACAGTGGATTCTGAAGGTACAGTCCAACATCGAGAGCGGCACCTTCCGCGGCATCCAGCTGGCAGCTGCCGAGGCTTACCAGAACAGCGACGAGTGGCACCGCGAGGCCAACATAGAGCGCTACCAGCGCCGGCGTAAGTATGCCGAGCAGATTATGGATGTGTTGGGCTGTACCTACGACCCGCAGCAGGTGGGTATGTTCCTCTGGGGCCGTATTCCTGACAGCTATGCCAACGTCGAGGACCTGACCGAGCGCATACTCCACGAGGCACGTGTCTTCATCACCCCCGGCTTCATCTTCGGCAGCAACGGCGAACGCTACATCCGCATCTCACTCTGCGCCAAAGAAGAGAAAATACAACAAGCATTAGAAAGAATCAAACAAACAATATAATTATGGAATTAGACTTACAACCACTCAATCTTCCGAGCGACAACGAACGTCCCTTCGTCATTGCAGGCCCCTGCAGTGCCGAGACTGAGGAACAAGTGATGAACACGGCACGCCAGCTGGCCATGAAAGGATGCCATAACTTCCGGGCCGGCGTATGGAAACCCCGTACCAAGCCCGGTGGCTTCGAGGGCAACGGCGAGAAGGCCCTGCCATGGATGAAGCAGGTAAAGGAAGAAACCCACATGCTCATCTCTACCGAAGTGGCCACACCAGAGCACGTCGAGCTGGCACTGAAGTACGGCATGGACATCCTGTGGATAGGGGCGCGCACCACGGCCAACCCCTTTGCCATGCAGGCCCTGGCCGATGCGCTGAGAGGAGTCGATGTGCCCGTCTTCGTCAAGAACCCCGTCAACCCCGACCTCGAGCTGTGGATAGGAGCCATGGAGCGACTCAACCAGGCAGGCATCAAGCGCCTGGGGGCCATCCATCGCGGATTCTCCAGCTTTGAACAGCAGATATACCGTAATGCCCCCATGTGGCAGATTCCCATCGAGCTGCATCGTCGCATTCCCGACCTGCCCATCATCTGCGACCCGTCGCACATCGGAGGCAAGCGCGAGCTCATCGCACCGCTGTGCCAGCAGGCCATGGACCTGGGCTTCGACGGACTCATCGTCGAGAGCCACTGCGACCCCGACAAGGCATGGAGCGACGCCAAGCAGCAGGTGACGCCCGAGGTGCTCGACTACATCCTCTCGCTGCTCATCATCCGCGACGAGAACGTCACCACGGAGAGCATCCAACAGCTGCGCAAGCAGATTGACGAGCTCGACAACCAGCTCATGGAGCTGCTGGCCAAGCGCATGGAGGTATGCCGCGAGATAGGACGCTACAAGAAGGAGCACAACATGACCGTGCTGCAGACGTCGCGCTACAACGAGATTCTTGAGAAGCGTGGCGTGCAGGGCTCGCTCACCGGCATGGCTGCCGAGTTCGTGGCCAAGGTCTTCGAGAGCATCCACGAAGAGTCGGTGCGCCAGCAGATAGAAATCGTCAACCAGTAAGAGACCGCATTTATGAAGATATTAGTATTAGGAGCAGGCAAGATGGGAAGCTTCTTCATCGACCTGCTGAGTTTTGACCACGAAGTTGCCGTATTCGAGCGAGACCCCAAGCGCATGCGGTTTACCTACAACTGCCAGCGCTTTACGGAGCTGGAGGAGATAAGTCAGTTCAAGCCGGAATTGGTCATCAATGCCGTCACGCTGAAGTACACCATCCCCGTCTTCCAGCAGGTCATGCCCTATCTGCCTGACGACTGCATCATCAGCGACATAGCCTCAGTAAAGACCAACCTCCTCGAGTTCTATGAGCAGAGCGGACGGCGCTACGTGTCCACACACCCCATGTTCGGACCTACCTTCGCCAATCTGCAGCAGCTCTCCGAGGAGAACGCCATCATCATCACCCAAGGCGACTACATGGGGCGTATCTTCTTCAAGGACCTCTATCAGCGCCTGGGACTCAACATCTACGAGTACAGCTTTGAGGAGCACGACAAGACGGTGGCCTACTCGCTCTCGATACCCTTCGTCTCCACCTTTGTCTTTGCTGCCGTCATGAAGCACCAGGACGCGCCGGGCACCACCTTCAAACGCCACATGCGCATTGCCAAGGGCGTGCTGAACGAGGACGACTACCTGCTGCAAGAGATACTCTTCAACCCCTACACCCACGATCAGGTCAGCCAGATACGTACCGAGCTGAAGGAGCTGCTCGAGATTATAGACCACAGGGACGCCGAGGGCATGAAGGGCTATCTGACAAAGATACGCAATAACGTGAAGCGCGACATAGAGATAAAGAAGTAAACAGACTATGGAGAGAAACACATTTGAAACCTGCATGCAAGAATATGCTGACCAGATAGAGCACATCCGTCAGCAGGCCCATGCCCTGCACCAGAGCGTCAACCAGACCTATGGCGACCACCTGCCATACGGCTACCATCTGGACATGGTGGTCAGCGGCATACGCGACTTTGGCCACCTGGTGTGCACCCGCCAGACCGACGTGCTGCCCCTGTTCTTCGGAGGCTATTATCACGACAGCATTGAGGACGCCCGACAGACGTACAACGACGTGATGAAGACGGCACGCGGCATGCTGACCGAAGAACAGGCCTTCCTGGCCACCGAAATAGTCTACGCCCTGACCAACGACAAGGGGCGCACACGTGCCGAACGGGCGGGCGAGAAGTACTATAAGGGCATTCGCGAGACACCCTACGCCCCCTTTGTCAAGCTGTGCGACCGTCTGGCCAATATCACCTACTCGTGTGCAG
This sequence comes from Prevotella sp. UBA2742, assembly GCA_002353485.1. Taxonomy (GTDB): domain Bacteria; phylum Bacteroidota; class Bacteroidia; order Bacteroidales; family Bacteroidaceae; genus Prevotella. The sequence goes on from DEJS01000010.1 coordinate 272,375, forward strand.
GCGTCGACGGCAGCAACATCCGCATGAAGGAGGTCTACAAGAGCGAGATGCCCCACTTCCTGGCATCCATCAATCCGCACAGCCAGGACCCCCGTTTCCAGGTGCCACAGGAAACGGTGCTTCGTCTGGCAGAGTGTCTTATCGACGACCTGGAACGCGCCGAGCGCGACGGCCAAGACTGGTGGCACGAGTATTAACTTTCAACTCTCAACTCTCAACTCAATATGGCATTAGGTAAATGGATTGGAGGCTTCCTTGGCTTCATGGCGGCAGGACCCTTAGGCGCCCTGGCTGGCATCGTGCTGGGGGGCCTGCTCGATACGATGGCCGATGCCGTCAACACCCCTGACACCCAGGGCACCTTCGACGGACAGAGCGGCTACGAGTCGCAGACCTACGGTAACGCTTACGGCAACCCCTACGGTCAGCAGCGCTCCTATCAGGGACAGCGCAACAGTTTTCTTTTCTCCATGCTCGTGCTGGCCTCTTACGTCATCAAGGCCGACGGTCGCGTCATGCACTCCGAGATGGAGCTCGTGCGCAACGTGCTGCGCCAGAACTTTGGCGACGCCGCACGCATGCAGGGCGACGATATATTGAAGAAACTATTTGACGAACAGAAGCGCGTCGGAGCCTCGCAGTTCCGCCAGACCGTCATGCAGTGCTGCCAGCAGATAGCCCGCAACATGGACTACTCGCAGCGCCTGCAGCTGCTCAACTTCCTGGTACTCATCTCACAGGCCGACGGCCATGTAGCCCCGGCCGAGGTACAGGCCATGAAGGAGTGTGCCCAGTGGATGCAGATGTCCGTCGACGAGGTAGACTCCATGCTTGGCATGGGCAAAGACGACCTCGAGTCGGCCTACCAGGTGCTCGGCGTCAGCCCCAACGCCACTGACGACGAACTGAAAAAAGCATACAGAAAGCTGGCCCTTGAACACCATCCAGACAAGGTGGCCGCCCTGGGCGACGACATCCGTAAGGCAGCCGAGAAGAAGTTCCAGGAAATCAACGCCGCCAAGGAGCGCATCTGGAAAGCCCGCGGACTTTAGTTAAGAAGATACGAACCGTCATTGCAAAACCACACGCTCAAAAAGAGAGATATTATGAAACACCTGCTAATCCCCATTGCATTATTACTGCTATCACTTTCCGCACAGGCTCAGGACAAGCGTACCGAAGTACTGTTGGAAACCACCCAGGGCAACATACGCATAGCCCTCTACAATGAGACCCCCAAGCACCGCGACAATTTCCTCGAACTGGTCAGAACCCACTTCTACGACTCACTGCTCTTCCATCGCGTCATAGACGAGTTTATGATTCAGGGCGGCGACCCTACCAGCAAGCATGCCGAGCCAGGACAACGGTTGGGTAGGGGAGAGCTCGACTACACCATAGAGCCCGAGTTCTGCCTGCCCCTGCACTACCATCGCCGTGGCGTGGTGGCCGCCGCACGCGAGCCAGACCGTATCAACCCCCAGCGGCGCTCAGGGGCATGCCAGTTCTACATCGTATGGGGGCGACCCCTCACCGACGCACAGATACGTCGTGTACAGGAACGTCTCGACACCCTTACACAAGGCCAGGCCGTCATCACACCCGAGATGATACAGACCTACAAGACCGTGGGCGGCACGCCCCATCTGGACGGACAGTACACCGTCTTTGGCGAAGTAACAGAGGGCCTCGACGTCGTCGACGGCATCCAGCACATGGCCGTCGACAAGTATTATCGCCCATATACCGATGTGCGCATCCTCCGCGCCACCATCCTTCCATAGATTTCCTCCCGTATAAGTCCTGTTCATGTCCGGATTATGTCCGGTTCATGTCCGGATTATGTCCGGATTATGTCCGGTTCATGTCCAGTATTTGTCCAGTATATGTCCAGTATTTGTTCAGTCAGGAACTGAACATATACTGGCCAAATAGTGGTCAGATAGTAAAGGATTGCGCTCTGAATGTCGGTATCCTTCACCTCTCATCCTCTCATCCACACCTTTTTTCCACTTTTTCCCGTTTAAAGTATGGGATTACAAAAAACTTTTTGTATTTTTGCACTCAAATACTGTTGACGGCCCTAAACGGCACGCGCCTCGCCCCCGAGGCCCACAACACCCTGAGCGCAGGGTGACAGTATGATTTTTGAGGGTAAAAACAATAACGACATGAACAGTTATTAGGAGAATGTAGAAACCTGAGAAATTTCTTATTCCAAGTAGAATAACGATAATTGTGAATGTTCGCGCTTATAGCGTGGACGTCACTTATCATTCTACTGGGCTTTCTCAGGGCCTCTACATTCGATAAGAAGCGGACACGCTTCTTTCGTGTGTGGAGACCTTGCGTTGTGAAGGCCCAAAGATTCCGATAAGTGTTTATTGTCCTAAAGCTATAAGCGCAAAGAATGCCAGACAACGACAAGAGTCCTCTGCTGATAGACATCAGGGAGGACGACCTGTTGGCACTGTCGGCCCCAGTGCTCGATACACTGCTGCACGACCATACCACAGGACAGAACATCTTCTGGGCTACTCACGACTATGAGGCGCTTGGAAGAGGATACGATTATCATGCTCCGATACTGCCAGAACTGATCACTGGCGAGCGGGGGATGGTCATCCGTCCTCGTGTGCTCAAGACCAGGGCGGAGCAGACGGACAGGGCCAAAGATATGGCAGAGGTGTTTACGCCCTCCTGGGTGTGCAATGCTCAGAACAACCTGGTGGACGAGGCATGGTTTGGACGCAAGGATGTATTCAACATTGAGGACGCTGCAAGCCACACGTGGCAGGCCACCACCGACAAGATAACGTTCCCAGAGGGAAAGACGTGGAAGGATTACGTCCGTGCCACACGTATGGAAATGACCTGCGGCGAGGCTCCCTACCTCGTGAGCCGCTACGATGCCACTACGGGCGAACCTATCCCCATCAGTGAGCGCATTGGACTGCTTGACAGGAAGCTGCGAGTCATCAGCGAGAATGTGGACACAAGCGGCGAATGGCTGGAATGGGCACAAACGGCTTACATGAACATCTACGGCTTCGAGTGGCAGGGCGACAACCTGCTGCTGGCACGCGAAGCCCTGCTTTGGACCTTCATCGAATACTATCAGGAGAAGTTCCACAAAGCCCCACTATTGAAGTCTATCAACTACATTGCCTATATCATCTCCTGGAACCTCTGGCAGATGGACGGACTGAAAGGCGTAGTGCCCGACTCCTGCCGCAACGGCGTGATGGAGAAAGAAATGACGCTCTTTGGCGAACAGGAGAAACTGGTCAACTGCCCTGGCTGTCAGCAAAACGACACGCGTAGGCATAATGGCCAGTACTGCCTGATACGCGACTGGAAGAACGACAAGAAGAAAATACGATTTATAGACCTATTGAAATAACAGAAACCTATGGCTACTTTTGAATCATCACTGAAATCAAAGCTGATATACGTTTTCGCCATCAATGACGAGCGGCATTGTGACTGTCTGAAGATTGGTGAGACGACGATTGACGAGGACGACGGCTCAGACCTTATCAATAATTCTGCTGCCCTCAAGGAGGCTGCCAACAAGCGAATCCGGCAATACACGAAGACGGCAGGTATAGCCTACCAACTACTTCACACTGAGATAAGCATCTTTGTGCGCAACGGCATGATTATGAGTTTCAACGACAAGCAGGTGCATAAAGTGTTGGAACGGAGTGGCATCAAGCGTAAGGAGTTTGAAGGGGTTACTGGTGCTGACGAATGGTTTTGCTGCGACCTGGAGACAGTGAAGAAAGCCATCAGTGCCGTGAAGCATGGTGAGACCAGTCTGCATCCTTCTGCCGTCACCCAAGGCCAATCGCCCGTCATCTTCCGTCCTGAACAGCAGGAGGCCATCAGCAAGACCCGCAAGCGGTTCAAGAAGGGCAATCAAATGCTTTGGAATGCCAAGATGCGTTTTGGCAAGACGCTATCTGCCCTGCAGGTGGTAAAGGAAGAGAACTTCGCCCGTACCTTAATATTAACCCACCGCCCAGTGGTAGACAAAGGGTGGTTTGAAGATTTTGGCAAGATATTCTACGACCGCACGGACTTCCACTATGGCTCACGAGGGAATGGCGAGGAATTCAGCGTGCTGGAGAAGCAGGCTAAGAAGGGTGGCAAGTATGTCTATTTCGCCTCCATGCAAGACCTCAGAGGTTCAGAGCAGGTGGGCGGAAAGTTCGACAAGAACAACGAGATATTCAAGACCCCGTGGGACTTCGTGATAGTCGACGAAGCCCATGAAGGCACAAAGACGGAGTTAGGGCAGAGCGTGCTGAAAGAACTGGTGAAGGAGAACACTAAGGTCCTGCAGTTGTCAGGCACGCCGTTTAACCTCTTCGACGACTATAGCGAAGAGGAAATCTTCACCTGGGACTACGTGATGGAGCAGAAAGCCAAGCAGGAGTGGGCTGTGGACAATCCCTACGAGCCCAACCCCTACGCCTCGTTGCCGGCTATCAACATCTATACCTATGACCTGGGCACGCTGATGTATGAGTACGTGGAAGACGAGAAAGCCTTCAACTTTCGCGAGTTCTTCCGTACGAGAGACGACGACACGTTTATCCATGATGCCGACGTGGACCGTTTCCTCCATCTGCTTTGCAAGGAAGACAAGGACAGCCTTTATCCCTACAGCAACGAGACCTTCCGACGCATCTTCCGCCACACGCTTTGGATTGTTCCTGGTGTGAAAGCAGCAAGAGCCTTGAGCACCAAACTGAAGCAACACCCAGTGTTTGGCATGTTCCAGACGGTGAATGTGGCAGGCAATGGCGACGAGGATGAGGAGAACAAGGAAGCGCTGAGATTGGTGAACGATGCCATCGGCAAAGACCCTGACGAGACGTTTACCATCACGCTATCCTGTGGCCGACTGACCACAGGTGTGAGCATCAAGCCGTGGACAGCCGTATTCATGATGGCTGGTTCTTTCAGTACTTCGGCAGCACAATACATGCAGACCATCTTCCGTGTGCAGACACCCTTCGAGAGTCATGGCCGTATGAAGGAACAATGCTATGCCTTCGACTTTGCACCCGACCGTACGCTGCGCGTATTGGCAGAGACGGCCAAGGTGTCGGCCAAAGCAGGCAAGCAGACAGAGGAGGATCGCAAGATTCTGGGCGACTTCCTGAACTTCTGTCCTATTATCTCTATCGACGGCAGTCAGATGAAGCCTTACGATGTCAACAAGATGATGGGGCAGCTGAAGAAGGCACAGATAGAGAAGGTGGTGCAGTGCGGCTTTGAGGACGGTGCGCTCTATAACGACGAACTGCTGAAGCTGACGGATGTAGAACTGAGGGATTTTGACGAGCTGAAGAAGACCATCGGACAAACCAAAGCGATGGCAAAGTCTGGCGATATTGACGTAAACAACCAAGGCTTCACCGACGAACAGTACGAAGAAAAGGAGAAACTGGAGAAGAAACCTAAGAAGGAGCGCACACCAGAGGAACAGGCACGGCTTGACGAACTGAAGGCTATGAGCAATCAGCGGCGTAATGCCATCAGCATCCTACGAGGAATAAGTATTCGTATGCCGCTTTTGATATATGGTGCAGAGTTAAAGAGTGAGGATGAAGAAATCACCATCGAAAGCTTTGCTTCGCTGATTGATAATCAGTCGTGGGAGGAATTTATGCCTAAAGGCGTAGATAAGGAACGCTTCGAGATATTCAAGAAATATTATGACCCTGACATCTTCCGTGAGGCTGGCAAGCGCATCCGTGAGATGGCACGGGCAGCAGACAAGTTCACTATTGAGGAGCGCATAGAGCGTATCTCTGCCATCTTCAATACCTTCCGCAATCCAGACAAGGAAACGGTGCTCACGCCTTGGCGAGTGGTCAATATGCACATGAGCGACTGTCTTGGTGGTTGGTGCTTCTATGACGAGGCGTTCCAGCAACCGCTATCAGTTCCTCGCTATGTAGATCAAGGTAAGGTAACGCGCGACGTATTCCGTCCTGATGCTCACATCTTGGAAATCAACTCTAAGAGTGGACTTTATCCGCTTTATGTAGCCTACAATATCTATCGTGCCCGTGTGGAGTCCATGAAGCAGAAGTATGGCGAATTAGGTCATGCTTTCGCACAGAACCTGTGGGATGCCACCATTGAGGAGAACATCCTGGTGGTCTGCAAGACACCGATGGCCAAGAGTATCACTAAGCGCACCCTTGCGGGCTTCCGCAACACCCGTGTCAACGCTCAATATTACAAAGACCTTATCAAGAACATTTCAGAATGTCCAGACGCTGTTGTCAACACCTTCCGTGATGGCAAGCGCTTCTGGAAAATCAATCAAGATACAAATATGAAGTTAGACGCAATAGTAGGTAATCCGCCGTATCAGGTGATGGGTGGGTCTGGAGGCAATAATGATGCCCCTATTTATCAGTTATTTGCAAATATTGCAACCAGAATCACTTCTAAGTACACATCTCTTATTATGCCATCAAGGTGGTTTGCAGCAGGAAGAGAAAACCTTTTGGGGGAATTTCGGAAAAGAATGCTTACCTGTGGAAATATTGTAAAATTGGTTGCATATTCAAATGGCTCAATATTATTCAGAAATGTTGAGATTAAAGGTGGGGTATGCTATTACCTTGAGAATGTTAAAGAAAAAAGATTATGCAAATATAGTCTAATTGGAGATGATGGGGTACAATGTATAGAAACAGATTTGAGTCAATTTGATATACTGATACGAGAGCCACGATTAGTAGGTATAATCCAAAAAGTAGAAAAAAAGAGAAAATTGGAGATTAATGGAACTGTTGATACAATAATGTCTGCAGACACTCCATTCGGTATTCCTTCAAATCCAAGAACAAGTACCAAAACTCCATTTCCTGTATATGAATACATGACAGAAATGCATGATGTCTTACTTTATCATATTGAAAATCAGAAGCGTAAAGTAGAATACGTGAGTTCTATAGATATTAAAAAGAACAAGCATGACATAGACAAATATAAAGTTTTTATTCCAATTGCAGGTGGATCAGGCAATGATGAAAAGGTATTGGGAGATCCAGAATATGCCCCAAAACACTCTGTATGCTCGCAATCATATCTGTATGCAGCATTCAATACTGAAAAAGAAGCAAGAAACTTTGTTACATATGTAAAAAGTAGATTCTTTCGTATCCTTGTTTCTGCAATAAAAATAACACAATCGGCCCCCAGTCGAGTATATCGTTTTGTCCCCCTCCAAGACTTCACCCGTCCTTGGACGGATGCCGACCTCTATGCGAAATACAACCTGACGGATGAGGAAATCCAGTTCATCGAGTCGATGATAAAGCCGATGGATTAACGGTGGGGGTGGGTATATACTCTTGGAATCAGGGGACTCTAATCAGTTTTTCCTGTAGGTTACCCAAAGGAATCGACCGACTCGTCATTGCAACGCCACGAATCAGGGGGACAGATATGAAGTGAACCCCAAAGTTTGGACAGATTAAACATTATTGCTCATTTGGAATTGAGTTCGGTATTGTACTGGACTCATTCCATTTAATCTGAGCTTTATTCTCTTATTGTTATAATAGTCAATGTATTCTATCAGGTCTTTCTTGAAGACCTCTGCCGATGTGTATTTACCAGGATAGAGCAGTTCTGACTTCATGAGACCAAAGAAGTTTTCCATCATTGCATTGTCCAGACAGTTCCCTTTACGAGACATGCTTTGGATAATGTGGTGCTTCTGGAGACTTTTCTGATAGGCTGCATGTTGATAGTGCCATCCTTGATCAGAGTGTAAAATGACACCTTCAGGGAGGTCAATGCGCTTATACATCTGGTTGAGCATACTCATCACCATCTCTAAGTTTGGCACTTCTGTTATGGTGTAAGAAAGAATCTCCCCATCACACATGTCGAGTATAGGTGATAGGTAAATCTTGCGTCCATCTATCGTCACCTGAGTTACATCCGTAGCAAGCTTCTGGTAAGGCCTCTCTGCCGTGAAATCCCTGTCGATGATATTGGGAGCCATCTTACCAACCTCGCCTTTATAGGAGCGGTATTTGACCTTTCTCACCTTGCTCTTAAGGCCAAGTTCATCCATAAGCTTCTTGACCGTCTTGTGGTTGATTAGACGATTCTCATTACGGAGCTCCAGCGTAATACGCCTATAGCCGTAACGTCCTTTATGTTTATGGAAGATGGTATATATCATATCTTTCTCTTCTCTATATTTGTCTTTCTTCTTGCAGTTCTTAAGATGATAGTAAAACGTACTGCGAGCCATCTGTTTGAGTTTCAACAGCAGATTGAGGTCTGCATGCTCGTTACGCCTTAGTTCTTCGATGGCTTGCGCCCAATCGCTCTGTCTCGGGCTTCTCTTTCCTCGACTAAGGCTCTCACTTTTTTTAGCAGGAGATTCTCCAGCCTTAAGCGCTCATTTTCTTTACGAAGGCGCTCGTTCTCTTTCTCGTACTCTTCTTTGGGAAGTCGTTTAACCATACGCTTACCAGTTTTAGATTGCCTGGATTTATGAGATTCCAGTGCTCCATATCCTCCCCTCTCAGCCAACTTTACCCATACATTTATCGTAGAGTTGGATATGCCATATTTGACAGAAAGCTGGTACAAAGTTAAATTACTTTCTTTATATTCACGAACAATCTTGCATTTTTCTTCATATGACAACCTTTTTTTCTTGTGGCCATGAGATTTTAGACCGTCAACACCTTGGAGTTTATAGCTTTCTAACCATTCGTAAAGAATGTGATGACCTAAATGAAATCTACGAGAGACAGAACGAGCAGACTCTCCTTGGAATACAAATCCAATTGCACATAACTTTTCTTCTAGACTGTAACTACGTTTCATTTGAACCTTTAAGTTGTGTCCAACTTTCTGGGTTCACTTCAATACTCTTTGATTTTCCTTGAACCAAAACATGGATGTGGCAGCCCGCCTCGCTGCCACATCCATGTTATAGATTGGGTGGGGCAAGGGACTCTGTACTCCCTTGACTTACCGCAAACGGATAAAAATCTCCGAGCAGCGAGAGCAGACCCAAACTCGTTTGAGGTCTGCCGAGTCGCGAGAGAGATTCAACAAATGTTAAATCTCGGATATCCTTGGATATTTGGGGAAATAGTCGTATCTTTGGCGGGATAACCCCGCCGAAGATTCTCTAACCTGAAGGTGTAGAGTGTGGCTTCGCAATGGCTGCATCTCGGAAAAACTCAAATTTATTTGGTTTTTCGCTCGATTTGCACTATCTTTGCAGCGATTAAACGCAAGAAGATATGGCAACAATAAGTTTGAATCCTACATTGTACAGCCAGGCTCAGGACTATGCCAAGGCCGACGGTATGAGCGTGGAAGAATGGGTGGCTATGCTTATCACCCGTTTTAAACCAGCAAGGAAAAAGACGTATCAGATGAAACAGATAGAAGAACTGTCGCCAGAGCTTCAGTCGCTGATAGGCTTTGCCAAGCCCGAAGTGCCCAGCGATGACGACATCAACGGCGACAAGGCCAGAACGGAATATCTGACTGCTAAATACGCACGGTGATGAGAGTCTTTCTTGATACAAACATCCTGTTGGACATCATCGAGGGCAGACAGCAGTTCCTTCTGGCTTCGTCGAATGTCTTTGACTTAGGCGTCAGAGGGCTGATAGAGATGTTCGCCACGCCGTTGACTTTCGCCAACTGTGTGTACACGGCACGCAAGAATGTAGGCTACGAACAGGCAGTAAAAGGACTTAAGAGCCTGAAGAGCTATGTAAGGACGGCTGCTATGGACGACACTCAGGTGACTGATGCGCTCAATTCTGGGATGCCAGACTTTGAAGACATGCTGCAATACGAAGCCGCCCTGGCTGCCAAGTGCGATGTCATCGTTACAAGAGACAAGAAACGCCATTTCCCCATCGGCGGTTTGCCGGTGTTGTCGCCGGAAGTGTTCCTCAATTCTTATTTTGGGAATTAGCTCTGCATCAATGAGGCTATTCCCCTTCGACTGCCCCCCCCTACAACCACCGAGAGACTTTATCCGCCGAGACTGCCGCAGCGCAGCCCCGGCGGAATAATATCCCAGCGAATCCTTGGATATTTGGGGAAATAGTCGTATCTTTGAGCTTCGCTCGAAGATTCTCTGACCTGACGGAAGAGGATATCTGAATAGTAGAAGGAATAGAATAAAATAATTGGCAAAACGTTTGGTTGGTAACGAAAAAACAGTTAATTTTGTAGCAGTGAAGATACTTGGGAGACGATGAAACAACCGGCAATAGTAATACCCGAAGGGTGCACACAGGTGCTACTGCATGCGTGCTGCGCGCCCTGCTCGTCGGCCATTGTGGAGTGGCTGATGGGGCATGGAGTGTGCCCTGTTATTTTTTATTACAATCCTAATATATACCCCAGGCAGGAATATGAGATTCGAAAGCAGGAGAGTCAACGTCATGCCGAGTCGCTGGGACTGACATGGATAGACGGCGACTACGATCACGAAGGCTGGCTACGTGGTGTGTGTGGCCTTGAGGATGAGCCTGAGCGCGGACGACGCTGTGAACAGTGTTTTACACTGCGACTGACAGCGGCAGCCTGGAAGGCGCGCGAGCTGGGCATTCGCTATTTTGCCACTACGCTGGCTTCGAGCCGCTGGAAGAGTCTGGAGCAGATAGAACGGGCAGGACTGCGCGCTGAGCAGACGGTGAATGCGGCCGTGGCCGATGGTGAGGGCCCTGCGTCAGCGGTTGCATTCTCTGACTCAAAGTCAGAGTGTGGCGTTGCATTTTGGGCCCAGAACTGGCGCAAGGGCGGTCTGCAGGAGCGCCGCAACCAACTGCTCAAAGAGTACGGCTTCTACAACCAGCGCTACTGCGGTTGCGAGTTCTCTGACTCAAAGTCAGAGTGTGGCGCTGCATTTTCTATGCCGCAGGACGAGAGTAGGGACGACAATGTGATTGGATATTAACGAAAAATACAGACATGCTTTATGAAACTGAACAAGGAAGCTATTGGCGAGATGATACGTTTTAGTGTGGTGGGAGTGCTGGTGACGGTGATACACTATGTGGTGTACTGGCTGCTGCAGCTGGTCGTCAATGTCAACATAGCGTGGACACTGGGTTATGTGGCAGGCTTTGTGTTTAACTACTACATGTCGGCACGCTATATCTTCCGCGAGAAGGCCTCACTGGAGAACGGTGCCGGTTTTGGCGGGGCTCATGTGGTGAACTATCTGTTGCAGATGGGGCTGCTTAACCTTTTCTTGGCTTTGGGATGGAGCGCCGAGATGGCTCCTGTGGGCGTCTATGCCATATCGATACCTGTCAACTTCCTGCTGGTACGCTTTGTGTTCAAGCACTTCTCTGACTCAAAGTCAGAGTGTGGCGTTGCAATCTCTGATTCGAAGTCAGAGCGTGACGCTGCAATCAAAAGGAAGGAAAAGAAGGAATAGATGTCCAGAAAAAGACGATTTCCTTTTGTTTTTTGCTGATTTCTTTGTACCTTTGCACCCTAAAATTATTCAGGTATTATGTTTGAGAACTTAAGTGACAGACTTGAACGGTCGTTCAAGATACTGAAGGGTGAGGGAAAAATCACCGAGATAAACGTAGCGGAGACGCTGAAGGATGTTCGCAAGGCCCTGTTGGATGCCGACGTGAACTACAAGGTAGCTAAGCAGTTTACAGACACCGTAAAGCAGAAGGCTCTGGGCATGAATGTGCTGACGGCCATCAAGCCCAGCCAGCTGATGGTGAAGATAGTGCACGACGAACTGGCCGAGCTGATGGGTGGCAAGGCCGTGGAGCTGAAACTGGAGGGACGTCCGGCCGTCGTGCTGATGTCTGGTCTTCAGGGTTCGGGTAAGACGACCTTCTCGGGTAAGCTGGCCAAGATGCTGAAGGAGCGTCAGCACAAGAGTCCGTTGCTGGTGGCCTGCGACGTGTATCGTCCTGCTGCCATCCAGCAGCTGCATGTGGTGGGCGAATCGGTTGGCGTGCCCGTATATTCTGAGCCCGACAACAAGAACGTGGTGGAGATAGCCAACAATGCCATCCGCGAGGCCAAGCAGAAGAATTATAATGTGGTCATCATCGATACCGCAGGCCGTCTGGCTGTTGACGAGGAGATGATGACGGAGATTGCTACTCTGAAGCAGGCTGTACAGCCCGACGAGACGTTGTTCGTGGTAGACTCGATGACGGGTCAGGACGCCGTGAACACGGCTAAGGAGTTCAACGACCGTCTGGACTTTGACGGCGTGGTGCTGACTAAACTCGACGGCGACACCCGTGGCGGTGCTGCCCTGTCGATACGCACGGTGGTTACCAAACCTATCAAGTTTGTAGGTACTGGCGAGAAGATGGAGGCCATTGACGTGTTCCACCCCGAACGTATGGCTGACCGTATATTGGGTATGGGCGACGTGGTATCGCTGGTTGAACGTGCACAGATGCAGTTCGACGAGGAGGAGGCCAAGCGTCTGGAGAAGAAGATTAGGAAGAACAAGTTCGATTTTGACGACTTCATGTCGCAGATACAGCAAATCAAGAAGATGGGTAACATCAAGGACTTGGCGTCGATGATTCCCGGTGTGGGCAAGGCTATCAAGGATGTGGATATAGACGACAATGCCTTTAAGGGTATTGAGGCTATCATCAACTCAATGACTCCCAAGGAGCGTCAGAACCCCGACATCATCAACCAGAGCCGCCGTCTGCGCATAGCCAAGGGCTCAGGAACGAAGATTGATGAGGTGAACCGACTGATGAAGCAGTTCGACCAGACGCGCAAGATGATGCGCATGGTGAGCGGTATGGGTTCGTCGAAGATGGCTCAGATGGCTGCAGCAATGAAGATGAAGGGCGGCATGCCGAAGTTTTAGTTAGACAGAGTATCGGTTTAAGACAGAGTATCGGTTTAAGACAGAGTAACAGAATAACCATAAGACAGAGTAACAGAATAACAAAACAATCTATAAGATAACATGTTATTTTGTTATTATGTCTAAAAAAGGAGTGTTAATATGTATCAGTTGATTGACGGAAAAGCAACGGCAACTCAGATTAAGGCTGAGATTGCAGACGAGGTAAGGCAGATTGTGGCCAACGGTGGCAAACAGCCCCATCTGGCTGCTGTGCTGGTGGGTCACGACGGAGGCTCGGAGACCTATGTGAAGAACAAAGTGCTGGCTTGCGAGGCCTGCGGTTTCAAGAGCACCCTGATACGTTATGAGGATGACGTGACGGAGGAGGAACTGCTTCAGTGTGTGTCGCGCTTAAATAACGACAACGACGTGGACGGCTTCATCGTACAGCTGCCATTGCCCAAGCATATTGACGAGCAGAAAATCATCGAGGCCATTGACTACCGTAAGGACGTTGACGGCTTCCACCCCATCAACGTGGGGCGCATGGCCATCGGGCTGCCCTGCTTCATATCTGCCACTCCGCTGGGCATCATTACGCTGCTGAAGCGATACAACATCGAGACCTCGGGCAAGAAGTGTGTCATACTGGGACGTTCGAACATCGTGGGCAAGCCCATGGCTCAGCTTATGATGCAGAAACAGTATGGCGACGCCACTGTAACGGTGTGCCACTCGCGCTCGAAGACGCTGAAGGAGGAATGTCGCGAGGCCGACATCATCATTGCTGCCATCGGACAGCCTGACTTCGTGACGGCCGACATGGTGAAGCCAGGTGCCGTCATCATCGACGTAGGTACTACGCGTGTGCCTGATACAAGTCGTAAGAGCGGCTTCCGGCTGAATGGTGACGTGAAGTTCGACGAGGTGGCACCGTTGTGCAGCTATATCACTCCCGTGCCAGGCGGCGTAGGTCCCATGACCATCTGTTCGCTGATGAAGAATACGCTGGCTGCAGGCAAAAAAGAATACTATCGGTGATGACGGCCTTAGAGTGGTACGAACAGGGCAATGCACTGCGTAAGGAATCGAAGTGGCACGAAGCCATCAACTGCTATATCCGGGCTATAGAGCTTGACCCCGACAGCCCAGCTGTCGAGGCCAAGCGTATGCTCGACGACATCATGGCCTTCTACTGCAAGGACATGTATAACCCCTGAACCTAAGACATTAACAAGAAAACCACCTGAAACTATATGAAGAAGAACCTGTCTTTTGAACCTGTCGTCCTGACAGCACTGCTGTTATGGCTGACGAGTGTCGGTGTGACAGCCCAGAGTGTGAGAGAGAAAATCCGACTCAGTGAGGGCTGGAAGTTTGCTATGGGGCATGCTGCCGACCCGCAGAAGGACTTTGGCTGTGGCACTGAGTACTTCAACTACCTGACCAAGGCCAACAGCATCCACAATGAAGGACCCTATGCCAAGAAGTTCGACGACTCGGCGTGGCAGACAGTCAGCGTGCCTCACGACTGGGCTGCGACGCTGCCTTATGCTCGTGAGGCCAGTCACTCGCACGGATACAAGACGGTAGGTTGGAAGTATCCTGACAGCAGCGTGGGCTGGTATCGTAAGGTGATACAGATTCCTGCTGAGGACCTGGGCAAACACATCAGCATACAGCTGGACGGCGTATTTCGCAATGCCCGTGTGTGGTTCAATGGCTTCTATATGGGCACAGAGCCCAGTGGCTATGCCACACAGGTTTACGACGTGACGGAGTATGTGAACTATGGCGGCGACAACCTGTTGTGCGTCAGGGCTGATGCCTCGCTGGAGGAAGGGTGGTTCTACGAAGGAGCCGGCATCTATCGCGACGCATGGCTCCTGAAGTCAGCAGCTGTCAGCGTGGCCACGTTTGGAACCTTTGTCTGGACCGACATGAAGGCGCCTTACCAGGAGGCCCTGCTGCATGTGGAGACGGAGGTGTCGAACAGCTCGATGGAGTCGCAGCAGTTCACCGTGAAGCATACGCTGCTTGATGCTGAGGGGCGCGAGGTGGCGCACCATGAAACTACTCATGCAGAACCGCTGCAGGCCAAGCAGACCAAGCGTGTTGCGACGGCGATGAAGGTAGACCATCCGCACCTGTGGAGTCCTGACGACCCTTACCTATATAAGGTAGTAACCAGCGTTAAGGTGAACGGCCAGGTGGTGGATGTATATGAGACTACCACGGGCCTGCGCGACGTGCAGTTCACGGCAGACCGTGGCTTTGTGCTCAACGGGAAGGCACTGAAGCTGAAGGGTGTCAACATGCACCAGGACCATGCCGGCGTGGGAGCTGCCATACCCGACGCACTACAGGCGTGGCGCATTCGGCAGCTGAAGGCACTGGGATGTAATGCCTACCGTGCCTCGCACAACCCAATGACACCTGCCCTGCTTGACGTCTGCGACCGTGAGGGGATGCTGGTCATCGACGAGAACCGTCTGACGGGCATCAACGACGCCCAGCTGCGCCTGCTGCAAAATATGATCAGGCGCGACCGTAACCATCCCTCCGTCATTCTGTGGAGCGATGGCAACGAAGAGTGGGGCATGGAGAATACCCAGGAGGGCCGTCGGGTGGCCGAGGCCATGAGGGCTTATACCAGACTCATGGACCCCACGCGTCACTCGACCATTGCCAATGCCGGGGGCGGCGAGATGATAAAAGGACTCGACGTGGTGGGCTTCAACTATATCATGCAGAACGACGTGGACAACCGTAAGCGTCAGAACCCCTCGTGGAAGATAGTGGGTACCGAGGAGACTACGGGCTGTGGCACACGTGGCGTCTACTTCAACAGAAGCAACGAACCTGGGCACATGGTGTCGATGAATCGCGACACCACGCACCACCATGTTGAGAACGTTATCGAGCGGGGATGGAAGTTCTATGCTGAGCGTCCTTGGGCGGCCGGTGTCTTCTACTGGACAGGTTTCGACTATCGTGGTGAACCCAATCCACTGGAATATCCGGCACATGAGTCGGAGTTTGGCATCCTGGACTACTGCGGATTCCCCAAGGACGAGGCATGGTACCTGAAGTCATGGTGGAGGGACGAGCCTGTGCTGCACGTCTTCCCACACTGGAACCTGCAGGGGCACGAAGGTGAAGAGGTAGACGTCTGGGCGTACAGCAACTGCGACGAGGTGGAACTCATCGTCAACGGCAAGAAGCTTGGACGCCAGCAGATGCCCAAGAACGGGCACCTGAAGTGGCGTGCCACATACAAGCCGGGCAAAGTGGTAGCCATAGGCTATAAGAACGGCCGGCGCATCATGACGCAGACCCTTGAGACGACGAAGCCCGCCAGCCAGGTGGTGGCGCTGGCCGACCGTACCAGCATAGCTGCCGACGGCAGGGACGTGGCAGTGGTAACCATCGAGATACGGGACCCGAAGGGACGTGTGGTGCCTGACGCTTGCAACATGCTGACCTTCCGTCTGCAGGGCGAAGGGCGCATCCTGGGTGTAGGCAACGGCGACCCGTCGTACTTGGGCGAAGACCATCCTAAGGACTCAGACTGCCACGAATTCCAGATTCCGGCCTTCAACGGCTTGGCACAAGTGCTTATACAGAGCTCGCAGAAGCCCTCTGCGCTTACCCTGACAGCCTCTTCCGAAAGACTGAAGGCTGCAGCCGTAACCATTCAGACAGAATAATTATTCAGCAACAAGCCGCAAAATCAGGTTGAAAGAAGTACAGACCTTTACTCCGGGGAAAGTCCAAGTTTCCTCGGAGCAAAGTGCTGCTTTGCTCCGAGAGGAATTCATACATTCTCCGGGTAAGATAGTTAGCCCCTCTCCTTGACTAACAGGTCTCGTCAGGCCAGGGCAGGAAGTGCAGCTCCAGCTGTTGCCACTGAGGGGTGGGGGAAAGGCTGTCTTCCTTGTGGTTGGAAACGCCCAGTCCCAACAGGCGGATGGGGTGTTGCCGGTAGTCTACCTCGTTCATCAGCTGTCGGGCTAAAGGCTGTATGCCAGCCAAGGTGAGCAGCAGGTGGGGGACGGTGATGCTGCGAGTGATTTGCTGGAAGTCGTGGAACTTGACCTTCAGCGTCAGCGTATATCCTTGGAAATGGCTCTTGGCTATGCGGCGCACTAATTCGCTGATGACAAGGTCTAACTGGGCGTTCACTTCGGCAGTCTGGCTGATATCGCTTTCAAAGGTGCGTTCGCAGCTCACCGATTTACGCTCCCATTCAGAGATGACGGGGCGATGGTCGACGCCTCGGGCAAAGTCGTAGAACACCTGTCCCATCTTGCCAAACTGCTGTGTCAGGTGAAGCAGCGACTGACGGCGCAGGTCGTCGCCGGTAAAGATGCCCATGCGGTGCATCTTCTCGGCAGTCTTCTGGCCTACACCCCATATCTTCTCCACCTTCAGCTGGGCAATGAAGTCGAGGGCACGGTCAGGGTGTACCACGGTCAGACCGTCAGGCTTGCGCCAGTCGGAGGCTATCTTGGCCAGAAACTTGCAGTAGCTGACGCCTGCCGACGCCGTCAGCTGTGTGGTGTCAAGGATGCGCTGCTTAATCTGCATGGCCATGTCGATGCCAAGGTCCATGCCTTTTTTATTTTCAGTCACGTCAAGGAAGGCCTCGTCGAGCGACAGGGGCTCTACCAGGTCGGTATAGTCGTGAAAGATGTCGCGTATCTGGTTCGACACTTCCTTATACTGCTGGAAATGGGGCTCGACGATGATAAGGTCGGGACACAGACGCTTTGCCACCTGGATGGACTGTGCTGAGTGTACACCATAGCGACGTGCCTCGTAGCTGGCGGTAGACACCACCCCTCTGGAGGCATCCCAGCCCACAGCCACGGGTTTGCCTCGCAGTTCAGGACGGTTGCGCTGCTCGACGGCAGCAAAGAACTGGTCCATGTCGACGTGAATGATTTTTCGCACGCTCTGTCTGTGATGTCAGTATGATGTCTGCAAAGGTAAACCATTTTCCTCAAAAAACAAAATTAAACAACTTTTTCTTGGTTTTGTGCTTACTAATTCGTATCTTTGCACCCAATTTACTGCCCGAGTAGATGTTTTCAGCGAAAACCAAGGATAGTATTAATGCATTAAACTAAATAAATATGGCTAAAATGAAAGGTGCCATTGAGGTGAATACTGAGAGGTGTAAGGGATGCAGCCTCTGCATCATTGCGTGCCCCCAGAAGGTCATCGCACTGGCCAACAAAGTGAATCTGCACGGCTACCCCTACGTGGAGGCTGTCAACGAGGAGGCCTGTGTGGGCTGTGCTTCGTGTGGCATCGTCTGCCCTGACGGGTGTATCACTGTGTATCGTAAAAGAATGGAGGAGTAAGCTATGGCAGAAGAAAGAGAAGTTGTGTTGATGAAAGGCAATGAGGCTATCGCCCATGCTGCTATTCGTTGCGGATGCGACGGCTATTTCGGCTATCCTATTACTCCGCAGAGTGAAGTCATTGAGACGCTGGCAGAGCTCAAGCCCTGGGAGACCACCGGTATGCAGGTGGTGCAGGCAGAGAGCGAGCTGGCAAGTATTTATATGGTATACGGTGCTGCAGGTGCCGGCAAGCGCGCCATGACCTCATCATCGTCGCCCGGCATCGCCCTGATGCAGGAAGGTATCACGTATATGGCAGGTGCCGAGGTGCCTGGCGTGTTTGTCAACGTACAGCGTGGCGGCCCTGGCTTGGGTACTATACAGCCTTCGCAGGGCGACTACTTCCAGGCTACGCGAGGCGGTGGAAACGGCGACTACAATGTCATCGTGCTGGCTCCAAACTCAGTACAGGAGATGGCCGACTTTGTAGACCTGGCCTTCGAGCTGGCGTTTAAGTATCGCAACCCTGCCATGATTTTGAGCGACGGCGTTATCGGACAGATGATGGAGAAGGTGGTGCTGCCCCCTTACAAGCCACGCCGTACTGACGAGGAGGTCATCAAAGAGTGCCCATGGGCCTCGACGGGTAAGCCCAAGAACAGGGAGCGTGTGGTCATTACCTCGCTGGAACTGAAACCAGAGGCCATGGAGGCCCGCAACCTGGCTCTGCAGGAGAAGTACCGTAAGATACAGCAGAACGAGGTACGCTACGAACAGCAGCAGATGGACGATGCCGACTATGCCATCGTAGCCTTCGGTAGTGCTGCCCGTCTGTCAGAGAAAGCCATAGAGGTGGCACGCGAAGAAGGGCTGAAGGTAGGTCTGTTCCGTCCCATCACGCTATGGCCCTTCCCCACAAAGGAGATTGCCGAGCTGGCAAAGACAAAGAAGGGCATCCTGGTGGTCGAAATCAATGCCGGCCAGATGGTGCAGGACGTTCGACTGGCCGTCAACGGAGCCATCCCTGTGGAACAGTTCGGACGTCTGGGTGGTATTGTACCAGAACCAGAGGAAATAGTTAACGCACTGAAAACTAAATTGAAGTAAGGCTATGGATAGAAATCAGATAGTAAAGCCCGAGAATATTGTCTGCAAGAAGCCTACGCTGATGAACGACAATAATATGCACTACTGCCCAGGCTGTTCGCATGGCGTGGTGCACAAGCTCATTGCCGAGGTCATTGAGGAAATGGGAATGGAGGACAAGGCTGTAGGCGTCAGCCCCGTAGGGTGCGCCGTGTTTGCCTATAACTATATTGACATCGACTGGCAGGAGGCTGCCCATGGAAGGGCACCAGCCCTGGCTACAGGTATCAAGCGCTGTTGGCCGGACCGACTGGTGTTTACCTATCAGGGCGATGGTGACCTGGCTTGTATCGGAACCTGCGAGACCATCCACGCACTGAACCGTGGCGAGAATATTGTCATCGTATTCGTCAACAATGCCATCTACGGTATGACGGGTGGACAGATGGCTCCCACCACCCTGATAGGCCAGAAGACATCTACCTGTCCTTATGGTCGTGATCCGCAACTGCATGGTTACCCCCTGAAGATAGCCGATATTGCGGCCGGTCTGGAGGGCACGTGCTACGTTACTCGACAGAGTGTAGAGTCGGTAGCCTCTATCAATAAAGCAAAGAAGGCTCTGAAAAAGGCTTTCCAGGCTTCGATGGACGGCAAGGGCTCCAGTTTGGTAGAGTTCGTCTCTACCTGCAACAGCGGTTGGAAACTTTCTCCTGCCAAGGCTAACGAGTGGATGAAGGAGAATATGTTCCCCTTCTATCCCAAAGGAGACCTCAAGGATACGACAGATAAATAATTAAACACTACGAATAAAACGAATTGGCTGCGCAGAAATAATTCGTATCATTCGTGAAATTCGTGGTCGAAAGAAAAGGAAAGATATGAAGAAAGAAATAATCATTTCAGGTTTCGGTGGTCAGGGTGTACTCTCGATGGGTAAAATCCTTGCTTATTCAGGACTGATGGAGGACAAGGAGGTGACCTGGATGCCTGCCTATGGTCCAGAACAGCGTGGTGGTACGGCCAACGTGACAGTCATTGTCAGCGACGAGCGTATCTCATCGCCCATCCTGTCGAAATATGACATTGCCGTGGTGCTGAACCAACCCTCGCTGGAGAAGTTTGAACCCAAGATAAAGCCTGGTGGCATACTGATTTACGACGGCTTTGGCATCATCAATCCTCCTACACGTAAGGATATCACTGTCTATCGCATTGATGCCATGGACAAGGCCGCCGAGATGAAGAATGGCAAGGTGTTCAACATGATAGTGCTGGGCGGACTGCTGAAGGTCGCTCCCGTAGTAAGCTCGAAAGGTGTCGAGAAGGCACTGAAGAAGACACTGCCCGAACGTCATCACGACCTCATCCCCCTGAATATGCAGGCGGTGGAAGAAGGCAGCAAAATCATTGCACAGCAATAATCAAGAAACTATCTGACGGCTATAAGTGCCGTCAGCAGTGTGACAAGCTCTACCAATAGGAAGACGGCTCCACAGCAATCACCAGTATAGCCGTGGAGCCGTCGCCATATCAGCAGGTAGAGGAAATACATGGCGACGGCCGGAATGAAAACTAATAGCTGCCAGTCCAGTCGCGCGTTCATATAATATAAATAAAGAGCCATAGGCATCAGTCCTTGTACAGCAAGACTGATGCCTGCTTTTATATCGAACTTCCGGTAGACGGTAAGGTTCTTGGCAGTCTCCTCATTGCGTGCATAAGGCATCATCTGAATGAGCTGAGCCGTAAGCATCTTTGCGTATGGGTCAGTCGCCGCCACCAGCAGGGCGGCATCGAAGGGAGATAGACTGTGTAGAATGCAGAACAGCAACAGGAAATAAAGAATGAGCGAGAGTACACCATAGGTGCCTATGTGCGAGTCTTTCATAATGTCGAGCACCCGCTGCCGGTTAGAGCCTCCGCCGCCAAACCCATCTATGAAGTCGGCCAGACCGTCTTCGTGCAAGGCTCCCGTCATCAGCAGACGGGTAAGTATGGCCAGCACGATGGTTACATCATAGGGAAACACATAGGTACCGAAATAGAGCACAGCTGCCATCGAGCAGCCTGTCAGCCACCCCACCAGGGGCCAGTGCTCTACCACCGTCTTATAGGCTTCCTTGTCAGGTTGGTGCAGTCGCCAGAAAGGCAGACGGGTGAAAAAGATGAAGGCCGCCCAGATGCGGTCGTACCATTTAGTTGTATCGATGGATATTTGCATCAGAAATATTTGGTTATATTGGCATTCTCAAAGTTGTTCATCTCGTTCATCATACGCACGGAGGAGTCGACAATAGGGAAAGCACACAAGGCACCGGTGCCTTCGCCTAATCGTAGTCCGAGTCGCAGCAAAGGCTCGGCACCCAAGGCCTTCAGCATCAGACTGTGGCCAGACTCGTCGCCACAATGTGTGAATATCATATAGGACTTGGCATTAGGATAGAGGTGACAGGCTGCAAGGGCGCAGGCCGTCATGATGAAACCGTCTACTAATATAATAAGGTGAAGCTCTGCAGCACGTAACATGGCCCCCATGGCTGCTACCATTTCGAACCCTCCGAAGTAGCGTATAGGAGTAGAGGGCGTGGGATGCTCAACAGTGGCATGATAGTTCTTTACAGCCTGCGAGAGTACTTCGTATTTGTGGCTGATACCCTCCTTCGTCAGCCCGGCGCCAGCACCAATGCAGTCCGTCAGGGGAATATCGGCTAACAGATGCAGCCAGATGCTGCTGGGCGATGTGTTGGCAATCCCCATCTCGCCTATACAAAGTATCTGGCATCCCTCAGCTTTACAGCTGTCTACCAGACTGACACCTGCCTGTATCGCCCGCTCATACTCTTCTTCTGTCATAGCAGCCTCGTGTAGGAAGTTGCGAGTGCCTCGTGCTATCTTATATGGCAGAATGGAAGGGTAGGGCGATAGGTCATAGTCTACCCCTACGTCAACTACTCTGAGATTGAAGCCGTGTTGCCGGCAAAACATGTTCACGCCACCTCCGCCTCGCGTAAAGTTAATCATCTGTTGCCAGGTGACCTCACGAGGTGAAACACTTACTCCCTCGCGTTCAATGCCATGGTCGCCACCCAGCAATAGGTGGCAGGGATGATTAAGACCGGGCGAGAGCGTCTGCTGAATCAGACAAATTTGCATGGCCAGCGTCTCCAGTCGTCCCAGCGACCCTTTGGGCTTGTTGAGATTGTCTATCTTGTCTTGAATAGCGGGACGCAGCGTCTCGTCAGGGGGTTGGATGTTGAATGCTTTCATTTTATTTTAACGGGTATTCCACTTACCATCAGAATGACTTCGTCGGCCTTGGAGGCTACATATTGGTTCATCCATCCTTGAAGGTCAGTAAACCGGCGCTGGATGGCATCGGTACTGATGCCGCCAGAGCCAATCTCGTTGGTGACAAAGATAAACGTGGCATCCTGAGCTGTAAACAGGTCAAACTCTTTCTTTATTGCTGTCAATGCCTCATCGACAGAGGGCTGCTCCCAGTCGGGCTTGCTACGGTCAAAGAAAAAATTGGTGCACCAAAGTGTGATGCAGTCTATCACGGCTACTCTGCCCGTCAAGTCATAGCGGCTTAACTGGCGTTCCTCTTCTATATTGGTCCATTGTGAGCCTCGGCGTGCCTGATGCCGCTTTACTCGTGTGCGGAACTCCTCGTCCCAAATATGAGCCGTAGCTACGTAGACAGGATGGTCGCTTAACGATAATGCCAACTTTTCTGCATGCTGACTTTTGCCTGAACGCTGGCCTCCTGTGATGAGTATGATTTGTTTCATAATTGTAGTGCAAAGTTAACAATAATTCTTCGTATTAATGATTAAGAGGCAAAAAAAATGCTCTTTTTGAATGTTTTTATGAAAATGCTTTGGAAGTTTCAAGATTTTTTTGTTACTTTGCACCGGTTTTAGAGAAAGTTTAGGATATTTTAATTTTTAATACTTAAGTACTAATGAAAAAGTTATTTTTGGTAATGGCTGCCGCTATGCTGACAGCTTCTGCAAGTGCCCAGAGAACAGCCGTTACGGCTAACAAGGCACAGGACAACTGGTATATCGGTATCAATGCTGGTGCCGCTACGCCTATGAATAAGTTTGGCGATTACGGTTTCTTTAAAGGCTTCGCTCCTTCTGTAGGTGTTCGTGTTGGTAAGAACCTGACTACCGTGTTCGGTCTGGCTTTGGATGCTAACGCATACTTTGAGTCTTCTGAGAAGTCTATGCTGAAGCGTTCTACTTTCATCGACGCTATGAACGTTGACATTGTTGGTACGATGAACCTTAGCAACTTCTTCGCCGGTTACAAGGGCGAGCCCCGTACTTTCGAGGTTATTGCTCTGCTCGGTGGTGGTTACAGCCGCTCGTTTGGTAAGTTCAACGGCGAGAGCATGAAGGCTAGCGGTATCAATGGTAAGGCTGCCATTGACCTGGCTCTGAACTTGGGTGCTGCCAAAGCTGTCCAGATTTATCTGGAGCCTGCAGTGTTCTTTGGCTCACTGGCCCCAAGATGGGCTAACCCCTTCAAGCGTGAGACCTATGTTGACGGTAAGAAGAAGTTCAATGGCCTGTTCCAGCTGAGCGCCGGTATCAACTACAAGTTCGGAACCAGCAACGGTACTCACAACTATAAGGTTGAAGAGCTCCGTGACCAGGCTGAGATCGACGGTCTGAACGCTCAGATCAATCAGCTCCGTGCCGATGGTAACTCTAAGGATGGCCAGATTTCAGCCAATGCTCGTGAGATTGCTGACCTGAAGGCTAAGCTGGCTGCATGCGAGGCTCGTCCTGTACAGACTGTTGTTAAGAAGGACAATAAGCTGCAGCCCACCGTTATCTTCCGTCAGGGTAAGAGCGTTATCGACAAGGCTCAGTATGCAAGCGTAGAGATGATTGCCAACTACATGAAGAATCATCCTGAGGCTAAGCTCGACATTAAGGGTTATGCTTCTATCGAGGGTAAGGCTGACTTCAACCAGAAGCTTTCTGAGAAGCGTGCCGAGGCTATCAAGACCGCTCTGGTTAAGAAGTATAAGATTGCTGCCGACCGCATCTCTACCGAGGGTAAGGGTGCTACTGACAAGCTTTCTGACGAGCTCGAGTTCAACCGTGTAGTACTTTTCTACGACAGCGCTAAGTAAGCTGATTGTAGCAAAAAAACAGACTGGGCTCCACCAATTTCGGTGGAGCCCTTTTTCTTTTGTTATTTCCTTATTTATTAAACAACTAGGGCCTTTTTTTAGCTCCAAAAGGCGATATAGGTCAATTTTTACACTTATTTTAGCACTTTTCTTGCTTTTTTTTTGGAACTTATCTTTTTTTTTACTTACTTTGCACTCAAATTTGAAGAATTGTAAGAAAGATAATATTATTTTTAATTTTAAACTAATTAAGTTAGTAACAATGAAAAAGTTATTTTTGGTAATGGCTGTTGCTATGCTGACAGCTTCTGCAAGTGCCCAGAGAACTACCATCACTGGTAGCAAGGCACAGGACAACTGGTACATCGGTATCAACGCCGGTGCTGCTACTCCTATGAACAAGTTCGGTGATAATGGCTTCTTCAAAGGATTTGCTCCCAAGGTAGGTCTTCGCATTGGTAAGAATCTGACTACCGTTTTTGGATTGGCTTTGGATGCTGACGCATACTTCGAGGCTAACGAGAAGTCTCTGATGAAGCAGAAGACATTCATTGACGCTTTGAATGTTGACATTATGGGTACCTTCAACCTCATGAACCTCTTTGCTGGTTATCAGGGTCAGCCCCGCACTTTTGAGATCATCGGTCTCGTTGGTGGTGGTATCAGCCGCTCATTCGGTGTGAAGCAGACTGGTATCAATGGTAAGGCTGCTATTGATTTCGCTCTTAATCTTGGTTCTGCTAAGGCTGTTCAGCTTTATTTGGAGCCCGCTGCTATTCTTGGTCAGCCCTTCCCCAGCTATGCTAATCCTTTCCGCAAGCTGGAGACTGCTAACGGTAAGAAGTACAACGGTATCTTCCAGCTGAGCCTGGGTCTGAACTACAAGTTCATGAACAGCAACGGTACTCACAACTTCAAGGTTGAGGAACTCCGCGACCAGGCTGAGATCGATGGTCTGAACGCAAAGATCAACGAGCTGCGTGCTGACAACAACGCTAAGGATGGCAAGATTGCTGCTGACGCTCGTGAGATTGCTGACCTGAAGGCTAAGCTGGCTGCTTGCGAGGCTCGTCCCGTACAGACTATTGTTGAGGAGAAGAAGGAGAACATCCTGCAGCCCATGGTTATCTTCCGTCAGGGCAAGGCTACTATCGACGCTGCTCAGTACGCTAGCATCGAGATGGTTGCTAAGTACATGCGTAACCACAAGGACGCTAAGGTTATCGTTCGTGGCTTCGCTTCTCCCGAGGGTAAGGCTGAGCTCAACCAGAAGCTCTCTGAGCAGCGCGCTGCCGCTGTGAAGAACGCTCTGATTAAGCGTTACAAGATTGCCGCTGACCGCATCACTACTGAGGGTCTGGGTGCAACTGACAAGATCTCTGAGGAGAATGACTTCAACCGTGTTGCTATGTTCATCGACACCACGAAGTAATTCGAAAAGGAATAAAGACTAAAAAAAGTCCCCGCAGATTTTGTTCTGCGGGGATTTTTTTGTACCTTCGCGTCAAAATATTACTAACCAATACTGCAATGACATGAAAATAATATTTCTTATCGTATCGTTAATGATGGGGCAAATGGTAATGTCTCAACCGCGGAGGGAAGTGAATCTAAAGACCTGGGAGTTCTCTCGCGATAAACAGACGTGGACAAAGGTGAATATACCCCACGACTGGGCCATTGCCGGTCCTTTTGACAAGAAGTGGGATCTCCAAAAAGTGGCTATTACCCAAAATGGCGAGACAGAGGCCACTGAGAAGTCAGGACGTTCTGGTGCCTTGCCATGGATAGGCGAGGGTTGGTATCGAACCACCGTCGAGGTACCTCAGGGCTATGAAGCAGCCGAACTTGTATTCGATGGTGCAATGGCTGAGCCTCGTGTCAGCATCAATGGCATGGAGACAGCCTATTGGGCATACGGCTATAATGCATTCCGCGTGGATGTCACTCCTTTTCTGACTAAGCAGCCAACGTCACTCACATCCGAACTCGACATCAGTGTCCACCTGCAGAACGTGGAGGAAAGCTCACGCTGGTATCCTGGTGCCGGTCTTTACCGTCCGGTCAAGCTGGTGCTGACCCAGAAGACTCATCTCGACGATTGGAGCATCTTTGTGCGTACGGTTAGTCTGGAGGATGATAAGGCATTGTTGGATATAGATGCCAAGGTCATTAACGCCGGTCCTGGCATGATGGGCTACATCTCGTTGCAGACACCCGACGGCAAGAGCGTAGGTGGTGGTAATGTACCTATCAACGATGACGGTACGTTCCACATGCGATGGGTAGTCAGGAAGCCTCAGTTGTGGACACCTGAGACTCCCTATCTATATACCGTGAGAGTGGATGTTGAGAAGGTGGGTCCCGTTGGCCCCGACCACCATGTTACACTGGATAGCAAGAAGATTAAGACGGGCATCCGCACGGTGCGTGTTGACCGTGAGCGTGGCTTCCAGCTCAATGGCATGTCGCGTAAGATCAAGGGTGTCTGTCTGCATCACGACTTGGGTCCTCTTGGAGCAGCCATCAACAAGTCGGCATTGATCCGCCAGATCAAGATGCTAAAAGAGATGGGCTGCGATGCCATCCGGACAGCTCATAACATGCCGTCGACCATGCAGATGGAGATATGTGACTCACTGGGTATGATGGTGATGGCTGAGTCGTTCGATATGTGGATTTATCCCAAGTGCAAGAACGGCTATGCCCGTTTCTTCCGCGAGTGGGCGCTGAAGGATATTACCAATCTGGTGCTGAACCACCGTAACCATCCGTCCATCGTGATGTGGTCGATAGGCAATGAGATTCCCGAGCAGTGGAGCGAGGAAGGACGGCAGATTAGCATTCAGCTGCAAGGTCTTTGCCATGCCCTCGACCCTACGCGCCCAGTCACACAAGGTATGGACCGTGCCGAGGATGCCCTGCAGAGCGGCTTTGCCCAGGTGATGGACGTACCAGGATTTAACTATCGTGTGCATAAGTACGAAAACAACATCCGCCAGTTGCCGCAGGGTTTCCTGCTGGGTTCGGAGACCGCTTCCACCGTTTCATCGCGCGGGGTCTATAAGTTCCCCGTCAAGGAAACCGACTACTCAGCTTTTGCATCCTATTCTCCCAACTATGATCCTACAGCTATCCAAAGAGCCGACGGACAGTGCTCTTCGTATGATGTCGAGTGGTGTCCGTGGTCTAACCTGCCCGACGATGACTGGCGCTGTCAGGATGACTATCCGTGGGTTATTGGAGAGTTTGTATGGACGGGCTACGACTATCTGGGTGAACCCACTCCCTACGATGAGTACTGGCCTTCGCGTTCCAGCTATTTCGGCATTATGGACCTGGCCGGTCTGCCCAAGGACCGCTACTGGCTGTATCGCTCGAAGTGGAACACAAAGGAGCATACCGTTCACTTGCTTCCCCACTGGACTTGGCCTGGACGCGAGGGACAGGTCACGCCAGTCTACTGCTATACTGACGGGGTAGAGGGTGAGCTCTTCGTCAACGGAAAGAGTCAGGGACGTGTTCGTAAGAATGCTGCGGAGCGTCTGGACCGTTACCGCCTGCGCTGGAACGATGTGAAGTATGAGCCTGGCGAGATTCGTGTTGTTGTCTATGATGAAAAGGGTAACAAGATTGGCGAGGATATGCGTCAGACAGCAGGAAAGCCAGCGCAGTTGGTAGCCAAGGCTGAAACAAACACTTTCAAGGCAGACGGAGAAGATTTGATTTTCGTTCGTGTCAGTGTAACAGACAAGAAAGGCATTCCTGTACCTACTTGCCAGAATAATCTGACGTTTGAAGTAAGTGGTGAGGCACTGTTCGAGGCAGTCTGCAATGGTGACGCCACCTCTCTGCAGTCATTCAAGCAGCCCGAGATGAAGCTCTTCAACGGCGAGCTGGTAGTCATTCTGCGTCCCACGCAGAAGGCTGGCGCACTGACGCTCACCGTCAGGGATAAGCGAGGCAAGCTAAAAGCAACCGTCTTGACACTCACAACACAAGAATAAAACAAACGATGTAACCGTATCGCGATTCCTTTTATAGCGCTTAAAAAACAAGAAAAAGAGCCGAAAAGTTGGTCGTTAGCGGGAAAAGCATTAATTTTGTAAGCTCCAAGAAGGAAAGATACAAATTAATTATATTATGAAAGAATATAAGCATCCGTTACGCAGTGCGGTTTGCACTGAAGGCCGAAGAATGGCCGGTGCCCGTGCGCTCTGGGTAGCAACGGGCATGAAACAAGAGCAGTTTGGCAAGCCTATCATAGCCATCGTCAACTCGTTTACGCAGTTCGTGCCGGGCCATACCCATCTGCATGAGATAGGGCAGATTGTTCGTGAAGAAATAGAGAAGATGGGCTGTTATGCCGCAGAGTTCAACACCATAGCCATCGACGACGGCATTGCCATGGGGCACGACGGCATGCTCTATTCGTTGCCCTCGCGCGACATCATTGCTGACTCGGTGGAATATATGGTCAATGCCCATAAGGCCGATGCCATGATATGCATCTCGAACTGCGACAAGGTGACACCGGGCATGCTGATGGCTTCGATGCGACTGAACATCCCTACCGTGTTCTGTTCAGGCGGTCCGATGGAGGCTGGTCGCTGGCGTGGTGAGAATGCCGATCTTATTACGGCCATGGTGAAGGGAGCTGACCCCTCGGTGACCGACGACGAGATGAGGGAAATCGAGTCGTGTGCCTGTCCTGGCTGTGGAAGCTGCTCAGGCATGTTTACAGCCAACTCCATGAATTCGCTGACTGAGGCCATCGGATTGTCGCTGCCAGGCAACGGCACCATTCTGGCCACGCATACCAACCGTATAGAACTGTTCCGTCAGGCCGCCCGCCAGGTGGTAAAGAATGCGCTGGCCTACTATGAGGACGGCGACGACAGCGTGCTGCCTCGCTCGATAGCCACCCGTAAGGCTTTCCTTAACGCGATGACGCTGGATATCGCCATGGGTGGCTCGACCAATACCGTGCTCCATCTGCTGGCTGTGGCCCAGGAGGCTGGTGTTGACTTTACCATTAAGGACATTGACGCCCTGTCGCGCAAGACCCCCTGTCTCTGTAAGCTGGCCCCCAACACTCAGAAGTACAGCGTGCAGGAGTGTGGCCGTGCCGGCGGCATCCTGGGCATCATGAACGAGCTCTCCAAGGGCGGACTGATTGACGGCACGGCTCCCCGCGTGGATGGCATGACATTAGGCGAGGCCATGAAGAAATACAGTATCGTAGACGGTGCTGTGGATGCAGAGGCTAATCGCATCTACCAAAGTGCTCCCGGGAACCGTTTCTCCACGAAGATGGGCTCACAGTCTGAACAGTGGGGTACGCTGGATACAGACCGTGCAGAGGGCTGTATCCGCGACCTGCAGCATGCCTACACCCGCGATGGCGGACTGGCCGTGCTCTTTGGCAACATTGCCCAGGACGGTTGTGTGGTCAAGACGGCAGGCGTCGACGAGTCGCTGTGGCACTTCGAAGGCCCGGCCGTGGTGTTCGACTCGCAGGAAGACGCCTGCGAGGGCATCTTGGGGGGCAAGGTAAAGAAGGGCGACTGCGTGGTCATCACCCACGAAGGACCTAAGGGCGGACCGGGCATGCAGGAGATGCTTTATCCTACCTCTTATATCAAGTCGATGCACATGGGTAAGGAGTGTGCGCTGATTACCGACGGGCGCTTTTCTGGCGGCACCAGCGGACTCTCTATCGGCCATATATCCCCAGAGGCTGCCTCGGGTGGTAACATCGGGAAAATCAAGGACGGCGACATCATCGTCATCGACATCCCCAACCGTCAGATCAACGTCAAGCTGAGCGACGCAGAACTGGCTTCCCGCCCGCAGCAGCCGCTGAAGCGTAATCGTCAGGTCTCGAAGGCCTTGCGTGCCTATGCACAGAGCGTGTCCAGTGCAGACAAGGGTGGCGTAAGGATGATAGATTAGTCATTTTCTTCTCGTTGTTAACTATACAAAAAGCGGGCAAAAGTGCTTCCTCTTGTCACTTTCGCCCGCTTCTATTGTCGTTCACAACGGTTGCGGCGACTATTCCAGTTTTTGGGAATAGTCCGCTACTACTGGTTCAGCAGCGTGTTAAGCGTCGGCTCGTCGAACATTTCGGGCATGTCCGACATGCCTGGCGCGTCGCCCTCACCACCGCCGCCACCGCCTAATATGGGGTCACTGCCTGCCAGCAGGCAGGTGTTCTGCTTCAACTCTATCACCACGGTCTCGGGTGCGAAATACGTCTTCTTCATTTTACTACCTCCTTTCTGCCATTATGGATATATACGCCCTTCTGAGCCGGCTTGCCGCTGAGCTCGCGGCCATCCAGCGTGTACCACTCTGAAAGTGAAGAGTGAAGAGTGAAGAGTGAAGAATTTGCTTCCGCACTGACTATTCCCGTTGCGTTACTATCGCCGTCGAAGTTCAGCACGATGTTCGGAGCACCGACAGCATCGGGTACCTCGGCGTCCAGTTCGATATATGCGCGGAAAGCCTTGATGGTGGCATCGGTGGCGGGATAGTACAGCTTGTTGTCCTGCAGGAACAGCTTCTTCTTGTCGGGCGCCGTCAGCGTCATGGGCATGTAGGTGCCCTTGAACGTAGCGCCACTTACCGTGACGTTCGTCAGCGTGCTGTTGATGACGACGTTCTCTAACAGCGGTTCCACAATGTCCACGGTGGCGTCCTCGGGCAGCCGCACGATGTAGGGCTTGCCGGCCTCGAGTGTCGTCACGGCCTCGCCGAACGTCACTGTCAGCGTTGTGCCGTTGTTCGTCACGCTGCTCAGCGTCTTGGCCGTCACGCCCTTCAGCGGACCGTCGGCCGACAGGTCAACGCCGAACGGCAGGCACAGCGTGTACCACTTCGCCGTCGACAGCGTGCGGTTCAGGTAGATGTCCGTCGTCTGACCGTTCAGCGAAGCCAGCAGCGTGGTGTTGTCCTCGTTGTCAGTCAGCGTAACATATCCATACACCTCAATCTTTTTTATACCTTTAGACGTCCATGCCAGAATGGGGGTGCCATTTACTTGCGGTGTCTTATCCTCTTCTGTGGTTTCTACTACAAAGGGAGCTTCGCTGTCTGTAGCAGTACGATTGGCGTCGTCATAGAATATACATTTGGTGATGGTATATCCTTCGGCAGCGGTGACGGTTGCCGACCAACCGTATCCCCACCATCCCCAGTTAGCGAGGTATGCTGAGCTCCCTCCTGCAGTATAACTGAATGAAACGGTTGCCACATTCGCCGTACTGTAGCTGGCTTGCTCTTTGGCTGTTGCTGTAATTGTGGTCAGCAGCGTTTCCGTCTGCGCCACTGCGCCCGTAGCTGCCATTAGCAGCAGGGCGAGCATTGAAAATACTCTTTGTCTCATAAGCATTTGGAATTTAAATAGTAAACTTTAAGTGAATTTTAAAATATAATATGTATGTACACGAGGCCGTGGCTGTGGAGAGGCTACGGCTTTCCACAGCAGGATGCGCCCGGCACTGCCTTACAGCGGCATCGGGACGGCATGGGTTAACGATGAAGTCTAATAAATGGGGGGGCTGGGGGGGGGGTAGAAATCGCTCCGCTCCTACCGCCAACGACGGTCTCACCCGTCCTGCCTGTAAGTGTCGGGCAGGGCGCAGCAGTGTGGCGGTATGTCAGGGAGTGAAGGGTCATTATGTCGGTGGGTGATGTTGAACTGTTTTGCACGTTTTCGGCTGCAAAGGTACGAACTTTTTTTAAACTCACAAAGGGATGGCGGCTTTTCTTTTAATTCTAATAGAAAGAACGAGTGGAGTTTTTGTCTACTATATGTCTGGTGTTGCTTCGGTATTTGTTCAGTATTTCTTCAGTATATGTTCAGTATATGTTCAGTGAATGACTGAAGAAATACTGGACATATACTGGACATATACTGGACATGAAGGCTTGTCGGAGGGTTAAATTGTGTTGGGGAAGAGTGTGATGGCGGCTGTGTTGATGATGCCGGCATTTATGGAAAAGAATGAGGGAAATCAACTTTATTTTGGTTTTGACATTTTGTTCTTTTTTCTTTTGTTATTCTCCACATTTATTCGTAACTTTGCATCCGATTTGACCAAAAAGTAAAGAATATGAAGGAAAAGATTACAGGCTCGAAGGCGCTGATGCGGGCACTGCAGGCCGAGGGAGTGAAGACCATCTTCGGCTATCCGGGGGGCTCCATCATGCCTACCTACGATGCGCTGTTCGACTATACGCGAGGCGAGAAGAAGTGCTTCGACCATATTCTGGTGCGCCACGAGCAGGCCGCCGTGCATGCTGCCGAGGGCTATGCCCGCGTCTCCGGTGAGGTGGGTGTGGCTCTGGTGACCAGTGGTCCTGGAGCGACGAACACGCTGACGGGTGTGGCCGACGCCATGCTCGACTCTACACCCATCGTCGTTATTGCCGGTCAGGTAGCCATCTCGGCCCTGGGTACCGATGCCTTCCAGGAGGTCGACCTCGTGGGTGTGGCACAGCCCATTTCCAAGTGGAGCTACCAGATACGCCGTGCCGAAGACGTGGCATGGGCCGTGAGCCGTGCCTTCTACATAGCCCGTAGCGGGCGTCCGGGCCCTGTGGTGCTCGACTTTCCCCGCAACGCCCAGGTGGAGGAGGTAGAGTGGGAGCCCTGTAAGGTAGACTATGTTCGCTCGTACGTGGCCTATCCCAAGCTGGATATGGACCGTGTGCGCGAGGCTGCCGAGCTCATCAACAATGCCAAGCGCCCCCTGGCGCTGGTGGGTCAGGGTGTGGAGCTGGGCAATGCCCAGGACGAGCTGAAGGCTTTTCTGGAGAAGGCCGACATTCCTGCCGGTCGTACCATGCTGGGCCTGAGTGCCCTGCCCTCAGACCATCCGCTCAATGTGGGCATGCTGGGCATGCACGGCAACTATGCCGTCAACCTGAAGGAACAGGAGTGCGACGTGCTGATAGCCATCGGCATGCGCTTCAGCGACCGCGTGACGGGCAATACCAAGACTTATGCCAAGCAGGCCAAGATAATCCACTTGGACATAGACCGCAGCGAGATAGACAAGAACGTGAAGACGGACGTTGCCGTGGTGGCCGACTGTAAGGAGTCGCTTCCGGCTCTGACGGCCCTTGTTAACAAGAACAAGCACCACGAGTGGCGCCAGTCGTTCGGCGAGCTGAACAGGAAGGAGCTGACGAAGGTCATCGAGCCCGCCATCCATCCTGTCCAGGGTCCGCTGCTCATGGGCGAGGTGGTCAATGCCGTGGCCGAGCAGGCCCCGCGCGGCACCGTGCTGGTCACCGATGTCGGTCAGAACCAGCTCTTTGCCACGCGCTACTTCAAATATCCCGTGAAGCGCAGCATCTGCACCAGCGGCGGCCTTGGCACCATGGGCTACGGTATGCCCGCAGCCATCGGTGCCACCTTCGGCACTGAGCGCACCGTGTGTTGCTTCATGGGCGACGGCGGCTTCCAGATGTGCATCGAGGAGCTGGGCACCATCATGGAGCAGCAGGTTCCCGTCAAGATGATACTGCTGAACAACAACTACCTGGGCAACGTACGCCAGTGGCAGGACATGTTCTGGATGCGCCGCAAGTCGTTCACCAAGATGCTGAACCCCTGCTACCAGCTGATAGCCCAGGGCTACGGCATAGACTATCAGGCCGTCACCGACCGCAACGACCTGGCCGCAGCGGTCCAGAAGATGCTCGCCACCCCTGGCCCCTTCATCCTGGAGTGTGCCATCAAGGAAGACGACGACGTGCTGCCCATGACGCCGCCGGGAATGAACGTCAACGACATGATGCTGGAAGTGTAGAGTGAAGAATGATGAATTTGCTACCGCATAATAGACAAAGATGAAAGACAACAAGAAGCTATATACCCTGCTGGTGTATTCGGAGAATATAGCCGGTATACTGAACCAGATTACAGCCGTCTTTACCCGCCGTCAGGTCAACATCGAGAGCCTGAACGTGTCGGCCAGCAGCATAGAGGGTGTCCACAAGTACACCATCACAGCCTGGAGCGACGAAGACCAGATAGTGAAGATAACGCGCCAGATAGAGAAGAAGATAGACGTCATCAAGGCCAACTACTTCACCGACGACCAGCTGTTCATCCGCGAGACCGGACTCTACAAGCTGTCAACCAAGAAGGTGCTCGAGAATTCCGACATCTCGCGCACCATACGTCGTCACGAGGCCTCCATTACCGAGGTCAACCCCACGTACGTCATCGTGATGAAGAACGGCAAGACCGAAGACATCCTCTCGCTCTACTATGCACTGAACGAGTTCGACTGCGTGTTCCAGTACACCCGCTCGGGCCGCATCGCCGTCACCCGTGCCAAGCAGGAGCAGGTCAGCGAGTTCTTGGAAGAGAGAGAGCAGCAGCATAATAAAGCATAATCCATAATTCATAATGCATAATGGATAAAGTAGGACGTTACGAATTCATGGCCGAGCCGTTCCACTGCGACTACTCAGGCCGACTCTTCATGGGACACATGGGCAACCACATGCTCAACGCTGCCGACTTCCACTCCTCGGCCCGCGGCTTTGGCATGCAGTACCTGATGACCATCCACCGCTCGTGGGTACTGTCGCGACTGGCCATTGAGATGACCGAGATGCCCATGCAGTACACCCGCTTCAATGTCGAGACATGGGTAGAGTCGGCCATGCGCTACTTCACCAGCCGCAACTTCTCTGTCGTCGGACACGACGGCCACATCTACGGCTATGGCCGCAGCATCTGGGCCATGATAGACACCGAGACGCGCCAGCCCACCGACATCTATGCCATCGACAACGGAGCCATAGAGCAGTGGATAGTCGGCGACGAGCCGTGCCCCATCGACAAGGGCGGGCGAGTGAAGATGAGCGACCAGGCAGAACTCGTGCGCACCATCGACACCTACTATAACGATGTAGACATCAACGGCCATATCAACAGCGTCAAGTATATCGAGCACGTACTCGACCTGTGGCCACTGGAGTGGTACAGAGAGCACAGCATCCGTCGTTTCGAGATAGCCTACGTGGCCGAGGCCCATGCCGGCGACACGCTGAGCTTCTATCGCGAGCAGTCGGCCGACGGCGCATACTGCATACGCATCGTCCGTACCGACGGCACCGAGACCTGCCGTGCCAAGGTAACCTTCACCCAGCCATGAACATCATCGTTTCGCCAGAGATATCGTCGGTATGCCCGGACTTCGTGGGCGCCTGCGTCGAAGCCGAGGTGCAGAACACCCCTTTCTCGCAACCATTGTGGGACGCCATACACCAGCAGGAGGAACTCTTTCGCGGCACACTGACCACCGAGAGCCTGAAGCAGATAACCTCCATAGCCGCCACGCGCCGGGTGTATAAGGCCTGCGGCAAAGACCCCTCGCGCTACCGACCGGCCTCCGAGGCACTCATACGCCGTGTCCTGCAGGGCAAGGCACTCTATCAGATTGACACCCTCGTCGACCTCATCAACCTCGCCTCCATCGTCTATGGCTACAGCATTGGCGGCTTCGACGCCTCCAAGTTCGTGGGCGACACACTGACCCTCGGCATCGGCCGCGAGGGAGAACCCTACGAGGGCATTGGCCGCGGCATGATCAACATCCACGGCCTGCCCGTCTATCGCGACCAGCAGGGTGGGGTAGGCACGCCCACCAGCGACAACGAGCGTACCAAGATTACCCTCCAGACGCGCCACCTCGTGGTGCTCATCAACGGCTACGACGGCTGTCGCGACCGCGTCAGCGACAATGCCCGCTACATCCAGCAGTTGCTGCAGCGCTACTGTCATAGCGACGGAGGCCACTTCTTCCTGTACTGACGTATCGGCCATATTCCAAGACAGGTTTCGAAGTGAGCCTGCCAAGGCGGCCTTCGTGTAGCTTATTTGAAGTTTCTTTGGTATAAACGATTGTTTTTTAATATGGATTTATTACCTTTGTACCGAAAAAAGAATTGAATATGAAACGAATCAGTGTATTTCTGATAGCCTTGACTCTATCTCTGTCTGCGGCTGTCGCCCAAGAACGTAAGCCCTGGCTGGTCAGGACCGTAAACAAAGTAGGAGCATTCATTGACACATTGGCCACCAGGGGTATCGACAAACGCTACATCTATGTGCCAGAACGTCCTTGGCAGCTGGTGCTGAAAAACCACCTCAACGACATGGACATGAATGTAGAGTCAACTATAGGTGAAGAGGTCCTGGCCAGCTACGGCTATATAGGACACTATTCCATGAAATCAACCTTTAAGCCCAGATTCACATATAACATTGGCTTGTGGGTGGGCTATCGAGGCTACGGACTGGGGTATAACATTGCACTGTCGAAAAGCAACGGAAACAGCTTCTCCATAGGTGCCACCGGCTCCCGATACGGCATCTATCTGCGTACGCGCAGCCTGGACACCAAGAATTTGACAGTCGACTTATGGGGCGAGGATGAGTATGAAAAATTCAATGAGCATATAGACGACTTCCGAGCTCTGGACGACATTAGCATCAATACGTTTATATTGGATGGCTACTACATGCTTAATGGCAAGCGATTCTCCTATGCTGCTGCCTACGACCAGGCTACCGTACAGCTTCGTTCGGCAGGTTCGCTGATGATTGGCGCTATGTGGTATCAGTCCAATATCGACTTCTCTCAGCGAAAGAACGCTCCCATCATCCAGGCAATGGGCAATACGGGAAAGTTGAAGGTTCAGGAAGGCGGTATAGGCGTTGGCTATTCCTATAACTGGGTTCCCGTGAAGAACCTGATGGTCAATGTCACAGCAATGCCGATGCTGTTGTTCTACAACCGAAAGAAATTGACACTCTACGAGTCAAACTATGACATCTTCCTGTTTGAAGAAGAAAATTTGAAAAACGGGAAGAAGGCCTACCCAGACGATATAGAAAACCTTTCGTGGGCGGATGACGTGACGCTGGAAGAGACGAAAGAAGTCGTGAGCCATGGCAAGGTATCTTTCAATCTGGATGCACGTGCTTCTATAACCTACAACTGGAACAGGTATTTCCTGAACATCCATGGTCAGTGGAACCAATTCAAACACAGCATGGACAACAACACTGTGAAGCTGAACGACTGGTTTGTCAATGCTTCACTGGGAATGAGACTCTAAAAGAACGAACACAAACGTCTGCCTGGCTGTGCCCCTGTTTACTATATTTACGACCATGCTGACCGGTGTGTTTTTTCGCAAACGGGAGTCCAGCGTGCCAAAGGTGTAGAGTGTGGCGTTGCAATCTCTGACCTAAAGGTGCAGGGTGTGGTGTAGCAATGCTACAATTCTTTTTTGCACGGAATTATTTTGCAGCCTGTACCTTGCTCCCGCCCAGCGCATACATATTTGGTAGACTTTAGGTTAATTTGGTATAAAAAAGAGATAATATTTGGTTGTTTGCTTACAAATAGTTATCTTTGCAGCCGATTTAAATTGTTAATAGTTGAAATAAAACAAATAGTATTATGGCAGAAATGAATTTTGGTGGCGTCATCGAGACTGTGGTCACCAGCAAGGAGTTCTCATTAGAGAAAGCACGTGAGGTATTGAAGGACGAGGTAATAGCCGTCATCGGCTATGGCGTACAGGGACCTGGTCAGGCTTGCAACCTGAGGGACAATGGCTTCAACGTCATCGTAGGTCAGCGTCAGGGCAAGACGTACGACAAGGCCGTTGCTGACGGCTGGGTGCCCGGCAAGACGCTGTTCTCGATAGAGGAGGCTGCCGAGAAGGGTACCATCCTGTGTATGCTGCTCTCGGACGCAGGTCAGATGCAGCAGTGGCCCACCATCAAGCAGTATCTGAAGCCTGGCAAGACACTGTACTATAGTCACGGATTTGCCATCAACTGGAGCGACCGCACGGGTGTAGTACCCCCGAAGGATGTCGATGTCATCATGGTAGCACCTAAGGGCAGCGGCACCAGCCTGCGCACTATGTTCTGCGAGGGTCGTGGTCTGAACTGCTCGTACGCCGTATATCAGGACGCCACGGGCAAGGCAAAGGAGAAGACGCTGGCCTTCGGTATCGGTATCGGTGCCGGCTATCTGTTTGAGACTACCTTCCAGCGTGAGGCAACGTCAGACTTGACGGGTGAGCGCGGAAGTCTGATGGGCGCCATTCAGGGTCTGCTGCTGGCACAGTATGAGGTGCTGCGCGAGAATGGTCATACTCCCTCTGAGGCTTTCAACGAGACCGTAGAGGAGCTGACCCAGAGCCTTGGCCCGCTGTTTGGTGCCAAGGGTATGGACTGGATGTATGCTAACTGCTCGACCACCGCACAGCGTGGTGCATTGGACTGGGCTCCGCGTTTCCATGACGCTATCAAGCCCGTCATGGAGTGGCTCTACTACTCGGTGAAGACCGGCAACGAGGCCCAGATTACCATCGATGCCAACTCGAAGCCCGACTACCGTCAGGGTCTGGAGAAGGAGCTGGAGGCCATGCGCAACCAGGAGATGTGGCGTGCCGGCGAAACCGTTCGCAAACTGCGTCCCGAGTATCAGGAGGATTAGTTGACAGTTGATAGATTTTCATGCAGAATCTTGAAGAGTTAACCCGCCTCGTGTGTGATGTTGCCCGCGAGGCGGGTTCTTATATTAGGAAGGAACGCCAGGGCTTCTCTCCGGAGCAGGTGGAGCGCAAGCACGCCCACGACTACGTGTCGTACGTAGACAAGGGCTCTGAGGCGCGCGTGGTCAAGGCCCTGCGCGAGTTGTTGCCCGAGGCGGGTTTCATTACCGAGGAAGGCTCGGCCGGTCGTACCGACGAGCAGTACGTATGGGTGGTGGACCCACTGGACGGCACCACGAACTTCATACACGGCTTTGCGCCATACGCCGTGTCGATAGCCTTGATTAGGGGTAGGAAACAGCTGCTGGGCGTGGTCTACGAGATAGTGAGCGACGAGTGCTTCTATGCCTGGCAGGACGGTGGAGCCTATGTGGACGGGCGGCCGCTGCATGTGGGTACGTGCGGTATTAACGACGCCCTGCTATGTCTGCAACTGCCCTATAATAGCGATGCCTATAAGCCTGTCATTAAGCAGCTTATAGACCGTTTCTATGGCAACGTGGGCAGCATTCGTATGATAGGTTCGGCCGCCATCGCCCTGTGCTATGTGGCTGCCGGCCGACTGGACGGATATGCTGAACGTTACATCGGGCAGTGGGACTTCATGGCCGGGGCGCTGATAGTGAAGGAGGCTGGTGGCCGGGTGACTGACTACGGTGGGGAAGACTATTTCCTGGAGGGCGACAGTGTGGTGGCTACGAACGGCATCATACATGACGACCTGCAGGAGGCTGTCAGCCTTTCTCAATAACTCCGCCGTCGTGGAGGACATATTCCTCCTGTACCAAATACCTGAGGGCGGCATCGAGCTCTTCCGTCGGAATATGAAGACGGAGGAGCTCTGTTATATGGTGTTGCTGGCGGTCGGCAAGCAGGTCGAGAATCTTCTGGCGTGCCTCCTTCTGGCCCTCCTTAGTGACCAGCCGCCCCTCGTCGGCCAGACAGATGTCGCATTGGTGACAGTCCTTGGCGCCGGTCTCGCCAAAGTATTCCAGCAGCTGTCTTGAACGGCACTTGTCGTCGGACTGGGCGTAGCGAAGCACGGCCTCAATGCGTTGGCGATACTGCTTCAGCCGGTCTTCGTATATCTGGCGTGGCAGCTGTATATGCTCCTTGTCTTCGCGGCGCTGCAGGTAGCGTATGTAAGGCACCTGCTTGCGGGGTATAAAGCTGATGAGCCGTCGCTGTGACAAGGCCTTCAGCACGTCGTAGGTCTGAGGCTGGCTGAGGCCGGCCTGTTGGGCCACAAAGCTCTCGTCAATGTAACCATAGTCGGCAAACAGCCCGCCGTAGTTGCGCAGCAGGGCAATGATGACACGGTCCTCGTCGGGGGTGACACGGTCTAGCCGGTAGAGGTCTTCACGTCCTACCAGAAAGCGCAGTCGGGCCTGGTTGTCGGCCTCGGCATCGTAGTCAATGTAGCCTGCCCGCTGCAGAATGAGCAGGGCGGAGTGAACGCGTATGGGGTAGTGGTGGAAGCGGTGGCAGAACTCGTCGATGTTGAACTCGTGGCTCACCCCATAGCCGTCACCGGTGGCTATCTGGTAGTAATAAGCCAGGTGTTCGTAGACGTCCCTGATGTAGTCGCGTGGCGGGTAGGTGTCGTCGATGCGCTTCATCAGCTTAGCGTGGTCGCTGTTGTTATAGAGCAGGATTGCCTTTGCGGGTTGTCCGTCGCGTCCGGCACGTCCGGCCTCCTGAAAGTAGGCTTCCAGCGAGTCAGGACAGTCGTAGTGTATGACGGTGCGGACGTCAGACTTGTCGATGCCCATGCCAAAGGCATTGGTGGCCACCATGATGCGTACGCGGTCGTGTTGCCAGTCGCGCTGGCGCTGGTCTTTCTCGGCAGACTCCAGACCGGCATGGTAGAAGGTGGCGCTGAGTCCGGCGTCGGTCAGGTGCTGGGCTATCTCGCGGGCATGCCGCCGGCTGCGCACATAGACGATGGCCGAGCCTGGCTGTCCGTCGAGCGTATGTATCAGCTCGAAGTCTTTGTTCAGCGCATTCCTGACCATATAGGCCAGGTTCTTGCGCTCGAAACTCATCTTGAAGACGCGGAAGGAGTTTAGAGTTCTTTCTTGGGGAGTATGACTTCGCAATGAGAGCCCTCTCTTCGAGAGTGTGGCTTCGCAATGAGAGTTGAGAGTTAGCTTTTCGCAGATGTCGGTGATTACCCTGGGAGTGGCAGTGGCTGTCAGTGCCAGCACGGGAACATTGGGCAGCAGATGGCGTATGGTAGCTATCTCCAGATAGCTGGGGCGGAAGTCGTAGCCCCATTGTGAGATGCAGTGGGCCTCGTCGACGGTGATGAACGACACCCGCATGTGCGACAGTTTCTTCTGGAACAGCTGCGAAGACAGTCGCTCAGGCGAGATGTAGAGCAGCTTGGTGTTGCCCAGGATGCTGTTCTCAAGGATGCGTAGAATGGTGTCGTGCTGCAGGCCGGAGTATATGGCTTCAGCCTGTATGCCCAGCTGGCGCAGATGGTGTACCTGGTCTTTCATCAGTGCTATGAGGGGTGTGATGACGATGCACACTCCCTCCTTGGCCAAGGCAGGTACCTGAAAGGTGACACTCTTGCCCCCGCCCGTAGGCATGAGGCCCAGTGTGTCGTGACCGCTGCCTATGGACTCGATGATGTCATACTGGATGCTACGGAAACTATCGTAGCCCCAGTACTGCTTGAGTATCTGCCGGTAGTCACTCATCCTCGCTGGGTCGGATGTCCTCTATCTGCAGCTGCACCTCACCTCGTTTATAGGCATTCTCTTCGATGGTGTATACTATGTCGAAGCTGCACTTGCTCTTGATGTAGCGTGCAGCAGCACTCTGTCCGAAAGCTATGCCGTTCATCACCACGGCCGACTTGGAGTCTACCAGCTCCAGCTTGATGTGCTCCTGGTGTCGGCCCACCACCTTCGACGTGCCGTAGTCGTAGACGTTGCGCGTGAGGAACAGCGGCTTCTCGTTGCCAGGTCCGTGAGGGGCCAGCTTCTTCAGCTCGTTCAGCAGTCGTTTGCTGATGTGATGGAAGTCGAGCTCCATGTCGATGTCCAGCGTCTGTTGCGTCTGCTCGGGCATGATGTGGGCAGCCACGTACTCCTGAAAGCGCCGGCGGAACTCGGGTATGTTCTCCTGCTTCAGCGTCAGTCCGACGGCGTAGGTGTGGCCGCCAAAGTTCTCCAGCAGGTCGCGGCACGACTTTATGGCCTCATATATGTCGAATCCGGCCACAGAGCGGGCCGAGCCTGACGCTATGCCATTGATGATGGTCAGTACCACAGTAGGGCGGAAGTACAGCTCCGTCAGGCGAGAGGCTACGATGCCCACAACACCCTTCTTCCATCCTTCGTCGTAGAGCACGATGCTCTGCATGTGCTGCTGACTCTCCAGGCGTTCCACAATCTCGTTGGCCTCCTCAGTCATCTGCTTGTCCACGTCGCGCCGCTGGTCGTTATACTCATTGATGCGGGTGGCTTCCATCAAGGCCTTCTTCAGGTCCTTCTCTACCAGTAGCGTCACGGTCTCCGTGCCGTTCTGCATACGCCCTGAAGCATTGATGCGCGGACCTATCTTGAACATGATGTCGCTCATGGTCAGTTCGCGGCCCGTCAGACCGCAAATCTCGATGATGGCCTTCAAGCCTGTGGATGGCGACTGGTTAAGCTGCTTCAGTCCGTGGAAGGCCAATGTCCGGTTCTCGCCGTCGATAGGCACCAGGTCGGCAGCTATGCTGAGAGCACAGAAGTCGAGCAGCGGTATGAGACGCGAGAAGGGAATACCGTTGTTCTTGGCAAAGGCCTGCATGAACTTGAAGCCCACGCCACAACCGGAAAGATGGTGGTAGGGGTAGGACGAGTCCAGACGCTTAGGATTGAGAATGGCCACTGCCGGTGGCATCACGTCGTCGGGGACGTGATGGTCGCATATGATAAAGTCGATGCCACGTTCCTTGGCATAGGCTATCTCGTCGATTGCCTTGATTCCACAATCGAGCACGATGATGAGTTTTACACCCGCTTCAGCAGCATAGTCAATTCCCTTTATGCTCACACCATATCCTTCCTCGTAGCGGTCGGGGATATAGTATTCCATATTGGAATAGAACTGCTGCAGAAACTTGTACACCAAAGCTACTGCCGTACAACCATCTACATCGTAGTCGCCATAGACCATGATGCGCTCCTTGCGGCCCATGGCGTCATTCAGGCGGTCTACGGCAACGTCCATGTCGTTCATCAGAAACGGGTCAATCAGTTCGTTGAGCATAGGACGGAAGAACCGTTTTGCTGCACTCTCGGTCTTGATGCCGCGCTGAATGAGCAGGCCAGCGAGGATAGGGCTCATGCCTATCTTCTCGGCCAGTTCCTTAGCCGCTTGTAGTCTTTCGGATGTAGGTGGTTCGTAATTCCATTTAAATTGCATTTATATTTTGTTTTTTATTTCTGTCGCTTCAAGGGGGTATTGGTAGTCATCAGCATACAATACGCGCCAAAGTTACGAATAAAAAACAATATAATGGTCTTTAAGGCTGAAATTTTAACACATTTTGATGCAGTGGAACGATTTGTAGCCTAAACTATATTCACGATGTCCAAGAGTTTCAGACTTGGTGGCGATGCCGTCTGCCGTCTGCTGGATGCAGTTCAATAGCTCTTCGGAGACTTGCTGGAAGCTAAGCCCTTGGGTGACGATGGCTCCTGCGTTGATGTCCATATCGTCTGTCATGCGGGCGTAGGTGTCAGGATTTGAGCAGACCTTGATGACGGGTGCGATGGCAGAGCCTGCTACAGAACCACGGCCGGTGGTGTAGAGTACCATCTGACAGCCACAGGCAGCCATCTCCATGACTTCGGCGTTGTCGTTGATGTTGGGGAATCCCCAGCGTGCCTCACCGTCGGGCACCACATCCATCATCCATAGACCGGGAGTGTCGGGGCGTATGCCGGGGTAGGTGAGTCCCTGAATCTGTCGGGAACCGCTTTTACAGTAGGAGCCTAACGATTTCTCCTCGATGGTGGTCAGACCGCCAGTGGCATTGCCCGCAGAGAAACTGTCATGCCCCATCTGCTTATAGTATTTGTCGGCCTTTACAATGCAGTTATAGAGCCGTTGTCCCAATTCAGGAGTGACAGCCCTGTCGCGTAACAGCGTCTCGCAGCCAATGAGTTCGCCTGGTTCTTCGAAGATGCACGTGGCACCATGGTCAACCAGCCAGTCGAAAGTGGCTCCAACGCTGGGGTTGGCAGTAATACCGCTATAGCCGTCGGAGCCTCCGCAGACAGTACCTACCATGAGGTCGCCCCACGTAACCTCTACCTGTGGTGTGTCGGCTATCTTATGCAGCATCGTGCCAACGATGGCAATGCCTTTCTCAATCGAAGCCCGTGTGCCGCCTTCCTCCTGGATAACGATGAGCTGACCCTTGCGTCCGCTCTGCTTGATATCTTGTAACAGACGCTGGCGCTGGAAATTCTCACAGCCCAGCGATACCAGCAACACCGCACCCACGTTAGGATGGGTGCATAGCTGTTGCATCATGCGCTCAGCATAATCGTTAGGGGCACAGCCACTGAA
This sequence comes from Prevotella sp. UBA2742, assembly GCA_002353485.1. Lineage (GTDB taxonomy): Bacteria > Bacteroidota > Bacteroidia > Bacteroidales > Bacteroidaceae > Prevotella. The sequence goes on from DEJS01000010.1 coordinate 317,031, forward strand.
GCCTATCAGGTGGACATCTTCCTGCTGATAGTGCTGTGCAATGCGCGCTGCCACGTGGTGGGCGCACTCTACAAGATAGCTCACCACAACGATGTTGCGAATACCCTTCCTGCCGTCCTTTCGTAAATAGCCTTTCATCCTTTTGTTTGCTGTTTATAGGGTCATGACTTTGTATGACACGCAGTTGCGCTCGATGAGTTCCCAGTCGAGTTCAACTCCTATGCCGGGTGCGTTGGGGACGGTGATGTTGCCCTCGCTGTCGATGGGCAGGAGACCTTTCATGGGGAACTGGAAATCCTCTTCAGGCACGAAGTACTCGAACCACTTGCAGTTGCGGATGGCACACGATACGTGTAGGTTGACGATGTCCATGAAGTTCATCGTTGTGGTGTGTATCTCACAGTTCATGCCGAAGGCCTCGGCAAGGTGTGCTATCTTCATTGTCCCCGTAATGCCACACTTCCACGACACGTCGGCACGCACGATATCGGCAGCCCGCTGATTGATGACCTGTGCCACACCCCAATGGCAGCCACGGGTGGTCTCTGTGGCGGCAATGGGGATGTCGAGGGCCTCACAAAGTTGGGAATACTTGTACAATTCGAAGTCGCGGAAGGGCTCCTCCAGCCAGATGTAGTTCAGACGTTCCAGTTGTCTGCCTACACGGATGGCCTCGTCGAGGGTGTACTCTGCTACTGGGTCGCTCATCAGTCCAAAGTCGTCGCCAACAGCCTTGCGCAGGTTCTCGTGGATACGCATGTCGGTCTCGACAGGACCTGGGGGATGAACCTTATAGCACTTAATGCCACGCTCTTGGTAGTAGAGTGCCTCGTCGATATATTCTTGCTCAGAGGTGTGGAAGAGTCCGCTGGCGTAGACCGGCAACTGCTCTCTGTAAGCGCCGAGGTATTTGTAGAGGGGCAGACCTGCTGCCTTGGCACAAATGTCCCACAAGGCTACATCGATGGGACCGGGCAGATAGACAGGGAAGAACGTCAGGTGACGGTCGATGTTCCACAGCTCATGCCAAATCTTCTCATGGTCATAGGGCGAACGCCCCAGCACTACCGGTGCGATGTTGTCGTGGATGTATGCCTCTGTGACATTGCCTGAGCGTGCAGCCAGGGCTGTCGCAATGCCTTCTATGCCATTGTCGGTGCTCAGCTTCAGCACCAACACGTCCCAGTCCATTGCGCTCTTGCCTTTTCGCTTGTCGTCGAACAGGCACTTGTCGCGACGTACCCACCAGGTTTCAATCTTTTGGATGATCATGTTTCTTTAATTTCTTTCGATGTTTCGAAGTTTGGATATTTCGATATTTTGAAGTTTTTATTTAAAGCTGAATCTGACGAATCGGAACAAAGAGCTTCAGCGTGAGCCAGGCCGTCAGGTACATCATGCTGGCAATCATGAAGATGACTTCGTAGCTGCCCGTCCATTGGAGGATGAGTCCTACAAAAGTTGATGCCAGCGCACCGCCTACGGCTCCGCCTACGCTGCTGATGCCAATCATGGAGCCCACTACCTGCTTAGGGTAGACATCGGAGACGATGGTAAAGATGTTCGAGGCCCATGCCTGATGGGCGCTGGTGGCAAGTCCGATGATGGGCACCACAACCCACAAGTTATGGATATGGGGCACAGCATTCAGCGGTAATACCAGAAGGGCAAAGATAAGGATGGTGGTCTTGCGTGCAAAGTCGGCAGAGCGTCCCATGCGGATGAACTGTGATGACACATGCCCACCGCAGATGCCTCCGATGTCTGCCATGGTGTAGATGATGATGAGCGGCAGCACTGTACTCTGCAGGTCGACACCATGCGTCTTGTTCAAGAAGTCGGGTGTCCAGAACAGGAAGAACCACCACACCCAGTCGGTGACGAAACGTGAAAAGAGAATGGCGTATGTCTGGCGTTGACTGAACAGCTGTCGCCAAGTGATAGCGGATTTCTCCTCAGAATGTTCTTCAGAGTGGATGTAGCTTAGTTCTTCGGCATTTACCTTGGGGTGCAACTCGGGGGATCTGTACATCAGCCACCAAATGACGACCCAGACGAATCCCAGCAGTCCGGTGACGATGAATGCCATGCGCCAGCCCCACTGCAGCGTGATGGCTGTTACGATGATGGGGGCAATGATGGCACCAACCGTGGTGCCAGAGTTAAAGATTCCAGTGGCAAAGGCTCTGTCGCGTTTTGGGAACCACTCGGCAACAACCTTGACGGCAGCGGGAAAGTTGCCAGCCTCACCTAGTCCTAAGACGGCACGGGAAGCACAGAAGCCTGTTACGGTGCGTGAGAAGGCGTGCAACACTGCACCGATGCTCCATACGATGATGGCTATCGAGTAGCCTATTTTGCTTCCTAGCCAGTCGAGCATGCGCCCGCATACCAGCATGCCAATGCCATAGGCCACCTGAAAGGACGTCACAATATAGCCATAGTCTGCCTCTGACCATCCCAAGTCATTCTGGATGTAGGGCTTCAGCAGACCGATGACTTGGCGATCGATGTAGTTGACTGTCGTTGCAAAGAATATCAGTGCCACTACAGTCCAGCGCACATTCGTTTTCTTCATTCTCATTTCTGATGCCACGGATATTCGATGTCTTGAATTAGCGATAGACCAACTTAGAATGCTTCTGATGCTCCTGCATCGACAGGGAGAAAGACGCCATTTACATATGCTCCAGCGGGTGAAGAAAGGTAGAGTGCAGCATAGCCAATGTCCTCGGGGTTGCCGAATGTCTTCATGGGGATTCGACGAAGGATGTTTGCCTTACGCTGTGGGTCGTTGTCGGTGGCCTTATGGAACATCGGCGTGTCAATCCATCCCGGCGCAATGGTGTTGATACGCACACCTTTCTGAGACAGTTCTGCTACGAGGCTGCGCTGTAGACCGAGGATGGCCGACTTGGCAGTGGTGTAAGCCACCACCTGCTCCATGCCCATGATGGCTGTCATGGAACTGATGAGCACGATGCTGCCATGGCCTTGTTCCACCATCAGATGGGCAAACTCGCGACTCAGGGCGAACACACTCATTACGTGGACGTTCAGAACGCTGAGAAATTCTTCGTCAGTAACATCAAGAGCCCATTTCTTCAGGTGTACGCCGGCACAGTTGACAAGGATGTCTACTGCACCAATATCCTTTACTAAGGCAGGTATCTTGTCCAGTTTCGTCACGTCAAAGGCACGGTAGCTGCACTTGGTGCCTAACTGTTTGCAGGCTTCTTGCAATTTCGTCTCATTACGGCCGATGATGATAACCTCAGCACCAGCTTCAACAAATACTTTGGCAATGCCAAAACCCAGACCGGATCCGCCGCCGGTCACCACGGCACGCTGGCCGTCTATTCTGAATGCATTCATGTTTCTTTATTCTATTGTTTTTTCGATATTTCTAAGTGTCAATGATTCGACATCTCGTTGTTTCCACATTACATAATTCCGTATTTCGCAAAGGCATCTACGGTGGACATACCTTGTTCCAGAGCCTGTTTGACCTGCTTCTCACCTCGGGCTTTCTCTATGGCTCCTGCAAAGGCGTCTTCTTCAGCCTCTTTGGGGACGATTATGACACCGTCAAGGTCGCCGAAGACAATGTCGCCAGGTCGTACGGTAATGCCTCCGAATTCGATGGGTACACGGTAGTCAATGACTTTACCGCGAGGTCCTTGGTCTTGTGCATAGGTCCCTTGTGAGAAGGTGGGGAATCCGAGGCGAAGTATCTCGTTGGTGTCACGACTGAAACCGTCGACCACAGCCCCGGCTGCACCAATGGCAATAGCTCGGGTGGACATCAGTCCGCCCCATAAAGCATAGCGTGGTGACGAACCACTGCAGATGTAAACTTCGCCAGGCTGTAGCTGGTCAAGTGCCTCGAACATGATTCCGAACGGCTTACGCATCACATCAACGATGGGGTTATCGGCCATTGCACTTTGGCTGTCCTCAAATCGGCGTTCAGCAAACACGTCGGCCTCCAGAACAGGCATGGCACGACCGATGACTACCATGTCGTTACGTAACGGCTTGATATGTGGAGGAAGAAATTGGTGCAGGTACCCCATCTTGTCGAGCACGTCACCCACAAGTGCTGTAAACAACTCAGTACGGGCAATTGAAAACAGCTCGCTGTCGTTTTTCCATAATGTCGTCATTTCGAAGAGTTTGTTTTAGGTTTATAATGAAAAGAGCACAAATGAGTTAGCCGGCAGGCTAACTCATTTGTATATAAGACTTAAAGTCCGAGCTTCTTGCGGATATCCTTGGGGATAGCGTTCTTATTGATGGTATAGTCCATCGTGTTGGCAGCGATGAAGGTCTTGGTCATGTACCAGATACCTTTATAGTCACCACTCTCGCCCCAAGAGTTCTTTACCATGTAGTACTCCTTGCCATTCTGGTCTTTGGCGATGCCGTAGATCAGCATGCCATGGTCGTCGGTGAGTTCCCAGTTGTCATAGCGCTGCTGGCGCATCTCTTGTGTGGGGACAATCTCAGGAACGGTGCAGCCGAGAGAGTCGATGACGTCGCGTTTCTTGGCAGGGGTCATCTTTAGCCATTTGGCCATGTCGCTGCCCTGAAGGCTTTGTGTCTTCTTGTCGTCAATGGCATAGGCCAGTCCCTGGCGCGTGAATCCAGGCTCGCTCACGTCGCCTCCCCATGCTACGGTATAACCGTTCATGATGGCATTGTCAATGATCTTCATCATCTCGTCCATGGGTACGTTATAAGACAATGGGTTGCGCCAGTTGTCCTGTACCTCAACGGCAAAGGCAGTATAGAAAGGACGATGGGTATAGCTGGTGATACTTACATAGTCGTTCCAGTCAAGACCAAGGCTGGCGGCGAAAGTCTGTGGGGTATAGGTCTTGCCCTCATAAGTGAAGCTCTCAGGACACTTGCCTAAGTAAGCGTCGAGGATTCCCTGCAAACCGACTTTCCACTGCGGGGAGATTTTCTTTGCCTTGTTCTTGGACACTGCCTCCACGTATGGCTCCATCAGCGAGAAGAACTCATTGAAATTATTCAGTGAGTCACCATAGAGGGAACCGGGGAAAGGCATGGCATCCTCTGGGCAGATACCGTAGTTTTGCAGCACGTAGTGCACGTCATAAGCAGAGCCGCCCTGCGAGAACTGACAGTCACCATGCAGGCGCACCACCTGAATGGCACGGTCCATATAGTTCTTGTTGGCGACGAAACTCTCACAGAGGTCATAGGTCTTACCTGTCTTCTTCAGGATTTCCGCCTCAAAGAAGGAAAGGGTAGAGTAGTCCCAGCACGTACCACTGCGGTTCTGGTCCTTGATAGAGGTGATAGGATTCTCCTTGATCACCGTGAATACGGGTTTGTTCTTGTTGGCAGATTCTTTCTTCTCTTCCGCTTGTGCACCGACAGCTACCATTGCCATCAGTGCGAGGGTTAAAATCTTTCTCATTGTCTTTTTATTTTTAATTATTACTCATATATTCTTCCAGTTCGTGAGGATGATAGGGAATACGTTTCGTTCCTAAGAAACGACAGCCGTCCTTTGTAATCAGGACATCATCCTCTATGCGGATACCGCCAAAGTCTTTGTAGGTTTCCAGTTTCTCGAAGTTGATGAACTCCTTGCAGTGTCCATTCGTCTTCCACTCGTCAATGAGGGCGGGAATGAAATAGATACCGGGCTCATCGGTTACCACGAAACCTTCCTCCAGTCGGCGTCCCATACGTAGGCAGTTGGTGCCGAACTGTTCCAGGTTGGGACGGGTCTCCTCGTCAAAGCCTACGTATATCTGTCCGAGTCCTTCCATGTCGTGAACGTCCATGCCCATCATGTGTCCTAAGCCGTGGGGCAGGAACATGGCATGGGCACCGGCGCGGACAGCCTCCTCGGTATTGCCCTTCATAAGTCCAAGTTCTTTCAGACGGTCTGTCATCATGCGGCATACGGCAAAGTGTACATCCATGTATCTCACACCAGGTTTTGCCACTTCTAAGACATAGTCGTGACAAGCTTCCACGATGGAGTATATCTCCAGTTGTCGCTGGTCAAATTTCCCAGTGACTGGCATGGTGCGGGTATGGTCGGAGCAATAGTCGTCCAGCTCGCATCCTGCGTCGCAGAGTGCCAGTCTTCCTGCCTCCAGTTTCGCCTCAGAAGGATTACCATGCATAATCTCGCCGTGCTGTGAGAATATAGTGGCAAAGCTGGTGCCGCTGGCTAAGGAGCGTGCAATGCCGTCCACTTGTCCTCCGACGAACCGTTCCGTCGCTCCGGGCTTGATGAGCAGCTGTGCCGTAGTGTGCATGGCATAGCCAACGTCGCAGGCATGGTCGATGGCTGCTATTTCTTGCGTTTCCTTTGTGGAACGCATCTTTACAACTGCCTGAATGAGAGGGAGTGATGCGGCTTCTTTCTGCATGGATGGATGGATGCCAAGTAAATCCATAATGGCTATCTTGGTGTCGTGACGATAGGGAGGAAGAAAATGGATTCTTGTATTTGTGGCATTGGCTTTGTCTGTAATCTGACGGAGTGCTGAGAGAGGTGCCGTATTACTGATGCCGACTTGGGCGCCCAAGTCACTAACAGAGGGCGTGAACCCCATCCATACGATGTCTTCTACATCAATGTCGTCGCCAAGAAGCCATTCTTTATCGTTGTCAATGTCGACGACTCCTACGAGGCCGTCGCGATGTTGTCCGAAGTAATAAAGGAAAGAAGAGTCCTGGCGCATAGGAGCGTAGGTGTTGGAGGGATAGTTGTAGGGGGCCTCGTTGTTGCCAAAGAGCAAGATGATGCCCTGGCCTACCAGTTTTTTCAGTTCCGCACGCCGGCGGATGTAGGTTTGTTTGTCGAACATATTTGTTTTCTTCTATAGGATTCCTTTTGTGGATGGGAGCTCAAAGTGATAGACGTCGCGACGGACGGCCATCTTCAACGACCGGGCCAGTGCCTTGAAGACGCCCTCTATCATGTGGTGCTCGTTCTGCCCTTCGGCACGTATGTTGAGGTTCATCTTGGCGGTATCGCTGAGGCTCTTGAAAAAGTGATAGAACATCTCTGTCGGTACGTCGCCAATGCGTTCACGTTTGAAGTGGACGTCCCATACCAGCCAGGGCCGACCACCGAAGTCAAGGCATGCATGGCAAAGACAGTCGTCCATAGGCAGGCAGTAGCCGTAGCGTTCAATGCCTCGTTTGTCGCCAAGTGCATGTAGTATACACTCACCCAATGCCAAGGCAGTATCCTCTATGGTGTGGTGTTCGTCTACGTTAAGGTCGCCTTTGGTATGTATGGTGAGGTCTATCATGCCATGTTTACCAATCTGCTCCAGCATGTGGTCGAAAAATCCCAACCCGGTCTCAATGTCGCAGCATCCGCTGCCGTCAAGGTCCAGACTGACGAATACGTCGGTCTCTTTGGTGGTGCGTCGCAGTTCAGCCTTACGCTCGCCTCCATAGGCGATAGCTGCTATTTTGTCCCATGTCGAGCTGAATGGTTCTTTGGGGTCGGTGGTTACCTGGAGGAAACGGCATCCTATGTTCTCGGCAAATTTACGATCAGTGTCTCTGTCGCCGATGACGAATGAGTTCTTGATGTCGTATTCCTCAGAGTCAATGTATTTTTTTACTAGTCCAATATTGGGCTTGCGTGTAGGCGCATTGTCCTGAGGGAAGTGGGGGTCAATAAGTATGTCGTCGAATTCTATTCCTTCTCCCTTTAGCGTGTCGAGTATAAAGTTGTGCACGGGCCAGAAGGTGTCTTCGGGAAATGCCTCAGTGCCCAAACCGTCTTGGTTAGAGACCATTACAAAAAGATAGTCCGTATGTTGACGAAGGAAGACGAGACTTGAGATGGCGCGTGGTACGAAGTGTAGCTTCTCGAAAGCGTCAATCTGCTCGTCCTCAGGTTCGCGGATGATGGTTCCGTCGCGGTCTATGAAAAGTATTTTTCTCATTTGCTATCTATAATATGGGGTCAGATGTTTATTTCCAGTTCCTTTCGCTCCTGTTCCTTGGCTTCTATGGCTCCGTAGGCGTAATAGTTGTGTACAAGCATCACCTGACTTACATAGAATGCAATGAAGCAACAGAGAGTAAAGGTGACGAAAGTAAGTGTGTTAATGTATGAGGGCATCCCCAGCGGATCACCTTTCAACAGACCCAAGTAGGCCGTTTGGCTGGCTATGTTTAGGATGTGTGCAGGCAACATAACCACCAGCTGCACCAATTGGACGGTGAGTGTGCTTACGAAAAATACCAAAAACAGCATGCCCCAATGGCGCATGCCTGAGGAATAGTGCTTTCTCAGGGTTTTCCGGAAAGAGCAAGGAGGTTCCATGATATATTTCATCAGCACATGCATCAGCGGCAGTGCCAGGGCAGCAGTGACGACGCACATTATAAACGCAGTGGTCAGGGCAGTGATAAGTCGTCCGTGCAGCATATCAGGCTGCGTTTTGACAATGACCACTATCAGTGCCAACACCAGCAGGAAAGGCAGCAACGCCACCAGAAGCGTGGCAAACACCCCCTTCAGGGTTCGTCCCATCAGCCGTGGGCTGGCAGTCAGCCAACTCGGTGGAGTACTAATGCACCCCGTGTCCTTGTGTTCCTTGAGTTTTGCCAATATGGTAGCCGATCCTAAAGACAGCGTTGTTACAGATAGCAAAAGTAGCAGTAACAATACTAAGATGCTAGAAGAGTATTGTAATAATGGCTCTATGTAAACGCCTTGATAAGCAGTGACTTGCTGCATGATGGCTGTCGTTAGCTCCGGAATCCTGATAGCAGTCAGAGTGCCCAGTGCACCACATGTTATTGCATAGAGAAGAGCCATCTGCCAGGAGGCTTTGAAGAAGGCTCTGAAATGCTCGGTAAAGGTTCTGAAACCAACGGTCAGAACGCGTCGGTATGAGCGGGCTTTCAGTAGGTCTGTATCTTGTTGTTTGTCCATTGTTTTGCGCTTTGATGCTGCAAAGGTACTAAAAATTAATAATAAAGAATGAAGAATTAAGAATTATTTCGTAACTTTGTGGCCAAATTGTGCTAATATGAAAATCATCAAGTGGGGCTTCATCGGTTGTGGTGACGTAGTAGAAAAAAAGAGCGGTCCGGCCTTTTCAGAGGTGGACGGTTCTTGTGTTGTTGCCGTGATGAGCCGCAGCGAGAGTCGTGCACGTAGTTATGCAGAGCGTTTCAAGGTGCCCAGGTGGTATACTGACGCCCAGGCGCTGATAGACGACGAGGAGGTAAATGCCGTATATATTGCTACACCTCCTTCGAGCCATGCCACGTATGCCATTATGGCAATGAAGGCTGGTAAGCCGGTGTATGTGGAGAAGCCGTTGGCATCTGCATACGAGGACTGCTTGCGTGTGAATCGGGTGTCTGAAGAGACTGGTATTCCTTGCTTCGTGGCATATTATCGTAGATATCTGCCTTACTTCCTGAAGGTGAAGGAAATCCTGGAACGTGGTGTCATTGGCAACGTGGTGAACGTACAGTTACGCTTTGCCGAGTCTCCACGCGAACACGATTATTATAAGGATGGAAAGTTGCCATGGCGTCTGCAGCCCGATGTGGCCGGTGGAGGTTATTTTTACGATTTGGCTCCTCACCAGTTAGACTTCCTGCAACAACTGTTTGGTGTTATTATAGAGGCTCGAGGTCTTTGCGCTAATCGTGGTGGCATTTACAGTGCAGAGGATTCTGTGAGTGCCTGTTTCCAGTTTGAGAATGGCTTGCCCGGTTCTGGCTCCTGGTGTTTTGTGGCTCACGAGTCAGCTCGTGAAGATCGCATCGATGTGGTGGGCGAACGAGGCAGTGTCAGCTTTTCCGTATTCGACTATCAGCCTATCCGGCTTCATACCTCATATGGCGAAGAAAGCATAGCAGTGCCCAATCCGCCTTATGTACAGTACCCTATTGTTAAGAGTGTCATAGAGCATTTGCAAGGCATCAGCGTTTGTGACTGTACCAGCGTCTCGGCAACTCCTGTCAACTGGGTGTTGGACCGTATCTTGGGCAAATTCTGACCATCATGTGCAAAGAGCTAACCATACTAATGCTATTTTCTCTGAGCATGAGCGCTATGGCTTCTGATTCGCTGCGCGTGGAACAACCTCGCAAAGGGTGGATAGCTCGACTTATAGATGCTTTCAGTGATCAGGACACGGCATATGTGGAGCCGCAGCACTATAACTGGGCTCTGATGGCGCAGTCCGTTATGACGTATGACTATTACCGCCTGAGTACTACGGGTGAAGGCGGGCAGTCTATCTCGTTTTCACCACAGACAGACATTCGCATTGGACCTTATTTTGGCTGGCGGTGGATATTCCTGGGACTCACCATCGACCTGCGTAACTTGAACATCTTTCATAAAAAGCCGAAGTTCGAGCTTGACGCCAGCATCTACAGTGCCCGTTTTGGAGCTGACGTCTTTTTTCGTCGGACGGTGAACGACTATCGAATACGTAGTGTCGACTTCGGTTCCAATATAGATACGCATGCTCTGGAAGGCATTGATTTCGATGGGTTAGAGGTAAGTATTACAGGAGTTAACCTGTATTATATTTTCAACTATCGGCATTTCTCCTATCCTGCGGCCTTTGCACAGAGTTCGTGCCAAAAGATTAGCTGTGGCTCGTGGATGGCAGGATTGGGATATCTGAACAATCATATCGATTTTGACTATAACCGGCTGGAGGCTTTGGCCAAACAACATTTAGGACAGGAGGTACAGTTGGACTCCAGCTTTAACTTCAAGAGCGTCAAGTATCGTGACGTGAGTGCCTCGGTGGGCTATGCCTATAATTGGGTGTTTGCGCGCAACTGGCTGTTCTGTAGTAGCTTGTCCATGGCATTGGCTTATAAGAATTCTTATTCTGAGAGCGAGCAGAACAATGCCAAGGGCTTCGACTTTGGTAACTTCAACATAGACGGCATAGGGCGTTTTGGGCTGGTTTGGAACAACACCAAGTGGTATGCAGGTGCATCGGCCATAGTCAGGGCTTATAACTATCACAAGTCACGCTTTGCAGCGAACAACATCTTTGGCGATTTTAACTTCTATTTCGGCCTGAACTTCGGACCGAGAAAGGAATATAGGAAAAAGTTCAAGAATTAATTGAAATGAGGACTGCTGTATATTATATTAATGTGAAGTGGGGAATGAAGATACTTGTAGTAGCTTTCATTCTTTCGTGTTTCCATTGTTTGGGCGCAGAGGCGCAGGTGACGTATGACCGCAAGGATAGCCTGACCGTCTGTCGCATACTAAAGCAGGCTGGTCGCAAGACTACTATGCTCGATCTGGCACGCCAGTTCATTGGAGTACCCTACGTGGCTCATACACTTGAGGTTAACGATGAGGAACAGCTTGTAGTGAATACGCGTGAATTGGATTGTACTACGCTCGTGGAGACTGTTGCAGCGCTGAAACTGTGTGTGCAGAAGGGGAAAAAAGGGTGGACTGATTATATCGAAGCCCTTCGTATGCTACGCTATCGCGGGGGCGTTATCAATGGCTATCCATCACGGCTGCATTACTTCTCCGACTGGATTCGGGACAAGCACAAGATGAAGCTGGTCGCTGATATACAGGGGCCTAACCCGCCTTATACTTCCGTACAAACCATCAAGGTGAACTATATGAGCGAACATCCGAAGGCATACAAGGCATTGAGAAAGAACCCTGAGTTGGTGGAAAAGATACGCCTTCAGGAAAAGTTGCTGACGGGGCAGAAGGTTCGCTACATTCCAAAGGATGCTATTCAGAACACGACGCTGATGCGCCAGACGGTGAAGGATGGAGATATACTGGCCATTACTTGTACGAAGGCCGGTCTGGATATAGCACACTTAGGGTTTGCAGTGTGGCGCAGTGACGGACTGCATCTGCTGAATGCCTCCCAGATTCGACGCCAGGTTGTTGAGGAACCCATGTCCTTACGTTATTACTTGCGCAAGCATCCTACTTTCACAGGTATTCGTGTGGTTAGGTTAATGCCGTGAGCTGTTAGATAGTGTATTTAATAATGTAGATAATTAATATTAAAACAGTATAAATATGGAACTACCCGATTTTATGAATTATGCAAACAGGTTCTCGAAGCAGGACTTTGTTGAGAAAATTGCGCGTATCGCCAAGAGTGCTGGTGCAAAACTGGTGTATGCAGCTCTCATCCTATATTATACGTTGCAGAGCGATAAGGTAAGTGCCACCAACAAGGCCATGATAATAGGGGCATTGGGCTACCTGATCAGTCCGCTCGACGTGGTGCCGGACGCTATCCCCATTGCAGGCCTGGCTGATGATTTGGGCGTGCTTGTGTTCGTACTGAAGAAGGTATGGACAGACGTTGACCCGGATATTCAGGTGAAGGCTCGTGAACGGCTGTCGAAGTGGTTCGACGAGGATGAGATAGAGGAGATTAACGACCTGTTTGGAGGTGAGAAGTGATAAGTGAATATCAACTTCGGGTAACACCATATGTTGCTGCCAATGCCCAGGCACTGAGAGAGTTTGTCGCGCAGGAGTATGGTTTCGACGTGCGTACACTGACATCAGTGCGTATATTGCGTCGCAGCATAGATGCCCGGCAGCGGACTGTCCATGTCAATCTGAAGGTACGTGCCTACATCAATGAACCTCCTCGGGAGGATGAGTATCAGCACACAGAGTATCCTGATGTTACTGATTCCCCCCAGGTTATCGTGGTGGGGGCAGGCCCTGGCGGACTGTTCGCAGCATTGAGACTCATTGAGCTGGGGCTAAAGCCTATCGTAGTAGAGCGTGGCAAGAATGTTCGCGAACGCAAGAAAGACCTTGCGCAGATAGGGCGTACACAGATGGTGGATGCAGAGAGCAACTATTGTTTTGGCGAGGGTGGGGCAGGAGCCTACTCTGACGGGAAGTTGTATACTCGCTCGAAAAAGCGAGGCTCGATAGAGAAGATTCTCCATGTGTTCTGCCAGCATGGGGCCTCCACGCGTATACTGGCTGATGCCCATCCGCATATTGGTACAGACAAGCTGCCTCGGGTCATAGAGAATATACGCTCCACCATTCTGCAATCAGGCGGCGAGGTACATTTCCAGACCAAGATGACACGCCTGATTACAAAAGGCGAGCGTGTAGTGGGGTGCTTGTGTGAGACAAGCCGCGACATGAATGGCAATAGCGTGACTAAGGAGTTCCTGGGTCCTGTTATATTGGCAACAGGCCACTCTGCCCGTGATGTCTACCGCTATTTAGCAGAGGCAGGCATCGACATTGAGTCCAAAGGCATAGCCGTTGGCGTGCGACTGGAACATCCGTCAGAACTGATAGACCAGATACAGTACCACTCTCCTAAAGGGCGTGGCCGTTGGCTGCCTGCTGCAGAGTATTCGTTTGTGACGCAGGTTGACGGTCGTGGAGTTTATTCCTTCTGTATGTGTCCTGGCGGGTTTGTAATTCCTGCTGCTACTGACAAGGAGCAGATTGTTGTCAATGGAATGAGTCCCTCCAGCCGCGGCGGTCAGTGGTCAAACTCTGGGATGGTGGTTGAGATACGTCCGGAGGATGTGCAGAAAGAGGAAATGCAAATTGAGGGTGAAGGCAGGGAAGCTGCTGTTCCGGACAACTCTGCATTGTCGGTAATGTCCTTTCAGGAACGGCTGGAACGCATGTGCTGGCAACAAGGTAACCGGAAACAGACGGCACCGGCGCAGCGTATGGCAGACTTCGTGAACGGACGTCTGAGCTACGACTTGCCTAAGAGTTCCTATGCCCCGGGGCTTCTGTCTTCGCCTCTGCACTTCTGGTTGCCCATGGGCGTAGGTCGCAGGCTTCAGGAAGGTTTCCGGCATTTTGGTCGTCAGAGTCATGGTTTTCTGACTAACGAAGCAGTAATGATTGGCGTCGAGACGCGTACCTCCAGTCCTGTGCGTATAGTGCGTGATACAGATACTCTGATGCATATACGTCTGCAAGGGCTCTTCCCCTGTGGCGAGGGCGCCGGCTATGCGGGGGGGATTGTCTCGGCAGCTGTCGACGGTGAGCGCTGTGCAGACATGTGCTCTGCATACTTGAAACGTTAAATATGCCTAAAGAGTAGTTGCTGAATTCAAATAATATATTATCTTTGCAAAACAGTAAAAGGAACTATTAAATCCAATAAAGTTATGCTATCACAACAAGACCTGAAACAAATTGCTGAAAAAGGAATTTCTGAACAGCAAATCGAGCGCCAGTTAGGCGAGTTTAAAACTGGTTTCCCCTTTTTGAAATTGGAGGCTGCCGCTGCTATCGGTAAGGGCATTGTAGCCCCTACGGCAGGTGAGCGTCAGCAGTATATCGAAGCTTGGCAGCAGTATAAGAATGCCGGCCGGAAGGTGGTGAAGTTTGTACCGGCATCGGGTGCTGCCAGCCGTATGTTTAAAGACATGTTTGCCTTTGTGGATGCCAAGTACGATGTGCCCACGACCGACTTTGAGAAGAAGTATTTTGACAACATTGAGAAGTTTGCTTTCTACGGTGAACTTGACGCCGCGTGTCAGAAGAACTGTGGTAAGGGCATTAAGGAGCTCATGTCTGCTGGCGACTATAAGGCCGTAGCGGCCCAGATGCTGAAGGCTGAGGGTCTGAACTACGGTCAGCTGCCCAAGGGACTGCTGCTGTTCCACAACTATTCCGAAGGTGCGCGTACCCCGATGGAGGAGCATCTGGTAGAAGCTGCGCTCTATGCTGCTTCCAATGGCGAGGCCCATGTCCATTTCACCGTCTCGCACGAGCACATGGAGCTGTTCAAGCAGAAGGTAGCCCAGAAGGCTGACCTGTATGCACAGAAATACGGTATTAAGTATGACATCACCTTCTCAGAGCAAAAGCCCTCTACGGATACTATTGCAGCCAATCCTGACGGTACGCCGTTCCGCAACGCTGACGGAAGTCTACTCTTTCGTCCGGGTGGTCACGGAGCTCTTATCGAGAACCTTAACGAGATCGATGCCGACGTCATCTTCGTCAAGAACATAGATAACGTAGTGCCCGACCGTTTGAAGCAGGATACAGTAGAGTGGAAGCAGATTATAGCAGGCGTTCTTGTTACGTTGCAGCAGAAAGCCTTCGACTATCTGCGCCTGCTCGATACAGGTAAGTACACGCATGAGCAGATAGAGGACATTATTCGCTTCGTTCAGCAAGACCTATGTTGTCGGAAACAGGACATCAAGGAGTTAGAGGACGCAGAGCTGGTAATCTATCTGCGTAAGAAGCTGAACCGTCCTATGCGCGTCTGTGGCGTGGTGAAGAATGTGGGCGAGCCTGGCGGCGGCCCGTTCCTGACCTATAACCAGGACGGTACCGTGAGCCTGCAGATATTGGAGTCGAGCCAGATTGACAAGTCGAACAAGGAGTACATGGAGATGTTCACCAAGGGTACTCATTTCAACCCCGTCGACCTGGTATGTGCAGTGAAGGACTATCAGGGAAAGCCGTTCGACCTGCCCAAGTATGTCGACCCCACCACGGGCTTCATCTCGCAGAAGTCCAAGTCGGGCAAGGAGCTGCAGGCCCTGGAGCTGCCCGGTCTGTGGAACGGAGCCATGAGCGACTGGTCCACCGTCTTCGTAGAGGTGCCCCTGTCCACGTTCAACCCCGTTAAGACGGTCAACGACCTGCTGCGCGAACAGCATCAGTAATGAAGTATCAGTAAGCGCCAAATGTCCCTCAATTTGGGGGACATTTTTCATTTAGGTAGTGTCACTACCTATCTCACTAAATGCAGGGCGTCACGAAAACGCCCCGCATTTTCTGCGTTAATTCTCCAAAATCCGTCTTTCGTTACAGTCTTTTTTCGTACCTTTTACTGCGTAGAAGTTACTCGGTGCATGAAAAAAGTCGCCCTTTTGTTTGGCTGTTTCGTGGAAATAGTGTAATTTTGCACCCGATTCAAGCAAAAAGTAAGTAAATGAAGAATTTTAATCTGATTAGCTCGCTGATTATTATTCGACTGCGTAAAGTGGTCGGAAGTGATAAGGCGTGCATGTAATTTGAAGGTATAAAGCAAACGAAATATGAGCCTTTCTCACTTCCGAGTGTGAAGGGCTTTTTTCGTAGTCATAAGACAGGAACATATATTTTTTTTAACGACACAATATAAAACAGAACTAAGATGAACGACAGATTGTTTATTTTCGACACGACGCTGCGCGACGGCGAGCAGGTGCCCGGATGCCAGCTGAATACTATCGAGAAGATTCAGGTGGCCAAGGCCCTGGAGCAGTTGGGCGTCGACGTGATTGAAGCAGGATTTCCCGTGTCGAGTCCTGGCGACTTCAACTCAGTAATCGAGATTTCGAAGGCTGTGACGTGGCCCACCATTTGTGCGCTGACGCGGGCCGTGGAGCACGACATCGACGTGGCCAACGACGCCCTGCAGTATGCTAAGCGCAAGCGTATCCATACGGGCATAGGCACCAGCGACGAGCACATTAAGTACAAGTTCAACTCCACGCGCGAGGAAATTATTGAACGTGCCGTGCGTGCCACCAAGTATGCAAAGAAGTATGTGGACGACGTGGAGTTCTACTGCGAAGACGCAGGGCGCACCGACAACGAGTATCTGGCCCGTGTGGTAGAGGCCGTCATCAAGGCCGGTGCCACGGTGGTGAACATCCCCGACACGACGGGCTACTGCCTGCCGCAGGAGTACTACGAGAAGATAAAATACCTGAAGGAGCACGTAGACGGCATCGACCGTGCCGTCATCTCCACCCACTGCCATAACGATCTGGGCATGGCAACGGCCAACACCTTCAACGGCGTGATGGCCGGTGCCCGCCAGGTGGAGGTGACGGTGAACGGCATCGGCGAGCGTGCCGGTAATACATCGCTCGAAGAGATAGCGATGATATTGAAGTGTCACCACGGCCTGGGCATCGACACCAATATCAACACTACAAAGATTTATCCCACGAGCCGCATGGTCTCGAGCCTGATGAATATGCCCATCCAGCCCAACAAGGCCATCGTGGGACGCAATGCCTTTGCACACAGCAGTGGCATCCACCAGGACGGTGTGCTGAAGAACGTTCACACCTACGAAATCATGGACCCTAAGGACGTGGGCATCGACGACAACAGCATTGTGCTGACGGCTCGTTCCGGGCGCGCCGCACTCAAATACCGGCTGATGGTGAACGGCGTGGAGCTGGCGGAGGAGAAACTGGACAAGGTGTACGACAAATTCCTGCAGCTGGCCGATAAGAAGAAGGAGGTGACCGATGTCGACGTGCTGATGCTTGCCGGTGCCGACACGGCCGAGGCCCATGCCGTGAAGCTCGACTTCCTGCAGGTGACCACGGGTAAGGGCGTGAAGAGCGTCGCCTCGATAGGCCTGGACATATCGAACCAGAAGTTCGAGGCAGCAGCCTCGGGCAACGGTCCTGTAGATGCCGCTATCAAGGCACTGAAGAAAATCATTCTGAAACAGATGACGCTGAAGGAATTTACCATCCAGGCCATCTCGAAAGGCTCTGACGATGTGGGTAAGGTGCACATGCAGGTGGAGTATGACGGCAGTCTCTACTATGGCTTTGGGGCCAATACCGACATCGTGACGGCATCGGTAGAGGCATATATTGACTGTATCAACAAGTTTAAGCATTAAGAGCTATGAATACACTATTCGACAAGATATGGGACAGGCATGTGGTGCAGACGGTCGACGACGGTCCTACGCAGTTGTACATTGACCGCCTTTATTGCCACGAGGTGACGTCGCCACAGGCCTTCGAGGGCCTTCGGGCAAGAGGGCTCAGGTGTTTCCGCCCGGAGCAGATATTCTGCATGCCCGACCACAATACGCCTACGCACGATCAGGACAAGCCCATAGAAGACCCCGTCAGTGCCAGGCAGGTGGCTGCGCTGGAAAAGAATGCCAGAGACTTCGGACTGACACACTATGGCATGAATACCAAGGACAACGGCATCATACACGTGGTGGGCCCGGAGAAGGGACTGTCGCTGCCTGGCATGACCATCGTCTGCGGCGACTCCCATACGTCCACCCACGGCGCCATGGGTGCCGTGGCCTTTGGCATCGGCACCTCAGAGGTGGAGATGGTCCTGGCTTCGCAGTGCATACTGCAGCAGAAGCCTAAGTCCATGCGTATCACTATCGACGGGCAGCTGCAGAAGGGCGTGACAGCCAAGGACGTGGCACTCTATCTGATGAGCCGGCTGACCACCAGCGGTGCAACAGGATACTTCGTTGAGTATGCCGGCGAGGTGGTGCGAAGCCTCTCGATGGAGGGCAGGCTGACATTGTGCAACCTGTCTATCGAGATGGGAGCCCGCGGCGGCTTCATCGCGCCCGACGAGGTGACCTTCGAATATCTGAAAGACAAGGAGTATGCCCCCAAGGGCGACGACTGGACGAAGGCCCTGACCTACTGGAAGACGCTGAAGAGCGGAGAAGATGCCGTGTTCGACAAGGAGCTGACATTCGACGCCGCCGACATAGAGCCCCGCATCACCTACGGCACCAACCCCGGCATGGGCATCGGCATCACCGAGCCTATTCCGCAGACCGCTGCCGAGGCCAAGTCGCCCGAGGCGGGATTCCGGAAGACACTCGACTACATGGGCTTCAAGGCCGGCGAACGCCTGCTGGGCAAGAAGATAGACTACGTCTTCCTAGGGGCCTGCACCAATGGGCGCATCGAGGACTTCCGCGCCTTTGCCGGCATCGTCAAGGGACGTAGGAAGGCCGACGGGGTGGTAGCATGGCTGGTACCCGGTTCATGGGCAGTAGACAGGCAGATTCGTGAGGAGGGCCTGGACAAGGTGCTCGAGGCAGCAGGTTTCGAGATACGCCAGCCCGGCTGTTCGGCCTGCCTGGCCATGAACGACGACAAGGTGCCTGCCGGCAAGTATGCCGTCTCTACCTCGAACCGTAACTTCGAGGGCCGACAAGGCCCCGGCTCGCGCACCATCCTTTGCTCGCCCCTCGTGGCAGCCGCCGCCGCAGTAACAGGAGTAATAACCGATCCACGAACACTATTATGAAACAAAAGTTCAACGTTATAACATCTACATGTGTTCCCCTGCCGTTGGAGAACATAGATACAGACCAGATTATTCCGGCCCGTTTTCTTAAGGCTACGACAAAAGACGAGCGTTTCTTTGGCGACAACTTGTTCCGCGACTGGCGATACCGTAAGGATGGCAGTGTGGTGGAGGATTTTGTACTTAACGACCCGACTTACTCGGGCTGTATTCTCGTGGCAGGTAAGAATTTCGGTTCCGGGTCGTCGCGCGAGCATGCTGCATGGGCCATTGCGGGGTATGGGTTCCGCGTGGTCATCAGTTCGTTTTTTGCAGATATCCATAAAAATAATGAACTGAACAACTTCGTGCTGCCCGTTGTCGTGAGCGAGGAATTCCTCGCAGAGCTCTTCGACAGCATCCGTCAAGACCCCAAGATGGAGGTGGAGGTGGACCTGCCTCGCCAGACGGTGACCAACAAGGCCACGGGACGGCAGGAGCACTTCGACATCAACGGCTATAAGAAGCATTGCCTGATGAACGGATTGGACGACATCGACTTCCTGGTGGAAAACAAAGACAAGATAGAACAATGGGAACAGCGCAACAAGTAAACAGCTATCAGCGCATACCGCCCTTCGTCGAGATCATGGACTCCACGCTGCGCGACGGCGAGCAGACCAACGGGGTGTCATTCCTGCCGCACGAGAAGCTGGTCATGGCGCGCAAGCTGTTGCACGACCTGAATGTAGACCGCATTGAGGTGGCTTCGGCTCGTGTCAGCGAGGGCGAAAAAGAGGCGGTGAGCATGATTTGCCGTGCTGCCGCCCAGGTGGGCAAGCTCGATAGGGTAGAGGTGTTGGGATTTGTTGACGGTGGCAAGTCGATAGACTGGATTGCCGATTGTGGCGGTAAAGTCATCAACCTGCTGGCCAAGGGCTCACTCAAGCATTGCACCCATCAGCTGCACAAGACCCCAGAGGAGCATATTGCCGACATACGTCGCGAGATAGCTTATGCACATGAGAAAGGACTGAGCGTCAACCTCTATCTGGAGGACTGGTCGAACGGTATGAAGGACTCGCCCGACTATGTCTATCAGCTCATGGATGCGCTATCGGAAATGTGTGGAGAGAGGGTGGCGGTGAGGCGCTTCATGCTGCCCGACACCTTAGGCGTGATGAATCCCCTGCAGGTGATTGAGTACTTCCGAAAGATGATTAAGCGCTATCCAGAAGTGCACTTCGACTTCCATGCCCACAACGACTACGACTTGGCGGTCTCTAACTCGCTGGCTGCCGTGCTCAGTGGGGCCAAGGGACTGCACGTCACCGTCAACGGCCTGGGAGAGCGTTGTGGCAATGCTCCGCTGGCCTCCGTACAGGCTATCCTGAAAGACCAGTTCCACGCCAAGACCAACATTGTGGAGAGCCAGCTCAACGACCTCTCCAGAATGGTGGAAAGCTTCAGCGGCATCAGCGTGGCACCCAACCAGCCTATCGTGGGCGAGAATGTGTTCACACAGGTGGCGGGCGTACATGCTGACGGCGACTCGAAGGACAACCTCTACTACAACGAGCTGATGCCTGAGCGGTTTGGACGCAAGCGGGAGTATGCCTTAGGCAAGAATTCTGGGCGCGCCAACATTGCCAAAAACCTGGAGGAGCTGGGACTGGAGCTGACTCAGGAGCAGACGCGTCGCGTCACACAGCGCATCACGGAGCTTGGCGACAGAAAGGAGATCGTGACCCAGGAAGACCTTCCCTATATCGTAGCCGATGTGCTGAAACACGACGGCTCTGAAGACAAGGTGCGACTGGTGAGCTATCAGGTGTCGACGGCCTATGGTCTGAAGCCTGGCGCCAACGTGCGGGTGGAGATCAACGGACGGCAGTATGAGGCTGGTGCTACGGGCGACGGACAGTACGACGCCTTCGTCAAGGCCCTGCGCTTTATCTATCGCAAGTACCTTGGTCGCACGTTTCCTATCCTTGCCAACTATCAGGTGTCTATCCCCCCTGGCGGACGTACGGATGCCTTGGTGCAGACGGTGATTTCGTGGCACTATCACGACGGGCTGTTGCGTACCCGAGGGCTGGATGCCGACCAGACGGAAGCCGCCATCAAGGCTACCTTCAAGATGCTGAACATCGTGGAGAATGACTTTGCAAAATGAATTACTAAAAAGTTTAAAATATGAAACTAAAGATTGCTGTTTTGCCTGGTGATGGTATCGGGCCGGAGATTATGAAACAAGGTGTGGCCGTGATGGACGCTATAGCCCAGAAGTGCGGACACGAGTTTGAATACGAGGAGGCACTGGTGGGTGCCTGCGCCATCGAGGCGTGTGGCGACGCTTATCCCGCTGCTACCCACGACGTATGCATGCGGGCTGATGCCGTGCTGTTTGCGGCGGTGGGCGACTTGAAGTACGACAACAACCCTACGCTGAAAGTGCGTCCGGAGACGGGGCTGCTGGCCATGCGCAAGCAGCTGGGCCTGTTTGCCAATGTGCGTCCGGTGGCCACGTTCGACTGCCTGCTGCACAAGTCGCCACTGAAGGAAGAATTGTTACGCGGTGCCGATTTTGTGGTCATCCGCGAGCTGACGGGCGGCATGTATTTTGGCGAGAAATACCAGGACAACGACAAGGCGTACGATACAGACGTCTATACGCGTCCTGAGATTGAACGCATTCTTAAGGTGGCTTTCGAGATGGCCATGGCGCGCAGGAAGCACCTTACGGTGGTCGATAAGGCTAATGTGCTTGCGTCGAGCCGCTTGTGGCGTCAGATAGCTCAGGAGATGGAACCCCAGTATCCCGAGGTCACGACGGACTATATGTTCATTGACAATGCCTCGATGCGCGTGCTGACGGAACCTCGCTTTTTCGATGTCATCGTGACGGAGAATACTTTTGGCGATATCCTGACTGACGAGACATCGTGCATAACGGGTTCGATGGGACTGCAACCCTCCAGCTCGTTGGGCGAGCATACTCCGTTGTTCGAGCCTGTCCATGGTTCGTGGCCGCAGGCTGCCGGGCAGAACCTGGCCAACCCGCTGGCGCAGATTCTCTCTGCTGCCATGTTGCTCGAGCATTTCGGCCTCGTAGAGGAAGGTGCCCTCGTGCGTGGTGCTGTCAATGCATCGCTTGATGCCAATGTGCGTACGCCCGAAATTCAGGTTGAGGGTGGTGCAAAGTATGGAACCAAAGAGGTTGGAGCATGGATTGTAGACTATATCTTAAAGGCTTAGTCCTGTGTATTGCGCTGACTACGCATCAGTCGTCGTACGCCCAGGACAATCAGCGCTGGCGCGACTCGCTGACAGTGCTCAACCGTCTGATTGCCACGCAGCCGTGGTCCAGTGACCTGCATCTGCGCAAGGCTGCTGCCAATCTGGAACTGCAACAATGGCAGTATGCCATCGACGAGTATGCGCTCATCCTTCAGCATGAGCCTCATAATCCTGCGGCCCTGTTCTATAGGGGATATGCCAACACGCACCTGCGTCGGTACGATTTGGCTCGTAAT
Source organism: Prevotella sp. UBA2742 (assembly GCA_002353485.1). GTDB lineage: Bacteria > Bacteroidota > Bacteroidia > Bacteroidales > Bacteroidaceae > Prevotella. The sequence continues at coordinate 339,606 of DEJS01000010.1, forward strand.
GACTATGAAGACCTGCTGAAGCTGACCCCACGCCATTTTGAGGCACGGCTGTCGCTGGCTTATGTCATGCAGCAGATGGGACGTCGGCAGGATGCTCTGGACCAGCTGAACCAGACCGTGGAACTGCATCCCGACTCGGCTGTGGCCTATGCCTCGCGTGCCATTCTGGAACGCGACATGGGACAGACGGAGGCAGCTCTCTACGACTGGGAGCAGGCTGAACGGCTGGAACCGGGCGATGCCGGCTACGTGGTGTCACATGTCGACATGCTCATAGCCTTAGGCCGTCGCGAAGAGGCACGCCGTGTGCTCGACAGTGCGGTACGTCGGGGCATTCCGCGAGGCATGTTGTTGGAATGGTATCAAAAAGTAAAACGATGAAGCAAAGAAAGCATCTTACCAAACGGAGGTTCTTCGTGGGCTTTTTTACTATCGTAGCCCTGCTGGCTATGGGGAAGCATATTGCAAGAATGACTCGTGAAACGACTGCCGTTCCTGCCGTTCCACAAATCCCGACTATTACGTCCGACGTTCATCCTATACGCTCTGTGCCAAACTACAAGACGGCTTTTCCCGACAGTCAGAGCGTTCAGATTGTGGCTGCCGAGCGTTGGGGGGTACGTCCGGTGAAGAACCGTGAGGATGCAGAGAAACGCAAAAAAGAACTGGTGTACGTGGGCGAGAGTCCTTACTACCATGTCGACCGTCTCAGTAGCAGCATTCCGTATCTGGTTCCTCGTGCTGCCATTCTGCTGCAGGATATAGGACAGGCCTTCTACGACAGTCTTTACGTGAAAGGCATTCCTTTCAACAAACTGATAGTCACCAGCGTACTGCGCTCTATGGACGATGTGGCACGCCTGCAGCGCCACAACCAGAATGCTACCGAACGCTCGTGTCATCTCTTCGGCACCACCTTCGACATCTGCTATAACCGCTATCATCCCGTCACACAGCCAGTGCGCGATGATACGCTGAAGTGGGTGCTCTCTGAGGTGTTGCGCGACAAGCGTCAGGAAGAACGCTGCTACATCAAGTATGAGGTGAAGCAAGGCTGTTTCCACATGACCGTCAGATAAAAGAAAAGTTTACCTAAGGTAAAGACTGCTTATACCTTAGGTAAACCTACCTTTTGCCCGTAGTAAACCTACCTTTTGCTCGGAGTAAACCTACCTTTTGCCCGGAGTATTCTATTCTGCGCCAAAATATTCTTGCAGTTCCTGGGCGGCAGAGCCGTCGTGGTTGGGCAGGTCGCGAATGATGTGTCCGTGCTCAAGCAGTGCTATGCGCGAGGAGATGTCAACGGTATGCTGCAGGTTGTGGCTCGAGATGAGAATGGTGGAACCCGTCTGCTGGACATACTCCTTCAGCAGGTGCTTGAGCATCACCTGGCTGGTGGGGTCAAGGAAGTTGAAGGGTTCGTCGAGTATGACGGTGTTTGGCTGACGCAGTAGGGCAGAAATGATGCCCACCTTCATCTTGTTGCCTGCCGAGAGATTGCGGATGAGTTTCTTCTGTCCGAACACTTCACCACTGGCAAAACGTTCGAACTGCTGAAGACGTTCGTCGACTTCGCTTTGCCTGATGCCCGATATCTTTCCGAGAAAGGAGAAATATTCCTCAGGGGTGAGGAAGTCGATGAGGAACCCTTCGTCGATATAGGCTCCAACATGCTCTTTCCATTCCTCACTCTCGGCAGGGTTGACAGCGTCTATCAGTACATGGCCCTCGTCGGCCTTTAGCAGGTCGAGCAGCAGGCGGAAGAGTGTGGTCTTGCCTGCACCGTTGTTGCCGACAAGTCCCAGGATATCCCCATCGTTAATCGTAAACGAGGGGATATCGCAGGCACATGTTTCGCCGAATTGTTTCTTGAGATTGTTAATGGTAATCATAACTGCCAACTGTCATCTGTCATTTGTCATCTACACCAACCCGCGACCGTGGCAGTTCTTGAACTTCTTACCAGAACCACAGGGGCAGGGATCGTTACGTCCAGGCAGCTTGTCCTTGATGAGGGGCGTGCGGGGCTGTTGGGCGCGGGTGTCCTGTGCCGCTGCTGCTGCCTGGTTGGGGTCTGTCATCTGCTCCTGTGTAAGGCTCTGCTTCGACTCAGTGTACTGCTGGCGCTGGGTGTGCTCCTCAGGAGCAGCTTCCTGCACCTGCTGCATCTCGGGAATCTGGGCACGCATCAGTATAGAGACAGAGCGGTTGTTCATTGTGTTCACCATGTTGTCGAACAGCTTGACACTCTCCAGTTTGAAGATAAGCAGCGGGTCTTTCTGCTCGTACGAGGCGTTCTGTACCGAGTGCTTCAGCTCGTCCAGTTCACGGAGGTTCTCCTTCCATGCCTCATCGATGATATGTAGCAGAATCTGTTTCTCAAACTCTTTCACCACAGAGCGGCACTCTGTGTCGTAAGCCTCCTTCAGGTTGCAGGGAATGTTGTACATCTTTCGGCCATCGGTCAGGGGCACTACGATACGCTCGTAAACGGCACCCTGCGTCTCGTACACCTGCTTGATGACGGGCATGGCCACCTCCTGTACGTGCTCCATCTTGCGCTTAAAGTTGCCCATGGCCACCTGGAACACTTCTTCACACAGCTCTTCATGGTTTTTGTTGATAAACTCTTCGCTGGTGAAGGGGCATTCCATGGCAAACACCTTGATGAACTGCTCCTTGCAGCCCTCGTAGTCCTGTGTCTCAATAATGTTCACCACACGGTCCCAGATAGTGTTCGAGATGTCCATGCCAATGCGCTCACCCATCAGGGCGTGGCGACGTTTGCTGTACACCACCGTACGCTGCTTGTTCATAACGTCGTCATACTCCAGCAGGCGTTTGCGGATGCCGAAGTTGTTCTCCTCGACCTTTTTCTGGGCGCGCTCTACCTGTTTCGATATCATCGGGCTCTCAAGCATTTCGCCTTCCTTAAAGCCCAGCTTATCCATCACAGAGGCTATACGCTCTGAGCCGAACAGGCGCATCAGCTTGTCCTCCAGCGAGATGAAGAACAACGACGAGCCTGGGTCGCCCTGACGACCGGCACGACCGCGCAGCTGGCGGTCTACACGACGGCTCTCGTGACGCTCTGTACCGATGATGGCCAGACCGCCAGCAGCCTTTACTTCGGGCGACAGTTTAATATCGGTACCACGACCGGCCATGTTGGTAGCGATGGTGACGGCACCTTTGCCATTAGAGTCCTGCTGACCGGCCAGAGCCACGATGTCGGCCTCCTTCTGGTGTAACTTGGCGTTCAGTACCTGATGAGGAATGCCTTCGCGTTTGCCTGTCTCTGGGTTTACATACATGTCGAGCATACGAGACAGCAGCTCAGATATCTCCACCGAAGTGGTACCGATCAGGGTGGGGCGTCCTGCATTGCGCAGACGTACGACCTCTTCAATGACGGCACGATACTTCTCGCGAGCTGTCTTGTATATGCGGTCGTCCATGTCGTCGCGGATGACAGGCCGGTTGGTGGGTATCTCCACCACGTCGAGCTTGTAGATATCCCAGAACTCACCAGCCTCTGTCGAAGCAGTACCCGTCATACCAGCCAGCTTGTGGTACATACGGAAATAGTTCTGTAGCGTAATGGTAGCAAAGGTCTGCGTGGCTGCTTCCACCTTGACGTGCTCCTTGGCCTCGACGGCCTGATGCAGTCCGTCACTCCAGCGGCGACCCTCCATGATACGGCCCGTCTGCTCGTCTACTATCTTAACCTCGCCGTCAATGACAACATATTCATCGTCCTTGTTGAACATACAGTAAGCCTTCAGCAACTGCTGTAGGGTATGGACGCGCTCCGACTGTACAGCATAGTGCTGCAGCAATTCGTCCTTCTTGTTGATGCGCTCTTCGTCGCTGAGCGTCGTGTCGCCCTCGAGGGCAGACAACTGGCTGGTGATGTCGGGCAGCACGAAGAGGTCTTTGTCGTTGACCTGCTGGGCCAGCCAGGCTGTACCCTTGTCTGTCAGGTCGCATGAGTTCAGTTTCTCCTCTACCACAAAGTATAGCGGCTCGACGACCTCAGGCATACGGCGGTTGTTGTTCTCCATGTAGATTTCCTCCGTCTTCAGCATGCCACTCTTGATGCCTTCCTCGGAAAGGAACTTAATAAGAGGCTTGTTCTTAGGCATTGACTTGTGCGAACGGTACAGAGCCAGGAAACCCTCGTCGAGCAGCTTCTTGTCGTTCTTCTCCTGACCCTCGGCTATTTTCTGCTTAGCCTCGGCCAGATACTGGGTAGCCAACTGCTTCTGCACGCCCACCAGTTTCTCAACCAAGGGCTGGTACTCCTCGAACATCTGGTCGTCACCCTTGGGCACAGGACCTGAGATGATAAGTGGCGTACGGGCATCGTCAATCAGTACCGAGTCAACCTCGTCGACAATGGCATAGTTATGTGCACGCTGTACAAGGTCTTGCGGCGAAATGGCCATGTTGTCGCGCAGGTAGTCGAAGCCGAACTCGTTGTTAGTACCAAAGGTAATATCTGCCTGATAAGCCTTGCGGCGGGCTTCAGAGTTAGGCTGGTGCTTGTCGATGCAGTCGACAGACAGACCGTGGAACATATATAGCGGCCCCATCCATTCGGAGTCACGCTTAGCCAGATAGTCGTTGACAGTTACTACATGAACACCGTTACCCGTCAGTGCATTGAGGAATACAGGCAGGGTGGCGACAAGCGTCTTACCTTCACCCGTAGCCATCTCAGCAATCTTTCCTTGATGGAGCACGACACCGCCGAAGAGCTGTACGTCATAGTGCACCATCTCCCACTTCAGGTCGTTGCCACCTGCTGTCCAGTGGTTATGATAGATGGCTTTGTCGCCGTCGATGGTAATAAAGTCCTTACGGGGGTCGGAAGCCAGCTCACGGTCGAAGTCGGTAGCAGTGACAATCGTCTCCTCGTTTTCAGCAAAGCGTCGGGCTGTCTCCTTGACAATGGCAAACACCTCTGGCATTACCTCGTTCAGTGCGTCCTCGTAGATGTCGAGCACTTCCTTTTCCAGCTTGTCAATCTGTGCGAAGATGTCGGCACGCTCGTCAATGGGGGTCTCCTCAATGGTAGCCTTCAGCTTCTCTATCTCTTCTTTCTGCTGGTTGGCAGAGTCCTGAACCTGACGCTGCAACTGCTTGGTGCGCTGGCGCAGTTCGTCGTTCGACAACTTCTGCATCTCGGGATAGACGGCTTTTACCTTCTCCACAAAGGGGCGGATAAGTTTGTTGTCGCGAGAGGCTTTGTCGCCAAACAGCGAACGTAAAATCGTGTTGAAATTCATATCTTTATTCTTTACTTGTTTACCTTATTAATATAATTTGGGGTGCAAAATTACGAAGAAAAATCCGTAATCTTGCATAAAAGTCGGATTATTTGGTATTTTCCGCTTTACTTGCTTAGATGTTATTCTTCAGAACAGGGGTTCTGTCGAGCATGCGTTGGGGGCCCGAATACGTATGGCACGTGCCACAGTAGGAGCAACGCGGTCTGCCGTTACGGGCGTCACTATGCGTTGTGCCGCAATGTTGGTGCCATAGAAGATAATAGGGAAGGGAATGTAGCTGATGCGCGATGTGCTTTGCGTGTTGTTGTCTTCGTTTACCAGCTGCCAGCCTGGGGCTATCTCGATGAGCAGGTCGCCACACTTGTCAATGTTGAAGCCGTTGCGGATTTTCTGTAACAGCTGGCTGTCGCTGGTGAGCAGTTGTGTGCTGGTGTAGACATTACGTACGCCAGACATCTGAAGTACAAATTCCTGAGCCTGACGCAGTACGTCGCCCAGATGAAGATTCTTTTGCTCAATAAGTTTGCGGTTCAGGAAGAGCTGGTTCCTATGGCAGGCTTCCACATAGTGGGCTGAGCCATAGACGGCCCCCAGATACATGTTCAGAAGTTTGGCAGCACGGTTGATGTGGAAATTCCCTGTGGGAATACCGAACCGTTTGTTTTCGTCATTGCTCTCTGGTGCCACAGTGCCTGTGCTGGTGAGTACGTACAGAATGCGACTGTCGGGCAGTTTGCTCTGTATTCCCTTGATTAGGTCGGCAATGTTGCGGTCCATCAGCTGATATCCGACGATGTCAGGCTGTATGGCGTAGCTGATGCAAAGCAGGTCAGTATGGTCATCCTTGCCTATGCCCGCTTGTTCGACACATTTGAGAGCCAGCGCCGTAACGTTGCGGTTTGCATCATCGGAAGGGGTGTATTGCTTGATGTACTGGTTTAGCCACTTGCTGTCAGAGGAGTAGTACGGCGAAGTCTTCCATGCGCCATTATCCGTCCATACGGCACCGTCGGCAGCATGTCCGGCGGAAAGAATGGCACTTTCAGCATCGGTAGCAAACGAAAAGACCTTTGCCCATCCGTTGAAAGCTATCTTTATCTCGTCACCCAGGGTCGACGTCAGCAGCTGTGCCGGGGAGTAGCCTTGCTGTCCGTTGACGATGTTCCTTGGGCGCAGCGTTTGTCGGTCGAGCCACTCTGTGCTTGTTACTCCGTTGTAGTACGGTGTGCTGCCGGTGAGTAGCGCAGCTGTTGCCGAAGCACGGTCGACGGGAGTGAAGCTGTGGCTGGCATTGGGATATACCAAGCCCTTGGCAAGCAACAGCCGGAATCCGTCTTCGGAATAGAGTGGGGCGTAGGTCTCCAGATAGTCTGAGCGTAGTTGGTCAATGGCTATGCTTACTACGAGTTGCGGAGTCTTAGCCAGGGCCTGAGCAGTGGCTTCGGCACTGAATCCTAACAGCGAGAGCAGGGTGATATACAGGTAACGATTCCGCATTATGACTGTTTTTTAAGATGGATGCAACACTGCAGTAGCAAACAATATGCCAAACTCCAGAGTCCCTCGGCATAGCTTTGGAACAGTGAACCGATGAAGTACAAGACAATCAGTATAACAGTAAGTACCCAATAATGTTGTGCCTTCCCTTTGATGACTGGCCATAGGAAAAACCATGGCAGCGGGTTGAACAGCAGTATCTGGAGGTTCAGACTTACGGTAGGATGCTGCGAGAAGAGCATCAGTGTAAGAATAATGCCGATAGTGCCAATGGTGACCATGAGCAGCATATCCCATATAAGGAAGCTGCGTTTTCCACGCCATTGTAGTATGAAGAGGAGCATGCCCGCCATGCAGACAATCAGCCCGCACGCGAATGGCGAGAGTGGGAAGCCGGACTTTACCATCTGTACTCCGCCGGGGACGGCCGTACGTCGTTCCTTTACCAGTGGTCGATAGCGTCCGTTCTCGTAAATCTGTGCGTGGTCAAAGTCGTACATTAAGTTGTATGGCAGAAATTCCTGTTGCCGGCGGTTGGTCTTCTGGTCGGCTTTGATGCCCAGCAGAAGGTCGTTGCCGAAACGAGCCCAGGGATGATTGTCCGTCATGTCGTGAATCATATCCCTATACGATGGACTAAATTCCTCTCTTTCAGCGTATTCTATCTTTCCGCTAATGCATCGCTCTATGATGTCGCGCGCCTTTGTGGTACAGTTGTTGTAGAAGTAGTTATAGCGGTAAATTCTGTTTTCAGGTCTAAGGTTCTCGTCAAGTGCATCATGCAGTTTCTGCTTCTCTTCGTTGGTCAGATTCAGCACCTGCTCGGTAACCATGCTGCCAAAATGTCGGTATTCGCCCAAGAAGAGCTCATAAGGATAAGCTCCCAGCTCGTAGTCGGTGAGTCCGAATACAAAGCGCAGCACGAAATGTGGTTTCTTGAAGTCAAAGACTCCGTAGTTGAAAGCAGCATCGACTTTCTTTCCCTTGCGAGTGTCGTGGTAGCGTATGGCCGTGTGGCCATAGAGACTGTATATCTCGTCGTGTGGCTGACAGGTCAGCAGGCTTATTTCCACCGAGTCCATCGGGTCGGGCGGTATGACCTCAACGCTTGATTGCTGTGCGAATATACTGGTGCAGACTCCCGAAAAAAACAACGGAAGGAACCCTAAAAGAGCTTTAAAAACGGTTTTTAAATGTTTCACGATGCAAAATTAACCTATATTTTCCACTTATCGTGCGTTTATTTCGTTTTTTTTCAATAATTTTGCAGACCGAAATCGATAAGTTTAAATACGGACAGATGAAAAAACGAATTATTGGATGCCTGCTGACAGGTCTGTTGACGTTGTCTTCGTCGGCTCAGATCAGCAAAACGCTATCCCCATACAGCCAGTTCGGACTGGGCGTTATAGCCGAGCAGTCTACTGGTTTCAATCGCGGCATGAGTGGCCTTGGCATTGGTATACGTGACGGCAAGATAGCCAACGTCATCAATCCTGCCTCTTACTCGGCCGTCGACTCTCTGACCATGATAATCGACATGGGCGTATCAGGCCAGATTACGAACCACAAAGAGGGTAACAAGAAGGTGAACAGCAAGACGGCGGATTTTGACTATGCAGTAACAGCCTTTCGCATACTGCCCAAGTTCGGTGCCAGCATCGGTGTTATACCATATTCGAATATCGGATATAGCTACTATGACGCAGAATGGGTGGGCGAGCCTGAGACGTTCAGTTATGCCAAGATTACTGACAACTATTACAATAACACCTATACGGGCAGTGGCGGTTTCAGCCAGGCCTTCCTCGGATTGGGCTGGGAGTTTGCCAAGGGTTTTTCGATAGGTGCTAACATGTCCTATTTCTGGGGAAAGTACACCAAGACCATATCAGCCGTTTTCAATGACAGCTATGCCAACATGCTTACGAAGACCTATTCTACCAATGTCAACAGCTGGAAGCTGGACTTGGGTGCCCAGTGGACAGGCAAGATAAACGAAAACGACCGTCTTACTGTCGGTGCCATAGCGGGCATCGGTCATAAGCTGGGTGCCGAAGCCAGTCTGTCGATAGTAAATACCAATACGCAGACCTCTGTCACTACCACTTCCACCGACAGCGTGCCTAACGGACTGAGCATTCCTTTTACCTTCGGTGCCGGTGTCTCGCTGGTTCACAAGAACAGCCTTACTTTAGGTGTGGACTATGTGATGCAGCGCTGGGGAGCACTTGATTACCCTATGGTGAACGAGACTACCAAGCGTTATCAGGCCACCAGTGGTGTGCTGAAAGACCGTCACAAGGTGACGATAGGTGCCGACTGGATTCCTGATGCTAACCCGTTGTCGCGCGGATTCTTCAAGCATATCCACTACCGTTTGGGTGCTTCGTATGCTACTCCTTATTATAATATAGGTGCTGTAGAAGGTCCTAAGGAACTGGCTGTCAGTGCGGGTCTGGCCATTCCCATTGTGAATACGTGGAATAACCGTACCACCTTGAATGTCAGTGCCCAGTGGGTGAATACTTCAGCCAAGAACCTGGTGACAGAGAACTCGTTCCGCATCACGATAGGACTGACCTTCAACGAACGTTGGTTTGCTAAATGGAAGGTCGATTAAGTCCCATATTTATATTCTTAGCATTGCTTCTGCTTGGCTCTTGCGAGGAGCGTAAGGAGCATACGGCCCCTGCCATCCATGACCGCGACTCGGTGTCGATGATGACCAGTTACGGGGTGAATACGCTTATCTCGGACTCTGGTGTCATCAAGTACAAGATAGTTACCGAGCGCTGGGATGTCAATACCATCAAACAGCCTACGCGCTGGACTTTCGAGCGTGGCATCTTCCTGGAGCAGTTTGACGAGAAGTTCCACGTCGAGGGTTATATCAATGCCGACACGGCATGGTATTACGACCAGCTGAAGCTGTGGAAGTTGCGAGGCCGGGTGCATATCCGCAATGTCAACGGACTGGTGTTCGACAGCGAGGAGTTGTACTGGGACGGCATCAAGCATGAGTTCTACTCCTATTGTTTCTCCAGGGTTGTGACTCCTGAACGTACCATGGAGGGCACCTACTTCCGCAGCGACGAACACATGGCCCACTACGAGATAAGCAATAGCGTGGGCTCCTTCCAGTCAGAAGACCTGGAGGGCGGCAGCCAGCAGGGCGACAGTGTCCAGCCGCACGACTCGACGCAGGTGGCTCCCCCTCAGCGACAGGCAGCCACGCGCCATAAGGCCACCCAGAAATCAAACTTTACGGCGCCATGACAAATCTGATAATAGGGTTATTGGTAACCATGGTTTTTTCGGCCTTCTTCTCGGGTATGGAGATAGCTTTTGTGTCGACCAACCGTCTGCGTGCTGAGATGGACCGTGAAAAGAACGGACTCTCGCAACGGGCGCTCGACGTGTTCTTTGCACATCCCAACAACTTCATCTCTACGATGCTTGTTGGCAACAACATAGCCCTGGTGGTGTATGGCATTCTGTTTGCGAAGATTTTCGATGCTACGCTCTTTGCGCCGCTCAGCGACGGTGCGCGTGTTACCTGCGATACGCTGTTGTCTACCGTCGTGGTGCTGTTTACGGGCGAGTTTCTGCCCAAGACCGTCTTCAAGTCGAACCCCAACGGGCTGCTGACTTTCTTTGCCATTCCTGCCTATGTCTGTTACGTCGTGCTTTATCCTGTCTCGCACTTTGCCACCTTGTTGTCGCGCGGCTTGCTGAGGCTTATAGGGGTACGTCTGCCCAAGGAGACTGAGGGAAAAGAGTTTACGAAGGTAGACCTTGACTATCTTGTTCAGTCAAGCATAGACAATGCCAAGGACGATGAAGAGATAGAGGACGAGGTGGAACTGTTCCATAACGCGCTTGACTTTGCCGACACGAAGGTTCGCGACTGTATGGTGCCTCGTACGGAGATTGACGCCATCGACATTGAAGACTGCACGGTGGAGGAACTGAAGAACAAGTTCATTGAGAGCGGTCACAGCAAGATGGTGGTCTACCGTGGTGACATTGACCACATCATAGGCTATATCCACTCTTCCGAGCTGTTCAAGCAGGTGACCGACCTCTCGCGGCACATTCGTCAGATGCCGTACGTGCCCGAGACGATGGCGGCGCGGAAGCTGATGCACATCTTCCTGCAGCAGAAGAAGTCTTTGGGCGTGGTTATTGACGAGTTCGGCGGCACCAGTGGCATCGTGTCGCTGGAAGACATCGTGGAGGAGATTACGGGCGACATAGAAGACGAGCACGACAACCAGAAGTACGTGGCCAAGCAGCTGTCTGACGGCGAGTATATGCTGTCGGCGCGTCTGGAGATAGACAAGGTGAACGAACTGTTCGACCTGGAGCTGCCCGAGAGTGATGACTACAAGACGGTAGGCGGACTGATTCTCCATGAGTACCAGTCGTTCCCCAAACTCAACGAGGTGGTGCAGATAGGGCGTTTCGAGTTCAAAATCATCAAGAATACGATGACAAAAATCGAGCTCGTCAGGCTAAAAGTGACGGAATAAGGTTTTTTTTCGTAAAAAGATGCCGCGTTTTGGTTGGAATTTAGTAATTTTGCAGGCTGAATTTGCATAGAATAATAATAATAATAAATATTTAGCATTAAAATGGCAGCAATTGGAAAAATTAGAAGCTGGGGACCAGTACTCGCTACGGTGATTGGTCTGGCCCTTTTTGCATTCATTGCCGAAGAGATGTTCCGTTCGTGCGAGGCAACTGGCAACGAGCGTCGTCAGCAAGTAGGCGAAGTGTTAGGTAAGAAAATCTCAGTACAGGAGTTTCAGTCGCTTGTCGACGAGTACCAGGATGTCATCAAGATGACGCAGGGCCGCGACAACCTTTCCGAGGAGGAGCTGAACCAGGTTAAGGACCAGGTGTGGCAGCAGTTTGTCAACAACACCATCCTTGAGCAGGAGGCCAAGAAGCTGGGTCTTACTGTTACTGACGAGGAGATGCAGAACGTGCTGAAGGCTGGTACGAACCCGATGCTGGCTCAGACTCCGTTCATCAATCAGCAGACGGGCCGTTTCGATGTTGCTCAGCTCACCAAGTTCCTTTCGGACTATAAGAAGGCTCAGGAGACTCCTGGTGCCGGCGAGATGGTAGAGCAGTATCAGCGCATCTATAACTACTGGAAGTTCTTCGAGAAGAATCTGCGCAACCAGCTGCTCACGTCGAAGTATCAGTCGCTGCTGGCTCAGTGCCTGCTGTCGAACCCGGTGTCGGCCAAGATGGCTTTCAACGCCCAGAACGAGGAGACCGACGTCGAGCTGGCCGTGCTTCCCTACAGTGCTATCAAGGACGGCGACATCCAGGTGTCAGACGCCGACCTTAAGGCCAAGTACGACGAGCAGAAGGAGATGTTCAAGCAGTATGTTGAGAGCCGCGACGTCAAGTTTGTGGACTTCCAGGTTCTGGCCTCTGCTGCCGACCGTGCTGCGCTGATGAAGACTATGCAGCAGGCTCAGCAGAACTTCCAGGCCGGCCAGGCCCCCGTCGAGGTGGTTCGCAAGGCTCAGTCGCAGCTGGCCTATACGGGTATCGCTGTTCAGCGCACCTCGCTGCCTACCGACATTGCAGCCAAGATTGACTCCATGCAGGTAGGTCAGGTGTCGGCTCCCTTCGAGACCAAGTTCGACAACACGCTCAACGTAGTGAAGTATATTGCCAAGGTGCAGTTGCCCGACTCAGTGGAGTATCGTCAGATTCAGGTTGGCGGTCAGAGCATCGAGGAGGCTCACCAGCGTGGCGACAGCATTTTCAAGGCTCTTCAGGGCGGTGCTGACTTCGAGGCCCTTGCCAAGAAGTACGGTCAGAAGGGCGAGAAGCAGTGGCTGACGTCAGCCATGTACGAGCGTGCCCAGAGCATCGATGCCGACACGAAGAACTACCTTACCACGCTGACTACCCTTGGTGCCGGCGAGAGCCGCAACCTTGAGATGGCTCAGGGCAACCTGATTGTCCAGGTAACCAGCCGCCGTGCCATGGTCGACAAGTACGACGTGGCCGTGGTTAAGCATACCATCGACTTCTCGAAGGATACTTACTCACAGGCTTACAACAAATTCTCGCAGTACGTGAGCGAGAACAAGACCCTTGAGCAGCTGGAGGCTAATGCCAAGAAGTTCGGCTACAGTGTTCAGGAGCGTAAGGACATCTATAACTCAGAGCATACCGTGGCTGGTCTGCGTTCTACGCGCGACGCCATGAAGTGGATTTTCGACGCCAAGGCTGGCGATGTATCGCCTCTGTACGAGTGTGGCAACAACGACCACCTGCTGGTGCTGGCCCTGACCAAGGTTCATCCTGAGGGCTACCGCGACCTCTCTGACGTTGAGGACATGGTGAAGCAGGAGGTCATTCGCGACAAGAAGTTCGAGAAGGCTGCTGCCCAGCTGGCCGGTGTGAAGAGCATTGCCGATGCCAAGGCCAAGGGTGCTACCATCGACAGTGTCCGCCAGATTACCTTCTCGGCTCCCGTCTTCGTTCAGGCTGCCGGTGCTTCCGAGCCTGCTCTGAGTGGTGCCGTGGCTGCTGCCAAGCAGGGTCAGTTCAGTGCTGCTCCTGTCAAGGGTAACGGTGGTGCCTATCTGTTCCAGGTGGTATCGAAGAAGCAGCGCGAGGGTGCCAAGTACGACGAGAAGCAGGTTGCTGCCACACAGCGCCAGCAGCAGCTGCAGGCTGCCAGCCGTTTCATGAACGAACTCTACCTCAAGTCTGAAGTTAAGGACAACCGCTACCTGTTCTTCTAAAAGGAAGAACGGTAGCTTTCACCCCATAAAGCAGAGAGGCTCGGGACCGATGTCCTGAGCCTCTCTCTTGTTGTATGCCGGTCTCTTTATAGCCGGCGGTAGTATGCCTTTTATCCGTTCATGGACAGCAGGAACTTTTCGTTTATCCGTTCATGGACAGCAGGAACTCTTCGTTGGAGTGAGTCTGCACCAGACGGTCGCGAACGGTGTTCATGGCCTCTATGGGGTTCATCTCGGCTATGAACTTGCGTATAATCCACATGCGGTTCAGCGTGGTCTGGTCCTGCAGCAGGTCGTCGCGGCGTGTCGAGCTCTGTACCAGGTTGACGGCCGGGTAGACGCGCTTGTTGGCCAGCATGCGGTCAAGCTGCAGTTCTGAGTTGCCGGTACCCTTGAACTCTTCGAATATCACCTCGTCCATCTTCGAGCCTGTGTCGGTCAGTGCCGTGGCAATGATGGTGAGCGAGCCTCCGCCTTCTATGTTACGTGCGGCGCCGAAGAAGCGCTTGGGTTTCTGCAGTGCGTTGGCATCGACACCGCCGGTGAGCACCTTTCCTGAGGCTGGTGCTACGGTGTTGTAGGCACGTGCCAGTCGGGTGATGCTGTCCAGGAAGATGACGACGTCGTGTCCGCACTCCACCATGCGCTTGGCCTTTTCGAGCACGATGCCGGCTATCTTGACGTGGCGGTCGGCGGGTTCGTCGAAGGTTGATGCTATGACCTCGGCGTTGACGGTGCGTGCCATGTCGGTCACCTCCTCGGGTCGCTCGTCAATGAGCAGCATCATAATGTATGCCTCGGGGTGGTTGGCAGCAATGGCGTTGGCAATGTCCTTCATCAGGATGGTCTTACCGGTCTTTGGCTGTGCCACGATGAGTGCGCGCTGTCCCTTGCCGATGGGGGCGAAGAGGTCTACGATGCGCACCGAGGGGTTGGTGGTCTTGGGGTCGCCGCAGAGTTTGAACTTCTCGTCGGGGAAGAGTGGGGTAAGGTGTTCGAAGGCCACGCGGTCGCGCACCTCCTGGGGCAGTCGTCCGTTGATGCTCTTGATGGTCGACAGGGCGAAGTACTTCTCGTTGTCGTGTGGCGGACGTACGGTGCACTCCACGACGTCGCCGGTCTTCAGTCCCCAGCGCTTTATCTGCTGCGGGTTGACGTAGACGTCGTCGGGCGACGACAGGTAGTTGTAGTCTGACGAGCGCAGGAATCCGTAGCCGTCCTGCAGTATCTCGAGCACGCCGTTGGCGGTGATGAGGTCGCTGAAGTCGAACGACTCGCCGCCGGTGGTGTTGTAGTCGTTGTGTGTGGGTGCAGCGGCGGGTTGCTGCTGCTGTATGGCCAGTGGTCGGTCGAAGATGTCGACGGAGGGTATGGCGGCCTGGTCCTCTACGGGTATGTCTACCACGGTAATGAAGTCAGTGCCGTCACCGGGATCGCCTTCCCACACCCCCTCCGGGGTGGCGCTGGCGGTCGTCGTCTCCTGCTGCTGTGCTGTCGTCTCGGGTGCCACGGGGGCGGCGTCGTCCGTAGCGGGTGTGGCGTCGGCCGTGTTGTCCTGTATGGTCTCCTGCTGTTCCTCCTGGCTCTCGGCAGCGGCTTCTGCGGCGGCTTCGGCCTCCAGCTCTTTCTTCGACTTGCGGCCGCGCTTTTTGGGGGCGTCAGGGGCTGCAGCCTCTTCGTCCTTGGCGGCTTTCTTCTTGGCGGCTTTCCCCTTCTTGGGCTCGTCGGCTGTGGGCTCGTCGGCTGCGGAGTCGTCGGTAGCGGAGTCGGCTGCGGCGTTCTGCTCGGCGGCGGCCTGTTCGGCTATCACGGCGGCCAGCGAGGGTTTCTTCTCGGCTTTCGTGGCCTTGGCGTCCAGCGTCTCGGCGTCGCTGCCGTTGACGGTGTACACCTTGCTGTTGTCTTTGGCTATGCGGGTGCGTTTGCGCTTGGGTGTGACACCGGCGGCCGAGTTCTCGGCGGCCTTGTCAAGAATGGCGTAGACTACGGTTTCCAGCTCGTCGTCCTGCGACACCTTGACACCCAGTTCGTTGGCTATCGCCATCAGTTCGGTGATGGGAAGCTTCTCTAATTCTTCTTTCGTGTACATATTAATATACAGTTATGAGTTTTTTGTGATGTCAATAATGTGGATTGTTTTTTTGAAAACTTTTGGAAATGCTGCTTTGCCCAGGGCGGGAAAAGCATGTCTTCTTATGGATTCGGCTGCAAAGGTACGAAAAAAAAATGGACTGACCAAACAATCAGTCCACTTTCTTCGGTTTAACTCTTAACTGTCATCTGTCACCTGTCATTTTTAGGGCTCAGGCTCCTGCGACTTCTTGTAGTCGGCAATGACGGTGTCCCATGGCGTCTTGTCCTGTACGGTACGCTCCTTGCCGTCGATGGTCACCTTCCGGCTTTCCACCAGGTAGGCCCACTTCAGCGAGCAGTGGTCCTCCTTGAACCGGCGCGAGGTGATGTTCTCGTCCTCTACTCCGTAGGGCAGGAAGCGGATGTGTATGCCCTTGACGACGCTGTTGGGGTCGGCGCCCTCGAACTCGGCCAGGTTCAGCAGCGGCTTGTCCACCTTGGCCGTGGGGTAGAAGGTGCCCAGCGGCTCCAGCTGTACGGGCACGCCCTGTGCCACCAGTTCGGGCAGACACTGCGTAATCTTCTTCAGTACGCCTTCCACCACGTCCTGACCCCAGACGCTGCCGTGTTCTACCATGTGCCTGGCGAAGCCCTTCAGCGTCAGAGCCTCCTGCAGGTCTACCTCGGGGTAGTACTTGCCGTACCCCGTGTTCTTCATGTTCTTGTTCTTTCGAACGTTAATCCCCATGGGGATAGAATTCTTTGCCATACTCTTGTCTTGTTTTTTATGGTATTAGAATCTCTGCTCGGCCAGCTGCACCGGGTGGCCGAAATCCCGCTTTTTTATTACTCTACAAAGGTACGAAAAATTTCTGAGACTGCCAAATTTTTCTGCCATTTTTTCATCTTTTTTCATCACTAAAAAGAGCCTTAAGTAAACCAGTAGTTTACCTTAGGCAAAAGGGGAGTTTACCTTAGGCAAAAGGGGAGTTTACCTTAGGCAAAAGGGGAGTTTACCTAAAGCAGACTCCTGCTCCGGCTCCGGGGGAAGTCTGCGCGTGACAAATGACAGATGACAGTTATAGTTTTTCTTCTCTCCCCTCGCACTGGCCGTACACACCATATATTTATATATATATATTATATAATAAGTATATCTATTCTTTTTTTCTCTCCTTCAGCCTCTCTCCTTCTGCCGTGAGCGGCGATTACATGAAACTGTCATCTGTCATCTGTCACCATCTCCAATCCCCATCCGGCATGATATTTTCCGCGATTCCCTTTTGAGTATCGGATTTTTTTCGTACCTTTGCCCTCGGTTCGGAGGTATCTTTGCAACCGATATTAATTTAATGTGCATTAACTTAACGGACAAACGAGATATGAGATTCTACGACAGAGAAAAGGAGCTGAATATACTCCAAAACAACTGGGAACAGACATCCGAGCGGGGGCGGATGACCGTACTCATCGGGCGAAGACGTATTGGCAAGACTACGCTGCTGACGAAAAGTGCTGAGGACGGCCATCAGCCATTACTCTATCTCTATGTATCAAAAGACAACGAGCGGGTGCTGACAGGTAAATTTCAGAATGCTGCAGAGCAGTCTCTTGGAATGCAGATATTTGGGCGTATGGAGACCTTTGCCCAACTGTTTGAGCAGTTGCTGCGCTTTGGACAACAGAACCACTTTACGCTGGTCTTCGATGAGTTTCAGAATTTTCTTAAAGTCAACAGTGCCATTCCCTGCCACATACAAGACCTGTGGGACCATTATCATGAGACATCGAAGGTAAACATGATTGCCTGTGGCAGCATTTACAACATGATGCACAAAATATTCGACAACGAAGACGAGCCGCTTTATGGTCGGCAGGATTGTCGCCTGAATATGCAGCCATTCAGAATCAGCATACTGAAACAGATTCTTCATGACCATAATCCCAGATACACCTCTGAAGATCTCCTGTGCCTGTATGCACTGACTGGCGGTGTGGCCAAGTATGTCGCATGGCTGATGGATGCAAAGGCAACCACAAAGCCCAAGATGCTGCGGTGGGTTACCCAGACAGGTTCGCCGTATCTCTCTGAGGGGGCAGAACTGATTATGTCGGAATTTGGCAAGGACTATGCCAACTATCTGAGCATCTTACAACTGATAGCTTCCGGCATGAACACCCAAAGCGAAATAGACGGTGCCATCGGTAAGAATACAGGTGCATATCTCGATAATCTGGAAGAAGACTATAGTTATATTCACCGCAAACAGCCTATGTTCAGCAAGCCCAACGGCAGAAATTCCAGGTGGCAGTTGGATGACTGTTTCCTGCGTTTCTGGTTCCGTTTCATCATGCGCAATCAGGCACTTGTAGAAATGGAACGCAACGATCTCCTGCTGGAAATCGTAGAGAAAGGCTATGAGCAATATTCTGGTCTTGTGCTGGAACAGTACTTCCGACAGAAGTGGATTGAGGAAGAACGGGTAACGTCTGTAGGCAACTATTGGGACCGTAAAGGACTGAACGAGATTGACATGATAGCATTGAACGACATCGACAAAACAGCCACCGTAGCCGAAATCAAACGGCAACGACGGAAATTCAGTCCTGCAGAACTCGCAGAAAAGACCTCTAACCTCAACAAGGAATTGGCAAAATATGCCGTTACACAGATTGGTTTGTCTATGGAGGACATGTAGAAGGAGATTGTGCTCACAAGGGGGTGGATGCTGTCTGGATTAATGATCAGTATCGACTTTTCTTTCATTCTTCACCCGATGAGAGCGGGATTATTGTGAACGCGTTGTTATTTGAAATATCCAAGCATTATGAATAAGAATAATTTAACCCCATTTGCAGCGACTCATCCTGGTGAGATGATCAAGGACGAGCTGAAAGAACGTGGCATGACGCAGAAGCAACTTGCTATGGAAGCCGGCATCAAGCCTTCTGTGCTGAGCGAGACCATCAATGGCAAGCGCAGTGTGTCACTTAACGTGGCTTTGGCTTTGGAAAAAGCACTGGGCATACCTGCCGACATCTGGATGAATCTTCAGACGCAGTACGATTTGGACACCGCCAACATCGCTGAACGTGGCAATCAGCGTGAGACGTTCAGCGTTACTATTCCCGTCAGAGACCGAACCCTGCTTCAGGAACTTGTGCGCAAGTTCGGATGGGCATGTGTGTTTTAATAAAACTGAGTCACCGGCCGCTCAATGCGCATTGTCCTGGTCAGCAAACAAGATTTGCAAGATGACAAATGACAGCTGACAGTTACTGTGCTGGCCGTAGTTGTAATGGCTGGGATGAGTGGGTGAACGGTGTTCAACCCAGGCTCACAAGGGGTCCGTCCCCCTGTGAGCACATCATAGACTGTCGAAATATTTCTGCATCTCCTCGGGAGTACGGCAAGTTATGGTTTCGCCTTTAGCATATTCGCGACGTGCCTTATTGATGGACTGACGCATGGCGGGAGTAATGGTCTTGTCGTCGTCAACTTTAGCCACACGTACCGATGCCACGCCACGTATCATTTTCAGGGCGCGTTTGATGTCAGCCACAAGCGCATTGTCTTCCAACGTGATAATTATTTGGGCCGGTTTAGGAATGGATGTTACTGATGCCATAATCGTTGTCGTTTGTACATTTCTGCCTGCAAGCTGCGTGAGCAGTTTCGCACGCTTTTGTGTGCAAAGGTAGTGCAAATCGAGCGAAATACAAAATAAAAAAAGGCTTTTTTGTTTTTATTTCCGAGATGCAGCCTACCTTGTCCAAAGGACAAAGGTACACAATCTTTCCCAAACCACCAAAACAATCACGCAAAAATCCGTGAGATCTGTGGGATCTGTGCGACAAAAAAAGCCTCCCCGCTGCATTTCGCAGGAGGAGGCTCTGTCTATCCGCACAGGGAGGTCTATGCCCGTGGCTCGCTGCTCATACTCGCCCCATGGAATCTGGATACTATGGGCTGTGTTGGTGCCATACCAACCGACTCGGACTACAGCCGCTTCCACAACCTCAATACCCTGGCGGCTGAGATTTGCGCCTTCGAGGGCGAGGCTAAGATAAAAAGATGATTAATTTCGAAAATATTCGGAGGAGGACAGCATTATGTAGTCCCCCTAATAATTTATATGTAATTGTATTAGCAAAAAAATTATGGCCTTGCATGGCTGAACAGTAATACCTATCTTTACGAGAGCAAAGAGTAATCCCCAGCACACTCCCTGTTACCTTCCTGGCGAACTAACAAAAATTTTTTGTGAGTTCGTTCTGGGTCCTGCTCGTTTTCTGCATAAATCTGATTAATGTGGTAGCTCACGTCCTGTCGAGAAGCATCAAATAACTCCATTATCTGCTCCTGAAGTAGCCACACATCTTCGCCCTCGAATCTTACATTGACTCGAGCAATTCCGTTTTCATCCTGATAAATCAGGAAGGCCTCATTCCTCTTCTCTATTTCGTTTGCCATATCATTTATAACGATTATATTCCTTGTTCAATTGTCTGATGCTCAGATGCGTGACAGAGTATCTGTCCGTAGTGTCACCTAATTAATTATATATACTATAGAGGGGATGTTGTGGGAAATGTTAAAAATGAAGTCCAAATAACAGTTATTTTGCAATAATCCATGATTTTTAAATTAATTTGTGTACATTTGCACCTGCATCTTAGATGCGGACATATTTGCTCAATCGCTGTCTGAATCACCACCTCGGAAAAGCAAGGAGCATTTACAATTCTTATTGGGAGCGCTTTAGGCGCAGATTCCCCATAAAGAATTGTGGCTTGTGGTGAGCCAAGACAGCGTATGGCGAGAGTCTGCGCTTTTTTGTGGGCGTTGGCTCTATGATTGGAAATAAGTTTAACTGATAGAGCCGACGGGCAACGGCATATAAACGCCCACCTATGAAATGATTGCTATTTTAATTATTTTATCGTTCATCATTTGGCCTGGTATGTTCATCAAAATGGGCGGTCGCGGATTCGGGAAGTGATTTTAGACCTTCTGAGTACATTTTGTCAAACTTGAGGACAACTTATCACTTGCTCACGGGGAAGGGATCCCGCGTGAGCAGAAAAATACATTTAGTGATATGTATTTTGACTCAACAATAAATATTCATAATATGAAACAACAAGTAGTATTACTGTTATTACTTTTATTAGTAGTGTTAGCATCTTGTAAAAACGAACCAAAGCAAGAAGTATATAACCCTTTTGCGACCCCAGAAGGTTGTGTTAAAGAATATCTGGATGCTAAGGATTCTTGTGATATGGTAAGAATGTTAAAATGCTTTTCTTATGAGCCAAAGTATGAGAGCTTTTTAAGAGAGCGTTTGCAACAAGATATGAACGGTTATGGAGACATAATTAAATACTATAAAAAAGAGTATCCAAATTATTCATACAAAATCGATTCTGTAAAGTTAAAAGAAGAATATCCCAATTCCGCAGTAGTCACCGTTTTTTATACTGAAATAAAAGATGATGTATATTCAAGCGATTATAGCTTAAATGTTGTCAAAGACTCAACGAATTGGAAAATAGAAGTACGATTAGGTTTTAGTACACTATAGCCAAAGATTTTTAAAGTAACTAAATTATACTTGTAAGTATTGTAGATATTAAGCCGACGGGCAACGGTATATAAACGCCCACCTATAACAATGAAAAGAATTATAAGTTTATCATTCTTAATGGCTGTCTTTAGCCTTTGTGTAATGTCGTGTAGCGGAGGCTCGTCTTCAAGTTCCAGCGAGGGCTATGGTGAATATCACAATGTAAATACTGGAGAAAGACAATCTTCTTACAAGGGAAGTGTTGAGCAGCAAGAAGATATTGCGACACTTGACAAGATGATAGATGAAGGATATTAATCAATGCGAAAGAGATATGAAAGCACCTTATTCATGTCCTATGTGCGGCGAAACGACAAAGTGGAAACAAGTCGATTCCTCTAAAAAAGGATTTAGTGTTGGTAAAGCTGTTGTTGGTGGATTCTTACTTGGGCCTGTCGGTTTGTTAGGCGGTGCATTAGGAAAGAGAAAAGCCTATTACTGCTGTGGAAAATGCGGTTTTGAGCATGAGTATGATGGATAGTTAATTATTTATACTGCAATTATGAAAACAAAAAACATTATTACAATCCTTTTTCTTGCTATTGTGCTAGTATCATGCAGTAATAGCAGTGAACTTAGATTTCTTGGTAAGAATCTTAGTGTTTCATGCGAGGAGTTCGAGAAACACCTTGAAAAAAATGGATTCAAGCATGAAGGAGGTCACACTTATAAAGGAGAATATCTCGGTGAGAAGGTTGAAGTAATATTAGACAAAGAGAAGAATGGACATTATACACATTTGACACTTATGCTTGTTTCAGGTGACATCAAAAAGTCTAAAAGATATTATGATAAAGTTTGTGAAGAAATAGGCAAAGAGCACAAGGGCTTTAAGGAAAGAGATAAGGAGAAAGACGATAATATTTCATATACTCAAGAATCTACAGGAAGACCAGTAAGTATTCCCACAAACAATAGAATAAAAGAGTATTATAACGGTAACGGAAAGGAAATTTCTATATCATGTTATGATGCAGCAATACTTGCAACGGTCTTAGCTACTTTTGAATCCGACGATTAGGATGTTTGGTAAGTAAATCTAATCTCACTAGAGAGCACAGGGGACTGGTACTTGTCTCAACCGTGTGTTCGACGAGCCTACCAAGAAGGCACAACAGGGCAAAAGGAAACAGATAAAAGAAGTATTTATGGCAAGAGGCAAAGTAATCACCACCCACTTGAGGACGGGCGACCTAACGGCATCCGCACGGTATTCATCAGCAACAAGATTTGCGATATGACAGATGACATATGACAATAAAGATATTTCGGAGGACATCGTTTGGTGTTCTCCGTTTTTTTTTGTATCTTTGCAAATATCTATTAAAAATGACATCAAATGATTCAAAGAACGAAAAATCTTTGTACCTTTGCATTTATAGATTAAAAGAAAGATAAAACCTGTCAGCCCCCCGCGGAACCCGGACCTGCCCAGATGGTTGTGTAACAGGATGTGCCATCGGCTTCGTGAAATAGCCGAAGACAGAGGCAGGCACCGCAGGACGAAGTAACTAACCCTTTAAAAAAAGCTCTATCAAATGAGCAGGAGACATAAAGAAGAAACAGAAATTACGTACAAACCACAGGCGGTGGGGTCTCAAGAAGACTTCCACCTTGAGACAAGTTCAGAAGCCCCTAAGGATATTTATTCGGTATTAAGTGGGCTTACAGTAACAAAACGTGATGGAACCAAAAATCTATTCAGTCTTGACATAATTGCTAATGCAATTGTTAATGCATTCAAGCAAGATGTTATCGAGGTTGATGGTGATTGGGTGAAAATTCCTCGGAGTTATCTTGAGAAGTTTTGCTTTTTAGGACATATTGATGTTGACCGGTATGAAAGTGTTGAAGAAGACAAACCGAGAAAAGGAAGAAAATTCCTCAAACGACTCTTTGACAAAGTCAGCGACTCAAAAATAGTTGGCTTTTTCCGCGAAACCTTCCATGAGGTTAAGGAGAAAGCTTGCGAACTCTATGAAGATATGAAGCAGTATTGTGGCTGTTTCCTGAAAGGTTCGCACCAGGCATTCGCTCCTGACGATGACCCCTATGGCAAAGTGTCGCACTATCACCGGATGCTAGAGAAAGAGATTCCTGACTGTCCATCGCGCAAATTGATAAACAATTGGCTCAAGTGGTTTAATGACTGGCGTCCCAGAGTTTTCGGGAAAGAAACGCCACGTGAGAAAAAGGAAAGATACAGACACTGGGTAGCAGAACAACTGATTGAATGGATTAAAAAACATCTGATAGAGGTAGCTCCAGAATTCGCAGTCTGTACGGCATGAAGAAAGAGTGAGAATCGCAATGGTTCTCACTTTTTTAATGTTCCTCAATTGTTGGAAATATATTGGAAAGAATACATCCCCGAATAATGCCTACCTTTGCACCGCAGTCCTGAAAGTCAGGTTGTGGTGCTTCTCTTTCTCCGGTGCACTGAAAAGGGGAGGTTGGGCATCGAGGCGCGTCTCACCTTTTTTTATTTAAATAAAAATAGGATGAAGACAAATTTCTTCCGAGTAGTCTCGCAGACAGAAGCGAGCTACGTGCCCTCGCAGAAGACGGAGGGCGGCCAACTGGCCAAGTGTATGATCAGACTCAAGGAGTTTGGTGGTTCGAAGTACGGCGACGAGCTGGTGTGTACCATGCTGGGCAATAAGGCCCTGTGCCGGTTCTCTGAAGGTGATGTGGTGATGGCTTCCCTGCGTTTCCAGACTCACGAGGTGAATGGCGGGTGCTATCAGGACATTCTGGTAAACGATATTGTTAAACTATTGAGCAGATAGAAGCATGGCAACTACAGACACTCAGATGGCAATTTTTGCAGTCAATCCCCGCAAGCGGGATAGTGAAGGGAAGGTCACAGAACAGTGCAGATCCCTTGATAAGGCTTGGCCGGCAACGGCTGTGCAGGTGTTGAACATGTTGCAGAGCCCTGAGCTGGCCAAGACCCGCGACGAGCTGCGCACTCACTTCGACGAGAACAAAAAGCTGTGGGGGCTGGCCTACATCTGTCCGCAGTATGCGGGCTTCCGCAACAACCATCGTGCCCAGGAGGACATTCTGCCCGAGATGTTCACAAGCAAGACCTGCGCCGACATCGACGATCCCGAGAAGGCTCCCGAGGCCATCCGCCGCGCACTGGCCATGAACGAGGACGAGATGTCGGAGTGGCACGACTCTGTGCTCTACGTCGAATACAGTACGCGCAAGCCGAAGTGCCACATCTGGATTCTGATGCCCAAGGGCAAGACCATCGAGGAGTCACAACGACAGTTCATCAGCGACCTGAACGACTACGGCGACTACGACCTGAAGGTGGAGGCTGACCCGCAGTGTTTCACGCCCGAAAGGCTTATCCTGATGACTGGCGACGAGGTGTACCGCTCGCCCAAGTGGCTCGAACCGCTGTCGGCAGAGGAGATTGAGGAGCGTCGCGAGGCTTTCCTGATGCGTGGCTTGGATGTGGACGGTCGTCCGCTGAAGAAGCCCGAGACCGCTCAGCACTCGGGTGCAAAAATCCCGCTGCCACCGGCAGTCACCACACAGCAGCCAGCTTCGACAGCGCAGCCAGCCACAACGGCACAGCCAGCCACACAGCCGACAGCCACGACGGCACAGCCAGTGGAGGTGACGGAGCGTATGCGCTTCATTGTCCGTGAGTGTCTGAAGGAGGCAGGGCTGACGGTGAACGACCTGAACGAGGAGGGCGGACGGCATAATGCCGTGAAGAGCATCCTGTCGGTAGGCATCACGCAGCTGATGAAGCAGGCCGACTTCATGGCCGTGATGAAGGAGCTGGCACCGCAGTACAGTGAGGAGAAGGAGTACCGGCAACTGGTCAGCGACTTCTACGTCAAGTACACCGACGACAGCCAGAAGCTGACGCAGTTTCAGCGCCGCGTCTTTGCTCAGAGTCGCAAGATAAGCAGTGCGGCCAGTCCTGCCAAGACCGCTACCGCCCCAGCCGAAGAGACCCAGGCAGTGGTCTATGGCGACACGGCACCTCTGGCCGACATCTACGCAAGCACCGTGCCACCCAGGCTCTCGCCGAAGTCCATGCCCCGCTTTGTCAAGACCGCCACAGGACCAGTACCCAAAGAGGCCAAGGAAACGGCAGCACAGGCCATGTTCCCGCCGCTGGGCATGTACTGTGATGCCAAGTTCGAATACATCGACAGCACTCCGCGTGAACCGCGAGCCAACTGCCTGATAGTGGCTGGTACGGGCGGCGGCAAGGACTCCGCCACCAAGCACATGCTGAAGCACCTGGAGCAGCCGCAGAAGGACGAGGACGCCCGCAGCCGCATCATTCTGGAAAAATACAAGGACACATGCCGCCGTATGAACCAGAACGAAGACAAGCCCGAACGCCCCAACGTGGCCATCAGGAGTGTGGCTGCCGACATCACCAAGGCACGACTGGCCGAGCTGATGGCCGACTCGCAGGGCCGCATCATCCACACGCGCCTGGTGGAGTTCGAACAGTGGTTTGGCGTGGAAGGATGGAAGCCAGGGCCCAACTGTCCCTTCACCAATTTGAAGCTGGCCGACGACGAGGACAACCCCTTCGGTCAGGAACGCGTTGGCAGTCTGAGCATTACCTACCAAGGTCCGCTCAGCATCAACTGGAACGCGTCGACCACACCTGCCAAAGCACTCTACTACTTCCGCAACTGTATGGTGGACGGACCCATCAGTCGACTGACGCTGGCCACGGTGCCTGACAGCGGACTGGGTGCCCCCATGCCCAAGCACGGCAAGTACGACGAGAAGTACGACGCAGCCCTGAAGGTCTTCATCGACAATCTGCGCCAGGTGAAAGGCGAGGTGACTTGCCAGCCAGCCATCCGCATGGCCAACCGCCTGAAGGAGGAACTCGACGACTTCGTGGTGAAGTCGGGCGACGAGGTGCTGAACAACCTGGGGCGCCGGGCACTGGTAGCCACCTTCCGCAAGGCCTGTCTGCTCTATGCCGCCAACTGCAAGAAGTGGGAGAAAGCCATCGAGGGCTTCTGCCGCTGGAGCCTGCACTACGACCTGTGGCTGAAGCTGCACTTCTTTGGCGACCTGATACGCCATGCCGACAGTCAGGTGAAGACCTCGCGGCGCGGCCCAGCCAATCTGATAGACCAGATAGAGAAAGACGCTGACGGCATCTTCACCTTTCAGGCTGCTGTCACCATGCGGCTGAAGAACGGCAAGGACGAAGACGGCACGGGCAATCTGCTGAGCCAGTGGGTACGCCGTGGGCTGATAGAGCGGTTGGACGACAGCAGATACCGTATTCTGAAGAAGGCGTGACAGATGACATTTCCAGCGCAAGAGTTTTCGTAATTCGGAATTTCTTCGTACCTTTGCAGCCGGTGCCGACTATTCAATAGCCGGTGCCGGACTTATTTGTAACGTGAAAGAACAAAAAACAGGAATACGACGATGGAAATAAAGCAAGCCGAATTTGCGCTGTCAGCCCCCATGGTGTCGATGTGCCCGAAGGACTCGAAGCCAGAATATGCCTTTATCGGTCGTTCGAATGTGGGCAAGTCAAGCCTGATCAACATGCTGACGAACAACAAGAAACTTGCCAAGACCTCGGCTACGCCGGGCAAGACCTTGTTGATTAACCACTTTATCATTAACAAGGAGTGGTACCTGGTGGACCTGCCCGGCTACGGCTATGCCAAGCGCTCGAAGAAGCAGGTGGACCAGCTGGACCAGATGATTCGCGGCTACATACTGCAGAGAGAACAGCTGGTAAACGTCTTCGTGCTGGTGGACATACGGCTGGAGCCGCAGCAGATAGACCTGGATTTCATTGAGTGGCTCGGACTGTCGTCAATACCCTTCAGCATCGTCTTTACCAAGGCCGACAAGCTGACGCCCAACAAGGCACGCCAGGCCATGGAAGCATATAAGAAGACGCTGGCTGAGACGTGGGAGGAGATGCCACCCATGTTTCTTACCTCGGCCGAGAAGAAAGAAGGCCGCGACCAGCTGCTGGACTACATCGGCCAGATTAACCAGTCGCTGACCCAGTAAACTCTCAACTGTCAACTCTCAACTGTCAACTCTCAACTGAAAAGATGAACGTTTATCTCGACGTACAACACCTCTCAAAGTCGTTCGGAGCACTGGAGCTGTTCCGCGACATCAGCTTCTCCATCGGCGAAGGCCAGAAGGTGGGGCTGATAGCCAAGAACGGCACAGGAAAGTCGACCCTGCTGTCCATCCTTACGGGCAAGGAGGGCTACGACGAGGGCGACATCGTCTACCGGCGCGACCTGAAGGTAGGCATGCTGGAGCAGTCGCCGGCATTCGACCCAGACGAGACGGTGCTCGACGCATGTTTTAATCATCAGGGTGAAGAGGAGAAAGTGCTGAAAGCCAAGCAGGTGCTGACACAGCTGAAGATACGCAACCTGGAGCAGAAGATGGGTCAGCTGTCAGGCGGACAGCAGAAGCGCGTGGCGCTGGCCAACGTGCTGCTGACAGAGCCCGACCTGCTGATACTGGACGAGCCCACCAACCACCTGGACCTGGAGATGATAGAGTGGCTGGAGGGATATTTGGGACGTAGCAACCGCACGCTGCTCATGGTGACCCACGACCGTTTCTTCCTGGACCGTGTGTGTTCGGTCATACTGGAGCTGGACGACCACACCATCTACACCTACCACGGCAACTACGCCTACTATCTGGAGAAGCGCCAGGAGCGCATTGACAACCGCCGCGCCGAGATAGCACGTGCCAACAACCTGTATCGTACCGAGCTGGAGTGGATGCGCCGCATGCCACAGGCCCGCGGACATAAGGCCCGCTACCGCGAGGAGGCCTTCTACGAGCTGGAGCGCGTGGCCAGGCAGCGCATAGAAGAGCGGCAGATAAGGCTGAAGGCCTCCAACGTATATATAGGAAGCAAAATCTTCGAGTGTCAGTACATCTCGAAGGCTTTCGGACCCTCCATCACCATCCTCAAGGACTTCTACTACAACTTCTCGCGCTTCGAAAAGATGGGCATCGTGGGCAACAACGGAACGGGCAAGTCGACCTTCATCAAGATGCTGCTGGGACAGGTGCCCGTGGACGAGGGGCGCATCATCATTGGCGATACCGTACGCTTCGGATATTTCTCGCAAGAGGGACTGCAGTTCAACGAGCAGCAGAAGGTCATCGACGTGGTGCGCGACATTGCCGAGTACGTCGACCTGGGCGGCGGCAAGAAGCTGTCGGCATCACAACTGCTACAGCACTTCCTGTTCACCAACGAGCAGCAGTATAACTATGTCTACAAGCTCAGCGGTGGCGAACGTCGCAAGCTGTACCTGTGTACCGTGCTCATGCAGCAGCCCAACTTCCTGGTGCTCGACGAGCCTACCAACGACCTGGACATCGTGACACTGCAGATTCTGGAGGAGTACCTGCAGGACTTTCCCGGTTGCGTCATCGTAGTGTCGCACGACCGTTACTTCATGGACAAGGTGGTAGACCATCTGCTGGTGTTCAAGGGCCAGGGCGTGGTAAAAGACTTCCCCGGCAACTACACCCAGTACAGAGAGTGGGAGAAGACAGAACCCTCTCCTCAGTCCCAAGGTACCAAGAAGGCGGCAAAAGAACCGTCTGCAGCCCCCCCTGCAAAGGAAGGGCAGGGGAGAGGGGCATCCCCCCGCAAGCTTACGTATAAGGAGAAACGCGAGATGGATCAGCTGGAGAAAGACATTGCAGCCCTGGAGGCTGAACAGAAACAGATAGAGAAAGCCCTCTGCGGCGGCACCACGTCAGTAGAAGAAATTACGCGTCTGAGCAAGCGTCTGCCTGTGCTGAAGGACGAGCTGGACGAGAAGTCAATGCGCTGGCTGGAGCTGTCGGAGGTTGGAAGCTGACAGTGACAAATGACAGATGACAGTTTAGAGAGAGAGAGATGATACAGCAACAATTCCCATCGCAACTGCTGGAGCGGGCCGTACAGGAGTTCGCCAAGCTGCCAGGCATAGGGCGCAAGACGGCCCTGCGGCTGGTGCTGCACCTGCTGCGTCGCGAGCCGGACGAGGTGGCTCAGTTTGCCGACGCCATAGGACGCCTGAAGCAGGAGGTGCGCTACTGTCACGTATGCCACAACATCAGCGACAGCGACACATGCCCTATCTGCAGCGACCCGCGGCGCGACAGCCACACCATCTGCGTGGTGGAGAACATACAGGACGTTATGGCTGTGGAGAACACTCAGCAGTACCACGGCCTGTACCATGTGCTGGGAGGCGTCATATCGCCCATGGACGGCATCGGTCCGACAGACCTGGAGATAGAGTCGCTGGTGCAGCGCGTCAGCGGAGGAGACGTCCGAGAGGTCATCCTGGCCCTTAGTCCGACCATGGAGGGCGACACCACCAACTTCTACATCTTCCGCAAGCTGGCACCCTTTACGGATGTTAAGCTGAGCATCATAGCACGAGGCATCAGCGTGGGCAACGAGCTGGAATATACCGACGAGGTCACCCTGGGCCGATCCATACTGAACCGAACACCCTTTGAGGGCAAGTAAATAAAGATAGCATTATGAATTCAGAAACAATTCTCTTCATCCTGACCACCGTCATGGAACTGGCCTCGCTGCTGTGCGCATGGCTGGGAGTGCGCAGAGCACGCACCAACCGCAAGCAGGCCCTCGCCATCATCGGCGTGCCTCTGGTGGTCAACGTCATACTGTACAGCATCTATCGCACCACGCCCTTCTTCTACCTCGGCGTGGTACTGCTCATCTGCCTTCCCTTTGTATGGCCAAGAAAGTCAGCATAGTCATAGTCAGCTACAACGTGTGCCACCTGCTGGACGAGTGTCTGCAGAGCCTGCGCAAGGCCCTGCAGGGCATCGACGCGGAAGTGTGGGTGGTGGACAACGACTCTGCCGACGGCACCGTCGACACGCTGCAGCCGCTGTACCCCGACGTACGCTTCGTGGCCAACCACGAGAACGTAGGCTTCGCACGTGCCAACAACCAGGCCATACGACAGTCCGACAGCGAGTATGTGCTGCTGCTGAACCCCGATACCGTGGTCGGCGAGACCACCATACGCCAGACGCTACACTTCATGGACCAGCACCCCGAGGCGGGTGGCGCAGGTGTCAGAATGCTGACCCGTGAGGGCACGCCCGCCCCAGAGTCAAGGCGCGCCATACCCACGCCATGGGTGGCCATGATGAAGATGCTGGGGTTCACCAAGCGCTATTATATGAGTCACCTCTCGTGGGACGAGCCAGGAAGGATAGAGGTCATCAGCGGTGCCTACTGCATGCTGCGCCGCAAGGCCCTCGACAAGGTGGGACTGCTGGACGAAGACTTCTTCATGTACGGCGAGGACATCGACCTCTCGTACCGGCTGCTGAAGGGTGGATGGCAGAACTGGTATCTGCCTTACGACATCGTGCACTACAAGGGAGAGTCCACCCAGAAGTCGTCGTACCGATACGTGCACACCTTCTACCAGGCCATGCTCATCTTCTTCCGAAAGCACTACGGACACCTTAGCTTCGTCGTCACCCTGCCTATACAGGCTGCCATATACTTTCGCGCCATGCTGGCCCTCATGCAGCTGGCAACAGAGCGCATACACAAGTTTATTCACCCCCATCAATAAAGCAAATGAAAACACTTCCTGACATACGCCTAAGGGCTATAGAACCAGAAGACCTGGACCTGCTCTACCGTATAGAGAACGACCGTGAACTATGGAACGTAGGCACCACCAACGTTCCCTATTCGCGCTATACGCTGCACGACTATCTGGCCACGTCGTGCGACGATATTTATGCCGACAAGCAGGTGCGCATGGTCATAGAGAACGGGGAGGGAGTAACCGTCGGACTGGCCGACATCGTGCACTTCGACCCCCAGCACCAGAGAGCCGAGACGGGCATCGTCATACTGAATAACCACCGGCGCCGGGGCTATGCCCTTGCTGCGCTGACGGAACTGAACGACTATGCCCTGCGCGTGCTGCATCTGCACCAGCTGTATGCCGTGGTGAAAACCGACAACGACGCTGCAAGGCAACTGTTCAGCGAGGCTGGTTTCAGCGTGCAGACCACGATGAAAGACTGGCTTTTCGACGGACGGCAGTTCTATGATGCATGGCTGATGCAAAGTTTTTTATAAAGTTTTCCCTAAAAAGTTTTGCAGATTCAATTTTTCTGATTACCTTTGCACCCGCTAAACGACAGAAGCGACCCAAGAGGTGCGTTAGTTCAGTAGGTT
>DEJS01000010.1:371217-375429 GCA_002353485.1 Prevotella sp. UBA2742
AGTCTCGTACGCACCGCAGAAGAAAACAGCAATAGAGAGCTCACAAGAATCAGGATGGTTCAGGTGAGCTTTTTTTAATAACTCGAAACGCAGCATGACAAGAAAACTCATTCTGATACTGACATTGGTGCTGGCTATGACGGCCAGTGCGCAGAAACGCGCCGTCTCCATACTCGGCGACTCGTACAGCACCTTCAAGGGCCATGTATTGCCTGATACCAACTACGTATGGTACCCCAACAAGCCACTGCAGGGCAACGAGGGCAACGACGTACAGCAGGTGCGGCAGACGTGGTGGCACCAGTTCATTAGCCAGGGCAACTTCCGCCTCTGTCAGAACAACTCGTTCTCAGGAGCCACCATCTGCCATACAGGCTACAAAGGCGACGACTACAGCGACCGCTCGTTCCTGACCCGCGTGCCTTTCCTGGGTTCGCCCGAGGTCATCATCGTATTTGGAGGCACCAACGACTCATGGGCCAAGGCACCCATAGGCAACTATCAGTACGAAGGCTGGACCGAGCGCGACTGCTACAGCTTCCGGCCTGCTATGGCATGCATGCTGTCAAGGCTGCAGGACTATTATCCGGGGGCTGACATCTATGTGGTCATCAATACCGGACTGTCGGCCGACATCACCGAGTCGATGAAGACCGTCAGCGACCACTACGGCGTGCGCTGGATAATGCTGCACGACATAGACAAGCAGTGGGGGCATCCCTCGCAGAAAGGAATGACACAGATAGCACAGCAGCTGAGTGAAGTCATTAAATAATAAGGAACATATAACTAAAAAGCAAAAAGATATGAAACAAACTATTCTTGTTACTGGAGGTACGGGCTTCATAGGAAGCCACACCACCGTAGAGCTGCAAAACGCAGGCTACAAAGTAGTGATTGTAGACAACCTTTCCAATTCGAATGCCAACGTCATTGACGGCATTGAGAAGATTACCGGTCAGCGTCCTGCTTTCGAAAAGGCCGACTGCTGCGACATGGAGGCCATGGAGCGCATCTTCCAGAAGTATCCTGACATTGAGGGCATCATACACTTTGCAGCATCGAAAGCTGTTGGAGAAAGTGTGGAGAAACCGCTGATGTACTATCGTAATAACCTCACCTCGCTTATTAACCTGTTGGAACTCATGCCTAAGTACGATGTAAAGGGCATCATCTTCTCGTCCTCGTGCACCGTCTACGGACAGCCTTCAAAGGAGAACCTGCCCGTTACGGAAGAAGCACCCATACAGAAGGCTATGTCGCCCTATGGCAACACCAAGCAGGTGAACGAGGAAATCATACAGGACTATATCCACTCTGGTGCACCCATCAAGAGCATCATTCTGCGATACTTCAATCCCATAGGTGCACACCCTACGGCCCTCATCGGCGAGCTGCCAAATGGTGTGCCCATGAACCTTATCCCATTCGTTACGCAGACCGCTATGGGCATTCGCGGACAGCTGAAGATATTCGGCAACGACTATAACACCCCTGACCATACCTGCATACGCGACTATATCTATGTTGTCGACCTGGCCAAGGCTCATGTGAAGGCCATGGAGCGTGTGCTCGACAAACCCGAGACCGATGCCGTAGAGGTGTTCAACATCGGAACAGGAAAGGGACTGTCGACTCTCGAGGTGGTGCAAGGCTTCGAGAAGGCAACAGGTGTGAAGGTGAACTGGACATACGCTCCACGTCGCGAGGGCGACATCGAACAGGTGTGGGGTAATGTAGACAAGGCTAACCGCGTACTGGGATGGAAGGCCGAGACACCTACTGAGGATGTGCTGCGCTCAGCATGGAAATGGCAGCAGAAGCTCAGAGAGGACGGCATACAATAGCCACAAGCCGGACAAAAAATACAGAAACCTTCCGAGTCGCTGACTGGGAGGGTTTCTTCTTTCCTGTGCTACAAATGCGCTACAAAATTTAAAATCCTGAAAAAACAAAAAACGGAAACCTTTTGTTTATCGAGATTTCCGACTTTGCTTGTGAGGTGCCTGGCGGATTCGAACCGCCGTAGACGGTTTTGCAGACCGTTGACTAAGCCACTCATCCAAGGCACCTTGTCATCTAAGCGGATGCAAAGATAATACATTTATTTGGACTGACCAAACTTTTTGCAGTTTTTTTTAAGTTCACAGCCTGTGCAGGGGCTACTATCACCTCTAAGAACCTTGGCTGTCCGCCTAAAAGCGTATACCACGGCCAACAATAAGATGACGGTAGTGACAGCCCATTCTGCATATTGAGATATCATATTTCTTTTAGTTCCTTAGCTTTCGTAGAAGTACCTTGTTAATGGCTTGAATCTTTCGGCTTCGTTTCCCCAGGTCTTCAACAATGTCCTCGCGTACATTATTTATATTGTTGAAAAAGTCACTGAAAGCGTTCAGCAGCTGGTTTGGCTCTGCCTTGTCCTCAGGGGCTTCCGGGTTTGTAACGATACGGATGCCAAGATGTTCCATGTGAACATCGATGTCGCTATTCGTTACGATGGGGTCACCGTCATAGTGAATGGCACCAGGCTCTTTGCGGTGAATAGTGATGTGCGAGGTGCGGAAGGTCTTAATCTTTGAATTGTTGCCAAGGGTCTTCATAAAGAGGTCGACGGCAATCTGAGGGGCTTCCAGCGCATCGAATGGTTCCATGATGATAACGTCCATTTTGCCATCCTTCATCGTGGCACCCGGGGCTATGTAGGCATTGTTGCCGTACTGAGATGCATTGGCACAGGCAATCAGGAAGGCCTTGTAGCTCTGTGTCCCGCTTTCGTCAACGATTTCATAGGTCTCGGGCTTGTATCTCAGGCCTTCCTTCAAAACGTTCTCCACATAGGTGATGGGACCACGCTTGCCTGCTTCAGCAAACTTCATAGAGATGAAAGCGTCGAACCCCATGCCACAAGTACAAAAGAATGGCAGGCCGTTGATGACTCCATAGTCGAACTGCTCTATCTGGCAGTGGTTGATGATACTGATGGACTTCCGTAGGTCTATAGGGATGCACAGATGACGGGCCAGACCGTTGCCCGAACCGCAAGGTATGATGCCCAAGGCCGTGCCGGTGTGTACAAGCGAACGAGCTACCTCGTTTACTGTTCCGTCGCCTCCAACGGCCACAACGACATCATCGCCTCTTTTGGCGCATGCCTTGGCAAGTTCTGCGGCATGACCGCGGTGCTCGGTAAAATACACCTCGTGTTCGAAACGCTCATGGTCAAGCATCTCGTCTAAAAGAGGAGGAATGTTCTCCTTGCTCTGAGTACCCGATTTGGGGTTGATGATGAATGTGATATGTTTAATACTTCTCATTGTCGCTGCAAAAATACAAAATTATTTGCTTTTTCTTGCACGATTTAATAAAAATTGTGTAACTTTGCAGCCTGAATCATTAATGTAGCTTAGGCTACACCTATTTTAATATGGGACAACTACAAGAAAGATACAAGCATTATCGTGAGCCACAGAAGTTTATGGAGGCTGACGTCTATCCTTATTTCCGCGCCATTGAAGGCAAGCAGGGAACTGAGGTTGAAATGGGAGGCCATAAGGTTCTGATGTTCGGTTCGAATGCCTATACCGGTCTTACTGGCGACCAGCGCATCATTGATGCTGCCAAGGCTGCGCTCGACAAGTATGGCTCTGGTTGTGCAGGTAGCCGTTTCCTGAACGGTACACTTGACCTGCATGTGCAATTGGAGAAAGAGATTTCTGAGTTTATTGGTAAGGATGACTGTTTGTGCTTCTCAACAGGATTCTCTGTTAACCAGGGAGTGTTGGCTATGGTAGTGGGAAAGGACGACTACATCATCTGCGACGATCGCGACCACGCAAGTATTGTGGACGGTCGTCGTCTTTCGTTTGCCAAGCAGCTGCACTACAAGCACAACGATATGGAAGACTTGGAGCGCGTGCTGCAGAAGCTGCCCTATGATGCCATAAAACTTATCGTCGTTGATGGTGTATTCTCTATGGAAGGTGACTTGGCTAAGTTGCCAGAAATAGTTGAACTCAAGCATAAGTATAACTGCTCCATTATGGTGGACGAGGCTCACGGAATTGGAGTCTTCGGAAAACAGGGCAGGGGAGTTTGCGACCATTTCGGATTGACCGATGAGGTAGACCTCATAATGGGTACTTTCTCGAAGTCGCTGGCCTCTATCGGAGGTTTTATAGCCTCTGACTGGGATACCATCAACTTCCT
>DEJS01000010.1:375529-375874 GCA_002353485.1 Prevotella sp. UBA2742
CGTTTCCGTGAGGAAGGGTTTGAGATTGGCGACACAGAGAGCCCAATCATTCCATTGTATGTACGCGATGTAGATAAGACGTTCCTCGTAACAGCTTTGGCTTTCAAGGCCGGGGTGTTCATCAATCCTGTTATTCCGCCCGCATGCGCTCCGCAGGATACATTGGTGCGTTATGCTCTGATGGCTACTCATACCAAGGAACAGGTGGATAGGTCGGTTGTCGCATTGAAGAAAATCTTTGTGGAGCAGGGTATTATCAAGTAGTTTTGGACTCCATACGTATGTTAAAGTAAAAAACTTCAAGAAATATTTGGGCGGCTGCGAAATTTTTCGTAATTTTGCAGC
>DEJS01000010.1:375920-376125 GCA_002353485.1 Prevotella sp. UBA2742
TCGAGTCCTGTCACCTCGACTTTATATGAAAGAAGGCCGTTGATTCCATTATGAGTCGACGGCCTTTTGTATTATTAAAGTACTCATGTTATGGGGGCTATATGGTTATGCGCAGGTGATGCGATAGTTGTTGCAGAGCGTAAAAGATGGAAATATTTAGTTTTTTAGAAAAAAAAGGCGAAAAAATTTTGGCGGTTCCAAAAAA
>DEJS01000017.1:0-111332 GCA_002353485.1 Prevotella sp. UBA2742
GACCAAGAGCAGAGAAGGCTCAGAGACAGAGCCAAGTCGGATGCCATCATCTATGGCGTCGTTGCGCTACTGCTACTGGCCATAGCACTTACACTCTATTTCTACACCCGGAACGCAAAGGGGAAAGAAAGGCTTGCCAAAACCCAGCAACAGCTGGAGCAATACCGTAACAGGCTGATAGTGATGGAGAAGGAAGGCAAGACGGACACGAAGGAGGTGGAACAGCTGACGCAAAAGATAGCAGAGCTGCAGGCCAAACAGGGTGCTCTGCTGCAGAACGGGCGCGAACGCTTCGAAGAAGCTATGGCGGGCGGTACCACCATACGCTGGAACCGCAACGATTTCTCTGACTGTATAGAGTATTACCGCACACAAGATGCTGCCTTCGTCGCCCACATGGAGACGAACTATCGCCACCTGTCGTCGAAGTACATGTTCTTTGCCCTCATGGAACACCTGGGCCATACCGACGAAGAGCTGCAACACCTGATGGCCATCAGCCAGAGCACTGTGCGCTCCTACCGTTCGCGCATAAACAGCGCAGTAATAAAAACCGAATAAAAAGGAGAACTTGACGATAATATGACAAACGGACGACTACTTTGGGCTGACGACGAGATGGAACTTCTACGCGCCCACCTGCTCTTCCTGGAGAAGAAAGGATACGAAGTGGTGACGGTGACCAACGGCACCGACGCCGTAGAGGAATGCCAGCGTGGCAGCTTCGACCTGGTGCTGCTCGACGAGATGATGCCTGGACTGTCGGGCCTTGAGACGCTGCAGCGCATCAAGGAGATAGCACCACAGGTACCAGTAGTGATGGTGACCAAGAGCGAGGAGGAGGACATTATGAACCAGGCTATCGGACAGCAGATAGCCGACTACCTCATCAAGCCTGTCAACCCAAGCCAGATACTGCTGACGCTGAAGAAGAACATACACAGGCGAGAAATAGTGACCGAGACGGTGCAACAGGGCTACCAACAGCAGTTCCAGCAGATTGCCATGCAAATCATGGACTGCCGCACGTGGCAGGAGTGGACCGAGGTGTACAAGCGTCTGGT
The DNA here is from genome assembly GCA_002353485.1 of Prevotella sp. UBA2742. Taxonomy (GTDB): domain Bacteria; phylum Bacteroidota; class Bacteroidia; order Bacteroidales; family Bacteroidaceae; genus Prevotella. Next base: position 1,065 of record DEJS01000017.1, read on the forward strand.
ACGGTGGGAGCTGGAGCTCAGCGCCACCGACTCGCAGATGACCGAGATGCTGGAGATGCAGAAAAAGGAGGCCAACCTGGGCTTCGCCAAGTATATCAAGAAGAACTATCTGGACTGGATGAATGCCATGCCGGCGACGACGCCCGCCAAGCCTGCCCAGGGAGCAGCCAACATGACTGACAGGCCCACGCTGTCGCCCGAGATATTCAAGACAAGGGTCTTTCCGTGGCTCAACGAGGGAGAGAAGGTGTTTCTCGTGGTGCTCGACAACTTCCGCTACGACCAGTGGAAGATGCTGGAGGGCGAACTGGCCGACCTGTTCGACATAGACGAAGACGTGTATTGCAGCATTCTGCCCACCGCCACACAGTATGCCCGCAACGCCATCTTCTCGGGTCTGATGCCCGTACAGATAGCCCAGATGTTTCCCGACCTATGGGTGGACGAGGACGAGGAGGAAGGCAAGAACCTGAACGAGGAACCGCTCATCCAGACGCAGCTGGAACGCTACCGCCGGAAGAACACCTTCTCGTATCATAAGATCAACACCTCGCAGGATGCCGACCGCTTCATGCAGCAGCTGAACCAGCTGCAGAAGAACGACCTGAACGTAGTGGTGTTCAACTTCATCGACATGCTGTCACACGCCCGCACCGAGTCGAAGATGGTTCGCGAGCTGGCCAACAACGAGTCGGCCTATCGCAGCATTACGCTCTCATGGTTCCGACACTCGGTCATTGCCGACCTGTTCCGGCAGCTGTCACAGTCGGACTACCGCGTCATCATCACCACCGACCACGGCTCCATACGCACCAACAACCCAGTGAAGATTATAGGCGACCGCAACACCAACACCAACCTGCGCTACAAGCTGGGCAAGAACCTGAGCTACGAGTCGAAGGACCTCTTCGAGGTACGCTATCCGCAGAAGGCCCACCTGCCCGCTCCCAACCTGTCGACGAGCTACGTCTTCGCCACCGGCGACGACTTCTTCGCTTATCCTAACAATTACAACTATTATGTATCCTACTATCGCAACACCTTCCAGCATGGCGGCATCTCGATGGAGGAGATGATTATACCCATCATTACCTTGAAGGGCAAGAAGCGATAGCCACCTGATTACTAACTCCCGAAAAGAAAGAAACGACATGGAAATCATCATCAGCGACATTGCGCATATCAACGAGGCTGCACGCCAGTTTATAGAGAACATAGGCCAGTCGCACGTCTTTGCCTTCTACGGCAAGATGGGCGCCGGCAAGACCACCTTCATAAAGGCCATCTGCGAGGAGCTGGGCGTAGGGGACGTCATCACGTCGCCCACCTTTGCCATCGTCAATGAGTACACGGCCCATGGGGAAGCAAAGGTGTTCCACTTTGACTTCTACCGCATCAAGAAGCTGGAAGAGGTTTATGACATGGGCTACGAAGACTATTTCTACTCAGGCGCCCTGTGCTTCATAGAATGGCCTGAGCTGATAGAAGAAATCCTGCCCGACGATGCCGTGCGTGTCAGCATCACCGAGCAGGAAGACGGTACAAGAAAAGTTACAGCATAGCTTCGAACTTGGCCTGAATCTTGTCCTTGGCCTGGGCACCGACCAGCTTGTCGACCACCTGGCCGTCCTTGAAGAAGAGGATGGTGGGGATGTTGCGGATGCCGAACTCTACGGCCAGGTCCTCGTTCTCCTCCACGTCGCACTTGCCGACTACCACTTTGCCGTCGTACTGCTCGGCCAACTCGGAAATGATGGGGCCTACCATACGGCAGGGACCACACCACGTGGCCCAGAAATCAACTACCAGCGGCTGTCCGCCATTCTTCAGACTCTCGAAGTTCTCCTTTGTGATTGTTACTTCCATAATCTCTGTTTTGCTTTAAATTACTAATATCTATTTTAGTCTCGTAGGTATTCCTTGCAAATACCGTGCCATTTAGTTAATCTTATAGCTTAGGGCCTCGGTCTGCTCTATATAGTCTATCAGCTCACGACGCACGTCGATGGTCTTCGAGGCGCTGCGCAGCAGTACGTGGTTCTTACCTGCCGCGTCGTGCAGCAGGAAGTAAATCTGCGTCTTACCCGGACTGGCGGCAATGAGTTCCGTCAGCTCCGTCACCACGGTATCGTCGAGCTGGCTGGTAGACAGCGAGATGGTGATACGCTCAATGGCACGGTCCTTGACGCTCTGCAGATATTCCACGTTCTGGACCTTCAGTGACATAATGTCGCTGTAGGCAAAGCGCGGCGTCACCTTTGCGGTGATGTAAACGGAGGCCCCTTCGGTAAACCATCCGCTCCAGGTGCCCCAGTCGTTGCCGAACAAGGCCAGTTCGCCAGAGCCTTTGAAGTCTTCGATGGTGACGAAGCCACAAGGCATGCCGCGCTTGTCGAAGCGGGTGCGCACGGCAGTCACGATGCCACCGATAGTGACGTCTTCACGGTTCTTCAGCTGGTTGACGTCTGCCAATTCGTCACACCGGGTGTTACACAGGTGTTCCAGTACGATGCGGAACTCATCCAGCGGGTGTGCCGACAGATAGATACCCACCAGCTCGCGCTCCTTGTTCAGCCGTTCTATGTCGCTCCAGCGGACCTCCGACTTCGGAATGGCCGGCGTTTGAATCTCTATGCTGCCGAAGTCGCCGAAGAGCGAGTTCTGTGCCTGCTGCTTCTCGAACTGGTAGCTCTGTCCGAAACGCATCAGCGTGTCGAGGAACGTCTCGCCCTTGCTGTTCTGCACGAAGAAGTCCTCGCGCCGTATGCCAAACGAGTCGAATCCGCCGCTCAGCGCCAGCGACTCGAGGGCTTTCTTGTTGACGGCGCTGAGGTTGACGCGCTCGATGAAGTCGAAGATGTCCTTATAGGGACCGTTCTTCTCGCGCTCGTCGATGATGGATTGTGCCACATTGTCGCCCATGCCCTTGATGGCTGCCAGGCCGAAGCGTATCTCGCCATGATGGTTCACACCGAACTTCTGGTACGACTCGTTGACGTCCGGCCCCAGCGTAGCAATGCCCATCTGCTTGCACTCGTCCATCAGCTTGGTGATTTCGGTTATCTGGTCGCGTCGTCTCGACATGATGGCAGCCATGAACTCTGCCGGGTAGTTAGCCTTCAGATAGGCTGTCTGGTAAGCCACCCACGAATAGCAGGCAGCGTGCGACTTGTTGAAGGCGTATGAGGCAAAGTCCTCCCAGTCGTGCCATATCTGCTCCAGGATGGCAGGGTCGTGACCGTTCTTCTTACCGCCCTCAATGAACTTGGGTTTCATGGCGTTGACGATTTCTATCTTCTTCTTACCCATGGCCTTACGCAGGGCGTCGCTCTCGCCACGGGTGAAGTCGGCCAGCTGGCGTGACAGCAACATCACCTGCTCCTGGTAGACAGTGATGCCGTAGGTGTCCTTCAGATACTTCTCCATGCAGGCTATGGGGTATGTGATAGGCTCCCTGCCGTGCTTTCGGTCGATGAACTGTGGAATGTACTTCATGGGGCCCGGACGGTAGAGGGCGTTCATGGCTATGAGGTCTTCAAAGACGGTCGGCTTCAGCTCGCGCAGATACTTCTGCATGCCTGCCGACTCAAACTGGAAGGTACCTATGGTACGTCCCTGCTGGTAGAGCTCGAAGGTCTTGGCATCATCAATGGGTATATTGTCCAGGTCGATGTCTATGCCGTGCGTGATCTTGATGTTGGCGCAGGCCTCCTTCAGCTCCGACAGTGTCTTCAGGCCCAGGAAGTCCATCTTGATGAGTCCCGTCGACTCAATGACGTGACCGTCATACTGCGTACAGTTGGTCTTGGTGTCCTTGAAGTCGGGGTCGTCGGCCGTGCTCACCGGCACCCAGTCAGAGATGGGGTCACGGCAGATAATGAATCCGCAGGCGTGGATACCCGTTCCGCGCACCGTGCCTTCCAGCATCTTGGCATATTTGATGGTATTGCGCAGCGGCAGGTCGTTGCTGGCCTCGGCATCGCGCAACTCGGGTACGGCCTTGATGGCATTGGGCAGGTTCATCTTCGGAGTCTTGCCGTCTACATCGGGCAGACGGTCGGGAATGGCCTTACACAGGGCGTTGACAACATTCAGGGGGACTTTCTCCACTCGCGCCACATCCTTGATGCTGTTCTTTGTAGCCATGGTGGCGTAGGTGATGATGTGTGCACAGTTCTCGTGTCCGTACTTGTCTTCCACCCACTTCAGCACCTTGCCGCGGCCGTCGTCGTCGAAGTCGGTATCGATATCGGGCAGCGAGATACGGTCGGGATTCAGGAAACGTTCAAACAGCAGGTCGTACTTCAACGGGTCTATCTTGGTAATGCCCAGACAGTAGGCCACCACGCTTCCTGCCGCCGAGCCACGTCCGGGGCCTACCATGACGCCCAGCTCGTCGCGAGCCGAGTTGATGAAGTCCTGCACAATGAGGAAATAGCCCGGGAAACCCATCGTCTTCATAATGTGCAGCTCGAAGCGCACGCGGTCGTCAACCTCCTGAGGCAGTGGTTCGCCATAGCGTTTCTTGGCTCCCTTATATGCCAGCTCTGCCAGATAGTCAGCCTCGAACTTAATACGGTACAGCTTGTCGTAGCCGCCCAGCTTCTTGATTTTCTTCTCGCCTTCCTCGCGGGGCAGCGGGTTCTCGCCGTTCTCGTCGCGCGTGAACTCCTCGTACAGCTGTTCCTCGCTGAACTTCTGCCGCCACTGCTCCTCGGTGCCAAACTCCTCGGGAATGGGGAAGAAAGGCATAATGGGGTCGTGGTCGATGCTGTATATCTCTACCTTGTCCAGTATTTCCAAGGTGTTGGACAGCGCCTCGGGAACGTCGCTGAACACCTCGTTCATCTCCTCGCGTGTCTTAAACCATTCCTGCTTCGAGTACAGCATACGCGTTGGGTCATCCAAGTCCTTGCCTGTCGACAGACACAGCAAGTGGTCGTGGGCCTCGGCATTCTCCTGGTCTACGAAGTGGGCATCGTTCGAGCAGATGAGCTTGATGCCGTACTCGTGTGCCAGCTCTATAAGCACCTTGTTGGCTTTCTGCTGCAGGGGGAAGGTCTCGCGGTTGGCACGCTGAGAGGGGTCTTTCACCTCGTGGCGCTGCAGCTCCAGATAGTAGTCGTCGCCAAACACGCGGTGATACCACTCTATGGCCTCGCGGGCTCCGGCAATGTCGTCGTTAAGTATCTTCTTGGGCACCTCGCCGGCTATACATGCCGAACAGACAATAAGGCCCTCATGGTACTTCTCCAAATCTTCACGGTCGGTACGCGGACGCATATAAAAGCCGTCCACCCACGACCGGCTCACCAGCTTGATGAGGTTCTTGTAGCCCTGATAGTTCTTGGCCAGCACAATGAGGTGGTAGCCGCTCTGGTGACGCTTGTCGTCCTTGAGCAGCTTCGACCCGTAGCGCGAGACGTACATCTCGCAGCCGAAGATGGGCTTGAAGGGGTCCAGCCCTTCCTTCTTGCGGCCCTTGTTGATGCCGCCCACATAGTCATGAAATTCCTTGATACCGAACATGTCTCCATGATCGGTAATGGCCATGCCGCGCATGCCGTTGCCAATGGCTTTGTCTACCAGCCGCTTAATGCTTGACTGACCGTCCAGTATCGAGTAATAAGTATGTACGTGTAGATGTATAAAATCTTCCATTTCATCGGTTTTGAGCCTCAAAGTTACGATGAAAAAACGAAATAACCAAAAAAAACACGTATAATGAATTCCGAATTAAGAATTATTTTGTACCTTTGCACGATGAAATAAAACAATCTGGGCTTCCCATGGGAGAAAGAATAAAGAAACTTAAGAAAATTAGAATACACCGCGAAGGCACGAGCGAACTTTGTTATAGTGCCGTCATCCTCCTCATCATCAACTTGGCACTGTGGTACTTGCTGGGCTTGCTGTTTGGCACCTTCACACGCCACATCGTCATGCCCTTCGTGCTGGGCCTGTCGGCATTTATATGGCTCTGTATACTTAACTTCTACCGTTGCCCCATCCGTTACTTCAACGGCGATACCGAGGGGCTTGTCGTGGCTCCTGCCGACGGCAAGATTGTGGTGGTGGAAGAGGCCGAAGAGAACGAGTATTTTCACGACAAACGCCTGATGATCAGCATCTTTATGAGTCCGCTGAACGTACATGCCAACTGGTTTCCTGTCGACGGAAAGGTCAAGTTCGTGCACCACCAGAACGGCAACTACCATAAAGCCTGGCTGCCCAAGGCCAGCGAGGAAAACGAACATGCCGACGTAATGATTACTGCATCCAACGGCGAGGACATCCTGGTACGCCAGATAGCCGGTGCCATGGCACGCCGCATTGTCACCTACGCCAAGGAGGGCGAAGAGTGCTACATTGACGAGCACATGGGTTTCATCAAGCTGGGCTCGCGTGTCGATGTCTACCTGCCGCTGACGGCCCGTGCCTGCGTCACCATGGGACAGCCTACCACTGGCGACCAGACCGTCATTGCCAAACTGACCTGAAAGTGAACAAATGCTACCCTGACAATTATGAAGAAGCATATACCTAATACAATAACCTGCCTGAACCTCATTTCGGGCTGTATCGCCACCTACTGGGCTTTCTGCGGTGTATGGCACATAGCCCTGCTGTTCATCGTCATAGGAGCCGTGTTCGACTTCTTCGACGGCATGTCGGCCCGTCTGCTCGGCGTCAGCTCGCCCATCGGCAAGGAGCTTGACTCGCTGGCCGACTGCATCACCTTCGGCTTTGCACCCTCAGCCATCCTGTTCGACTTCCTCAAAGGGGGCATCGAATACCTGCCGTGGCACTATCTGCCCTACGCAGCATTCGTCATGGCAGCATTCTCCGCACTCCGACTGGCTAAGTTCAACCTCGACGAGCGTCAGGCCATGGGATTCATCGGACTGCCTACGCCGGCCAACGCCCTGTTCTGGGCGTCGCTCATCGTGGGCGCCGGCGAAGAGCTCATGGCCGTCCCTGCACTCTTCTGGGCCGTCTTTGCAGGCATGTTCGTCAGCTGCTACCTGCTGGTCAGCGAGATTCCTATGTTCGCCCTGAAGTTCAAGACGTGGGCATGGAAGGGTAACGACGTCAAGTACGTCTTCCTCATTACCTGCGTACCCATTCTGCTGCTGATGGGAATCAGCGGCTTGGCTGCCATCATTGCATGGTATGTCATTCTCTCTGTCTTTACCAATATGCAGAAAAAGAAATAACTACTAAACCTACATCATCCTATGGAGATTCTTATCTTTGTGTTTTTCCTTGTCGTATTCTTCCTGTTGCTGACGGGCGGATACATCATCAACCGTCTCAAGAAAGCCCGCAAGGCCGTGCAGCAGGCTGCCGACAAGCGTGAGCAGCGTTTCCGCGACGAAGTAGGTCGCCAGCGCCAGCAGTACAGCCAGCGCCAACAGCAGAATGCCGAGTCCGGCAAGGCATCGGCTTCCGAGCAGTCAAACGACAACGCGTCGTCGTCACGTCAGGAACAGCAGCAAGAGGCTCCCCAGAAGCAGAAAGAAGCCCGTCGCACACAAATGGCAACGGGCGAAACCATCATCGACCATCAGCACGAGAAGCGCGAAAGCCGCAAAATCTTCGACGACGAGGACGGTGAGTACGTTGAGTTCGAAGAGGCTTGACAGCCGCTGTTTTTGGACTGTTTGCCGCTAAGGCAACGACTATCGATCACTGGCTGTTAGCCGTTATAGACCAAGGTGCCTATCTCTTCGCCATCCATCACCTTCTTCAGATTACCTACCACGTCCATATTGAAGACGTAGATGGGCAGGTTGTTGTCCTGGCACATGCAGATGGCCGTAAGGTCCATCACCTTCAGTCCCCGCTCCAGCACTTCCTTATAGGTAATGGCGTCGAACTTCGTCGCCGTAGGGTCTTTCTCGGGGTCGGCGGTGTAGACGCCGTCCACACGCGTACCTTTCAGCATCACGTCGGCCTCAATCTCTATGCCGCGCAGACTCGAACCCGTGTCCGTAGTAAAGTAAGGTGAGCCCGTACCGGCCGAGAAGATGCAGACATAGCCCTGCTCCATGGCTTCGATGGCCTTCCACTTGGTATAGAACTCGCCGATGGGTTCCATCCTGATGGCCGTCATGACACGGTTCTTCACGCCGATGGCCCCCAGTGCCGACGACAGCGCCAGCGAGTTAATGACCGTGGCACACATACCCATCTGGTCGCCCTTCACGCGGTCGAAACCTTTCTGCGAGCCCGACAGTCCGCGGAAGATATTTCCGCCACCGATGACGATGCCTATCTGCACGCCCATCTCACTTACTTCCTTAATCTGCCGGGCGTAGTCGCTCAGCCGCTCAGGGTCGATACCGTAGCCCTGCTTGCCCATCAGGCTCTCGCCCGAAAGCTTCAGTAGAATTCTCTTGAATCTTGCCATTGTCTTTTCTTTTATTTATTTCGATATTTCGAGGTTCCGATGTTTCGATGTTTCGAGGCTACGTTATTTCGAAGTTTCGAAGCTTCGATATCCCGAGGCTTCGATGCTACGAGGCGTCGTCTCAGATAAACATCACTTCCTTGAAGGCATATCGCCGCTGGCTTCCGTTGTCGTCGCGCAGAAGCAGATGGCCGTCGTCTTCCACCGTCACCAGCTCGGCCATGAAGGCTCCGTCACCGTCAGCATAGGGATAGAATCCCATGCGGCGGTACAGCATTGACAGGTACTGCGCGCTGATGTCCTTCCCCACGTATTGGTCAAAGGCACGCAGAATATCCTTCAGCAGTTGCTCGCGATCGGTCTCGTGCTCGCAAATCTGCCATAGCGACACCGGGTTGGGCGCATCGCTGTGGAACACACGCTGATTGACGTTCAGCCCCACGCCGATGATGCAGTCCTTGATGACACTGCCTTGGATGAGGTTCTCTATCAAGATGCCGCATATCTTACCATCGCGCCAATAGATGTCATTGGGCCACTTGATGCTCAAGTCTCCGATGTGTTGTCCCAAGGCCTCACAGATAGCCAGCGAGATGGCCATCGAGACATGGAACTGACGGTTGGCAGGCAGCGCCTCCTCTGAGCCTGCTGCACCACTGCTTACCTGCTTGGGATGTACCAACAACGAGAAGAGAAGATTCCGTCCCCGCTCCGACTCCCAGCGGTTTGTACCGCAGCCCCGCCCCGCCGTCTGATAGTCAGCCCAGACGCACACCTGTTTTGCTCCGGGGAAGCTCTCACTTTCATCGTAGCAAAGTCCCCCTTTGCTACGGGGAAACTCCTCCCGCAGCCATCGATTGGTAGAGTCCGTCTCGTCAATATGTATAATTTCCCATTCCGTCATAAGCGCTCTGTATGATGCCGCACGAGGCTTCCTGTTCCATTCCGCGCGGGTTCTCTGTTCTGTTTCGCAAAAGTAAGCATTATTTCTCAAACCTCCAAATGTTTCTCCATTTTATCGCTTCGACAGGAAGTTTATTCCCCATCGTTTGCCGCTTTTGTCATTTTTTACTATCTTTGCAGTGAAAATCGAAACATCGGAACCTCGAAGCATCGAGACATCGAAATATTGAAACATCGGAACCTCGAAGCATCGGAGACATCGAAATATCGAAACATCGAAACAACTAAAAACAACGAACCCTCAAAAGAACAGTAAACAATGGAAATCGCCATCTTCAAATACTACTGGCTTGACACCTGGGTGCTTGGCAATGTAATACAGCTGGCCACACAGGACTTTTGCCTCCGGTTCCTGAACCAGGGCAACGACCCTTGCGGACGACTCTTCGACCAGATGACCATGGCTGCCCGCTCGGTTCCAGCCAACATAGCAGAAGGGAGCTCGCGCCATTCCACGTCACGCGAGACGGAGATGAAGCTGATTGACGTGGCCCGAGCCAGCCTCTCTGAACTGTCAAACGACTACCTCAACTGGCTCTTGCGCTATGAACACATACCTTGGTCAAACAAATCAGCAGATTATCAAGCTGTCAACATCATCCAGCTGGACCGTCCTGAATATAAAGACGACGTGCTATACCAAAGCAGCATTCATATCCTGGCCCAGAAACATAAGTTTGATGCCTGGCTCAACACCGGCGACTCGCAGTTAGCCGCCAACTGTATGATTATTCTCTGCAACCGGCTCATTATGATGCTCCGCCGCCAGATACAGCACCTTCTGGAGTCCTTTACAGCCGAAGGCGGCTTCACCGAAGGCCTTACCGCCGAGCGACTGGCCTACCGGCAGCAGCAGAGCACCGAGGCCAATGCGCCAGTCTGCCCGCAATGCGGCAAGCCCATGATAAAGCGCATGGCCAAGAAAGGCATCAACTCCGGCCAGCCCTTCTGGAGCTGCAGCGACTATCCCAACTGTACCGGCACAAGGAGCTACATCCAGCCCAGGAAATAAACATCGAAGCATCGAAACATCGAAACCTCGAAACCTCGAAACATCGGAAACCTCGAAAAAGAAATGACCCCCGAACAGCAACAACAGAAAGACGCTCAGTACATGCGCCGCGCGCTTCAGGAAGCGCAGCAGGCCTATCAGGAAGGCGAGATTCCCATCGGCGCCGTAGTGGTATGCCAAGACCGCATCATAGCCCGTGCGCACAACCTGACAGAGACGCTGCACGACGTGACGGCACATGCCGAGATGCAGGCCATCACACAGGCCGCCAACGAACTGGGCGGCAAGTATCTTACCGACTGCACGCTCTATGTCACCGTAGAGCCCTGCACCATGTGTGCCGGAGCCTTGGGGTGGAGCCAGATACCCCGCGTGGTCTACGGCTGTCAGGACGAGAAGCGGGGCTACCAGCTCTATGCGCCGCGAGCCCTGCATCCACGATGCAAAATAACTGGCGGCATCCTCGAAGAAGAATGCCGCCAGCTGATGCAAGATTTCTTTCGTCAGAAACGCTGATTAGTCGTTCTCTGCCAGACCAGAGTAGCGGATACCGCTAATCTTGTACTTGGCATAGCCGTCGTCCGGATACCAGGGGTCGTCCTTGTAGGTGACGTAGATGATGATGGAGTCGGCAGGAGTACCATTGTTCTGACGGCCGGCACCCTTCAGTATCTTACCCTCGATGGTGACGGGCATGGGGTCTACCTGAGCGTCGATGACCACCTTGGTATCGCCATTCTCGTCCTCCTCCTCATGGCTCCAGATTACGGGGTCAGCAATGTTCTCTGCCTCGGTAGCGGCAAAGGTCATTGCCGACTGGTTGCAGGTCGTCTTGATCTTGAAGTCGTAGTTGGGGTAGTCGGGATTGTCGTAGTCGGCAGCAAAGTTGCCGATGCCCAAGATGTTGACCCACAACTGTGTGGGGTCGTTGGCTGTCGTATTGTAGGTCAGGATACGCGTCCTGGCGTTGCCAGTGGCGCCTTCCAAATCCCAGTAGTCCTCGCCGCCATCTATCGGATTACCACTCTCGTCAACAGCGTCTACCGTGCAATACCATTCACCAGCCATAGACTCGGTAGCTGTATTGCCGATATCTTCCTTGCTGCAGGAGGTGACGGCCATCGTCAGCAGCAGCGCAGCAGCCATATATACAATTTTCTTCATATTCGTTACGCTATTTATTGTTATTTCAAAATGATGTGGAAAGTCATTACACCGGCATAGGGAACATCCCAGGTGAGCGTACCCGTCTCGGCGTCGTACTTACCTTCGAAACCATCCCAAGAGTCGCCCCAGCCAGCCACGCGGCTCGACAGACCTACCAGCGTGCCGTCGGCAAGGAGCTGCATCTGACCGGCACAGGCATAGCTCTTGCCATAGCCAAGGCGCTGGTCGTACCAGCCGCCGAAGAAGTCGCTGACGCTGAAGATGCCAGGAGCGAGCTGCTTGATGGTGATGCCATAGCTGTCGAAGCCCACGACATTGCCACTGTAGTCACGATAGGATCCGTCCTGCAGTGTCCACGAGCCGGAAAGATCGGTCTCAATCGTGGGGTCGCAGACTGCCACGGTGCGGGTCTCCGACCAGGAATACTTTCCATCGGGACTAACGGCTGAATAGGTGACATAGTAGAGACCTGCCGTGTTAACGTCGATGTCCTCAACGCCGCTGATGACGACATGTGAAGTATAGTCCTCGCCAGCATAGGTGACGGTACAGCCCGGGTCTGTGAAGGGCTGACCTTGCGGTGAGATATAGAACGCATCGCCCAAGAGGGTAATCTTCGGATAGTGGACGATAGTTGACTTATCCTCCGAGTCCTTGCTGCAGCTGGCAAACGTCATGGCCACCAGCGCAATGATCATCAAATAAAATATATTCTTCTTCATAATGCTTTATGCTTTTTTGATGATTATACATTACTTACCCCAGAAAACAGGAACGGTGTAGCCGGGGAATGCGGGAGCGTTGCCGTTGCGGGCAGCAGAGCTCTCAGCATAAGGCCAGCGCTCAAGCAGCTTGTTGGCACCCACCTCGCCAAACACCTGGATAGGTGTGTACAATGTGCCGGGAACATACTTGTCGGGAGCGAATGAGGCATCCTTTTGCAGGTCGTACATGTCGGAACCTGAGACATTGCCGAAGGCAGGATAGTCCAGACGGCGAATCTCGCACCACGACTCGAAGGTGTTCACACCAGCCAGTGCCACCCACTTGGCCACGCCGATGGACTGCTTGTAGTTGACCTGATCGAAGGGATTGCGGGCAATGTACTGGTCGGCACCCGAGACGCCTGCCGAGGCAAACGAGGCCTGGATGGCAGCGTCATAGTGTGCAGCAGCATTGGCGGCATCGCCCTTCTTGGCATAGTACTCAGAGAGGAAGAACTCAATCTCAGACAGCGAGATGAGTGACACGGGCATGTCGTAGCTGGCCACGGGACGGCACCAGTAGCTGGACTTGAACGTTTTTGTGGTAGAGAAGTTGGTGCCCGAGAGGCCACCCACAAACTCCTTGTTGCCGTTGGGGCGGAAGAAGGCAGCCAGACGCGGGTCGGTATAACCCGACTGCTGCATGGTGCCGATGATGGCCAGGTTGGCAACGACATTCTGCTGGGTAGAACCCCAGGCGCTGGAGAACTCCTCGGCATAGAACGGGCTCATCTGTCCGCTCTCGTTCTTGAAGAAGCCCTTGTACTCGACGTCGGCTGTGGGGAAGTTACCCTGAGCCACCAGGGCGTCGAGCTTGGCCTGTACGTCCTTCACGCCGCTCTCGCGCATAAGCATCTTCAGCTTCACGGCGTTGGCGAAGCGAATCCAGTTGGTAGCATCCTGGTCGGGATAGAGCAGGTTGGTGCACACCTTGTTGGCAGCGGTGACCTTCGACAGAGCCACATCAAGGCTGTCGATCAGAGCGTCGTAGATGTCGCTACCCTCGTCATACTTGGGCGACATGTTGTTCAGGTCCTGCATGGCCTCGGTGTAGGGCACCTCGCCATAGCAGTCGACGAGCACCTGATAGGTGAAGGCCTTCAGCGTGGTGGCAGCCAGATAGGTGCCCCATTCTTGACTCTCTCTGGAGAAGCGCAGCACATAGTCAAGGCTCTTCAGCGTACGCGAGGTCAGTTGGGTGTAGGCACCGCTGGAGCGGGTGGCCGACATGGTGAACTTCGAGTAGTCCAGATAGTTGCTCGTACCGTAGGTCTGCGTGTAGTACTGTGCGAAATAACCGCCAGTGATACGCATGAAGTCGCCATAGGTAGCCACGAGGTTAATCTCGGCTGCCGGCATCATGATGCCGGCGTTCATGTTGCTCTCTGTAGGAGAGTTCGGACTTTCGTTGATATCAAGATAGCTGTCACACGACGTAAAAGCCAGTCCTGAAGCGATTGTTGCGATTAAAAATAATTTCTTCATCTTTAAATCCTCCTCATCAATTAGAATTTAACACCAACATTGAAACCGAAGGTGCGGCAAGCAGGGTTAGAGTAGAGCTCGCCAAACATACCTCTCAGGTCGTTACCGTATGAACTGGTCTCAGGATCGATGTAGCGGTTGCTCTTGTGAGTCCAAGTGAATACGTTGTTGCAGAATACGGAAACCTTTACATCGCTCAGGTAGAGCTTGCTGACCCATGCCTTCGGCAGCTGCCAGGCCAGCGTGATGTTGCGGAGCTTCACATACGAGCGGTCAATCAGGTAGAACTCGCCGCCCTGGCCTGCGCCATAGTTGTTGAAATAGTCCTGATAGCTGCTGTTGTTCATGTAGATAGGCGTCGTGTTCTCCACGTATCCGCCATTGCCGTCGCTGACTACCGAGTTGGGAATCACGAAGGGACGGCGGTCGTTGTAGGTGGTGATGTCGCCATTACCCGTGAACTGCATCAGGTTCTTCGTACGCGAGAACATGTAGCCGCCCTTACGGATGTCGAGGGCAGCGCTCAGGCTGATGCCCTTGTAGGTGAAGGCGGTGGTGATACCGCCCGTCCAGTCGGCATTGACATTCTTGCCGGTGTCCTTGACCTCGGTGGTCAGCACGGGCATACCGTTCTCGTCTACGATGGGACGGCCATCCTCGGTATAGGTGGGCAGATAGGTGTAGATTTCGCCCATGGGCTTGCCTTCCTCTGCATACATGTAGACTGCGTCGTTACCAGCTGAGAACTGAGCGATAACAGTCTTACCGCCCTCCAGGCTGGCAGGCATCGTGATGACCTTGTTGTTGTTCTTCGAGAAGTTGAAGCCCAAGTCCCAACGGAAGTCCTTGGTACGGATAGGCGTGGTGTTCACCAACAGCTCGATACCCGAGTTGCGCACCTTACCGAAGTTGGTCACCATGTAGCTATAGCCAGTAGACGGGTCTACAGGCAGCGTGAAGATCTGGTCGTTGGTGTTACGGTTGTAGAACGAGAAGTCCACATTGATGCGGTTGCCGAAGAGTGCGAAGTTGATACCAGCCTCGAACTCGGTGGTCATCTCAGGCTTCAAGTCGGTAGAGCCGATAGAGCTGACAGCCTGGAAGGCGTTCAGTCCGCCGAGCGGGAACTTCAGGATGTCGGAGCCATAGTAGCCGTTGGACCATCCCTGAATGAAACGGTGACCCGTGAGATAGGGATCGGCATCGTTACCCGTCTTACCGTAGGCCAGACGCACCTTACCGAAGTCAAGAATGTTGTTCTTCGGAATCAGACGGGTGAATATCCAGCTCACGGTAGCACCGGGGTAGAAGTAACTGTTCTTGTTCAGGGGCAGGGTCGACGACCAGTCGTTACGGGCTGTCAGGTCGAGGAACACCATCTCGTCCCAACCGAGGGTGATGTCGCCGAACAGACCAACCAGACGGCGCTTCTGCTGGTGCTCCTCGAGCATGTCCTTGGTGGCACCGTTGCTCAGGTCCCAGAATCCTGTGTGGAAGGTCAGACTGCTGGTCTGGCTGTCGATATACGAGTAGTAGCGCTCGTTCATGTTGACACCGGCATTGATGTTGACGTCCAGACGGCCGTCCAGATACTTGTCGCTCCAGTTGGCCAGGAAGTCGTGGTTCAGCTCATGCTTGCGCATGTAGGTGGCTGCCACATATCCGGCCTGGTTCATGTTGGAGGGAGCATAGCCCATGTCGTCGTTGATAAGGGCATCGTCCAAACCAATCTGCGGATAGCCTATCTTATGGTCGTAGTCAGTATAGTCGAAACCGAAGCGATAGGTCAGCGTCAGCTGGCGCAGGGGCTTGATGTCGGCCTGAATCTTGCCGAACACCTGCTTGCCGTTGTTCTGGTTGTAGTTGTTGGCAATAGCCCAGTAGGGGTTGGTGATGCCGTAAGGAGTATACCAAGCCTCGGGGGTGTTGAAGGCCGACGAGAGGTCCTGACGGTCTACCAGCGAGATGTCGCGTGGGAACTCCATGATACCATCGATGAACGACGTACCCTGATAGCTGGCCACGGTGTTGGTCTTCGAGGTGGCGAAGTTGACGCTCGACGACAGTTTGAACCAGTCGGTAGCGTCGTAGCTGCCACGGAAGGCGATGGTGTTACGCTTGTAGGTGTCCTTGTCGCCAGGCAGAATACCATTGTCAGAAGTGTGCGAGAAGCTCAGGTAGTAGGTCATCTTGTTGTCGTTCGAGATACCGCTGAGTGCTACGCTGTGGTTGGTCGAGACACCCGACTCGAAGAAGTCGCGGATGTTGTTCTCCAGTGCCTCATACTTGTGGTTGAGCTGCTGGTAGTTCCAGATGGGACCGTAGAGCTGCATCGAACCGTCCATCTCGGGACCCCACGAACCGTTCTCGATGAAGGTCTGCTGGCCGTTCCAACCCTGACCGTACTTGTTCTGAAGCTTGGGCAGGGTAGCTACCGTACGCCACTGCAAGCCACCGTCGTAAGAGATGGTGAAGTTGCGGTCGCCACCCTTCTTACCGTTCTTGGTGGTGATGACGATGACACCGTTGGCAGCGCGCGAACCGTAAAGAGCGGTAGCGGCGGCACCCTTCAGCACCGTCATCGACTCAATGTCATTGGGGTTGATGTTCGAGATACCGCCTACGGCATTGGTAAACTGCTCCTGCTCTTTCTGCGTACCCGAGAAGGTGGTCTGCTGCAAGGGCACACCGTCCACCACGTAGAGCGGCTGGTTGTTACCGTTGATAGAGCTGATACCACGGATAATCACCGAGTTGGCAGCACCGGGGTCGCCCGATGTCGAGTTGATCTGCACACCGGCCACCTTACCAGCCAGTGCGTTTGTCACATCCGTTACATGGCCCTGCGTCAGCTCGGCATTGTCCAGCGTCTGGGCCGAGTAGCCCAGCGTCTTCTGCTGGCGCGAGATACCCATGGCCGTAACCACGATTTCGTCAAGATTAGTGTCGCCATTGCGCAGCACAATGCGCATGTTGGGACGAGCACTCACCTCCAGCGTCTCCATGCCCACGTAGGTGAAACGGAGCTGAGACTTGCCGGCAGGTACGGTCAGCGAGAACCGACCGTTAGCATCGGTCACGGTACCCACGTTAGTGCCTACCACGAGGATAGAGACACCAACCACTGGCTGGTTGTCCTCCTGAGCGACTACGATACCGTTAACCTTTGTCTGGGCCATCACCGCTCCCACTACCAGGAACAGAGTGGCCAGAAGCATTGTTAATCTTTGTTTCATAACTTCTCTCTCGTTAATTATTAATGAATAAAATGTGTATTACTATCCTTTTTCTAATCGCATCCTGAAAGTTGTTGCCGAACACGCTGTGACACTTTGCTCTCAAAAACGGCTGCAAAAATAACACTTTTTATCCTTAACTCCAAACTTTTTACTAAATTTTTCTTAAACAACCCCTATTTCTTAACTCATTCCCTAATCTTCCTTAACTCCACCCTATCCTCGTTTTGGTTCCATTTTACTTCCATTTAGGTTCCATTCCACTTTCGTAAAAAAGAATGGAGATAGAATGGAGATAGAATGGAGGTAGAATGGAGATAGAATGGAGATAGGCGGGAGGAAAGCGGGAGGAAAGCGGGGGAAAAACAGGGGAAAAAGCAGGGCAGGAATTCCGCGCGAGTGGCGGAGTTCCTGCCCTGAATGGGATGTTTGCAGTAAGCCTACCTGAGTAGTAAGCTTGCTGTTTCTTACTTGTTAGCAACCTTGATGTTCGTATCGAACGGTGTCAGGATGGTGCGGTTGTTCTTAGCCATGGCACTACGACGAGGGGCTGCGGTCTCCTCATACTCCTCGAGCCAGGGGAAGGCCAGACGGTTGAAGGTTCCCACACGGGTGCCGCTGGCAAACTCCTCTGAGCTGAAAGCATAGAGCTGCAGGGCGTTAATCTCGTAGGTACCCCAAGCGCCGTCGTCTACCATGTCGCCAACGGTAACCTGGTACTCATCGTCGTAAGAGAACGAGACATCCATACCTAAACTGGTAGACCAGGTGATGTAGCCTTCGTTGGCATCCCAGCCTACCCAGCCGAGTACATACTGGCCATAGTGACCCATGACATAGCCCATAGGCAGCTTGAAGGAGGACTCGGTCAACTTGAAGATGGGCGATGCAATCTGAGCGCCGGCATCGGCACTGTACTCAATCAAGTCGAGCAGATAGCCGTCATCGGCCTTCTGTACCTGCACCAGCTCGTAAGTCAGCTTACCTGTGGAGGGGTTGGTTCCTGCCAGATAGAAAATCTTGCCAACGATGTCCTTGTCGAACTCGCACTGAACCACCTGGATTGAATCTTTGATAGTACCTATCTCATAATAGACATAGCCCGAGCGGGGGTGTCCGGTAGTGTTGGCCGTGGTACCGACAATCATGGCATCGTCAGTCATGTTGACCGTGAGCCAGTCGGCATTGCTGGTTACGCTGATGGGAAGATTATACTTGGCAGCATAGCTAATCTGCTGAGCCTCGTCTGAAGCCGAGAGGCTGGCAGGGGCATCCAGCGTAAAGATAGCACCGAACTGCGAAACACTGATGCTGTTAGCGTCGCCATTGCTGGCTACGATGTTAACAATGGTGTGGCGGGTCTGACGCTCCAGGTTGGGCTGGGCAGTAACAGTAATCGTGTTGCCGCTGACCGAGGCCGTCAGCCAGGTACAGGTGGCGGGGACACTGGCTGTGATGCCAGTGCCCGTCACGGTGATGGTCTTGGTGTCGCCTGCTGCGGCCATTTCGGTTTCAGCAGAGACTACCTGAACGGTATTAGCAGGAAACTCCTTGCTTCCGTCATCGCTACATGATGTTGTCAGCGTCAGAGCCCCAACCATCAATGCAAAGATTAAATATGTCTTCTTCATATTCGTCATTCTTTAAAGTTTATTCTGAAACGCGAGTCATGGTTGTCGGGCGGGCAAACTGCGGACTGCCGTTGATCCACCATGTATTGTAGGTGGCTGCATTCATGTTGCCGAGGCTTGCAGAGCCGTCGGCTGCCATACGCCACATGAGGAAGCCGCTGATGACGTAGCCCGGCCACTGCTCGTTGTTGCGGAAGGTCAGCACCGAGACGTCCTCGTTAGGACGGAGAATCATTCCGTAGCTGGTACCCCAGCTCAGATAGCCCTGGGCGGTGTCCCAAACAGCCATCCAAGCCTGGTAGCCGTCGCCGTCGCCCACCTTCTGGGCATACATCGTGGGCTGACCGGTCTTCTTGCTGTAGGTAACAATCGGGCTGAACTTGGTAGAGAGACCCTCAAGCCGGTAGGTCGTCTTGTCGCCAGTGGGCACAAGCTTTACGCGCAGTGTACCGCGGGCATAGGCCAGGTCGTAAGTGCCAACATAGCTGTCGTACGTATGCCAGCCCTCAATGGGTACACCAGTGAACTTGATGTTGCTCTCGTTGTTGGTGATCCACTGATTGTCGGCATCGTAGGTGAAGTTGAAGAACTGCATGCTGACGCCGTTGACCTTAATGGGCTCACGGAGTTTCAGACCCGTCGGGGTGTAGATGTAGGGCATGCTGATTTCCTCACCGTCCTTGGTGGTATAGTACATCCAGCTAAAGTCGGTATCGAGCGACAGCGTGACATTTTCGCCATTCACGTCGGCCTTGTAGTCAAGGAAGTTAATGGCATCGACCAGCTGGGCCGTCTTCTCCAGGTAGTCATCGGCAGAGAAGTCGTCGGCCATACGGGTCATCAGCATTTTGTTGCCCCACTTCTTTCCCTGCAGGTAAATAGAGTCGTTGGTGGTCTTCATAATGACGAACTCAAAATCGCCCTGATAGCCTTCCACCTGGTTCGACTCAGGCTGGGCGTAGTAATGGAACACCTCATTATAGGTGTTGAAGGTGAGCACGGGTCCCATGTCAGCGATGACGTCGTAGCTTGAGCTGGCCACCACACCGGGGCCGCCGTTCTCGCCTGAGACGTAGGCCTTGCCGTCCTGGAACTTCACGAAGTAGTTCAGTCCGCCATAGACATAGTCGTCGCCCAGATAGTACTCGAATTTCCATCCGTTAGTGGCCGACTCGAGCAGAGCCTTGTCGGCAGCCACTACTTCCTCAATGCGCTGGGCTGCAGGTGTGTCAAACACATCCTCATTGTCGTGCAGACAGGACTGTACCGAGAAAGCACCTGCTGCCAGGAGCATATATAAAAAGACTTTCTTCATAAACTATTCATTATTTTAAGGTTTCCAAATCCAGTGAAGACATCTCGACAGCACGGTGCTGAACGGCTTTGTGCAACTCGTCGATATCAATATTCCAAGAGTCCTTCATGTACGTACGAATCATGTCGAGCTTCTGCAGGATGATGGCACTGCCCTCCTCGCCGGCTGCGGCCATCTTCTGGGCCCACAGCGCGTCAGGATTGGTAATGTACTGTGCATAGGTCTCGGCAAAGTCCTCACGAGCCTCGGACATAGCGTAGTCGCGGATGAAGCCGTTAGGCAGTGCATCTTCTTCATCATCCTGAAGATACCAGTCGCCACTGACGTAGTCTTTCTCCGAAATCAGCTCGAAGTTGGTGTCGTAAGGTATCTTCTGGTTCAGAATGTGCATGAACTCGTGGTGCATGGTGGTGAAGTAGTAGTCGGTCATGGTCTGATAGTTGCGCAGGGTCTGGTCGTTAAGCCAGTTTACCATGTAGAGCACTACCTTGTAGCCACCCTCTGCCGTACCCATCACCATGGTACCGTTGTTGTTGTAGGCGGGCGAGCCAATGAGGCTGAGAATACGTGGCACGTTCGACTTGACGAACTCCTGACCCACGGTCTCCATATAGGCGTCGAACCACAGGTACTTCACGATGATGGCCAGCTTGGCAGCCTTGGCAGAATCAGCAGGAACGAGCGTGTAGCTCATGTCGCTCTCAATATCCTTATACTTGTAGAGGAACTCCACGTTGTAGGGATAGGTAAAGTTTTCAAGCAGCCACTCGTCGAAAGCATCACGCTGTGGCACGGTGTTGGTATAGATAGTGGTATCGCTGAGTTTGTCCTCCGAACAAGAGGCTACGCCCAGTGCAACCACCGCCAACAGGAAAATATATAGCTTCTTCATTTCTTTAAAAGTTTAAGTGATGTTATTTTCTGGGGTTAGCCTGCAAGCCGGCAGAGATGACATCCTGCGGGAGCTGGATGGCCCGGCGCGGATCGTCGACGGTCATGGAGTCGGTGACCTGAGTAATCTGGTAGGCCGAGTTCATGGTGCGGCGATAGATAACGATGCCATAGCGCTTGATGTCCTGGAAGCGGATACCCTCGTGCAGTGTGAGCACACGGCGCAGCTGCAGGATAGTCTGCAGCACGGCTTCCTGCTCAGAGCCCTCGGTCAGCGTAATCATCTTCGGATGCAGATGCTTCTTCGGAGTGTAGTAGATGCGGTCCTCAGAGGTATCGATAGGACGATAGTACTGAATGGTGTCGTAGTGAGCCTTGACACCTGCTACCGTCACCTGAGGGGCAGCCTTGTGGAAAACAGACAGCTCGGTGTTGACATCCCTGATGGCAGCCTCGAGGTTGCCCTGCAGGGCATAAGCCTCGGCACGCTCTAACAGCAGCATATCGGTGTTGAACGCCGACATCTCTGAATGGGCATAGCCGATACGGGCCTGCAGGTCAGTGTATTCAAACTCATAGGGAACTTTACGCGAGATGAACTTCGAAAGTGAACGGTTCGAGAAGTACACAATGTTGAAACCAGAGTCGCCGCTACCACTCTCTCCCCAAGGACCTGGGGCATTGATGGTTTCGTAGGTGTTGATGTTGCTGCCGTGTGCATACTTACAGCCGGAACTATAGTTGCCGTGCACGACACCCCATACAGAGTAGTTGACGATAAGCAGCAGGTTGGCCTTCTCCTCCGCTGAGATATAAGCTTCAGGAGCTATCTGCTTGTTAGCCGACAGGGCACCGAAGGTAGCCCAGTCGCGCAGCTTGCCCTTAGGATTCTCACCCAGCACCTTATTGGCGCAGGCTATGGCCTTGTCGTACTTACCGTAGTACAGGTAGAAACGGGCTGCAAAGGCATTGGCAGCATCAATGGTGAAGTGGAACTTCGGACGATCGTAGGTGTTCTTCACCAGAGGCAGGCCCATCTCGATGTCGGCTGCTATATTATCATAAAGCTCCTTCAGCGTGCCGCGCTCGTAGGTCTCGCCTACCTTGGTCTCCGTCTTCTTAGGATAAGGAAGTCCGAGATTCGTGCCGGCCGAAGCCTCGTCATAGGCCTCGCAGAACACGGTAGAGAGCATGAACATATTGTAGGCACGGCACATCAAGGCCTCGCCCAACTGCTTGGAGAAATCAACGCGTTTCTCAACAGGGAGCGACTCAATGTACTCGATGGCAGCATTAGTGGCTGCGATGGCACGATAGTAGTTGTTCCACAACTCCTGAGGACTGTCGCTCTGACCAATCTCAGTGATGTCGTCCCAGTGCCATGCCTGACGCTGCAGACGGTCGTACTCTGTCCATCCGGTGTTGACGCAGTCGTCAGCATTGTCGGAGGCCATTTCCAGAATGTAGGCAGGATGGTGGTCGGCATAAGCACTGACCATCAGGTCGGTGATTTCCTCTGGTGTCTTCAGCTCCATACGGTTATCGGGCAGTTTGTCCAGATAGTCGTCACATGACGTAAGCGTCATGCCAAGAGCGACAAAAGCTAAACCAATATATTTCTTCATAATCTATTAATTCTTTACGTATTTAATCTTTGAACATGCTTTAGAATCCTGCCTTAACGGTCAGTGTAAACTGCTTGGGGACAGGAGCCGACACACCACCGGAGCGGAAGAACTCAGGATCCTGACCGTTCAGCTTCTTGTCAGCATAAATCAGGAACAGGTTGGTGGCCTGCAGCTTCAGCGACAGATTGGTAAGCGGCTTAATCCAGGTCTTGGGGAAGTCATAGCTCAGCGAGATTTCCTTCATGCGGATGAAGTCGCCCTTGGCAATACGAACGTCAGAGTAGTTATAGGCATTGTAGCCGTAACGTAACTGGCTGTTATCCTGATACTGACGATAGCTCAAGATGACAGGAACGTTGGTGTACTTTTCGTCGCCGGGAACCATCCAGCGGTTCTTGAACTCCTTGGTCATCGAGCTCAGGTCTGAATAGTAAGCAGAGAAGGCGGGGTCCAGACGAACCACATTGCCAAATGAATAGGTGATGAAGAGGTTGAGCGTGAAGCCCTTCCACTTGAACAGGTTACCGAACGAACCCTGTACCGTCGGGTCGGTCGGGCCCTCATACTTCAGGTAGTCGGTGTTGTCGCGCTCCTGGAAGTTGATGTCGTAGTTCGTAACGTCACCATTCTCGTTGGTGAAGGTGGGTATACCGTTCTCGTCAAGTCCCTGGAAAGGAATAGAGAACAGTGCGCGTACGGGATAGCCTTCCTTACGGCCGCCCATGTTGGTAATCAGGTCTATCACACGGTCCTGGCTGGCCAGGTTGGTAATCTCAGTCTTGGTGTGAGAATAAACCAGCGAGGTGGTCCAGCTGAAGTCCTTGTTCTTGATGTTGGTGGTGCTGATAGACAGCTCCTGACCGCTCGACTTCATGTCGGCTGCATTGGCCCAGCGGATTACCTGACCACCGATACCCTGCGTCACCACAGGACCGATTTCGTCGAAGTTCTTACGGCTGTAGATATCGAAGGCCACATTGATGCGGTCGTTCAGGAAACCTGCCTCGATACCGAAGTTGAACTCGTGCTTCTTCTCGTAGGTCAGGTCATCGTTCTGGAGGTCGCTCAGCTGGATACCAGTCTCACGGTCCTGAGAGAACACGCGATAGGGAGTAAATGCCTTGAACACGTTGGTAGAGCTGGTATAGCTGGTGGGCGGCGGAGTAGCCGTCAGCGAGTAAGAGAGCTTCAGCTTCAGGTGTGACATCACCTTCTCCCATTTCTCGAAGAACTTCTCCTGGTCAACATTCCATGAACCGGCAACGTTCCAAGTAGGTGTCCAGCGTGCACTGCGGCTCTTACCCATAGCGTTAGAACCTTCGTAGCGGATGGTTCCGTTAAACACATAGCGGTTGTCGAAACCATAGGTTCCATTGGCAAAGAAGGCCACCGAACGTGAGTTCGTGTTGCTCAGCGTATAGTAGTTGGTGTTTTCCTCTGCGCTCTTCTTGAAGAACTGATAAGCGAAGAAGGGGATTTCACCGCGTGAGTACTGCATACCCCAGCCGTTGAACCATGAGCGTGTACGCTCAATCTCCGTTGTCTCCATACCTCCGAACAAGTTCATATAATGCTTCTGTGCGAAGGTATGCGTATAGTTGGCCGTCAGGCGGAAGTTGTAGTCGAGCATGCGGTTGTCGGTACGTCTGTACATACCTCCGGCAGGCAGCACCGTGATAGGCAGTGCATAGGGATCGTCGGGGTCTCTGTACAGGTATCGGTTGGCATCGCGGATAATCGAGTTACCCATGGCACGATAAGCCTCGGCCTGGTTAGAGTCGTCGCGAATGTTGTACTCCTGAGAGGTGGTGGTGTACTTGAGGGCACCGAGGGCTGACAGCTCAAGGTCGGAAATGGGCTTGTACTTCAGCTCGGCCTGGAACTTGGTGTCTACAAAGTTCACGTCGATGTTGTTCGTATTCAACTCGTGCACGATGTTGAACGGAGCATAGTTCGACTGATAGTAGGTGTCGGGGTCCAAAGCACGGCTCGTATTCAATGCATAAGAATACGGGTTGATATCGAAGTCGCGCTTCACGTTACCACTGACCACGTCTACATCCTGGCTCAGCGTACCGGGAGCCTTCTGCTTACGATAGCTACCGCTACCAATCAGGTTAATGCTCAGGTTGTCCAGAATCTTGTGGTTCAAGTTCAGGTTCATCGTGTAGCGGTTCACCTTCGACTGCTTATACCAGCCTGGATCAATCATGGCCGAGATAGAACCGTAGTACTGCGAACGGGCTGTACCACCGCTCATGCTCACCGAATGGTTCATCTGGATGCTGTTCGAGAACAGCTCGTCGAACCAGTTGGTGTTGCGGTACTCTGCACTGCGCAGATAGTCGTAGCGAGCCTCCTGGGTGTTCTGAAGAGCATAGGTGCCAGTAAGGGGATCGTAGGTGTTAATCAGCTCGTACATCTTACCATATACACCGTAGTCAGAGCCATTCAGCACACCGCTGAAGTGCAGCCAACCCTTCTCCTCCATTTCCTTGTAGATACCCATCTGATCCTGTGAATTCAGGATGTTGAAGTTGGAATATGAAGGCTTCAGGCGCATGGTGAACTCACCCATATAGTTGATATGAGCCTGTCCGGCCTTACCCTTCTTGGTGGTAACTACAATCACACCGGCCATGGCGCGGGCACCGTAGATAGAGGTAGCTGAACCGTCCTTCAGAATCTGGAACGACTCGATATCGTCAGAGTTCAAACCTGCAATGGCCGAAGAAATCAACGTTTCGGGGTCACCCGACGACAAAGCATCGGAGTCGATGTCCGTCACGTCCTCCATAATGACACCGTCGACCACCCACAGGGGCTTTGACGAACCATAGATAGACGTAGCACCACGCACGCGAATCTTAGGAGCCGTACCGAAGGTACCCGTCACGTTCTGCACACTGACACCAGCCGAACGGCCTTCCAGTGAGCGCGATACATCGGCAATACCATTCAACAGAGCATCCTCAGCTTCAATCTTGTCCGTAGCACCAGTAAACATACGACGGTCCATACGCGTCATACCAGTTACCACGACTTCCTCGAGCTCTGCAGCATTGCGAAGCACGATGGTCATGCCGTTGCGCGGGGTGACTGTCTCGGTCTCCATACCGATATAGCTTACTTGGATTTTCTTGCCCGAAGGCACTGAAATGGTAAAGTGACCATTAGCATCGGTCACAGTACCCGTCCGCTGTCCCTGCACCAAGATGGTAGCGCCGATAATGGGCTGGTCGTCTTCTGCAGAGATGACGGTTCCTGTGACTTTTGTCTGGGCCATTGCCATTCCTATACTCAGGAACAGACAGGCCAAAAACACAGTTAGTCTTTTTTCCATAAACACTCTCTTTGGTTTGTTGATATTTAAATAATTAATTTTTATATGTACACGTACTTAAATATAATGATACTGAATAATTTTCTTGTCTATCGCATGTGTTGTCTTTAGATTTCTTCACCTCTGGCGGAGAGGTGTCAAGGTTTATTGTTATCTTTGCATGTTCCATTACTTAAAACCTATAATAAGTATGATTAAACTTTCTATTAATTTCAGTATTAACCTGTCAGGGAAGTCCTGGCAGCTCTTTAGACGTAAGAAGCGGCATAGCGACTTTTTCCTTGAGGTTGGAAAGACCATCGACAGGATGGCTGGTGTGCGAGCAAAGAGCACCATTGACAATTATCGTACGGCGCTGCACTCATTTCAGTCCTATCTGGAAACTGTGCAGTCATCGAGTAAGAGGAGAGAGCAACTATCTGCGAGCAGTCTGACTATGGAGGGCTATCAGCGATGGCTGACAGAGAAAGGAGTGTCGCCCAACTCCGTGTCATGCTATATGCGTTCGTTGCGTGCACTTTTTAAGGGCCTGCTGCTCGAGGCTGACGTCAATGAACTCTTCAAGAACGTGTTTACGGGTAAGGAGCGAACAGAGAAACGCTCAATACCGATAGAGGACATCTGCAAGCTACAGGAACTGCAGTTGCCAGCGCAGTCGTCGCTGGCCTGGGCTCGCGACATGTTCCTCTTCAGTTTCTACTCCCTGGGGATTCCCTTTGTTGACATGGCGTTCTTGCAGAAGTCGCAGGTGAAAGATGGCTACATGGTTTACCATCGTCATAAGACAGGTCAGCGCGTTTGCATCAAGATAGAACCACCCATGCAGGCCATCATCAGACGCTACCAGCGTCAGGACAGCCCCTATCTTTTGCCCATAATGGATGCAACGAAAAACGAGGGAACATGTCCTGGTGCTGTTAATAAGAATACCGACCTGCAGTACGAAATGGTGCGTGCCCGATACAACCGTTATCTAAGGCGTCTCAGCCTGATGGCTCATACGCAGCGGGTGTTGACATCGTATGTGGCGCGTCACTCATGGGCCAGTACTGCCTACCATTCCAACGTCAATCTGGCAGTCATCTCGAAAGCACTGGGACACTCGTCGCCTAACACCACACTGACCTATATCAGGTCAATAGACGACCAGCGCATTGACGAAGCCAACCACATGCTGCTGGAGAAGCTCAAGATGAAGTATAAGAAGGGTTGACAACAGAGTTTAACATAATGCAAACTTTTTAGTGTTTTAACGTGCTAAAAGTACGAAAAAGGGCCTTATTTGTTAATTTATTGCATGAAAATGTGCATTTTTTATAATTTTATTCGTTTTTTACAAAAGGAAGTGTTAACTTTGCATAATCTTCGTGCCGTGCTGTAGGTGTTGACACCTCTCCGCCAGAGGTGAACAAATACCAACGCAAAGGCTAAACGATGTTAAATTCAGAGAACTCTTATGCGTAAAAACAGACTTTATATACAAAATAGAACAATAAATTCAATATCAACAAACCAAAGAGAGTGTTTATGGAAAAAAGACTAACTGTGTTTTTGGCCTGTCTGTTCCTTAGTTTAGGAATGGCAATGGCCCAGACAAAAGTCACAGGAACCGTCATTTCTGCAGAAGACAACCAGCCCATTATCGGTGCTACCATCTTGGTGCAGGGACAGCGGACGGGTACTGTGACCGATGCTAATGGTCACTTTACCATTTCAGTGCCTTCGGGCAAGAAAATCCAAGTAAGCTATATCGGTATGGAGACCGAGACAGTCACCCCGCGCAACGGCATGACCATCGTGCTTCGCAACGTTGCAGAGCTCGAGGAAGTCGTGGTGACTGGTATGCAGAAGATGGACAAGCGCTTGTTCACTGGTGCTACGTCGAAGGTGGACGCTGACAAAGCCAAGCTGGATGGTGTAGCCGACATCTCGCGCTCACTGGAAGGACGTGTAGCCGGTGTCTCGGTACAGAACGTCAGTGGTACCTTCGGTACGGCTCCAAAGATTCGTGTGCGTGGTGCCACGTCTATCTATGGTTCGTCAAAGCCCCTGTGGGTAGTCGACGGTGTCATTATGGAGGACGTCACGGAAGTGGATGCAGATGCGCTTTCCTCAGGTGATGCCGAAACACTGATTTCTTCTGCCATTGCTGGCTTGAACTCTGACGATATCGAGTCGTTCCAGATTCTGAAGGACGGTTCTGCTACCTCTATCTACGGTGCCCGCGCCATGGCCGGTGTGATTGTCGTCACCACCAAGAAAGGTAAGGCAGGTGCCACACGTATCAATTATACGGGTGAGTTCACCATGCGTCTGAAGCCCAGCTACTCCACGTTCAACATCATGAACTCACAGGAGCAGATGGGTGTCTACAAGGAGATGATGAACAACGGTTTCTTCACCTTCTCAGGCAGCTACCGTGCTTCGAGCAGCGGTGTGTTCGGAAAGATGTATCAGCTGATGAACACCTATGACCCTGCCACAGGCACCTACGCCCTGGCTAACACGCCAGAGGCTATGAACAGCTATCTGCGCGAGGCAGAGCTGCGCAACACGGACTGGTTTGACGAGCTTTTCTCTTCGTCTATCACACAGAACCACTCTATCAGCATGTCAACAGGTAATGACAAGGCTCAGTACTACACCTCGCTGTCTTTCATGAACGACCCGGGATGGACTGAGCAGTCAAAGGTGCAGCGTTACACTGCCAACATGAATGCCAACTTCAACCTGTCGAACAAGGTATCATTTAACACCATCGCCATGGCCAGCTATCGTAAGCAGCGTGCTCCTGGTACGTTGGCACAGAGTGTCAATGCCGTGACGGGCGAGGTGAGCCGCGACTTCGACATCAACCCCTACTCGTATGCCATCAACACGTCGCGCACGTTAGACCCCAACGAATACTACACGCGCAACTACGCACCTTTCAACATCCACAACGAGCTGGCCAACAACTACCAGCAGTTCGACGTGGTAGACCTGAAATTCCAGGCCGAACTGAAGTACAAGCCTGTTCGCCAGGTAGAACTGTCGGCCATTGCCGCCTATAAGTACTCTACCACCAACCAGCAGCACTTCATTACCGAGCAGTCAAACCAGGCTATGGCCTTCCGTGCCATGGACGACGCCACCATGCGTGACAACAACCCCTGGCTCTACACTGACCCTGACGTTCCTAACTCGAATCCCTTCTCTGTTCTTCCCACAGGTGGTTTCTACCGCAAGACCACGTACAAGATGAACAGCTGGGACTTCCGTGCTACAGCTCAGTATAACGACGCCTTTATGGAAGACACGCACATCGTCAACCTGTTCGGTGGTATGGAGGTGAGCAACACCGACCGTGCACGCGACTTCTTCAACGGCGTGGGCATGCAGTACGACATGGGCTACTTAGGTTCATACGACTACCGTTACTTCAAGCAGGCAAGCGAGGAGAACTCGATGTACTACAAACTGACCAACAACTACGGTCGCGACGTAGCATTCTTCGGCACAGGAACCTACTCGTACAAGGGACGCTACATCATCAACGGTACTGTGCGCTATGAGGGTTCTAACCGTCTGGGTAAGGCAACCAGTGCACGCTGGCTACCCACGTGGAACATCTCGGGTGCATGGAACGCCCACGAGGAGCCATGGTTTCAGAAAACGTTCAAAAATGCCCTGACACATGCCACGCTGAAGCTGTCGTACTCGCTGACAGGTGACAAGCCTGCCGTTACCAACGCACAGGTCATCATAAAGAGCTTCAACCCATGGCGCTACCAGACCACCGACAAGGAATCAGGTCTTGAGGTCGACGAGTTTGCCAACCCCGACCTGACGTACGAGAAGAAGCATGAGTTCAACATCGGTGTTGACCTGGGCTTCCTTAACAACCGCATCAACGTCCAGTTCGACTATTTCAAGCGTAACAACTACGACCTGATAGGTCCGCGCCAGACCAACGGTACTAAAGGTGTCATCACGGAGTATGCCAACATCGCCTCCATGAAGTCGCACGGTGAGGAACTGTCTATCTCGACCAAGAACATCATCACCAAGGACTTCAAATGGGACACCGACTTCATCTTCTCGCATGTAAAGACTGAGGTTACCGACCTCGACGCCCAGAGCCGTATCATTACGCTGGTCACAGGCACTGGTTTCACCATGCCTGGCTATCCCTACCGCTCACTGTTCTCCATTGACTTCCGCGGACTGAACGAGCAGGGCCTGCCCACCTTCATCAACGAGGAAGGAGAGCTGACCACCAGCGACCACTACTTCCAGTCGTACACGCTCGACCACCTGGTGTACGAAGGTCCTACCGACCCCACCGTCACCGGTTCGCTGGGTAACACCTTCAAATACAAAGGCTTCACCCTGAATCTCTTTATGACCTACTCGTTTGGCAACGTGGTACGTCTCGACCCCTCGTTCCGTTCAAGCTACAGCGACCTGCTGGCCATGCCTAAGGAGTTCAAGAACCGCTGGACCGTGGCTGGCGACGAGCAGTTCACTGACATACCAGGACTCGTCGACCGTCGTATCATCCAGGAAGACAACCATATCAGCTATGCCTTCAATGCCTACAACCGCTCTACGGCCCGTGTAGCCAAGGGTGACTTCATACGCATGAAGGAGATTTCGCTGAGCTACGACTTCCCGAAGAAGTGGATAGCCCCTCTGCATCTGAACTCGCTGAGTGCCAAGCTGCAGGCCACCAACCTATTCCTCATCTACTCTGACAAAAAGCTGAACGGTCAGGACCCGGAGTTCTTCAACACCGGTGGTGTGGCTGTTCCAATGCCTAAGCAGTTCACCTTCACACTGCGCGTAGGACTCTAATGGAAAGGTAAAAAGGTATTAAAGTAAAAAAGAGATACTATTATGAAGAAATATATTGGATTATCCATCATTGCCTTGAGCATGGGTCTGGCATCGTGTAACGACTATCTGGACAAGTTGCCTGACGATCGTGCCGAGGTGAACACCACCGAAAAGGTGAATCAGCTGTTGGTTAGTGCATATCCCGATCACTCACCAAGCTTCCTGTTCTGGATGAGCAGTGACGACGTGGACGACAACGGCAAGGCCTACACGGCCCAATTGAATCAGGAGCAGATGTACCGCTGGCAGAACGTTGAGGGACGTGGCAACGACGACCCACGCACCCTGTGGAACAACTACTACGAGAAGTGCGCCACCGCCAACGAGGCTCTGGCTGCCATTGACGCCATGGGCAATCCCGCCAGCATGGCAAGCCAACGTGCCGAGGCACTGCTATGCCGTGCCTTCTGTATGTTTATGTGCGCCAACACCTTCTGTATGGCCTACGACCCACAGAAGGCCGATGAGTACATGGGTATCCCCTACCCCAAGACGGCTGGCACATCGGTCAACGAGCGTGGCACACTGCGCGAGACGTACGAGAACATAGCTGCTGACATTGAAGCCGCACTGCCCTACGTCAACGAAGACCACCTGCTGGTTCCCAAGTACCACTGGAACCAGAAGGCTGCCAATGCCTTTGCAGCACGCTTCTACTTGTACTATCACGACTACGACAAGACCATCCAGTATGCTACTGCCTGTCTGGGCAGCAATCCTGTTGAATTCCTGCACAAGCTGGGCGACTGGTCTTCACTGGGTGCCACCGACTTTTTTCACGCTTTCAAGAACTCTGCCGTATCTGCAAACTTTATCTTCATGCCCGCCAACTCTACGTGCGGACGTGCCACCTCGGGCTACACGCTCTTAAAGCGCTTTGGTCTGAACCGTATCATCACGCTCAACGAGATGTTCTGGATAAGGACTCCATGGTGGGGCAGTGGTTCAAGTGCCAACGTGTTCTGGCCGTCGCATAAACTGTATGGTTCTAACCAGAACATCCGCTTCCCAGTACATAACGAGGAGTTTGAATATACAGACAAGGTAAATGGCACAGGTTATGCACACACTCTCGAAGTGCCCTTCCAGGGTGAAGAGACACTGCTGTGCCGTGCCGAGGCCTATGCTCTGAAGGGTGACTTCGCCAATGCCATTGCAGACATGAACACCTGGGCTCAAGGCTTCACTGCCGAGTCGTACATCTATACCAGTGGTGGCAAGCGCTACATCAAGCGACGTACAGACATCACTCAGGAAAATCTGGACAATTTCTTTAAGGACATGTATTACTCAGCCGTCACACCTGACGATGGCATCACCTCTGCGGAACTGCAGGCAGACCCCACACTGGCCGCCAAGCAGCGTTGGATCAAGAAGACCCTCCATCCTCAAGGATTTACCGTTGCGGAAGGCACGCAGGAGAACTGCATCAACCTCATTCTCTGGATGCGTCGTGTCAGCATGCCTTATCAGGGCATCCGTTTCCAGGACCTGAAGCGCTATGGTATTGAGTACACGCACTTCCTGGACGGCGAGGACCCCATCGTCTTCAAGGCCGGCGACCTGCGTGGAGCCATACAATTGCCAGACGACGTCATCAAGGCCGGTCTACCTGAGAACCCGCGCGAGGAAGCAAGCACAGCAACCACCGGCGAAGAGTAAAGAGGCAGCAATAATAACGAGTAACATTAAAAGAACAAAGTTATGAAAATAAAGAATATATTTGCACTCATGGCAGTTGCGGGGCTACTGACGGCCTGTGGCACTGACAACGACGTGGACACGTCGTACTCGGCCTTCGACGTCACCTCGCCCACACGTTCTGCTTTTGACAACTGGCTTCTGGAGAACTACACCAAGCCCTACAACATCAACTTTATCTATCGCTACAACGACAGTGAGACTGACAACTATTACAACGTCATTCCCGCCGACATCAACAAGTCGAAGGCACTGGCCGTTATGATCAAGCACGTATGGCTGGACGCCTATGCCGAGGCCGTGGGCCAGGACTTCATCAAGACCTACAGCCCGCGCGTCTACCAACTCATCGGTTCTGCCGAGTACTCCAGCGGCAACAACGAAATGGTGCTGGGTACAGCCGAGGGTGGTATGAAGGTAACCGTGTTCCGCGTCAACTCAATTACTCCCGACAATCCTTGGATTGACCAGGACAGCTACTATCCCAACACCACGGCCAGTAACCCGATGGACCTGAACTTCTGGTTCTTCCACACCATGCACCACGAGTTCTGCCATATCCTGACGCAGAAGAAATACTACTCTACCGAGTTCCAGACCATCTCGGCCAGCGACTATCAGACTACCAACTGGGTGAACGTTGACGACTCTGAGGCTCCTGCCATGGGTTTCACCAGCGGCTACGCCAGTAAGGAGTATAACGAAGACTTCGCAGAGATTTTCTCCTTCTATGTTACCCATACAGAGGCTGCCTGGCAGAAGTTGCTCGAAGCATCCGTCGTAGACACCGACTCTCCAGCCTACGACTCAAATGGCAACCCCGTGTATAAGAAGGACGCAAGCGGCAATCTCATTCCTCAGACCGACGAGAACGGCAACGTGATCTACCTCACCGACAGTGACGGCAATGTGGTCTACACCAAGGTAAAAGCCGCCGACGGCACCGAGAGCTACGAGCCTGCTATTGCCTACGAACAGGAGATGGAGAAGGACTACACCTACTACAACAAGCTGGTGCAGAAGTTTAACATCGTCTATGACTACTTCAAGAACTCATGGAACATTGACCTCGACAACCTTCGCGAAGTAGTGCTTCGCCGTTCGCAGGAAGTTGAGAAGGGTGTCAACATAGAGAATATGACATTAAATAACTAATAGAACATGACGACTATGAGATATATCAAGAATTTATTGCTTGCTTTAGCAACAATCCTGACTATCAGCTCGTGTGTCAGCGAAGTTGACGATGTCTTCGACAAGAGCTCTTCACAGCGCATCGAGGAGGCCATGGCTGCTGACAAGGCTATTCTGGTCAATCAGCCCAACGGCTGGTTGCTCAAGATTTACGGTGACCTGGACTTCGGAGGCTACAACCTGCTTTTGAAGTTCAACGATGACAACTCGCTCAGGGTGGCTGGCGAGGTGTACTACAACCCTTCCAATCCAACCACGTATGCGGTTGAGACCTCGCACTACAAACTGGAGCAGAGCTCAGGCGTCGTACTGTCGTTCGACGAGTTCAGCCAGAACATCCATTTCTTCTCCGACCCCGCCAACCCTGCAGGCATGGGCACTAACAGCAAAGGTTTCTGGGCCGACCTGGAATTCCGCGTCATCAGCGCCTCAGCCGACAGCGTCGTGATGGTGGGCAAGAAGCATGGCGACCGTCTGGTCATGGTGCCTTCGCCCGTGGCCGAGAGCGAGTGGCAGAGCTATTTTGACCAGGTGGCAGCCGTCGAAAAAGATATGAGCTGCGCCAACTATATGGTGAAGATAGGCGACGAGACCTATTCTGCCAAGACCAGCTATCGCAACTTGGCTATAACGGTTCCTACAGACGAGGGCAATCAGACGATAGAAATCCCCTACACCGTGACTCCTGAGGGCTATAGCTTCTACAAGACGTACGAGGTAAATGGTGTGGAGCTGAATGGATTCAAATATGTAGAGAACTCTCTAAGCTATCCAGAGACCAGCGGAGCCAGCGCAAGCCTCGAAGCCATCGTTCCCACGCTGTCCGAACAGCTTATCAGTTCTACGTGGTACGCCACAATGAGCCAGCTGGGTGAATTTGGCACTCCTTACTGGGAAGCCATCCAGGCGCAAATCATGCCAATTCTTGGTGAAGAGCTGACGATATTCACTCTCGGTATGCCCTATCCGTCAGTTGCGAAAGTGTATGGCGACGTATTCTGCATCACCACCGCCAGCTATGATGGTGCGGGAAGCTATTTTAGCGGTTATATTTTCAGCAATAAAATTGTTGACGACAACACCATCACTATAGCATATAGCGACAATGTGGTGAACGACAATAGTAGTGCAGCCTGGTATATCAAGAATGCCTACTTCCACTACCTGATGGTTCCGTTCGGATGCAGCACGAAACTCGACGCCAACGGAAAACCCATTCCTGTAGAGCGCACCTTTAAATTAAGCACTGACAACATCAAGAGCCCTTCGTATATTATACTTACTGATGTGGACAATGAGAAGAATGTCATCAAATTGTATGCTACACAAGTAACATATCCTATGAGGCGATAAACCGCTAATCACTATGACGCCATCAGGGCAGGAATCGCCAACGTGCGAGACCTGCCCTGATTTCATTATGTAAATACCTATGTGTAGGCTTTTATTATCGTACCACCTTGTGCACCTGTGTGCCCTGGCGGATAATGCTGATGCCACGCTGAGGCTTGCTGCTGCGCGTGCCGTCCAGACGATAGTAAACGGGCAGCTCGTCGTGGGTTGTACGGGGCTGTCGAATGCCCGAGGTAATCTCCTTGTCTGCCAGCGTCAGCGTGCCGTCGTCTGCCTTCTCAAGATAGAAAGGCTGCTGCAGTTTGCCACTGTCTTCGTTCAGCATCACCTGATACACCTCCTCGCGCACGTCCTTCGACACCCACGTCAGCTTGTAGCACCCCGTGGGCAGCTCGTCGAAACTGATGACCAGAGGCTCTATGGAAGAGTCGTCATCCGTTAGGTTGGTGTATCCCCACCCATATTCCAAGGCCTCAGGGGCCATTTCCTCCAGCAGCTTCAGCTTGGCATAGCCCTGGCCGTCGGTGCTTTCCACCATCAGTCCGACATCACCCGTAAAGGGCAGGA
This sequence comes from Prevotella sp. UBA2742, assembly GCA_002353485.1. Lineage (GTDB taxonomy): Bacteria > Bacteroidota > Bacteroidia > Bacteroidales > Bacteroidaceae > Prevotella. The sequence goes on from DEJS01000017.1 coordinate 36,606, forward strand.
AATGGGCGTTATACACGTAATAATAGCTTACCCGCAGCTGTTGCTTATCGACGACAGTGGGGTTCGTGAAGTAGTACACAGCCCACTTCGACTGATAGCTGCCCGTAGGTCCCTCTGCAGACATGGGCTGTATGCCTATGTTCATCTTCTGTCCCTCACTGAACTTATATCCTGAAACGTCCAGCAGGTCGACGGCATAGAAACCGTCGCCATCGCCGTCCCATCCCCAGTTTACCCACACCTTGCCGTCCTCGTCAATGCCCGAGAAGACGAAGGCATGGCCACCCGCGTCGCTCTTGTCATTGGCAGCATACAGTATGGGACGACGGGCCTGTATCTCAGCGTTTATCATCTCCATCCACTGGTCTGACGAGTAGAACACGCGGTCGCAGTACTGTAATGCCAGCGAGTCGTACTGGAAATTGCGGGCCAGGGCCAGCGCCTGGTCGGGGGCGATGGCACCGCTGCCCTCCAGGTCGTACGCCATACGGGTGGCCTTGCCACAGTCGTACACCAGCGTGGCCACGGCCTTCTTGATAGCCGACTTTGTAGTTGCGCTATAGCTCACGTATGGCATGTTGGCCCAGTCGTAGACGCCGTCCACGTTGGCCTCCACGTAGTTGTCGCCAATGTAGTATCCTCCCTTGCCCTGTCCCTGAGCAGGCCATTCGTAGTAGCGCAGCACCTGAGCCAAGGCCGTGGCTATACACCCTGCGGGGGGACGTTGTTTCTTTATTCTGGGGCATTGGTCGTTATAGGGAGTACCCTGCCCCCAGGTGGTCTTCAGGAAGTTATCCACGGGGCTGTACTTCTTGGCTCTTCGCGTCGTAGCCCCTTGCTGCAGGGCTTCGTCCACGGCTCCCAGCCACCAGCGCAACCCACAGGGCATGTGGCCTGCGTCATACACCGTAGAAGAGTAGCCTAACACCTGACCGTCGTCCTGCTTGCCCACCACGACGAAGCCGCCCGTCTGGGCACCATAGACGGCATACGTCTCCGTCTCGGCCATCATCACGGGCCGGTCGCTGATGCCCATCTGCTGCAGCTGCCTGACGGCCGTCTGCAGCTGACGTTCGTCACGCTGGTCGGCGCCAGATACGGCGACTGCAATCCCTGTCAGAAAAAGGATTAGTAGTTGCCTCATAGTCAGTTTCTCAGCCTATGAAGTTACTTCACTTGTATCACCAGATACTTGCTGGTCGACCAGAACTGCGAGGGGTTCTCAATGCGCAGTATGTACTGCTTGTTGGCGTCCTGCTCCAGACGGTAGCTCGATGCGGGGTGCGACGTCAGCAGCTTAGCCGAGCGACTGTACAGTTTGATTTCCTTGTCTACGCGGATGTCTATCCTTGTGAAGTAGTCTTGATTGAAGTCCGAACGCAGCACCTCGCCGTCGGCAATGATGCGCTGTTCCTTCAGTTCTTTCTTGGTGCCGAAGACAAACCATGCCGTGTTCAGCTCCTTGTCCTGGGCCGAGATGGTCTTCGACTTCTGAGTCGACTCCTCCTCCAGGTTGCCAACGTCGTCCTTCAGGTCGCTCACCTGCGTGTTTAGCTCCTCTATCTGCACGTCCTTGGCCTTCAACTCGGCTATCATGCTCTTTATCTGGGCGTCCTTCTCCTCCAGCTGCTGTGTCAGGTTCTCCAGCGTACGACGCAGCTGGTCGCCCTTCACCGAGCTCTGGCGCAGCTGGCTGCGCAACTTGTTGATGAGTTCGCGGTTCTGCTGCATGGTTTGCTGAATGAACTGCATGTTCTCCTGAATGCGTTCCTTCATGCTGGCGCCCTCGCCCTGACGGGCCACACTGACGCGCTGTTCAGCGGCACTGATGGCACGGAAGCCCTCTTCAATGTCGTTAAACGTCGACATCATGTCGTTAATCTCGTTGTCCTTCTGTGCTATGATGCGGTTCAGCGAGTCACGCTCCTGCTGCACGCGCAGGTCGGCCGTCTGCTGCTTCTTCTCATCACATGCCGACAGGGCCAGCACACATACTACAAAAAATAATAGCTTTTTCATGTTGTTCTGTATTTCAGTTCTTCTTTTATTTACTTTTCACCTTATCAGTTCTTCCCCGCCACAACGATGACAAACTCACCGCGAGGCTCATGCTCCTGAAAGTGGGCCGTCACCTCGGCCAGCGTGCCACGCACACACTCCTCGTGCACCTTCGATATTTCGCGACACACGCTCACCCTGCGCTCCGTGCCGAAGACCTCGCCCAACTGCTGTAGCGTCTTCACCACACGGTATGGCGACTCGTAGAACACCATCGTGCGCTCCTCGTCGGCCAGACTCTGTATCTTCGACTGCCGTCCCTTCTTCTGTGGCAGGAAGCCCTCAAAGCAGAAGCGGTCGCAAGGCAGTCCGCTCGACACCAGTGCCGGTACGAGAGCTGTGGCGCCAGGCAACGTCTGTACCTCTATGCCCGCCTTCACGGCCTCGCGCACCAGGAAGAACCCGGGGTCGGAGATGCCCGGAGTCCCAGCATCGCTCACCAGTGCCACCGTCTGGCCGGCCTTCAGCCGTTCCACGACGGCTGCCGAGGTGCCGTGTTCGTTGAACTTATGATGCGACAGCAGGTGCTGCTGAATGCCGAAGTGCTTCAGCAGGATGCCCGACGTACGCGTGTCCTCGGCCAGCACCACGTCAGCCTCCTTCAGTATGCGGATGGCACGCAACGTCATGTCCTCCATGTTGCCCACAGGCGTGGGTACTATATATAACATGCCCATTTCGCCCGCAAAGGTAATACTTTAAAACGAGAAATCTACATACTTCGTTAAAAAATTCTTCATTCTTCATTCTTTATTCTTCATTTTATTTCTTACCTTTGTCGCCATGATAACCTACCCCACTTCGGGCGAGGCACACCGCCCGGGACGAATAGAAGTAGTGTGCGGCTCCATGTTCTCGGGCAAGACCGAGGAGCTCATCCGTCGTCTGCGACGGGCACAGTTTGCGCGCCAGCGCGTAGAAATCTTCAAGCCGGCCATCGACACACGCTACAGCGACGAGGAGGTGGTCAGCCACGACCATAACGCCATTCCCTCTACACCGCTCGACTCCTCGGCCAGCATCCTGCTACTCTCGAGCGACATCGATGTCGTGGGCATTGACGAGGCACAGTTCTTCGACATGGGACTCGTAGACGTATGCAACCAACTGGCCTACCGTGGTGTACGCGTCATCATCGCAGGTCTCGACATGGACTACAAGGGCGTGCCCTTCGGCCCCATGCCCGCCCTCTGCGCCATTGCCGACGACGTCACCAAGGTACATGCCATCTGCGTGCGCTGCGGCAACCTGGCATACGTAAGCCACCGTACCGTGCAGAACGACAAGCGCGTGCTACTGGGCGAGACACAAGAGTACGAGCCCCTCTGTCGCGAGTGCTACCAACGGGCTATTGAAGAAGAAAGCCAAAAAACACTTGCTGGTTGACCCTATAAAACAAAAAAACACCGCAATAAATTTGGCCGTCTCAAAAATAATGTGTAATTTTGCACCCGCTTTCAAGCAAACACGGTCGATCCGCTAGCTCAGTTGGTAGAGCACAACACTTTTAATGTTGGGGTCTTGGGTTCGAGCCCCAAGCGGATCACTACACGAAGAGAGCGTTCACAACCCTACGTGAACGCTCTCTTCTTTTTACCCTTCTTCCTATACGATTTTCGTCCGATGAAAGTCCTGCTTTGCTCCGATGAAAGTCCCGGCAAGCCGTGAGGAAAGTTACGGGCCTGACTGTTGCAAAGTTATGCCCCAAAAAGTTTGCAACAACTTTGCAACAACTTTGCAACTCACCTAAAGAAATAGTTAAGTACTTGAAAATAAATCGTTTAACATTCTAATAACGCACAAAGTTGCAAAGTTGCAAACTTTTTAGGAAAACTTGAGGGTATATAGTAGGAAAAAAAATAGTAGAGTATTAGAATATTAGGCGATTTATTTTGCAACTTTGCAACTTTGCAACAGCGGGTATGTCTTTTCCGTCAGAATTTGGTGCAAAGGTACGAAAATTGAAGCAACCTAATCTCAGGGGCTATGAGGGGTCAAATATTGGGGTCGTTTACGACCACTTTGTACAGAAAAACCACTACTTTGAGAATCAAGAGATTACACAAAATAGTGGTCTAAATTATTGATTTACTGCGAATTGGAAATACTTTTCTCAGAAATCAAATGGGTACTGTATCACTCCCACTCGATGGTTGCGGGTGGCTTGGACGAGATGTCGTAGCAGACGCGGTTGACGCCACGCACCTTGTTGATGATCTCGTTCGAGACGCGGGCCATGAAGTCGTAGGGCAGATGGGCCCAGTCGGCGGTCATGGCGTCGGTGGAGGTGACGGCACGCAGGGCTACGGGATGCTCGTAGGTGCGCTCGTCGCCCATGACGCCTACACTGCGAACAGTGGAGAGAAGGATGGCTCCGGCCTGCCATATCTGGTCGTAGAGAGACACTTCGATGGTGCCGTCCTTCATGTCGGCAGGCACGCCGGCAGCCAGCACCTTGCGGGCTTCCTCGCCAGAGAGCTTCACCTTATACTCACGCAGACCGCGGATGTAGATGTCGTCAGCATCTTGCAGGATGCGTACTTTCTCGGGGGTGATGTCACCGAGGATGCGGACGGCAAGTCCGGGACCTGGGAAGGGGTGACGGGTGATGAGGTGCTCGGGCATACCCAACTGGCGGCCCACACGGCGCACCTCGTCCTTGAAGAGCCACTTAAGGGGTTCGCACAGCTGGAGGTTCATCTCCTTGGGTAGTCCACCGACGTTATGATGACTCTTGATGACCTTGCCTGTAATGTTGAGCGACTCGATGCGGTCGGGGTAGATGGTGCCCTGGGCCAGCCAGCGGGCATCGGTAATTTTCTTCGCCTCTGCATTGAAAACTTCAACGAAGTCGCGACCGATAATCTTACGTTTCTGCTCGGGGTCGGTAACGCCAGCCAAATCGGCAAAGAACTTCTCCGAGGCATCGACACCAATCACGTTGAGTCCCAAGCCGCGATAGTCGTCCATCACCTGCTGGAACTCATTCTTGCGCAGCATGCCATGGTCGACAAAGATACAGGTCAGCCGGTCACCGATGGCACGGTTAAGGAGAACAGCGGCTACGCTTGAGTCTACGCCACCTGAAAGTCCAAGGATGACACGATCCTGTCCCAGCTGTGCCTTCAGCTCGGCTACGGTGGTGTCGACAAAGGACGCTGCACTCCACTCCTGACGCGAGCCACAGATATTGACGACGAAGTTCTGGAGCAGCTGTTTGCCTTGTAGGGTATGGAACACCTCAGGGTGGAACTGCACGGCCCAGATTCCAGTTGAGAGTTGAGAGTTAGGAGGGCACCAGAAGGCTGCGTTCTTCACATCCTTTGTACTGCCAATGACCTCGAAGCCGTCGGGGATGGCGGTGATGGTGTCGCCATGTGACATCCACACCTGCGAATGAGGCTCAAAACCCTGGAAAAGGGGGTTGGTGGTGTCGACGGTCTGCAGGTTGGCACGTCCGTATTCGCGCGAATCGGCTTTCTCGACGCGGCCGCCCAGGGTATGGGAGAGGTACTGCGCCCCGTAGCAGATGCCAAGCACGGGAATCCTGCCGAGGAACTGCGTAAGGTCGACCTGAAAGGCCTCGGGGTCGTGGACACTGTAGGGCGAGCCGCTCAGGATCACACCAATGACGTCTGGGTCGTCCTTCGGAAACTTGTTGTACGGCAAGATTTCGCAGAAGGTGTCGAGCTCGCGCACGCGACGTCCTATGAGCTGGGTGGTCTGCGAGCCGAAGTCGAGGATAATGATTTTTTGCATCTGGAAAATATTTTAGTTGATTATTTCATTGTCAAAAGGAGAACTGCTCCGCCTGGGCAAGACTGTCGAGCTTGCCGACATCAAGGATACGCAGGTCGGGCTTATGCAGTCCGACGATGGTCGAGCGGTGACATACGGAGAGGTAGAAGTCAATGATGCTAAAGCGCTCGGGGAAGCGGTCCATGAGTGGGAACAAACGCGGTGAGAAGGAGTGTATGCCCGAGAAGGCAAAAGCGTAGAGCGTCTGTGGTACAGAAGCGGAACGTATGGTGGTCGTGCTGCCGGCAACTATCGGCTTCACCTGGACCTTCAGCGTCTCAGCATCGAAGCGCAGCTGGGCTGTGCGCAGCCAGGGGAATGGAGACTTCACCTCACCCGTAGCGACGTTGATCCACCCCATGAGATGCATGCCGCTGTCGAAGAGCAGGTAGCGCTGCGTCTGCCGCCGGCTGACAAGCAGCACGGCATCCTCTTCATCGTCATGCTGACGACGGAACCAGTCAAAGTCAACGTTATCGAGTATGTCCACGTTGTGGATGAGCACAGGCTCATCATAGAAGAACATGTCTTGTGCCTTCTTGAGGGCGCCACCGGTGTCGAGCAGTAAGCTGCTCTCGTCGCTGAAGCGCACCAAGGGGGCGTAGTCTTGCTGACTGACGTGGTCGACAATCTGCTGGGCAAAGTGGTGGACATTGACCACGAACTTGTCATAGCCTTGCGAGTGCAGCTTGCGTATGTTGATGTCGAGCAGCGGCACGCCGGAGACGGGCACCAACGCCTTGGGCATGGTGTCGGTTAGCGGTTTGAGGCGAGTGCCAAGGCCGGCGGCCAGTATCATTGCTTGTTTCATGTAGCCTTCAGTATTTGAGTGATATGCTGTTCGCGGTGGCAGATGCGTACCTCAATGCCAAACTTCTGGTGTATGTGCTCGGCCAGATGCTGTGCTGAGTAGACGCTGCGGTGCTGGCCTCCGGTACATCCGAAGCAGAACATGAGACTGGTGAAGCCACGCTGTATGTAACGGCGCACGTGGGCATCGGCCAGACGGTAGACGGAGTCGAGAAAGGTAAGTATCTCGCCATCGTCCTCGAGAAAGCGGATGACAGGTTCGTCGAGTCCTGTCAGCTGTTTGTAGGGCTCGTAGCGTCCCGGGTTATGGGTGGAACGGCAGTCGAAGACGTAGCCGCCCCCATTGCCCGACTCGTCCTCAGGAATTCCCTTGCCGTAAGAGAAGCTATAGACACGCACCACCAGAGGTCCCTGAGCGTCGTACTTGGAGAAGGTGGCCGGTCCGTCCTGCGGATGTGGTTTATAGGGGTTCACCGATGTGGTACGATAGCCGTCAGCGCGCGCAGGTATTGTCTCAATCTGCTGGAATCGCGGCAGCTGAGTGAGCTGATTGAGCAGGCTGGTGAGATAAGGGTAAGGGAAGTTACGCTCGCTGAGCAGCTCGCGGATGTTATGCATGGCGGGTGGTATGCTCTCTATGAAGTGTGCCTTACGCTCGAAGTAGCCACGGAAGCCATAGGCACCGAGCACCTGCAGCTGGCGGAAGAGTACGAAGAGCGACAGACGCTCGACAAAGGTATGCGGAGCAGGCACCTCACTGTACTGCTTCATGGCATTGTAGTATTCGTACACCAGCTCGCGACGCAGCTTATGGGGATATTTGGCCGAGGCCTGCCAGAGGAAGGAAGCCAGGTCGTAGTAGTAGGGGCCTCGGCGTCCGCCCTGAAAGTCAATGAAGAAAGGTTTGTCACCCACGAGCATGACGTTACGAGCCTGGAAGTCGCGATAGAGGAAGCCCTCTTCGTCGCCAGCGCTGGTAAGGTCTTTGGCCAGCAGTCGGAAGTCGGCCTCGAGCTTCAGCTCGTGGAAATCGAGTTCTGTGGCCTTGAGAAAGCAGTATTTGAAATAGTTGAGATCGAAGAGCACGGAGTTGGTGTCGAAGACGGGCTGCGGATAGCAGTTGGTAAAATCGAGTTCGCGAGCCCCACGCACCTGGATGTTAGGCAACTCGCGTATAGTGCGTCGTAACAGTTGCTGCTCTTTCAGCGTGTAGCGTCCGCCGGCCTCACGCCCACCGCGGATGGCGTCGAAGAGCGTGATGCTGCCAAGGTCTGTCTGCAGGTAGCGCAGCTCGTCCTGACTGACGGCCAGCACCTCTGGTACAGGTAGTTGCCGTCTGGTGAAATGACGACAGAGATAGACGAAGGCATGGTTCTCGTCGCGACTGGTACCTATGCAGCCCACTACGGACTGGCCCTCGACATTGGTCATGCGGTAGTATTCGCGATTGCTGCCAGCTCCTGCCAGCCGCTCGACATTCTGAGGCTCGGCCCCACTCCACTGCTTATACAGCTCGATTAGTTTCTTCATATCAGACTGCAAAGGTAGTAATTTTAGCGAAGAGTGAAGAGTGAAGAGAGAAGAATTTGCTGCTGCCTTATTTCTTTTTAACGTTTTGCAGCATGCTCAGAGTATTTCGATGAGCTGACGCAGGCTATTGACCTCGTAGGTGACAGCCTCGGCAGCCGGATAGTCTGGATAGCGGTTGAAGTAGGCTGTAGCCAGGCCATAGCGCTTGGCGCCCAGGATGTCGGTCTGGTAGTTGTCACCTATCATCAACGTGTTAGCCTTCTGAGCCTTGGTACGCTGAAAAGCATAATCGAAGAACTGCGGCGAAGGCTTGTTGGCACCGGCATCCTCGCTAAGCACAACGGTAGAGAAATAGTCGCTGAGTCCGCAAGCACGCAGTTTCTTGTACTGCACCTCATGGAAACCATTGGAGCACATGTGCAGGCGATAGCCGCGACGACGGAGATGACGCATCAGTTCGAGGGCGCCATCCACTAATCCAGGCTTCGAGGAGCAGTAGTCCAGGAAAACGTCGCTGACGTGCAGGCAGTAGGCCTTGTCGGCAGCAGAAAGAGCATTGGCCGACGAGTTGAGCGGGCCTCCCTCTCCGTAGCTCAGTGGACGGCGGAAGCGTTCGACAATGAGGTAGTCGCGTGTAATGTCGCCCCTCGAGTAGCGTGTCCACAAATCTATGTTTGTTTCCCAGTAGCGGTCGTAGAACACCTGTGGGTCAGGGAAGTAACGGCCCAGCTGGAAGGTATCGAAGAGCTCATATAGCGCAATGACGGAATTGCCATGGGTGTCGTAGAGCGTGTCGTCGAAGTCAAGAAAGATGTCAGTGTATAGCATAGTACTTCTGTTTATTGCAGGGTGACAGCCATAAGGCCGATGATAATGTCGTTGGAAAGGGCGCGAAGGGTAAGCGACTCCAGCTTCCTGCGTTTGTCGAGTGGCATACGCAGCAAGGTAGCGGCTCCACCAGGTATATGACGCTGGCGCACACCCTGTAGTCCGTAGTGTCTGCCCAGGTCACGGCTGGCCGTACCCATGGCAAGACTGACACGGTAAGGACGAGGCTGGGCAGCGCGGAAGGCATGGTCGTCAATGTAGTAGTCCTGTTCCACCGGACACCAGTTGTCAGGGTTCACCAGTCGCAACGTGTCCGTCGTCCCATCCTTGTAGGTGGCCACCACGAGGCCATTCTCAATACGACTCTCGCGAACGCTGGTAGTACCAGCCATAAGTAGCCATGCCTGTTGGGCACTGCCACCCAGAGGAATGGCGACGGAGTCAGGATAGGTGTCATCCAACGACGTCAGCACGATATTTGGTCCTTCGGCTGGTACACGGAAAGGTACACCCATGACCACAAACTCGTCATCAACAACAAGACTGCGAAAGGCAGCGTCGTCAATGTCGATACCGCTGATGGAAAGGTCTGCCAGATTGGCATTCAGGCTCTTACGGATGTTCTGCATATGAAACTTTGCGTCGAAAGTGGGTTCGTCTGACCACTCAGTAGACTGCGAAGCCGTAGCCAAGGGGTCGACGAAACGTACCTCTGGCAGAGGAACAGGCACCTTTACACGTATCGTCTGGTGCCGCTGGGCAGTGCCTGTCACGTCGCGATACTGACCCAGCCCCAAACTCTGCCTGATAACAATCTGCTGTGGCTTGGCAAAGTGCTGCGTGACCTCATAGAAAGCCTCGTTGCCCTGACGACGGTAGTGATAGCTAATATAGGGAGTATGGATGCTGGCAGAGTCCCATGCCTCGGGAATACCTGGTTGTATGATGCAGCGACCCTGCAGGGCGTCAGGACGGAGCCCGAAGAGTCCCTCCGTCAGCACACGCTCAGCCATACGAATGCAGTCTGCATCGTCGTCATAGTGTCCGCCTTGGGCCGCGTCATACTGACTGTAGGCGCCAAGGCTGGCAGGCGACAATCCGCAATACATCTGGTCGAGCACGGTGCCCTTCAGCAGCCGGAAGCCCTGCTCTGCCCTACCCGCCTGAAAATAGGCCAGCGCCATGTGCAGAGCCTCAGCAGGTATAACATTGTTCTGTCCATGAGCGTAGGGCATCCAGCAAGAGGTGGAAAGCGTGGATAAGCCACTCATTGCCACTGGAATATGGGGTATTTCCTCGTCTACGTAACACGTAGCGGCATAGGCCTGCTCTGGAGTGCAAGCACCATAGTCTATGGGGGTATAAATACTCCATAGGGCTGCACTGGTATGCAAACGCTTCAGTCCATTCGAGTCCTGCCACTCTGCCCAGTGTCCTTTGTCGCTTAACCACAACCGCTCATTGAGAGTGGTCAGCAGTTGACGCGCCTTCTGCTCGAAAGGCAAGCCATTCTCGCCTATGACTTTAGCAACGCGCGCCGCCAGCTGCTGACCACCATACTGGCGCGCTAACATACGCGTAACGAGGGTATCAGTGGCGTCCTGCTCATGCAAGTAACGCTGCAACACGGGCCACTGCTTGAAAAGATAAGCCCTGTCGCCTACATAACGGCAATGATGCAGGAGTTCGTCAACGACAGATACATTCTTAACATCACTTTTAACATTAGAAGCCACTGATACGGCAGCACCCATAGCATTAATATAGTCATCGGGGGTACTCACCACAAGACGCGATACCAATGTGCACACAGATTCTTCCTGCTCGTCAAAAAGGTCGCCTGCTCTCGGATCAATGCTGACCATATCGCCACGGCAGTCCACAAAACACTCGTCCTCGAACTGCTGCGACTGATGCTGTACGGTATTCTGACCCTCTGCACTCGTCAAGTCCAGCGTCACCGCCCCCTCGAAATGATTGGTAACAATACGTATGAGGGCTTGTTCTGACGTTAGCGACGCCACCACCTTAAGACGCACCGAGGCCTTTACGCCCCACGTCTTGTGACGTAGCAGATAGCTGCGCATGCCATCGTGATAGCGAGATTCGCAATAGTCAGTCTCATCAAGCGCTACACCATTAACGCGAAGTCGCATGGTGCGTTGTTTGCCACCACTGGCGACAGCAAAAAGCGGACGGTCGCTGGTAAGCATACGCCATGTACCATGACGCCCATACAACACACGCGAAAAGCGATGTTGACCATTGACACAAACAAACGCTTTCCCCTCTGGACGATACTGCTGGGCAGTAGCACAAAGCGAAAGCAGAAAGAACAGCAAAGCAATATATTTTCTCATCTTGCCTGCAAAAATACACATTATTTTGCACATAGCCAAGCATAAACATAACAAAAAAAACCGGTTGTCATCACGACATCCGGTTCCTAAAACAAACTACTTAAAAACTAATCTACTAAAACAAATCAAAAAAATATCTCTTTTTGCTAAATACTTTCTCTTTTACGAGGCTTTACGCCTTTTGATGATGCAAAGTTAGGAACTTTTTGAACATGATGCAAGGTTTTTGGGGTGAAATCGAACTCTTTTTTGATTTAAATCAAGAAGGTGTCAGCCTTTTGGAGCCGACACCTACTTTTTTGACATCTTGAGGTTGCAAAACTACATCATGCCACCCATACCTGGGGCACCACCCATTGGCATGGCGGGCTCCTTCTCGGGCTTGTCACAGATGAGACACTCAGTAGTCAGGAACATGCCTGCAATGCTGGCAGCATTCTCCAATGCCACACGTGCCACCTTGGCAGGGTCGATAACACCGGCCTCGCGCAGGTCCTCATACTTGTCCATGCGGGCGTTGTAACCGAAGTCACCCTTGCCCTCGCGAACCTTCTGCACGACGACAGCACCTTCCTCGCCTGCATTGCTGACAATCTGACGCAGGGGCTCCTCAATAGCACGGCAGATGATGTTGATACCCGTCTGCTCGTCTGCATTATCGCCTTTCAAGTTGCCCAGCGCCTCCTGAGCGCGGATATAAGTGGTACCACCACCTGCAACAACACCTTCCTCAATAGCAGCACGCGTAGCGCACAGGGCATCGTCAACGCGGTCTTTCTTCTCCTTCATCTCTACCTCGCTGTTGGCACCGACATAGAGCACTGCCACGCCACCTGCCAATTTGGCAAGACGCTCCTGCAGCTTCTCCTTGTCGTAAGAAGAGGTAGTCAGCTCTATCTCCTTCTTAATCTGAGCAATACGGTCCTGAATAGCCTGCTTGTCACCAGCACCATTAACAATGGTTGTGTTGTCCTTCGACACAGTCACCTTGTCGCACGTACCCAGCATCTCGAGTGTGGCCTGCTCTAACTTCAGACCCTTCTCCTCGCTGATAACGACACCGCCAGTCAAGGTGGCAATATCCTCGAGCATGGCCTTACGACGGTCGCCGAAGCCAGGAGCCTTGACAGCACAAATCTTCAGACCGCCACGCAGACGGTTGACAACCAGCGTAGTCAGTGCCTCTGAGTCTACATCCTCAGCGATGACCAGCAAAGGACGGCCACTCTCAGCAGCGGGCTGCAGGATAGGAAGGAAGTCCTTAATGTTTGAAATCTTCTTGTCGTAAATAAGAATATATGGATTCTCCATCACACACTCCATCTTCTCAGAATCGGTCACAAAGTAGCCCGACAGGTATCCACGGTCGAACTGCATACCCTCGACAACACCAATATGGGTATCACGACTCTTCGACTCCTCGATGGTGATGACGCCATCCTTAGAAACCTTACGGAAAGCCTCAGCCAGCAACTTACCAATCTCCTCGTCGTTGTTGGCAGAAACGGTAGCCACCTGCTCTATCTTGTCGTAGTTATCGTCCACGCGCTCTGCATTCTTCTGGATGAAGTCTACTACAGACTTGACAGCCTTGTCAATACCGCGCTTCAAGTCCATGGGGTTAGCGCCTGCAGTAACATTCTTCAAACCCTCGGTCACAATGGCCTGTGTCAGAATGGTGGCAGTCGTCGTACCGTCACCAGCATCGTCGCCAGTCTTCGAGGCTACGCTCTTGACGAGCTGAGCACCTGTATTTTCAAACTTGTCCTCCAACTCGATTTCCTTTGCAACGGTAACACCGTCCTTGGTAATCTGAGGAGCGCCGAACTTCTTCTCAATCACGACATTACGGCCCTTAGGACCCAACGTCACCTTTACTGCGTTTGCCAACTGGTCCACACCGTTCTTCAGCAGGTCGCGGGCCTCAATATTGAATTTAATATCCTTTGCCATAATTCTTTACCTGTTATTTTGGATTTCCGATACTTCGAAGCCTTGAAGCTTCGATACTTCGTCATTTCGATACTTCGATGCTTCGGCGTCTCGAAAACCCGTTATTACTATATTCTAAATTACTTCTCTATAACTGCAAGCACATCGCTCTGACGCATCATCAGGTACTTCTCGCCCTCAAACTCCAGCTCTGTGCCTGAATACTTACCATACAGCACTTCATCACCAGCCTTCAGAACCATTTCTTCGTCTTTGGTGCCCTGACCTACGGCCTTAATTGTTCCGTGGAGTGGTTTCTCTTTTGCTGTATCGGGGATAATTATCCCGCCAATTTTCTCTTCTGCCGGTGCAGGCAATACCAGCACGCGGTCTCCTAATGGTTTAATGTTCATAATTCGCAAATTTTAAATTAAACTTTAAATAATTCTGCTCTTCTATATGCGAAAAGCGTGCCAAATCTACAAAACTGACACTTTGTCAGTAAAGAATTTGGAGGTTTAGAAAAACTTTTGTATCTTTGCAGTGTTTATTAAGTTCAATTAGCGACTATTTAGTATGAAAGACTTTCTTAAGTACGTTATGGCTACCGTCACCGGCATCGTGCTGGTGAGTATCATTATGGGAATCCTTTCTGTCATCTCCCTGGTGGGGCTGGCAGCATCGAGTGCAGGCAACACAAAGGTGGACGACAATTCCGTCTTCACACTATCACTCTCTGGTATCATGGAAGAACGCGCGCAGGACGACCCCATTGGCATGATTACAGGACAGGTCAGCCAGAATCTGGGACTCGACAACATTCTTTCTGCCATTCGCAAAGCGAAAGAGAACGAGAACATCAAGGGTATCTACATCGAGGCCGGCATCTTCTCGGCTGATGCCCCCGCCTCCCTACACGCCATACGCGAGGCACTGCTCGACTTCAAGAAAAGCGGGAAATGGATAATAGCCTATGCCGATTCATACCAACAGTCCACATATTATATATGCAGTGTAGCCGACAAGGTATTCCTGAATCCTCAGGGCATGATAGACTGGCATGGACTGAGCGCCACACCATACTTCGTCAAAGACATGTTAGGCAAGTTCGGCGTAAAGGTTCAGCTCTGCAAGGTAGGCAAATACAAGAGTGCCCCCGAGATGCTGACGGCCGACGGCATGAGCGAGCCCAACCGCGAACAGGTAACCGCCTATATGAACGGTATCTGGCAGGTCATGCTGAAAGAGGTCTCCGACAGCCGCAAGATTCCTGTCGACTCGCTGAACGCCTATGCCGACCGCTTTGCTGCTCTGGCCAATCCGCAGGACTATGTCAGCATGAAGCTGGTGGACGGCCTGCTCTACACCGACATGGTAAAGGGCGAGGTGAAGAAGATGTTAAAGATAGGTTCTGACGAAGACATACACCAGTTGAACCTCACCGACATGGAAGGAGTTAGGAAAGCCAACGAGGATGGCGAACAGATTGCCGTCTACTACGCTTATGGCGATATCGTAGACTCGCAGACAGGCAGTGCCATCCAGCAGGAACATAGCATCGTGGCCGACCAAGTATGCAAAGACCTTGAGAAACTGGCCAACGACGACGACGTCAAGGCCGTAGTGCTGCGTGTCAATTCTCCAGGCGGATCAGCCTATGCCTCCGAACAGATATGGCATGCCGTCACACAGCTGAAAGCCAAAAAGCCCGTCGTTGTCTCCATGGGCGGATACGCAGCATCAGGAGGCTACTATATCAGTTGTGCTGCCAACCATATCGTTGCTGAGCCTACAACCATCACTGGGTCCATCGGTATCTTCGGCATGTTCCCTGACTTCAGCGGACTGCTCACCGACAAACTCGGCATTAAGTTCGACGAGATAAAGACCAACAAGCATGCCGCCTTCGGCACCATAGCACGTCCGTTCAACGATGAGGAGATGGCCCTGCTTGGCCAGTACATCGAACGCGGCTATGCTCTCTTCCGCCAGCGTGTGGCCGACGGACGCAAGCAGCCCGTCAGTGCCATCGAGGAAATAGCACAAGGCCGCGTATGGCTGGCCAACGACGCACTGAAGATAAAACTCGTTGACGAGATAGGCGGTCTCCCCACTGCTGTCAAGAAGGCAGCACAGCTGGCCAAAATCAGCGAATACCACACCACCAGTTATCCCGAGCCTCCCAGCTGGATAGACGGACTGCTGCAGATGGCCACCGACAAGGGTAACTACCTTGACGAGCAGATGCGCGCCACGTTGGGAGAGTACTACGAGCCCTTCATCTACCTAAAGAGCATCCATCAGAAGAATGCCATCCAGGCACGTCTGCCTTATTATCTCAACATCAAATAACACTACTAAGTAAGAGTGGAAGGCGACTTCATCAAGATAAACAAATGGCTATTGCCGTTGAGCTGGCTCTACGGCTTGGGCGTCAAGTGCCGGAACACCATGTTCGAAATCGGCATACTGAAGTCACGCTCGTTCAAGATGCCCGTCATCTCGGTAGGCAACATCACGGTGGGCGGAACAGGCAAGACACCCCACGTAGAGTATCTGGCACAGATGCTGCAGAACAAGTTCCGCGTCGCCGTACTCAGTCGCGGCTACAAGCGAAAGAGCAAAGGATTCGTACTGGCCGACGCCAACACACCAATGAAAGACATCGGTGACGAACCTTACCAAATCAAGCAGAAATGCCCCAACGTCACCGTTGCCGTCGACAAAGACCGCTGCCACGGCATCGAAGAGCTCTCCAGCCTTGACAAAAACCTGGACGTCATCCTACTCGACGACGCCTTCCAACACCGCTATGTCAAGCCTGGCATCAACATTCTTCTGGTCGACTATCACCGACTCATCATCTACGACACCCTGCTACCCGCAGGCAGACTTCGCGAGCCACTGAGCGGCAAGGACCGTGCCGACATAGTAATAGTCACCAAATGCCCTAAGGAACTCAAGCCCATGGACTTCCGCGTCATCACCAAGGCCATGGGACTATACCCATACCAGCAGCTGTTCTTCACCACGCTGCAATACGATGAGCTGCGACCCGTCTTTAAAGACAACACTGGCAAAGTAACACTATCGCAGCTGAACAATCAACACGCGCTGCTACTCACTGGCATCGCATCGCCCGAGCAGATGCAGCACGACCTCTCACCACTGGCGCCCCACCTGCAACAGCTTACCTTCAGCGATCACCACGTGTTCAGCAAGAAGGATGTCCAGCTCATCAACGACACCTTCGCTGCCATGCCCTCTCCCAAGTGCATCATCACCACCGAGAAGGATGTAACACGGCTCTACAACGTCGAAGGACTAAGCCAAGAGGTGCGCCAGCAGCTTTATGTACTGCCGCTCCGCATCCAGTTCATGCTTGACCAGGAGCAAACTTTCAACCAATTCGTTATAAACTATGTACTCAAAAATTCAAGAAACAGCATCCTGGCTAAAGGCAAGGATGACCACAAGCCCAACAACAGCCATCATTCTGGGAACCGGCCTCGGACAATTAGCTTCCGAAATAACTGACAAGGCAGAAATACCCTACAGCGACATCCCTAACTTCCCCGTGTCCACCGTAGAAGGACATTCCGGAAAGCTTATCTTCGGTAAGCTTGGTGGTGTTGACATCCTGGCCATGCAGGGCCGCTTCCACTATTACGAAGGCTACGACATGAAGCAGGTCACCTTCCCCGTGCGCGTCATGTACGAGCTGGGCATCAAGACCCTCTTCGTTTCTAACGCTGCCGGCGGCATGAACCCGGCGTTCAAGATCGGCGACCTGATGATTATTACTGACCACATCAATTTCTTCCCCGAACACCCGTTGCGCGGCAAGAACTTCCCTACCGGTCCCCGCTTCCCTGACATGCACGAGACTTACGACATGGGACTGATTAAGGAAGCCACAGCCATAGCCCGTGAGAAGAAAATCCGTATTACCTATGGCGTGTACGTCGGCGTACAAGGCCCCACCTTCGAGACACCTGCCGAATACAAGATGTACCGCATGATGGGAGGCGACGCCGTAGGCATGAGCACCGTACCGGAGGTCATCGTGGCCCACCACTGTGGCATACGTACTTTCGGCGTCAGCGTCATCACCGACCTCGGAGGCTTTGACGTACCTGTCGAGGTCAGCCACGAGGAAGTACAGGAGGCAGCCAACAAGGCACAGCCGCTGATGACAGCCTTGATGCGCGAGATGATAGTCCGCTCAGAGCGCATTGTCTCAGAGCGTACTGAGAAGTATAACACTGAGCATCCCACAGAAAAATGGAAATAGCAGAATTAGGAGAGTTTGGACTAATAGACCAGCTGACACGGGACATAAAACCCGCGAACACTTCAACCCAGTACGGCGTCGGCGACGACTGCGCCGTGCTCCACTACCCTGACACCGAGGTATTGGTAACCACCGACATGCTCATGGAGGGTGTGCACTTCGACTTGACCTATACCGACCTCAAGCACCTGGGGTGGAAGTCGGCCATGGTCAACATCAGCGACATCTTTGCCATGAACGGTACACCCCGACAGATGACCGTGTCGCTAGCCCTCTCCAAACGATTCAGCGTAGAAGACGTCGAGCAGTTCTACGATGGGCTACGACTGGCATGCCAGAAGTGGGGCGTCGACATCGTAGGCGGCGACACCACTTCAAGCTACACCGGTCTGGCTATCAGCATTACATGCATCGGTGAAGCCCGCAAAGAAGACATCGTCTACCGCAACGGAGCCCGCGAGACCAACCTCATCTGCGTCTCAGGCGACCTTGGAGCCGCCTACATGGGACTACAGCTGCTTGAGCGTGAGAAAGCCGTCTACTACCAGATGGTAGAGGAAGCCAAGAAGAAAGGCACTGCCATGCCCGACTTCCAACCCGATTTTTCGGGCAAGGAATACCTGCTGCAGCGCCAACTCAACGCCGAGGCACGTGGCGATATCGTCCAGCGGTTGCGAGAAGCCGGCATACGTCCCACCAGCATGATGGACATCAGCGACGGTCTCTCCTCCGAACTCATGCACATTTGCACCCAGAGCCACGTCGGTTGCCGTATCTTCGAGAAACAGCTGCCCATCGACTACCAGACAGCCGTCATGGCCGAAGAGCTGAACATGAACGTCACCACCTGCGCCCTGAACGGCGGCGAAGACTACGAACTGCTGTTCACCGTACCCATTGGCGACCACGAAAAGATACAGGCCATAGAAGACGTTAGACTCATCGGACATATTACCCAAGAGTCTCTCGGCCATATCCTCGTCACGCGCGACGACCAGGAATTCCCGCTAAAAGCACAGGGCTGGAATCCCTTGAAACAGCAAAACAAGTAATAAAAGGAACAAAAAACACCTTTTCTAAAAAATAATCCGCCAAAAGTTTGGCGGATTCATTTTTTCTTCTTACCTTTGCACCCGCAATCGAGAGGATTGCCTTAGTGAAACTTAATGAATGGTGCCTTAGCTCAGTTGGTAGAGCATCGGACTGAAAATCCGTGTGTCCCCGGTTCGATTCCTGGAGGTACCACTTTCCTCCTTTCATTATGAACCCCGTGTATGGCAGTTGCCGTAGCGGGGTTTTTCTTTTCTATCCCTCGTCAACGTGGCGAGCCCGGCTTTTCTATACCTCGTCAACGTGGCGGGCCTGACGGTTGTGGCGCAGGAACTGCAGACGCTCCATGGCATGCTTGCGAGCTTCGTAAATCTGGAAACGATACACGCCGACAGCAAGCAGGAAATAAGCACCAGCCTGAATCCACAAAATACGCAATTCTGGTAGTACGTCGCCCAGACTGCACCCCATCGAGTTCAGGCGAATATAGGCCCGTGCCCCGAAGGTGCTCGGAAACAGCCAGCTCACTCCCTGCCAATAGCCTGGAATATTATTCTGTGGCCACGACACACCCGTCATAAACAGCAAAGGCACCGAGATGAACACCACCAAAAGCATCACATTCTCACGATACTTCACCATACACGACACCAACATGCCAAAGAAGATACAGGCCAGCACATAAGGCAGCATCAGCGCCATCAGCGACCATCCCGTAGCCAGCTGCGGGAAGTGGAACAGACGCGGCACACCGGCAGAAAGCCAAGCACTCATCACGGCAAATATCATAAAGTAGCACATCGACTTCCCCAGCACAATAGGCAGGGTGGCCGAATAGCGCGTGTCGCTAAGAGGAACCAGCATACGGTACGGATTCTCGTCACGCGCCGTACCTGCCGACAGGCCAATACCGAGCACCAGCGTCTGCTGCAGGATAAGCATCAGCACCGCAGGCAATATTCCTGAGCCGTAGCCTCCGGCAGGACTAAAGATAGGAACCTCGTCGACATCCAGCGGCTTGGTCTGTATGGCAGCCTCACGCTTGGTCCACGTGCCGCCCACTTTCTTCTTCAGTTCCGTACCCATCTCCATCGTCACCATCTGAGCCGTCTGGAAGACAGCCTTGTACGTCAGCATCAGGCTCATGTCACAGTACACGCTTACCCTACCCTGTCGCATGCCATAGGTATCAGCCTCAAACGACGAAGGAATCAGGTAGACGCCCTTCACCAGCTGACGGCTTACCAGCGACTTGGCCTCGTCCAAATCCTGGGCATAGAACTTGACGTGCACGTCGGGCGAGGCATCACACATGCGGATAAACTGTCTCGACAGCTGCGAGTGCGACTGGTCCACGACGCACACCGGCACATCGCGCACCACCTCGTTATTATATATCCACGAGTACAGCAACGGATAGGCTATCGGCACCAGCACGAAGAAGATAAGCACTCCCTCGTCCTTCACCACCCGCATCATCTCCTTACGCCAGATATTGCAGACAGTCAACAAGCCCTTATATAGATTATGGAATATAGACATACGTCAGCATTGCATTCTTAATCTTCTTGATCACCAGCCATGGCAGCAGCATGAAAGCCGCCAGGGCCGCAAAGTGGAACCACGCCTCCACGAGCGGATAGCCATTGAACACACACGTCTGGTAAATCATCCAGTAGTGGCGCAGCGGGAAGAGCCACGACAGCGACTGCAGCGCACCGTCCATGCCCATGACAGGAAACGCCGAACCGGCCATCGAGATGCTCAGCACAGCCCACAGCGACGAAATACTCATCGACATACGCAACGAGGGTATCAGTCCGAAGGCAAAGATGCCAAAGCCCTGCGACGCCAGCACCTGCATCACGCCCAGCAGCACCAGTAGCCACGGCGACCCGAAGTGCGGAAACCCTAAGTGGTAGAAAACATACCACTGGTAACCGAACACGATGGCCAGCCATATCACCATCTGGGGCAGGAACTTGCCGGTGACAGCCACCAGGATATTGTTGTCGGCCATCTCCAGCCATTTCTTCGAAGTATTAAATTTTAGCTCCGTACCCAGCGAATAGCTCGAAATGAGAAACATAAACAACATCAGGATGCCCGGCACCATCACGGTCGTCAGGTAGACGTTATAGTCACTCCACGGGTTGGCTATCTGGTGCAGGTCCACCGCAATGGGCTGCAACGCCGCCTGTATCTGGCGGTCGGTAAGCCCCCTGGCCCTCATCATCGCCTGACCCACTGCTGCGGAACCCAGCGTGGTAATGGTCTTCAAGTCCTTCATCACCATCGAACCCGCAGCTAACGTCGTGTTGGAATAATAATACGACACCTTAGGCTGGCGGCTGGCCAGCAGCTTTTCGGTAGTGCCCTTGGGAATATACAGGAAACCGTATATCTCGTTGCGCTGTATGGCCTCGCGTGCCTCCGACATACTTGGGTAACGCGCCACCACCTTCGACATCTGGAATCCGTCCAGACGCCGTGTCAGCGAACGGGTGGTCGACGTGTTGTCCAAGTCTACCACACCCACAGGCAGACTTACGGGCTGGCCCTCGTCCAGCATCGAGGTGAAGAAGAATATCACCAGGATGGGGAACAGCACCATACAGAAGCGGTAGATGTGATTCTGTCGCAGAATCATCAGCTCCCGCAACATAATTTCGTATATCTGCCTTATATACTTCATTTAATAATTAATGACATTCCCGGACGCAGGCCCTCGAATTTCTCCACGGGACGGGCCTTCACCTCAAAGGTCTTCAGGTCGTACTGTCCGTTGGCCTTCGTGGCCTTCCAAACGGCATACGAGCCCATGTCCTTCATGTAGTACACCTTCATCTCTATCTCCTTGTCGAAGGCCGGCACAAAGGCCTTGAAGGTCTTGCCTATCTCCATGCCGTTCAGCTGGTCCTCGCGGACGTTGAAGGTGCCCCACATATCGCTCATCACGGCCACGCTCATAATGGGGCTACCGGTACCCACCAGCTCGCCCACCTTGGGGAAGATGTCGGTCACCTCGCCCTCCATCTGGGCCACCTGTACCGTCTCGTGGATGTAGCTGTTCACCTCCTGTACGGCACCGCGGGCACGTCCCACCTGTGCTGCTGCCGCCAGCTTGTCTTCGCGGCGCGCACCGTTACGGGCCATGTCATACTGACTCTCGGCAGCCTTGTACTGGGCCTCCATGGCCTTGTAGCTGGCATACACCTCGTCGCGCTTCTGCGCACTGACGACGCCCTCGTCGAACAGACGCTGAATACGCTGGTACGACTTCTCCGCTATCTCCAGTCCGGCCTTGGCCTGCTGCAGCACGTTATAGGCACCGCGTATCTGCTCCTCGCGCGCACCGTTCTGCGCCTTCTGCTCTATGGCGGCGGCAGCGTCCTCGGCGCTACGGGCCTGCTCCATCTTGGCACGAACCTCAGGGGCATCCAGAATGGCCAGCGTGTCGCCCACCTTTACGTAGTCGCCTTCCTTCACGCGTATCTCCAAGATACGCCCGGGCACCTTACTCGACACACGGTATTCAGTCACTTCCACCTGCCCTTGTATGAGTTCGGGGTCGCGCCCCAGGGCAAAGAATCCTATCAAGGCCACCAGGGCCACCACTGCTGCGAATCCGATGATTGCATACAGGATATTAGCATGTTGCGTTTTTGCTGACATAATCTTCTCTATTGTAATACGCCAAGAGCCTTCTTCAGGTTCACCTGGCTTAGTTTGACATCTATTTCGGCGTCTATCTTCTGCGACTGGGCCTGCAGCCATGCCGTCTGAGCCTCCATAACGGTGGTAGACGAAATGACTCCCTCACGGAATCCCAGCGTTGCCGTACGCAGGTTCTCGTAGGCCTTCTGCACACTGCTCTGGGCCATCGTAAGCTTCTTCTGGGCCTCTTCCACACGGAAGGTGCTCTGGTTCACTTGCAGTTCTATCTTCTCGCGGGCCTCCGCCATTTGCAGTTTGGCAATGGCCGTAGCGCCCTTCGAGGCCCGTACCTTATAGGCCACGTCGCCCCAGTTCCAGATAGGCACACGCACCATCACTCCTACATTCCACACACCGGCCAGCTTACGTTCGAAGCCGTTGAACAGGTTAGGGTTCGACACCATGTATCCACCCGTCAGCAGCACCTGCGGCAGGTTGCCCGCCTTCAGGATGTTGGTCAGCTGGCGGCTCATGTCCACCATGTTCTGCAGCTGCTTCAGCTCGGGCCGCGTCTGCGCCACCTGCTCCATGTCCACCTGCTGCTGAACGGCTTCTGTGCCCAGCTCTTCCGACTCCTCGTCAGCCAGTGTCACCTGCTCGTTCAAAGGCAGTCCGCACAACTGACACAACAGCATCTTCGACAATACCAGGCCATCGTCCACCTTGGTCAGCGTCATCTCGGCCTCGTTGACCTTTACCGAGACGCTCAGTCCCTCCGAGCGCGTGGCCACACCCTCGCGAATCATCTTCTGTACGTCGCTGTCCAGCTTCTTCAGCAAGTCCAGGTATCCCTGGGCCAGCTTCTGCTTGTGGTGCAGCGACACCACCTGCCAGTAGGCCTGGTCAATGCTGTATAGGGTAAGCTGCCGCTTGGCCTCTGCCGAGTTGGCGGCCAGCTCCTCGCCCAGGTCGGCCATCTTGTTCATGGCAATGATGGCACCGCCCATGAACACGGGCTGACTGAGCATCACCGCACCCGCAAACATGTTGCGCGTGTCGGTATGCAGGGCGTCTACCACCCGGCCTCCTAAGCTGTTGCCCACACCGGCCAGCGGGGCCAGGCTGCTGCCCAACTGCTGCTGCAGTGCTTCTGGGGTAATGCCTATTCCGCCCAGCGCCTCCCATAGGCTCTGAGGCAGCTGCCCCATCGCCGTGCCCGCCTCCTGGCCGATGCCCGAGGCGATGTTCGTGCCCAGATTCGACAGATTCGACTTCTGGTCGTCGGTAAGCAGCGAAATCTCCTTACTCGTCCACACGTAGCCACCCACAGCGCTGACGTGCGGCAGGTACTTAGTACGAGCCGACTTGCGCATGTTGGCGGCCACCTCCTGCTTCACGCGCGCCACACTCATCTGTTTGTTGTTGCGCAGCGCCATAGCCCGGCAGCTGTCCAGCGACAGCAGCCGCTGCGCCGCCGCGGGTTGCACCAGACCGGCAGTCAGCAGGAAGAGTCCTATGATTCTGTTTCCCATTCTCTATTTGTTAAAAGTAAAGTTCCTTTGTCCTATGGCCTGTCCGTCACAGAAGATGCTCACATTATACTGGCCACCGCCCAGGTATTCGCCTACGGTCCAGTACAGCATCAGCGACGTCTCCTCGCCCGTGTACTCGATGTCTTTCTTCATCGACCAGGCCAGCTGCTTGCCGCTGTAGGCAAACGTGCCGCCACCGTCTAGCACCTCGCCCTCAGGGGTCGTCACACGGACGTACACGGTGCGCACGCCGTTCGTGGCCGTCACGTTCTTCGTGATGGTGAACCCCACGCCCAGTGTCTTGGCATGCTTCATGTACTTCTCCGTCTTACCCTTCTTGTTCAAGGCCGACAAGGTGATGTTGGTAGCGTCCAGCTGGGCGGCAATGGCCACCTTCTCCGACAGCGACGCCTTCTGCGTAGCCAGCTCCTGGTTCTGCTGGTTGCTCTGCTCCAGTTTCGCCCTCACGCTGTCGTTCTCGTCCTGCAGCGACTGGTTCAGCCGGTTCAGCGAGTCTATCTGTATCACATACGAGCGCAGCACGGCACGCACCGTGGCCAGCTCCTTCTTCAGACGCGTTATCTCGGCGGCATCGCTGGCATGCGTACGCTTCAGCTCTTCCAACAGCTTCTGCGTGCGCTCCTGCTCGGCGGTCAGCTCGGCTATCAGACTGTCGTTCTTGATGTAAGTCTTCATCTCGCTGTACTGGGCGGCGAAGTTCTGATACTCCTTCTCCATCTCCTGCTTGTCCAGTGCAGCCAGCTCCTGCATGTCGCGGTTGGCCTGTTTCTCCTGCATCAGGCTATAGCCCAGAAAAGCCATGCCACCCAGCAAAAGAACGATGACGGCGGCTGATATTTTCTTATTCATAACATCACGCGATTACATAAAACGCATGCAAAGTTAGTTTTTTTCTCTGAAATAACCAAGAAAACTTGCAAATTTAGAATTAATTCACTATATTTGCGGCAGAATTAACGCATCATTCCGTGCCGCCTATGAACAAGAACAGCATCCTTTACCGAGCGTACGACCTTTACGCCGACGGCTTTCGCAACATGCGTCTGGGTCGCACCCTGTGGGCCATCATCCTCATCAAACTATTCATTATGTTTGCCATCCTCAAGGTATTCTTCTTTCCCGACTTCCTGAAGCAGCACGCCCCGGAAGGCCATGAGCCCGACTACGTGGCCACCGAGATAATAGACCGCGCCCAATAGCGCCCCCACCCCACTCCACCCACAACACCCACTCCACCCACAACACCCACAATACCCACAATACCCACCCCACCCACAAAAAAATTTACTAAAAACCCCTAAAACGCTTATGGAAAACCTCCTTCTAAACATCGACGCCGGCTCCATCAACTGGGCCAGAGCACAGTTCGCCCTGACGGCCATCTACCACTGGCTCTTCGTGCCGCTGACGCTGGGACTGGCCGTCATCATGGCCCTGTGCGAGACCTGCTGGTACCGCACGCGCAAGGCCGCCGTGGCACAGGGCACCACCCCCGACCCCTTCTGGCGCCACACGGCACAGTTCTGGCAGAAGCTCTTCGGCATCAACTTCGCCATGGGCGTAGCCACAGGCATCATTCTGGAGTTCGAGTTCGGCACTAACTGGTCGAACTACTCCTGGTTCGTAGGCGACATCTTCGGGGCTCCGCTGGCCATCGAGGGCATCGTGGCCTTCTTCATGGAGTCCACCTTCGTCGCCGTCATGTACTTCGGATGGAAGAAGGTGTCGCCGGGCTTCCACCTGGCGTCCACCTGGCTCACCGGACTGGGCGCCACCATATCGGCATGGTGGATACTGGTGGCCAACGCCTGGATGCAGCACCCCATAGGGTGCGCCTTCAACCCCGACACCATGCGCAACGAGATGGTCGACTTCTGGGCCGTCGCCCTGTCGCCCTTCGCCGTGGGCAAGTTCTTCCATACCGTCATCTCGTCGTGGATCATCGGCGCCGCCTTCGTGACGGCCGTCTCCTGCTGGTACCTCATGAAGCGCCGCGAGGTGCGCCTGGCCACCGAGAGCCTGCGCATTGCCGTACTGACAGGCCTCATTGCCTCGCTGGGAGCAGCCTTCACCGGACACATCAGCGGACAGCAGGTGGCCCAGTACCAGCCCATGAAGCTGGCCGCCATGGAGGGACTCTACGACGGCGGCACAGACCAGGGCCTGACGCTGGTGCCCTACGTCAAGATGCCGTACGCCCTGAGCATCATGGCCACCGACGACCCGCACGGCTACGTGCCCGGCATCAACGACCTGCTGAACGGCTACACACGTCCTGACGGCACCAGCGAGCCCTCGGTACAGGAGAAGATACAGCGCGGACAGCAGGCCATCACCTCGCTCGCCGCCTACCGCAAGGCGAAGAAGGAAGGGGCCGGCCAGGACGTCGTCAAGGCCCATCTGGCACTCGTCACCGAGAACATGCCCTACTTCGGCTACGGCTACGTCAAGGACCCGGCGCAGGTGGTACCCAGCGTCGCCGTCAACTTCTGGGCCTTCCGACTGATGGTGGGACTGGGCTGTCTCTTCATACTCTACTTCGCCGTCATGGCCCTGCTGCTCTACCGCATACCTTACCTCAGCGTCATCACCCGACGGCTGCTGGCCGCCGTGGGACTGCTGCCCGAGACACATGCCGACGACCACCGCATCAGCGGACTGCCCGACTGGCACTACTGGCTGGCCGTGCTGCTGGTGCCACTGGCCTACGTCGCCTCCGAGAGCGGATGGCTCGTAGCCGAGTTCGGACGCCAGCCTTGGACCATACAGGACATGCTGCCCACCTGGGCCGCCGTCAGCGACATCAGCGGCAGCTACGTGGCACTGACGTTCTTCATCTTCCTCGCCCTCTTCACCCTGATGCTCGCCGTAGAAATCAGCATCCTGCTGAAGCAAATCAAGAAAGGGCCCGAGTACGCTAAAGAATAACCCCCCGAGACCTCGAAGCATCGAGACCTCGAAGCATCGGAACGTCGAAGCCTCGAAGCCTCGAGACCTCGAAGCCTCGAAACATCGAAGCATCGAAGCCTCGAAACATCGAAACATCGAAACCCAGAAACATCGTCCCCCAAAAAACCAAAAAGCTATGACATACTCCTTCCTACAACACTACTGGTGCTTCGTGGTGGCCCTGCTGGCTGCCCTGCTCGTGTTCCTGCTCTTCGTACAGGGCGCCAACTCATGCATGCGCTCGCTGGGCGGCACGCCCCAGGGACAGCGGCTGGTGCTCAACTCCACCGGCCGCAAGTGGGAGTTCACCTTCACCACGCTGGTCACCTTCGGCGGAGCCTTCTTCGCCTCCTACCCCCTGTTCTACAGCACCTCCTTCGGCGGAGCCTACTGGCTGTGGATGATCATCCTCTTCACCTTCGTGCTGCAGGCCGTCAGCTACGAGTTCCAGAACAAGCTGGGCAACTTCCTGGGGCCGCGCACCTTCCAGACGTTCCTCATCCTGAACGGACTGCTGGGACCGCTGCTCCTGGGCGGCGCCGTGGCCACCTTCTTCGAAGGCTCCAACTTCATCGTCGTCAAGGACAACATGATTGACAGCGGGGCCCTGACACCCGTCATCTCGCGATGGGCCAACGCCTCGCACGGACTCGACGCCCTGCTCAACCCCTGGGTGCTCGTCTTCGGACTGGCCGTCATGTTCCTGGCCCGCGTGCTCGGCATACTCTACGTCACCAACAACGTCGACGACGCCGACATTCGCCAGCGGGCACCGCGCATGCTGAAGGCCAACGCCGTGCCTTTCCTCATACTCTTCGTGGCCTACCTGGTACACCTGCTGCTCAAGGACGGCTATGCCTATACCGACGAGGGCGTCATCTACATGGAGCCGCTGAAGTATCTGCACAACCTGCTGGACATGCCCTACGTGCTGTGCCTGCTGCTGTGCGGCATCGTCAGCGTGCTATGGGGCATCGGCACCGAGCTGTGGCGCAGCGAACGGCAGGGCAAGGGCATCTGGTATGCCGGCGCCGGCGTGGTCGTCACCGTACTCAGCCTGCTGCTGCTGGCAGCATGGAACCACACGGCCTACTACCCCTCGACAGCCGACCTGCAGTCGTCGCTGACCATGCAGAACTCGTGCTCCTCGGAGTTCACCCTGCGCACCATGTTCTACGTCTCGCTGCTCGTGCCCTTCGTACTGGCATACATCGTCTACGCCTGGCGCGCCATCGACGCAAAGAAGATAACCCACGACGAGGTCTCCACCGACCACGCCTACTAAACGTCAGGTTCCATTTTGGTTCCATTCTAGCTCCATTCTAGCTCCATTCTATCTCCATTCTATCTCCATTCTATCTCCATTCTTTTTAAACGGAGACAGTACAAAACGAGACTTGACGTAAAAAAGCGCAAAACCAGAATCGAACAAAAATCCCGAACAACTTGACGGCCGTTCGGGATTTTTGTTGTACCTTTGCACCTCGTATGATAGTTTGTATAGCAGAGAAACCCAGTGTGGCGCGCGACATAGCGCGCATCATCGGGGCCACGTCGTCGCACGACGGATACATGGAGGGCAACGGTTTCCAGGTGACCTGGACGTTCGGTCACCTGTGCACGCTGAAGGAGCCCAACGACTACACGCCGCTGTGGCGGCAGTGGGCGCTGACGCAGCTGCCCATGATACCGGAGCGCTTCGGCATCAAGCTCATCGACGACCAGGGCATCAAGAAGCAGTTCGCCATCATAGAGCGGCTGATGCAGCAGGCCGAGCGCATCGTCAACTGCGGCGACGCCGGACAGGAGGGCGAGCTGATACAGCGCTGGGTGATGCAGAAGGCACAGGCCAGGTGCCCCGTCAGCCGACTGTGGATATCGAGCATGACCGACGAGGCCATCCGCGAGGGTTTCCAGAACCTGAAGGACCAGCAGGACTACCAGCCACTGTACATGGCCGGTCTGTCGCGCGCCATCGGCGATTGGCTGCTGGGAATGAACTGCACGCGACTGTACACGCTGAAGTACGGCCAGAACCGGCAGGTGCTCAGCATAGGGCGTGTGCAGACGCCCACGCTGGCACTCATCGTCAACCGGCAGAAGGAGATAGACTCGTTCAAGCCCGAGCCCTACTGGGTGCTGGCCACCATCTACCGCGACACCACGTTCACGGCCACCAAGGGCAAGTTCACGTCGAAGGAGGAGGGCGAGGCCGCCTTCAAGACCATCGAGGGCCGGCCGTTCACGGTGACGAAGGTAGAGAAGAAGGAAGGCAAGGAGCAGCCGCCGCAGCTCTACGACCTGACATCGCTGCAGGTAGACTGTAACCGCAAGTTCGGCTACTCGGCCGAGATGACGCTGAACCTGATACAGACCCTCTACGAGAGGAAGCTGACCACCTACCCGCGTGTGGACACACAGTATCTCTCGGACGACATATACCCCAAGTGCCCGCAGACGCTGAACGGGCTGTACCAGACCAAGTTCGGCGGACAGGCCGTCTACGCCGACTACATACGCCCCATCGGGGGCAAGGCGCTGAAGAAGACGAAGCGCGTGTTCGACACGTCGAAGGTGACCGACCACCATGCCATCATCCCCACGGGCATCATCCCGCAGGCATTGAGCGACGCCGAGCGCAACGTCTACGACCTGGTGGCACGCCGCTTCATAGGCGTCTTCCTGCCCGACTGCAAGTTCTCGACCACCACCGTGCTGGGCGAGGTAGCCGGCGACGGTGCCGAGGGCGCGCCCGTCGAGTTCAAGGCCACGGGAAAGGAAATCCTGGAGCCGGGCTGGCGCGTGGTGCGCCAGAAGCAGGACACAAAGGCTGCCGACCAGGACCAGGACGACGAGAAGAAGACGAACGACGAGGAGAAGACGCTGCCCGCCTTCGTGAAAGGCGAGAGCGGTCCGCACCAGCCCACGCTGACGGAGAAGATGACCACGCCGCCGCCCTACTACAACGAAGCCTCGCTGCTGCGCGCCATGGAGACGGCAGGTAAGTTCGTCGAGGACGAAACGCTGCGCGCCGCCATGAAGGAGAACGGCATCGGACGCCCGTCGAGCCGCGCCGGCATCATAGAGACCCTCTTCAAACGCCACTACATCAAGCGCGAGCGAAAGCGGCTGGTAGCCACGCCGACAGGCATCGAACTCATAGACCTCATTCACGAGGAGCTCTTGAAGAGCTGCGAGCTGACGGGCATCTGGGAAAAGAAACTGCGTGACATAGAGCACCAGAAATACGATGCCGCCCAGTTCATACAGGAGCTGAAGCAGCAGGTGACCGACATCGTCAACGACGTCATGCGCGACACCACCAACCGCCGCATTACCGTCACCCCGGCCGACGAGCCCAAGAAGCGCAGCAAGAAGCAAAAGCCCGACGCCGGACAGGCTGAAGAGCCCAAGACGTAAACGATTACGGAGTTTTTAACAGATTTTTTGAGACCGCCACCGCCGCGGTCTCACTTTTTATTCGTACCTTTGCAACGCCGCAACCTAAGGCCCCGAAGAATCTATCAACAACTGAAATACTACGCCAACGAATCTATTAACAACTAAAATACTACGCTTATGAGAAGAAATCTACTAAGAATGAGTATGCTCTGCCTCCTGGCCATGATGGCTTTGGTCGGCAAGGCACAAGGAGACGTACCCGCATTGTGGGACTTCAAGAATGTGAATCCCAGCACGCTGGCCGGCACCACTATCGAGAAAAAGACAGGTTCCATTCCCTCTACTGTAGAAGGCATTGAGCTATACGTTGATGCTACAAACGGTAAGTTTTCACAACGCGGCAGTGATGCACAAGTTAATGCCAACACCATTATTCGTGTACCAGTGAAGAATGCAGGTGACGAGGTCTCTATAACAAATTATCCAGGATATCATGCATATACGGTTGCAGGAACAACAGCAGAGGAAGACGCCACGACCTACAAGGCCAAGAGTGCGGATGCAACAAATGGTTATGTAGAGATTTTGATTACCGGGCAGTCATATCTCTACTCTATCCAGGTCGTTCAGTATGCGCCTAAGAGCAGTGACCTTGTGACGGTAACAGACCAACCTGCTACAGCTACCTTTACATTTAATCTGGGAACAGAAGGTCAGAAGGCCACATTCAGTAACAGCAATTATTTCCTGAGCAGCAAGGTTGAATTGGGTTCCAACATGACCTACTATAATGCAACAGCCATCGGCGGCAAGAACTTTACGCTTATTCAACCCGAAGAGACAACAGGCAAGACACCTGGTGAAGGCGATTTCGTTAAGTTTACCTTCCAACCCAAGCCTGGCCTCAACTTCACTCCTACGAAAGTCAGTCTGAAAGCTTCTAAAGTGGGAACGGGCAATGGTACGCTGGACATTATTTGGCAGAATGCCGATGGAACAAAACTAACCCTGCAACAAGGTACGGCCATCCAGCGCAACAATGCATCGCCGGCATACTCAAGCCTGGAGTACACGACAGAACTTGCAAGCGCCAAGGCTGGAGACGGCGCATGTGGTGTTATAGTCAACATCTACGGCAGCCTGGCCAACAATAAGCAAGTCGGTTTGTGCGACATCATCATTGAGGGCACACTGACTGGCACAGAAAAGGACATGCCTGTATTGGCGTCCGTTACCATCAACGGCAACGAATACAGTGCTGAGGATGTTTTTGGCGGTGGCTATGAAGGCAGCGTTAAGATATCGAAGACTGCCACCATGGTAAGCAGCACAAACCCCGTGACAGCAATTGCTGCCAGTGGCGAGGTGGGCACCATCACGTACGACGGCAATGCGACGAGTTGCACAGTGACCATCCCGATGACAAAGGGTCAGGAAAATGCGAACTACGTACTGAGCGTAGTACAGAAGCCCGACTACAAGGTGGAATACATCAGCGGCGACGGCACCACAGTGCTGAAAACTCAAATGGTAGAAGAGGATGCAAAGATTGGAGCCTTCGCTTACGACATAGCAAACGTTCCGCCTACACGTGAAGGCTGGAAGGCCCGCGGTTGGTTTAAGAAGGCAGAACTGGGTGGTCTGAAATACACCGTCAACGACGTCATCACGAAGGACGTAAAGCTATACACCGTCGAAACCGAGGAAGAAGTAGCCAGCCCCAGCAGGACTTATGATTTCGATCTGCGAAACCAGTACTTCTATGTTGAAGACCATGAAGCCTTTACACCCAGTGCAGGCAAGTGGAATGACAAGCAGCATGGCTGGGCGTTCAGCAACGGAAACACCATTACCCTCCTGGTAGGAACCAAGGCCACCATCAGCTTTAAAGTCTGTAAGTTTTCAAAGGAAGGTTCTAAGATTGTCTGTGGCACAAAGGAGTTGGAGGGCTATTCAGCTACCGACGGGGCTGTCGTTACCTACGAGCACGACGGTGAGGCCGGAGAGCTGGTGTTTACTATCAGCAGTACCGGAAGCGTATATATCCATGGCGTGACTATTGAGAACAAAGCAGAAGACAACTACACAGCTGACGGTCAGTGGATTCGTGTAAAGGCGGGGGATGCCAACAGTTTCCTTACAGCCCTTGACTATGCGAACAAGACAAACACTTCTACCAGTGCTGCACGCCTGTTCATCTATCTTCCCAACGGAACGTACGACCTTGGTTCAGCCTGCAACACACCCATTAGCGGCAGCAACATTTCTATCATTGGCGAGAACATGGAGAAGACCATTATAGTCAACTCCCCTCACTTCAGCATCGAAGGTATTGGCACAACTGAAACGCTGACCAACACTGGCACAGGTAACTATCTGCAGGATTTGACCTTGAAAAATGCCCTCGACTACTATGGCGCTCAGGACGCAGGCTTGAATGGAGGCCGTGCCGTATGCTTCTGGGACAAGGGTACCAAGACTGTGATGAAGAATGTTACCATGCTGTCGTATCAGGACACCTACTACAGCAATAACGACGGCGGTATGTACTACATGGAAGATTGTGACATTCACGGCACAGTAGATTTCTTCTGTGGAAACGGCACCTTATTTGTTGAGAATTCTACTATTACTCTGGAAAAGCGCACCCGCAACGGAAGTGGCGGCAACACTATCACTGCCCCGGCTACAGCGGCAGGAAAGAGCTATGGCTATGTCTTCAACAACTGCACGATCAAGAACCTGGGTGCAGACTACAACTATGCCCGCGCTTGGCAGGGTGAGCCCCGTTGTGCATGGCTGAATACCATATTGTCTGACAATAAGATTACTGCAAAGCGTTGGACCGAGGCCGGTATGAATGTCGTTGCCAAGGAATTTGTGGAGTACAATACGAAGGATGCTAACGGCAGTGTCGTTTCGCCTGCATCCAATGTGGTGAAGTTCACTTACGGCAGCGCAACTAACGAGATGGAGACAATCTTGAATGCTGAGCAAGCTGCTAAATACACACTCGAAAAGGTATTTACCTCATGGGCTCCCGCTACCATTGCAGCACAAGTTGCAGCACCCACGGCCACCTACGCCAGCGGTTCTGTGACATGGTCGGCCGTAGACGGTGCAACAGCCTACGCCTTGTTCAAGAACAACGAGCTGGTAGGCATCACGCCCAACACGAGCTACAGCATTACCGTTGACCCCGAAAAGGACAAGCTGACCATCCGCTCTGCCAACGCTCGCGGTGGTTTTGGCACCGAGGCCCATGTGGCCGGCACTACTGGCATCGACGCTGCCAAGACGGATGCACGCCAGCAGGCTGATGCCATCTACACCCTGCAGGGTGTCCGTGTGAACAAGGCCACAAAGGGCATCTACATCATCAATGGCAAGAAGGTGGTGATGAAGTAAGCACGAGGTGATGATGAAGTAAGCACAAAACGGTGATGAAATAAGCACTTTGAACCTGAAAAGGAATCAGGTACTGACCCATGCGGACAGAAGGCACAGAGAGGCTTTCTGCCCGCTTTTTAGTTAAAATGTTAACTTCCGCAAACGTTTGCGAAAAAAAAGATAGGCAGTTTTTGGTTAGTTTAAGTTTTATTTGTACCTTTGCGGACAGAAAAATATATTTTTTGTTAAATTCTTAAAAACTACTAATTTTATGTCTGTTAAAATCAAGAGTATGCGTTGTGCGCTTTTGCTGACGTTCCTACTGTTCGTAGGCAGCATTACCGCACAGACCGTTACTGGTACAGTCAAAGATGCCACGGGTGAAGCCGTCATCGGGGCTACTGTACAGGAACAGGGTACCCAAAATGCAGCAGTGACCGACTTTGACGGTAATTTCTCATTGAAGGTATCAGGAAACAAACCCATCGTGATTTCGTACATTGGTATGAAGACCAAGACGGTAGACGTTAAGGGTAAGAGCCACGTCGATGTTGTCTTAGAGGACGACAACACTCAGCTCGAGGAGCTGGTGGTCATCGGTTACGGCTCGGTGAAGAAGAAGGACTTGACGGGTTCTGTGGCTACCGTGGGTAGCGAGGCTCTGCAGGCCGTCCCCGTAGCCAACGCCTCTGAGGCCCTGACCGGTAAGATGGCTGGTGTGCAGGTTACGACGACCGAAGGTTCTCCCGATGCCGAGGTGAAGATTCGCGTGCGTGGTGGTGGTTCTATCACGCAGTCGAACGACCCGCTGTACATCGTAGACGGATTCCCCGTGGAGAGCATCAGCGATATTCCTGCCAACGACATCGAGGACATCACCGTGCTGAAGGATGCTTCTTCAACAGCTATCTATGGTAGCCGCGGTGCTAACGGTGTTATCCTGGTAACCACCAAGAGTGGTAAGGAGGGTAAGGTAAAGGTGAGCTATAACGCTTACTACAGCTGGAAGAAGATTGCCAAGAAGTACGACGTGCTCAATACCTACGAGTATGCCAAGTGGCAGTATGAATATGCCATGCTGTACAACAACGGCGATGCCAGCAAGATAGACCACTACACCGATAAGTTTGGTAACTATCAGGATATGGATCTCTACGAGGGACTGCCTGGCAATGACTGGCAGGACCTGGCATACGGCCGTACGGGTCATACCTTCAACCACAACATCAACATCACTGGTGGTACCGACGGCATCAAGTATGCATTCAGCTATGCACACATGAACGACAAGGCCATCATGTGGGGTTCTTCTTTCCAGCGTGACAACCTGTCGCTGAAGTTGAACACCAAGCCCAGCAAGAAGACCACCTTGGACTTGCAGGTTCGCTTTGCCAAGACCAAGATCTTCGGTGGCGGTGCCAACGAGGCTGCCGGTGCATACGACACCGACCGCCGTCTGCGCTATGCCGTGCTCTACACTCCGCTGCCCATGAAGGGTATCGACGGTACTGACGAATTGGAAGGCTCAAGCTTCTACGATCCTATCACCACTGCCAAGGACAACGACCAGCAGAAGAATCGCCGCAACCTGAACATGGCCGGTGCCTTTGGTTGGGAGGTTTACAAGAACCTGAAGCTGAAGACCGAGTTTGGCTATGACACTTACGACGAGTTTGCCCAGCGTTTCTGGGGAACCACTGCTTACTACATCAAGAATCAGGTTGCTGAGGAAAATCAGGGTAAGCCTGCCATCCGCAACGTGAACACTATCCGCAACCGCTTCCGCAACACCAACACCATCAGCTACGACTTCAAGGACTTGTTCGGTAAGGACAGCCCTCACTCGCTGAACGTGTTGGCCGGTCATGAGTATGTGATTACCAAGAAGCATGCTATCACCGATGAGATTCACGGTTTCCCCACCGACTATGATGCTGATACTGCCTGGAAGCTGACTCAGCAGGGTAATCCCTTCAGCTCGGAAGACTTCTACAGCGCTGACGACAAGCTGCTGTCTTGGTTCGGCCGTGCCAACTATAACTTCATGGACAAGTATCTGGTCAGTGCTACGTTCCGTGCCGATGGTAGCTCGAAGTTCAACAAGGGTAACCGCTGGGGCTACTTCCCCTCTGCAGCTATCGCATGGCGTATCTCTTCTGAGCCTTTCATGAAGGGTACTGAAAAGTGGCTGGACGACTTGAAACTGCGCTTCAGCTTCGGTACTGCCGGTAACAACAACATTCCCGTAGGACAGCTCGTACAGGAGTACAGCCCGAAGACCACGCCTTGGGTGAATGGTATCACTACCTACTGGGCACCCTCGAAGACGATGGCCAACCCCGACCTGAAGTGGGAGACCACCATTACACGTAACATCGGTATCGACTTCACCCTGTTTGGCGGCAAGCTGAACGGTAGCATCGAAGGTTACTGGAACACCACCAAGGACCTGCTCATCCAGTTCCCAACCTCTGGTTCTGGTTACGACAACCAGTACCGTAACCTGGGTAAGACTCAGAACAGTGGTTTCGAAATCTCGCTGACCTATCACATCGTGAACAAGAAGGACTGGGGTATCGACTTCTCGGGTAACATCGGTTACAACAAGAACGAGATCAAGGAGCTTGGTATCAACGACTATGCCACCAACACCAACTGGGGTTCTACCGAGATTGGTAACGACTACCTGGTAGCTGTAGGTCACTCTGTAGGTGAAATCATCGGTTACAAGAATGCCGGCCGCTATGAGGTCTCTGACTTCACGGGCTACGACCCCGTCACCAAGCAGTGGATTCTGAGGGATGATGTTGTCAATTCTTCTCCCATAATTGGTACCATCCGTCCCGGTTCGATGAAGCTGCAGGATGTCAGCGGCCCTGAAGGTGTGCCCGATGGTGTGGTGGATGACAACGATATCACTGAGATTGGCAATGTGAACCCGAAGTTCGTGGGTGGTTTCAACATCAATGCCCGTGCATACGGCTTCGACCTGTCGGCTAACTTCAACTTCAGCATTGGCAACAAGGTGTACAACGCCAACAAGATTGAGTACACCTCGGCTACCTATACGAAGTTCAACCAGTATCGTAACCTCAGCACCGATATGGCTTCAGGCAAGCGCTGGACCTACATCAACGATGCCGGTGAGTTTGTTACTGACATGACTGAGCTGGCAGCCCTGAATGCCAACACCACCATGTGGTCGCCCTACATGCAGCACTTCGTTCTGACCGACTGGGCTATCGAGAACGCTTCGTTCCTGCGCCTGAACACCCTCTCGCTGGGTTATACGCTGCCCGCTAACCTCACCAAGCGTGTGGGCATCCAGAATCTGCGTTTCTATGTAACGGCTTACAACGTCTTCACCATCACGGGCTATTCTGGTTCCGATCCTGAGGCCGACTGTATCCGTAAGAATAACCTGACTCCCAGCGTCGACTACTCTGGCTATCCCCGTAGCCGTCAGTTCGTAGTGGGTCTGAACTTGAATTTCTAATCTGAAGGAGGACAAAACAAATGAAGAACTATATAAAATTATCAGTAATGGCGTTGTCGCTGGCTGGCCTGACCAGCTGCGAAATGGATTCGCCGTCCATCTCTTCGCTCGACGAATCGTCAGTATTCTCTGTGTATTCGCTGGCCGAGTCGGAGATTATGTCTATCCACGTATCATTTGGTGAGACCAACTCCTATCGTGGACGTTTCCTGCCTTATTATGGCATCAACACCGACTGCGAGTGGATTAACACTCCCACTTACGCTGACCGTCTGGCTGACAAGTATGCATTGGCTAACTATGCTACAGCACCGGGTAACGGCCAGATGAACAGTGAGACCAATGCCTACGCCAAGTTCTACGAGGGTATTGAGCGTGCCAACCTGGCTATCAAGGGCCTGCGCCAGTTCGGTGGCATTGAGACCCGTCCTGAGATGGCACAGCTACTGGGTGAGGCCCTGACCTTGCGTGCCGTCATCTACAACGACCTGATCAAGGCCTGGGGTGATGTGCCGGCCCGCTTCGAGCCCAACACGTCGGAGAACCTTTACAAGCCCCGTTGCAACAAGGACTCTATCTATAAGATTTTGCTGGCCGACCTGAAGGAGGCTGAGGACTACTGCTACTGGCCTAACGAGAATGCCATCACCCGTACTACCGAGCGTGTGAGCAAGGCTTTCGTCAAGGGTCTGCGCGCCCGTATTGCCCTCTATGCCGGTGGCTATGCACTGCGTGGCGACGGCTACCGTCGTTCGAAGGATCCCGAACTGGCTCCTGAGAAGATGTACCAGATTGCCAAGGAGGAGTGTCTCGACATCATCAACAGCGGTCGCAACCACCTGGGTTCGTTCCTCGACAACTTCGTGAAACTGTGTAAGGACGATGTTACTGCCGGTGGCGAGAGCCTGTGGGAGATTCCCTTCTCTGACGGTCGTGGACGTGTGCTCTTTACTTGGGGTGTGCGCCACCAGACTGCCGACCAGTACACCAAGCAGCCTCGCGGTGGTGTGAACGGCCCCCTGCCTACATTGTTCTATGACTTCGATGTAGACGATGTCCGCCGCAACATCACTTGTGTACCCTATCGCTGGGGTGCAAAGACTGACGGTCCTGAGGCTTCTGTGAATAAGAATGGAACGAACTACACCATCAATATCGTTCCTCAGGTGATAAGTAATCCTACTACCATGTACTTCGGCAAGCTGCGCTATGAGTGGATGAACCGTTATGTCACCTCTGACAATGATGATGGTGTCAACTGGCAGTATATGCGTCTGGCCGATGTCTACCTGATGGCTGCTGAGGCTGTCAACGAGCTGGACGGTCCAGCTGCTGCCTGGAACTATATGAAGCCCGTCTTGGACCGTGCGCTGCCTGCTGCTAAGGTTTCTGCCCTGCAGTCGAAGTACACTGCCAGCAAGACTGCTTTCTTCAACGGTATCGTCGACCAGCGCGCCTTTGAGTTTGCTGGCGAGGCCCTGCGTAAGGCCGACCTCGTTCGCTGGGGAATCATCGACGAGAAGATGGCTGAGGCTAAAGCTAAGCTGACTCGTCTGGCTAAGCGCGAGGGTGAGTATAGCGACCTGCCCGAGAAGGTTTATACCAAGCTGTATGAGGCTGACATGGCGATTCCTGAAAGTGCTGAGCTCTTCGATCCTTACAACAAGCCCGTGGCTGGCGAGACCATCATTATCTATGGTATGAACCACGGCGATACCGACGATCAGGGTTCTGCTATGAAGGATGACGGCTTTGCAAGCAAGGGCTGGTTCCTGAGCAGTGGCGAGCCTCGCATCACTGACGACATCATCAACGGTCTCTATGTGCAGACACCCAGCATGAACTGCCTGTGGCCCATCTGGACTTACTTCATCGGTGTCAGCAATGGTATGCTGAACAACGACGGCAACTACGGACAATTGTCTGACTAATCCCTAAAAACAAAGTAAACAATGAAAAAGTTAAGTATATTCACTATCTGCGCGTTAGGGCTGGCATCAGCCGCCCTAACCTCCTGCAAAAAGCAGGGCGACGAGATTACAAGCTATACGCTGAACCGTAACCTCTCTCCTGTAGGCATGCAAGCGTCGAACATTGGCGAGACTTCGGCCACTATCAGCTGGACAGAGTCGGTGCTGGCAAGCAGCTACAACATGCTGGTTTGTGCTGACGACAGCATGTCGTACGACCTGACTTCGCCTGTCAAGACCATCTCTGGTATTTCCCCCGACCAGATTCCCTACACCATAGACGGACTGCTCTTCGATACTCAGTACACCGTCTACCTGCAGTCCATCACCGCAGGTGAAGAGAGCCGTACCTCTACATGGAATGGTGTCTATTTCAGGACTGGCACCAAGCAGTTCCTGAAGAACCCGCAGCCTGCCGACATTGCTGACCGCAGCGTAACGCTGACTTGGGAGGTTGAAGACGGCTTCGACGTATCGACCATCGTCGTTGGCAGCATCACCCATCAGATTACTGCCGAGGAGAAGGCTGCTGGCAAGGCTACCATTGAGGGGCTGACACCTGAGACTGAATACACTGCCTACCTCTACTACAACGGCAAGCAGTGCGGTAACCGTAAGTTCACCACCATTGCCGACCTGCAGGGAGCTACCCTCGTACATGAGGGCGACAACCTGGCAAGTATCATTGCCAATGCGGAGGCTAACGCCGTCATCGCTGTCTTCCCCGGTACGTATGTGATGAACGAGAACGAGAGTGGTCAGGCCGGTGCTGCTAAGGTAAACAACAATGTTACCATCAAGGGTGTCTATCCCACCGACCAGCCCATCATCAAGGGTCGCTTTGAGCTGTATGGCGGTGCTGCACTCACCATCACTCAGGTAGTCATCGACGGTAAGGACAATGCTTCCGGCGACCAGACGTTCAACTACAAGGACGAAGCAGACTATGGTGCACTACTGGTAGAGAACACTGAGATTAAGAATTTCGTGAAGGGTATCACCTATGGTAACGTCGTAGGTACTATTGAGGCAATTACGTTCAGCAAGTGTCTCATCCACGACATTGAGTGCGACGGTGGCGACTTCTTTGACATCCGTAAGAACTACGTGAAGGAGGTCAAGTTCGAGAAGAGCACTATCTACAACTGCGCTCACACTCGTGACTTCATCCGCTACGATGATGCCTCTGGCTCATACAGCGGTGCTGCTCCTGTCATCACGGTCGACCAGTGTACTATTGACAACGTGCTGAATGAGTCAAATGGTAAGCGTCTGCTCTATGTACGCTTTGTCGGCAACGTCATCAACTGGACCAACAACATCGTGTCTAACACGAAGGCTGTCTACACCAACCAGTCGAAGACCAACACCCCGACCTACACGAACAACTACTACTTCGATTGCTCTAACGCCAACATCTTTGCTGCCAGCGATGCAGATACAAAGGTTTACTGGAATGGTGACGTCAACGCTAAGAACGGTGCTGATCCTAAGTACAAGGATGCTGCCAACGGCGACTTCACCCTTGGCAACGAGGATGTAGTGAAACTGAAGGTGGGCGATCCTCGCTGGTATTCAGCAGAGTAATCCCTCTGACCCGATAACATTAAATGGCAGGCCCGACATGCGGTGCCTGCCATTTTTTCTGCAAAAAATTTGGAGGTAAAAGAAAGATTTCGTATCTTTGCGGCGTTGTTTCAATGACTGAACCTACCAAAGAATGAAAAAACTAAAGCAATATAGTCTCTTGCTGTTGGCCGCACTAACGGTGTTTTACGCCTGTAATGGGGAGGACGAAGAGGCTGTTCAACCATCGAAAGCCCCTTCTACGATGTTCCGCATTAGCGAGATAACGGGACTTAGCTATCCAGACGACCCGTTCGAGATGCGTGCTATGGGTAATAGTATCCACCTGCACTGGTTCGCCGTGGGTGACTGTGCTGGATATGAAATCATGTGCGCCCGCCAGGAGAAGGTAGGCGACGACGTCATGGCATGGGAGAACCCCGAGAATATTGAGGCGCGCTTCATTGTCAGCCATGAGAAGACAGACACGTTGCTGCAAGACCTGCAGTATGACACCACTTACTCGTTTGCCATCCGCGTGCTCTCCGACAAAGGCGAGCAATACCATTCCGAGTGGTTTGGCACAGGTACCAGTCGCGAGTGGGCCAACATCTGCCAGCGTTCTACAGAGGAAGAGCCCGACAGCATCGTTACCCCGTAGTTTCCTTTACGCAAACCTTTACGTAGTTTCCGTCGAAACTAAACACCATAAAGTTTGGTTTTCTCGATGGAATTACGTATCTTTGCACCAAACATGTATTTATTCACAATTAAAAACGTAATGCTTATGAAGAAAATTTTTACTCTTATTGCAATGGCCCTCATGGCCATCGGTGCCCAGGCACAGACAGAACCTGTAACGTACACTTTTAACAATCAAGCATCGACCTACGTGCTTGGCGACAATGCAGTGGCGACCACCTACGAGATGGATGGCAAGGAAGGTTTCTCTGTCAATTACACCGGAACTGATAAAGCTAAGATGTACGTAAAACTTGCTGCAAATGAGAACATCTTCTTTGAGTATTCTAATAGTAAAGCAAAGGACAACGCGGTTAAGACAGGAGAGAATTACATTCAGTGTGACTCGAAGAATTTCATTATTCACATTCCTGTTGTTACTGGTGATGTTGTCTATGTTAAATTCTCAGCTAAAGGAAGTGCCCCTACACTTACAATTGATGGCAGTGAGCCTCCTGTAACACAGAATGCTGACGCAGTGACTACCTGTAGTGGAAAGACAGAATCTGAAGCTGTCATCTTTAGTTGTACTGCCACAAAGGGTGGAACAGCTAAAATCAAGGAGACGGCCAACGGCATGCGAGTCTACTCCATTTCAATTAACCAAAACCCAACTGGCATTAAAACCGTAAAGGCTGACGCTACCGAGAACGGTGCTATCTACAATCTGGCCGGTCAGAAGGTTGACGAGAGCTACAAGGGTGTGGTGATTCAGAATGGTAAGAAGGTGGTGGTGAAGTAAAGACCACTACAAATAACGATACTATTGCAGGAGCAGGGTCTTCGGATGAGGCCCTGCTCCTGCATTATTTCTGGCATGCCTTTTTACGCGGAAGGGAGAAAGGGGAAATATTCGTTAAAAAATTTTGTTCTTTACGGGCTTCTTCGTATCTTTGCAATCGGACTATAGCGACAACACTCCAATGACAGACCCTAACGAATACTTCCTGCCTCAGGACCGTAGCTACCGGACGCTGAAATGTTTTCAGAAAGCAGAATGCATCTATGACGTTACGTACTACTTTGCCCACCACTTCTTGGAACGTGGTGACCGCACCATCGACCAGATGATTCAAGCAGCGCGCTCTGGCAAACAGAACTTGGCCGAAGGAAATATCGACGGGGTAACATCGAAGGAAATGGAACTAAAGCTGACCAATGTCAACCGAGCCTCTCTGCATGAGCTATTGCTTGACTATGAAGACTATCTACGGGTTCGCTCCCTTGAACACTGGGGACCTCAGGACCCACGCTACCAGCAAACAGCACAGTTCTGCCGTAATCATCTTGACTCTGCCATCTATCGAGAGAAAATAAAAGAGCGCAGCGACGAGGCCATTGCCAACATAGCTATCACGCTGATACACCAGTGCGACGCACTCATCGTCGGGCTGATAGAATGGCTCAAGGAAGACTTCATTCAGAAGGGCGGCATTAAGGAACAGATGTACCAGGCCCGGAGGGACTGGCAACGCCGAAACGGATATTCTTCTGGTGGGTTTGGTGGGTATAGTGGGTATAGTGGGCAACGTGCGAAGCCCACGACGCCCACTACGCCCACAACACCCACTTCACCCACTACACCCACTACGCCCAATGCGCCCACAACACCTACTAATCCCAATAATAAGCTATGAAGAAGCTACTATTCACTTCCCTACTGCTACTGGGCAGCACAGCACTCTCTGCACAGACGCTGCCCTACCAAAATGCGGCCCTGACGGCCGAAGAACGCGCTGACGACCTGCTGGGCCGCCTGACGCTGGACGAGAAAGTTATGCTGATGATGGACACCTCGCCGGCTATCCCACGCCTGGGCATTCCCGAGTTCCACTGGTGGAACGAGGCACTGCACGGCGTAGGTCGTAATGGCATTGCTACGGTGTTCCCCATCACGATGGCCATGGCAGCCACTTTCAACGACCACTTGGTATATCAGGCTTTCGCTGCTGCCAGTGACGAAGCCCGCGCCAAGAATACCGAAGCTCGTAGTAAGAACGACATCAAGCGCTACAGAGGCTTGTCGTTCTGGACACCCAACATCAACATATTCCGAGACCCGCGCTGGGGCCGTGGTCAGGAGACCTATGGCGAAGACCCCTACTTGACGTCGAGAATGGGTATCGCTGTAGTACGCGGTTTGCAGGGCTACAGCTATGACGGGACGACAAGTGTTCCCGGTAAGTACAGGAAGCTGCTGGCATGTGCCAAGCACTATGCTGTGCATAGCGGGCCAGAGTGGAACCGCCATGAGTTTAACATTGAGCAGTTGCCCGAGCGTGACCTGTGGGAGACATACCTGCCTGCCTTCAAAGCGCTTGTGCAGGAGGGACAGGTAGCCGAGGTGATGTGCGCCTATCAGGCCATAGACAGTGAGCCCTGCTGTGGCAACACCCGCTACCTGCAGCGCATCTTACGTGACGAATGGGGTTTCAAGGGCATCGTGACGAGCGACTGCGGAGCCATTGACGATTTCTATAAGCCTGGACGTCATAACTTTGTGAAGACAGCAGAGGAGTCATCAGCCCGTGCCGTCATTGCAGGTACTGACGTGGAGTGTGGCAGCATCTATAAGTCGCTGCCCGAGGCAGTGAAAGCCGGTCTGCTGACAGAGCAACAGCTGGACACGTCGCTGCGCCGTCTGCTGATAGCACGTTTCCAGCTGGGCGACTTCGATGCTGACGAGCTGGTAGAGTGGACGAAGATACCCATGAGTGTCGTAGCCAGCAAGGAGCATAAGCAGATAGCCCTTGACGCTGCCCGACAGAGCATTGTATTGCTAAAGAACAATGGCATCCTGCCACTGCAGGCCAAGACGCCCAAGGTGATCGTCATGGGCCCTAACGCCAACGACTCCACAATGATGTGGGGCAACTACAACGGCCAGCCTACCCAAACAACGACCATTCTTCAGGGCATCCGCCATTACCTGCCCAACGTACCTTTCGTTCAGGGATGCACATGGACTCGGAAAGAAGTACCTACCAGCATGTTCAACCAGCTATTCACCGACGACGGACGTCGCGGTCTGCAAGCCAACTACTGGAACAATGAGCAGATGGAAGGACTGCCCGCCATGGCCATCCGAGTCACCGAGCCATTGCACCTGGACAATGGCGGCAATACCGCCTTCGCACCGGGAGTGAGCCTGGAGCATTTCTCTGCCCGCTATGAGGGCATATTCCGTCCACAACAAGACGGTGAGGTTACGTTCGACATGCTCAACGACGACTACGCCATGCTGATCTTCAACGGCGACACGCTGCTGAACCGCAGAAACGGACACGGCGTACGCGATGCCCATACCACCTATCAGGTACAGG
The DNA here is from genome assembly GCA_002353485.1 of Prevotella sp. UBA2742. Taxonomy (GTDB): domain Bacteria; phylum Bacteroidota; class Bacteroidia; order Bacteroidales; family Bacteroidaceae; genus Prevotella. Next base: position 81,313 of record DEJS01000017.1, read on the forward strand.
CCGGCAACAGCTACCCCCTCACACTCATCTATGCACAAAACACGGGACATGCCATGCTACAGTTCGACATCACCATGACCGACCGCTCTGTGGCAGCACGCTCTCCGCTAACCGCACCAGGTTCACCGCTAAAGGACGCCGACATCGTAATCTTCGTCGGAGGTATCTCACCGCGTCTGGAGGGTGAAGAGATGAAGGTCAGCGAGCCTGGCTTCAAGGGAGGCGACCGCACCAGCATCGAACTGCCACAGGTACAGCGTGACTGGCTTGCCGAACTGAAGAAGGCAGGCAAACGCATCATCTATGTTAACTGTTCAGGTTCTGCCATTGCCCTGACACCAGAGGACGCCATTGCCGACGCCATCGTACAAGCCTGGTATGGCGGTGAGAAAGGCGGGCAAGCCCTGGCCGACGTGCTGTTCGGTCAGTATAACCCCAGCGGCAAGCTACCTGTAACGTTCTATAAGAGTACCGACGAATTGCCCGACTTCCTGGACTACCGCATGCAGAACCGTACCTACCGCTATTATCAGGGAGAGGCGTTATACCCCTTCGGACACGGGCTGTCGTACACCACATTCGACATTGCAGGAGCTGAGTATCAAGACAGCAAGGTGAATGTGACCGTGAGCAATACCGGTCGGCGCGATGGTAGCGAAGTGATACAGGTGTACGTGCGCAATACGGCCGACACAGAAAGACCTCTGAAGACGCTACGCGCCTACCAGCGTGTAACGCTGAAGGCCGGCGAGCAACAACGCATCAGTATCGACCTGCCACGAGAACGATTCGAAGGTTGGGATACACAGACCAACACCATGCGCGTGGTACCTGGCAAATACGAAGTAATGGTAGGAACGTCAAGTGCCGAAAAAGACCTCAGAAAGATAGAAGTCGATGTAAGATAAAAAGGAAGGCTGCCCTCAGGGACAGCCTTCCTTTGTTTTTACAAGTTGCTGATGAGCCAGCAGAGATATACCACATAACCAACAACCAGAAGTGCTCCCTCCCAGCGTTCTACCTTGAACTTGGTAAACGAGAACAGCCATACCAAGCTAACTGATCCAAGCATCACTGCCATGTCGACAGTAGTAATGCCCTCAATGGCCAACGGGCTGATAGTAGCTGTCAGACCAAGAATAGCAAGAATGTTGAATACGTTCGAGCCGATGACATTACCGATAGCTATGGCCGACTGTCCCTTGCGTGCTGCTACCACGCTGGTTGCCAACTCAGGCAGCGAGGTACCACCAGCTACCACCGTCAGACCTACTACTCCTTCGCTAATGCCCAGCGAAAGAGCCACACTCGACGCCGAGTCGACGAAGAGGTTACTGCCCACTACGAGCATGGCCAGGCCGGCAATGAGCCATAGAATAGGAAGCCAAACTGGCGTAGGCTTGGTGGGGGAAGTGGGTGTTGTGGGAGACGTAGGTTCTGTGGCGGGAACGGACTCAACGGGTTTCTTGGCCTGCATCAGCGTATAGGTCATGAAAGCCGCAAAGCCCAATAGTAATACGATGCCGTCGACACGACCCAGATAGCTGTTCAGCGCCAACAGCATAAGCAGAATCGAGGCACCTACGGAGAAAGGGATGTCTTTCTTCACCGTCGAGCGGCTGATGGTCATCGGAGCCACCATAGCTGCACAGCCGACGATAAGCATGGCGTTCATGGTGTTCGACCCCACCACGTTACCAACCGCCATATCGGGTGTTCCTTTCAGTGCCGACACCAGGCTGACAAAAAGCTCGGGTGCCGACGTACCGGCAGCCACAATGGTGAGGCCAATGATGATTTCAGGTACGTTCATCCTTCGAGCCAATGCTGAAGCATGTTCTGTCAGGAGGTCGGCGCCTTTCAGCACCATAACTACGCCGACAATAATAAAGATGATGTCAATAAGCATTTTTGTATTATTTGGGGTGATTTCTTTGTTTCAATGTGTCGATATTTCGATGTTTCGAGATTTCGGAGTTACAAGGGCGGTGCGTTGACGGCTTAATCATCCTCGTCGTCCCAGTCGGCATCGTCGAAGAAGTCGCCCTCGAGCGAAGGCCCAACGAATTCGTCCAACGCGCGACGCTCCTTCTTGGTGGGACGCCCGGTGCCTCGCTGACGGTTGATAAAGCCACTGATGCGATTCATCTCCAACAGCTCATACTGGTCGGGAGTGGTGACATTCTCATATATCTCTGGGACGAGCTTGGCTCCTACGCGCTGCTCTATGGCCTTCAGAATCTTAAACGAGTAAGTGACAGGCGGTTTACGCACGCATACCACCTCGCCGACCCTCACCATGCGTGAGGGCTTGACACTGATGCCTTGATTGCGTGCCACACTACCTCCTTCTGGTGGGAGAATGGTGACACGACCGTTCTTGATGGCATCGGCAGCGATGGATCGCGTCTTAAAGATGCGCGCTGCCCAAAGCCACTTGTCTATTCTTGCTTCGTTCATTTTTCTGTGAGAGAAGGAGGTGTTGTGGGTTGAGTGGGTGAAGTAGGTTTGGCTGGTTTGGAACCTTTGCCCAGTTTGTTAAACTGATTCATCGTGATGTCGATACCTGCCAGGACGAAGCTTTTGACAATGTCGACAGCCATGTCGATGGCAGGCTGCAGATGCTCACGTTCTTCGGCCGAGAAACGTCCCAACACATGGTCTATCTGCATGCCGACAGGATAGTCGTTACCAATGCCCATACGTAGCCGGGCGTACTGTTGCCCGATGAGCTGCTGGATGTGTCCCAGCCCGTTATGCCCGCCATTGGAGCCGTTGGCCTTCAGACGGAACTGCCCTACAGGGATGGCTACGTCGTCGCTGACGACAAGCAATCGGCTCTGATCAATGTTTTCTTTATTCAGCCAATAGCGTACGGCATTGCCGCTAAGATTCATAAACGTGGTAGGCTTCAGCAGGTATACCTTGCGTCCTTTGAGGGATGTCTCGGCCACGAAGCCATAGCGTTTATCCTCAAAAACGATATTGGACGCCTTAGCAAAAGCGTCCAATACCATAAATCCTGTGTTGTGTCGGGTCTCGGCGTATTCGTCGCCAGGGTTTCCCAAGCCAACAATAAGATACTTATCCATAATTACTCAGCAGCAGCGGCCTCAGCAGCAGCCGAACGAGAAGCACGTGTAGCCTTGACAGAGCATACGATGACCTCCTTCGGAGTAGCAATCTCCAGGCCGTCGAAACTCAGCTGGCCCACCTTGATGGCCTTACCCAGCTGCAGCTCGGTAACATCGATGTCCAACTTCTCGGGAATGTTCATATAAGGAGCGGTAACGTTGATCTTACGGATAGAGAGGTTCAGACGACCACCATCGCGTACACCTTGAGCGTGACCAGTCAGGTTGACAGGGATACCCACGGTAATAGCCTTGGACTCATTGATCTCGTAGAAGTCAGCATGCAGCAGTACATCTGTTGTGGGGTGGAACTGCAGCTCCTTGATGATGGCCTTGTGCTCGACACCATCGATATTCAGATTCACTACATATACATGGGGTGTGTACACAGCCTTGCGCAGTTCAGCCTGCGATGCAGTGAAGGCCAACGCCTCAGGGAGACCATTTTCGCCCTTCTTCTCACCATACAGATTACAGGGTACCAGACCCTCCTTGCGAAGCATCTTCGAGGCCTTCTTGCCTGTTTCGGTGCGCTTCTTACCGCTTACGTTAATCTCTTTCATAATTAATAATGTGTTACTCTAAAATTAAGTGTTTTTGCTTAATCCACCATCACACGATGCGAAAAGCGGGTGCAAAGGTACGAAAAGTAAAGCAAATAACCAAATTTTAGGGAGAATTATTTCTCATTACGCACAAGAGTAACCACCTCGTCGCACAATTCGCCTACGGTGGAGCGATGGGTAATGAGGATGATGGTGGTGTCGGGATGCTCGTGGAAGAGACGGCTGAAGAGGGAGCGTTCGGTAGCTTCGTCGAGTGCCGAGCTTATTTCATCAAGCAGCAGTATGTTGCCCTGGCACAACAGTCCTCGTGCTATGGCTATGCGTTGTGCCTGTCCCTCGCTCAGTCCGCTGCCGCGTTCGCCAAGTACGGTGTCCAGTCCGTCGGGCAGTTGCTCTGTCACGAAATCGGCACAGGCTGCATGCAGGACGTCCGTTAGCTCTCTATCCGTAGCGTCGGGCTTTGCCAACAGCAGGTTATAACGTATGGTACCTGTCATCAGTGTGTTACCCTGTGGTACATAGCGCAGTCCTTCGGCCACGGCAACACGTCCGTTTGTTGGCGCAATGAGTCCAAGCATCATGCGGAACAAGGTGGTTTTACCTGCACCTGTCTCACCCATGATGGCGGTCTTGCTGCCTGGTCTGAAGTCGTGTGAGAAGTTTTTCAGTATGTCGCGACGACCGGCAGGATAGCGATAAGTGACGTCATCGAAGCTAATGCCTGCAGCACCATGAGGATAGGGTGTCATGGGCACATGCCCCTGTGGTTTATCACCCTGTTGTTCTATCTCCTGCAGACGATCAATGCTGGCCGAAGCATGGATGACGGTAGGCACCATGTTAAGCAACTGCAAGATGGGGTGCTGCATCATACCTACCAGCTGTAGGAACGACGTCATGACGCCGAAAGTAATGGTACCGTTGCGCAGTCCCATCCCGCCCCATACGAAAGCCATGAGATAGCCTAGTCCGAAGGCCAGTCCCAGCACTGTTCGTGTGATGAGCGTGAAACGAGTGCGGCGCATCACGTTGCCACGCAGCTGCTCCTGCATGCTGCCCAACCGGTCGGTGACCCACTGTTCGCTGCCCATGGTACGGAGCACGGCATTATACTCGCTGCCCTCCTGTACGTGCATTTGTATACGGCTTTCGTCGCGCCGTATGTCGAGTGTCATCTGTCGCAGGCGCCGTGCTACCAGTTTGCCTATAACGATGGCCACTGGCGTCAGCACCAACAGAGCCCATGCCAGTCTCTCGTCGAACCACCGCATCATTAAGAAAGCGCCACACAGCTGTATGGTGGTAATAACCATCTGTGGCAGCGTCTCTACGCTGACCTGGCTGATGGTGTCGATGTCCTTGGCCAGACGTGAGGTAATGTCGCCCGAGTGCAGGTCCTTGTCATCAAAGAGTTGGCGACGGAACAGGCTGCTAAACATGCGCAGGCGCAACTGATTCGTCTGTCGCACCTGTGACGTCACGGTGAGGTAGTAGCCTAACTGTCGCAACAACACACCGCCTACCACGGTAGCCACCAGTGCCAACACCATGTGCAACACATCGTCAGCAGTGCCATGACGGATGGTATCGTCAATGAAGTGTTTACTAAGCCATACCATAAGCAGTCCCAGTGCCACCTGAGTGACGCCGATAACAATGCGCGCTACTGTGCTAAAACGGATGCCGCGCATGCTTTGCATGAGCCAGGAGACGTACTTCATGACGATATTCCGTGGTTTCGATATTCTGAGGTTTCGAGGTTATGAGAAGGCGAGAAATCGAGGCATTATGCCTCCACGACTCCCACTTCTTGCCACTGCTTGACAATGGTCTCTACGTCATGACGGGCCACGTCGGGTGTGACGTCGTATTCCTCGCATAATCCGCTGGCCAGCGACTCCACGGTGAAGTCGCCTTGTTCGAGGGCGGTCTTCCAGAGCCAGGCTGCCGTCTCGTTCAACGCCAGCAGACGTCCAAAGTTCAGGGCGTCCAGACCCTCACCTACAATCACATGTTCGCCGCATACTTCGCGCAGCACAAAACCTTTTTTCTGTTTCATATCACTCGTCTATATATTGCTAATATGTACCTTCTTATGGGCCGCAGACGATACCACCACCGGGCGGCACGCATCCGACAAGGGCTCTGCAGGTCGCAATGGCGGCCGCTGGGCTTGACCACATGACTGGCCAAAGCCTTGACATCGGCCACCGTACAATGCTCCACGCCCGCGATATTGCCGTCGCCCATCAGCGTCACCTTGTCGCCGTCGAGGGCTATAATACGGTGTACCACATAATGAAAGCCGTCGGCCCACGCCAGCACGACGTCGCCCACCTTCAGACAAGCGGGGCGCTGCAGAATGACACTGTCGCGACCGCCGGTGATGAACGGCAGCATGCTGCTGCCCCTGACGGGGAAAGTCACGCTGACGCCCTCGTTCACCATTCGTATGGCTTCTTCTATTATTACTTCGTCCTTCAATGCCTTATTCTTACTTCTTTCTCGCCCAAAGGGCAATAACTCTTGTTTCCTAACACTTAACAGCCTTGTTGCACACGAGGGCCGCGTCTTCGTCGGGCAGACACTCCAGATAGTAGACGGGCACATTCGTGGCCAGCAGGTTCTCCGTCTGGTGCAGTCCGTCAGCTATCAGCGAGTCCCAACGCTTACCGCTGATACTGGGCACCAGCGAGGCATAGGCCTCGATGCCTCGCATGAGGCGTATCTTGTTGTAGGGGGCCTGACTCAGCAGCACGACACCCCCCAAAGGGTAGCTTACGTTACGGTAGCAAGGTGTCTTGCCACTCCATGGCGAACCATAAACCACTATCGAGCCGTTGTCGTGGACACGTACCACAGGGTTGTCGTCGTTCACCAGCTCTGTACCTTCCAGATAGCGCAACCACAAACGGGCATGTGTGCTCTTGCCGGTGCCGCTCTTGCCCAAGAACATATAGGCCTTGCCCTCCTGACTGACTACGGCAGCATGGAACAGAACCGTCTGCCGACCGGCCGCAGCCAGGGCGTAGAGCACCATCAGAGCATTGTCGATTGCCATCTTGCGCAGATTGCCGGTCATCACCAGCCGCGCTTGACAGTAGTCGGGTGCGCACACCAGAAAGCCTGCCGTCTGCTGCCACCAGCAGAACTGGAACACCGGCTCGCCCTGAGGAGTCTTGCCGCATACTATCTCCTGTCCTTCCTCTTCCTGACGCATCTCCTCGGCAAAACTGACAGCCATGCCGTCTTCTACCACCAGATGGAAGAGCACATCCTGATTATCGCAGGCGAAAGGTTCATAGTTGGTCATCAGCTTAAGGTCGTCTTCTTTAGCCTCTACAGCAAAGACATGCCCGGCCACCTTATAATATTTTCTTTCCATAAACGATTCTTTCCTTAATAGACTGCGAAGGTACGAAGAAAAAACGAGCTGACCAAATAGTCAGCCGTTTTTTTACATTATGCGCCCTGACTATCCTCGGAGGAAAGAGGGACTTTCGTTGGAGGAAAGCAGGACTTTCATCGGAGGAAAGTCAGAGCATGCAGAAGAGGGATGTCTTTTTCCTGGTTTAATCCTGGAAATAGACCTTCTTGACACGCGAGCTGATGCTGGTCAGCACCTCGTAGGGTATCGTGTCTAATACGTCGCTCAGAACGCTTGCCGGCAAGTTGCTGCCGAAGATTTCGACTTGGTCACCCTCCTGACACGGAATGTCAGTGACGTCAATCATAGCCACGTCCATACAGATATTACCCACGTAGGGTGCCTTCTGTCCGTTCACCAGACAATAGCAGGCACCGCGTCCCAGATGGCGGTTCAGTCCGTCTGCATAGCCTATAGGTATGGCAGCTATGACGCTGTCACGCGTCAGCACGCCACGGCGCGAGTAGCCTACCGTCTCGTCCTTGGGAACCTGACGCAGCTGCAAGATAGTGGTTTTCAAGGTACTGACAGGTTCCAGCGCAGCCCCATGCCCCAACGGGTCGTAGCCATAGAGCCCCAGTCCCAGACGGCACATGTCAAGCTGACGCTCTGGGAAGTGTTCTATGGCGGCAGAGTTGTCCATGTGGCGTAGTATCTTATGGCTGAAGGCCGCCTGCAGTCGCAGACTGGCACGGTCAAAGCGTTCAAACTGCATGGTGGAGAAGTTGTCGAAGTCTGGGCTGTCGCTGCCTACGAAGTGGCTGAAGACGGAACGTGGAATGATGGCCGTCTGGCTCTTCAGCCGGCGAATGACCTCATCAATGTCTTGCTCAGGATGGAAGCCCAGACGATGCATACCTGTATCTAACTTAATGTGTACAGGCCACCCCGTAATGCCTTCCTTCTCGGCAGCACGTATAAGAGCGTCCATCAGTCGGAATGAGTACACCTCAGGTTCCAGGTCGTAGTCGAACATGGTCTTGAAGGCCGTCATCTCAGGATTCATCACCATGATGTTCTGCGTGATACCATTACGCCGTAGGGTGACGCCCTCGTCGGCAACAGCCACGGCCAGATAATCGACACGATGTTCCTGCAACGTCTTGGCCACCTCCACAGCGCCAGCTCCGTAGGCGTCGGCCTTCACCATACACACCAGCTTAGTCGTAGGTTTCAGGAACGAACGGTAGTAGTTCAGGTTATTGACCAATGCGTTAAGATTAACTTCGAGAATAGTCTCGTGCACTTTCTGCTCCAGGCGCTCGGTAATACGGTCGAAGCCGAAAGTACGGGCACCTTTGATGAGCACCACCTCGTCGTGCAACTGCTGGAAAGCCGTACTAAGAAGGAAGTCATCGGTGTTAGCAAAAAAAAGTGTAGAGGGCAATGTGAAGAGTGAGGCGTGGGCACCAATGCACGGTCCAATGGCAATGAGTTTGCTTACGCCACGCTTCATGCACAAGGCGTTCACCTCGGCATAAAGTTCGGTTTCGGCCATACCGCTCTGGTATATATCGCTGAGTATCAGCGTACGGTGCGTCTCCTCACGTCGCGACATGAAGTCGAGTGCGATGTCGAGCGAGTTGATGTCCGAGTTGTACGTATCGTTGATGATAGTGCACCCGTGCTGGCCTTCTTTCACTTCCAGACGCATGGCCACGGGTTCAAGACGTGACATACGCTGGCGCAGGTCTTCGGGTTTAACCCCCAAATAGAGAGCTGTAGCCGCCACTGCCAGCGAGCACTCTATGGAAGCCTCGTCACGGAACGGCAGCTCATAGGCAGACAACAGCTCATCGCGATGCCACCCAATGCGTTTGCCTTTGAAGCCCGAACGGCGTACACAGCGGCTCACAAGGTCATCGTCGGCATTATAGATGATGACCTTAGCGTCCTGGAACAGCTTCAACTTCTCCATACACTTCTCTTCCAGCGAACGGAAGTTTTCCTGGTGGGGCGCACCGATGGATGTCAGTACGCCGATGGTAGGCTGTATAATGTCACGTAGGGCCTCCATCTCGCCCAGTTGGCTGATGCCAGCCTCGAAGAGCCCCACCTCGGTCTGCTCGTTGAGTAACCATACCGACAGCGGCACACCAATCTGTGAGTTGTAGCTCTTGGGCGAGCGCGTTACCGCCATCTGCGGCGACAGCACTTGGTAAAGCCACTCCTTAACCATCGTCTTACCATTAGAGCCCGTAATGCCCACGATAGGTATGTCGAACTCGTCACGATGGCGCTCGGCCAGTCGTTGCAGAGCCTCAAGAGGTGACGGTACGACGAGGAAATTGGCATCGGGGTAGGCCTCGGCGACAGAACCGCCAGGCACTGTAGAGGCAATGGCAGTAGGATTTGCTTCAACAACGAAGTTGCGCACGCCACGGCGATAGAGGTCACCAATATAGCGATGCCCGTCGTTGCGTTGAGTCTTCAAGGCGAAGAACAAGGTTTCTTCAGGGAAACATAGTGAGCGGCTGTCGGTCAGCAACCACCTTATCTGCGTATCGGCCGAACCGATGCGCCGTGCTCCAAGGAGCGTCGTAACTTTTTCTATGGTGTAATTCATATAATATGTTATTATTAACTTATCAAATATCAGGCAATGTAAACCTGGGGTATTTCTTTTTAAAGGCAGCCAGACGCTCTTTGGTCTGCTCCATGAAGAGGCGGTAATCATCAGCCTCGGGGTTGAAGGGCCTGTGCTGGAGAGCCTGTCTCAGGGGGCGCCACTCGTCAAGATAGGTCTTGGCCTCGGGCGAGAAAAAAGTGTCGACCAGGCGTTCCCAAATGTAGTCCACGGCCTGCTGCGATGGATGCAGCATGTCCTGGGCATAAAAGCGGTAGTCACGCAACTCGTCCATGACGATTTCGTAGGCGGGAAAATAACTGATGACGTCAGTAACCTTTTCAGCAGTCAGCAACAAGGTGGCCTTTGAGAGCTGGCTCTCATGGTAGCCATACTTACGGTATCGGATAGGACTAACGGTGAGTACAATGTGCATCTCAGGGTCTAGCTGGCGCAGCAGACTGGCGGCCTGGCGCAGATAGTCAGCACACTCATCGACAGAGAGCCGCTCCTCTTGAAAAAGGCAAGCTGGACGTTTTTGACAGTTATCCACAATCTCCCCCGTCTCCTTGAGGCGGTAGACGTGGTTAGTACCCAGAGTGAGGAATACCGTGTTGGGCGTCTTGCGAGAAAGAGCATCACAACACTGAGAGTCCGAGGGAGCAAGCCAGCGCTGCAAAGTATGCAGGATGCTTGCGGGGTTATACATCGTACCATAGGGATTCACCGCCGCGGGGAAGCCCTCAATGCGGAAACGCTGACCTATGCTGTCGGCAAAGCAAGACCCCACGAAGAGTAGCTCTTCGCTAGGGCCTATATGGAACTCCGAGGGGGCAATGTCGACTATGGTTCTGAAGTTCATTATTCCAATATTTCAGTATTCGATGTCATAAGATTTCGGAATTTCGATGTTTCGACACAAAGATGCTTCCTTATGCTTAGCTGCGACTGACTTGCAGACCTGTTTTGGAGAGCGTCATGTCGACAAATCGGGCATTGGGGTTGGGCTGGGCACTATTTATAATCTGCTTGATACGGGCTGCAGCCTCTGGGTCCTTGGCCACCATATAGAGATAGCCGCCTCCTCCAGCGCCTGGCAACTTATAGCCCAGACACAAGTCGTCTACCATGTCGGTGATACGACGCACAGCATCGGGGTTAGTACCGCTATCTATAAGCTGGTTTTGCTGCCACGTATGTCGGATGAGACGTCCCATCTCGAGGAAGTCCTGCCGCTGGATGGCCTCGTACATGTCCATGGCATGCGCCTTCATGGCCCGTAGCTGACGTATCTCGCCCCCATGGTTGAGGAACATACGTCGTACTATCTCGGCCAGAATGGTTTTTGCCGTACGCGTGATGCCGGTATAATACAAAAGGTGACACTGGGCATACTCCGGCTGGGTGTACACCGCATCGGGGAGCCAACGCACTAACGGGTTCTGGTCAAACCCGCGTTTAGTCTCGAGCAGCTTCACACCACCCAGAACGCCCCCGAACTGGTCCTGCCAGCCACCACCCGTGGTTAACAGCTGTTCAAGTACCAAGGTGCGGTGACCTATCTCGTTCTTATCCCATGCCAGAGAACAGAAGTCACTGACTGCCCCCAATACCGTAGAGGCCAGTATGCTGCTGGTGCCCAGTCCGCTACCTGCAGGAATAGCCGACAGCAGCGTGAGCTCGATACCACAGCCAAAATGCTCAAGCTGAGCTTTGAGCGAGGAATAGCTATCTTGCGAGAACTGCGGCAGGAAACCTGCCAAGGCCAAGGCTGCTTTGGGTATGGAGAAGGGCGATCCCACTTTGTTGAAAGCCCCTAACTGTTCATAAGTGTCAACCACTTCCATGGCGCCCAAATCAATGCTGCGCAACACGATGTGTGCCTCACGGCAAGGCTTGACATAAGCCTGCAGAGGCGGTTGCCCATTCAGTTCAATGGCTATGTTGACCACCGAGCCGCCTTCCATCAGACAATAAGGCGGCGTATCGGTCCAGCCTCCCGCCAGGTCAATACGCACTGGTGAGCGTCCCCATACTATCTGGTCAGGAAATACCGACAGACGGGGGCATTGTTTCTGGGCAAGCACCCCCTCAGTCAGTCCCTCTCTCAGCAGCCCAAAGGCCTGACTGCTTTCGCCCCGGAACATGGCGTCATGGATACGTGTCATGAGCGGTGCCTGAGTACCAATAGGCTCGGGCATGGGTAGTTTAAAATCATGGAATTCGCGAGCGGCATCTTCCAAGTCGAGCTGGTAGAACACAGAGTGCTGCCAGTTGCGAGCCAGTGCTGGCCAGTTTTGACTACGGAACTGACGTCGCTGGGCAAAGAGCCGTCGCAGGTTGGCACGTTCGGCCAATGCATTACTGTTTACGGCCTCATCGATGCGATAATGACGCACCTCATAGTCACTGTCACCTACAGGTACTACATCAATGCACTCGCCAGGTTCAAGGTGGATATCCCAGTCGTTCTGAGGTACACCTGTCACCACATTGTCGTGGCTTAACGTCCAACGAGGACCAATGAAGCTATTTTCTATCCAGATATTATAGTTGTCTTCTGTAAACCGGTAGTTCATCACGGCATTCTGCGTAAAGATGCTGGGATGGGGCTTACGGTCGTTGTGCATAATATCGCGCTGGTCGTTGACAATGTTCTGGATGGCCACCGTCGACGATATCATCTCTCGCGAGGTACCAAAGTGGTAAAACTCACCACCCGGCAGGGGCACAATGGCTACGCTGAGTTGGCCGAGCTCTGGGTCGTCAACGGTAGGATGGGTACCCAAGGCACAGCCGAACTCGGAATAGAGATCGTACTCTTTGAGATGAGAGCTGTGTGTTCTCTCTTCGAGAGTGTGGCGTTGCAATCTCTCTTCGAGAGTGTGGCGTTGCAATGAGAGCTGTGCTTTATCATCTGCCTGGCTGCGCTGCATGAGCAGACGGACAGCACGGTCGGAGAGCATCCAAATACCAATGTCGGTCAGATAGTAGTGGTCTTTCAGCAGCGCAGAGAGACACTCCGGACTGGGCTTCTGCAGCATCTGTTTCAGGACGCCGGGGGTACGGCGGTCACTGACAAAGACGCCATGATTCTTGGCAATGGAAGCGTCAAGCCACAGTCCGTAGCACACCACGTCGGCATCGGGGATGACCCCGATACGTTCAGCAGCACGGATGTAGACATCACCGCTGACTATCATGGTGGTCAAACGCTTAGGAGCCTGGGCCATCATACGTTCGTACAGTGGCAGCTGCAGGTCAAGCAAGGTCTGCGACAGACGTTGGCCGCGCTCCCAGCGAAAAACCGGAATAGGCGTCAGTATCTTACCACTAACGGCATAAGAAGGCAAACGCTTGCTCTGTCCGCCAGCATGTAGAATGATACAGCGGTCGCCACCCAGCCAGTCGCGGGCCTGTTGCAAGAGCCATGTAGTACCGCCCCCAGAGCCTAAACGGTGACCTATAGGGTCACAGTCGCAGAAATATTCATCGCGCGACAAGCCTGTCACTTCATGGAAACAGTCTACAAGGTTAGGTGGCAGCGAGAGCAGTTTTTTCATGACTGGGCCTCCTTTCCGTCAGAGCTATCACGGCGACGGTCACGATAGACCTTATACGCCAGGAAGAGCAACACAAGGAACAGCACCGCATAAGCGACGTAGGCCACGGTTTCGGTGCGGTCAATGCTCTTGGGGAAGAAACTCAATACTACCTCGTGGCGTCCAGGCTTCACCTGCAAGGCTCGCAGGACATAGTTGACACGCCCCAGTTCCTGTTCCACACCGTCAACAGTTGCCTGCCAGCCTGGATAATAAATCTCAGAGAATACTACTACTCCACCCTTGCTGGAATTGACTTCGTAGGTCAGCTGGTTGGGCTCATAGGCTTTAATGACGACTCGGCTCAACGTATCCTGCGCGACAGCCTGTCCCAGCACTTCCTGAAAACGCTTGTCAGCCACAGCCTCATGACGCAAGGGCAGCTGACCCGTCATATCGAGCTCCTGATTGGCGTTGTCTACATAGTGCACTTTGTCTACGAGCCAAGCGTTGCCGTAGGTATAAGGATTCTCCACCGGTACGGTCTGTCCGCCCTGTAGGGGCAGGATGAAATACTTGGTGTTAAGCATGTTAAGCACAGGATAGATGCTATCACCGTTGACCATCGTCATGTCGCCGCCTGCCTCAGCTATGGCCTCGTACAGACCATGCATCTCGGATTCTATGTGGGCATCGATAAGTTCCTGATAGCGGCGCAGCTTAGCGGCATGATAGCCACCAATACTCTTCAGATAGTAAGAAGTCTCGTTCTCGTTGAAGGTCGACGTAGCCAGGTTGAGCACACGGAAGTCGAGCGACTTGTCCTGCAGGATATGGTCGATGGCTGCCGTCTTCTGCATGGGTTCCTCACGCACGCTGGCCGATACGAACATTTCATCGTTGAGGTAGCGCTTGTTCACTTGCCACATATCTATGAGGCATAGGGCCGTCAGTCCTACGGCAAGCCACTGCGCCTGCAACTTGCCATAACGATATAACAGCAACAACAGGGTACCGATGACAATGATTGTGAAGGAGCGCCAACAGTCGGCCGTAAACATAGCCACGCGCATCTCTGTCAGGTTCTGCACCAGGGGCGCCAGCTGGTCAGCAGGAATCTGACTCATGGCCTGCATCTCACTCTGGCTAATAAAGCTGGAGAAGAAAAAGGTTGGCATGAGTGCAAACAGCAGACAGAAGCCTGCCGTCATGGCAAACGAGAGGGCTATCCATTTGAACTTGGTCTTCAGCTGCTGCGGATTGTCTATCAACTGCTTCAGTGCCAGCATAGCCAGCAGGGGTATGGTGAACTCGGCAATAACCAAAATGGAGGCCACGGTACGGAACTTTGCGTACATCGGAACGTAGTCAAGGAAGAAATCGGTGAACGGCATGAAGTTACGTCCCCAAGACAACAGTACCGACAAGATAGTGACAGCAAGCAGCGCCCACTTCAAGGGCCCGCGGACGATGAACAATGCCAGCACAAAGAGCATCATGACAAAGGCACCTACATAGACAGGACCTGCCGTCATGGGCTGATCGCCCCAGTACTGTCCTATCTGCTGGTAAATACCCAAGTAATTATTGTCAGCATGCTTCATGGCTGTCTTGTTTTCAACCAGTGGTACCGAAGCTCCGCCCTTGGCATTAGGCACCAGCAGCGTCCACGTCTCGTCAATGCCATAGCTCCATTGCGTCACGTAGTCGCGGTCCAAACCGCTACTGGTCTGATTAGATGCATCCTGCTTTACCAATTCGCTCTTACCTCGCATCGACTCCTGGCCATAAAGCCATGTATGGTATAGATTCGACAAGTTCAGACAGATGCCAATGGTTGCACCCACTACACAGACTGCAGTGGCCTTCAGCAGGTGTTGATACTGTTTCTTACGAAGACCTTCGATGATGAAGGCAATAACCATAGCAGCGATGACGAACAGATAGTAATAAGTCATCTGCACGTGGTTGGCCAGCACCTCAAGGGCGGCAAAGAATGCAGTCACCACCAGTCCCCACAGGTACTTGCCCTTATAGGCCAGCACCACGCCTGCTATCATAGGCGGCAGATACGCCAAGGCCATAACCTTCCAATAATGGCCGGCAGCTATGATGATAAAGAAGTAGCTGGAGAAAGCCCATATGACGCCACCCAACATAGCCAGATACCACCGGAAGTCGAAAGCCCGCAACAGGATATAAAATCCCAAAAGGTATGCAAAGACATACCACACAATATCTGGCAGCCACAAATGGTAGGCATTACCAGCTTGATTCAGCAGCGTCGTACTATCGTAAGACGGCGCCATCTGGTAGGTAGGCATACCGCCGAACAGGGCATTCGTCCATCGTGTTTCCTTGCCTGTACGCTGAATATACTCGACTCGTTCCTGTCCAGCACCACGATTGGCCGACGAGTCGTGGCGATAAAGGATGCGTCCCTCTATATCGGCTGGGAAGAAATAAGCCACTGAAATCACTACAAACAGAAGTACTACCAACACGTCAGGTAGCCATTGTCTCAGATTCTTCATAATCGTTTTCTTTGCATTTTTGGTGCAAAGATACGAAAAAGTTTAGAGTTTGGGGATAGAGCTCCCAAAAAATTTGTACCTTTGTACCGTAAACAATATAAACAGATATGAAAATAGGAATTATAGTTGCAATGGACAAGGAGCTGCGACAACTGCAGCAGTTGTTCAACAAAGGGAATGTCAGAGTAGAGAAATGCGGCATTGGCAAGGTAAATGCTGCCCTTGGAGCTCAGCGTATGATCAACGAGTTCCATCCCGACATCATCATCAACAGCGGTTGCGCAGGCGGAAACGGTGATGACATTGAGATACAGGACATCATCATAGGAAAAGAAGTGACATACCACGACGTGTACTGTGGGACCGCCGTTGACAACTGCACCATATACGGACAGGTACAGGGACTGCCCGCCCGATATCTAGCCGACCCCATACTGTTGGGAAAAGCGCTGTCCTTAAGAAATGTTGCTGCAGGCATCAAGCTACATGAAGGACTGATTGTTACCGGCGACTGGTTTGTCGACTCCAAGGAAAAGATGCAGAGCATTGTCGAGAAGTTTCCAGAGGCTCGCGCTGTCGACATGGAGTCGTGTGCTATAGCACAGACATGCTACATTAATCACGTACCCTTCATCTCTTTCCGCATCATCAGCGACATACCACTACGCGACACCGATGCCTCGCAGTATCATAACTTCTGGGATACCGTGGCCGACAATTCATTTCGCATGACACAGGCCTTCGTAGAAAGCCTATAATGTTTGAGCAGTCTTGCCTTTAGGACAAGACTGCTCACTTTTCCGGATGGGGGAACTCATCTATCCACGTTTCACCGCAGCTTTTTTACGCTGGTCGTGGTCAAGGATAATCTTACGCATACGCATCGACTTGGGAGTTACTTCCACCAATTCGTCTTCCTTGATATACTCCAGACATTCCTCGAGCGACATGACAACCTTGGGAATGATGCGAGCCTTCTCGTCAGTACCAGAGGCACGCACATTAGTAAGCTGTTTGGCCTTGCAGACATTGATAACGAGGTCATTGTCATGCACATGCTCACCAACCACCTGTCCCATATATACATCTTCGCCCGGGTCAATAAAGAACTTACCACGGTCTTGCAGTTTGTCAATAGCATAGGCAAAGGCATTACCTGTCTCAAGGGCTATCATGGAGCCATTGACACGACGTTCTATCTCGCCTTTGTAGGGCTGATACTCCTTGAAGCGATGAGCCATGATAGCTTCGCCCTGACTGGCCGTCAGCACATTAGTACGCAAGCCTATAATACCACGAGAGGGAATGTCGAACTCAATATTGGCGCGCTCGCCCTGACTTTCCATCGACGTCATCTCACCCTTACGGCGCGTCACCATGTCTATCATCTTCGACGCAAACTCTTCGGGAACGTTAATAGTCAGCTCCTCAATAGGCTCGCACTTCTGACCGTCAAGTTCCTTAAAAATAACCTGCGGTTGTCCTACCTGCAGCTCATAACCTTCACGGCGCATGGTTTCAATAAGTACTGACAGATGCAGCACGCCGCGACCCGAGACCACCCACTTATCAGTAGAATTCTCGAAAGGCTCAACACGGAGGGCCAGGTTCTTTTCCAGTTCCTTCTCCAGACGGTCGTTAATATGACGTGAAGTAACAAATTTTCCTTCCTTGCCGAAGAATGGAGAGTCGTTGATGGTAAAGAGCATCGACATGGTCGGCTCATCAATGGCAATAGGAGGCAGGGGCTCAGGATTCTCGGCATCGCACAACGTGTCGCCAATCTCAAACTTCTCCAGTCCGATAACAGCACAGATATCACCACAGTCTACCTGATCAATTCGGGCGTGTCCCATGCCGTCGAAGGTGTGCAACTCCTTAATCTTCGTCTTCTCCATCGTGCCGTCACGGTGGGCAATGGTTACCTGCATGCCATCCTTCAGCCGTCCACGATGTACTCGTCCAACGGCAATACGTCCCGTATAGCTGGAGTAGTCGAGTGAAGTGATGAGCATCTGTGGTGTGCCTTCTATCTGGGTGGGCGCAGGAATCACCTCTACAATCTTATCCAAGAGATAAGTAATATCGTTGGTAGGCTTCTGCCAGTCCTCACCCATCCAGCCGTTCTTTGCCGAGCCGTACACGACAGGGAAGTCGAGCTGGTCCTCGGTAGCATTGAGCGAGAACATAAGGTCGAACACCATCTCGTAGACCTCTTCCGGACGGCAGTTAGGCTTATCCACCTTGTTAACAACAACGATGGGCTTCAGCCCAATCTCTAAGGCCTTTTGAAGCACAAAACGTGTCTGGGGCATCGGACCCTCGAAGGCATCGACCAGCAGCAGACACCCGTCTGCCATGTTGAGCACGCGCTCTACCTCGCCACCGAAGTCGGAGTGTCCCGGAGTATCGATGATGTTAATCTTGGTTCCTTTCCAGTTAATACTGACATTCTTAGAAAGAATCGTAATGCCTCGTTCGCGTTCCAGGTCGTTAGCGTCCAACACCTGACTCGACAGGTTCTGTCCCTCACGGAACAGATTCCCGGCCAGCATCATCTTGTCCACAAGCGTCGTCTTGCCGTGGTCTACGTGCGCTATAATCGCAATGTTTCTGATATCCTGCATAAGTCTTTTCGTTGAAATCGGCTGCAAAGGTACGAATAAGTGAGCGAAATGCAAAAGGAAAAACAATTTTTTCTTCTATACAACTCATTATTCACTCACAAAATCGAGAAGAAACAGCACGGAGAGGAAACAAAAAGTCGACACAAGGCAATCCATTATAGATGGACTTGTGCCGACTTTAAGAGTAGAAGCTAAAAGTGCTTACTTCACCATGACCTTTTTGCCACCGATGATGTTGATGCCCTTCTGCGGAGCTGCGAGCCGCTGGCCGCGCAGGTTGTAGATGGGCGTGTTGCTGTCGATGGCATCCATCGTGATGCTGCTAATGCCAGTAGAGCCAATGTTGTAACTCAAGTCGGCAGGCTTAATTTCTTTCTCTTCGGGAGTCACCAGGAGAATGTTCTCCAGCTTCACCGTTCCGCCCTTGTACGTATTGTCTGCCTTGAGCGTTATCGTGATGATAGCTCCTTCTTTTCCGCTCAGTGTGGCATTGCTGCTCGATGCTAACAGGAATCGGATGATGCCGCCTGTAGCATTGGCTTCCAGCGAATGCTTGCGCCAGGTGGTACGGTCGGCAATGTCGTAGACATATTCGCCACCCGTCTGCTTCACGGAGAGTCCGTCAGGCAGGCGCAGGTCAAACTGTACCAGCGTAATCTCGTCGCTGGGATTCGTCAGGTCAATCACCATTTCCGCCTCACTGCCAGCTGTAATGTTGAACGGCTCTACAACAAGCCCTGTAGAAGTCGGAGTCGAAGGCTGCGACTGGACAACATGATAGGAATAAGTATCCTGCTTGATTTCCTTCTCACTTGGCGTCACCATCAGGATGTTCTCCAGCTGGATGTCACCACCCGCGAAGCTGTTGTCTGCCGTAATGGTCATGGTGATGATGGCACCATCTGTTCCTGTCAGCGTAGCATTACTGCTCGAAGCCAGCAGGAAGCGCACTATACCGTTGGTAGCATTGGCATCCAGAGAGTGCTTGCGCCATGTGGTACGGCCTGCGATGTTTATGTCATATTCACCACCAGTCTGCTTCAATGTCAGTCCGTTAGGCAAACGAAGGTCAAACTGAACCAGCGTGATTTCATCGCTGGCATTCTCCAGGTTAATCACCATCTCCTTGGTTTCGCCAGCCTTGATGGAGAACGAGGGATCGATAGAGATGCTTGCTGACGAAGCGGCTCTTCTTGGTGCCTGACTGCGTCCAAGCACGATATTCACCAGAGCTACATAGTCCGTGCCATTCACCTGTCCATCACCATTCACATCAGCAGCATCGGTCTTGCTGTTCTTGCCAAGGATGATGTTTGTCAAGGCAACAAGGTCTGTACCGTTTACTTGACTATCACCGTTCACGTCGCCCTTTGTGGCTGGTTCGGGTTCTGGCGAAAGCTCACCCTCAACAATGTTTTTGAACAGATTCCACCCTTCAGTTTTCTCATATAATGCCTTTGCACCCTTCGGCACATAGAGGGTGGCATTATCGTATATATTGTTATCAGGATTACTAGTAAACACATACTTACTAATGGGCATTGGCTCTTCAATATGAGACACGATATTTCTTAGGCTATTACAATACGAAAAAGCAAAACTTTCAATTTCTTTTACTTGTTTAGGAATGACAATACTACGTAGATTCTTGCAAAAAGAGAAAGAGGATTCGCCTATTGCGGTGACACTTTCAGGAATGATGACACCTACAAGGTTCTCTTGATCTTCAAATGCCCTTCCCCCTATCATCGTTGTTCCTTCTTTTATGGAAATTGCCGCATTTTTAGGCATTGTACCATTATACTTAACAAGTACTTTCCCGGCATATACTAGCCCGTCTGGCTGGTTTGCTAGCCATGGGGTGCCCAGGAATGCATTTGTTCCAACATAAACTATTTGTTCCAGACCGGATATTGTAGTAAGAGCTGTACAACTATGAAATAAGCTTCCTTCGATTTTAGTGATTCCTTTTCCTAATTTAACAGACTCCAAAGATGTGCAACTTCCAAAAACTGTTGGGCCAAGTTCGATAACGTTGTCAGGAATCGTTATTGACTTCAAGGCTTCACAACCATAAAAAGCCCAACTTTCTATAGTTTCAACGCTATTAGGAATCGTTACTGTAGTAATACTTTTACAGTTCTTAAAGGCATAATTATATATAGTTTTCACCTTCATGTATTCCACCTCATCAGGAATAGTAACAGAACCTGCTGTACTGACGCTGACAGTTCCATCGCCAGAGGACTTACACCGAACACCACATGTGCCACTTTGGACATGGTTACTCCAGAATGTCATCTCCACACCTTCAATGGTCTTGGCCGTGAAATAGTCACCACTCTTTACTTTAGTAACACTAACTTCACACATAGTCTTCACCCCGCTACCATCATTTGCTGCACAGGTGATGATGGCTTTGCCAGGACCTACGGCTTTTACTTCTGCGCTGCCACTCCAGATCGTACCCATTTTTACCACATTTTCGTTAGACGATGACCACGTCAAGCTCTTGTCCGAGGCATCATCAGGCGAAATAGTGACGCTAAGCCTTCTCGTATCATCTACAGACAACGTAAGTGCAGAATTGTCCAATGAGATATCACTAATCTTTATAGCTGTGACTTTAATAGAGCAAGTTGTAGAAACACCGCTGCCATCATCAGCCTTACAAGTTATCGTGGCACTACCTGCAGACTTGGCTGTCACAAGCCCGCTGCTACTAACAGTTGCTACGGATGTATTGGAAGAGCTCCAACTGACACTCTTATCCGTAGCGTTACTGGGTAAGACGGTGGCGCTGAGTTGTTTTGTCCCGCCAACTTCCAATGTTACCGAAGACGTGTTGAGGCTTATACTGCTAACTGCCACTTTCTTAGCCACGACATCTATCAGGAAGTAACCTGTGTACGACCATAGCATGTCACGAAGGATACTATTACCAGAGAATGTCAGTTTTACATTTTTTCCTACTTTATCACCTCTTACTTTGCATCCCTGCAGGCTTTGAGAGACAATCGTAGCATTGGAGAAATTGTCATGCAGTCCCCAACTGCCACTGGGATAATAACCCAATATAACAGTAGAGTATATATTCTGAGGTAACTGAATGTATTTTGTTTCCCCCACCTCTATTTCATAAGTCCCTTGATAATAGTAATTGTTTGTTTGTGCTGCTGCCATTACATACGTCATACTGACTAGCAGCATTAATATGAATCTCTTCTTGATTAAATCTAATTTCATTGCTTTCGTTAGTTATGTAAACGAAAAAGGCGTGCAACTATTCGATGCTTATTCTCATTCTTCGGTTACCGGCAAGTGACCTGCTAAGTTAACAAGCAAGAACAGTTCACGCCCATCTACGGACGTGAACCTTCTGAACTGCTTGCTCTCACTTAGCGAATATTTTGCCGGTATTCAAGAATGAGAGAGACAAGAGCAGAAAGCTCAAGTTATCTAAAAAGACTTTCGAACGGGATTGCGACGCACAATTTCTGATTTAAATTAGTAATTGATATTTGTTTGTCTCGTTCCCTCTTGGGAGTGCCCCGCTGAGCGGCGACTATGACTCCCCATCGTTGTCGTGTACTGTCTGGTTCTTACTTAAATCTTATTGAAATTATACACTAATATCTTTTATCAATTGCTCTATCATGCAGATAAAGTCCCTTGAAAGGGTTACTTGCTCCTTCAAATCTTTTTCGGTAATATCATAAGCACAGTTATAGTCTGCCTTTTGGCGAAGCTGCATCATCCGAGCAAAGAAACTTCCGTATGTGACTTCAATCCTACCTGATTTTACGAAATGAAGACTAAATTGGGTAACGGCTCCCGAGTGCTTCTTAGCAGCAGGCAGACCATAGGCAATAAACAGCCCTTGGACAGCATGGTAACAAGCATAATAATAACGGTTGGCTGCCAAGTCCCAATATCGCATGGCATACATCTCTTCTGCTTGCCTGAGAAATCTGTTGGCTTTCTCCATTTGCAGGTCTACCAATGTTTTTATTCCTTGCTTATCCATAGCTATATCAAGGGGATACCGTCACGAACCACATTCTCGTAAAACGGTGTTACGCGATATGAATCCCATTCCTTCTTAGTATACATAATCGGGTTGATTTCCTCTCCAAGGTCGCAGCCAAGCAGGACAAAAGGATAGCTGACATTGTCGTAGTCAGACTGGTCTAATGAATCTTTATCAAGTAGTATGAGAATGTCCCAGTCAGAATGCTGACTGGCATCGCCTCTTGCCCTGGAGCCATATAAAATGGCCTTACCCCCAGTTGGAACTGACGAACGGGCGATTTCCTTTATTCTTGATAGATTCGTTTCTTCTGTCATCGCTGTGATATATTTTACGGCAAAGTTAGGCATAATTTCTGAAACAACAAAAAAAATGGAAGAAAAAGTAAGCCGCGACGGTTTGCTGTCGCTGGATTCGTACCTACAATAGGGGTACAAACTGTAAAAGAAGGTTAAATTAACGACTATGACGGTAAATTCTTCGCTTTCCGCTCTTCGTTCTTCATTAATTATTAGTACCTTTGCAGCCGCATTTGACGATGTAACCCACTGCATGATGACAATGGCAGGCATCAGAAAGATGTATAGTATTAACAATTAAATTCATCAAACAACATGTATTTAGATTCAGCAAAGAAGGTTGAGATCTTTGAGAAGTACGGTGAGAACGCTCAGGATACCGGTAGCGTTGAAAGCCAGGTTGCCCTGTTCACCTATCGTATTCAGCACCTCACCGAGCACCTGAAGAAGAACCACAAGGACTTCGGTACCGCTCGTGCCCTGACCAAGATGGTAGGTCGTCGCCGCAAGCTCCTGAAGTATCTCTACAACAAGGACATCAACCGCTATCGTGCACTCATCAAGGCTCTCGGCCTGCGTAAGTAAGAAACGGTTAGCAAATAATAAAGCCTCGCAGTTTTTGCGAGGCTTTATTGTTTTCACTCTATCACTACTCTACTCCAGCGTGACGTGGACATTCTCCTTCTTGATGTCCTCGGCATTGGTGAAGGTGGCATCCTTCTTGGCCTTGATGACAATGTTCTTGAGGTTGATGCCCTGGATAGGCATCTCGGGCAGGCCGTTGAACTCCATGGCACGGCCGGCACCGTTGCAGACAACATTCTGAATGTCGATGTTGCGGAAGATGGGTGTCTCCTCAGTGACAGGGGCCTTGGTGGTGTTGTCGGGATTATCGCCATCGGCCAGCATCTCAGCCACCGACTTACCACCATAATACATGTTGAAGGTGATGGCATCGGTCTTGATGTCTGTCATAGAGATGTCACGGATGAAGATATTCTCCACGATACCTCCACGGCCACGGGTAGACTTGAAGCGCAGACCCACGTCGGTGCCCAGGAACTGGCAACTCTTGACCAGGATGTTGCGTACACCACCACTCATCTCAGAGCCTACGACGAAGCCACCATGACCAGCGAAAACGGTGCAGCCGTCAACCACCACATTCTCACAGGGACGGCCGCGACGACGGCCATCCTTGTCCTTACCACTCTTGATGCAGATGCCATCGTCGCCGGCATCAAACTTAGAGTTGACGATGAGTGCGTTCTTGCACGACTCCAGGTCGAGGGCATCACCGTTCTGTGCATAGGCAGGATTACGCGCGAGTACATTATCTAATATAATATTCTCACACATCAGCGGATGGATATTCCAAGCAGGAGAGTTCTGGAAGATAACCCCTTGCAGCAGGACGTTCTTGCAGTTGACCAGGCTAATCATGACGGGACGCAGGAAACGCTTGTAGTTGTTCCACTCAGCCTCAGATGAAGCCTTGACCACGTTCATGTCGGCATTCTTCTCGGCATCGGCATAGCCCTGAGAGGGTACCCAGTAGCCTTTCTTTGACTCCACGCCACCGGGACGTGCGAGCACTTCCTTCCACTGGCTGTCGGTCATCTTCGACTTCTTGACGGGACGCCAATACTGGCCGTTGCCGTCAATCACACCGTGACCGGTGATGGCTATGTTCTCGCAACCATTGGCAGACAGCGGAGACTGACAACGACGTGTGTCGAGTCCTTCGAACGAGGTCTTGATGATAGGATACAACTTGTCGTCACCCGAGAAAAGGATGACAGCACCCACCTTCAGGTGAAGGTTGATGTTAGACTTGAGCACAATGGGGCCAGTGAACCATACGCCAGCAGGAACCACCAGCTTACCGCCACCCTGTGCACTCAGTGCATCGATGGCCTTGGCAAAAGCCTCGGTATTGAGGGTGATGCCATCGCCAACGGCCCCAAAGTCCTTCAGGTTGACTTTGCGGTCAGGGAACTGGGGTGCTGCGACATCAGGCATCTGGAAAGGCAGGTCCTTGGTGTAGCGCTTGTACGGATTCTCACACTTAGCACAGGGCTTGTCCTTGTCGCATTGCGACGCCACACTCTCATGGTGAGAAGTGTGCTTCTGGGCTGAGGCGGTCAGCGTGACGCCTAACAGCAGGAGGCAGATTAGTTTTTTCATATCAGTTTTGTTTGTTTAAGGGTTAGTATCTTTTGTCATTATCTCTTTCAGGGGAATCATCACGAAGTCGCGTTGGCGCATCAACGGATGGGGTATCTTCAAGTCGGGCTCATTGACCTTCCAGTCATCGTAGAGCAGGATGTCTATGTCTATAGGCCGATCAACATATTGACGATTTGGGCTTTTACAATTGACATCTTTATGGCGACCGAGGTCGCGCTCAATCTGTTGTGTCAGCAGAAGCACCTCGCGTGGTGTCTTTTCGGTCTGGCAGCAGACAGCAGCATTGAGGAACTTATGGTCAGACTGAAAACCCCAAGGTTCTGTCTCAAGGAATGACGACTGACGTGTCACCTCGCCCACTCGCTCGTCTATCAGACGGATAGTCCTGTTCAATAGCTGTTCCCTGTCGCCCTGATTGCTGCCCAGACTCAAATAGACTTCATGCATCGCTTAATCATCCAATATCAGCATGGCATCACCATAGCAGCCAAACTTATAGCCATTCTCAACGGCTACGTCGTAGGCCTTCATGATGAGGTCATAGCCTCCGAAGGCAGCAGTAGCCATGAGCATCGTAGACTCCGGATGATAGAAGTTGGCCACCAGTGAGTCTGCCAGTCCGAAATCGTAGGGAGGGAATATGAAGCGGTTGGTCCAGCCGTCAAACTCCTTGAGCATTCCGTCAGTACCTACAGCCGTCTCGCAAGCACGCATGGTGCTGACGCCTACGGCACAGATATGATGTCCCTCTTGCTTGGCTTTGTTGACCACCTGACAGGCCTCTGCATTGATCTTCATCTGCTCTGAGCTCATCTTGTGCTTGGTGAGGTCTTCCACCTCGATGGTGTCGAAGGCTCCCAGGCCACAGTGGACGGTGATAAAGGAGAAATTGATGCCACGAATCTCCAGACGCTTCAACAGCTCACGGCTGAAGTGCAGTCCGGAAGCAGGAGCAGTGACAGCTCCTTCGTTCTTGGCATAGATGGTCTGGAAATTCTCTGTATCCTCCGGTGTGATGTCACGTTGGTTGATGATGTAGCGTGGCAGGGGCGCAGAACCCAGTGCAAACAACTCGCGCTTGAACTCGTCGTGGGGACAGTCGTAAAGGAAGCGCAGCGTACGTCCGCGACTGGTGGTATTGTCAATGACCTCGGCCACCATCGGTCCGTCTTCTTCAAAGAAGAGTTTGTTGCCAATACGAATCTTGCGTGCCGGCTCTACCAGCACATCCCACAGGCGAAGTTCTTCATTCAGCTCACGCAGCAGGAACACCTCAATCTTGGCATCGGTCTTCTCCTTGGTACCAAACAGACGGGCAGGAAACACCTTGGAGTCGTTGAGCACCATGACATCGCCATCATCGAAGTAGTTGATGATGTCGCGGAAGAGCAGGAACTGGTCTGTGTCGTTGCCCTCAGCGTCCTTGGCATACATATCTATTGTCTCACTCTTGCGGTGAATGACCATCATACGGCATTCGTCACGTCGGTAGACCTTGTCCACGGTGCCGTCTTCGTTCTCAAAAACCTTGTGAGGCGGTTCCAATGCCAGGCTTTCAGCAGGCATCTTAAATCTGAATTGTGAGAGTTTCATCTATGTTATTTACAATTTTACGATTTTACCTTTTTTACTCTTTTACTTTTTTGACGATGTCCTGACGGGAGAGCCAGTCTGGGAAGTCATCCAGCGTGATGCAGTCATCTATGCGCACATCCCCCACCCGGGTACGACAGAGTACTGTCAGGTAGGCACCACTCTGGAGTGCTCTGCCAATATCTCGTGCCAAAGCGCGGATATAGGTGC
Source organism: Prevotella sp. UBA2742 (assembly GCA_002353485.1). Taxonomy (GTDB): domain Bacteria; phylum Bacteroidota; class Bacteroidia; order Bacteroidales; family Bacteroidaceae; genus Prevotella. The sequence continues at coordinate 108,031 of DEJS01000017.1, forward strand.
CTTTGCCACATTGCACACGGATGCTCAGCAGCATCTTCTCTGCGTCGAAGTCAGTCACTTCTATCTCGTCAATGCGCACCGTCTTGGCTTTCAGCTCCACCTGTTCACCCTGACGCTTCAGCTTGTAGGCCCTGTCACCGCCAATCTTCACGGCAGAATAGGAGGGGGGCACCTGCTGTATGTCACCGACAAACGTTGGCAGCACACTCTCTATCAGCTCTTTCGTGATATGCTCAGTAGGGAAGGTGGCATTCACCTCATGCTCCATGTCGTAACTGACGGTGGTGGCCCCCAGCTGTAGGGTAGCCGTATATTCCTTGGTGTCGAGCTGCAGGCGTTCTATCTCCTTGGTTTTCTTGCCCGTACAGAGTATCAGCACCCCCGTAGCCAGAGGGTCCAGCGTCCCTGCATGTCCTATTTTCACCCGACGCACCCCTACGGCCCGCGATATACGGGTCCGTACATAGGCCAATGCCCCAAACGAGGACATACGGTAGGGCTTGTTGATGGATATGAATTCGCCTTCTATGAAGTCCATTTAGTCAACCATTGCAAGTGAATGACCTGTCAGCAGCAACACGATGATGATGCCACCCACGATGATGCGGTAGTAGCCAAAGACTTTGAAGCCATACTTTGTCAGGAATCCCACAAACCACTTCATGGCCAGCAGGGCAACGACAAAGGACACCACGCATCCTAAGATGAGCATCGTTATATTATGAGAGGTAGCCCATGAGGTGTCCTCCTTCAGCAGATCCAGCAGATCCAGCAGCGTGGCACCAGCCATGGTAGGTACAGCCAGAAAGAACGAGAACTCGGCAGCCTTCTTACGCGTCAGGCCCTGAGTCATACCACCAACGATGGTAGCCATCGAACGCGACACGCCTGGAATCACCGAGATGCACTGGTACAAGCCGATGTTAAAGGCTCTACGCTCGTTCACCCTATTCACCTCGTCGCCCTTGTTGAACAACTTGTCGCAGTACAGCATGAACACACCACCCACGACCAACATGACGGCCACCACCTCGACACTGTCCAGCAACCAGTCCAGCAGGCCGGACTTCTTGGCAGCCAGACCCACAATGACAGCAGGCAGCACACCCACTATCAGCAACCAGTAGAAATGGAAGCGATGCTTCAGCTTTCCAAACAGACTGCTGCCAACAGGTGCCGGAGAATGGTCAAAGACGAAAAAGTGCTTCCAGTACAGGCATACCACCGACAGGATGGCGCCAAACTGGATGATAAACGTGAAAGCGTGGACAAAGGGGTCGCCCTGAGGAATACCCAGCAGATTCTGCGTGATAATCATATGTCCTGTGGAGGACACTGGCAAGAACTCCGTCAGTCCTTCGACTATAGAGATGATTACGGTTTCAATCCAAGTCATTCCGTACGCTCCTTATCTTTTGGTCTCCTTACTACGGCATATATCATCGACACAAAGCCTATCAGGCAAACCACTGGTGCCACCTTGATGCGACGGGCGCTGAAAATGTCCGCGTCGTAAGCCGTCTCGGTAGACCCTGAACCACTCATCAGCAGGAAACCGATGATGACCACCGCCATCCCCACTGCCAACAGCATGTAGTTTATTTTATCAAATGCCAAGTCTCTCTTATCCATAATTACTTTTTACCTTTATCAAATCTTATACAATTCTCCTGCCTTCATGCGCAGGAACTTGTTGACAGCCAGCCAGGCGCAAAGTGCAGTAATGACGATTCCGAACAGCAGGATGCTCGCAGCCGTGATGGCCAGCACCTCCCACGTCACAATGTCCGACACGCCCGGTTGCGTCAGGTACAGCCCGTAGACACCAGCCCCCAGCACACCATTGGCCAGAATGGCAGCAATGATGCCAACCCCTACGGCCTGCTTCAGGAACGGACGACGGATGAAGCCCCATGAGGCTCCCACCAGTTTCATGGTGTGAATGACGAAACGACGTGCATAGACGCTCAGCCGCACGGTATTGCTAATCAGCGAGAACGACACGAAGGTCAGCAGCACGGCCAATACCAGCAAGATGATGCTCACACGGCTCAGGTTCACGTTGACACGGTCCATCAGGTCCTCCATATAGGCAATGTCGCTCACACGAGCGTCCTTCTTGATTTCCCTGGTAATCCACTTCAGCGAGTCACGGTTGGCATAGTCTGCCTTCAGCTGAATCTCCAAGGTGGCAGGGAACGGGTTGAAGCCCAGAAACTCCGTCGGGTCACTGCCCAGCTCTTTGACTTGCTCACGCTGGGCCTCCTCCTGGCTAATATAGTCTATGTTGCGGCTAAAGGGCCTATGATAGAGTGCCCGGCAGAACAATTTAGCATCGTTGACCGTCACCGAGTCCTTCAACATCACTGTCACCGTCAGATTCTCCTTCATGTGTGCCGACAAGTTGCGTGCCGACAACACAAAGAACACGACTAAACCCAGCAGAATCAGCACCATAGTCGTACTGATGCACAATGTCACAGCCTGCATACCGCGACGGCTGCGGGTTCTTTTCTTCTTATTACTCATATATTTTTTAGACGTAATACACCTAATTTCGTGCAAAGGTAACTAATTCTTTTGGTTTTCCCAAAAAAAAATCGTATTTTTGCACTCATTATGAGTACAATTATCTATCCATCGCCCATTTTCGGGCCCGTACACAGCCGTCGTCTGGGCATATCGCTCGGCATCAATCTGTTGCCTGCCGACGGCAAGGTGTGCAGCTTCGACTGCATCTACTGTGAGTGCGGCTTCAATGAAGACCACCGTCCTACCCTGCCCATGCCTACCCGCGAACAGGTAGCTGAAAAGTTGGAAGCCAAGCTTCAGGAGATGACGGCCCAAGGGCAATTGCCTGACGTGCTGACCTTTGCAGGCAATGGCGAGCCCACCTGTCACCCCCACTTTGCCGAGATTATTGACGACACCATCCGGCTGCGCAACCAGTATTGTCCAGGAGCAAAAGTCAGCGTACTCAGCAATTCCACCATGATACACCGTCCACAGGTGCACGATGCTCTGATGCGCGTCGACAACAACATCCTGAAATTGGACACCGTAGACCCCACCTATATTAAAAAGGTAGACCATCCCAACGGCACCTACGACCTGCTACAGATCATCGAGCGCATGAAAGCCTTCCACGGCCACATCATCATCCAGACCATGTTCATGAGGGGACAATGTCAGGGAGAGTCCGTCGACAACACCGGTGAGGAGTTCGTAGCCCCATGGCTCGAAGCCGTCAAGCAAATCAAACCCCAGCAGGTAATGGTCTACACCATCGACCGCGAGACCCC
>DEJS01000017.1:111424-112699 GCA_002353485.1 Prevotella sp. UBA2742
CCAACTTAGAGACTTATGTTTCCAACTTGGGTACATATGTTTCCAACTTAGGTACGTATGTTCCCAAGTTGGAAACATAAAATCCATAACTATCTAATAACATTTCCATAAGGAATGTGTAACAAATGCAGAGTGAAGAAAGAAAGAGAGGCACCCCGGATGTGGGATGCCTCTCTGGTATCAGAAAGTCAGAGCTATGACGTAGCGCATACCCCACTTGGGGCTGTTGGGCAAGTCGGTATAGCTGAGACGGCGTACGTACTCGATATGCCAGATCTTGAAGACGTTGTGGATGCCAATGACGAGCTCGGCATAGGGACGGTGGGGGTCCATAACGTGACAACCCTCGGGGAAGTACATCAGACGGCTGTTGCCGCGGTTCTGCTCCAGAAGAGGATTGTTCTTGTCGCTCAGTGAGCCCCACAGCATACGGACACCGAAGTACTCACGCCAGTGGAGCTTCTTGATAAGTGGGATGCGGTTGAATATCTTTCCGTTAAGGTCCCACGACATCATGAACGAGGCATAGCGGTCGTTGATGAACTCCATGGTGTTGATAAGGTTGAACGTCTCAGGAGCAATGATGTACGACTGGTTGGCAGCGGGATGGATAAGCAGCGGATAAGGTACCTGGCTCCACTGGATGCCGGCCTTGAGGCTGAAGTCGAGCTTACCCCAGCTGCTGAGCCAGAAGCGCTTGTAGATGTGGGCCTCGGTAAAGTTGTAATTGTACTGGCCACCCATGATGCCGTCGAAGCCCATAGTGTGAGAGATACTGAACACGGGGGCGTCCATGTTGATGACGCGACGGCGCAGCTTGTTGTTGATATAGGTCTCGCCAGGTGCATAGCGCAGGCGGGCAGTGACCTCAGTGGTCTTGAGGAAGTCGCCATTGCCCGTGCGACGGAACTCGGTGGGTGCCGGCTGGTCGAGCGTGGTGAAGGTCATCTTGCCACAGGACTCGTTCTCCTCGCGCTTACCAATGAGGGTAGCCTTGAGGCCCCAGTCAGTCTCGTAGTCGAAGGTGACCTGCTGGCGGTTGTAGAGCATCATCTTGTCGACCTTGGCCCACTTGAGTGCCACCATGAAGTTATCCTTGTCGGTATCCATGAAGCGGTCGCTGGGCGAACAGACATCACGGTTGAGCTGTACGGTGAGCGTACGACGGGGGTACTCGTGGGGGAGGTACTTCTTAGGATTGAGCGAGTAGGTCATCTCGGCCAGATAATAGTTCTTGTGGCTACCCCATCCTCGTCCGTAGTAGGCCGAAAGGAA
>DEJS01000017.1:112762-124390 GCA_002353485.1 Prevotella sp. UBA2742
TAGTTGGGCGTACTGGTCTCAATGGAGTTCTCGAAGAGTGCCTTGAGTCCGAAGATGACGTACTTCATGCCCTTGATGTTCTCAATACGGTGGACGAACTTGTCCATGGAACCCTCGCTCTTGGTGAGTTCGACTTGCCGGTACTGCTTCCAGAACTCGTCGTCACGCATCTGGGCATCGGCCTCGGTAACCTGCTTGGCCTTACCCTTGAAGAGTTTCTTGGGTAACGGGTCGAAACTGTAGTCCGTCAGGCAGGTGGTGCGGGTGACGGTGGTACTGCGCAGGAAACTGGCAAAGTTGAGGTCGGTGGTCATGTCGTCCTTGGAGAGCACCCACTGACCGTTGGGCAGCTTGGTGTACTCCTGCAGAATCTTGACATTGTTGACGAAGTTGACATTGCTCTGCTTGGGGATGGTCATCTCGCAGCGGCGCACGTGGAGAGAAGAGTCTTTCAGAACGTACAGGTCACCGCGGAAGCCCATGTCCTGCTGGTTGTTAGGCAGGAAGTGCAGATGGATGCACGAGTCGCGCTCTATGGCGAGTGTATCCTCGATGTAGTAGCGATAAAAGCCGATGCCTTCGTTGCTGATGGGAGAGATGAAGGGATACTGCAACAGTCGGATGTGGTCCTGATACAAGTCGATGTCAGTGAAGACATCCTTCAGGACGGTGTTGATGATGTCGCCCGTCTGGAACAGGTGGTTGACACCTTTGGAGGTCTGTCCCATGACGATAGTCTTCTCCGAACGGGGATCACGGCGATAGATTTTCTGCGACACCGTCTCATCGACGCTGACAGGGAGTATCATCTTGCCCGTCTGGGGGCTGACCTCTACCTGTTCCACCAGCCAGGGGTGTTTCTTGAAGGGGCCAGTCTCGAGCTGTTCGGGTTTCAGGTCGTTCAAGGAGAGCGTAATCTTCTCGTACTTGTTATACTGGTAGTAGTCGTTCAGCGACAGGTCAGTCTTCTTCTTGGCTGCCACCACACGACGCATCAGTTCCACGGCAGGATTGTTCTTACGGCTGTACTTCTGGCGCTTGGCCTTGACGGTGACCTCTGCCAGCATATGCTTGTCAGGCGACAACTTGATGTGCAGACGGCCCTTGGTCTTGGAGGTCACAGCAACGATGCGTGACTTATAACCCACAGCACTGAAGGTGATGTTCCACCCTTCATGGCGGTCGATGGTGAAGCGACCACTGACATCGGACACCACAGCGACGTGGTGACCTTTGTAGATGACACTCACCATGGGAATGCTGTCGCCCGTCTCGGCATCAGTAACCACTCCCCTAATCTGCTGGGCCTGAGCCAGCACGACCGACAATAGTGAGCAGATGAGGAAAAGTATCTTGCGCTGTGTAATCATTTCATTTTATAATCGGTGTAATCGCCCTTTCGCCCGTTCATACGAAGCTCACGGATGGCAGACGTCTTGGTGTCGATGACCAGGACGAATGAAGTAAACAGCTGACGTTTCTTCTTGACAGGAGTGATGGTAATGGTCTTCTGGCCTTTCTGTGTGGCGACTGTCAGGTCTTCGCCCGTAGGAAGGGGTTGGTTGTTGATGACAGCCTGAAGCACGTCGTGGAAGGTAGAGAACTGTGCGTTCTTCTTGCTGTCAGTGACGTGCTTCTTGCCACCCATAGTCATCGTGAACTTGGTACCGTCCATGATGAGCTGTTCCTTGCCCTCGTTGGTAGAAATGCAGATATAGTCGGGCTTGCGGATGGTCATGGTGCCTGTGGTGACATCGTCCTGAGCCACAGCCTCACGATGCTGTGTACGAGTAACGTTTTGAGCAACACTGAAAGCTGCACAACAAATAACAAATGATAAAACTAAAAACAATCTTTTCATAACTATAAACTCTATAACTCTAAACTCAAGTGTACAACCCTCCATTGATGGAGATAACATTACCCGTGATATAGCCTGCCTGAGGTGATGCCAGGAATGCAACAGCATCGGCCACTTCCTCGGGCGTGCCGAAACGGCCCATGGGAATCTGCTTCTTCAGCTCGGCCTCATCGAGTCCCTCTGTCATGTCCGTACGGATGAAGCCCGGTGCAATGGCGTTGACGGTGATGTTACGACGTGCCACCTCCTGTGCCAGGGCCTTCGTTGCAGCAATAATGCCACCCTTGGCAGCCGAGTAGTTGGTCTGTCCGGGCAAGCCCTTCAGACCGCTGACGCTGGCCATATTAATGATGCGACCGAACTTATGCAGCTGCATAGCAGGCAACAGCGGCTGGGTGACATTGTAGAATCCAGACAGGGTGATGTCAAGCACACGGTGCCAGTCTGCCTCGGGCATCAGCGCCAAGACATTGTCACGACGGATGCCGGCATTATTGACTACGACAGCGATGTATTCACTGTCGTGACTGGCCTGCCAGTCGGTCAAGGCAGCACGCACCTGCTCGCTGTCGCTAACGTCGAAGCGCATCAAAGTACCCTGTCCGCCACAAAGTTCCAGCGTCTTCTGAGCCTCAGCGTCATTGCTGGTATAGTTTATCAACACATGGTAGCCCTCTTGAGCCAATTTTACTGCGATGGCGCGGCCTATGCCACGACTGCCACCTGTTATCAATGCGTAGTTCATATAAGTAATTTACTATTTATGGATTTATAATTTACTATTTATTTTGCTATTTATAATTCATTTTTTGAATTTCCTCTACAGTACTGAGGGCTGTCATGGTTACTCCCTCCAGTCCGTGCAGCATCAGGCTCTGGCCTGTCAACAGCAGGTTGGGAATGGGTGTCTTGGTGGACAGCATGGTCATCAGCGGATTGCGACAGTCTTTGCGGAGGCCAAAGGCTGAGCCGCAGGGCGACAGCGTATAGTCGCGCCACGTCAGCGGAGTGCTGGTATAACGTTTCTCCACCATGTCGGCCAGCCCAGGTATAACCCGTTCTGCCAGGAGAATGCAAGCATCTGCCAGCCGTTCTTTCTGTTGTTCGTAGTCAGCACCACGCCGACCTACCTGGGTATGTTCCCAAGCCTGGCACAAAGACCAGGGCAGTGGTGTCAGCAGGTCTATCTGACGGACATAAGTAGAGCCGTCTTCCGGCACACGTGCACTGACCATGATGCCCCCTACCCCGTCGGTCTGCTCGGAGAACGTCCATACGTTAGCCTCACGATAGACATACTTATTATGGTTGAAATAGGGCAACGTGTCAGCACGAAGCACCAGTGAGACGGTGAACATACCATACGTATTCTGTAAGGTATTGATGCGGCGTCGGAACATTTTCTTAAACACTTGCGACTTCTTCAGCCAGCCCAGTGTCAGCTGGGGATGGACGTCGCTAACAAACAAGTCACCCTCGAAGGTTCTGCCATCCTGGCACTGGACAGCAACGATGTGACCACCAGCCTCGCACATCTCGCAGACTTCGGCCTGACAGTACACCTCGCCACCAGCAGCCTTGATATCGCGGATGAGCGAATCGACAATGAGTTGCCCACTGCCCTTCAGTCGCCAACTGCTCTGGATGTAACTGCTCAAGCCATGGGCAAAGGTAAACAGCGGCAACGACTCACGACGCAGTTCCATCCTCATGGCAGCTGCCGACACGACGTTGACCAACAGAGGGTCGTGGAAGAGCGATGTCAGGTAGTCGTAGGCATTGACATGGGAACTCTGCACCATGGGCGGCAACTGGCGTAGCATTGCCACAAACTGATGCAGTGCGCTGCGCTCCTGTGGAAAGTAGGCTGCAAGAGTGTCGGCAAAATGGTCGAAGCCCTCTGCCAACGGGTATGTCTGGTTGCCAATGGTGATGAGGTCGAAGCCGTCGGCATCGAGTCGTTGCCAAGGCAGCGTCAGCAAGTCCAGCATCTGGAAAGCATCGTGCAAGGACTGTCCTTCATCCAAACCACCGACATAGTGGAGACCGGTGTCAAACTCCAGTTTACCACGCCGATAGCTCTGCAGGCATCCACCGGGTATGCGCTGGCGCTCCAGCACCACCACACTCCGCCCGCTCTGTGCCAGCTGACGGGCACAGATGAGCCCTCCGAGTCCACTGCCTATGATTACTACGTCGTACTTCACCAAACTATTCGATTATTTTTCTTTTTGCAGCCACCGGAAAACGGCAGGTTGAAGGACATAGGCAAGAATGACAGCAGAGAGCAGGCCAACGAGTGTAGAGAAGCCTACACTACGGATGGCAGGATGCTGAGCCAGCAACATGCTGCTGACTGTCACAATCAGAATGATAGCAGAGAGTAATACAGCCGTCTTGTGGTATTGCAGGTTCTGATTGATCAGACCGTTCATCACAAAGATGCTGTAGTCGACACCAATACCGAAGATAAAGGTGGAAATGATAATGCTGATGAGGTTAAACTGTACCCCGAACAGGTTCATGACACCTAACACGATGAGCCAACTGAGCAAGATGGGTGCAAAGCCCAGCACCGTGTACTTGACATTGAAACGGAACGACAGGAGCAGCACGACGAAGACAAAAGCCATGGACAACCACTGCAGGGTGTCGAAGTCCTGGCTCATCTGAATCAGCGTGTCTGTCGTATAATAATAGGTATCGAGCACGAGCAGGTTGGGATCGCTGCTGACGGCATCACAGATACGGATATAGTCGCTGTCACTGCTGCGCACAGAGTCGTTCTGGCAGCGGACAGAGGTAAACACCAGATAGTCCCCACCGTATGACTGCTCGGTCAGGGTGGAGAGATAGCCCTCGGGGATGAGTTCTGCGTTGTAGAGCGCATCAGGCTGGTAGTCTGCATTGGCAGCCTCAAAGAAAGCATTGAAAGCCTCGGGATTCAGTCCGGCTTGGGAAGCCGTCTCGTTGATGAGTCTACGGACGGTCGCCTGACGTTCCGGAGTCCAGTAGCGATGCCAAGCATCAATGCGCTGCTGCTGGGTATGTAGTGCCACCAGCAGCTGGTTAGTATGGGTATAGCTCTTCACCAGTCCGATGCGCTGCAGCGAATCAAGCTTACGGTCCAGAAGTGCAAAGTGGTCAATGGCCTCCTCCATGGTACGTCCCTGACTGGCAAAGTATTTGGTCTTGTCGCCCGTATAGGTCTTTGCGCGAAGCAGTTCCTCAGAATGCTCAGTAATCTCGGCTTCGTAGCCCAGATTGTGCATATCGGCATCGAAATGGGTTCCACCCACCAGATAGGCTCCCACGCCCAACAGGACGACGAGCAAGATGCCTACAAGCAGAGGACGTTTCTGGTCGAAGGGATAGGCATTGATGCGGTCCAGCCAGTTGAAAGCGTGCTGACTGGTCTTTTTGGACAGCATCTGCGGCAGATAGATAAGCGAGAACAAGGTGGTGCCGAGGATGGCAAAGGCTGCAAACAGGCCAAAGTCACGCAACAGGTCGGTATTGACGAAAAGCAGGCCGGCAAAGGAGCCTATGGTGGTGATGCAACCCAGCAGGACGGGCTTCACCTGGTCGCGCAACAGCTGTTTCTGATCGCTGACATACTGATGATGGGTCAGCACATGGAGCACATAGCTCATGGCCACACCCAGTACCACACCACCTATGCCCAAGGCTAAAAGTGAGAATTCGCCCTTGAGCCAGTACATCATGGCCAAGCCAAACAAAGTGCCAAAGGCTACGGGTAATAATAATAAAGGTATGGTATCCCAGCGACGGAAGCAATATAGCAGGAATATCAGCACCAACAACAGTGCTCCTGCTATCGTAGTCGTCAGATCGTGCTTAATCTGTGTAGAGTTATAATAACCGCTGGCAGGTGTTCCATGATAGCTGATGCGCACCTGTGGATGACTCTTCGCGTACTGATCTATCAGCTCGTTCAGCATCTGGAACATGGCAGAGCCCTGTCCGGTATTGGTAGCCGAATAGCGAGGGGTGATAAAGGCGATGCAGACTGTTGAGTCTGGAACAAAAAAGTGGTTATCAATGGTTTTGTAGCTGCCTGCACTCATCATGGGTGCCAGCTGTTCGACCAACACACTGCGCATACCCATCGGGTCCATCTGGATCAGTTCAGGGAACATACTGCCAAACTCACCCGTCAGGTCGTCGCGGTTCTGTTGCATCTGACGCACGAAGTGTTCGCGGGTGAGCAGGGTGTCAAACCTTGCATAGGCAGACGTATCAATATAGGCGGGAATATGTTCCGCCATATAGTCAATGGCATCAGGCATCAAGTCTTCGTCCAAACGGTAGAACACATCGCCAATGGTCTGGCAGGCGGAGTCGCTCTTAGTCAGTGACTCGACAAACGCATCGCACGTTGCAGCCAGGCTGTCGGCATGTTCGCCCTCGAACAACAGGAATACCTTATCCTTGATTTTCAAGTCTGCAAAGGCTAACTTGGTGGTACCATCCTCGTTCTTGGACGAGGGCATCAGTTTGTTGATGTCTTCCTCCAAATGTATCTGAGTGGCAAAGTAGCCGAAAAAGGCAAACAATGCCACCATCGACAGCCAACAGACGAGCCGATGGCTACGAAAATACTGAGCGAGACGGATCAACAAGTTAGTCATTGCATGAATATTTTCAGTTTAACCTCAGCGATAGGGTCATCGCCTACAGACGTTTGGCCTGTAGCCAGTGTAACGTTACCAAACGTCATGTCGAAAGTGACTGTGGTCTCAAGACGCTCGCCCAGACGAGGGCGACGATGACAGGCAAAGTGCTTCACCTCTCCGATGATTCCCACAGGGGGGGCCGATGACTCAGGAGACAATGCCAGGCAACCCGCCAAGGCCGAGCAGGACTGTGCAATATGCTCGATAAGTCCCGTCTCGGCCATTGTATGGTCGGGCAACATAAAGTAATTTTCCTGCCGTACTTCAAGTGTAGCAGCAGCACTCTTACCGTCACGCTCCTCCAGCGTATCCACCATCATGAACGGATAGCGCTGGGGTATCAGCCTTTTAATGTCATCACCGCTGTACGTCATGCAGCATGATGCTCCTCAATGTAGTCGTACAGGTCGTTGAAGGTCTGAATCTTCTTCAAATCCTCTACGGGGATTTTGACTTGATAGTTGTACTGTACCAGGGCAATGAGGTCCACTAAGTTAATACTGTCGAGGCTGAGGGTCTCTTTCAGGTTCGCATCGGGTGTGAACTCACTCTCTTCAACTTCAAACTCTTCAGCCAGCAGGCTGTTTACTTTTGCGATAATTTCTTCTCTTGTCATGACAATTTAAAATTAAATGATTAATAATAATATAACTTATTCTCAGTTTTTCCAATCTTTAACAATCAGCGTCGAGTTGGTGCCACCAAAGCCGAACGAGTTGCTCAGGAAGGTGTCGAAGTGCTCCTGACGGGTCTCAGGAATAACGTTGATGCACTGTGTCACCTCGTCTGGGTTCTCGAAGTTGATAGAACCGGCAATGAAGTCGTTCTTCATCATCAGTACCGAATAGATAATCTCTGAAGCACCTGCCATCCACATCTCATGTCCCGTCTGGCTCTTCGTTGAGGTCACAGGTACACGATAGTCACCAAACACGTTTGCGATAGCCTCTGCCTCACGACTGTCACCAATAGGCGTAGAGGTGGCATGAGCGTTCACATAACCGATTTCGCGAGGTGAGATGCCTGCACTCTCCAGCGAGCGCAACAGTGAACGGGTGGGACCTTCCACATTGGGAGTGGAGATATGGTCACCATTGCCCGAGAATCCCCATCCGAGAATCTCAGCCAAGATGGGAGCACCACGACGTACGGCATGGTCATAGCTCTCGATAATCAGTGTGGCAGCACCACCGCTGGGTACCAGTCCGTCACGGTCGCGATCGAAGGGGCGGCTGGCCTTTTCAGGGGTGTCAATACGTGTAGAGAAGGTCTGCAGGGCATCGAACGATGCAATGCCATACATATTGTTCTCCTCAGCACCACCACAGACGACGCAGTCTTGCAGTCCGTTCTTGACGAGCAGGAAACCCAGTCCCAGCGACTGAGAACCACTGGCACAGGCTGCAGATGCTGTCAGGTTGATACCTTTCAGGTGGAACAAGGTGGCCAGGTTCATCGTCACGGTCGAGTTCATCGACTGGAAGATGGCTCCAGAGCCACATGCTGCTGTCGAGCCTACCTGACGGAACTTGTCCATAGCAACCATGGTTGCCTCAGCCACAGAGTCATTGCCATAGATGACACCGACCTCATGACTGTCAATATAGTCTTGCGTTAACTTAGCCTGTTCCAGAGCCTGCACAGTTGCCAAATAGGCATACTGTGCCTCCTCAGGCATCATCTGGCGAACATTGCGACTCAACACTTTCTTCAAATCAGCTTTCGGTACATTGCCACAGATGGGCGAGCGGAAACCTGCGTCCTTACGCTCCTGACTAAAAATAATGCCACTACGTCCTTCAAACAAAGACTGGCGCACTTCGTCAAGGGTCGTACCGATACACGACCAAATGCCCATTCCCGTGATTACTACTCTTTTTCCCATATTTTCTTTATTTATCAATAATTATATTAAATGTTCATTTCGCTACACATTGATCTCTTTGATATAGCAACGCCGTCGTTTTACAAACTCAGGGTTCAGAGGTTTCCATTGAGACAACTCACGCACGTTGTCCTCCAGTTGGGGTCCTGTTTCGGCCCAACGGAAGCCGTATTGATTATAGATGGGTATCAGATCATCGAAGAACAGGGCGTTCACACCCATGCCCTGATAGTCTGGCCGTACTGCAACGAGTAGCATCTCGGCACTTTCCTCTCGCTTCCATTTCATGGCTTTGAGCAGAGGCCACCAGCCCATAGGCCACAAACGGCCTTTTGCCTTCTGCATAGCTTGCGACAGACATCCCATCGTGACGGCTACACCCACTATTTCACCTTGGTCGTTCACCACTACCGGAATCAGTTTTTTGTCTATCAGCTTGAGATACTTGTCCAGGAAGTCATTCACTTGGCGCTCTGCCAGTTCCGAGAAGCCAAAGATGGGGCGATAGGCCGTGTTCAACAAGTCGAAGACCTTTTTCCCGTAACCACCCTTAGTGAGGTCACTGTTTGTCAACTTGATGACATGCAGTCCTAATTGTTCACGGGCATACTGCGCTGTTCTTGCATAGCGGGCAGGGACTTCCTGAGGCACCTGAATGCGCACTTGCAGCCAGTCAACGGCTTTCGTGAATCCTAAAACCTCCATGTGGCGAGGATAGTAAGCCGGATTATAGATGGTGTTCATCGTTCCCGTCAGGTGGAAGTCTTCTACAAGCATACCCTCCTTGTCAAAGTCGGTGATCCCCATAGGGCCTTCAATGGCATCCATGCCATATGACTGCCCCCATTGAGCAACGGCATCGAGCAGGGCCTTGGACACTTCTTCATCGTCAATGAACTCAATCAGTGCAAACCGTACATAACGCGTCTGCCAGCACTCGTTGGCCTTGCGGTTGATGATACCCACAATACGCCCCACAGGAGTTCTGGAGGACTCGCCCCCCCCTACTTTATATGCAACAAAAGGCTGGATGTGCGAGAACTCAAAGGCAGGATTCTTCTGAGGGTTGAACAGGTCGCAGATGCTACTCTCCAAGTCGGGCACATACTGCGGACAACCCTCATAGATATGGTAAGGCACACGAATAAAATCGTGCAACTCACGTTTACATCCTATCTTTACTATGTCGATTCTACCCATACCTTAGAGTTGACTTCTATATTTGTTACGATACTCCATCGGGGTCTGGGCAGCCTGTTCCCTGAAGTACTGGCCGAAGAACGACGAGTTGGGAAAACCCAGACGAATGGAAATCTCCTTGACGGACAAGTTTGTGTTACGAAGCAAAGCATAGCAGTCTTCCATCACGCTGTCCGTTATCCAGCGCATAGGCGACTTTCCACTGACGTTGCGGCATATCGTAGACAGATATTTCGATGTGATGCAGAGCTGTTCTGCATAGTAACTCACCTGACGACGCTTCTGCTGCTCATGCTGCAACAAGTCGAGGAACGAACTGAAAATCCGTTTTTCCCGATCAGTCGACAATGCATTGCCGTTGAGGGAAGTCTTGCTCTGTTGTAGCAGTTCCTCGCAGATGATCAGCAAGTAGATGCGCAGGAATGCCAGCACAAACTCGCGGAACAATGCCAGATTCTCCCCTTTGAAAACACTGTGAGCATGGCTCTGCATCGTACTGGACCACCGACGAATGTCTATGACGTACGTCTCATGCAGATACATTGCCCGATTCCAGATATCTATCTGCGTTCCCAATACCGACTTCAGCACGCTATCGCTGACCAATAGGACTCCTGCATCCACATCAGTGCTCACCATCATGGGGTGCATCAACTTCTGAGCTGGAACCAAAAGCATTTGTCCTGCCATCACCTTCACCTGCTGGTTACCGCCAAGTTCGAGTAACACCCGACCACGGCGACAATGAACGATGGCATTATAATCCATCTTCATTGGAGAAAGGGTCGACAATGACTCAACTTCGTTCAGGTTGTCGAGAAAAATCACCTCGTCCTCGATGTTGAGTGTCGGCTCCTGGCCTGCCAGCAGCGCGTTTGTTTCAGCCATACTTTTCGTTTACATTAAATATCGGCTGCAAAATTAAACATTTTTTATGATAAAAAGATGTTGTATTTTTCGCCAAAAGTGTTCTATATCGCATACGCACCTACTAAAAGGGCTATTACCATGTAAAATAGCAGCCGTACTAACAAGAACCTTAGAGCTTACTTGTTGATAATACCAATCTGTGTAGCGCGGAGGAACTCAATGATATGACGGATGAAAGGACCATCAGGAACCTGTTCCTCAATCTGGTTGACAGCATCAAAGAGAGCCGTCTTACCATGGAACACCAGTCGATAGGCATTGGCGATATGCTTCAAGGTCTTCTCGTCGACACCGTGCTGACGGGCCACCTGCATGTTGACACCACCATATCCGCAATCGCGGGTGCAGATGATGTAGGGAGGCACATCCTTGGAGAAAGAGGTGCCTGCCTGTATCATAGAGCCCTGACCTACGCGAGTCTTGGCATTCTCGATGACTGAAGACGAGAAGATGACGCCATCCTCAATCTCACAGTCACCGGCAATCTTGGTACCATAGCCGAAGACACAGCGATTGCCCACCTTGGTATCGTGCGAGATGTGGGCACCCTCCATGAGCACGTTGTCATTGCCTATAACGGTCTGACCTCCAGCATGGGTAGCACGGTTGACCACGACATTCTCACGGAAGATGTTGTTGTTGCCAATGACGCACTCAGTCTTCTCGCCACGAAACTCGAAATCCTGTGGCAGGGCAGCAATGACCGTTCCCTGGTGCACCTTGTTGCCGTTGCCCATACGGGTACCGTTGCAGATACTGACAAAGGGGAATATGATACAGTTGTCACCAATCACCACATCGTCCTCGATATAGGCGAAGGGGAATATCTTACAGTTGTTGCCGATTTTTGCCTTGGGGCTTATTTCGGCTTTTGGGCTTATTTCTGACATATTAACTTATCCTTTTTAGACATAATAACATAATAAGTGGGCACTACTTTCCTCCACCACCGAGGGCGGTATAGAGGGTGATAACGTTGACCATCTTGGAGTAGTCATCATTCACTTTCGCGAGCTGGGCCGAGAGCAGCTGAGTCTGAGCCGTGAGCACCTCCA
>DEJS01000017.1:124434-125390 GCA_002353485.1 Prevotella sp. UBA2742
CTTTCAAGCTTAGAGTTCTCGTCATAGACATGATAGTTAATGAGGGCGTTGCTGACCTCGTTACCTGCAGAGAGAATGGCGTTTTGCCACGAATTGAAGGCCTGCTCGTACTTCAGCTTCGACACTTTCAAATTAGCCGTCAAAGCACCACGGTTGAAGATGGGCTGTGTCAGACCGCCAAAGAAATTGGTAAGCCACTTGCCCGGGTTCAGTGAACCATTGACATTACCGAAGGCTCCTGTAGCACCAATCGTAATATTGGGATAGAACTGCGAACGGGCGGTCTGCACGTCGTGGAAGCAGGCAGCCAGCTGCATTTCGGCATTGTGCACATCAGGACGGTTCTTCAGCAGCGCAACACCCACGCCAGTAGAAAACTCAGTAGGCAACGACTGTGCTGCCAATGTAGAACGCGGAATCTGCTGTCCGGCCTGTCCAATGAGCAGAGAGAGGGCGTTCTCTGTTGAACGTATCTGACGACGGAAGTCGTTGGCCTGTGTCAACGTGTTCAGATAAGCAGCCTCAGCACTCTGCACGCTGGTGGAGCGCATACGGCCCAACTGATGCTGGAGCTTCATCATCTCCCAAGTCTCCTTGGCCATCTTGGACATCTCTGTCACAATGCGCACCTGCTCGTCCAGCATCAACAGCGTATAGTAGCAGTTTGCTATGCCACTGACAACCTGTGCCCGGACAGCCATCTGATAGTCCTTAAAGCCCAGGAGTTTCATCTGGGTGGAGCGCTTCTGCGACAGAACGTTGCCGAAGAGGTCGAGCGTCCACGAAGCCGTCATGGGGAACGAATAGGACTTGTTGGTCTGCGAAGGGTCTGTATAAATGGTCTGGATGTTGCCCATAGAGTTGGAACCAAAATTAATGGCCGGCAGGAATGCCAGTTTTGCAGCCTTCAACATGGTTTCATACATCTGCACTGTAAGAGCAGCGTTCCGCAGGTC
>DEJS01000003.1 GCA_002353485.1 Prevotella sp. UBA2742
AGTGTTGCGGAATTAAGGTTGATGATAGTAGCCTCAACATTGTTAAGTACAAGACCACTTATCTCAATTCTTTTCAATTTTATGACCATGCCTGTAGCAATATCACCGCTTGCTGTTTGATATGAACTTGAACCAACGATGTCGCTTCTAGAAAGATAGCCGTTCCTCAACATAAATTGTGCCTGTTTCCTTGATAATGTAACCGATGATGCACCTGTATCAAAAATGAAATCCAATGGCAAGCCATTGACTTTACATGAAACTAAATAGGTGTTACCAGACATTATTCTCATACGAACGATCTTGTTACGATTTGCTCCACCTGTTCCGGATGAAACAGTTTGTTGTTTTCGTGGATTTGAAGTAGTAATGCTAATTGTTTCTTGTTTAAGTGTTCTCCCTTTATAAGACACTTTTACATCAAACAAATATGTGTTGTTGTCTATATTCTCGGAAACCTTAATCGGTACGTTAATAACTCCTGTTTCATAGCCTCCTATTTTATCTAAAGTTGTGTACTGTTCAAAAGTAAAAAATTCGCTTTTATTTTTTTCGTTGACTATACATGAAATTTCCAAAGCATTATTGGAATCTTTATTTTTAACCTCGACTTTGATACATCCTGTCTGGTTGGCCTTCAATTTTCCAGATTCGTCTGGAGCAACAAAAGAAATTTTCTGTACAGAAAGTTCTGCATTGTCGAGAATATTTGGCGCGCTTCTTCTGACATTATCTTCTTTTGCTAATGCTTTTAGGTTCTTAAATGCATTTATTAATCTTGTACATATTGCGCCACTATTGCAAGGTATATAAAAAGCGTCTAGAAGTTTTGTGTCATTAGTTTCATAGTTATTCCCATACCTAGGAATACTAATAAAATTCACCTCTATACCAGACTGACTATATATTTCAAATGTATGTGTTGTTAATGAATAAGGTGATATATCCCGATAACCAGCTTTTAATACATCGAATTTTACCGTTACTATACTACGATCCAAATTTCCTCCTGATTCTTTTTCTGCAATAATCTTTAGGGTAATAATAGGAGCTCTATAATCAACCAGGGCGGATTTAACTTTTAATAAACGATTTGGATGCGGCGATACATTATACGTTACAATCGTATTTTGTAATTCACTGATTATCTCATTTGCTGTCTGGGCATAGATGTTTATAAAGTCCAAACACAAGAATATAAGAAAAACTAACTTTTTCATAGCTCGACAGTTATTACCAATTACTTTTATATACATCTATTGCATGAAATTCGCGTCCATTTATGGTATAAGAACGATGACAACCGATAGGATATCCAAGAACACGTTCTATGTCAACACTTACCTGGTTTTGCACATCTACGTCTACAGTATTCCTTATATCAACAGCTCCAGATACGTTTGCGTCAATATCGCCACCTACAACATACACTTGTTTACCAGCCGATACTTTACACCGTCACACCTGTCCGCATCACATCGTCATAAAGTGGAGACCATCGGTCTTCAGCAATGAGGACTGGCTCAATAAGAAAACTTACTTGATCGACATCGTGCCAAAGAAGTTTGGAAATTTCCAATTTGCGGTCACCATAGGTTGGCACAATGACGGCAACGTCGATGTCGCTGTCAGGATTGGCATAGCCTTTACTATAAGAACCGAACATCATGACGCGCGGCTCCACATCAAAACGAGGTGCTATGACCTGCTTGTATCGTCTGACGAGTCCGATGGCCTCGTCGCGGCTGAGAGTTCGTCTTTTATCCATTGTGTCAACTGTTTGGTTTCGTCAATCATTTCTTGGCAGGCCTGCGGAGTGAGCGTATTGTAAAGTGCCTCTTTATCTTCTGGGTAGCGAGCCTCAATATTATAATTGGTGATAGTGTTTAGGAAGTCTTTCTGATCTTCCGACAATTGACTATAGAGCCCGCAGCCATCTGCCAACCTCTTGTGGTTATGAGTATATGGCGGATCATCAGGCTGAGTGCCACACCAATATGCCTTCAAAGTTTTCTCTATCGACTGATGGCACATGAATGCAACGTAGAGCCATCGCTTTGCGTTGTACAAGTCCTCGGCTACGCCAAGGTCTTCGTCAGCTATGTCAATCCAGTATGCTACTTTGTCTGTTGCCATATCGTCTTTATATGTAACTCTGGTTGCAAAATTACGAAATTATTCTGAAAGTAACCTTCATTCGCCTTACCTTTTTAGTATTATTAGGCAAAAATCCATAAAAATGATGTGTTATCTCGTGATTTTTTGGTTATCTTTGCACCGCATTCGTACAGAACAGATGATGATACTCTTCTGAGTGAAGAGCGAGTCCAGTGGAAGACCTGCCGATGGGCTAAAGGGACGAGAACCTCGCGATTCCATTTCCCAAAAGTCCATTTGTACGGTTCAAATCATAAATCGCAGTCAGTCAGCAACGTATGATTACTGCGTGGAAGATGCAAATTTCCAAAATTCCTTCTATTTGTGCGAGAATGTGAAGCAAATCTCCATAACGCGAAGGAGTCTGGATGATAACGATTTCTTCCGCACATTCATTAGGCGCTATACAAATTTGTGTCAATAACAGCGTAAATCATACCTCTGACTTCTTCTTTCGCGCCTTTTCTTCACGCGCCAACCTGATTTCCTCATTGATTTCTTCCATCGTCAGTTCAGGCCTGTCGCTGGCAGCCACTTCTCTCCGAAACGCATAGAAATCGTTCAATACGTTATCTTCTGATGGTTTAGCTGTAATTTCAAACGGAATCTTCCTACTTCTCACCACGGCATTGGCAAAGATGTTCATTGCCGTGTTTACACTCATGCCAAACTGAGAACATAACTCTTCAAACTGCGCCTTAATGCCAGCGTCCATGCGGACGGTCATAGATACTTGTGCCATAATTCTTCGTTTATTATTGTTTTTGGCTGCAAATATAAGTATTTTATTTCATTTTGCCATCATAATGAAGAACATTTTCATCAATTAGGCTGTAATTTATTCATTTTCGTTCAACTCATCGCCCTTGTCACAGGGGTTCATCCCCGTGTGTCATTTTTGGTGGCATTTTATTGTATTTTCAAAGAAAATACGTACTTATGTATAACTTTCTGAATAAAAGATCGCCTTTCTCATAGAATTTTATTACTTTTGCACCAAATCTAAAATAATTGATATATTATGGCAAATCTCAATAGACTTAAAGTCGTGCTTGTCGAAAAAGGCAAAACTGGCAAATGGCTTGCTGGTGAACTTGGCAAGTCTAACTGTACTATAAGTAAATGGTGCAGCAATAGCATTCAACCAGACTTGCAAACATTGGATAAGATAGCTAAGCTCCTTGACGTTGACGTGAAGGACTTATTAAACTCAACAGAAAAATAAGATACAACTATTATGGCAAAGAAGGCAAAAGTAGTCAAAGAGAAGTCTATTGAAGACCGCATTTGGGAAAGTGCAAATAAACTTCGTGGTAATCTAACTGCTTCTGAGTATCAAAATGTGGTACTTGGTCTCGTCTTCCTCAAATATATCAGCGATTGTTTTGAGAAGCGTTACAATGAACTTGTAGAAGAAGGTGATGGCTTCGAAGAAGATCGTGATGAATACACAGCAGAGCATGTTTTCTGGGTTCCGCAGGATGCTCGTTGGCAGAACATATCAAGCAAGGCACATGACCCTCAGATTGGTCAGGTTATTGACCATGCTCTTGAAGAGATTGGCAAAGAGAATCCCCGCCTGAAGAAGGTGATGCCCAACAACTACTCTCGTCCTGAGATTGACAAGATTCGGTTGGGTGAGGTGGTTGAAATCTTCGACAATATGGATATGCATGCACAAGGTGAAGGTCTCGACCTCTTCGGTCGCGTGTATGAATACTGCCTGCAGAACTTTGCGGCTGAAACCCAACAGTCAGGTGGTGAATTCTACACGCCCTCCTGCATTGTCCGCACCATTGTAGAAGTGCTTCAGCCCTTCGAAGGTCGTGTCTATGACCCTGCCTGTGGCTCTGGTGGTATGTTCGTGCAGAGTGCCAAGTTCGTTCAGCAGCATCAGGGTAATCTCCGCAATGTCACCATCTATGGTCAGGAGTTTAATGCCAACACTTGGAAGATGGCACACATGAACCTAGCCATTCGTGGTTTGGAAGCTGACCTTGGCGACAGTTGGGGTGACTCCTTCGGCGACGATAAACATGCCACCAAGAAGTTCGACTTCATCATGGCTAATCCTCCGTTTAATATGAGTGAATGGGGAGCAAGCCGTCTGGCAGATGATGTACGCTGGAAGTATGGCGTTCCACCAGAGGGCAATGCCAACTATGCCTGGATTCAACACATGATACATCACCTTTCGCCGACAGGACGCATCGGTCTTGTTCTTGCCAACGGCTCTTTGACGACAACAACAGGTGGCGAAGGAGATATCCGCAGACGACTGATTGAGGCAGACCTTGTGGAAGGTATTATTGCGATGCCTAACCAGTTGTTCTACAACGTGTCTATTCCTGTCTGCGTATGGTTCTTTAATCGCAAGAAAAAGAATCCCGGCAAGGTGCTCTTTATCGATGCCAGGGAGATGGGTATGATGGTTGACCGAACCCATCGCGAACTCAGCGACGACCTGGTACGCTACGATACCGTCAAGAAGGAAGACAAGCCTTGGGCCAGCCTCCCTGCTGAGGAATGTGATGTTCAGCGCATTGCAGCAACGTTCCGTGCTTACGAAAACGGTACCCTTGAAGATGTCAAGGGTTTCTGCAAGGTGGCTACCATCGAGGAGATCGGCAAACAGGACTGGGTGCTCACCCCAGGCCGCTATGTTGGTATCGCTGATGAGGAAGAAGATGCAGAGCCCTTCGAGGAAAAGATGGCGCGACTCACCAATGAACTCGGAGACCTCTTTGCAGAAAGTCATCGCCTTGAGGCAGGCATTCGTGAGAAACTCGCTGGGATCGGATTCAACGTGAAGGAGGAAGGAGTATGAATGAATTAACAGATAAGTTCAGGAAAGCCGACGAGAACAACCGTTTGCTGTCAGCATACAGACCTCTGCCGCCCGAAACGCTGAAATCGTTGCGTGAATACTACCGTGTGGGACTGACCTATACGAGTAATGCCCTTGAAGGCAACAGTCTGACAGAGTCAGAAACCAAAGTCGTCATTGAGGACGGACTGACAATTGAGGGTAAGCCCCTGCGCGACCATTATGAGGCGGTAGGACATGCCAAGGCCTACGACTATATCTACCAGATTACCGAAAAGGAAGGTCTTGCAGAAGAGGACATCCTGGCTCTTCATCGTCTGTTCTATCAGCAGATAGATGCTGAGAAAGCTGGAAAATATCGTGAGGTGAAAGTGTATATCAGTGGCAGCCGTTATGCAGTATCGGCAGTGTCTAAAATTCCTGCTGAAATGCAGAAACTTGTGAAATGGTATAACGAGAATGAGAAGAGGCTGCACCCTGTAGAACTGGCAGCCACCCTGCATCAGCGTTTCGTGTTTATCCATCCCTTTGTGGATGGCAACGGTCGTGTGGCGCGTCTGCTGATGAATCTCGCTTTATTGCGCAATGGGTTTACCATTGCTATTATTCCTGCCGTTCTGCGTCATGAATACATCTATTCGTTAGAGGCTGCTCATACTCGTCCAGAGGTCTTTATTGACTTTATTGCCGACCGTGTGATAGCCACCCAACTTGACCTGCTCAGGCTGATGCGGGAAGACGATGATACTGTAAATGATACTGTAAATGATACTGTAAAAGTGGATGCGCCCCAGCTTTCAAAGACTGAGCAGACTGTCTTGGATGCGATAAGTTCATATCCTGATTACTCTTACGAGAAGTTAGCTGCACAGTGTAACCTCTCTCGTCCTACTATCGCCCGTACCATCAAAACCCTCCAAAGCCGTGAGTTCATCCGCCGCATTGGCTCTGACAAAACAGGTCATTGGGAAGTTGTCAGAAAGGAAGAAGGAATGATGGAAGAATGAAAGAATACAAATAATGGCACTAAAATATCACATAGACGGAACCGAGGAATTTGGTTATATCACCATAAATAGATTCCTATATTCTTTTTACATGTATATGAATACTGTGAAAAGACTGACTAATCTGTATAATTATGCTTCTGTTCAGTTTTTGAAAGGTTACGTGGCTCATTTCTGTTATCTTCGCCTTAAATCATTTGACACCTTCATAAAGGTTGTGTGGGAGCATAAGGACTATGTTTCTGCGAATTGCCTTTTAAGAATGTTAGGTGATTGTGTTGCAGTATTCCGTCTGGTATATATGGAGCCAGATAAAGATTTGCTTATCTTAAGACACAGCTTGTATGTGATAGATGGCTGCGAGCACAATTTAAAAGTTCTGCCAGAAGAAACAGAAAACGATGATAGCTTGCCTGAAGAAGAGTTTAAGCAATCGCAAGAAGCCATAAATTATAATCGCAAACATCGTCAGCGTTTGATACGAAATGCACAGGAAATGCTTGATACCTCTCCGCTTAATCAAATAAACAAGGCTGCTTTTGACCGAATAGTAGAGGATAGGAACTGGAAGTTTAAGGATTTCAAAGAATGTAAGAAAGAAAAAAATCAATATAAATTGAGCGAGTTGTATGAGCTAATCGATTGTTGTAAAGGTTTCAATTTGCTTTCCTATATCTCTCAATATGTTCACGGATTGAGCATGAGTAACCTCGTTATGGAGTTGGATGAACAGAATATTAATGGGGTCGTAGGAGAGGCTTTAGGATTGATAAAGAAGTTACACAAATATACTTTGGCATTTTATCCAGAAGAACAAAGGTATATTTTGGAAGGACTATTAGAACCAGATATGCGTGATAAGATATTAGCTTGCTATGATAAGAAGCATCGTCCTGATGTTGCGAAATGGAATCAAGATGTCACGAAAAAGCTATCTCAATTGCGCGATTTTGGTTATTATGATATTATCTTTTAAATTCTCATTTATGGAAGAGTGGAAAGAATATAAAGTTGCTGAAGTCATTGAAGATATTTCAATGGGTCCTTTTGGCTCTGACAAAACAGGTCATTGGGAAGTTATCAGAAAGGAGGAAGGTGTATGAGTGAGTGGAAAGAAGTGAAATTAGGCGATATATGTACTGAATTGAGTGACGGATTACATAAAGCACCATTATTTGTTGAAAGAGGTGACTATATATTCGTCAATGCTAAAAATCTTTGTGATGGTGTGATTGTTGACAATGACCCAACAAAAAAAACTACACATGAAGAATACCTAAAATATTCAAAGCCTTTGAATGAGAATACAATATTATTTTCAATCGATGGGACTATTGGAAATATTGCTCGATACAAAGGGGAAAAATGTGTGCTTGGCAAAGGTGCATGTTACATCAATCCAAATCCTGTTCTTGTAGATTCATCATATATCTATTTTCAGTTACAAAGTCCTCACTTCAATTCGTATTTGAATTGCATGTCTACAGGATCTACAATCAAGCATATTTCCTTGAAGACAATGCGTAATTATGAATTTACGCTTCCCCCTTTGTCAGAGCAACGTTCAATAGCCTCCATCCTCTCAGCCCTCGATGACAAAATCGCTGTGAATCGGCGTATCTGTGAGAACCTTGAGGCTCTGGCTCAGGCTCTTTTCAAGCATTGGTTCATTGACTTTGCCCCATTCAAAAATGGCAAATTCGTAGAGTCAGAACTTGGAATGATTCCTGAAGGATGGAGAGTGGGAAGACTAGGAGATGTTGCAGATATTACGATGGGGCAATCACCTGCAGGAAGTTCTTACAACGAAAAGGGTGAAGGTATATTTTTTTATCAAGGTCGTACTGAATTCGGTTTCAGGTATCCAAGTGTACGATTATATACTACAGAGCCCAAGAGATTTGCAGAACCTTTAAGTACACTTTTAAGCGTTCGTGCACCTGTAGGAGATATAAATGTTGCAACAGACAAATGCTGTATTGGTAGAGGATTAGCTTCAATAAAATCAAATAATAATTGCCATTCATATATCTTTTACCTTCTCCAATCAATGAAAAGAAGATTTGATGTATATAATGGAGAAGGAACAGTCTTTGGAAGTATAAACAAAGATACATTAAATGGTCTAAAAATCATAATTCCTTCTAATTCAATTTTATTAGGATTTGAAGAAATCGTTGAAGAAATGGATAAGAAGATTTTAGGATGTCACCAAGAGAATCTCCGTCTCTCCACTCTCCGCGACACCCTTCTCCCCAAACTGATGTCAGGTCAAATCAAAGTGTAGGCTTATGGATAAAGTATCTATTCGATTCTATAAAGACCACGAGGTGAGAGCGGTGTGGAGCGAGGAGGATAACAAGTGGTTCTTCTCTGTGCTCGACGTGATTGGTGCCATCAACGAACAGCCAGACTATGCCAAGACTTGCAACTACTGGAAGTATCTGAAGACCAAATTGAAGGCAGATAAGAATGAAGTGGTTAGTGCCACTAACCAGTTGAAGTTGCTTGGCCCGCCTCGATATGCGAGGCACACAGAAACAAATCATCGCTCAGCAAGAGCAAGAGATAGCTACCCTGAAAGCCCGCATTGGCTCGCTGGAACGTGAGTTAGAGTTGCTAAGGGCTGGGAAATCTAGAGATTCTGGAAAATCTAGAGATTCTGGAGAAAGTGAAACTAAATAATAATTATTATGGCAGGAATCACAGAAGCCGAATACGAACAGGCCTTGATTGCTTTGTTCCAAGAGTTGGGATACAACTACAAGTACGGTCCTGATATAGTGCGTAATTACTCCAACCCGTTATTACATGATGTGTTGCAGGAGTCCTTGCAGCGCATCAACCCAACGCTGCCCACGTCGGCTATTGATGAAGCTATCAAGAAGCTGCATCAGATAGAGGGCTCGTCGCTCTATGAGTGCAATTTCAAGTTCACGCAAATGCTGCAGTATGGCATTGAGGTGACGTTCAGCGAGACGAACGACAACCCCTGGGTGGCTCGCGAAGACCTGGCCTACTATGGGCGTGAGAATGAGCGCGTGGAAATGCAACAGGGACAGAAGACAAGAATTGTAAGACTGATAGACTTTGAGCATCCTGACGAGAACGACTTCCTGGTGGTGAACCAATTCACCATGCAGGAACTCGACACCAAACGACCTGACATCGTGGTATTCGTGAACGGGCTGCCATTGGTGGTCATCGAACTGAAATCACCCAGCAGAGAAGAGACGGATGCCAGCGAAGCCTATCTGCAGCTGCGTAACTATCAGAAGTTCATCCCCTCGCTATTCATCTATAATGCCTTCAATGTGATGAGTGATATGGCACTTACCAAAATAGGCACCATAACCGCGAAGGAAGACCGATACATGGAATGGAAACAGCCAACGGGAGAAGTGGCTGACTATGATACTGCCTTTAAGTCGGTATTCACGCCGAAGGTGCTGCTGAACCTGCTGAAGAACTATATGCTCTTCGATGTGCGCGAGGGCAGTTATGCCAAGATTCTGGCAGGCTATCATCAGTATTATGCAGTGGAGAAAGCAGCCCTAAAGACTGAGGAAGCTGTAAAAGGCGATGGAAAGATTGGTGTGTTCTGGCATACGCAAGGCTCAGGCAAGAGCCTTTCGATGGTATTCTTAGCGCACCATCCCAAGGTGCAACAAATGAACCCCACGATTGTGGTGATTACAGACCGTAACGACCTGGACGAACAGCTGTATGGGCAGTTCTCTCGCACCATTGACTTCCTACGCCAGCGACCTGTACAATGCACCAGTCGTAATGCAGAGAATGATGACACTTCGCTGAAAGCCATGCTGAAGAACCGCAATTCGGGTGGTATCATCTTTACCACCATGCAGAAATTTGATGATTGGGATGGGCCACTCTCAGACCGCCAGAACATCATCGTGATGACGGATGAGGCACATCGCGGACAGTATGGCATGGAAGAAAAAGTCGATACAGAAGGCAATGTGCATATCGGTGCAGCTCGCAAGATTCGCAACTCGTTGCCTCATGCTTCCTATATCGGTTTTACAGGTACGCCTATATCAGACAAAGACAGGGATACCCGCGAAGTGTTTGGCGATGATATCGATGTCTATGACATGACGCAGGCAGTAAAGGATGGAGCCACAAGACCTGTCTATTACGAGAGTCGTGTCATCAAGCTGAAACTCAACGACGAGGTGCTGGCTCAGATTGATGCTGAGTATGACAGGCTAAGGCAGGAAGGAGCCTCGGAAGAAGACCTTGAGGAGAACAAGAAGGAGATGTCGCACATGGATGCGCTGCTGGGTAATGATGCAACGATCAACGACCTTGTGACAGACATCATCTCTCACTATGAGGATAATCGCCAGTACGTATGCTGTGGTAAGGCAATGATAGTGGCTTACTCCCGTCCGATAGCGATGAAGATATACAGGCGCATTCTGGAACTCCGTCCTGACTGGACAGAAAAGGTGAAGGTGGTGATGACTGGTGGCAATCAGGATCCTGAGGAATGGGCAGACATCATTGGCAGTAAAGCCTACAAGAAAGAACTTGCCAAGAAATTCAAGGATGAAAACGACCCCATGAAGATTGCCATCGTGGTGGATATGTGGCTGACAGGTTTTGATGTGCCTTCGCTGGCAACGATGTATGTGTATAAGCCAATGAAGGACCACAATCTGATGCAGGCTATTGCCAGAGTGAACCGAGTATTCCCAGAGAAAGCAGGTGGCTTGATAGTGGATTATGTGGGTATCGCGGCAGCTTTGAAAGATGCCATGAAGCGTTATACCAAGCGTGACAGAGACAACTACGGCAATAACGACATCAAAGAAAAGGCATACTCAGAGTTCAAGGAAAAACTTGAAATCTGCCGTGACCTCCTTCATGGATATGATTACAGCAAGTTCCATCATGGAAGCCCTGCTGAACGTGCTCAACTGATTAAGGGAGCTGTCAATTTCATGATTGCACCTAACATGGCAGATGACTGTAAGAACTTCATTAAGAATGCATCTTTGCTACGTCAGGCTGTGACATTGTGCCGTTCGTTATTTGTCGAAGAAGAACGGTTTGAGGTCAGCTTCATGGAATCGGTTCGCATCCTGATCATTCGACTCCAGAGTCCTGGAAAGGTAACAAAGAAGGAAATCAACCAGCGTATTGCATCTCTCATTGAACAAAGTGTGCAGAGTGATGGTGTGGTTAATCTTTTTGACGAACAGACAGAGTTCTCCCTCTTCGATGAAAAATTCATGGAAGAAGTCAAGAAGATGAAGGAAAAAAACCTTGCTGCAAAGTTGTTGGAAGACTTACTTCGTGGTCGTGTTCGAACCATGATTCGTTCAAACCTTGTCACTGGCGAGTTGTTCAGCAACAGATTCAGTGAGACGCTTAACCGTTATGTCAATGGCTTAATCACTAATGAAGAGGTCATACAAGAACTGCTAAAACTGGCTCAGGAAATGATGGATGAAGAACAGCAGGGCAATGACCTTGGCTTATCAAATGAAGAGAAAGCCTTCTATGATGCCTTGACTCGTCCACAGGCTGTAAAGGATTTCTATTCTAATGACCAATTGGTTGCACTTACAAAGGAGCTAACAGACATGCTTAGAAGGAACCGCACTATCGACTGGAATCGCAGAGAAGCAGAACGTGCTAATATGCGTCGTTTAGTTAAGAGATTATTGAAACAATATAAGTACCCACCTGAAGAAGCAGAAGATGCGATGAACATTGTTCTTAAGCAGTGCGAACAGTGGTCAGAGAATCAAGATGTTGCATAATGGCAGAAATATGTCGGAAGACGTTGCAAATTCTCAAAATTCCTTCTCTTTGTGCGAGAATGTGGTGGAATTTTTGTACTTTTGTGGGCTGTAAATAGAACTGCTAACAATGACGGAGCATCGGCTGAAGATAACGGGCGTACACTACGCCGCCAATCCTGACCAGGTGGCTGGGCAACCAGACACTGAGGAGATGCACGTGCGCACGCTCGAGATGCTCCGTTGGGTGAGGGACGAGGCGCCATTCGTGGTGCTGGCGCCCACCTCCGAGTGCCATGAGAACCCTGACGCCGTGACGGCCCGTGTGCTGGGCAGGCGCATCGGCTATGTGGGCGACGACTGGTTACAGAAGGCCCGCGACCTGCTGGCGCAGAGCGGCGAGCCGATGATGATGGCCAGGGTGACGGAGGTGGTCGTAGAGCGGCACGGCTGGCTGTGGGTGACGGTGGATGCCGACGAGCTGAAGAACCAGATGCCGCTGTCGTCGATGCAGATAGACTGGCAGCCGTGGCTGAGCGGACTGCCGCTGCTGCCTAAGAGCGACGCCGAGGAGGCAGAGCAGGAGGCGGCCTTCGTGCTCGACCACGTGCTGCTGAAGGATGCCGGCAAGGCCGACCTGGGGCAGCTGAAGACCTATCTCGACATCTGGCTTCGCGGTAGCCGTCACGACCTGAGCCGTGAGGCTCGCCAGCAGCGTGCGCTCTATATCGAGCGCATCATGGCGGCTGAGAGCAAGGAGGTAAGGCGGCTGGCCGACGGCCTGATAGAGCAGCGCAAGTCGATATGCGGACGGACGATGCTGAACGAGCGATGCAGCGAGTGGTGGCCTGAGCGGATGGCATCGGAGGGCGCACGGCGGCTGTGGCAGCAGTGGCGTCTGCGGCACGACAACCGTCTGTGGAGCGGGCTGCGCCAGATTGACAGCCGTCTGCGGCAGTTGCCAGGCGCACTCTATGAGGACATCGGACGGCTGGACGAGATCTTCGCGCGCCTCTACTATATGAACACACCCAGGCAGGCCCTTCGCGCCATACTGGCACAGGTGATGCTGCGCCAACTGGCGTGCCAGGAGCTGGGCATAGAGATGCGCCCCATGACGGAGCCGGACTACGGCCACGACGGAGTGGTGAGCAATCCGATGGACATACCCACGACGATAGGCCGCGTCAGGGAGTACGGCAAGAGCCTGCGCGACAGGTCGCAGCGGCAAACCATCGACCTGCTGGTACACTGGCTGCGCGATGACTATGAGCAGAGCCTTGCCCAGACGTCGGAACCGCCACAGACCACGATGGTCGTCAATGCCTCCAAGGCTGCTGCCGTAATCACATTGCTGCGCCAGCTGATGGAGGGCAAGCAGAAGCCGAAGGACGTGCTGATGCCTGTGAGGGCGGCAATGGACGCAGGAGCCATCCGCAGGCCTACGTGGGAGGAGTTCGGCCTGGAGTTCGGCGCTGGGAGGGTGAAAAACAAGTCGTCATTCAGCGACTATACCAATCCTGACAAAGAACCCTACACGGGAGCCGACTTCCTGGCGATGAAGGAGAAGTTCAGGCAGTTGATGGTCGAAGGGCAATAAATAGAGATATCTTCTGGTCGTTTATGGTCATTTCCGGTCGTTCGGAAATGGCCATTTTTGTTTTCAGGCCGTGAGATGAAAAACACGTAATTTTGCAGTCGATATTCATTTTGTGTTTAATCCGAGCGGAGTGAGAGTCCTCGTGAGGTGAAAAGCTGCAGCAATCCCCCTACTCGCTCACAAATCGACTTGGAAGAAACGATGAAACAAGTGACGTTGCGCATCGACGATGCGGCATTTGAGCGGTTTATGGGCATGGTGAGCCTGTGCCCAGAGGTGGAGGTGGTGAGCACGGAGGAATCGGTGCCATTGGAGCAAGGCGCGATAGCCGTGCGTATCAGGCAGGCTATCGTGCAGCTGAGGGCAGAGAAACTGCTAAGGAGGAAGTTTGACTACGCTTGGCTGAAGGTGGCGATGGAATCTACAGAGGACATGCCGTCGTTCGACTCGGCACAACGGTTCCTCGACTATCTCTCCGTTGAGTTGCAGCTGGACGGACTGCCCTGCGAGTCGTCGGTGTCGAAGATGATGGATGCCCCCAGAGGACAGCTGTTCCAGTGGACGTTTCGCGACACCAGCGATGCGCAGGAGACGACGCGGAGGAACAACATCGTGAAGCGGTTTTTCAATCTGATGAAGGGGCGGTAAGCGGCGATTTTCCGAAGATTTTTCCGAATGGGATAGCAGGGCTTCCGAACTGTTTCCGAATCGAGGAGAGTGCTATTGCGAGGCCCAGAAAGAGTTCTTAACTTTGCAATTGAAAATCGCGAGAACAGGCTGCACCTCAGCATAGAGCGAGCTCTCTGCATTCGGTTTGCACTGTCCTTGCATCGTCAAACAAAAAAAACAGATAGAAATGACAGAGAATGAAACAGTAATGAATGGCTATCATCAGAGGGTGAACAAGATGTGCGCCTCGTGCCAGCACAAGGATGTCGAGAAAGACGGCACAAGGATTTGCCAGAAGATGTGGCTGAAGGTGGAGCAGCGATACTGCTGCCGACACTGGGAGATGAGCGACGGCCTGAAGCAGGCTGGTATGCAAAACGGAGGAGTGGTTCGCCTGAAAGGAACGCAAGAAATCATTATTAACTAATAAAACGCTACCGCTGTAGAGTAAATAATAATAACCGAGTCGGAGGATGAGCAGGGAAATGTGTACGTACGAATGAGCTCAACTAAAACCTTGCAATTCCGATGCTCATTAATTCGAATTCGGAAAAGATGAAAAAGTTTGTATTTGTAATGAATGCCATCGAGCTGATCAGTCAGGTGATGAATGGCAAGAGAGTGGAAGGTGTGCTGTATGTGGATCAGCAGACGGGTCGTTTAACCTTCAAGGCGTACAACCGCCAGCCGCGCGTGCGACATAATGACGAGCTGGTCAGGAAGCTGCCGTGGGGCTGGGTGAAGGAGTCGCTGGAGCGCATCAAGGTGTTCGGCTCGTTTCCCAAGGACTATGGTACGGCCACGGTGATGGGGATGGTGGACGAGACGGCCCGCGACGCGAAGAACGCCCTGATAGACCGCGAACTGGACTTGATAGAATTTTGTTGAACCTTAAAAATTGTAAGAATCATGGAAGCATTAGTAACAATCGTAGCTGTAGGCACCTATCAGGAGCGACAGTATCAGAAGCAGGACGGCTCGACGGAGTACTTCAAGAGCCGTGGGGTGACGATGAAGCGTGGCGGCGACACCATATATGGTGAGATGACGGGCGAGCTGGCCTCTAAGAACCGCGACACGCAGTACTACCAGCAGCAGCCCTACGTGGTGAAGGGCTACTGGAAGCATCGCACCTGGGGTGAGAACAACGACCGTCATGAGAATGGATTCTATATCACTGACTTACAAACACTTTAATCGTATGGGATTCTGTTATCAGGAAAATACGCACTTCTCTCAGGCTGCACAATGCAGCCGGGAGAAGTTCTGGGAGAGCGTGCGCAGCACCTCTACTGCCTGGAAGATTGACAGCCGAAGGGAGATACTGGAGGCTGTAGAGCAACACGACGCTGAAGCCATCGACCGTTGGCTGAAGCAGACGGACTACGGGAAGTTTCTGGCCAAGAAGCGCGGCTTGAAGAAGGAGGCGGCACGCCAGAAATTCTTCGCCAAGACCGACGAGGAGCGGCTGCTGGCCTTTGCACAGGAGCTGAAGGACAATCTGACGGCCTTTATCTTCTCCTGCCGTGAGTTTGATGCCACGCCTACCGCCAATGGGAAGCCCTTCTGCCATCGCCGACTGGCCGACTGCCATCTGAACGGACTGGTGATGCTCGACATAGACCATGTGAACAATCCGACGGCGGTATTCGAGGCACTGAAGGCCAACGAGGCACTGATGGCTCGCACGGCGCTGGTACACATTACATCGTCGAAGAAGGGCATCCGCATCGTGTTTACGGCTAACGCGAAGGACGGCAACTTGGCCGACAATCAGATTGTGTTCGCCAAGGCACTGGGCTACAAGGCCGACCAGAGCTGCATTGATGCCACACGAAACTCTTTTGCTCCCAAGGAGGAAGATATACTTTACATCAACGAAGATTTATTGTTCGACTATTATGATCAGGATTTCGACAGGGAGTACACTCCCCAATATCGTGACAAGAAAACGCAGCCACTGCATTATCAGTTTTCTGCTGAGCAAGTATCGACCTCTGTGATGTGGCGCGGCTATGACATACAGCGTATTATTGATGCGCGCTATGGCGACAAACTGCCCTGCGCAGCCGATAGCAACCGTCACAACGAGAGTCTCAAGCTGGCCACCGACCTGCTGCTTATGCTCGACGGCGACAAGCCCCTGGTGCAGCGCATCGTGGAGAGTCAGCCGTGGGTCAGGGAGATCATCGACGAGCGAGACGAGAACGTCGGCCAGACGGTGCAGAGTGCTGCCGACTGCGTGGCACAGAAGGAACGCAAGTATGCCGCCAGCCAGCCCAGCAAGGCGATGCTGGAGGCGATTCAGAAGGCCACGGGCCGCACGTATCAGGACATCGTTGGAAGTGAAGAGTTAAGAGTGAAGAGTGAAAATTTTGCTGCCGCCAACTCTCAACTTTCAACTCTCAACTCTCAACTCGATGAGTGGGGTGCGGAGATCGAGGCACTGAGCGAGCACTTCCCTCTGCTGAAGGACATCACGAAGGGACTGAAGAAGAACCAGTATCCTGCGGCGCTGTTCGTGGGCGGCGGACTGCTGATGACGCTCATGACGCGCTGTACCTATCGCTTCTATCATCGGCCAGAGGAGCTGCGCAGGCTCAATAACTCGACGCTCATCATCGGCGACCCTGCCAGCGGCAAGTCGTTCGCCACAAGGCTCTTTAAGTTGCTGGCGGCACCCATCGTAGAGGCCGACAAGGTGGGCAAGGATGCCATCAATGCCTACAGAGAGTTGATGAAGACCAAGGGCGCCAACAAGGATAAGCCCAAGAAGCCGAAGGTGGTAGTTCGCGTGCATCCGGCACGAACCTCCAATGCACAGTTCATCCAGGACATGGTGAACGCCGTGGAGGTGGTGGATGGTCAGGAGATGCAACTGCACATGCTGACCTTCGACACGGAGCTGGACAACACGGTGACGGTGCAGAAGGGCGGCTCGTGGATAGACAAGTTCTCGATGGAGCTGAAGGCGTTCCACAACGAGGAGGACGGTCAGGCGTACTCGAATGTGGACTCCATCCTGCAGGACTTCATCGTCACCTGGAACTTTATCTACACAGGCACGCCCATCGCCCTGAAAAAGAAGGTGAACGAGCAGAACTTCGGCTCTGGTCTGGCCACCCGACTGACCTGCATACCGCTGCCCGCCACCAACTTCGAGATGCTCCAGCGAGAAACGACTGTTGACTACGACAGCGACAATCGGCTGAAGGAGTGGGCCGTGAAGCTCGACCGCATGAAGGGGCTGCTGACACTCGACAAGATTGTGGACGAACTCTATGACTGGACGGCTCGCCGCATGATGGACGCCAAGGAGAACGACTCGCGTGCCGACGAGATGCTGCTCAAGCGTTGTGCCTACCACGGGCTGAACTTCTCGGCGCCGTTCATCGTGATGCGCCATTGGGACAAGATGCATCAGGACGGTGACTACTGGTGTGGCGAGTTTGAGACCGATGAGACGGACTGGCGTCTGGCTGAACTGATAGTCAACATCCAGTACGCCTGCCAACGCTACTACTTCGGGGCCATGGCCGAGGCCTACTTCGACAACAAGCTGAAGGATGCATCAGTCAACGTGCAGCGTCGGCAAAAGACCTTCGAGAGCTTTGCCCGTTTGCCAGAGGAATTCAGTGTTGACGACGTGATGCGCTGTTTCAACATGACAAGCGAAGGTGCTGCAAGAGTCAGGATTAAACGCTTAGTAGATGACCGTCTGGCCGTAAAGGTGGGCGAAACGAGAGAAGGTAACGTCTATAAGGCTCGTTATCGTAAGACAGGAACCATTATGTTGTAACGGCGTATCGGCGTACCAGTGTATCATTTAATATGTGCCGGCGGCTTTAATATCAAAATCGAACAAAAAGGACATTTCTTTGTTCGTGCGGATAATACGTAAAATGCAGAAAAGTTGTACCTTTGCACCCAGAAATACAATATTAGTAGGAAATGAAGAAGATATTATTTATCATGATGCTGTTGCCGGCATGGGCCACAGGACAGACACTCGACGAATGTCAGCGGGCTGCAGAGCGCAACTATCCGCTAATACGGCAGTATGGCCTCATCGAGAAGACCACAGAGCTGACGGTGGCTAACATTCAAAAGGGCTGGCTACCACAGTTATCGGCTTCGGCACAGGCTACTTATCAGAGCGATGTAACGGCATGGCCCGACGAGATGAAGACCATGATGAGCGGCATGGGCATCGACATGGAGGGGCTGAAGAAAGCCCAGTACCGCATAGGCATCGACCTACAGCAGACCGTCTACGACGGCGGTGCCATCAGCAGCCAGAAGAACATTACCCGTGAGCAGGGCAACGTGCAGTCGGCACAGACGGAAGTGAGTCTATATGCCGTGCGCCGCCGTGTGAACGAGATGTTTTTCTCGCTGCTCATGCTGGAAGAGCAGATGCTGCTGAACCGCGACCTGCAGGAACTGCTGGCCGCTAACGAACGGAAGCTGCAAGCCATGGTGAAAGGCGGCACGGCGGCAGAGAGCGACTGGCAGAACGTCAGGGCAGAACGGCTGAACGTGGTTCAGCAGGCCACCAACTTAGAGTCGCAGAAACGAATGCTGACGGCGATGCTTTCGACATTCTGCGGCATGGAGGTGAAGGAAATACAGAGAAGTGAAGAGTTAAGAGTGAAGAGTGAAGAATTTGCTGCCGCCATACCATCCGCAGGCGATTCTTCACTTTTCACTTTTCATTCTTCACTTAACCGTCCGGAGATGCGACTCTTCGATGCCCAGCTGCGATTGGCCGATGCACAGGAACGAGGACTTAACGCGGCGCTAATGCCCCGGCTTGGCGTGTTTGCACAGGGGTATTATGGTTATCCCGGCCTGAACATGTTCGAGGACATGATGCGCCATCGGTGGAGTCTGAACGGCGTGATAGGTGCCCGTCTCACCTGGAACATCGGTGCACTCTATACGCGCAAGAACGACAAGGCGAAACTGAAGTTGCAGCGCGAGGTGACGGAGTCGAACCGAGAGGTGTTCCTCTTCAACAACCGTCTGGAGCAGATTCAGCAGCAGGAAGAGATAGCCCGATACCGAAAACTGATGGCCGACGACGATGAGATCATCATGCTACGGTCGGCTGTGAGAAAGGCTGCCGAGTCGAAACTCGCACACGGCATCATCGACGTGAACGACCTGCTACGCGAGATCAACCAGGAGAACGCTGCCCGTGTGCAACAGTCGATGCACGAGATAGAAATGCTGAAGGAAATCTACGACAACAAATTTACCACAAACAACTAATATTAGGAATGAGTATGAGAAAGATACTGGCACTGGCAGGCACGACCCTGATGATGGCCGCCTGCGGAGAAAGCGAGAAAACGTATGATGCCACCGGCACCTTTGAGGCCACTGAGACCACCGTATTTGCAGAGCAGAACGGTGCCTTGCTGACGTTCGACGTCAATGAGGGCGACAGCATCGGCCTTGGTCAGGAGGTAGGTCTGATAGACACCACGCAGACGTGGCTGAAGATACAGCAGCAGGAAGCCACCAAACAGGTATATCAGAGCCAGAAGCCAGACATGGAACGACAGATAGCCGCCACGCGCCAGCAGTTGGCTAAGGCACGGCAGGACGAGCAACGCTACCGCGAGCTAGTAGCTGACGGTGCGGCTCCCTCGAAGATGCTCGACGATGCTACGAGCCAGGTGAAGGTGTTGCAGAAACAGTTGGATGCGCAGGTATCAACCCTCAACTCTCAACTTTCAACCCTCAACTCTCAACTTTCGACAGCAGACGTCCAGATAGAACAACTACGCGACATGCTCCGCAAATGCCACGTCACCGCGCCCACCAAAGGCCTGGTGCTGGAGAAATACGTGGAGCGGGGCGAATTTGTGGCCACAGGCAAGCCACTGTTCAAGGTGGCCGACACACAAGCCATGTATCTTCGGGCCTACGTCACCTCGGCCCAACTGCAAACCGTCAAGTTAGGTCAGCGGGTGAAGGTGTTTGCCGACTATGGCGACCAGCAGAAGAAGGAGTACGACGGCACCGTCACATGGATTTCCTCGCGCTCGGAGTTCACGCCCAAGACCATCCTGACCGACGACGAGCGAGCCGACCTGGTGTATGCCGTGAAGATAGCCGTCAGGAACGACGGTTATATAAAGATTGGTATGTACGGAGAGGTCTCTTTTTAGTGAAGAGTGAAGAATTTGCTGCCGCTATGAATGCAATAGAAGTGAATCATGTGAGCAAAAACTACGGACAGGTGAAGGCACTTGACGATGTATCGTTCTCGGTCTCGAAGGGCGAGGTGTTCGGACTCATCGGCCCTGACGGTGCAGGCAAGACCTCGATGTTCCGCATACTCTGCTCCCTGCTGTTGCCAGAGACTGGCACGGCAGCGGTAGACGGCTTCGACGTCGTCAGCCAGATGCGCGAGGTACGCTGCCGCGTGGGCTATATGCCTGGCAAGTTCTCGCTGTATCAAGATTTGACCGTCGAGGAGAACCTGCAGTTCTTCGCCACGCTGTTCGGCACGACTGTCGAGGCGGGCTACGACTCAATCCGTGCCATCTACTCGCAGATAGAGCGGTTCAAAGACCGCAAGGCCGGAGCACTGTCGGGCGGTATGAAGCAGAAGTTGGCACTCTCCTGTGCGCTGGTACACTCGCCCAGCGTGCTCTTCCTCGACGAGCCCACCACAGGTGTCGACCCCGTGAGCCGCAAGGAGCTATGGGAGATGCTCCTGTCGCTGAAAGAGCAGGGCATCACCATCGTGGCTTCCACGCCCTACCTCGACGAGGTGCGCTGCTGCGAGCGCGTGGCATTTCTCGACCACGGACGGCTAAGGGGCGTCGGAACGCCCGAGGCCATCTTGGATGAGTTCAGGGATATCTTCAATCCGCCGCCATTGAAAGCCTCCTCAAGCCCCTCCTTATCTAATCAAACATCCCATCCTTCAGAGGGGCTTGGGGAGACTGTCATTGAGGTATCGCATCTGGTAAAGGCCTTCGGCACGTTCCACGCCGTCGACGACATCTCGTTCAGCGTCAGGCGCGGCGAGATATTCGGCTTCCTTGGGGCCAACGGCGCAGGCAAGACCACCGCTATGCACATGCTGACGGGACTGAACCAACCTACCAGCGGCACGGGTACCGTCTGCGGATTCGACATACGCACCCAGCACGAACAGATAAAGAAGCACATCGGCTACATGTCGCAGCGCTTCTCGCTCTACGAGGATATGACCGTCGCCGAGAACATCCGTCTCTTTGCCGGCATCTACGGCATGAAAGAGGAAGAGATAAAAGTAAAGACCGACGAGCTGCTGCGCCGACTGCAGTTCACGGAGCACAAGGACACGCTGGTCAGGAGCCTGCCGCTGGGCTGGAAGCAAAAGCTGGCCTTCTCCGTCTCGATTTTCCACAATCCGGGCGTGGTGTTCCTCGATGAACCGACGGGCGGTGTCGATCCTGCCACGCGCCGCCAGTTCTGGGAACTCATCTACGACGCTGCCCGCCGCGGCATCACCATCTTCGTCACCACCCACTACATGGACGAGGCCGAATACTGCGACCGCATCTCCATCATGGTCGACGGCAAAATCAGCGCCCTCGGCACGCCCGACGAGCTCAAAGCGCGGTTCCATCAGCCCGACATGGACCATGTGTTCACCTATCTGGCGCGGCAGGCCAAGAGAAGTGAGAAGTGAAGAGTGAAAAGTGAAGAAGGTTTAGCTCGGCGGCCCGAAGGGGAAAGCCAATTTGCTACCGCTTGTATTTAAACAATAATGAAACAGTTTATCAGTTTTGTCATCAAAGAAGCCAAGCACATTCTGCGCGACAAGCGCACAATGCTCATCCTCTTCGGCATGCCCGTGGTGATGATGCTGCTCTTCGGCTTCGCCATCACGACCGACGTCAGAAATGTGCGCACGGTGGTGGTCACCTCGCAGATGGACCATCAGACACAGCAGGCCGTGGAACGCCTCTCTCAGTCGGAGTACTTCACCATCACCGCCACCGTCCATACACCACAGGAAGCCGAGCGGCTCATCCGCAGCCAGCAGGCCGATATGGCCGTGGTGTTCGCCAGCGACTACGCCAGCCGTAAGAGCGGCTTGCAGCTAATCGTCGACGGCTCCGACCCCAACATGGCCCAGCAATGGACCACCTATGCACAGCAGACCCTTTTAAGTGAAGAGTTAAGAGTGAAGAGTGAAGAATTTTCTACCGGATTCCCAACTTTGGCGGCAGCAAATTCTTCACTCTTCACTCTTCACTCTTCACTCCTCTACAATCCACAGATGAAGTCGGCCTACAACTTCGTGCCGGCCATTATGGGCATGTTGCTGATGCTCATCTGCGCCATGATGACCTCCATCTCGATTGTACGCGAGAAGGAGCGTGGCACGATGGAGGTGCTACTCGTTTCGCCCGTACGCCCGCTGACCATCATCATCGCCAAGGCCGTGCCCTATTTGGTACTGGCCTTCGCAATCCTCGTTGTCATTCTGCTGATGGCCCGCCATGTGCTCGGCGTGCCACTCGCCGGCTCGCTGTTCTGGATTATCGCCATCTCCACATTATACATATTATTAGCCCTCTCACTGGGTCTGCTCATCTCCAGCGTCGCCCAGACGCAACTCGTGGCCCTGCTTCTCTCGGCCATGGTGCTGCTGATGCCCGTGGTGATGCTCTCGGGCATGATGTTCCCCGTGGAGTCGATGCCCGTGGTACTGCAGTGGATAGCCGCCGTCGTGCCGCCCCGCTACTATATCGACGCCATGCGCAAGCTGATGATCATGGGTGTGGGCATTGGCGAGGTGATGAAGGAGGTCACCATCCTCGCCGCCATGACCGCCCTGCTGCTCACTGTCGCCCTGAAGAAGTTCAAAGTAAGGCTGGAATAACTGTCAACTCTCAATTATGCTCAGGTATCTCATACAAAAGGAATTTCTGCAGATTCGCCGCAATGCCTTTCTGCCGCGGCTCATCATCTTGTTTCCCATCATCATCATGTGCGTCATGCCGTGGGTGATGCAGATGGAGGTGAAGAACATCCGTGTCGATGTTGTCGACATCGACCATACCGTCGAGTCGCAACGGCTGATTGGTCAGATAGCAGCCTCACGCTATTTTATCTTTAACGGACAGCGGGCCACCTACGCCGAGGCTATGAAAGACATCGAGAAAGGACAGGCCGACATCATCCTGGAGATTCGCGACGGACAGTATCTCATTGCCGCCAATGCCGTCAATGGCACTAAGGGCTCGATGGGCTCGGCCTACCTAAGCCAGATTTTAAGTGAAGAGTTTAGAGTGTGCACTCTTCACTCTTCACTTGTATTGTACAACAAAGGGCAGAACTACAAGCTCTACATGATTCCCGCCCTGCTGGCCATCGTGATGATGCTGATGACGGGTTTCCTGCCTACGCTCAACATCGTAGGCGAGAAGGAAAGTGGCACCATCGAGCAAATCAACGTCACGCCCGTATCGAAGTGGGCCTTCATCCTATCCAAACTCATCCCATACTGGCTCATCGCCCTCTTCGTGGTCACCGTCTGTCTACTGCTGGCGTGGTTTGTCTACGGCCTCGCACCCGCCGGACCGCTTTGGCTCATCTACCTGCTCGCCATGCTCCTGGCCCTGTTCTTCTCTAGCTTCGGACTCATCATCTCCAACTACAGCGACACCATGCAGCAGGCCATGTTCGTCATGTGGTTCTTCATAGTCTGCATC
Organism: Prevotella sp. UBA2742; assembly: GCA_002353485.1. Classification (GTDB taxonomy): domain Bacteria; phylum Bacteroidota; class Bacteroidia; order Bacteroidales; family Bacteroidaceae; genus Prevotella. Next base: position 23,763 of record DEJS01000003.1, read on the forward strand.
ATGCTGCTCAGCGGACTCTTCACACCCACGCGCTCCATGCCCGACTGGGCCTACCTGACCACCTACGTCAACCCAATGCACTACTTCATCGATGCCATCCGCACCGTCTTCATCCGTGGCGGCGGACTCCACGACGTGGCCCATCAGCTGCTATCTCTCCTCACCATCGGAACCGTCACGGCCGTATGGGCAGTCACAAGCTATAAGAAGAACAACTGACGGATTACCAGAAAAAAACAGAGAAAGTTACTATTTAAATACCACCGCAGGGAAGCGTGGCACGCCGCTTTTGGCCTGCTATTGTTAAAAAAGGACAAGGAGAGGGCATTTTCTTCATCCTTCGTTCTTTTTTCTTCAGTAAAAATATGTACCTTTGCAGCCGTGAGAAGAAAAACCCTCATATTCCTACTGCTTTTTGTCATCGTATTTGTGGTGGCAGAGGTGCCCCGGCTGCGCTTTCCCCAAGGGGGAAGGGCTGACGACAGCACCACCGTGGACAGCACCGACACCGTGACGCCAACGCCGATAAAGAAGGCGGAGCGACTGACGGCTGACAGCACTGCCTTGGACAGCACGCTGCGGGGCGACTCGCTGGCGGCGGGCGACACACTGGTAATGGACTCGTTGCAGAGGGCCATCTGGCTGCATAACAAGGCCGTCGACGACTCGCTGCGCGCCGACTCGCTGAACCGCCAGAGAAAGAACGGCATCGACGCCCCCGTGGAATACTCGGCTGAGGACTCGATGGTGTATGAGGGCGACACCAAGCTGGCTTACCTCTTCGGCAAGTCACATGTGAAATACGAAAACATGGACCTCGAGAGCGACCAGATATGGATGTCGATGGACTCAAGTCTGGTGCACGCCATGGGGTCGGCAGACACTACGGGACAGAAGTATGGCACGCCGGTGTTCAAGATGGGCAACGACACATACGAGACGGACACCATGGCCTTTAACTTCAAGACCAAGAAGGGCTTTATCAACAATGTCTATACGGCCCAGGACGACGGATACATGACGTCGGAGAAGTCGAAGCGAGGCAAGGACGGCGATATGTTTCTGTACCACGGACGCTACACGACGTGCGACCTGCCACACCCGGACTTCTACTTCGCCATGTCGCGCGCCAAGGTACGGCCGGGCAAGGACGTAGTGTTCGGACCGACATACCTGGTGGTGGCCGACGTGCCGCTGCCCTTTGCCATACCATACGGCTTCTTCCCCTTCACGAAGAGCTACTCCTCAGGATTCATCATGCCCACGTACGGCGACGAGACGTCGCGAGGCTTCTACCTCAGGGACGGCGGCTACTACTTTGCCATTTCAGACAAGATGGACCTGAAGCTGACCGGCGAGATATACACCAAGGGCTCGTGGGGACTGAAGGCACAGAGCAACTATAAGAAGCGCTACCGCTACCAGGGCACGTTCAACCTGGAATACCAGAACACGGTGACCGGCGACAAGAACATGCCCGACTACCAGAAGAATACAAGCTTCAAGATACAGTGGCAGCACAACCAGGACGCCAAGGCCAACCCGTACAACACACTGAGGGCCAGCGTGAACTACGCCTCGGAGAGCTTTGAGCGCAACAACCTGTCGTCGCTGTACAACCCGCAGTCGCTGACACAGTCGGTACGTACGTCGTCAGTGGCATGGGGCGTGACGTTCTCAAGCATAGGACTGACCATCAACTCGACGGCCAACGTGGAACAGAACATGCGCGACTCGATGCTGACGCTGAAGCTGGCCGACATCAACCTGTCGCTGGCACGCTTCTACCCCTTCAAGCGCAAGAAGATGGTGGGCGACGAACGGTGGTACGAGAAGATTTCAGTAGACTATACTGGACACCTGACGAACATGATCAACGCCAAGGAGAGCCAGATTATGAAGTCGAGCCTGGCGAAGGACTGGAAGAACGGCATGTCACATAAGTTCACCTTCCAGGGAAGCTTCACGCTGTTCGACTACCTGAACCTGACGCCTAACCTGACGTTCAACGACTATATGTACCTGAACAAGCAGGACCGCCATTGGGACGAGGACAACCAGAAAGAGGTACGCGACACGATACAGGGCTTTGCCAACGCCTACGACTGGAACCTCTCGCTGCAGGCCTCTACCACGTTGTACGGTATGTTTATACCCAACCGCAAGCTGTTCGGCGACAAGGTGCAGGCCATACGCCACGTCTTCAAGCCCTCCATCTCGTTTGGCTACCACCCCGACTTCAGCGCCGAGCGCTACGGCTTCTGGGGCACCTACAACAAGGTTGACGCCAACGGCAACGTGACGCAGGTGGAGTACAACCGCTTCGAGGCCGGTACCCTGGGCTCGCCCAGCAAGGGCATGGCAGGCAACATCAACATGTCCATATCGAACAACGTGGAGATGAAGATACGGTCGGACGAAGACTCAACAGGCTTCAAGAAGGTAAGCCTCATCGACGAGCTCAGCGCCAACATGTCGTACAACATGGCTGCAAAGGAGAAGCCGTGGAGCGACCTGAACACCACGCTGCGACTGAAGCTGACCAAGAGCTACACCTTCAGTCTGAACGCCGTCTTCGCCACCTATGCCTACGAAGCCGACTCGGTGGGTGCCACGCCGTACGTGGGCAACCGCACAGAGTATAGCAAGGGACGCTTCGGACGTTTTCAGGGCATGTCGCAGACCATTGACTACAACCTGAACAACGAGAAGGTAAGCAAGTTCTTCAAGTGGCTACGTGGCGAGAAGGTGAAGAAAGACAAGGACAAAGACAAGGACAAGCAGCCTAAGGACATAGACACGGGTCTTGAGACCAACATCGACGACAAGGCCGAAGCTGCCAAGCATGGCGCCCAACGCGACAGCGAGATGGCCGAGACCGACGAGGACGGATACATGGCCTTCAACATCCCATGGTCGCTGCACATCAGCTATGGTATCAACATGCGCGAGAATACGTCAGGCAGGTTTAACTACGACACCATGCGCTATCCCTATAAGTTCACCCAGAACCTGAACTTCACGGGCAACATAGCCCTGGCACAAGGGTGGAACATCAACTTCTCGTCGGGCTACGACTTCGAAGCCAAGAAGATAAGCCTTACCACGGCAGGCCTGTCGCGCGACCTGCACTGCTTTAACATGTCGTGTCAAATCACGCTGGCACCCTACACCTCCTACAACTTCTCGTTCCGCTGTAACGCGGCCACGCTGACCGACGCACTGAAGTACGACAAGCGCAGCAGCATCTCGAACGCCGTGCAGTGGTATTAACTTCTTAACCCCTGAAACAAGCTATATCTCACGATGCGCGTTGAAGAGGGCGTCAAGCGACTCCTGCTCGCCTACCACCCACAGGATGTCGCCCTCCTGGAAGACCCGCCGCGGATTGACAGGCGACAGGTTCTCCTGACCTTCCTCCAGGCCAATGACCATACAGCTGTAGATACTGCGTATGCCGCTGTCTATAAGCGTCTTGCCGGTGAACGGGCTGCCCTCGCCAAGGATAAGCTGGCGCAGCTTCATCTCGCGGTTCTCAAGGTCGAAGTCCTCACCGATGACCTCCGTCTTCGCTGCCTGTGCGAACAGCCTTAGCTGGTCGTCGCTGCCGATGACCTCCAGGCGGTCGCCAGGGAAGATGACGTAGTCGCCGTCAGGAATGTTCAGGCGGAAGTTGGCACGCAGTATGCTGCTCACGTGTACGCCATACTTACGCCCCAGGTCGAGCTGTTTCAGCGTGCCGCCCATCCACTGCGAGTTCATGGGAATGGCCACCTCCGCCATGTGCACGTCACGGTCGAGCAGACGACCCTCGTACAGCGGACGCTTCTTTCCGCTGACCTGTGCCTCTATCTCGCGCGAGCGCAGGTTCAGTATGAACAGTCGCTCAAGCTTGATGCTGCGCTGCTTTACCGAGCGCGACACCACGATGAGGGCTACGGCAACGAGCCCAATGGTAATGATGACGGCACTGGAGAAGCGGCTCAGGTAATGGCAGATGTAGAAGACAAAGGCCACGGCAATGACCACGCGCACCAGAATAGTGAACAGCAAGGGCAGACGGTTGACGTTGCTCTCGTCCCACAGCGCACGAAACTCCGGACTACGGTTTTTCTTCATCACCATAGCCCTCAGGAAGGGAGCAATAAGCAGCACCGTCAGCACACCCGTGATGGCGTTGGCATACCAGTGCAGCTGCCACCCTGGCAGCACCTCGCGCATGAAGGGCAGGAAGAAGGTAAACATGACAGTGATGGCGGCCGACGTCAGAATAGAGTATATCAGCGTGTTTACCGTCATCTGAGTCAAGAGCTGCTTCCACTTGTTCTGCTTCGTCGACGCGGGGTGGCTCATGCTGAGGTGGTTCAGCAGCGTGATGAGCTTGCCCGGCAGACGTTTCTCCAGGGCCCCATAGGCAGGCACGGCCAGACGTATCATATAAGGCGTAAGGAACGTGGTGATGACCGACACAGCAACCACCACGGGATAGAGAAAGTCGCCGATGACCCCCAGCGAGAGTCCCAGCGAGGCAATGATAAACGAGAACTCACCTATCTGCGCCATCGAGAAACCACAGCGCATGGCCGACCTCAGCGACTCGCCACCCAGCATGAACGACACCGTGCCCAGCACGCTCTGACCTATAAGGATGGTCAGCACCAGCGTCAGGATGGGCAGCGCATAGTCCACCAGAATCTGCGGGTTCACCAGCATGCCCACAGAGACGAAGAAGATGGCCCCAAACAGGTTTTTCACCGGCTCTACCAGGTGCTCTATGTGCTCAGCCTCCACCGTCTCGGCCAGGATGCTGCCCATGATGAAGGCACCAAAGGCCGACGAGAACCCCACCTTGGTAGAGAAGACAGCCATGGCACAACACAAGCCCAAGGCCACAATGAGCAGCACCTCGTCGTTGACGATGCTGCGCACCTTACGCAGAAAGGCAGGAATGGCAAAGATGCCCACCACCAGCCACAGCACCAGGAAGAACCCTATCTTCACCACCGAACCCAGCATCTGCCCTCCGTCAGGGTTGTTGCCGCTGGCAATGGCCGACAGCATCACCATCATCACAATGGCCAGGATATCCTCCAAGATAAGCACCGACATCACCATGCCGGCAAACTGCTGCTGGCGCAGACCCAAGTCGTCGAAGGCCTTATAGATAATTGTCGTCGACGACATGGCCAGCATACCGCCCAGGAAGATACAGTCCATGCGCGACCACCCGAAGCCGTGTCCCACCACGATACCCAGCATCGACATGCAGAAAATGATGGAAATGGTCGATATGATGGGCGAAGCGCCCATCTTCAGAATCTTCTTAAACGAGAAGTCCAGTCCCAGCGAGAACAGCAGGAACATGACACCGATGTCGGCCCACAGATGCACATTCTCCGTGTCCACCACCGATGCCGTGTAGGGCATGTGTGGACTCACCAGGAAACCGGCCACGATGTAGCCCAGCACCAGGGGCTGCTTCAGGCGCTTGAAAACGATAGTCACGATGCCGGCCGACACAAGGATATAGGCCAGGTCGTTGATAAGAGCAGGAATTTCTGACATAGTTTCTATTTCGTTATTACCTTTATACTTTTACTCTTTTACCTTTATAGCGAATTGGATGTGCTCCACCCTGTGGACCACCATGATGACAACCACCTCTATCAGATAAGCTATCAGATAGCTGTACCACAGCCCCTCAGGTGCCAGGCGTGCCATGACCCAAAGCACAGGGATGACGGTCAGCGAGAGCGCAAACGATATGAACAGTGCCATGCGATGATGCCCGTAGAGCTTATAGACTATCATCAGCACATAGATGTAGCAGAAGGGAATGAAGCTCAGCGCGAAGATGCGCAGCGCACGTCCCCCCTCTGTTATCATACCTTCGTCCGACGCCCCGAAGTACCGGGCTATGGTCTCAGCACCAATCCACACCAGAACACAGGTCGTCAGCATAGCTATGGTGATAAAACCAAACGATTTGCGCAACACCAGGCGGAAGACCTCGTTGTCGCCCCTGCCCACCTGGATAGCCCCCAACGACTGGATAGTACGACAAACACCGGCCAGAAACAAGTTGTACACCTGCAGCAGGTTCATACATACCGCAAAAGCAAACATACCCGTACGCCCCACCGTTGACAGCACAATGGTATTGGCACTATAGAGCAGCAGCGTCAGGCAGATGGAGGCGACGGCCAAGGGAGCCCCTTGGGAGATGATTTCTTTAAGTGAAGAGTGAAGAGTGAAGAGTGAAAAATTTCTCTCTTTGGAGAGTGTGGCACACAATGCTTCCGCATCATCTGTATGGGATGACCAGAAACGTACAAGACGTAGCCTTTCCAGCTTTGGGACAGCGGTAGCAAATTCTTCACTCTTCACTCTTAACTCTTCACTCTTCCAGTGGCGGCACATGATGGCAATGCCGACAAGATGGCCTACGACGGTTGCGGCAGAAGAACCTGCGATGCCCCAGTCGAACCACTGAATGAACACCACGTCGAGGCAGAGGTTGACAGCGTTGTCGACCATGATGGCGAGGCTCACAAGGCGCGGACTGCCATCGACGCCCACCATCGTGCCCATGGCCCACACCATCATATAGGCAGGTGCACCGAGAAGCATGGGCTGGAGGTAGTCGAGCGTGGGCTGAAGTAGCAGTTCATTCTTACACAGCCATCCGGCAACAGTGCCGGGGACTGTGAGTCCTGTGAGGGTTAGCAGCAGTCCTACCACGAGGCACGATGCCATCGAGACGGTATAGATGTAGGAGGCGCGCGCCATGTCCTTCTTGCCCAGTTGCATGCCCACCAGCATGCCAGCTCCTGTGGAGAGCAGCATGCTCAGTGTGAACATAAACTGGATGACCGTCCGCGAGATGTTGATGGCGCTCACTGCGTCCTCGCCTATCAGGTTGCCCACAATGACACCATCGACAACATTGCCTAAACAGCCAGAGAGGGCAATGAGTATTGACGACCAAAGGAATCGCCAATACTCTTTGTTGAACGAAACTCTATCTTCTTGATTCATCATTCTGCTATATTATTCGAAGAAACCGAAGCCGCCGATGGCCGTGAGCATGCGCTCCACGTAGTCCCACGAGGTAGGCGACCATGCGAAGCCAAGACGGTAGAGCACCTGGGTGGTGTAGTCGTTATCGCGCGTCACGTCGGTGGCCTTTTGGCCGTGGGCCATGTCCTGATAAGCCAGTAGTGCAGCCATCTGTTTGGATTTCTGCGGGTCCTGACCTGCCTCGTCCATGGCCTGCTGGAAGTCTTCCTGCTCAACGAAGCGTATGCCGCCCGTGACAGAAGTCAGCCCAGACAACACATCTCCTAAGAACTGCGAGTGGATGTTGTATGGATGGAACACGGTACACTCCTTCGGTGTGGTGGTCAGCAGCACGATGGCATGGGCCACCTCATTGATGGGCGAGAACTCTACGCGCTTGTTGCGCATGCCATGCGGACAGCAACCCAGCATGTTGTAGATACGTATGCGTCCCATGAACGAGTTGGTCGAGAAGTTTGCCTGGAACTCGCCGTCGGTCGAGCGTGCGGCAAGATTACCCACGCGCATGATCTTGGCGCTCAGTCCGTGCAGGGCTACGGCATCGAGAATCAGTCGCTCTGCCATGAACTTCGAGTAGATGTACTTGTTGCCGAGATACTGACCCATGTAGAGACGCTGCTCGGTATAGACATCGTCCTTGATTTCACCTGCCCACAGTCCACGTGTACTAGCGGTGGAGATGTGTATAAGCTTGGCACCTGTCTTGATACAGAAGTCCACACAGCGCTGGGCTCCGCCGATATTTACGTCCTCTATCTCCGTGCCTTCACTGAAGTGCTTCACGACGGCAGCGCAGTTGAAGACGGTAGAGATGGTTGATGCTTTATCCCCACACACCGCAGAAAGGTCGTTGGTGACATCACCTAAAACAATACGGATGCGGGTGCCGAAGAGTTCCTTGTAGGCATTGGCAAAATAATAATAGAGCAGGGTGCGCAGACGGCTTTCTGCCTTCTCAACCGTCTTGCCACGCACTAAGCAATAGATGTTCTCGGCATCGCTGTTGATGAGTTCGTACAGGATGTGAATTCCTAAGTAGCCGGTGGCACCCGTCAGCAGCACATTACCTAACAGCTGGCGCTCCCCACAACGGAAGTTGTCGAGGGTGTTGCGCTGCAGGAGGGTGTTGATGGCGGTGTAGTCAAAACTGCTCACCTCGTTAGTGCCAGTATCGGCTTTCTCGCCCGTGACGAGCTCAGCCAACTGCCTTGGCGTCGGATTGGCAAACACGTCGCCGTAAGCCACGTGCAGCCCGGCTTTGTCGGCCTCTATGATGACGCGGGTGACCACGAGTGACGTGCCACCCAGCTCAAAGAAGTTATCAGTGGCTCCCACCTGGTCCATCTGCAGGATGGCGGCAAAGATGTCGCAGAAGGTGCGCTCGGTGTCGTTGGCGGGTGCCACGTACTCGCCGCTGACGGCCACCTGAGGCTCAGGCAGCGCCTTCAAGTCGGTCTTGCCATTGGGTGTCATCGGCATTTCCGCGAGCTGCAGATAGGCCGTGGGCACCATATACTGCGTCAGACTATTGCTGATTTCCGCCTTCATCTTAGCAATATCGATGGGGCGGTCGGCGGTAAAGTAGGCACAGAGATGCTCCTTGCCGCCTATCTGCCGTATCATAATGACCACATTTTTCACACCTTCCACACGGGCAATCACATTCTCCACCTCACCGAGTTCAATGCGCAATCCGCGCAGCTTAATCTGGTGGTCCTTACGCCCCAGGATGAAGACGTCACCGTCGGAGGCCCACTTGGCGTAGTCGCCCGACTTGTAGACGCGCGTGCCGTGATAGTCAATGAAGCGCTCTCGTGTCATGTCGTCCAGGTTGTTGTAGCCTCGGCCTACACCTCGACCGCCGATATACAGCTCGCCCACCACGCCTACAGGCAGCTCGTTGCCGTCGCTGTCGACGACAAACTCCTTGACGTTGAGCTGAGGTCGGCCTACGGTGACGCGCTCGGCATGGGTTAGTTCCTGGACATTCGACGACACGGTGGTCTCTGTGGGACCATAGGTGTTCAGTATGCGCGACGGTGTGAGTTCCTGCATCTGATGGAGCAGACTCTCGGGCAGTTTCTCACCGCCGAAGCGTATGATGGGTACGGTACGGATGGCCTCAATGAAATCATCGCTATATACCCACGTCTGCCACTGTGAGGGCGTTGCCGACACATAGCCGATGTGGTGCTGCCGGATGAGCGCTGCCATGTCAAGCGGATTCTTTGTCTGCTCCTCGTTGGCCAGCACCAGGGTGAGCCCGTTAAACAGCGAGATGGCTATCTCGTGCAGCGAGGCATCAAACGATATGGTGGTAACGGCCAGGATGCTCTCTGCGGCATTGGCTACGGCGTAGGCCTCCACGTTGGGTGGCAGTGGTGTACTGTAGTTGCACATGCCCTCGTGACGCAGCATGACACCCTTCGGGCGTCCAGTGGAGCCGCTGGTATATATCAAGTAGGCCAAATCGTCGGGCGTCAGTGCAGTTTGCGGTTGAGTCGTCTCTTCGCAAGCGAGTAGTTCCTCGGCCACCTCCGGGGTAATGATCAGTTTGGCACCGCTGTCCTCCAGAATCAGTTTTACACGGTCTGCGGGATATTCCGGGTCGCAAGGGATATAGGCTGCCCCGGCTTTCTGAATACCGAACATTGAGAGAATAAGGCGGCTGGTTCGTGGCAGCAGCATGGCCACGCGGTCACCTTCACGCACTCCACGCTGGCGCAGCGCATTGGCAATGCGGTTGGTGGCTTGGTCAAACTCACGGTACGTAAACTGTGCGTCGCAGGCTACGAGGGCCATGCGGTCGGGCTGTTCCTGTGCGTGACGCACGATGCTTTCGAAGAAGAGCTTGAAGGGAGCCTCGCCCGTACCGGTGGTACGTATCCTATCCAGATGCTCCGCTTGCCGCTGGCTGACGATAGAAAGCTGGCGCACTTTGCCGTCGGGCTGTGCCATGATATGTTCCACCGTGGCGGCGATACTCTCAGCCAGCCCCTGCGCTGTGGCCTCAGCATACAGAGCATCGTCATACTGCACCAATATGCCACGCGACTCTATCTTGATATTGATCTTGAACTTCGGCACATTCAGTTCAAGCAGCTCCTGCCCGACAGGTTTCCCGCCGACGGTATATTCCGACAGCACTCCCACCTGATAGGCGTAGGCGATGGCAGGCCGGAAACCATAGTCGGTTGCGATGCGTGCAAAGGGGTAGTCTTCATGGCGCAGCGTCTCGTCGAAGGTATCGCTGACCAGCTTGAGGTACTCGCTTACCGTCACGTCATCCACCTTCAGACCCAAGGCCAGCGTATTAACAAACATGCCCACTGTGTCGGCAATCTTCAGGTTAGCGCGTCCGCTACTGATGGTGCTGAGGTAGACCTCGCGGTTGTTGGTATATCGAGACACCACATAGCCCACGGCGGCGAGATACAGATGAGCCGGCGTGATGTCATGCTCTCGGCAGAAAGCAGCGACAGCAGCAGTGTCGTCGCTGCTGAGCGGGCAGAGTGCCTCGCCGATATATCCCTGTTGGTCACTCTTGGGCAGGTCGGCAGGAATCTCGCTGGCACCCTCGCAGGTTTGCAGTTTCTCGGCAAAGAAGCGCTGCGCCGACTTGAACGTCTCGCTGTCCTCGGCCTTCTGCTGGTCGTTGGCAAAGGCGAGATAGCTATAGTCTTCCTTCTCAATAGCATGCCCGTCAAGCACGCTACAGAGCTGTCTGATGAACAGGTCGGCCGAGCCTCCGTCGAACACCAGGTGGTGCACATCCATCAGCAGGTGGATACCGCTCTCGCTCTTTACCACTTCAAAGCGATACAGCGGGGGCTTCTGCAAGTTGAACGGGCGTACGAAGTCCTGCTTATAGGCTGCCAGTTCGTCGTCACTCAGCTCCGTTACCGGCACCTCTACCGGCACGCTGTCATCTATTGTCTGCACTATGCTGTCACCCTCGGTAGTAAAATGAATACTCAGCTCCGGATGTACCTCCACTACCTGCTTGACGCCCTCGGCCAGCTGTTCAGCCCCGACACCGTTAGGAAAACTCAACAGATAGGGAATGATATAGACGGTTGAAGTAGGATTCTTCAGGCACTCAAAATAGACACCCGTCTGGGCATATGAGAGAGGAGCACGTTTCTGGGGTTCATGGTTGAGGGTTAAGGGTTCATGGTTGCTGTGCGGCTGTCCGTTTTTAACCATTAACCCTGAACCCTGAACCATTAACCCTCTGAGTATCTCGTTCTCAATGCCCTGCAACGTGCCGCTCTTGACCAGCGACTTGGAGTCGAGGGCGACGCCAAAGCGCTTATTCACCTGCACAGCCAGTTTGATAGACGATATAGAAGTCAGGCCGGCATAGCCCAGCACGGTGGTAATGCCGAAATCCGTATTGCCTACGATGCCGGCAATCATCTCGTGCAGCTCCTGCTCCAGAATGTTCATCGGCACGTTCGACTCCTCTACGGCGACGGCCTTCTTCTCAGGCTTGGGCAGTGCCTTCTTGTTCACCTTCTGGTTCTGGTTCAGCGGTATCTTCTCAATCTGCATCGTCACAGCAGGCACCATGTATGGAGGTTTCTGGTCGAGTATGAACTGGTTCAGCGCCTCAATGTCCACCTGCTCGTCACTGACGATGTAGGCCGCAATAAACTTGCCACTACCGCTCTGCTCGTCGAAAGCCTGCACGGTAGCATCCTTGATGCCGGGGTACTCGCGGATGACGCTCTCCACCTCTTTCAGTTCAATACGGAAGCCGCGTATCTTCACCTGCCCGTCGCGGCGTCCCACAAACTGTATGTCGCCCGAGGGCAAATAGCGCACAATGTCACCCGTACGATAGACCCGGGCATATTTCTCATCGTCGGTAAAGGGATTAGGAATATACACCTCGGCCGTCTTCTCAGGCCGGTTCAGATAGCCACGACTCACCTGCGGCCCGCTGACCCACAGCTCGCCGGCAGCACCGACGGGCAGCCTATGGCCTTGCGCGTCGACGATGTACAGCCGCATGTTGTCCAGCGGACGGCCGATGGGGATGTCCTTCAGCTTACGGTCTACCCGGTAGGTAGTGGTGAAGATGGTACACTCGGTAGGCCCGTACACGTTATAGAACTTATATCCTGTAGGCGGTGTCAGCGTCGCCAACTTCTCGCCGCCGGTAGAGAGGTGGAGCAGCGAGTGGTTCTCGACGTTCGAGGCAAACTGGTACCCCACCTGCGTTGTCATGAAGGAATGGGTGATATGATGGCGCTCGAAGTAGTCGTTCAGGGCCATCAGGTCCAGCCGTATCTCCTCGGCTATGATATGCACGGCGGCACCACAGGTCAGGGCAGGATACATATCCATCATACAGGCGTCAAAACCGTAGCTGGCATAGGCTGCCACACTGTGCTCGGCCGTCAGGCCGTAGTAGCGCTGATACCAATGGATGAAGGCCACCATATTGCTGTGGACCAGCTGGCAGCCCTTGGGCACGCCGGTAGAGCCCGACGTGTAAAGCATGATGTACAGACTGCCGGGCTTCGGGCCTGCGGGCAGTTCCGTCACTGGCGGCAGCTGCATCAGCTCTTTCGTCAGCAGTACGTCGCCCTGATATTGGTCTACCAGGGGGCGCAGCTCCTCGTCGGCTATCAGCAGCCGGGCGCCGGCATCCTGCATCATAAAGTTCAGACGCTCCTTCGGATAGGTGGGGTCCAGCGGCTGATAGGCGCAGCCGGCCTTCATCACACCGAGCGAGGCAATGGCCATCCACTCCGAGCGGGGTATCAGCACGGAGACAACAGCCTCCCCACCACCTTCTGCGGTAGCAAATTGGCTTTCCCCTTCGGGCCGCCGAGCTAAACCTTCTTCACTCTTCACTCTTAACTTTTCACTAATATATCCTGCTATGCGGTCGCTCAGCTCGTCTACCTCGCGGTAGGTGTACCGCTTGTCCTTATATACCACGGCGGTATTGTCGGGCGTAGCCTTGGCCTGACGGCGGAACAGCGATACGATGGTCTGCGTGTCGTCGTAGTCTACATCGTTCCGGTTGAACGTGTCGAGCAGGTCGGTCTGCCGTGCTGTGGTAATGTTGACATCGGTCAGCACCGCTTCGAAGAGGAAGCCTTCCACCACGGCCTCGTAGCTCTCAAGGAACTGGCCGACGAGGGCTTCCGTGTATTGGCCGGCATCATACTCAGCCTCCACCACGCAGTGGCCGTCGCGCACGTAGGCCTTTACGTAGAAGGCCACGCCGCCGGTATTGTTGTTCAGTCGCTGTGCCGCCATCGGCATGCCACAGAACAGCATTCTGTCGAACAGCCGGCCATGCCATGCAAACGAGGTGGCCGTCTGCAGGCCCAGGTCGTTCACGGCGTCGCTGAAGGCGTAAGCCTCATGCTGCCTACAGCCCGTCATCTGCTCCTGTACTGCCTTCAGAAAGCCGGACACGGTGGTGGCACCGTCGAACTTGGCATACACAGGCAGCGTCCTGACCAGCATGGCCACCGTGTGGGCCAGCCGCTTGTCGCCACGTCCGTTGTGTACCGTATAGAAAAGCGCCTCCTGCTCGTTGTTGTACTTTGCCAGCAGATAGCTGTAGGCAGCCGTGAAGAAGGTGCTCTTGTAGACGCCGTGCTCACGGCAGTAGTCTTCTATGCGCCCTACGCTGACCGCCATGGTGCGCGTCAGCAGGCCCTCCTTGGCTTCTGTCCCCTCCAGGTCGGGCAGCAGTGGCGAATAGGTGTCGCCACAGTCAAAGTGCTCGGCATACCACTGCTTGTCCTGCTCATATACAGGGCGCTGGCGCTGCTCGGCTTCCGTCCGGGCGACATCGGCCTGAGACAGGGTCTCGCCCTCGGGCTGCTCTCCGTTGTAGGCACGCTCTATGTCGGCCAGCAACACTCTGCGCGAGGTGCCGTCGCTGATGATGTGGTGGATATCCTGTAGCAGATAGTAGTGCCGGTCGTCCTTCAGCAGCCGTATACGGAACAGCCTGTCCTTGTACAGGTCGAAGGGCTGAACGAACCGGGCCCGTTCGGCCTCGATGTCGGTCACGGTCTCTATCTCAAGGGCAAAGGTCTCCTGGTCGTCAACCGTCTGCACGGCATCGCCCTGCTCGTTCAGCCCGATGCGGGTGAACAGCGTCGGGTGGGCAGCCACGGCGCGCTCTATGGCCGTCTTCAGCCGTTCGCCGTCCAGACTGCCGTCGAGCGTATAGAGATACGGAATGTTATAACAGGCCTCTCCCTGGTGCTCAATGCACTCTGCGTAGAGGCCGTACTGGGTTTTGGTTAGTGGTGCTGTTGTCTTCATAAAGCTTGTAGGTTCGTTTTTGGGTTACCATTTAGTGCTGAACAGGCGCGGCGAGACGATGAGCGAGAACCATCCCCAGCGCACATTACTGTCGCCAGCCTCATGTTTCAGGCGGTCCATGGTCTTGGTGCCGTGCATGAACGAGTAGCCGGCCGACAGGGCCACGTCCTTCGAGAATCGGTAGGCGGCCTCCAGTTCAATATCGTGGCCCAGCGTCTTGTCGAGGCCTTCCAGAGTGGTGGCGACGGCCATGTAGTGGTAGGCCGCCTTGACGGTCAGCGGTGCTATCGGCCGGTACTGCACACCGACGAATGCGTTCTGTAGTCCCGGCGTGAAACCGCTGTTATAGGCGCTCTCGTAGAAGTAGTCCATGACGCCGTAGAACTTATGGTGCGAGCCGTAGAGCGTACTGAAGCCCTTATACACCTCATGGCGCGGCAGCCCAATGGTGCCGGGCTTGGGCACGGCCACATAGTCATCGCCGCTCAGATAGTCGTAGCCCACCTCCAGCCTCACCATGTCCGACGGGTAGTAGGACACCTTGCCGCTGGCCATCCAGGCCTCTATCTTAATCTCGTCCTCGTGGTGGCCCATCTGGCGGTAGTAGGAGCCCTCCACCTTCCACCGGCGGGGCGTATACGTCACGTAGCCACCCACCAGCTGCTGGTATTCCGTATGGGCGTTATTGTCTTTCTGCCCTGCCTGCATGCCGATGTTCATAAACAGCAGTGAGGCGCCGACGGGTATCTTCGGCACGTCATAGTGGTACCACACCACCTGCATGGTCTTATACGCCTGGGCACCGTCCTTATAGTAAGTACCCGTGGTCATGTTCTCCGGGTTCTGGTTGTAAGCCAGCAGCGCGTGCACCTGATGGCCGTGCCCCTGATAGCCCACCCTGAGCAGGTCGTGGGCCCGGGATGCCATAGCCCAGTCGTTAGGTCCTATGATGCGCTCGTCGTCGTACGACAAGGCGATACGGCCTATCTGTGCAAACAGTCCGAAGGGGGCCGTCAGCTTGGCCCAGCCTTCATACAGGTTCACGGTGGTATTGTTCTTCTGTCCCCATACGGCCTGGTTCTGCAGCACGGCCCTGGCTTCCAAGACTCCGCGCTCGTAGCCTACCGACAAGCGTGTACGTCCCAACAGGAAGTTGGCACGTTTCTCCACGGTCTCATCCGGGTTTGCATTGCCCGGCAGACCGCCTCCACGCACCTCGCCGTGGGTCATAAAGTTCAGCCCGATGCTCAGCCGATTCTCTGTTCCAAGGGTCTGAGTGTGGCTCGCATTGTCCGACAGCTGCATGCCGGTACTGTCCGTCTGGGCCCAGCCACTGACGTGGGCCGTCAGCAACCCGGCCAACAGCCAACCGTGGAACAAGGACTGCTTCGTATCCATAGCGCGACAGATCTTACTCGAAGTCGAAGATGCTAATGAAGCCCGTCAGCTTGAAGACGTCCCTGATGTCGTCGTTGACACGCCTGAGCACCACCTTGCTGCCGTTGGCCTTGGCACCCTTCAGGATGCCCAGCAGGATGCGCAGACCGCTGGAGGCGATGTACTCCAGCTTCTCGCAGTCTATGATGACGTCGCGGCCGCCACTCTCATAGAGGGGTTTCAGCACTTGCTGGGCTTCCAAGGCAGCCGCTGTGTCCATCTCTCCTTCCAGGAAAGCAACCCACTTGCCGTCCTGCTCTTCTACTCTCGTATTCATAAAGCAATATTTTTTGTAAGTGTTAGTATATTCATACCGTCTATGCGTTCGTAGTTGATAGTATCCATCAGCTCGCGCACCAGCAGGATGCCCAGACCGCCTATGGGCCGGTCCTCGGCCGACAGCGTGGTGTCGGCCTTCACCGACTCGGTGGGGTCGAAGGGTATGCCGCTGTCGGTTATCACGAAGCGCAGCTGCTTCTCGTCGGCAGCAATGGTCAGCGTAATGGTGCCCTCCACCCCGGGCGCGTAGGCATACTCCATCACGTTCACCACAGCCTCCTCGACAGCCAGGCGCAGCTTCTTGGCCAGCGCCTCGTCGATATGGAGACGCTCCAGTACCGCTCTGACAAACTGGTTCATCTCCGGCACCTGGTGTACGTCGTTCGTGATGACCAGCTGCTCCTCCAGCACGTTCTGTTGCTGCTGCGGCGTATAGTGTATGGCCAGCATGGTGAGGTCGTCGCTCTGTTCGGCCTTGCCCACAAAGTCGTGTACAGCTTGTTCCATGTCCTTCACCGTCTGCGTGGCGTCGGTCTGCGGCTGTCCCTGGCTGCCGGCCAGCTGTTCCACGACACGCTGCAGCCTGAACTGCTGCCGGCTGCCGTTCTTCGCCTCGGTCAGTCCGTCGGTATACAGGAACAGGGTGCACCCCGCCGGCACGATGTACTCCTCCGTGTCGTACCGGGTATCGCTGAACACGCCCAACGGAAGGTTGGCCTTGGCCTCCAGCGTGCTGACACGGCCCTCGCTGACCATCAGCGGCTTGTCGTGACCGGCGTCACAGTATCGCAGTCGGCCTGTGGGCAGGTTCAGCACGCCGACGAAAAACGTGACAAACATGTTCGTGTCGTTGCCTTGGCAGAGCGTCTCGTTCAGCAGGTGCATGATATGTGCCGGGTTGTTCCCGTGCACCGTATGCGAGCGGAACAGCGAGTGCGTCACTGCCATCACCATGGCTGCGGGCACGCCCTTGCCGCTGACATCGCCAATACAGAAGAAAAGCTTCTCGTCGCGGATAAAGAAGTCGAACAGGTCGCCGCCCACCTCGCGGGCAGGCTCCAGCAGACCATAGATGTCCAAGTCCTTACGGTCGGGATAGGGCGGCCACGTCGCGGGCAGCATCTTGGCCTGGATGTCGCGTGCCACCTGCAGCTCGCCTTCTATACGCTCCTGCTTGAGCATGCTCTGCTGCAGCCGCTGGCTGTTGCGCACGAAGCGATAGATGATGATGCCCAGCACCGCAAAGGCCACAGCCATCACCATCAGCATGTTCAGGCGCAGCTGGCGCAGCGCACCGTACACCTCGTGGTCGTAGTACACCGTGGCTATCTGCCAGTGCGGCTGACCTCTGAAGTTGGCATAGAACACGTGGCCCAGGTCGCCGTCGTCGGGGTCGTTGAACCCGGCTATCGTGACGTGACCGTTGTCGCTACGCTTCTTTTCCACCGTACTGTCGTTGATGACATGCATCACGTAGTCTGCCATTCTTTCCCGTGCAGCACCCTTCGGCGCGGCTATCAGCTTGCCGTCCTCGGTCAGCAGGATGGTGAACGACGACGGATACAGGTGATGGTTGTTCAGGGTCTCGGCCAGGAAGCGGGTGTCAATATCAACGCCAAAGACGGCCACCGTGTCGCCCGTATGTTCCTCGGTAATGGGCTCGGCATAGCTGACCAGTCGCTGGTACAGGTACTTGTCATCGTAAGGGCCTACCCAGCCGGGACTCTTCCGCTGCATGATGTCCTTGTAGAAACCGTCGCGCGTATAGTCAAAACCACTGCCGCCTATCTCTATTGCCTTTATGGCGTCTGTATCCGTACGCAGGGCATAGGGTTCAAAAAGACGGCCTTTCTGCTTGTAATAGCCTGGCTTGAAGGATACGCCGGCCCCGCGTCGGGACGGATGGAACCTGACTATCCACGTCAGGATGTCCGACAGCGAGTCAGGGGTAGAGAGGTTGCTCCTTATCTCGCGGATATGGCTTTTCAGCGACCGTTCCGTGTTCTCCAGCGCACGCTTGGTGATGACGGCCTTCAGCGTCAGCTCCGTCTGTGCGCGACCCTGCAGCTGCTTCTCCAGCAGGTCGCGCATGGTGTAGTACTGGTAGGCCGACAGCAGCTCCAGTGCCACTGCAGCAATAATGACGATAACCAGTCCACCCCGCTTCTTCATAGTCCTTACTGGTTATAACCGGCCGTCAGCTCGCATATCTTGACCACTACCTGCATGGCCTTCTCCATGGTCTGCACCGACACGAACTCGTAGGGCCCGTGGAAGTTGACTCCGCCGGCGAAGATGTTAGGGCACGGCAGCCCCCTGAACGACAGCTGGGCGCCGTCGGTGCCGCCGCGTATGGGGCGCACCTTGGGACTGACGCCCACCTCCTGCATGGCCTTCAAAACCAGGTCGATGACGTGCATGTTCTCCGGCTCAATCTGCTCCTTCATGTTGAAGTACTGATCCGAAAGACTGACCAGCACGGTGCCCTCGCCGTAGCGCTGGTTCATCAGCTCGGCGCAGCGCTCTATGAAGCGCTTGCGGTCGTCGAAGCGCGCACGGTCATGGTCGCGAATGATGTACGACAGCCGGGCCTGCTCAATGTTCGACGTGATGCCCAGCAGGTGGTAGAAACCCTGGTAGCCGTCCGTCATCTCGGGTGTCTCGTCGGCAGGCAGCATGGCGGCAAACTCGGCCGCCAGCCGGCTGGCGTTCACCATCTTGTCCTTCGCATATCCAGGGTGCACGCTGACGCCCTTGATGACGACCTTCGCCGAGGCGGCGTTGAAGTTCTCGAACTCCAGCTCGCCCACGTCACCGCCGTCCATGGTATAGGCCCACTGGCAGCCGAACTTCTCGACGTCGAAGTGGCGCGCACCCATGCCTATCTCCTCGTCGGGGTTGAAGGCAATGCGAATCCGCCCGTGCTTTATCTCCTTGTGCTGCTGCAGGTATACCATGGCCTGCACTATCTCGGCAATGCCGGCCTTGTCGTCGGCGCCCAGCAGCGTGGTACCGTCGGTCACGATGAGGTCTTCGCCCACGTGCTGCAACAGCTCGGGAAACCGCTTCGGCGAGCTGACAATGCCCTCCGACAAGAGAATGTCGCTGCCGTCGTAGTGATGTACTATCTGTGCCTTGATGCCGGTTCCTGAGCAGTCAGGGCTCGTGTCGTAGTGCGATATGAAGCCGATAGTGGGCACCTTCTCCTTCGTGTTCGCCTTAAGTGTGGCGTACAGGTAGCCGCGCTCGTCGAGCACCACGTCGTCGAGCCCTTCGTGCTCCAGTTCTTTCTTCAGGTATTCGGCAAACAGCAACTGCTTGCCCGTACTCGGCACCGTGTCGCTGTCCTCGCTGGACTGGGTGTCGAACTTGGTATAGTTCAGGAATCGTTCTATAAGGTCCATGTCTATGCTTAATGTAAATACGTTGCAAAGGTAGTCAAAAAAAGAGAAAAGGCCAAACAAATTGGCCTTTTCTTTCAGAAATGCTTCGCCGCGGGCCGGCGGGCCTTTCAGAACTGCATGGGGACGACCAGCTTGAAGGTGATGTTGCGCCCCATGTTGTAGACGCCCTGATGCCCGTTCTGGCTGTTGACGTCGGCATACTTCAGCCGGCTCAGATGGCTCTGGTAGGCGCGGTTCAGCAGGTTCTGGGCCGTGACGTACAGCTCGGCCACCTTCTTGCCGCCCCACGTCAGGTCGGTGCCGGCCGAGAGGTTCAGCAGCGTATAGCTGGGCGTGGCCGTCTCGGTGCCGCCGGCAGTGTAGACGTGGCTCTGGCCCAGGTAGCACTCCAGTCCGGCAGCCACGTACAGGTTGTCGACGGAGGGTCCGTGCGAGCGGCCGTGGCTGTGGACGTGGTGTCCCGCGTCGGCGTGGTGGTGACCCAGGGTGGCGTGCCGGTGGTGCATCAGCTCCCACTTCAGCTCCGACGTCCAGCGCGGGGCCGGCGTATAGGGCAGGTACTTGGTGTCGGCGTCCTGGTGCAGCTGCTGGGCGTCGACGTACGAGAAGGTGTTCTGCAGGTGCAGCGAGTGGACGGGGTGGAAGTCTACGCCGGCCTCGAAGCCCAGCAGGCGCGCGTCGCCCTGGGTGTAGACGTAGACAGGGCGCTCGTCCGCTACGGCACCGTTGCCCTCCAGGAAGATGTAGTTGTCTATGCGGTTGGCAAACAGGGCCAGCTGGGCCGACACGTAGCGCGACGTGAAGTCTACGCCGAGGTCGGCCTGCAGGCTGTACTCGGCCTTGAGCTGCTGGTTGCCCACCTCGTAGCGCAGCGCGCCCTCGTGCGAGCCGTTGCTGCCCAGCTCGCTCATATTGGGCGTACGGAAGCCGCGTGCCACGTTGAAGCGCAGGTTCAGGTGGTCGCTGACGTTCCACACGGCGCCCACGCTGCCCGTGACACCGTTGAAGTGGCGGCTGAAGTCGGTGAAGCGCAGCGCGCCTTCCTCCTCCAGCGCGTCGCCGTGCAGTGAGCGGTGGTCGTAGCGCAGGCCACCGCTCAGCGTCCACTGCCGGAACGTCTTGCTGGCCGTGGCGTACAGCCCGACGTCGAACAGACGGTAGGCCGGAATCAGGTACTCGAAGCCCAGGTTCTCTGACTTCTGCCACATGCCGCCAACGCCGGCCGAGAGCTTCCAGCCCTGCAGCTCGTGCGTCAGGTAGCGCACGTCGTACGTCACCGTGTGCAGCTTTAAGAACAGCGACGGCTCGTCGGCACTGTGCTCCTCTTCCTCGTGGTCGTGGTCTTCGCCCTCGGCCTCGTGGTGGTGCTCGTGGGGCTCCTCAAATTCCTGACGGCGGTTCTGCTGGTAGCCCACGATGGCCTTCAGCACGCCCTGCGGCAGGTTCAGCGCGTTGTCCCACACCAGCTTGTAGTGGCGCACCTGCTGGTAGGGCAGCTGCTTGGAGTAGCTCCTGGGCGAGACGTCGGCTGTCACCAGACGGCCCGTCAGGGCGTCGCGCTCGCCCTCGACGATGCTGGGCACCAGGTGGTAGGCCGACCACGCCAGCCGCGAGTGGCCCCACCGCTTCTGCAGTCCCAGCATCAGCCGGCCGGCCATCTCGCGGAACTGCGAACCCGGCACGTAGCCGTCCTCGCGGTTCTTGTACTGATGGGCCATCTTGCCGCTCCAGCGCGCGTCCCACACGAAGCCCCGGCTGTTGCCCGCCAACGACAGCGAGTAACCCAGAAGCCCGTTGTTGGTCTGATACTCGGTGGACGCGCTGCCGCTGACGGTGCCCTCGGCCTCGACGGGGCGCTGGTGCAGGATGACCACGCCGGCCATGGCGTCAGAGCCGTACATCAGCGACGCTGGGCCCTTCATCACCTCGACCGAGTGGACGGAGCTGCCGTCCACCTCCATGCCGTGCTCGTCGCCCCACTGCTGGCCCTCCTGGCGCACGCCGTCGCTTACGACGACGACGCGGTTGTAGCCCAGTCCGCGGATGATGGGTTTCGAGATGCTGCCACCTGTGGTCAGCTGGCTCATGCCCGGCAGGTGGGCAATGGCGTCGATGATGTTAGTAGACGCCGCAGCGCGCAGTTCCTGCGGGCGCACGAGGCTGATGGGGGCAGTGGCGTTCTTCATCTTGGTGTCACCCGTAACACCGGTCACCACCAGCTCGTTCAGCTTCAGGTGGCGGAAGAAGACGTCGGTGGAGTCTTCGCCGTGCTGGTGCGCACGGGCGGCTGTGGACGTCGGCAGACTACCGGCGTCCTGTGCTGTCGCCGCCATGCCAAGACACAGCAGCGACAGAACGATATAAAGTCTGTTCATTCTGTTACAATGGTTTAAGTAAATAATGAGTCCGTTTCTCGGGGATGTCAAAGAAGCCAGGCGACCATAGCGAATAGCTTCTTTAACGTCTCTGACCTAAGTCAGGAAGGGTCGGCAGGCGGGAGGACCCCGCGTGACGATGGTGCCCGCAGGCGACGTCGCCCGTAGGGCTCTGCCCTGACGGGGCAGTTCATTATCTACTCGTAGCGCCACCGCCACGACAGCCACCGCGGCCGACAGCATGGACAGCGTCAGCAGCTGGCACAGCACGCAGTCGTGCAGCGAGGGGGCTTTCTGGCCCAGGTGACCGCCGCAGTGGTGGTCTACACACTCGGTGCACGAGTCGGCCGAAAGGCCCGAGGGGTGGACGTGAAGCGACGAAAGGAGCAGCATTGGCAGGAATACTGCCAACAACAAACGTGATGCTATCTTTCTGCGCGTTTTCGTGTTCACGGCGGCAAAGATACGCAAAATATTTCGTTCCACCAAGGCGAAGGCTCAATTTTAGGCCTTGTTAACCAATTTTCCGTCTACACTGTCCCGTATGTCGGTTCCTGCGCCTTTTCCGCCCCCGTCCGGCTCGCACTTGCCCTCACTTTGCTCTCACTTTGGGTTCACTCTGCCCTCACTCTATTTTATGTAGCCAGAGTGAACGGAGCGTGGACGTAAAATGTGTACAAGCACTTTCTACACCCTGGCTGGAAATTGTAAAAAAAAGCGGGGTGCCTGTTGCCGCCTCTATCTGGTGCGTTCGCGGAAACGCTCCAGGAGCCACTCCTTTTGTTGAGAAATGGTCATGGTGGAGTTGTCTAACAGCAGGGCGTCGTCGGCCTGGCGCAGGGGCGACACCTCGCGGTGCGAGTCGATGTAGTCGCGCTCCTGGACATTCTTCAGTATGTCGGCGTAGTCGGCTTCCATACCCTTGGCCTTCAGCTCGTCGTAGCGGCGCTGGGCACGCACCTCGGCAGAGGCGGTGACGAAGACCTTCAGTTCGGCGTGGGGGAAGACGACGGTGCCTATGTCGCGGCCGTCCATGACGATGCCTCCGTGGGCGCCCATACGCTG
Source organism: Prevotella sp. UBA2742 (assembly GCA_002353485.1). Classification (GTDB taxonomy): domain Bacteria; phylum Bacteroidota; class Bacteroidia; order Bacteroidales; family Bacteroidaceae; genus Prevotella. The sequence goes on from DEJS01000003.1 coordinate 46,705, forward strand.
TTGCTGGCTGACCAGAGCTGTACGGACGAAGGGCAGGGCGGCAATGGGACTGACGTGGCTGGAGACTTCGAGCGAGCGGATGTCGCGCTCTACGTCCTCGCCGTTCAGGAAGGTGACGGTCTTGCCGTCCACCAGGCGCTGGTCTATGTGGATGTCGGGCATCTGGGCCTGCAGCTCGTCGGTCTTGATGGTGCCGTCGGCACGGAAGAGTCCGGCGCGGAGGGCATAGAGGGTGACGCTGCGGTACATGGCTCCGGTGTCGACGTAGACGTAGCCCACGGCGCGGGCCAGGTCTTTGGCCATCGTGCTCTTGCCGCACGAGGAGTGGCCGTCAATGGCAATGGTAATCTGTTTGTTCATAGTGAGTAGCTGACGTTTACTAATATGGAATAGGCCGAGACGTGGTACTTGGCGTAGGCGGCCTGTAGCTTGAAGCGCTCCAGCTGCAGACCGGCGCCGAGCGAGAGGCCGGCGCCATGGCTGCTGGAGGTGTCTGAGTCGCTGATCTTCATCTCGCTGGCGCGGCGGAAGTTGTAGCCTACGGCTACGTAGAGGTTCTCGCCCAGCAGCAGGTCGGCACCGACGCTGACGTGCTTGCCCAGGCCCTGGTCCCAGTTGTTCAGGCGCGACAGGGTGGCCGACAGGCGCAGGGGCGAGCCCACGAGGCGCTTGCTGACGCCGAGCTGGAGGTCCAGGGGTATGCGTTCAAAGTCTTCGTCGTAGGCCTTTATCTGGCCGCCGAGGTTCTTGGCGACGGCCGAGAGCGACCAGCCGCGGTCCTCGTCCTGGTAGTTGAGCCCGAGGTCGAAGGCTACGGCGGCCGACGAGTAGCTGGCTATATGCGAGCTGACGAAGCGCGCCGTGATGCCGCCGCTGAGACGGTTGCTGAGCATGTAGGCGAAGGAGCCCTGAAGCGCGATGTCGCGCGCAGAGAAGTCGCCCAGCTGCTGGTTGCTGACGCTGGTCTCCTTCATCGAACCGTAGTCCATGTACTGCGCGCCGACAGACCAAGTGGCGCGGTCCTTGTAGCCCTTGGTAAACGACGCCGAGGCGCTCTTGCTGCCCTCCATGTAGGTCATGAAGTTAAGGTTGAGCGACTTGTCCGACACCTGGTTGATGAGCGCCGGGTTGGCAAACACCAGCGTGGGGTCGTCGTCGCTCAGCGTGATGTTGTCGCCGCCCAGCGCCGCCACGTGGGCACTGACGGGAAGGCGCAGGAAGCTGTACACCTCCTGGCTCTCCTGAGCCCCCGACGCCACAGGCGACAGCAGGGCTACGATGACGGCTATAAGCGCTTTCTTCATCACACGTAAGTAATATTCCAACGGCAAAGGTACGGCTTTTATTGCATTATTGAATCATAAAGGGGCAAAATATTCCTTAAAAGTGCATCCTTATTGCCTTTTTCTTTGTATCTTTGCAGGCTGAATGCTGGAAGAGAAGAAGACCCGACGGGCTGACATGGAGCAGCGGCGCACCACAGGATTCCTGATGGGGCTTACGCTGGTGCTGGCGCTGCTGTACGTGGCGCTGGAGTGGAACTCCGTGCCCGCCCGCGACGACGTGCCGGACATGGACCTCGACGAACTGGTGCACGAAAGCGAGCTGGTGCCCATGTCGAACGAGGAGACCATGGCTGAGCTGCAGGAGCGGCCCAAGGCCGAAAAGGCCGAGCAGCTGCGCGTGGTGGACGACGACGTGGAGATTACGCAGCCCGAGGAACCCAAGGACCTGGGAGCCGAGGGCGACGACGACGAGGCGCTGCTGAAGGAGTTGGAAGAGGGACTGGACCAGGACAAGGCACTGGCACCCATGGGTGTGGACCCCGACAACCCGCTGAACTTCCACGTCGTCGAGGACCTGCCGCAGTTTCCCGGAGGCGCCGTGGCCTTTATGAAGTGGCTGACCCGGAACCTGCACTATCCGCACAACGCACGACACAGAAAGATACAAGGCAAGGTGGTGGCCGTGTTCTACGTCGAAAAAGACGGCAAGGTGACTGGCATCAACATCGAAAAGCCACTCTACCCCGAGCTGGACCGCGAGGCACTGAGAGTGCTGCGAATGATGCCCGACTGGCAACCCGGCATCCAGAACGACAAGCCCTGCCGCACAAAGGTGTGCATACCGATCGTGTTCAAGCTTTAAGCCACAGCCCCGTCGAAACATCGGAACCCCGGCTCCGCCGAAATATCGAAATCTCGAAACCTCGGAACCTCGAAGCCGTCGAAACCTCGAAGCCACGAAACATCGAAATAACATAAAATATGATTACCGCAAACGACATCCTTAAGAAAGTGAACGACTGCCTGAGCAGTCTGCCCTACGACCGCAAACCCGCCTCGCTCTACGAGCCCGTACAGTACGTGCTCTCGCTGGGAGGCAAGCGCATACGCCCCGTGCTGATGCTGCTGGGATACCAGCTGTGGCGCGAACAGCCCGACGAAATCATCATGCCAGCCATCGGGCTGGAGACGTACCATAACTATACGCTGCTGCACGACGACCTGATGGACAATGCCGACATGCGCCGCGGACACGAGACCGTGCACCGACGCTGGGACGCCAACAAAGCCATCCTCTCGGGCGACTCAATGCTGGTGCTCGCATACCAGCGCGTGGCACAGGTGCCGAAAGAGAAGCTGCAGAAGGTGCTCGACCTCTTTACAGTCACCGCACTGGAGATAGGCGAGGGGCAGGAGTACGACATGGCTTTCGAGACACGCAACGACGTGACCGAGGACGAGTACATAGAGATGATTCGGCTGAAGACGTCGGTGCTGCTGGCATGCGCCCTGAAGATGGGGGCCATACTGGCCGACGCTCCCGATGACGACGTGAACCGTCTGTACAAGGTGGGCGAACAGCTGGGACTGGCCTTCCAGCTGCAAGACGACCTGCTGGACGTCTACGGCGACCCGAAGGTGTTCGGAAAGGCCATCGGCGGCGACATCATGTCGAACAAGAAGACCTACATGCTCATCAATGCCTACAACCGAGCCAACGACAGCCAGCGCGCCGAGCTGCAGCGGTGGCTCGACGCCAAGGACCCCGACCGCAAGGAGAAGGTGGCCGCCGTCACAAGACTGTACGACAAGATAGGCATCCGACAGCTGTGCGAGACGAAGATAAACGAATACTTCGACCAGGCACGCCGCACGCTGGACCTGGTCAACGTCGGCGACGAGCGCAAACAGCCCCTGCGCCAGTACATGGACGAAATGCTGCACCGCGACAAGTAGCCGCGACTCAGACACCACAGCAACCCACCAGCAATAACGGAATGAACCCCTTTGCACTTATCAGCAATGACGGAATATATTGATACCCACTGCCACCTGGACGGCGAGGAGTTCGACGCCGACCGGGCCGACGTCGTCCAGCGGGCCCGGGAGGCCGGGTGCCGCAGCGTGTTCCTGCCTGCCATCGACCTGAAGACGTGTCGCAGCGTCATGGACACCTGCCGACAGTACCCCGACATGTGCTATCCCATGCTGGGGCTGCACCCCGAGGAGGTGCGCGCCGACTGGGCCGACCAGCTCCGCGCCATCCGCGAATACCTGCCCCCCGTCCCAGGGGCCGATTTCGGCCCCGTCCCCTGCCCCGCTCCCCCCGTCATCGCCATCGGCGAGGTGGGGCTCGACTTCTACTGGAGCCGCGAGTTCGAACAGCAGCAGCTGCTGGCCTTCGAGGAGCAGGTCAGGTGGTCGGTAGAGACGCGCCTGCCACTGATGATACACTGCCGGAAGGCTCAAAACGAGATGGTGGCCATACTGAAGAAATACGCCGACGACCTGCCCGGAGGCGTGTTCCACTGCTTTACCGGCAATGCCCTGGAGGCACGCCAGCTGCTGGAGTTCCCGCGCTTTGTGCTGGGCATCGGCGGCGTGCTGACGTTCAAGAAATCCAACCTGCCGCTGACGCTCGCCGGCAGCGAAGCAAAGCAGACCCTGACGGCCGGCGCTGGCGAAGCAAAGCAGGCGGGGGTTCCCCTGGAGCGCATCGTGCTCGAGACCGACGCACCCTATATGGCGCCCGTGCCCATGCGCGGCAAGCGCAACGAGCCGGCCTACATACGATACGTCATAGCACGACTGGCCGAGGCCTACGGCGTCAGCGAAGAGACGATATGCCGACAGACCACGGCCAACGTCAGACGCGTCTTCGGCGTCTGACGGAATGCCGCCCCGGGCGTACGGGAGATGAACTCATAATTTACGTCAGGCACTGCTCGCTGGTGAAGTCGTAGAACTGCTCACTGCGCATCTTTTCAAAGTCTGTCATAGCGGTATGATTATTACTCTTTTTTATCCGTGGTTACGGGCTGGTGGGAATGTGCCCTTACCAGCTCTATAGCTTCCTTGCCCGTCAGGTGCTCGATGTCGAGACGGATGGCAAGCATACGGCTGAGGCCGTGCTCCAGCTCTTTACGAAGGGCCTCTTCCTGGTTGGGATTGTATCTGTTGCCAAGGGTCCGGGCGATGGAGCGTTTCTCCTCCTCATCCTCCACGATGTGGATTCTGCCAAAGGCTATCACGCTGCGGAAATAGGTGGTGTACTCGGCCGGCTTCACGTTGTCCTGGTCAATGACACAGAACGAGGCCTTGTCGCACGCCCTGATGGCATCCACCTTGTGACCGGACAAGGCACTGTGGAAATACAGTTTCCCGTCATCATAGACATAGCTGATGGGGACTGCATACGGATAGCCTCCGTCACCGAGCAAGGCCAACGTGCCAGAAGTGGCCTTCTGCAGGATGCCGATGCTCTCTTCGTCGGAGAGCTGTTGGCGCTGGCGTCTCATCTTTCTGAATTCCTGTATACTCATTTTACTATTCCATGAACTGATTCCTTTATTTCTGCTTTCATCTTCAGAAAGTTTGCTGCAAAGGTACAAAGAATATTCGACATTACCGCCGCCAGAGACCAATTATCTACAAGTTGGTCACCGATTCTGTCTGCCGTTATTAGGAGTACAACCGTTCCGCTATTGGCAGCCATCAGCGTGGAGCATCTTCAAATAATCGCAGACGATGGTTTTATTAAAAGATATTAAAAGATGCTACGATTACGAAGGGGGTTCAAATAATAATTTGTACTTTTGCCTCGTAAACGATTAAACGGATATGAACAATGACAATCTGAGACTGGACCGCCAGGTATGCTTTCGCCTTTACACGGCTGCACGGCTGCTGATACAAGTCTATCAGCCTTGGCTTGCTCAGTTGGGCATCACCTACACGCAGTATCTGGTGCTGATGGTGCTCTGGGAGCAGGACGGTCTGCCCCTCAATGCCATCTCTCGCCGGCTCTTTCTGGAGAGCAACACGCTCACGCCGCTCGTCAAGCGTATGGAGGCAATGAAGATGGTGACCCGCAAGAAGAGCAAGGACGATGCCCGACAGACAATCATTACACTGACCGAACATGGTCGTGCCTTGCAGCAGCAGGCTTCCGTCATTCCTGACTGCATGGCTGACGTGCTGCATGAAAGGGGAATGACAGATGAGGAGTTCGCTGCCATAATACCGACGCTCGACCATCTGATTGAGGCACTGAATGAATAGGAAAAAGCAGCATTCCCTAAATGAGAATGCTGCTCTTTCTTACTCTTTTGCGGCAGTCTACAGCAGCAGGGCTATGGCCTCTGCATCCTTGCCCTCGTAGAAGCGGGGCTCAAAGACAGGCTTGTACTGGAAATCGCCGAAGCGGAACAGCTGGAGGGCGCAGAACTGACGGTCGTCGCTCAGGCAGAGTTCGAGGCGGAAGTTGCCGTTGGCACCGGCCACAGGCTTGCCCTTCTGCTGAATGTCGGCAGCCATCTTGTCGAGCGGCATGTCTAACAGTCGCGCCACACGCTCGCCCTCCGTGGGGGTATACTCCAGGACGACGGGTTTGGCCTGACTCTGTGTAGGCGTATAGACGGCCTTGGTGGAAAACAGCGACTTCTTGATTTCGATATTCTGATAGGTGGAGAGGGCAGCAGCCATCTCCAAGTTTTTGATACTTGACATAGTTGTTACGTATTTTTAATGACTAATGATGTGAATAAAGTGTGTGTCCCTGTGGTAACCGGAACTATGTCAACGAATGATGTGCCTCAGCGCTATGACGTAATAGTCGCACGAGGCAGACAGGCAGAAGGGAGCCGTTTCCCGGCGGCACCTGCTGTCGTAGTAGGAATAAATGGGTTTGACGCTATGCTGCCGTATGGCAAAGCTGCCAAACGGCGTGACGGTTCTTTCCGTCTTTGAGCCTTGGGTAGGAAGGATGCGCTGGGGACGGGAACTGCAGATGCGGTAAATCTGCGAGGCGTCGGTCAGTGTGGCTTCCTGATGATGCCGGTGCTGAGGGGTCAGGACGGACGACTCGCGAGGCTGACAGAACGCTTCGGCGATCGCGCCATCACGGCTCTGCCAGTTTAGCAAAACCGTCAGGCAAACAGCGCAAAGTGCCGCGATTATCCTTGCTGTCATCAGAGTCCGTCTCATTTCGGTTGCAAACGAATTACTTCACGCTTCCCGTCTTCAGCTCACTGTCGAGGAAACTGTAGACATAGCGGGAACTCTGGTGGTAGAGACCAGTGGCGTCGCGTTGCAGCCGCTGGTAGGTGTCAGAGTTGATGACCGTGGCGAGAGCCTGCTCCATGGTGAGCTGCGGCTGGTCTTCGATGAGCAGCAGGGCGAGGTTCTTAACCATGTCGATTTTCATCTGTTCTTGTTCGCTCATAGTCTTTTCAGGATTTTGACGGCACGCTCAGTGCCGAAGAAGTATTGGAAGGTGATGCCGCGCATGTTGCGGAGATTGTGTAGGAGCGTGGGCAGGTCGATGCTGCGATTCTCATATTTCCATAGCTGCACGCCGACGCGGTCGTTGGCGATGGGGCCGATAACGATGTCATAGTCGTGGGCGGGCTGGCGGCTGGAGTTGTTGCGGTTCAGTAGAATGAACTTGGCCCATTCTTCGCTGTAGTCGTCGAAGCGGAGCACTTTCAGGTGATTCATGGCCGTATCGTCGGCCTCGAAAGTAAGGACGGTGGGCACGCCAGTCTCCAATTGCTCCACCTTGGTCTTGGCCATGTCCATTGCCTGAGTGTACTCGCGGCTAAGGTAGAAGCCTTGGCCGAAGTCCTTATTGGGTTTTGATTTCGTGAGGTCGATGTCGCCGAAGTCCTGGTTGGTGCCGTGGTAGAGAATCATACGAGCAGTCCTCCTTTCCTGTGGCAGTATTCGGCCATGTCGCTGACCATCGACTGGAACGACTGCGTGTGGCAGTAGTCGTAGTGCTCGTCGACGAACTTGATGCCCCCGAAGCGACTCAAGTAGTTAAACGCCTGCTTGAGCGTCAGTCCGAAGCGGCGGCCAAACTCGGCAGCAAAGATAAGCGTCCACTCCATTTTGTCTGTCATGCTGTATGCCATAATAGGTGATGGTTTGTCTTTTCGGCGACAAAGATACGAAAAGTTTTTGAATTTTATTGTTCTTTGCCATTAAAATTGATGAGGGGCGGACGGACTGATTCTCTGCTTGTTGAATATCAGGTTCATGGTCTCTGGGTCGAGGGGCTGCATGGTGGGCAGCTTCAGGCTCTTGACCATGTGGAGCGTGCCCTGCTTGTACTTCTGGAAGTGCTCCGTCTTGATGTGGCTCTGGTAGGCTTCCTCGGAGGCATATATCTCGAGGATGCGAATGTGCGTGGAGTCCTCGGCGCTCTGCATCGGAAAGAGGCAGACGACGCCCGGCTCGCGCTCCACACTCAGTCGGTCCACCTCACCCGCAAACTTCAGGTATTCCTGCAGATGCTCAGGATATACCTCGATTTCGGCTAATCTTACTATCATAGTCTTGTCATTTACTGGGGTCACCGTCTCTTGTGCTACTGCCGTGACGGATAGCACAAGGGCGAAAAGCATAAGGAATAGTTTCTGTTTCATTGTCATTATATCTGTCTTACAAGGATCGTTTTTTGTCGTTCATATCCATGACCCTGTTTGAAGTCCGACTGCAAAGGTACGAAGAAATCCGCAAACCGCCATTACACGATTTACGGATTCTCTTACCATAATTACGGAATCGACATTCTCACCCGAGGGCGATGAGCTCGTAGACCTTCAGCGGGTCGACGACGGCCGTGGGGAGGACGGGCACGCCGTCGAGGGCCACGCAGAGGCCGCCGTATGCGGTCTTGCCATAATAATGCTCATTTAAAATGTTATAACGGCTGCAAAGGTACAAAAAAGTTTGTAAACTACGAGCGGTTGGGGCGTTAAAAGTACGAAAGGCGGGCAAAGACGCAGCGTTTTGATTCCCGAGCAAGCGTTAGAACGATGAAAAACTATCTTGTACTATTACTTGTCGGACTGCTGGCCGTCGTGAGCCTTCCATGCACATTCGGTAATCTTCATGTCCGAGAAGACTGCCGTGAACGATGACTCCTCGGGCGAACAGGCATAGATGCCAAAACTGATTTCATCGCCGCCGGCATACATGTGACAGACGCGCATCTGGCTGAACGACACTCCGTCGGCAGAGCACTCGATGCAGTAGTCATCCTCGCGGCGCGAGAAACGATACCACATGGTCTTCACATCGGCAGGAATGGCCGTCGTGGCCCAGTCGGAGTAGCCCTTGTTCGTCACTACGCTGCCCAGATGTTGGAACTCGTCGTTCTCGTATTCCACAGAGCCTTTCAGCCAGTTCTCGCTGTCGAGATACATCACGATGCCACACTGGTCAAAGCGGTGATGACTCTCGGTGAAGTCGGT
>DEJS01000019.1:0-131426 GCA_002353485.1 Prevotella sp. UBA2742
TACCTATATCAGTATAAGTCAAACATAAAATTGCTGGCTATCAAAAAACTTTTTCTGCGTATCGAAAATACTTTTTCCACGCAGTACAGGGAAATACTTGTCTGCTGCAAGGGAAATAGTTGCTTCGTGCCGGGCGTGCGTATATCTAATAAGGTGGGAATGTTAAAAGTGTGTTAATTAGAAAAATAATGCCTGGAAAATTTGGAGGGAACGTATATTTGTTGTACTTTTGCAGTGTACTATTAAAGTAGTACACTAAAGAAGGTAATTATTCACTCTAAAAGATACGATTATGATAGACGTTAAAAACATCAGTTTCAAGTATGCAGGCCAGAAGGAGTTGGTCTTCGACGATTTCAGTCTTCGGCTGGAGCAAAACCGCATCTATGGCCTGCTGGGTAAGAACGGCACGGGCAAGTCGACCCTGCTCTACCTGATTGCAGGTCTGCTGCGCCCGAAGGCAGGTTCCGTTTTGTTCGACTCCGTCGCCACATGTAAGAGGACGCCCGACGTGCTGTGCGAGATGTTCCTCGTGCCTGAGGAGTTCGACCTGCCCGCTATGTCACTCTCACAGTATGTCAGCATCAACGAACCCTTCTATCCGCGCTTCAGTCGCGAGGTGCTGGAGGCCTGCCTGAAGGACTTCGAACTCTCTACCGACCTGAAGTTGAACGCCCTGTCGATGGGTCAGAAGAAGAAAGTATTCATGGCCTTCGCGCTGGCCACCAACACCCGTCTCCTGCTGATGGACGAGCCAACGAACGGGCTGGACATCCCCTCGAAGGCGCAGTTCCGCAAGGTCATTGCCCAGTACATGACGGAGGAGCGCACACTCATCATCTCCACCCATCAGGTACACGACGTGGAGCAGTTGTTGGACCACATCCTCATCCTCTCGCCGCAACGGCTGTTGCTCGACGCCTCGGTGCAGGAGATTCAGGAGAAATATACCTTCGAGTATCGCACCCCCGACCAGATGCAGGACGTGCTCTACAGCGAGCCCTCCCTGCAGGGCAATGCCGTCATTGCCGCTCGCAAGGCTGACAGTCCTGAGACACAAGTCAACCTGGAACTGCTGTTCAATGCCGTCAATGAAGGCAAGATATAAGACTACGAATTCACTAATTATACGAATTGTTATGATTCAGTTTGATATACAAAGATTCGGAAAACTGGCCCGCTGGTCGCTGGTCAATGACAAGAAGTACTTCATCAAGAGCTTCTTGCAGGTCTTTGCCATCCTGACGTTCCTCTTCCTGTTCTTCACATGGGTGATGAACCGCGAGTCGGTGCATAGCAGCATCAATGCCTATGAGACCTGCTCCATTGCTGTCGTGTTTCTGTTTTCAACAACCGTCGTGCTGGGCTCTTCCTTTATGTTCTACAGCATGGAGGGCAAACACGACATGCAGAACCTGATGATGCTGCCTGCCTCGAACTTCGAGAAATACCTGATGCGCTATGCCTCGTGGATACTCCTGTTGCCCCTTTATCTGGTGGCTTTGTTGGGTGCCGACGTGTTGCAGTATGTCGTCAACCTGATGGTGGGTCACGAGTACGTCACCTTCGTCACCTCCACGCTGGTGGACAGCCTCAGTCGTTTGTTCCAACTGGAAGTGCACAGCCATCTGCGCCATACGTTTCTGAACTCCCTGTTGTTGCTGGCCGTATGGTTCCATTCGCTCTACGCCCTGGGAGCCACCTTCTTCCGCACCCGTAAGTTCAACTGGGTACTGACCACGCTCGTCATCATCCTGCTGAGTATCATTCCTAACACTCAGGTGTCTCCTGCGGAAGCAACGACTACAGATTTGCTCATCACCGACCTCGTGGCCCTCTGCTGGACCATTCTGAACTTCTGGTTGTCTTATAGACTCTTCTGCCGTCAGCAGGTTATTGGTAAATTCATTAATTGGTAAAGCTATGAATACGTTTAGTTTCAATAGATTTGGGAAGATGCTCCGCTGGGTGCTGAGTGTTAATCAGCGTCGAATACTTTATGCTATAGCAGGCTCCGTCGTGGGTGTGTTTATGGCTGAAATGATACTGCTGAAAATGAGTAGTTTTGACTCTCCTCTCACCATGCTGCACTATTACGGACAGATAGGTGCTGCCCTCTTTGCATTGGTGTCGCTCATCATGGTCAGCACCATCCTGTCGAGTGTGAACGAGAAGCGCAAGCGCGAGGCGTTCCTCATGCTGCCGGCAAACAATCACGAAAAATTCCTCGCCCTGATGACCTACACCTCCGTCGTCTGTGTGCTGGGTGTCTTCCTGGCTTTCGTCTTGGGCGACAGCCTCCGCATGGTGTGGTTCTGGATCAGTGGACCGTACACAGAGGCGGAGGTTTCGTATATAGGCAATCCAACGGAATACTATTACTGGTGGTCGTCGGCCATTCCCGAGATGGTGGATAATCTGACGCCTCGTATACTGGAGGCTGATTCCTGCAACTGGTTCTATCTGGTGATGTATATCGTCGTGATTGCTGCCATTGCCGTGTGGACACATTCGCTCCTGATTATAGGAGGGACGTTGTTCCGCAAATATTCATTCGTCATATCTTGTCTGGTGTTCATCTTGTTCTGGGTGATTTTTGGAAAGACGATGCAATATTTCGAATTCTCTATGTTTACATCTAATTGGGAAGATGGTAAATACGTGTCTGGCGAGGTTGGCATCCCGGCCTATATTCTCGCAGTACTGCTCCCCCTGCTCGCTGTCTTCAACTACTGGGCTTCGTTCCACATCTTCAAGAACTTACAATTGATTACTAATAAATGGTTGAACTATGACTTTCACAAACGATAAAGCAATCTACCTGCAGATGGCGGACCGCCTCTGCGACGAGATACTGGCAGGTACGTACAAGGAGGACGACCGCATTCCAAGCGTCCGCGAGTATGCCGTCCTGCTACAGGTGAACACCAATACGGCCGTCAAGGCCTACGACGAGCTGGCTCGCGCGAACATTATATATAATAAGCGCGGTCTGGGATACTTTGTCTCGCCAGGTGCCAAAGAGCAGATACTGACGGAGCGCCGTCGCGACTTCATGGACAACCGGCTGCCTGAACTGTTCCGACAGATGCGCCTGCTGGGCATCGGAATCGAGGAGGTCTGCAAGGCATGGGAGCAATGATTTGCTTCAATCTCTTGGCAAAATGATAAAATGTCGTCAGGATATGCCGTAGTCTGCAACTTTCTGACTACCTTTGCCGTCGAATAGACAAAAACCAACCGCATGATTCACTTAAAGGACATACATAAAACCTATCAGGGCGCCCAGCCGCTACACGTTCTGAAGGGCATCACACTCGATATTCAGAAAGGCGAGTTCGTCAGTATCATGGGGGCGTCAGGCTCAGGCAAGTCTACTTTGCTTAACATTTTGGGTATTCTCGACAACTATGACAGTGGCGTCTACGAGCTGGCAGGTGTACCCATTTGGAATCTCTCAGAAACCCGTGCCGCTGAGTATCGCAACCATATGATTGGCTTCATCTTCCAGTCGTTCAATCTTATCTCGTTCAAGACGGCCGTCGAGAATGTAGAACTGCCTTTGTTCTATCAGGGCGTGTCGCGCAGGAAACGTCACCAGATGGCTCTCGACTATCTGGAGCGCCTGGGACTGCTGGACTGGGCTGAGCACTATCCCAACGAGCTTTCTGGAGGTCAGCGACAGCGTGTGGCTATAGCTCGTGCACTCATCACCAAACCACAGATTATCCTGGCTGATGAACCCACGGGAGCCCTTGACTCGAAAACCTCTGTCGAAGTGATGCAACTGCTGAAACAGCTGAACCGTGACGAAGGCATCACCCAGATTATTGTTACTCACGACCCTAGCGTAGCAGAGCAGACCAACCGTGTCATACGCATCAAGGACGGACTCATTGAAGAGTAATGAAGAGAAAACCAACGCTTACATTGTAAATATAAAACTAACCGATGTTTGAACTGCTGAAGGAAATATCGCAGACGGCCAAGCGCAACAAGTTGCGCACGGCGCTGACTGGCTTTGCAGTGGCCTGGGGCATCTTCATGCTCATCGTGCTGCTGGGGGCTGGCAACGGACTCATCAACGCTCAGCTCAGACAGTCGAGCCGTTTTCTGTCCAACTCGATGGTGGTATTCGGCGGGCGCACCTCGAAAGCCTATCAAGGCCTCCAAGAAGGACGGCACATCAATCTGCAGACACGAGACGTTGCCACTACCGATGCTGAGTTTAGTAGCGTTATCGACCAGGTGGGCGCCTGTTATGACGTCGCAACAATCATCAGTAGTGGCGACGAATACATCAGTACGAATATCGTTGGTGTCTATCCCAACCATACAAAGGTAGACAAGATGGAGGTGCTTTTCGGTCGCTTCATCAACGAAATAGACTTGCGCGAGAAGCGCAAGGTGCTGGTGCTGAGCAACAAGCAGGCAAGGGAACTGGCCCCCCATGACTACAAGTCGTTGTTGGGCCGTTACGTTAAAGTGAACAACTTTGCCTTCAAGGTGGTAGGCATCTACAAGGATAATGAGAACGGACAGTCGGATGCCTATTCCTCGTACTCTGCTATCAAGGGCATCTTTGGGGCTAATACGGACAATGCTGGTACCATAGAGTTTACATTCCATGGACTGCCCACTGAGGAGGCTAACGAAAACTTTGAGCACGACTACCGGCAGCGTCTGAATGCTAACCACCAGGCGCATCCCGATGATGAGACCAGTATATGGCTATGGAACCGCTATACGCAGAACATGCAGATGGAGGAGGGCATCGGTATCATTCGTACGGCTCTCTGGGTGGTCGGACTGCTTACCCTGTTGTCTGGTATTGTCGGCGTGTCGAACATCATGCTTATTACGGTGAAGGAACGTACTCACGAGTTCGGCATTCGCAAGGCTATCGGAGCCAAGCCCTGGGGTATTTTGCGCTTGATAATAGTCGAGAGTGTCATCATCACTACCTTCTTCGGCTATATAGGCATGGTGCTGGGGGTCATGGCCAACGAGTACATGGATGCCACGCTGGGCCATGACGTGATAGACACTGGACTATTCCAGGCCACCATGTTTGTAGACCCTACCGTAGGACTCGACGTATGTATCGAGGCCACTATGGTTATGATTATCGCTGGAACCGTCGCAGGGCTCATCCCAGCCCTTAAGGCCAGCAGGATACGCCCCATCGAGGCACTCCGCGCTGACTAACTAAATTATGAACAGTGAGTGTTATGAGAATAGACATTGACTCCTATCGTGAAATACTGGACACGCTGACGCGCAACAAATCGCGCTCGCTGTTGACGGGCTTCGGCGTCTTCTGGGGCGTCTTTATGTTAGTGGTACTCATGGGCGGCGGACAGGGTATGAAAGAAATGCTGAACAAGAACTTTGAAGGCTTTGCCCAGAACACTACCTTTATCTGGGCCCAGCAGACAAGCAAACCTTATAAGGGCTTTCGCAAAGGACGCTGGTGGGCCATGGATTACAAGGACATTGAACGCCTCAAACAGCGTGTGCCTGAGCTTAGCACAGTAGCTCCCGTCCTGTTTGGCTCCTGGGGGTCGTCGAATACTGCCTACTATGGTGACCAGAAGACTCAGCCACGCATACAGGGTGTCACGCCCGACTTTGCTGACATCGTTGCCCCGCGCATGTATTACGGCCGCTACATCAATGAGATGGACCTGCGTCAGCACCGGAAGGTATGCGTATTGGGCAAGAAAATATATAAAGACCTCTTTAAGGAAGGTGGCGATCCCTGTGGCAAGAGCATCCGCATAGATTCTACCTACTATCAGGTCATAGGCGTCGACTATAACGCCAGTGGGGGCATGAACTTCAATGGAAGAGCCGAAGAAAAGATCACCCTGCCGCTGACGCTGGTGCAGCAGACCTATAATCGCGGCAACGAGGTGGACATGATAGCCGTGACAGGGCGGCGGGGAGTCGTGATGAGCCGTTTGGCTCCTCACATACGTGAGACCATAGCTCGTGCGCACTTCATCGATCCAAAGGACGAACAAGGCGTCATGGTGTTCAATACTGAAGTGCTATTCCAGCTGCTCGACTCACTTTTCCGTGGTGTCAACTTCCTCATCTGGCTCGTTGGACTGGGCACGCTGCTGGCAGGAGCCATCGGTGTCAGCAACATCATGATGGTTACCGTGCGCGAACGGACCACGGAGATAGGCATCCGACGCGCAATAGGTGCCACCCCAAGAATGATACTCTCGCAAATCATCTCTGAAAGCATCGTCCTCACCCTTGTGGCAGGCATGTCAGGCATACTCTTCGGAGTCTTCATACTGCAGATGCTGGAACTAGGTAATACCGAAGACGGCATTCTGACGGTCCGCTTCCAGATAGGCTTCTGGACGGCCCTACTTGCAGCCTTCGCCGTTTCGTTGATGGGCATGCTGGCGGGACTGGCACCTGCCGCCCGTGCCATGTCCATCAAACCTGTCGACGCTATGCGCGATGAATAAAGAAAGGGGTACAAAACCCGAAGACCTCAAAACTTTGAAATATCGTAATATAGAAATCTCGAAATATAAAAATAAGAACAATGAAGAAGTATTCAAAACTGATTATCGCAGCCCTTATCGCGCTGGTGTTTATCGGAACCTTCGTCTTCCTTTGGCAGAAAAGCCAGCCCAAGGAAGTGGTCTATCAGGAGTTTACTCCCACCCAGAACCAAGTGCAGAAGACAACCATTATTACGGGCAAGATAGAGCCCCGCAACGAGGTGAACATCAAGCCCCAGATTTCGGGCATTATTACCCAGCTGCTGAAGGAACCAGGACAGTATGTTCAGCAGGGCGAGGTCATTGCCAAGGTGAAGGTAATCCCTGATATGGGACAACTGTCGTCGGCCGAGGCCCGTGTGCGGCTGGCCAACATTAACCTGCAACAGGCCAAGGTAGACTATGACCGCCAAAAGAAGCTCCATGATAAACAGCTGGTGTCTGCCGACGAGTTCGAGAAGATACGTCAGAAACTGCAGCAGGCTCAGGAAGAGCTGACGGCAGCTCAGGACGCCCTGCAGGTAGTGCGCGACGGTGTGTCCAAGTCGAATGCCTCGGCGTCGTCCACCTTGGTGCGTTCCACCATCAGCGGCGTCATACTCGACGTACCCGTCAAGGTAGGCAACTCGGTCATCAACTCCAACACCTTCAACGACGGTACCACCATAGCCTCGGTGGCTAACATGAACGATCTCATCTTCCGTGGCAACATCGACGAGACCGAGGTGGGCCAGCTGGTACAAGGGATGCCCATGAAGATTACCATCGGTGCCCTGCAGGACTTGAAGTTTGACGCCTCCCTGGAGTATATCTCGCCCAAGGCCACAGAGAGCAATGGCGCCAACCAGTTCGAGATAAAGGCTGCCGTACAGTTGTCTGACACTTCTGCATCTGGTAACAGCACCCTACGTTCGGGCTATTCTGCCAATGCAGAGATAGTGCTTGCTGAAGTACAGAAGGCACTCACCATTCCTGAGAGCGCTATCGAGTTCTCTGGCGACTCCACCTTTGTATATGTCATAAAAGGTGAGGGCAAGGCGAAGACATACTTGCGTCAGCCCGTCACCACAGGCCTCTCTGACGGTGTGAACATCGAAATCAAGAAGGGCCTCACAGCCAAGGACAAGGTGCGAGGCCCAGAGGTAATAGCAGACGAAAAGGAGAACTGATCAGTTCTCCTTTTCGTCTGCTAGTTCTTCATTTTCTTCTAAAATGCATTTCATTACCGCCACTTGAAGACTTCAGGGTCATCTCTGAAAGTCCTAAGTCTGTAATCTTGTAATATCCTAATATTCCATAATCATACAGTACAATATATCTTCCCTTCGTCTTTTTCCCTACCTTAGACTTGTCAAATTTTGCGGGAACAGCGTCACTAAGATAGTAATAGCCAGAATCCACATAGGTTTTCCCGTTTTTGCGTGACTGGCTCACATCAATTAGCATATCGCGCGTAAATCTTATAGTCCACGTACGACCTTCTGGCTCATCTAAAGAAGTCCATTCTGTATCATACAAGACATCCGTGGTTATGGGATAAGCTTCTTCTACAACCACCTTGTTCGTAGCATACTGGGATGGTTCTGAAGGATACAGGATACAGCATATTGCCAACCCAGCACAAAGGGCTAAAGCAAGAGCCCAATAACACCATCTATTATTATTGTTCATTTGTTCTCCTTTTTCTTCTTCCAAACCAGTATGGCTCCTAACCTGTTTTTCAGCTGTATCTCATTGGCCGACGCAGAAACTACCTCCTTGCAAACAGCTTTTCCGTCATATCGCTTCTGGATGATATACCTCCCCCTGCTCTTCTTTCCCACTTGCTGGTCGTCAAAATATTCAGTTTTTGTATCTGCCAAATAATAACTGTTACACGCCGATAGGGTCTTTTTATCTTTCTTATAATAAATCGTCTCCTTCAGTTGTGAATCAGTAAACTGAAATGTGGTGTGTCTGTACGACGAGTAGTCGGGCGAAGTTAATTCCCATTTAGCACTCTTTAAAAGTTCAATACTCACCTTTTGTGCCTTACTTTCAAGTAGACACGTTGATAATATTATCAAATATACTAATCTTTTCATAAAAACATAAACAATTATTTATTATACACACTATAACCTTCTATCTTTATTAAATTAGATAGTTTATCTCCATCAATTACTTTGATCCTTCCAGATGAAGGATCTACAATGACATCAGAAAGACAAAAATGTGAATTTTGTGAATTGTGAATCGCCGGGCGTTTCAGGGGGCGCCCCCCGCAGACCGACGCACAGTTTGAAAAACGCTGACGTCCCTTTTTTACGAGCCGTAAAGTGCTATCTTACCAGATATTTTTTACCGCTGTTGATGTAAAAACCCCGTGTGTGTGGCTTGGCAGAGAGTTGGCGACCATCCAGCGTGTACCAGGTGTTGTCCTGTGCATTGTTCTTCCGAACGGACGTAATGCCTGCCGTGTTGTTGAGGAAGGTCTTGAGTTCAGCGATGGAGGAGAGGGGGTAGCCCGACCTAGGCCAGAATAGGGCTCCATTCCAATAGCCGCTGGTAAAATCCTTGCTCCAGTCCTCTGTACCCGTCTTGTTGATGATGCCGTTGAGGTTGTATTCCGGATACCACCAGAAGAGTCCTGTCACGCGCTCATGGGCATTGAGTGTTTCAATAAGTGCTTTTGTGAATTTCAGTTGTCCAGCGTCTGAGAGTGGGTATGTTGATGTGAAGTTAAAGTTAGCTCCAGCCAACTGATACTCGTACCCATATCCTGTTTCAACAATCATGATTTGCTGGCCTGTGTAGGTTGTTTCCAACTGGGTTAGCAAGTTGTTGAACTTTGTAATCGAGTCGTGGAAGTCAGGATAATAACTAAGGCCAATGATGTCATACTGAACGCCGGCAGCGGCCATTTGGGTATAGAAGGTTTTCACCATTTCGTAGTTGTGAAGTTCGGTATGCAACACGGTTCTGGCCTGTGGACAAACCTCGTTGCAGGCTGCAATACCCTTCTTGATGAAGTTGATGAGATTGCTCCACGATGCGTTGCCGTTGCTGATTTGGCCAGTAGGGAACAGCATGCCGTCGGTAATCTCGTTGCCCACTTGTATGAAGTCGGGTGCAGCACCGGCACTGACCATCTGCTGCAGACAGTTCTTGGTATAATCGTAAACCTTGCTAGCCATCTGGTCTGCTGTGAGATTTTTCCATGCAGCAGGTGTACCATGCTGGCCAGGGTGCGTCCAAGTGTCGCTGTAGTGGAAGTCAAGCATAAGTGAGAAACCGGCATCCTTGATACTTTTCCCAAGTGCCTTGACGTATTCCAAGTCCTGAATAGCTCCTTGTTTCTTCTCGTCGGCCGTAGCATTCGATGGGTCTACAAACAGACGTACACGCATGGCGTTCCAGCCCTGTTGCTTGAAAAAGGTTAGTGGCTCTACATTATTCCCGTCCTTGTCTTTATAGACGGCACCTTCGTCCACAAACTTCTTTAACATGGAGATGTCGCCGCCTACGTATTTCTGTGCTTGGGCAGCCATGCCGCAGAGGCAGCATAGTGCCAGTAATATTGTTTGCTTCATCTTTTTAATGCTTAATGTTCAATGTTCAACTCTTCTTATGACGGTTAGCCCGTTGCTCACGGTATTTGGCTTTCTGTCGGGCAGAGCCGCTGCCGTGGGCGCCGGTGATGTACTTTTTCTTCTTGGCCTTGGTCTTCACCTTGTCTTCCTCCTGGCGGGGCCCGCCGCCACGTCCGAAGTTGATGCCGTTGACAAGGATATCCTCAAAGTCGCTTTCTTTACTCATAGCGCATTAGCAAATTCGTTATTCTTCATGCTTCACTTTTAGTGGTGGAACAGACGTACGCCGGTGAAGGCCATGGCGATGCCGTACTTGTCGCAGGTCATGATGACATGGTCGTCGCGTACCGAGCCGCCGGCCTGAGCAATGTACTCCACGCCGCTCTTGTGGGCGCGCTCAATGTTGTCGCCAAAGGGGAAGAAGGCATCGGAGCCGAGGGCTACACGGGTGTTCTGGGCTATCCATGCTTTCTTCTCTTCTAAGGTCAGCACCTCGGGCTGGCGGGTGAAGAACTGCTGCCATGCACCGTCGCGCAGCACGTCGTCGTGCTCGTCTTCAGAGATATACACGTCGATAGTGTTGTCACGGTCGGCGCGGCGGATACCCTCCTTGAAGGGCAGGGCCATCACCTTCGGATGCTGGCGCAGCCACCATATGTCAGCCTTGTTGCCAGCCAGACGAGTGCAGTGGATACGGCTTTGTTGACCGGCACCGATACCGATGGCCTGACCGTCCTTGACGTAGCATACCGAGTTTGACTGTGTGTACTTCAGCGTGATGAGGGCGATGATAAGGTCGCGCTTGGCTTCGGGCGTAAAGGTCTTGTTCTGTGTGGGGATGTTCTCAAACAGGGCAGGGTCGTCCAGGCGAATCTCATTGCGACCCTGCTCGAAGGTCACGCCGAAGCACTGCTTGGTCTCTACGGGGGCAGGCTTGTAGGTGGGGTCTATTTTGATGACGTTATACGTGCCCTTGCGCTTGTCCTTGAGTATCTCGATGGCCTCAGGGGTATAGTCGGGGGCTATGACGCCGTCGCTGACTTCGCGCTTCAACAGCAGGGCGGTGGTGGCGTCGCAGGTGTCGCTGAGGGCTACGAAGTCGCCATACGACGACATGCGGTCGGCACCGCGGGCACGGGCGTAGGCACAGGCTACAGGACTGTCGTCCAAACCTTGCACGTCGCCGACAAAGTATATTTTCTTCAGTGTGTCGCTTAGGGGCAGTCCTACGGCGGCACCGGCAGGAGAGACATGCTTAAACGAAGCGGCTGCAGCAAGACCCGTGGCCTCCTTCAGCTCCTTTACAAGCTGCCATGCGTTCAGGGCGTCCAAGAAGTTGATGTAGCCAGGACGACCATTAATGACTTCGATGGGTAGTTCTTCTCCGTTCTGCATATAGATACGTGAGGGCTTTTGGTTTGGGTTGCAACCGTACTTTAACTGTAACTCTTTCATACTCTTTTTGTATTATTTTGGTTTCTGACTGCAAAGGTACGAAAAATCTCTTAACTCTATGCCTTAAACTCCAAACTTTTTCGTATCTTTGCGGCCGATATGGAGAAAAAAAAACTTGCGTTGCGTAAGCTGCTGGAGGCAGTGGAGCACGAACTATTGAAGAAACCTAACCACAAGACACTGGACAGACTGTCGCTGCTGGCGGGTTTCCAGGACTGGGAGTCGTTCCAGAAAGCCTTGTATGGTGAGGGCGGCGAAACGGTCTATGGAGGACATAAGGACCGTTCTGAAAGTGTACATAAGGAGTCTGGAAACACAAAAGAGACACTCAGCCAGTGAGTGTCTCTTTTATGTCGTGCAGGTTCACAATAAGTCGTGTCAAGTGCAAGGCAAGGGATATTACTCCTTACCAGCCAGACCGCTACGCTTCTCCTTGATGCGTGCAGCCTTACCAGTGAGCTTGCGCAGATAGTAAAGCTTAGCGCGACGAACCTTACCAACCTTGTTCACCTCAATAGAGTCGATGTTGGGCGACTCAATGGGGAAGATACGCTCTACACCAACGGTGCCAGACATCTTACGAACAGTGAAGCGCTTTTTGTCACCGTGACCGCTAATCTTGATGACTACGCCACGATAGAGCTGGATACGCTCCTTGGAACCCTCGATAATTTTGTAAGCGACAGTGATGGTGTCACCAGCCTTGAACTCTGGGAACTTCTTGCCGGTTGCAAATGCTTCTTCAGCAACTTTAATCAAATCCATTTTGCTTGATTCTTTAAATTTGTTGTATCGTTCCAACGCAACATAACAGGCCTCTCGATACTTCCTGCCAGCGATTGCGCCGAAAAGCGGGTGCAAAGGTACGAATAAGTGAGCAAAATACAAAATAAATTCCGATTTATTTTTATTTTCGAACGCAAAGTACCTTCGAAATTAGCATTTCAAAGGTACAACAAATAAATGAAATATGAAATATTAAAAGGGAAAAATTTGCCTGAAAGGCTGTTTTTTTGTATCTTTGCACCATAAAAACTACAACAATGAGTAGAAAAACATTATTCTTATCTCTTTTTGCGGGTGTGCTGACGTTCACTTCATGCAAGTCACACTACGAAGTGGCTGCTGTTCAACGCAGCGTTATCATGGTCGATGCCCGCTATGATGTTCAGCCCGACCAGAGGGCTGCCGAGTTTCTCAAACCTTATAAGCATATTGTCGATAGCATCATGGGTCCCGTGGTAGGACGCTCGGCCAAATATATGACGGCGCAGCGCCCAGAGGGTAACCTCTCTAACCTGCTGGCCGACATCATGGTGTGGGCCGCTAAGGACTATGGCGAGACGGTTGATATGGGTGTCTATAATATGGGTGGTGTCAGGGCTGACCTGCCTAAGGGTGAGATTACCTATGGTGACGTGCTTGACATTGCACCTTTTGAAAACAAGATTGCTTTCTGTACCTTGAAAGGAAGCGACCTCTTGCAACTGTTCCGTGAAATGGCTGCAGTGGGTGGCGAGGGAGTCAGTCATTCCGTACGTATGGTTATCAGCCAGGATAAAAAGCTTGTCAGCGTAACTCTCAACGGGGAACCTATAGACGAGAAGCGGGACTATCGTCTGGCAACTATCGATTATCTGTTGGGTGGTACGGACAAGATGGAGACATTTAAAAAGGGAACAAATATTAACTCACCGCAGGATGCTGCCAACAATACCCGTTTTATTATTATGGACTATTTCCGTAATGAGACAAAACAGGGACGTGTGGTGGATGCCGACATAGAAGGACGTGTTGTAGTAGAGAAAAAATAATAAGATAGGAGATTACGATGATGAAAACAAGATATATTTTCGTGGTGTTGCTGATGCTGCTGACACTTGGAGCACAGGCAAAGAAACATAAGCAACTGGTAATTCTTCACACCAACGATACCCACTCTCAGATTTTGCCTATCAGCACGCAACTTCCTGACACGATGAAGGCTGGTAGAGGAGGGTTCCTGCGTCGTATTGCCATGCTGAAGGAAGAGAGAGCCAAGAATCCAGACCTGTTGTATTTTGACTCTGGTGATTTCTTCCAGGGCTCTGCCTATTTCACGTTGTTTAAGGGTGAAGTGGAAGTGGGACTGATGAACCAGATGGGAATTGATGCTGCCACCATTGGCAACCATGAATTCGACAATGGGCTTGACAATATGGCCGAAATCTTTAGAATGGCTAATTTCCCCATAGTTTGTGCTAATCTTGACTTTACAGGAACCGTTGTCGAAGGACTGGTCAAACCCTATGTGATTATTAAGAGGAACGGACTGAAGATAGGTGTCTTCGGACTTTCACCTAAGCTTAAAGGATTGGTGTCTGGCAAGAATTGTGTCGGGGTAAAGTATTTGGACCCAGCAAAGGTCGCATTGGAAACGGCTACGATGCTGAAAGAGAAGGAAAAGTGCGACATGGTAATTTGTATCTCACACCTTGGGTGGGAGAGCAATCGTGGTGAGGACGACCTCTATATGATTGAGCGTTCGGCCAACATCGACCTCGTTCTTGGGGGACATACCCATACCTTCTTCAGACAGCTGGAGTATCACAAAAATATGAAGGGGCAACGGGTACCTGTCGATCAGAACGGAAAGAGTGGTTGTATCATAGGAAGGATGGTAGTCGATTTTCACTCGAAGTAAAACGTAAGTACTATCATCTTCGACTGCGCGTTGCGTACCGATTCGGCATAAGGCCGTAGGTTGGCATCGCGCAGTTCGCTTTTATGGTTCTGGTCGAGGGCATCGCCCAGGCCGAAACAGAACTTCAGTTCGGGTATCAGCTTAAAGAATGGCAGATAGAAGTCGCAGCCTATGCCGACTTCAACCATTGTGCTGTATCGTTTCAGCCTGATGATATCAGACTCATTACCCGTCAGGTTCACCATAGGGTTGATGCCGGCCATGATGTATGGACGGTGGTTGTTCCATCTGGGCGCAGCAAACTTCAGGTCGATAGGTAGTGAGACATAAGTATTCTTTAGGTCTTGCGTCTGTGTGAAAGAGCGTCCTTCCTCATCGGTTTTCTTCGTGTTTAGGAAAGTGAGGTGTTTAGCTCCAAACTGCATCTGGGGGGTGAAGCGTAGCGAGAAATTGTTGCTAAGTCGCCACTCTGCTAATACTCCTACCGTAAAGCCGGGATTCCAACGGTCAGCATCAGTCAGCACCAGTTCGTCGTGAGCGGTACCGTCTTCATCTATCAGCGTCTGCGGACCTACGTTCTCGAACTCGATATCTTGGAGATTAATACCTACCAGAATGCCGAAGTGTAACTGACGCAGGTCTATGTAGGGCTTGTTCTGCACCCTGCGGTCGCTCTGTGCTTGGCTGTAACCGATCGAAAGACTGGCTATGATTAGCAATAGAAATGTTCTCTTCATATTATATATACTATAACGCTCAGCCGCTTTATTTATTATTTCGACTACGTATAAATTGAGAGTTAGGCGGAAAATAGTCTACCAAAAGTTAGGTATATCTCGAAATTTATGTTTATCTTTGCATCATCAAAAGTAAGTATTAACATATTAATTATTTAAATTTATAAGATTATGGCATACGTAATTGGTGACGACTGCATCGCATGTGGCACATGTATCGATGAGTGCCCCGCAGGAGCTATCTCTGAGGGCGAAAAGTATTCTATCAACCCCGATGTTTGCACAGAGTGCGGCACATGCGCTGACGTTTGTCCGTCAGAAGCTATCAGTCTTCCCTAAAGGAAAGTACTGATTTTTATGTGGTTAAAAACGGATGGGCTGCCCCAGTGGGGTAGCCCTTCTTATTTGCTTGTTGCCTCTCACTTCGTAGTATGGGGTGAGGGCTCGAGTGCTTGAAGTCTTCGCCTGTAGTATTGAACTCTATGTGGTTCGTCCTTCAGCGTATAGTGTTCAATAAGAGCTTCTAAGCTTTGTTTCAATACGCTGGTCTCATCGGCATCAAGGGTAGGACGTTGATTGGCGTAACGTACGAAGTATTCGTAGTCGTAGTAGTATAGTAGTGATGTGTCGCCGGTACAGAATAGTTTCCGGGCGTAGCTGCGGGCCAGGTCTGTCTGGTGTAGTTCCGTGGTACTGAAGAATGCCAGTCTATAGAAGGGTAAGTGGTCTGCGCGACGTTGAATCCCGTATAGGGCGACATCGATAGTCTTTTGGTACTCCTGCTTGAAGAAGGCTGACATTGCATAGTTGGTTAGGTCACGTATAGACATTCGGGCTGTATCAGCATTCTCGTATGCCTCAAGGGCTTTGTCGAAGTTATTGCTTTCAAAGAAGGCTCGAGCAAGTGCCGTTGAGTACACCTCTTCAAGCAAAGAGTCTGTTGCCTCCGTCCGAGGTGCTTCTTGTGCGAAGCTGTTCAGACAGAGGCAACAGAATAATGTTATGAGAATTATAGCCAAAGGCTGTTTACTTCAGGTTCATAATCTCCTGAGCGGCCTTGTACTCGGGGTCGATAGTCAGGATTTGCTCAGCGTAGGTCTTTGCACCAGAGATGTTCTTGTCAAGGTAAGAAGAGAACATGAGATAGTGCAGACTGTATTTCAGCATGGTGTTCTCGCTCTTTGAGCGGTCGGTCTTGCCAGAGAGCAACTCTACTACCTGCTGGTAGTCGGCCTTTGCCAAACGGCCAGCCATCTCCTTGTCGGTCTTGTTGATAATCTCGGCCCGTTTGTAAGCAGCGTATGCCTTCTGTACGGGGAACTTCTCACCGATGGTAGCGTAGACGTCGGCAGCCTTTTTATAGAGACCATTCTTGCTGGCATCATCTTTAGCCTCAGAGGCAAATGAGGTGTAGATGTCGGCCAGTGTCTCGTAATCGTCAACCTTAACCTCAGGCTTGCAAGCGAGGAACTCCTGATAGTATTTGATTGCATTCTCAAGGTCGCCGTCCTTCTTGTGCGACGTAGAGAGCGTCTTTAGGATATCCCAACGCTTAATCATAGAAGAGTCGCTTACCAGCTCTAATGCCTTATGGTAAGATGCCTTTGCGTTTGCTTTATCCTCGAGCGCCTCATGGATGAGGGCTGCATAGTAATGGTCGTACTCTGAGTAGGTAACACTGTCCTTGTGAATCTCATTGAAGTACTTATGCAGATACTTCTTGGCATCGTCATAGCGTTTCAGTTCATAGTTGCTGAACATTGCCAGACGGGTGAAGGTAGGATTATTGGGACGATCCTTCAGACCTTCTTCACAGGCAGCAAGAGCGTCCTCGAAGTGACCTCCGAAGTAGCTGGCGCGTGCAAACTCATTCAGGTAGCTCTTGTCCAACTGGCTGACGGGAACCTTCTTGAACTCGGTATATGCCGACTTACGATCGCCTGCAATCATGAAGATATGTCCCTTGATGGCATCAACGCTAACATCGGGGCGGTTGGCCTTAAGCTCGTCAAGTTTTGCCGCTGCTCCACGAGGGTCAATCTTGCGGTATACAAGTGCGTACTTATAGTAAGCCTCTACGAGCTTGGGGTCGGCGTAGATAGCTTGTTCGTATTGCTGTGCAGCAGATCCGCCGTCGTCTGAGAGCGCTTCGATGTCGCCTAACAGGATGTAGGCAGGAGCGCACTTATTCTTGCTTGCAGTCAGAGCGAATTCTGCATACTTCTTGGCGTTGGCAGTGTCCTTAACTTCGAAGAAAGCGCGTGCGAAACCTATCAGGTTCTCAGCATTCTTGCGGTTCTCTTTGTAGTAGGGTTTCATCTGCTTGTCCAAATCGGCAGGTTTGTTACTAATAATTCTCTTTACGGCATCAATGTCGGCCTTGCTGCCGTCCTGTGCCATCACTGACGTGCTGAAGCTAAAGGTCAGCACTCCCATCATAAGATATTTAATCGCTTTCATAATCTTAAAATGTATTGTTGATATTGTTTGTTACTTATTCTCTTTTCTTTGACGTAATATTACTCTGAATGTTTATTCCCTATTAACTATAATTTCGCGCACATTCATGTTGGCTGTGCGGGGCAATAGTCCTGCACGTAGTATGACTTTCTGTCCTCTTGGTAGTTGACAGAAGTGAGCGAAGGCTGTAGGTATGCCGTTGGGCCGTGGGTCGTTCAACAAAGCATAGATGGTGCGTATGAGTGGGTAGTTCCCGTTATATAGGTAGTACTGATAGGGCTTCCAGCTGTTGACGCGTGTGGCCGAGTCAAGGCGGCTGACGCCCATCACTGTTATATTCTTCTTGAAGGTGACGTTGGTGGTGTCGCGTTTGTCATTCAGCCAATTAGACCCAATGATGCCCAGCGCATTCTTATGACGTTCTACGTAGTCGATTACGGCAGCACTTGTCTTGACGGCTCCAATGTTGGGATTGGTGAATTCCTTGCCTCCAAGTATGGAGTCTACACACCAGCGTACGGTGCTCGACAGGGGGTTGTCAAATACAACGTCGATGTTGCCCAGTTTAGACTGGGGATAGATGTCGCTCCATTTGATGACCTCGCCCTTGAGTATGCGTGCAAAATCTTTGACGGTAATACAGCTGTCAGGGTTTCCATTGTTAACAATGATGGCCAATCCGTCGTAGGCAATAGGTATTGCCCTGGGTAGGTATTTTTGCGACTGTAAGCTTTTTAGCTCTTTTGCAGTGAACTGTCGTGTAGTGAATGCGAGCCACGTCTCAAGTTTCATTAGGCGTTTGACGGCATCCTGTTCGTTGATGTATTCCACATCAATGGTGTCCAGTCGCTGACTGTTGAAATAGAAAAGTTCCTCGTCGAGGATGGGGTAGAAACTCTCATCTGC
This sequence comes from Prevotella sp. UBA2742, assembly GCA_002353485.1. Classification (GTDB taxonomy): domain Bacteria; phylum Bacteroidota; class Bacteroidia; order Bacteroidales; family Bacteroidaceae; genus Prevotella. Next base: position 18,341 of record DEJS01000019.1, read on the forward strand.
CACAAATGCTGCAGCAGCTTTCTGATAAGCCTCTTCCAATTCAGGTTTAGGCTTGCTCCCACATGAGAGGAGCAAGCCTAAACTAAGTGTTAATCCAACGATAATGGATGTGTTTCTGTTCATTTCTTGTCAATTACTGCAGACGGAAGGTTACGGGCACGGTGTACTTCACACGGACGGCAGAACCGTTCTGCTTACCGGGAATCCACTTAGGCATGCTCTTCACCACACGCTGGGCTTCCTTGTCGAGTGAGGGGTCAACGCTCTTCACGACGCGTACGTCAGTGATAGAACCGTCCTTCTCGACCACGAAGGTTACGATGACACGACCCTGTACACCATTTTCCTCAGCTACTACTGGGTACTTGATGTTGCTAGCCAGATACTGCATCAGAGCACTGGGACCTCCGGGGAATGAAGGCATCTGTTCAACAACGTCGAACACCTTCGTCTCCTCTTCCTTCACGGGCTCGGGTTCAGCAATCTTCTCTTCGACGTGCTTCACCTCTGCAGTCTCGTCGTTACCTTCTACGGTGAAGGCACCGATGGCGGTGTTGGTCTCCTGGAGTTCGTCCTGCGACTTCATCTCCTGGTCATCCTTCACTTCATTGTCTTTCTTGATTTCAGGAACGGTGAAGGCTACAGAGCTTTTCACACGCTCAACCTCAATCTTCTCAACTTCAGGCTCATCTTTCTTTTCTTCCTTCACCTCTTTTTTCTCAGCCAGATTCTGCAGCTCAACGTCGGTCTCGATAGCGGCATTACGAGATGCCATATAGTTATCGAAAGAGACCTTGGCCACAACGATAGCGGCGATAGCGGCGAAGATGATGAACATGGTGACAATAGCCTTCAGGTTACGTCTACCCGTGTCCTTGCGCAATTGATAAGCTCCGAATGCTTGGTTTTTACCTTCGAATACAAGGTCGACCCAGCCATTGTCTATAAGATCTATTTTTGCCATAGTCTGTTTCCACTTTAGAGGTTAATCATTTGACACCGGCTTTCTCAATGAGGGCTTTGTCGTCCTCACTCAGTTTGTCGATATTGTCAATGACGTACTTATCAATATTGCTAATGAGCATCTCGTCAAGAGCGGCCACCATGTTGGCGTAAGTTGCCGTGTTCAACGGGCGGATGATGACAGTCAGTGCGGGAACCTTTTCGCCCGAGGGTAACTCACCCCTCTTCAGCTTCTTCAGTTGTTCCTGATACTGCTCATCAGTCATCTTTGAGTTGTAGGCATTCTTTTTAGCGTCTAACTCCTTCTTGGCCAGTTTAATCTTGGCTACGGGGTTGATGCCTTCCTCTGTGGTGTGCTCGTTGAGAACCTTCTCAATACCGTCCTTTCCATAGGAGGTGGGCTTCACACACGACGGGTCGTCGTAGTTGGGAAGTCCGGCAATGTACCATACCTTGTCGTTAGACCCGAGGTAGAGGGTAATGGTATGAGAAGCCTTCGTTACCTGCTTCTGCTCTTCGTTCAACTGCTTTGTGTCTTCGTTTGACGGCATGGTCAACTGCATAGCCTGCGGCTTGGCCAGCGTAGTACACAGCATGAAGAACGTGATCAGCAGCATCATCATGTCTACCATTGGCGTGAAGTTCACGCGGGTATCCATCTTCTTTTGCTTGGATAGATTCTTTTTTGCCATATACTACTAGTCGTTTAAGCGTTTAACATCGAGATTCGTAATCAGCTGGAAACGGTTCTCGTTCATATCCTGCAGCTCTGACATCAGCTTTTTGATTGAAGCATAGGGAGTCTTCGAGTCGCACTTGATGGCGAGCTTGATGTCGGGGTTTGCACTACGTGCAGCGGAGACCCACTGCTGGAACTCGCTCTTGCCTCCATTGATACTATCCAATGGAATGCCGAGCTTCTGGATGGCCTCGCCCATCTTCTCGGGCTCCAGGTTCAGATAACCAGCCAACATGTTCATAGGTGCACCAGCCATAGCATCCTCACGGAAGTGCTTGATCTGGGTAGCGTTCAGAGATACACCGTTCTTGTCGGTCATCTCGTCCAGCATGGCCTGCATGTTGTTCTTGTTCTCTGTACCCAGGAAGACGCGTCCTTCTGGTGTTACCAGAATGTTGAGCACGTCCTGCTCGGGAATCTTGACCTCAGACACGGAGTTCGGCGCGTTGACTTGTACTGGTTCTGGCGTCAGGAATGTTGATGTCAACATGAAGAAGCACAGAAGCAGCGTCATCACGTCCGACATGGGTGTCATGTCAATCCAGATGTCCTTTTTCTGTATTTTAACTTTAGCCATTCTAAAACGGTTTTTAAGGTTTTAAAGGAATGGACTAAAATTAAGCCTCGTTGTGGTTGGAATCGTAAGTTGCTGCGATTGTGAAACCAATCTCGTCGAGAGCGTAGGTCAGCTTGTCGATCTTGTTAGAGAAGAAGTTGTAGACAACGGTAGCAACCCAAGAGGTCAAAATGCCCGATGCAGTGTTCACAAGAGCCTCAGAAATACCGGCAGACAGAGCCATAGAGTCAGCACCACCACCAGCAGACAGAGCCTGGAACGATCCAATCATACCGAGCACAGTACCGAACAGAGCGGTCAGGGTACCCAGAGATACGATGGTAGCAACCATAGGCATGTTCATCTGCAGGGTAGGCATCTCCAGCTGGGTAGCCTCCTCGTGAGCCTGCTGAATCTTAGCAATTTTAGCAGCCTTCTTCAGGTGGTCGTCAGTCTCAACAGACTGGTACATGTTAATAGAAGCCATAACGACGTTGCCAACCGAACCCTGCATTTTGTTGCACAGCTCCTTAGCCTTGGTGAAGTCCTGAGCCTTGATGGCAGCCTTTACTTCAGCGGTGAATTTGGCCAGATTCATCTTACCAGAAGCGGTCTTGATAGCGAAGAAACGCTCGATACCGAGACAGATAACGGTGAAGAGCAGGGTGAGGATAAGACCTACCACGAAACCTCCCTTATACACAGTACCAAGCAGGTTAGCGGGGTGTCCAGTACGGTCGCCACCAACGAAGTTGTCGGGGTTACCCATTACGAAATACCATACGCTGTAACCAGCAATAGCGCAAATAACGAGGATAATCCATGCGTCCTTAACACCCTGGAAGCCCGATTTCTTAGCTGGGGCTGCAGCCTTTGTTGTTGTTGCCATAAATGTAATTTTTAATGTTTTAGTTATTAAATGAATAAATGTATTATTTCGCTTACGTTCCGCAAAGATAAGAAATTCAAGCGGACTAAAAGCCTATTTAAGAACTTTTAACTTGATATTTCTCAATTTTTCAATGAACAGGCGTTCCGTTTCTCGTATTTTCTCTTCAACGAGTCAGTAAGCCGTGCCTGCTGTGTCTACTTCAGTACGCTCAGCACCTCCTTGATGCGTCGCATGGCCTCCACGATGTTCTCGTCGCTGGTGGCATAGCTCATGCGGAAGCAGTCAGGGTCGCCGAAGGCATCGCCACCAACGGTAGCCACATGGCCTTTCTCCAGCAGGTACATGGCCAAGTCGGTCGAGTTGTTGACAGGAGTGCCGTCGGGCGTCTTCTTTCCATAGAAACTGGAGCATTTGGGGAAGAGGTAGAATGCGCCTTCTGGCACGTTGACTTCCAGTCCTGGTATGTCTTTGGCCAGTTTGACGATGAGGTCGCGACGGCGTTCGAAGGCCTTGCGCATCTCCTCTACGCACTCCTGACTCTGGGTATATGCGAACTCGGCGGCTTTCTGGCTTACCGAGCACGGACCGCTGGTGTACTGTCCCTGCAGTTTGTTACAACCCTTGACTATCCACTCAGGTGCGGCGATATATCCTATTCGCCAACCTGTCATAGCGTAGGCTTTCGATACTCCGTTGACGATGATGGAACGTTCCTTCATACCCTCGAACTGGGCTATCGACTCATGGCGTCCTACGTAGTTGATATGTTCGTATATTTCGTCGGCCAGCACGAAAAGGTCGTCGTGGCGCTTGATAACGTTGGCCAGTGCCTCCAGCTCCTCCTTGTTGTAGACGCTGCCCGTGGGGTTGCTGGGCGAGCAGAGTATGATGAGGCGTGTCTTTGGAGTAATGGCTTCTTCCAGCTGCTGGGCAGTCATCTTGAAGTTCTGGTCGAAGCCAGCCTCCACGATGACGGGTTGTCCGCCAGCCAGCAGTACCATCTGCGGGTAACTTACCCAGTATGGTGCCGGTATGATGACCTCGTCGCCAGGGTTCACCAGCGCCATCACCGTGTTGCATACACTTTGCTTGGCGCCGTTCGAGACGAGTATCTCTGACGGCTGGTAGTGCAGATGGTTCTCGCGTTCCAGCTTGCGGGCTATGGCCTGTCTGAGGTCGGGATATCCGGGTACGGGCGAGTAGCGTGAGTAGTTCTCGTCAATGGCAAGCTTGGCAGCCTGCTTTATATGGTCGGGGGTATTGAAGTCGGGCTCTCCGACGCTCATGTTGATGACGTCGATGCCCTGTGCCTTCATCTCAGAACTCTTCTGTGACATTGCCAGTGTGGCCGACGGGGCCAAACGTTGCAAACGGTCAGATAATTGTGCCATAGTTTTACTATTTGTTATGTTTTGGGCTACAAAAGTACGCATTTTATTCCGTTTTAAAGAATGTTCGCGTCTTTTTTTAATTTAAATTCTAATTTCTTGTATCTTTACTTCAGGTGCAGCCAGTGTCCCATGCGCTCCTTTTTGGTTTGCAGATAGCGTAGGTTATACTCGTTGGGCGTAGTCTCTATGGGCACGTTTTCGACTATTTCCAGTCCGTATGCCTCCAGGCCTACGCGCTTTACGGGGTTGTTGGTCATCAGCCGCATCTTCTCCACGCCCAGCTGCCGCAGTATCTGTGCGCCGCATCCGTAGTCGCGTTCGTCAGGCTTGAAGCCCAGGTGTAGGTTGGCATCGACTGTGTCCAGGCCTTCTTCCTGCAGTTTGTATGCTGCTATCTTGTTCATCAGTCCTATGCCTCGTCCTTCCTGCTGCATGTAGACGATGACGCCTCGTCCTTCGCGCTCAATCATCTGCATCGACTTGTGCAGTTGTTCGCCGCAGTCGCAGCGCTTAGAACCCAGAATGTCGCCTGTCATACATGAACTATGTACGCGCACGAGGACCGGTTCGTCCTTTTTCCACTCGCCCTTGACGAGAGCCATGTGTTCCAGTCCGTTGGACTTCTGCCTGAAGGCCGTCAGCCGGAAGTGTCCCCACTCGGTGGGCATGTCTACCTCTTCACCCTTCTCGACGATGCTTTCTTTCTGCAGCCGGTAGGCTATCATGTCCTTGATGGTGATAATCTTCAGGTCGTGCTCCCTTGCAAAGTCCATCAGCTGTGGCATGCGTGCCATGGTGCCGTCGTCGTTCATTATCTCGATGAGTGCTCCTGCGGGGTACAGTCCTGATAGCTTACAGAGGTCGATGGCAGCCTCTGTGTGTCCTGAGCGTCGTAGTACGCCGTTGTCCTGTGCATACAGTGGGCTGATGTGTCCTGGCCGTCCGAATGTCTTTGGTGTCGATGCCGGGTCGCCCAGCGCCCGTATGGTGGCGGCGCGGTCGTGGGCCGATACTCCTGTCGAGCATCCTTCTATCTTGTCTACGGTGACGGTGAACGGTGTGCCCAGCAGCGAGGTGTTGTCCTGCACCTGGTGGGGCAGTTCCAGTTCCTTGGCACGGCTGATGGTGACGGGTGCGCATAGGACGCCGCGGGCGTTCTTCAGCATGAAGTTCACCATCTCGGGTGTTATCTTCTCGGCGGCGCATATCAGGTCGCCTTCGTTCTCGCGGTCTTCGTCGTCCACTACGATGACGAACTTGCCTTGGCGGAAGTCGGCCAGCGCCTCCTCAATCGTGTTCAGTTTCATCTTTTCCATATATATTATACTTCTATAGGTCTAATGTCTTTCGTTACACTTGCTTTGCTATGCTTCAGCTTCAGTCGGCATCGATGGTGATGCGTCCTTCCTTCTCTACGTCGCCCAGCAGAATGACGCGCGGAATGAGTTTCTCGTTCACCCTCAGGATGGTTCTGAGGTCGCGGTACAGGCGTACGCGGAATCGTATCATTCGGAAGTAGAAGAAGATGCCAGTGGGCAGGAACAGTCCCGTCAGCGCGTTGAGCCACTTGCGGCGGAAGGGCCGTGTGTGGGCGTGCGTGGCTATGACCGGGAACTGGTTCAGCTTCATCAGCACGTAGTTGTTCTTCGTGTACGACAAGTCCTCAATGGCCACCTCCAGGGCGTTGTTCAGGTGCTCTATCTCGTTGTCGTCGCCCGGACGGAAGAAGACGCGTATTGGGTTAGGCCACCTGAGCAGCCTGTGCTGCTCCATGTATTGTGTCACCTCCATGCTGACGTTCTTCAGCAGCTCGGCGTCGGTCAGGTACTTCGGGTCTTCTATGATAACCTCCTTGCGCGTGATGTATCGCTTGGTGCGCAGTCCCAGCATGCGGCTGGCAATGCTCTTGTAGAGGTCAATGTTGAACACCACCGAGTCGTTGTTGGCCTTGCGGGTAAAGAATATGGCGATGGGCGTCAGCACCACCGTTCCCAGCAGTTTGCCGAACCATACGGTCCAGTTGTCGTCGCGTGCCATCTTGGTGCCCGTGTTGTCGAGGATGTAGAAAACGATGAACACCAGTACCGAGATGATGACGGGCACGCCCAGTCCTCCCTTTCGTATGATGGCTCCCAGTGGTGCCCCGATGAAGAAGAAGATGAGGCAGGAGAGCGACAGCGTCACCTTGTTGATGGCTTCCAGCATGTGTACGCGCTCCTGGTAGTTCAAGTCGTTAGAGTACTCCACCTTGTACTCCATCTCGTTCATGGCCGCCTGTGCGTCGTTCGACGCCATGGTCAGCACCTGCTGTTTCCTCTCGCCCGAGAGCCGCTGGTACAGCGTGTCCAGGTTCAGGTCCTTGCGTGCGGCTTGCCTGACGGCCTTCAGCGAGTCGCTCTTCGACAGTATGGGCCTTGACAGCGCCGAGCGCCGTGCGTCGAAGTAGAACTGGTGGCCCACGGAGTCGTTGAACTCGCGTATGGAGTCCAGGTCGTGCAGTATGGCTCCCATGCTCTTTGCGCGTGCGTCGCCGGCTATCCATCCTGCCTCTACCATGTCCAGTCCGCTGTCGAAGTCCAGCACTATCTGTTTCGTCGAGAATGTCTCGCGCCGGTACGGCACGTTGGCGGCCACGTTCATGCCCGACTGTCGCATGTTCTCAAACCACTCTCCGCTGTACAGCGTCAGCAGCAGGTGTTTCTTCTCGGCCGTTGCCTGAATGTGCCCCGAGTCGGCCAGTATCACTGCCGCGTCCTCGTAGCTGCCGTTCATGCGGTATATCATGATGCCGTACAGCGTGCCCGTCTGCATGTCCTTCTTCTGTACGTAGAGGTTCGAGCCCGGTATGCCGTCGTAAAAGATGCCCTCGGGAATCTCCACCTCGGGGTTCTTCTGTTTCATCGACAGCAGTAGCTGGCGGAACGAGAAGAAAGCCTTTGGTGCTATCACCTCCTGGAAGAAGAACGATATGCAGGTGATGGCGCACACGATGACGATGAGCGAGCGGAATGCCTGCATCAGCGAGATGCCTGCCGCCTTGATGGCCGTCAGCTCCGACGACTCGCCCAGGTTTCCGAAGGTGATGAGCGACGACAGCAGGATGGCCAGCGGGAAGGCCTGTGGCATCAGCATCAGTCCCATGTACCAGAAGAACTGTGCCATGACCTCCAGTGACAGGCCCTTTCCTATGAGCTCGTCCACGTAGCGCCACAGGAACTGCATCATCAGCACAAACTGGCAGATGAAGAAGGTTGCAAAGAACAGCAGTCCGAACTGTTTTGCAATGAAAATGTCTAATTTCTTAATGCGCAACATAGAAATTCGGCTGCAAAGGTACAGAAATAAATGAAGAGTGAAGAATGAAGAATGAAGAATTTGCTGCCGCCTTAATGATTTTTTAAGTTACAGTCCGCTGACGCGGTGCAGCCGTTCCAGGTTGGCGTCCCACAGCTCGCGCAGCTCGGCTTCCTCTTCGTCGTCCTGGGCATAGTCGGTTATCAGCAGGTTCAGCTCGTCCGTCAGGTCGCTCTTCTCGATGCGCATCTCCCAGATGGCCTCAGGCGTCTCCTCGTGGTAGTCCCACAGCAGGCGTATGTAGCTGTACTTCTCCTTTTCTATTACGCGCGACTGCTTTGTGTCGCGCTCCGTCCACGGGTGGCCCCATGTGAAGGTCAGTGTGTCTGCCTCTTCGGTAACGTTGTCTGCCAGCCATTTCTGAAGGCCGTGTGCATTGCTGATGAGTTCCCATACAATGCGTGGCGACTGTGTTGACAGCGGGTATTCAATAGTAAGTTTCTGCATAGTAGTCTACGTGTTAGCGTGTAAATAGATATTGGTTCACCCTGCAAAAATACAAAAAAAACTCCATCCGCAAAAGTTTTTTCGGAAAAAAGTTTGGGTAATTCAAACTTTTGTATTACCTTTGCACCCGCTTACAAGCAAATGGCGGGGTAGCTCAGCTGGTTAGAGCGTCGGATTCATAATCCGGAGGTCGAGGGTTCGGGTCCCCCTCCCGCTACGCAGGACAGGGTCGGCATGGTGCCGGCCCTGTTTTCGTTTTACTTCGTGTGCGGTTCAAGTCCGTTACAAGTCCGTTACAAGTCCGGTTCAAGTCCGCTTCATGTTCAGTATTTGTTCAGTATATGTTCAGTATATGTTCAGTGAATGACTGAACAAGAACTGAAGAAATGATGCACATATAGTGGACGGGAACGGGGGCTTGTTTGGACCGGATTGTGGGTGTGGCGTTCGCCGGGTGTTTGGCTCCGGCGTTCAAGACTCGGGGATGTTACAAAGTGTAAAGTATAGGAGACGTGCAGCAAAGGGCGTCTCTTTTTTTCTTTGTAATTTTGCGGCAGGATATATATTATAGATATGAAGACAATGAAATTTTCTTTGCTGGTGGCCGGGCTGTTGTGGATGACGACGGCTGCGTGGGCCGACGGTTTCAGGAGTCCTGACGGCCGTATCTGTGTGACGTTGGACCTGCAGAGCGGACAGCCCTGCTATGGTGTGAGTTACGACGGGAAGGTGGTGGTGGAGTCCTCGGCCTTGGGCATTGTGACGAACATGGGTGACTACTCGTCGGGGCTTGCACAGCGTGTGGCCGAGGTGCGTACGGTGGCGGAGCGCTATGCGCTGCGCACCATCAAGCAGAGCACTGTGGACTATGAGGCCACGGAGGCCGTGGTGGGGTATGAGAAGGACGGTCTCCACGTGATGGACATCGTGTTCCGCGTGAGCAACAGGGACGTGGCGTTCTGCTACAGGCTGCTGCCCCGGAAGGAGACGCGTGTCTGTGTGGTGGAGCGCGAGGCTACGTCCTTCGTGATGCCTGACGGCACGACGACGTTCCTCTGTCCGCAGTCGAAGCCCATGGGCGGCTTCGCGCGTACGTCGCCCAGCTACGAGACGCCCTACACGGTGGACGACGCCGTGGGCAAGAACGGTTGGGGCGAGGGGTATACGTTTCCTTGTCTGTTCAAGGCCCCTGCGGCCTGGGTGCTTGTCAGCGAGACGGGTACGGACGGCGGCTACGTGGGCTGCAGGCTGGTGAATGCCGGCGGCGGCAGGTATCAGATAGGGTTCCCCCAGGCGGGCGAGATGAACGGTGCCGGTGGCGTGACGGCTGCCGTGGCGCTGCCGTCGCAGACGCCGTGGCGCACCATCACTGTAGGACCGCTGCAGAATATCGTCGAGACTACCGTGCCCTGGGACTTGGTGAAGCCTAAGTACGAGGCGTCGCAGCAGTACCAGTATGGCAAGGGCTCGTGGTCGTGGATTATAAAGATGGACCCCAGCTGTAACTTTGACGAGCAGAAGCGCTACATCGACTTCTCGGCGCGCATGGGATGGCAGACGGTGCTGGTGGATGCCTTCTGGGACCGGCAGATAGGTTACGAGAAGATGGGCGAGCTGGCACGCTACGGCCGGGAGAAGGGTGTGGCCCTGTTTCTGTGGTACAATTCGAACGGTGCCTGGAACGACGCTCCCCAGACGCCCATCGGCAAGATGAACGACGGCAGGACGCGCCGGCGTGAGATGCAGTGGATGAAGGACAACGGCATCAGGGGCATCAAGGTAGACTTCTTCGGTGGCGACAAGCAGGCTATGATGCAGCTGTACGAGGACATACTGAGCGATGCCAACGACTTCGGGCTGATGTGTATCTTCCATGGTTGCACGCTGCCGCGCGGCTGGGAGCGTATGTATCCCAACTATGTGGCCTCGGAGGCTGTGCTGGCCTCAGAGAACCTGCACTTCGGCCAGGGGGCCTGCGATGCCGAGGCGCGCAATGCCACGATACATGCTTTTGTGAGAAACACCGTGGGGGCGATGGACTTCGGCGGGTCGGCGCTGAACAAGCGCTACAGTGCAGACAACCAGCACGGCACCTATCGGCGTACCAGCGACGTCTACGCCCTGGCCACGGCAGTGCTCTTCCAGAGTGCTGTTCAGCACTTTGCGCTGGCACCCAACAACCTGTACGATGCCCCGGCCTGGGCCGTCGACTTCATGCAGCAGGTGCCCACGACGTGGGACGAGGTGCGGCTGCTGGACGGCTATCCCGGGCGCTACGTCATCATGGCACGTCGCAGCGGGTCGCGATGGTACGTGGTGGGCATCAACGCTACCGGGCAGCCTGTCAGGCAGACGCTGTCGCTGCCCATGTTCGAGCGCGGGCAGACGCTCACCGTATACAGCGACGACGCACAGCTGCAGGGCAGCAGAAAGACCGTGAAGCAGAACAGGAAACAACAGCTCGCCATCAGTATTCCGCAGAACGGAGGCGTGGTGATAGTGAATCAGTAAGACTAAACACGACGATATGAAACGAAGCTTATTATCAACAGCGGTTCTGTGGCTGGCGCTTGGCGGCTGGGCACAGAACCCCATTATTCGCGACCAGTATGCTGCCGACCCTACGGCGCGGGTGTTCAACGGGCGCATATACCTGTACCCCTCGCACGACATCGTGGCGCCCGAGGGGCAGCGGCAGGACTGGTTCTGCATGGCCGACTACCATGTGTTCTCGTCTGACAACCTGACCGAGTGGCAGGACCATGGCGTCATAGTGAGCCAGGAGCAGGTGCCCTGGGGAAAGAAAGACGCCTACTCGATGTGGGCACCCGACTGCGTGGAGAAGGACGGGCGCTACTACTTCTACTTCCCCGATGCACCCGCGTCGGGCAGGGGCTTCGCCATCGGCGTAGCCACAAGCGACTCGCCCACAGGGCCTTTCCGTCTGGAGCAGCAGTCCATACGTGGCGTCAGCGGCATAGACCCCTGCGTGCTCATCGATAACGACGGTACGGCATACCTCTACTGGAGCGGCATGGGCATTCGCGGAGCCCGTCTGAAACGCAATATGACAGAGCTGGACGGCGAGTTGCAGGAGGTGACGCTGCCCCGTCGCAACGACAGCATACCGGCCATGACGATGCTGGTGGGCGGACAGCCTATGGAAGGACTGCCCGAGGGGTTCAAGGAAGGCCCCTTCGCCTTCCGCCGGGGCGACTGGTACTACCTGACCTTCCCCTGGGTGCGTAAGGAGGGTGGGACAGAGACGCTGGCTTACGCCATGTCGCACTCGCCCTTGGGACCCTGGAATTTCAAGGGCATCATCATGGCCGAGCACGAGGACGGCTGCTGGACCAACCACCACAGCATCGTGGAGTTCAAGGGACAGTGGTACCTGTTCTATCACCATAACGACTACTCGCCGCTGATGGACAAGCGCCGTTCGGCACGTATAGAGCGCATAGGGTTCAATGCCGACGGTACCATCAGAGAGGTTCGGCCTACCCTGCGAGGGGTAGGCGTCACGCCAGCCACCTCGCGCATCGAGGTTGACCGCTACAGCTCTGCGGGCAAGGGTTCTGCCATTGCCTATAACGACACGCTGCAGACCTTCCGTGGCTGGCATGCCGTACTGCCCGGCAAGGGCGCGTGGGTGAGCTACGGCGACGTAGACTACAGTGGACTGCGCCAGGGGGCCTATGCCGTGGCGAAGGTCAGGGCCCGGGCGAACACTGAAATCGCCCTGCGTGCAGGCAAGAAGCTGCTGGCACGCATTCCGGTAACGGTGATTACCCAGCGCGGACAGTTCCGTCGCGACCAGAGCGGACAGTGGCTCACGCTGACGGCTCCTCTGTCGCAGCAGCCCCAGGGCATGGCCGATATTACGGTGAGCTGCGAGGGCGAGGGCGTCGACATCGACTGGGTGCAGTTCCGCAACCGTCCTGACTATTTTGCTGCAGTACCGCGTGGCAGTTTCCCATCGTATCCTGATTCTGCCGGTTTCATTCGGCGCTGGACCCTGCAGGAGCCCGTCTCTTACGAGGTGCGCTCAAATATCATGCTTACCGATACTTACCTTCAGGAGATGGTGTCGCGGGAGTTGCCCAAGGTGAACCGTAAGAAGGGCAAGTGGCATGTGCTTGAAAGTCAGTCGTATAATGTTCGCCTTTTCCGTTTTGCCGAGTTGAACGGTTGTCAGCCCTACAATGCCCTTTTCTGGGGAGAGACTACGATTGTCTGCCCCGTGGAGCAGTCGGACGTGCGCCTGGCCGCAGGTAGCAACGGGGCGTCGTGCTGGTGGCTCAATGGTGAGCCGGTGCTTACCCTTGACGGCGACCGGCGCATGGTGGAAGACGACGGGGTATCGCGACGGCTGACGCTGCACAAGGGTCACAACGTGCTGCGCTTCTGCTTGGTCAACGGACCGGGGCTCAGCGACCTTTGTGTACGCTTCATCGATGAGAAAGGTAAACCGATTACTCACTTCTTTATTCCTTAAACCAGTATGACGAAAAATGTATTTCTTACTCTGATATTCCTGTTGCTCTTAGTGCTGCAATCTTCGGCCCAGACGGGACAGCCTTACATTCACGACCCATCGACGCTCGCAGAGTGTGAGGGCAAGTATTACACCTTCGGGACCGGCGCGGGAGGACTCATCACTGACGACGGCTGGTCGTGGCATAGTGGAGCAGAACGCCCGGGGGGAGGTGCTGCGCCTGACGTGATGAAGATAGGCGACCGATACCTAATAATATATGGTGCCACGGGAGGCGGACTGTTTGGTGGTCATAACGGACGCATACTGACCATGTGGAACAAGACGCTGGACCCCAAGTCGCCAGACTTCAAGTATAGCCAGCCCGTGGAGGTGGCGTCGAGCGACGGCATGGAAGACTGCGACGCCATAGACCCCAGCATGCTGCTGGATCCCACTACGGGAAGGCTGTGGGTGACATACGGCACTTACTTTGGCAGTGTACGCCTCATTGAGCTGGACCCCGCGACGGGTGAACGCGTGAAAGGCAACGTCGAGAAAGACATTGCCATCGACTGTGAGGCCAGTGCCTTGATATGGCGCGACGGATGGTACTACCTGCTGGGTACACATGGTACATGCTGCGACGGGGTGAACTCTACCTACAACATTGTTGTGGGGCGTTCGCGCAATGTTGAGGGACCTTATGTGGACAACATCGGGCGCGACATGCTGCACGGCGGCGGGCGCATGGTCATTGCCGCGGGACAGCGCGTCTGTGGTCCGGGACACTTCGGACGTACCGTTGTGGATGACGGCGTAGAGCTGATGTCGTGTCACTTCGAGGCCGACTTCGACCGTAGCGGACGTTCGGTGCTTGGCATCAGGCCGCTGCTGTGGCGCAACGGATGGCCCCAGGCAGGAGAACCGATACAAGGCGGGACCTACGAGATAGCCTCCGAGCGTAGAGGCTATTCGCTGGAGCTGGCTGTCGACTTCGTACGCATAGCCCAGGAGCGTGAGCCCTTCTGGCAGATGGATGTCAACAAGCCCTTGGAGCGCATTGCCAACCAGCAGCTGGAGGACGTGGCCGCGAACTGGCCCGAAGGCAATATCGGCATACGTTGTGCTGACTACATGGCCCGGCCCCACCAGCACTGGACCATCACTCCCGTTGAAGAGGCGGGAGGCTATCTGAGCAATCCGTATTTCAAGATTACCATAGCAGGAACAGCGCGTGCGCTGGCTGCCACAGAAAGCTTGGAACTGACAGCTGTTCCGCAGTTTACCGGCAGTGACGAGCAGCTGTGGCGCATAGAACAGCTGACGGACGGCACGTATCGTATGATGCCCAAGCGCATTCCCGGGCAGAGCGGACTGAACACACGCTACGTCGTCTACTCGGCAGCAGACTCCACTCCTACGCTGGCTGCCTACGATTTTGGCAGTGATAACTCGAAGTGGAACCTGACAAGAAGATAAAAAACATTGAAAAAGTGCTGTTATTCAACGGCTTGATACAAAAGGAAAAGTTCCTGAAACGCTACGTAACGTCTGTTTGGAATAAAATGCGTACCTTTGCAACATGAAACCTGAACGTCTCATGAAAAAGATTTGTTTTAGTAATATTATCATTAGTAGTTTGTTTTGTAACCCCAAGGGCTGTTGGAAAGCGTTCCAACAGCCTTGGTGTTTTTATGGGCTGAAGGCAAAAGCGAGGGGAGTACGACCAGTGAAATAAACAATACGCCACGACGCCGGCGGCACAATGATGGCATTCGGAAGCTGGGTCGGTTAGTTACATAAAGTTTACGAAAAGTAACATTTCTGAGGGTTACTTGTCGTAAAGTTTGGTTATTATAATAATATTTATTATCTTTGCCGTGTTTTTAACAAAACTTACTAACCGATACTTACTGAAACATGACGCGTAAAGTTCTTTTTTGGGGGTTACTTCTTAGTGTGTCGATACACATGCATGCCCAGATGGGTAAACTGTTTGATGCTGACAAACAAATGTCCAGCAGCTTCACCACCCAGATTTATATGGACCACGACGGCTTTATTTGGGTTGCCACGCGGAACGGCCTGAACCGTTACGACGGTTATCAGTTCCGCATCCTGAAGAAGGAGATGCACCGCGACCTGGGCATGGCCAGTAACTATGTGAACTGCATGATACAGGACCGCAGGGGACTGTTCTATATTGGCATGTACGGAGCCTTGCAGACCTACGACGGCATAAAGTTTCACAACATCAAGACCTACGACCTTCAAGGGCGTAACCAGCCCAGCTACATCACCTGCCTGCTGGAACGTTCTTCCGGCGACGTACTGGTGGGTACCTCAGGACATGGCGTGCTGCGTGTGAACAAGAGCGAGGCACGCCAGATAGGTGGTGCCATAGAGCACCTGCATACGGTACGGGGCATGTTTGAAGACTCAAAGGGACGTGTGTGGCTCGTCACCGAGAGTCAGGGCCTTATTTGCTGGAAGGACAACAAGGTGCAGCGCTTCTTCCAGCAGCCGGAACAGCTGTACGACGTCCGGGGCGTATGTGAAGACAGGCGTGGGCGCATCTACGTGGGTACAGCCAGCAACGGGCTCTATCGTCTTGACATCGATGCAAGCGGCAAGGCCCTCAACCCGACATCGAAGGACGGCATGACACACATCAAGGGTACCGACGGGAAACACGTCTCTACGCTATACGTGAACAATGCGGGCAACATTCTGATAGGCTACGACGGTCTGGGTATGGCCGTCTATGACCTGGAAACGGGTACGACGCAGGACAACCCCTACTTCAGTCGTGACGTAGACCTGAGCAGCGCCAAGGTGTACAGCATCTGCGAGGACCGTAGCGGTAATACATGGCTGGGACTGCTGCAGAAGGGTATCTATATGCAGCCGGGCAAGACCACGGGATTCCATTATATGGGCTATAAGCTGGGCTCTCGTAATGTGATAGGCTCTGCCAGCGTCACCAGTGTGATGGAGGCGCGTAACGGACTGGAGTGGATAGGCACCGATAAGGACGGCTTATACTGCGTGGACAAGAATGTCAAGGTGATACGTCACTTCAAGGACAACTTCCCTGCCACGATACTTGATATTGAAGAGGACCAGCAAGGACGTATATGGGTAGGCTCCTATAAGGAAGGCATGGGGTGGATAGACAGCAGTACGATGTCCTATCATCCCTATTCGCTGCCTCAGGGTTCGACGGTCAGCGTGTTCGGCCTTCAGAGTGATAGTGAGGGGAACCTGTGGCTGGGAACCATGGGCAGTGGACTGATACGTCTGAACCTTACTACAGGCGAGACCAAAGCCTATACCATGGAGGAGGTAGCCATGGATAATCCTCAAAAGAACAGCATTACCAACGACTTTATCTCGCAGATATCGCTCTCGCCCGACGGTCAGCGCCTTTATGCTGCCACCACGATGGGCGTCTGCGCCTTGGACCTGAAGACGGACAGCTGGGTGAAGGTGTTTGGACGTAACTGTCTGAACTACGGGACGCCGGTGCGCACAGTGCGTGAGTTTGGCGGACGGCTGTATGTGGGCACCAACGACGGTCTGCTGTGCTATGACCTGAAGACGCGCAAGATGAAGCGCTACGGAGTAGAGAGCGGACTGGCCGACAATGGCATCTCGTCGATGGAGCAGGACCGGCAGGGCAAGATATGGGTGTCGACAGACCACGGACTCTGCTGCCTGGACCCCAAGACGGGAAAGACCAGCAACTTCTTTGTGGACAACGGCCTGCAGTCGAACGAGTTCAGCGACGGCGCCTCATGGCTGAATCCTGACGGCGAACTGATGTTTGGCGGATTGGGTGGTATCACATGGTTTAAGCCTACCGACATCAAGGAACGCGAGTGGAAGGCAGAGGTGAAGCTGACTGAGTTCTCTGTGAATGGTGTCCCCGTGACGCGTGAGACGATGTCGGGACTATGGCAGGTGACGGATACCACCGTCATTGCCTCAGACCGTTTCGTGCTGAGTCCTGGCGACAACTCGTTTGCCCTGCGGCTGTCGACGCTGACTTTTGACAACCCCGAGCACATCGTCTACCGCTATCGTATCAACAGCGAAGAGTGGGTACGGCTGCAGCCTGGCGTCAATGAGATAACGTTCAGCCACATGCAGCCTGGCGACTACAACTTCTGTGTCGTGGCCGAGCAGAACGGCATTGTTACGCCAGAGCGCTGTTTTACCATCGTCATTCATTCGCCTTGGTATCGTACCCCGCTGGCATATCTTATCTATCTGTTAGCCGTCGCTGTCGTCGCATGGCGCTATCTGCGCATGCGACAGCGAAAGGAGCAGGACCGCCTGCGGCTGCAGGAGCATATACATGCCGAGGAGATGGCTGATGCCAAGCTGAAGTTCTTTATGAACATCTCGCACGAGATACGTACGCCAATGACGCTTATCGTTACACCCTTGCTGTCGCTCATCAAGCAGGACGACGACCCCCATCGGCGCAGCGTCTACGAGACCATACGTCGGAATGCTGAGCGTATCTTAGGACTCATCAACCAGATGATGGACCTTCGTAAGATAGACAAAGGGCAGATGCAGATGCACATGTGTGAGACGGAGTTTATCTCTTTTATTGGTGATATACACACTCTCTTCGACCAGCAGGCCAAGGCCAAGAACATCAGTTTTGTCTATGAGCATGACACCCAGATGCTGCCGGTATGGATAGACCGTGGCAACTTCGACAAGGTCATCGTCAACCTGCTCAGTAATTCGTTTAAGTACACACCGACGGGGGGAAACATACGCATCGGGGTTACCCACGACGAACACGAGGTGCACGTCTCCATCAAAGACAGTGGCGAGGGCATTCCAGAGGACAAGTTGGAGCGCATATTTGAGCGTTTCTACCAGTCGCCCTCGCGCGTCAACGACCGTAAGACAGGAACGGGTATAGGCCTGGACCTGACACGTTCGCTGGTAGAGTTGCATCACGGCAGCATTCGCGCCTTGAACAACAGCGACGGGCCCGGCTGTGAGTTCATTGTCACCATCCCCTTGGGCAATGCTCACCTGAAGCCTGAGGAGATGATAGTTGAAAAGCAGGATATATCGCATGCAACGAGCCTGATAGACGATAGCGACCTTGCGGTGGAAACGGCAGAAGTGGAGCTGCCAAAGATAGGTCGGCGCCAGCGCATCGTCATCGTAGAGGATGACAAGGAAATTCTGGACTACCTGACGTCAGAGCTGTCGGCCCACTACGACGTCTCTACCGCTGAGAATGGCCGTTTAGGACTTAGCGAGATACTGAAGGTGCATCCCGACTTGGTCATCTCCGACATTATGATGCCTGAGATGGATGGCAACGAGCTTTGCTCGAAGGTCAAGGGCAACCCGGCCACCAGCCATATTCCTGTTATCCTTCTGACTGCCAAGAGTCGTGATGAGGACCAGCTGGAAGGCTTGGAGATGGGTGCCGATGCCTACGTTATGAAACCCTTCAACATGGACATCCTGCGTCGTACCATCATCAATCTTATCCATACCCACCAGATGCTGCGCCTGAAGTATGGCCGCAACGACCAGTTGGAGGAGCAGGTGGACCAGGTGAAGATGAAGTCGCCCGACGAACAGCTGCTGGAGCGTGTGATGAAGGTCATCAACAAGAACCTTAACAACTCCGACCTCAGTGTCGATGCCATTGCCGAGGAGGTGGGTATCAGTCGTGTACACCTGCATCGTAAGATGAAGGAACTGACGGGTCAGACGCCTCACGACTTCATACGCAATCTGCGCCTGAAGCAGGCGGCCCATCTGCTGGCTTCGCAGAATATGAACATTACCGAGGTCATGTACGCCTGCGGCTTCAACAATGCAGCGTCCTTCTCTACCATCTTCAAGAAGTTCTATGGCATGTCGCCGCGTGAGTACATGAATGAACACCGTAAATAAACAGTAATCGCACAGAGGTACCCCTGTGCGATTATTTTGTTTGCTTATTAGGAACTCCTTATTTACTGTTTCACGAACTTCACGCCCTCCAGTTTCAGTTTGGCGGTCTTCTCGTCAATCAGCTGGTCGTTCTTGAGGAAGACGAAGGTGGAATTCTTGATGTCGATGTCGTGTATGCAGTCCAGTCCCAGGATGCCTCCGGCCTTGATGGCTGTGTGTGTGCCGTGGCAGGTGACGTTCGAGATGTGTATGCCCTGGAACTCAGGAGCCGACTTGCGCTGTTCCTCTGTATAGGTGGGAATGGCATTGGGGTCGCTGCCTGCAGGACGGTCTACATAGTCGCACTGGAAGACGATGGCCTCGTCCTTGATGTCTGTCATCACGATGTCCTGAATATAGAGGTCTTCCGTCTTACCGCCACGTCCAATGCCGCTCTTGAATCGTAGTCCTGTGTCGGTACCGCTGAAACGGTTGTGGCGCACCACCATGCGACGTACGCCGCTGATGGTCTCGCTGCCCAGCACGAAGCCGCCGTGGGCATGGAACACGGTGTTGTCCTGGATGACGATGTCTGAGCATCCGTTGGCAGGCGAGTTGGGCTTCGTCTTGTTACTCTTCATACACAGGCCGTCGTCGCCTGCATCCACTACGCAGTTGACGATGAGGCCTACGTTGATGTCAGAGAAGTCGATGGCATCGCCGTTCTGGGCATTCCAGGGACAGCGCACCGTCACACCGTCAACGATGACGTTCCTGCAGTTCAGCGGGTGTACGTGGAACTTGGGCGAATTCTGTACCGTGACACCCTCAATGAGTACGTTCTCGCAGTCCGTAAAGCGGATGATGTCGTTACGCATCTTCTCCTGGGCCTCCGGGGTTGCTGCAATGTTCTTTGTGGCGTCCTTGGTGTCCCACGGATAGAACAGCTGGCCGTTGTCTTTCTCGACGCCATCCATCAGGGCGTGGAACTGTTTCCACTCCACGTCGCTAACCTTCGAGCGCTTCACAGGGCGCCAGTATTCGCCGTTACCGTCGATAATGCCCTGACCGGTAATGGCAATGTTCTTACGTTTCGAGGCACGTATGCCTGCATAGACCCGGTCTGACTTGCCTGTAGGGTCTACATACAGCGTCTTGTCAGCCGAGAACACCACGATGGCGTTCTTCTCTAAGTGTAGCTCAATGTTGTCCTTCAACGAGATAGGACCTGTCATCCACACTCCTTCGGGCACGTTCAGGCGACCTCCTCCCAGCTTGTTCAGCTTACTGATGCCCTTGGCAAAGGCCTCAGTGTTCAGGGTTACTCCGTCGCCCACGCCACCAACCTCCGTGAGGCTTACCTCGTTGGCAGGAATCTGCGGACGTGACACTTTTGCTACCTCGATGGGCAGGTTCTCATAGTACCTGCTGTACGCTTGCGCCTCTGCGGCTACGGGTAGCACGGCTACGAGGGCGGCTACCAGACTTCTCAAATGTTTCATTGTGTTTCTTATTTGTAGTTTGTTGTTGTGCTTTCTCTTCTTCGTCGTCCTTGTCCTTGTCCTTCGTCTCCTGCCAGGCTTTCTCCTTTGCGTCATACTCAGCCAGTTTGTTCAGGTAGTATTGGCGCAGCTCGCTCCATTTGTAGTATGGATATTGTGTGGTGCTGACGGGCAGCGACACCTCGCGCTCGTTCAGCAGGGCCTTGACAAGGATGTCGCCGGCGTCTTTGTTGTCCTTACGGTAGAATACCAGCTGTATGTTGCATGCCATGGGGAAGATGCGGTAGTTGCGCCACACCTCATCCAGTTCGTCCAGGTTGCTGACCTGAGCGCCACAGGAACCCAGCTCCAGCAGACATGCCAGGGGCATCACGCACACCTCGTGTCCGAAGCGCAGCGTGGCCTGAGTCTGGCTTACGGTGTCTGCCGTCTCTATGATGTTTCTCAACAGGTTGCTCTGTGTGAAGGGCATCACGCCCTCCGTCTGTGGGGCATGGCCATAGTCTATGTACCACCCCTTGTTGCGTATGCTCCACTGGTCGTATATCTCGTCGTCAGTGAACAGCGGGAACAGGTCGGGCGCATCGTCGTGGCTCTGCATGTTGGTGGCCACCTCGAAGAGGTTGTACATCAGTGCTCCCGCCTTGATGCTGTCGCTGACCCACTGCTGGTCGTTGAACAACAGCTGCATCAGCCGCTCTACTTGACTTTCGTCGCGCATCTGCTTGCGTAGATCGCGTCCTTTGCGCCCCATCGACTCAATGAGTCCCTTTCGTGGGGCGTTCAGGTAGTACTGCAGTGCCTTGCTTACGTCGTTGTGTATGCGTGCCGTGGGGTTGGCTGCTGCCAGTTCCTCACACTCTGCCGCCATCGACAGGATGCAGCGCACCACGGTCGTCGAGCGGGCGTCGATGTGGATGCCTTCCTTCTTGAATATCTCAGGGAAGTTGTGCACCATCCTCTTGGCAATGCCGTGGTGCTGGCGTTCGCCCACCGTTGTCAGGTCGCCCAGTCGCAGCTGGGCTCCACTGTACTGCCCCTCCAAGGCCGGATAGTTGGCCACAGGCAGGCTGACGAAGTCCTCAAGGGCTTTCAGCGTCTCTTCGCCTTTGGCGGTCAGCTTGCCCTGCTGGCGTGCCTTCTGCAGTGGCTCTGTCACTACCGTATAGCTGTTCTCGCTGATAAGCCATCGCGAGCCATGCCTGCCGTAGTGCGACATATAGAAGGGTGTGTAGCCCTCAGGGGCTGGTGTCAGTGCCTGGGTTGGCAGCTGACGGTCATAGTCCAGGTAGTTGCTGCCTGAAAGATATTTGTTGGCCTTTATCTCCTCACGGGCCGTCTGGGCCATGCTGCTCAGCGTGAAGGCTGCAGCCACCAGTAGGGTTGTCAGTCTGTGCATGTTGGGCTCTTGTTTAGTATAGTTAACTTAAGTTTCGCATTCGCTCAACTTCTTTGTAGTTAAGGAGTTAAGTAGTTATCGCTTCGCTCGTCCTTTCGGACAGTAGATAAGCCATTACTTCTATCGGCTGCTTTCCACCACGCAGTCATTTGGCTTAACTACTTAACTACTGACTACTTATCTACTTCAGAAAGTTGAATAGTTAAAAGAACTGTCGCTTACTTCTGGGTGACGGTCGATACGACTTTCAGCTGCTGTCCCATCGTGTCGGTGGTGGTCTCGCCCTTGATGCTCTTTACCCAGCCGTCGTCGCCCACCTCATAGGTGGCCGTCTCCTTTACCTCCAGTTTCACCATGCCGCTGCCTATTACCTGGTCGATGTTCTGCTTTATCATCTCGGCCTGTTCCGGAGCCGATTTCTCTACCTGTGCAATGATGAAGGCCTTCAGCTCGTCCTTGTTCATGTTGACGCTACCGTTCGAGGTGACGTTCTTTCCGTTGACGAAGTACATGCGCTTCATCTTGATGCCTTCCTCGTTGACGTATTCCTCCTGGGCACCAGTCATCACGGTCTTGCCGTTCAGGGCCAGCACGTTGGTGTTGCCCTGCAGGCTTAACATCAGGTTCTCCTGCGTCAGGTTCGACATTATCTGGTTCTTCATGGCCTCCTTCGACATTACCTGGGCTACCTGGGGTGATGCTTTCATCACCTTTTCTATCAGCACGTCGCACTTGCTGTCGGCATGCTTCTTCACCTCGTCGTAGTTGGCAATGGCCAGGGGCTTGCCCTCCTTGTCTACGTTAATCTTTATCTTTAAGCCAGTGGTCATCTCCTGAGCGGCAACCAGAATCTGGCCTGCAATGTTGTCAGCACTGACGTCCGACGTCATCTTAGTGGTCTCCATGCTCAGCACGAAACCGTCGGCCAGCACCTCGTCCACGCTGTAGCTTGACTCTTCGTTAATGGTTACTGCGCCTTGTCCGGGAATGGTGACGGTCGATGATGAGGTGTAATTCTTCTGGTCGCCCATCTGCATCTTCGGGGCTACTTTCAGCTGGGCCTGTGCGGCCAGCACCACGGTCAGCATCATGCTGAGGAAAAACAGTTTCTTCATACTACTAAATTTGTTGTTGAATAAGTTTGATGCTGCAAAGGTAGTAAGAAAAAGACACATTGCCAAATTATCGCATAAAAAAATGCCTTAGGTAAACTGCACGTTTACCTAAGGTAAAGTAGAGGTTTACCTAAGGCAAACTCAAAGTTAGCCTTATCCTCTTTATACGAGGTGCTCTATGAGGTCCTCGCGCTCTCCAGGCAGCATGTCGATGACGGGAATCTCAATCATCGTGTAGCATCCAGGCTGCAGGCGCATCGAGGCACGGGCGACGTTGACCAGTACCTGACCCGTCAGGGCGGGGTTGTTGATACTCATGTTGAACTCCAGGCGCTGGTTCTGCGTCTTGCCGCTGACGCCCTTGCGCACCAGGTTCACGCCGTGACCCATGTCGCGCACATCGTCGACACTCTCCACCTGGAATACGTGTGTCTCGTCCGAGGCGAAGTAGGGGTCGGCCTTGATGTCCTTTGTCACCTGCTCCAGCGTGTAGCCTTCCTCCAGCTCGACGTACACCATGCGGCGGTGTATGCCCTCGCCCAGGGGAATGGTCATCGACAGGGCGTTCTTCACCCCTTTCTTTGAGCGCACGCAGACGCTGTGGCCCATCGACATGCCGGGTCCGAAATTAGTGTACGACAGTCCCTTGGGTGCCAGACTCTGCATCAGCGTGCGTACGATGCTGTCCGAGCCTGGGTCCCATCCTGCAGCGATGACGCTGACGGTCTTCGTGTCCTTGTTGATGGCCATCAGACGTTCGCGATAGCCACGTATATTGGTGTGTATGTCGAACGAGTCGACGGTATTGATGCCCAGGGGCAGAATCTGCTTGGCAAATTCCTCACACGAGCGGGTAGGAGTGGCCAGGATGGCTACGTCGACATCCTTCAGTTCCCTGATGTCCTTCACTACCTCGTATTGTGCCAACTCTGCGGGCTTGTTCTCTGCTCCCTGACGGCGCACAATGCCTGCTATCTCAAAGTCGGGGGCTGCCTCCAGGGCCTGTACGCTGTACTTTCCAATGTTGCCGTAGCCAACTACGGCGGCGCGAATCTTTTTCATATCCTAAAGTTTAGAGTTTAGTGCTTAAAGCTCCTAAAAAGCTGTCATTTTGTATCGTCTTTGTTCGTTTTCGGGTGCAAAATTACTCTTTTTCCGCGAATTACGCGACAAAAAGATAACTTTTTTTTCTGACACAATAAAAAAACTCCTTCCTGCGTTATAATCAGTGATATTATAATATTAATTAGGAATAACATGATAGAATACATCAAGGGCGAGCTGACCGAGCTCACGCCCGCACTGGCTACTGTGGAGGCCGCTGGTGTGGGCTACGGACTGAACATCTCGCTCACTACCTATTCTGCCATACAGGGCAAGCTCTCCACGTCGCACGCCGCCCATCGTGCCGAGAACGACGTCAAGCTCTACGTTTACGAGTCCATTCGTGAAGACGCCCACGTGCTCTATGGCTTTGTGTCGCGTAAGGAGCGCGAGATGTTCGAGTTGCTCATCACCGTCAACGGCGTAGGTCCGAATACGGCGCGTATGATGCTCTCGTCTATGAGTGTCGCCGAGCTGTGCAATGCCATCTCGCGTGGCGACGAGCGCCTTATCAAGGGCATCAAGGGCATCGGCAAGATGACGGCCCAGCGCATCATCGTCGACCTGCGCGACAAGATCGTGGCCCTGGGCATTGCCGACGAGATACCGGCCGGCGGTTCCGTCTCAGCACCCGTCAACAATGCCGTGCGCGACGAGGCCGTGGCCGCCCTCACCATGTTGGGCTTTGCCCCTGCACCCACTCAGAAGGTTGTCGTGGCCATCCTTCAGCAGCAGCCTGACCTCCCTGTCGAGCAGGTCGTCAAGCAAGCCCTGAAACAGATTAAGTAGTCTCTTTTTTGAAACGCGTCCTCTACACGGTAGCAGTCCTGCTGAGCGTGACCACGCTGGCCATGCCTCCTCAGGATGACAAGACACGGCAGCGTCCTGTGCCTGCCACTCAGCCTGTGCTCGAGATAGAGGACGACAGCATCCCCGACTCTCTTTTGCACGCGCGCTGGCGCATACAGAAGACGGCGCCCATCGAGGTCGCCGACCTCGACTCGTCGGCCCTCGACCTCCGTTTCCCGGAGAACATCCGCCAGCAGGTAGAGTACGACGACTCGCTGAACGTCTACAAGATAGGCTCCAAGCTTGGTGACAGCTACCTTAACGCCCCTGTGCTCATGGACCTCTACGAGTACCAGACGTGGAGCGAGCGTCGCGAGCGTCAGCACTTCTTCCGTAAGAAGGATGCTGCCAACGTCGCAGCCCAGGGCAAGGAGAAGTTCGACTTCTCTGACATGCACTTCGACCTTGGCCCTGCCGAGAAGATATTCGGCCCCGGTGGCGTACGCATCAAGACACAGGGAACCGCCGAGCTCAAGCTGGGTGCCACGCTCAAGAACATCGACAACCCCTCACTGCCAGAGCGTAACCGTAAGACCACGGCCGTCGACTTCGACGAGAAGATCAACCTCAACGTCACGGGTAAGGTAGGCGACAAGGTCAACATGTCGCTGAACTACAACACCGATGCCACCTTCGACTTCGACACCAAGAACCTGAAGCTGCGCTATGAGGGCAAGGAAGACGAGATTATCAAGCTCGTCGAGGCCGGTAACGTCACCTTCCCCACCAACAACTCGCTCATCAAGGGCGCCTCGTCGCTCTTTGGCGTACGCACCGACATGCAGTTCGGCCGGCTGAAGCTGCAGACCGTCTTCTCGCAGAAAAACTCCTCCACCAAAAGCGTCTCCTCCAAGGGTGGCACACAGATGACGCCCTTCGAGCTCGACGTGGCCAACTACGAGGAGAACCGCCACTTTTTCCTAGCCAAGTACTTCCGCGAGCGTTACGACGCCGCCATGAAGACGCTGCCTGTCATCAGCAGCGGCATCAACGTCACCCGTGTCGAGGTGTGGGTCACCAACAAGACGGCCAACACTTCCAACACGCGCAACGTCATTGCCCTGGCCGAACTGGGCGAGAGTCTGGGTCGTGGCCAGAAAGGCACTTCAGCCCTGCCTCAGAACTCCGTAGGCTCCGTCTATGGCAGCATGCCAGAGGCCGCCCGTGACATCGACCAGGCCTCTACCGTGCTCGAAGGCATGATGACGGGAGGTACCGACTACGAGAAGCTCTCCTCGGCCCGTCTGCTCTCCTCATCAGAGTACACCCTCAACGCTGCCCTGGGCTATATCTCGCTCAAGACCACGCTGCAGACCGACCAGGTGCTCGCCGTAGCCTACGAGTACACCTACGGAGGCCAGACTTACAAAGTGGGCGAGTTTGCTGCCGACCATACCAATGCCTCGGAGGCCCTCTTCGTCAAGGCCCTCAAGAATACGTCGAACAACCCCCAGCAGGCCAACTGGCCGCTGATGATGAAGAACGTCTACTACCTGGCCACCAATGTCGAGCGCCAGCGTTTCCGTCTCGACATCAAGTACAAGAGCGACACCACGGGCGTCTACCTCAACTATCTGCCCGTCGTCAAGGACGTTACCCTGCTGCGCGCCCTGGGTTGCGACCGTCTCGACGACAACAACAAGACCCACCCCAATGGCTACTACGACTACGTCGAGGGCTATACCGTCTCCTCTGGGCGCGTCTTCTTCCCCAGTGTCGAACCCTTCGGCGCTGCTCTGGAAGAGTTCCTGCGCAGCCGTGGTCTCTCTGACGACGAGGTGGAACGCTACTCCTTCCACGAGCTCTACGACACCACGCGTACCGCAGCCCGCCAGATGACCAACAAGGACAAGTACCTCCTCGTGGGCCAGTTCAAGGGCTCCTCGGCCAACGTCTATTCCCTTGGTGCCTACAACGTGCCTCAGGGCTCCGTGGTCGTCACTGCAGGCGGTGTCATCCTCACCGAGGGCTCCGACTACACCGTCGACTACTCTGCCGGCGAGGTCACCATCCTCAATCAGAGCATCATCGACGCCCATACCGACGTCAACGTCAGCTTCGAGTCCAACACCGACTATGGCATGCAGCGCAAGACCATGGTAGGCTTCAACTGGGAGTACGAGTTCTCCAAGAACCTCCAGGTGGGCGGTACCCTTCAGCACCTCTCCGAGCAGGCCCTCACCTCGAAGGTCGTCATGGGCTCCGAACCGCTGAAGAACACCCTCTGGGGCCTTAACGTCAACTGGAAGACCGAGAGCCAGTGGCTCACGCGCATGCTCGACAAGCTGCCCCTGCTGCACTGCACGCAGCCCTCGCAGATTTCCTTCACGGGTGAGTTTGCCCACCTCATTGCCGGCACTGCCGGCGGCACGCAGGACAATGCCTCCTACATCGACGACTTCGAGAACGCCACCGTGGGCTACGACATCCTGGAGCCCACCTCCTGGCAGCTGTCTTCGGTGCCCACTATGTTCAACGAGTACCAGGACCGCGACACCGTCAGCAGCAACTACAACCGTGCCTTGCTCTCGTGGTACAACATCGACCCTATCTTCACCTACCGTACCTCGTCGCTCACCCCCGGCCATATTAGGAGCGACCTCGAACAGCTCTCCAACCACTACGTACGTGCCGTCTACGTCAGCGAGCTCTATCCCAACCGCCAGCAGTCCACCTACAGCGGTGCCACCTCCACGCTGCCCGTGCTCAACCTGGCCTACTATCCCTCAGAGCGCGGTCCCTACAACCTCAGCACCGACGTCAACCTCGACGGCACGCTGCCCCTGCCCCAACAGCGCTGGGGCGGCATGATGCGCAAGCTGGACAACAACGACTTCGAGCAGGCCAACATCGAGTACATCGAGTTCTGGCTTCTCGACCCCTTCATCTATTCCTCGCAGCAGCAGGACGCTGCCGACTATGGCGGCGACCTGTACATCAACCTGGGTGAGGTCTCCGAGGACATTCTGCGCGACGGCAAGAAGTTCTACGAGAGCGGCATGCCCGTCGACGGCTCACAGTCGTTCACCACCACACAGTGGGGCCGCATACCCGTACAGGCCTCGCAGCAGTATGCCTTCGCCACCACCAGCGGTGCCAGGGCACTGCAGGACGTCGGCCTCAACGGACTCACCGACGAGCAGGAGCGTTCCTTCCCCGCCTATCGCGACTTCCTGGCTTCCGTCACCGTCAACGACAGCGTGCGTGCTGCCTGGAACCAGGACCCCGCTAACGACAACTACCACTACTACCGCGGCTCCGACCTTGACGCCCGTCAGGCCTCCATCCTCGACCGCTACAAGCGCATCAACATGCCACAGGGCAACTCGCCTGACAGCGACCAGCAGACCGAGGGCTTCGACACCTCGTACAAGACCTACCCCGACGTCGAGGACATCAACCAGGACTTCACCCTCAACGAGTACGAGCGCTACTACCAGTACAAGGTCAGTCTGCGCCCCGAAGACCTGCGTTTGGGCCATAACTACATCACCGATGTACGCGAGTACACCGCCCCGCTGCGCAACGGCAAGAAGGAGACCGTCCACTGGTACCAGTTCCGCATTCCCCTGAACGAGTACGAACGCCGTGTGGGCGGCATCAGCGATTTCTCCAGCATCCGCTTCATGCGTATGTTCCTCACCGGCTTCCGCAAACCCGTCGTGCTGCGCTTCGGCTCGCTCGACCTGGTACGCGGCGACTGGCGACTCTACGAGCAGCAGCTCACCGGCACCTCCAACAGCGGTACCATGTCGGTCAGTGCCGTCAACATCGAGGAGAACAACGACCGCCGCCCCGTCAACTACGTCCTGCCGCCAGGCATCTCGCGCGTCACCGACCCCTCGCAGCCACAGCTCACCGAGGCCAACGAGCAGGCCCTGTGCATGATGGTGCGCAACCTGTCGCAGGGCGAGTCGAAGGCCGTCTACCGCACTACCAACCTCGACCTGCGCCGCTACCGTCACCTGCAGATGTACATCCACGCCAACCACCTCATCGACGACAACCAGCTGGGCGACGACCAGCTGGCCGTCTTCGTGCGTCTGGGCAGCGACTATCGCAACAACTACTACGAATACCTCATCCCCCTGAAGCTCACCCCCGACCGCAACGACTACAACAAGTACAACGTCGAGGACTGCCGTGCCGTATGGCCCAAGGACAACATGCTTGACATCGACCTCACGCTGTTTACCCGTCTGAAGAAGTCGCGCAACATGGCCCGTGCCAACGGCACCGCCTCCTACATCATGGAGTACAGCGAGTACGACCCCTCCAACCCCAACAACCGCATTGCCGTCATGGGCAACCCCACGCTGGGCGAGATACGCACCATGATGATTGGCGTGCGCAACCTGGCCGGCAGTCTGCGCTCGGGCGAGGTATGGGTCAACGAGCTCCGTCTGCAGGACGTCATCAACCGTGGCGGATGGGCCGCGTCGGGCAATCTCAACGTGCAGCTCTCTGACGTCGGCTCCGTCAACGTCATGGGCAAGGTGGTCACCGAAGGCTTCGGCGGACTCGAAGAGGGCGTGGCAGCGCGCACCACCGACGACTACAAGACCTACTCCGTCACCACCAACTTCGAGCTCGGCAAGTTCTTCCCCGACAAGCTCAAGGTCACCGCCCCCATCTACTACAGCGTCACCAAGGAAGAGACGCGGCCCAAGTACAATCCCCTTGACACCGACCTCGAGCTGGACGATGCCCTCGACGCCGCCATCGACCGTCATGAGCGCGACAGCATCGAGGCCATTGCCGTCACCAAGACCACCACCACCAACTTCTCGCTCTCCAACGTGCGCTTCGGCATCAAGACCAAGCGCCACCCCATGCCCTACGACCCCGCCAACTTCGCCTTCTCCTACTCGCACCGCAGCACCCGTAAGTCGGGCGAGACCACCGTCTACGAGCACGACGACCAGTGGCGCGGCTCGCTCAACTACTCCTATACGCCCGTCTACAAGACTTGGGAGCCCTTCGCCAAGTCGAAGTCCAAGTCTAAGTGGATGCAGCTGCCCAAGGCCTTCGGACTCAACTACCTGCCACAGAACGTCACCTTCAACAGCGAGATAACACGGTCCTACTACGAGCTGCAGGAGCGCGACATGGACAACCTCTCCGGTGCCCGCGTCGACCCCACCTGGAGCTCGCAGTTCCTCTGGAACCGCGACTTCACCCTGCGCTGGGACCTCACCAAGAACCTCCACATGAACTTCCAGTCGGGCACCCAGGCCGAAATCGTAGAACCCGACGACCCCCTGAACCGTCCCATCAACAAAGACCTCTACCCCGACCGCTACTCGCAGTGGAAGGACTCCGTGTGGCACAGCATCAAGCACTTAGGCTCACCCCTTAACTACCGCCAGAACTTCACAGCCTCCTACCAGCTGCCGCTGAACAAGCTGCCCCTCTTCGACTGGCTCAACGCCGACGCCAACTACACCGCCTCCTACCGATGGGTGCGCGGCACACAGCTCGAAGACGGTACCAACCTGGGCAACACCATCTCCAACGACCGCCAGATCAACATCAACAGCAACCTCAACATGGAGACGCTCTACAACCACGTCCCCTTCCTGAAGAAAGCCAACGAACGCTTCAAGAAAGCCATACAGCGCGACACCCGAAAGACCTCCAAGACCCGAAAGACCGGTGCCGCTGCCAAGAACGCGGGGAAGGGCGGTCCCACCAAAGAGGAACGCGCCCTGCCCAAGAACCGCAACGCCTACGAGACCGAGGTCACCCTTCTGCCCGACAGCGCCCTCGTCGTCACCCACAACAAGAAGTCGCGCCGCCTCGTGGTCAGCGCCAAGACCCCCGAAGGCCGCGCCTACAAACTCAAGTGGAAGGTCGTCGACGACAACAAGATACGCCTCCTGGGCCGCGACAGCCTGCGCCTCAAGGTCACCGTCACCACCCGGCCGCCCCTGGAGAACCAGTGGTGGTACCGCCCCGCACAGTCCGCCGCACGCTTCCTGATGATGGTACGCTCCATAGGCATCTCCTACCGCAACCAGTACTCCATGTCGCTGCCGGGCTTCATGCCCAACGTGGGCGATGCCTTCGGACAGCGCACCGGCGACATCATGGCCCCAGGACTGGGCTTCGCCTTCGGATTCACCGGCGACTCCTTCATCCAGAAGGCCCACGACAACGGATGGCTCTCCGACAGCCTCTCCACCCCCGCCTCCACCAACCTTACCACCGACCTGCAGCTGCGCGCCACACTGGAGCCCGTGCGCGACCTGAAGATCGACCTCAACGCCTCGCGCACCGAGTCGCGGGCACGCTCCGTGCAGTATCAGTACAGCGGCATGCCCACCACCCAGAGCGGCACCTTCACCATGACCACCGTCAGCCTCTCGTCGGCCTTCGAGGGCATGGGCGATGCCAACAACGGCTATCCCAGCAGCGTCTTCCAGCGCTTCTGCGACGCCCTGCCAGAGTATCAGGCCAAGGCCGCCGCACACTACGGTCAGCAGGTAGACCAGTATGCCGCCGCCGTCATGATACCCGCCTTCCTCAACACCTATACCGGCAGCGGAGGCGGTGGCTCGCTCGACTTCTTCCCAGCCCTCACCCGACTGCTGCCCAACTGGACCATACGCTACTCCGGACTCTCCAAGCTGCGCTGGTTCAGCGAGCACTTCAAGTCCGTCAACATCAACCACAGCTACAAGTCCATCTATGCCGTAGGCTCCTATACCAGCGGAAGCGCCGCGGCCTCGCTGCTCGGCTGGAGCGTACCCACCGTCACCATCAACGAGAACTTCTCGCCCCTGCTGGGAGTCGACGTCACCCTGCAGAACAATCTCACCATCCGTGCCGAATACCGCAAGCAGCGCACCCTGTCGCTCTCCACCACCAGCGTACAAATCAACGAGGGACGCTCCAACGACTGGGTCGTCGGACTGGCCTATAAAATCTCCGACTTCCGCCTGTTCTCCTCCTCCGTCACGCGCAAGATACGCGGTGCACAGCGCGGTGGAAAGGGCAAGACCGCCGACGCCAGCCAGGCCACCCAAACCACCCAGACCAGCCGCCGATCGGGCATCAACCACGACCTGAACCTGCGACTCGACTTCTCGCTGCGCAACCAGGCCGCCATCACCCGCGACATCGCCTCGCGCACCTCGTCGGCCTCCAGCGGCAACAAAGCCCTCAAGATATCCTTCATGGCCGACTACACCCTGTCGCGCCTGCTCACCATGTCGTTCTACTACGACCGTCAGACCAACACCCCCCTGCTCTCCTCCTCCAGCTATCCCACCACCACGCGCGACTTCGGACTCTCCATGAAGTTCTCCCTCACCAGATAAAAACAAAGAGCAAAAAGAGGTCGTGCCAATTACTTTTGACACGACCTCAACTGTGGAATTTTAATTCCCGGAATTACCCGTTGGAATTATTGGAACATGAAGCTCGGCATGTCCAGCATGTCCTCGGGGTCCTCCATTCCGGGAGCCAGTATATTATCTCCGTCCTCGTAAGCCTTACCGCTAAGTTCAGGCCCCGATGCTGCCAGCATCTGCTGTGTCTCTATGCGGACTACCTCTAATTCAGGAATGATATATGTCTTTTTCATTGTCTTGTTCTTTAAATGTTAGTGTTCTCATTACTCATTTCACCACGACCTTCTTGCCGTTCACGATGTACAGGCCCTTTGTGGGCTTAGCCACGCGCTGGCCGGCCATGTTATAGTACACGCCCTTGGCAGCCTTGGCAGCCTCGATGCTCTCGATGCCGGTAGCCTGGCCAGAACCGATATACAGGATAGGAGCCTCCGTCTCCCCTATGAACTCCAGGTAAGCCTTGCCGACAGGTACGATAGCAGATGTAGATTCAATCCTCTTGAACACAGCCTTATTGCCATCAGCTACCAGCACGTACCTCTCTTCCTCTTCAGAACCTTCCGATACACTTCCACCATTACCTGCCACCAGCTTGTTGTCATCAACATTGGTCGTGCTGCCTGCAGCAATAGGAATGTTGTATTCTCCTGCTTTTGCAGCATTCAGCAGCAGCGGCGTGTTGGCAGGCACGGTGCCAGTCATCTGGGTCATAGTCAGTGTATAGTCGTTGTGGTCAGTCACGATGTAAGCCTTCACGGGAGACCCTTGGAAGTTGAGAGCTTTGTCCGACACAAACGTTGCCCAACCGGTATTGGTAATAGTGACGCTCGCACAATCAGGGGTGTCAATGTTGATATTGGGGAAGTCGTCTTTAGCATAATACAGCTGGATGCCGTCGGCGACGAACCAGGTGTTGTCAACATGCCAGTGATGTGCGAAGCCGAGCTTACCGAAGTCGCCCCCATCCTGCCATACCCAGAACTGAACCACCGCACCGTGGCCGTGGCCGGCCATGCCTATCTTGGCATCCTCCCAAGCGCGATACTGAGCCATATCGTTGGGAGTGTAGTAGGTGACACCGTCCACCTCGCAGGTAGAGATGTTTCCTGCACCGTTAGTGATGTCCGCAGTCAGGGCCATGTTTTTAGCCTTGAATGCATCCACCATTGTGGAGTCGCTGCCGTCGATGTCCAAATGGGAAAAGAGATAGGTCCTATGATTCTTGTTCCAATCCTCGTCGTTGGCCAATACGTCGGCCCATGAGCCGCGACGGTCCATGCCGTAGCCTACGAGCGTGTAGTAGCCTTCGGGCAAGTGAACCTGCTGGTAGGTGATGAACGGTTTCCCAGACTGCTCAGCTAAGCTGTTGCCAAAAGCAGTCCAGTCGGTGCCCCACCACTGTTCACCAGCGTTCTCTAAGTTTGGATTCCTCAGCTGTGCGGTGAGATTCTCAGGGGATTCTGCCGTGCCAGTGCCAGCAACCTCCAGGTAGATAGAGCCGAGTTCTTTGGTATTCTGACTGAAAAATGCGTTGAACTGACCGTAGGTGGAGATGTATTCGTGGTTTCCAGCACCATAAGCGACATCAGCAATGTTCCCGCTCGTTACGTCAGTGGGCTCAGCCCAATAGTTATCATAGTCATATCCCTTCTGGGCTTCCACATCGTCCGCATCATCGTCGATGATGGCAATCATATCGTGAGCAGAGAGGGCATTGTAGGCATCGTACACGTTTTGGGCGAATGTTTTGTATTCCTGTTTTTTCTCCGTGTCGGCATTGAAGTTATCAATCAGGCTTTTCAGCTTGGCCATGTTGTCGGTGAACTCCCCATAGGCAGCAAGATACTTGTTCACGCGAGTGATGAACCAAACCAGTTCATCGTAAGCATCCTCGTAGTTCTGGTAGCTTTGTATGGGAGAAGCATTGTAGAGATTGGTGAAATTCGTTACTCTCTCATTTACGTTGTTTTTCAGCGTCTCGTTGAGGCCTTTCACGCCGTCGGGAGCCAGTGCCTTCAGTTCGTCGAGCCTCTCCTTCATTTGCTCGCGCATAGCGCTGGCATCGTTCTGTGCTACAGCCCTGGTGCTCAGCATGGTGAGCAGCATGACTGCCAAAAGTAAAAATTTTGTCTTCATTGTGTTGAATTTTAGAATAAATAAAATAGTTAACTACAAAAATGAAATGTGTTGACAGTTGTGGTTTGCCGTCTCTTCACTTCTTAATATATCGGTCACAAAGATACGAAAAAAATCGTGTGGGGGGGGGGTAAAAACACTTAAAAAAAGTTAAGTACTATTTTCTCCCCCCTTATTTGCGTAGAAATATAGCCTACAAAAAGAATAACCCCGACATCCCACTGACCTATCTCCATTCTATCTCCATTCTATCTCCATTCTACCTCCATTCTATCTCCATTCTTTTTTACGAATCCAGAATGGAACCTAAATGGAGGTAAAATGGAACCAAAGGTGAGATAGGGTGGGGGTAAACGCGAGCCCAACTCTTGGCAGAACTGGTCCGGACATACTCTGACGACGTAGTGAAACGTTTACGTTCTTTTTCTTTAGAAAAAGCTTTGGGATGCTGAAAATAATTCTTACCTTTGCAGCGGAATTAGAGAAAACAAATATATTTTGACTAACGATATGAAAAAGACTTTTCTTTCCTGGTGCGCAGCCTGCATGCTGTGTGTCTTAGGTGTAATGACGTCGTGCAGCGACGACGACAAGGTGAGAGAGATTCCCGGTACTGACAAAACCCCAAGCGGCGTTGTAGCTGAGCTGGAGGGTAACTGGATAGTGGACCTGGACGGGCATCAGGATATTGACTACGGCTTCATGACGCTGCACTTCGACAAGGCGGGCAGTGGCGAGATGGGCATCACGGTGTACGACTACGACACGAACGGCTACGACCGGCAGGCGGTGAAGGTGACGACACGCATGCTGGACGACACGACGGTGGACGGAATGCCGATAAAGCGCGTGGAGCTGACGCCTGACTCTTTGTCGATGGTGGCTATGGGCATTACGGGCAGTGAGGCCGTGGAGAAGGACACGTTGTCGATATGGTTTGATAACAATGTGGCGAAGATTTTCCTGAACGAGGTGAGCAAGCCTGACGACTACGACGGCGACGGCGAGACGGAGGACGTGTCGAACATTATGCAGCCGGGCATGCTGAACACGGAGGCGCTGAACAAGGTGAAGACGCGTGAGTATGTGGAGATGATGATGTATGAATACGGCGACCTGGAGGACACGGACAAGTATGCTGCGCAGGCTGCTACCAAACGTGCGCTGAACACGCGCCAGGGATCGAACTGGATGAAGGACGTGCCCGACACGAAGAAGGTGAGGGACATGCTGATACCGGGTACGCACGATGCCGGTACTTGTGGCATGGGCGAGGACTGGAACATCACCTTGGGCATGACGCAGCGCAAGTTGTTGCGCGAGCAGTGGGACTGCGGCATACGATACTTCGACCTGCGTACGCGCTACCGTGACAGCGACGGCAAGGACATGATATTCCACTCGATGCTGGACTGCAAGATGAGTCTGGAACAGGCGCTGGACGAAATCATTGCCAGGCTGCAGACGTACAAGTCGTCGGACGGCGTGGTCATCAGCATCAAGGCAGAGAACAACGACTTCGGAGGACTGGGTCAGCGGACTTCCGACATCAAGTTGATTATGCCGGTGATTACGGACGGCAAGTGGGGCGCGCTGACGGTTCATGCCGACATCAGCTCGTTCCTGCAGAAGGCCGGCGATATTGATATCTACAAGTTCGACTTCATGCCGCTGGATGCCAAGAAGACCACAAACGAGGCTGTGAAGCTGGTGGAGCAGAAGCTGCTGGACAAGAACCTGCTGGCGAAGTTCCACCCCAGCATGACGATGAAAGACCTGCGTGGAAAGGCCCTGGTGATGTTTGTCAACGACGTGAAGGATGTGGACTACGGCAAGTTGAAGGACTATGTGGTCATTCAGGAGAAAGGAGAGCTGTACACCCCGTCGAAGAGTGCAAGCACGACGTACAAGGAGCAGAACGACTGGGAGGTGGGTGGCAACCGCACCTACTTGCAGTACGTGAAGGAGAAGAAGGAGAGCTTCCGCAAGAAATTCGAAGAAAGCAAGGACGCGACGAAGAATGATTGGGTGTTCAACGCTGCCAACGGCTATGTGTTTGAGTGCTTCAAGATACCCGACTACGCCAAGGTGTGCGAGTCATGCTATCCGTCGTTCATCGATGCCGTGCGCGACAACCCCGGCTGTCGCGGACTGGTGGTGATGGACTATGCCGGCGACAACACGATATGCCGCGTGAACATATACAAGCTGGTGGCTAACGTCTTCGTGTCGGGCTCTGTTGTCGGAGGCATTGCCGACAAGGTGATAGGATTCTTTGCAGGCAAGAAGAAGACCGCCATTGGCAAGAACCTGTTCAAGGCCGGCTACTGGGCGCTGTCGAAGGTGACCATGAACGACCATGTGCATTCGCAGGACCTGATATGTGCGCTGATAGACGGCAACTTCACGAGCAATGCCTTCGACCCCAACGTCATTACGCCACTGGCAGGCACCAATCCGCTGAAAGAAAGCGACCCCGAGAAGTTCGAGTGTCTGTTTGACGACAAGCAGAACACCAAGTGGTGTGTCAGCTCGTGGAGCAAGGTGGGTCCGCTGACGGACAGCTACTGGTATGCGGAGTTCAAGAGCACGGAGCCCTTCACCGCCAAGACGTACACGCTGATAACGGCCAACGACATTGCCTCATATAACGACCGCAACCCCAAGCGCTGGAAGCTGTATGGCAAGGTGAACGCCCAAGACCAGTACAAGCTGATTGACGAGCGCGACACGGAGAAGAACGGTGGCGACGGCCTGCCCACAAAGAACTACACGGGCAAGGACTACACGATACAGCACCCGGACAAGTACATGTACTACAAGCTGGAGGTTTACACCAACTGGGGTAATAAGTACATGATGCTGGGCGGATTTAAGTTCTCGATTTAAAACGGAAAAAGATAATGAAGACAAGACTTTTAACTCTCGTGGCTGCCCTGCTGCTGTGTGGCTGGGCACCCGTGATGGCCCAGAAGGACGAGGCCAAGTTCTGCAGGACCTTCGATGAGTTCCTGGCAGGCAAGTGGACCAGCGTAAGCTCGCTGCTGGAGAACAAGGACAAGGTGTGCGAGATGAAGTTCAAGGACAATGAGCTCAGATTCAAGACGGGCGAGAAGGCCGCCGACAAGGTGCTGCGCAAGGAGGCGCTGGTGCTGAAATATGCAGGCCATCTGTACGTCAACTGCCGTAACCTGGACTGCAACACGTTCTCGCTGGACTGCAACAACTATGCACAGGCTTTCCTCTACGGGGGCAACAAACTGCTGTTTGCTGCCTATAAGATTAACGATGCTGCCCTGTTGGGCAGTCTGGCCGTCGACATCGTGGGCATTGCCACGCCCGGCGTGCCAGGGGCTGCTACCTTGGTGGCATCGGATGTCATCTGGTATGGGGCGAAGGACCTGGTGGGCTTCCGCTGCTATCTGTTGGAGAAGAGTAACGAAGACGGCGAGGCCATGGTAGAGGGCTTGAACGACGACTTCATGGAGAACCTGCTGAAGGGCAACGACGCCCTGCTGAGGCGCTACAAGTCGAGCGAGAAGAAGAACGACCGTCTGTCAGCGTCGCACATCCTGCCCATACTCAGGGAGAAAGGGCTCATAAAGGAATAGGGAGTTATCAGCCAACGCTAATAGAAGAAGGCTCGCTGCATAAGCGAGCCTTCTTCTGTTATTTCTTGTCGTAGGCGTGCAGGGGGTAGTCGGTGGTGAAGTGCAGACCGCGACACTCCTTGCGCTCCAGTGCCCAACGGGTGATAAGGTAGCCCACGTTGATCATGTTGCGGAGCTCGCAGATGTCGCGCGAGGCCTTGACGCG
Organism: Prevotella sp. UBA2742; assembly: GCA_002353485.1. Lineage (GTDB taxonomy): Bacteria > Bacteroidota > Bacteroidia > Bacteroidales > Bacteroidaceae > Prevotella. The sequence continues at coordinate 56,361 of DEJS01000019.1, forward strand.
CTTGAACAGCCGCTCGGTCTCTTCGTACAGCATGTCCAGACGGTCCCAGGCACGGTGCAGACGAAGGTCGGAGCGTACGATGCCTACGTAGTTGGACATAATCTGGTTGACCTCCTTCACCGACTGGGTGATGAGCACTTTCTCCTCGTTGGTCATGGTGCCTTCGTCGTTCCACTCAGGTACCCGGTCGTTGTAGTCGTACAGGTCGACATGTGCCAGCGAGTCCTTGGCGGCAGCATCGGCATAGACCACGGCCTCGATGAGCGAGTTGCTGGCCAGACGGTTGCCACCGTGCAGACCGGTGCAAGAACACTCGCCGAGGGCATAGAGGCGCTGGATGCTGGACTGTCCGTTGAGGTCGACCTTGATGCCACCGCACATGTAGTGGGCTGCGGGCCGCACGGGGATATAGTCGGTGGTGATGTCGATGCCTATGGACAGACACTTCTGGTAGATGTTGGGGAAGTGACGGCGCGTCTCCTCGGGGTCTTTATGGGTGACGTCCAGACAGACGTGGTCCAGTCCGTGTATCTTCATCTCCTTATCGATGGCACGGGCCACGATGTCGCGTGGGGCCAGCGACAAGCGCTCATCGTATTTCTCCATGAAGGTCTCGCCGTTGGGCAGCTTCAGTATGCCGCCGTAGCCGCGCATGGCCTCGGTGATGAGGTAGGCGGGGTGTGTCTCCTGAGGGTTGTGCAGCACGGTGGGGTGGAACTGCACAAACTCCATGTCGGCCACGGTGCCCTTGGCGCGGTACACCATGGCAATGCCGTCGCCGGTGGCGATGACGGGGTTCGACGTGGTCAGGTAGACGGCGCCACAGCCACCGGTACACATGACGGTGACCTTCGACAGGTAGGTGTCTACCTTCTGCGTCTCGGGGTTCAGCACGTAGGCACCGTAGCACTGGATGTTGGGCGACCGTCGGGTCACGCGGACACCCAGATGGTGCTGCGTGATAATCTCGACGGCGAAGTGCTGCTCCTTCACGTCGATGTCAGGACAGCTGCGTACCGCCTCCATCAGGCCGCGCTGTATCTCGGCACCGGTGTCGTCGGCATGGTGAAGGATGCGAAACTCAGAGTGACCGCCCTCGCGGTGCAGGTCGAACTGGCCGTCTTCCTTGCGGTCGAAGTGGACGCCCCACCTGACCAATTCCTCTATCTGGCTGGGAGCCTGGCGCACCACCTGCTCCACGGCCTGACGGTCGCTGATGTAGTCGCCGGCTATGATGGTGTCGGCAATGTGCTTGTCGAAGGTGTCCACCTTCAGGTTTGTCACTGATGCTACGCCGCCCTGGGCGAACGACGTGTTGGCCTCGTCGAGTCCGGCCTTGCATATCATACATACGCGCCCCTTGTGGGCACGTGCCACCTTCAGGGCGTAGCTCATGCCGGCCACCCCTGCTCCGATGATGAGGAAATCGTACTTGTATACCATCGTTCTTAAGTTATTTCGTGCAAAGTTACGAATTTTCTCTTAACTCTCACTCCTAACTCTGAACTTTTTCGTACCTTTGCACTGAAATTATGAAGAAATATGTTGTTTTGCTGCTCTTATGCAGCTCTTTTATGGGGTTGTCGGCACAGACCGACCGTCTGGGCCCGTCGCTGGACTCCCTGCTGCGCGACCCCATGTTCGAGACCTCTCAGGTAGGACTGATGGTGTACGACCTGACGGCCGACTCGGCACTCTACTGCCATAACCACCGACAGCTGATGCGCCCCGCTTCGTGTATGAAACTGGTAACGGCCATCACCGCGCTGGACCAGCTGCGCCCCAGCTATACCTATACCACAAAGCTCTACTATACCGGACAGGTGGTAGGCTCCACACTTGTAGGTAACATCTATTGCGTGGGAGGCTTCGACCCCACGCTGACTGTCGACGACGTGGCCGTCATGGCCTCTGGCGTAGCACGTCTGGGCATTGACAGCATTCGTGGACTATTGGTCGCTGACCGCACCATGAAGGAAGCCCTCGACTATGGCGAGGGCTGGTGCTGGGATGACGACAACCCCATGCTCACACCGCTCTCCGTGGGCAGGAAGAACAACTTCCTCGAAACGTTTGCCGAGGAGGTGGCCCGGCTGGGCGTCAACCTGGAGGGTGTACAGCTGACCGAGGGACGCACGCCACAGCAGGCACAGCTGCTGCTGACCTATAGGCATAGCATCTCGACCGTGCTGGACCGCATGATGAAGATGAGCGATAACTTCTATGCCGAGTCGATGTTCTACCAGACGGCATGGTCGGCAGGCAAAGGACTGGCTCGGGCCAAGGACGCCCGCGACATCACCAAGAAGTTGTTTGCAAGGTTAGGGTTGGGGCATTATCCCTATAAGGTGGCCGACGGCTCCGGGCTGTCGCTCTACAACTACGTCTCCGTCGAACTGCTGTGCCGTCTGCTGCGCTATGCCTGGCTCACACCCTCCATCCGCCAGCCTCTGATGGAGTCGCTGCCCATAGCCGGTGTCGATGGCACGCTGAAAGATCGCATGCGGGGCACCGCGGCCCAAGGCAACGTACGCGCCAAGACCGGTACCCTGACGGGCATCTCGTCGTTGGCAGGCTACTGCACTACGGCTCAGGGCCACCAGCTCTGCTTTGCCATCATTAATCAGGGCGTCATGCGCGGTGCCACAGGCAAGGCCTTCCAAGACCGCGTCTGCAAACTGTTGACCGAATATGAATAAAGCATCTAAATACATCCTTTTGGTGGTGGTGTGCCTCGTAGTACCCTCCGCCGTCGTATGGAACTTCCTGCCAGGCTGGCTGGGCGACTATCCGAAAGTCTATAACATCGTACACCGCGTGACGGCTGTTTATATGACCATTGTCACGACGTGGCTTGTTATTAGCTTTGCCAACTCGTTCAGGAAGCTGGGTGAGCAACATAATGTACCGCATCAGCAGTACCTGAACTCGTTTATCAGTGTGCTGAAGATAGTGCTTATCTTCATTGCTGTCATCGTGGTCATCGCCATTATGCTCGACAAGGACCCGTCGACGCTCATAGCAGGACTGGGTGCTGCCTCGGCCATTCTGATGCTGGCATTCCAGGACACCATCAAGGGTCTGGTGGCAGGAATACGTCTGACGTCAAATAATATGCTGGCCGTGGGCGACCGTATCACGGTGCCGGCTGCTGGCATCGATGGCTTGGTGGAGGAAATCATGCTGACTACCGTCAAGGTGCGCAACTTCGACAATACCATCGTTACCATCTCACCACAGGCTTTAGTCGACGGCTCGTTCCAGAACTGGAAGGGCATGGCAGAGAAACGAGGCCGAAAGGTGGTGCGTAAGGTGTTCTTCGACTTCCGGTCTATCGTCAAGGACAATGAAGGCATCGTCAACCTGACTCGCTACCGTCAGCACATGGAACAGTGGCTTCGCAAGCACCCTCACGTGCTGAAAGACAATATCATCATGGTGCACCAGCTGGATGCAACCCCCACAGGGCTGCCTGTGGAGTTTGTGTTCTGGCTCGACGAACAGAAGGTGCCTCTCTTCGAGGAGCTTATCTCCGAAATCATGGAGCAGGCCTATGCCGAGGCTACAATCTTCGGGCTGCGTGTCTATCAGCAATTTCCTGAGCAGTAATGCCCCTGTTTCGACCCTATTAATTTGGCTTTTCACGCTTTTTGCATTACCTTTGCACCCGAGATGGACTTTACCAACACGATATTGCAGTGGTTCCACGAGAATGGCCGTGCGCTTCCCTGGAGGGAAACGAACGATGCGTATGCAATATGGCTGTCGGAAATCATATTACAACAGACGCGTGTCGAACAGGGACGGCCCTATTGGGAACGCTTTATGCAGCGATGGCCCACCGTAGAGGCGCTGGCTGCTGCCAAAGAAGACGAAGTGCTGCGCCAGTGGCAGGGATTGGGTTACTATAGCAGGGCAAGGAACCTTCACCATGCTGCCAGACAGGTGGTGGAGATGGGGGCGTTCCCCTCTACGCTGGAGGGTATAAAGAGCCTGAAGGGTGTGGGCGACTACACCGCTGCAGCCATCGGCAGCATCGCTTTTGGGCTGCCTGCTGCCGTGGTGGACGGTAATGTCTATCGTGTGCTGGCCCGGCACTTCGGTGTGGCAACGCCCGTCAATACCACTGAGGGAAAGAAGGAGTTTACGGCCCTGGCACAGTCGCTGTTGCCCGGCGACAAGGCATCGGCCTTTAACCAGGCAATGATGGATTTCGGCGCGATACAGTGTACGCCGCAGCATCCGCAATGCCGGTCGTGCCCATTGCAGGAATCGTGTGTGGCCTGGCGCGAGGGCAGGGTAGATGTACTCCCCGTTAAGGTACGCAGGCTGAAGGTGAAGGAACGTCATCTGACGTACGTCTATATACGGTACGACGGACAAACCGCCATTCGCCGACGACCCTCGGGCGACATCTGGCAGGGACTCTATGAGCCGTGGCTTACCGACACGGTGCCCGTGGGCGCCGTATTGCTGCGCCAAAACGTCAGGCATGAACTGACGCACCGCGTGGTCTATGCCGACTTCTGGCTGTGGCAGCCGGAGGGACGACGTCCAGCCTTGCCGACGGACTATTTCTGGATTAACGAAAGCCAAATAGACAACTATGGCGTGCCTCGCCTGGTGGAAAAACTGTTAGAAGCATTATGGAAAGAGTAAACATAGCCATCTTCGTGTCAGGAAGCGGCACGAACTGTGAGAATCTTATTCGCTACTTCAGCGGTAGCGAGCGTGTGAACTGTGCCCTTGTGGTAAGCAACAAACCCGATGCCTATGCCCTGGTGCGTGCCGAGGCCCTGGGGGTGGCCACGGCGGTGGCCCCCAAGCCGCTGCTGAATGACGAGGCTTACATGATGTCGCTGCTTCGTCAGCACGACATCCATTTCATTGTCTTGGCGGGATTCCTGCCCCTGGTACCCAATTTCCTTATCGACGCCTTTCCGCGCCGCATCGTCAACGTCCACCCGGCGCTGTTGCCTAAATATGGCGGCAAGGGCATGTGGGGCCACCATGTGCACGAGGCCGTGAAGGCCGCCGGCGAGACAGAGACCGGCATGACGGTGCATTACGTCACCCCCGTATGCGACGCTGGCGAGGTGATAGCACAGTACAGAGTAGCACTTTCTCCGACAGATACGGCAGAGGATATCGCAGAGAAAGAGCATCAGTTGGAAATGCAGTATTTCCCGAAAGTCGTAGAGCAAGTACTTCGCGAGACGTTCTCTCTATGAGAGTGTGGCGTTGCAATCTCTCTTTGAGAGTGTGGCGTTGCAATCTCTCTATGAGAGTTGACAGCCAACACCCTTATATCATAGTCTTTGCCGACCCTGTTGCCTGGCGGCGCTGCGTCCGCGACTACTGCAAGAGCTGAGAAATGTACTAAAGGTGTATTCGAAAGAGCCTCCCCGCCAACGTATGTGGCGGGGAGGCTCGTGAGTTTTATTCGCCCAGAAGTTCGTCCCATGCCGGGTCGTCGAACAGGCCAGGGGCGCGGCCACCGCCAGAGCCGCCGGTGATATCCGTGTCAAAGCCGCCATTACCGCCTGTACTTGTAGGTCCGCTGACTGCCAGCATCTGCTGTACTGCTATCTCTATTGCCTCCATCTGAGGCGCTGTATATTCTCTTTTCATTTCAATACCTCCTTTCTGCCGTTATGGATATACAAGCCTTTCTGCGTGGGCTTCTGCGAGAGCCTGCGCCCATCCAGCGTGTACCACTCTGCGGCGGCAGACTTCAATTCTTCAATTCTTGAATTCTTCAATTCTATGACTCCCGTGGTTTCGTTGTCCTCTCCGTCGAAGGTCAGGAGAATCTCGCTGACCTTGTTGCCGTCGCTGAGTTCGAAGTGTGCACGGCAGGCACCCAGCGTCATGTCAGCGTTCGGCCAGTGCAGCTGGTTCGCTGCACCGAGGAACAGGATGCTCCTGTCATCAGCCGTGAAGTCCACAGGGCTGTACGAGCCCACGAACTTGCCACCGCTGAAGCTGATCTCCGTTAAGGCATTTTTGTCGATGGTTACTCCGATGAACACAGGGTTCGTGATGGTTTGTGCGGTGTTGATCCACTTCATGAGGAACGGTGTGCCGGCGGGGATGGTGGTGGCGTCGTCGAAGTTCAGCGTCAGCGTCGAGCCGTTGAGCCCGCTCGTCCCGCTGTACAGCGTCTTAGCCACGGGATTGTTGCCTGGGTCGCCTTCCAGCGGACTGCCGGCGATGGTCACGTTGAAGGGCAGGCATAGCGTGTTCCACGCGCCGTCCTTGTAGAGCGTGCGGCCGTTGAGGGCTACGGCAATGGTCTCACCGTCGTACTCGGCAATGGCATCGGCGTTGCTGGCGTTGTCGGTCAGGACGAGGCAGGGGTGCAGGGTCTTATTAGTTAGTTTCTCCAGCGTTCCCGTGGTCGTCGTGTGGTCGTAGATGCCAGTGCCGTCGGTAAACAGTTTGCCGTCAGTAATCGTGATGGTGCCCACGCCACTCGGATTTACGAACTCATGGGCCTGGATGTAGTCGCTCGGCTTACGCCAGCCCAACGTAATATTATCAGCCGTGATAGTAGCGTAAGAAGGCGCTAATATGATTTGGCCACCGTTGATGATAACGTTAGAGCCACAAATACCACGGCCCGAACTTGTCGCCTCTACCACACCGCCGTTGATGGTGATAGTCTTGGCATTATAGCCACAAGCAGCGCCTAAACCCGGATGACCATGCTTTGATGTAACCTTGCCCGTGCCTGCTGCCTGGCCGTAGATGGTCAGCTCGTAAGACGTGGAACCATCCCTGCACGACAGTCCTACATAGAAGAAATTGGGGTCGCTGTCGCCGCTGGCATCAATCGACAGCGTCTTGCCGTCGGCCAGAATCAGGTGGGTGTCGCCCGTAAAGTTCAGTTTCGTCGTCAAGTTGACGTTGCTGTTCACCACATACCAGCCGCCGGGCAGGTTCGTCTGGCTGCCGTCAATTATAGTGGCGGCGTGAGTCTGCTCAACGCCGTTCTCATCGATGTAGGTGAACGACAACAAGGCGGTGACGGTCACGTCGGCTGCGGGCATGGTGAGAGTATATCCGTCGGTATCGTTGCCGATGATGGTGCCGCCATTGGTGGCGGTATAGCCGCCGAAGATGCCGCCTTCGGGAGCGTCGCCGAGGGTGACTGTATTGCCTGCCGTGCTGTAGATGGTGGTGCTGGTGCCGTCGTTATAGGCCAAAGCGAAGTCGCCGTAGGCGGTCAGAGAGCCATGCGCGGTGGCGGTGCCGCCGAGGGTGGCGCCATTGCTGAGGGTGATGGTGTGGGCAAGGCCGCAGTTGGTTTTGCTGCCGTCGCCGACGGCGCATTTATCGTTGGCGAGGGTGCTGGCGTAATAGTTCTTGCCCTTTATGGCGGTGTCGGTATAGTAACAGTTTGTGACGGTGCTTCCGTCGTTCCCGCCTACGATGGCGCCAACAGAATTTGCACCGCTCGGAATGGTGGTGCCGAGGTAGAGGCAATCCTTGACGGTACCCAAGTTATAGCCTACGATTCCGCCGTAGTTCATGCAGCTGCTAAGGCCGTCGGCGATGGTGAGGGTGGCGGCGCTGGTGCAGCCGGTGACGGTGGCGCGGGTGCAGCCTGCTATGCCGCCGATGTCGCTAGTGCTGTTCTGGACGGCATTGATGGTGACGTCGTCAAGGACATGGCAGTTCTCGACGGTGCCGCCGTAAAGGTCGCCTACGATGCCGCCGGAGAAACTGTTGCCAGTGATGCGGGCGTCAGCGAGAATGATGTTCTTCACCTCGGCTTTATTACCGTTGATTTGGCCGAAGAGACCTTGTCTGTAGTCGGGGTCGGCGGTGCCGTTCCGATAGATGCGGATGCCGCTGATGACATGGTTCGCACCGTCGAAGTGGCCTTTGAAGTATCGGTTTTTTCCGCTGCCGAAGTAGCCTCCGATGGGCTTATAGTTGTTCTCGGTGCTGCTTGCGTTGTCCCAGTCGGTGTTGTGGTCGTAGGTGATGTCAGCACCCAGCTTGAAGTACTTGCCGCTGTAGTCGTTGCCACCGTTCACGTCGGTAGCCAACTTGTCAAGGTCGTCGGTTGAACTGATCTTGTACGGGTCTTCACTCGTACCGCTACCGCCACTTGCCGTGGGGAACTGAGTAGTCTGTGCCCACGCTGTCGCGGCGGTGAGCATCGTCACGAGCAGCGTCATGGCTGCCCTCGTGATGCGTTGTTTTGTAATTGTTCGTTTCATACGTGTTTAATGATTAATTATTTATTATTATCTATTCTTTGCTTCCTTATTTATGATACATTGACTACTGACCAACAACGGACAATGAGCCCACGCCGTCCGGGCGCATGCTACAAAGCAAACCGCCAAGCTTGCTTGAGCTTTTCCGAGCCGAAGCCGTTTTTCGGGGCAACCCCCAAAGAACGGCTTCAGTTCAGTTCTGTTAGAACGCCAGTCGTAATGCTAAATAGTATAGTCGTATTTGACGATAACATGCCCCTATGGCAGGACTTCATCTTCGCCCAGGCCATCACCGTCCAGCGTGAAACCATCTGTACTGTCAATGCTCTTGGTCAGTGGACTGCCGCAGAGCATCTGCGTCTGCTGAATCTCCACCACCTGCATCTCTGGTTTGATATATGCTGTTTTCTTCATTGTCGTGTCCTCCCTTTACTTTATGATTACCTTTTTACCATTCTGGATATACACACCCTTCTGGGCAGGCTTGCCCTGCAGGCGACGGCCGCTGAGGTCGTACCAGCCGATGCCTTCGTTCGTTGAAGGCTCAGCGTTAGTAGTCGTTATCCCTGTTGTCTGCTCGTCGCCGAAGTCCATGATGAAGCTGCGGACAGCAGCGGCACCGGTAATCTCGAAGTAAGCACGGCAGGTACCGAGCGCCTTGCCGTTGGCAACGGTGCGGTCGGTCTTGGCATATCCTAACTTGTTGCCGGTGGCAAGCAGCAGCACCTCGTCGCGGTTGACATCGGTAATCTCAAGCGGAGCATAGGTGCCCTTGAATGAGCCACCCGAGAAGCTGACATCGTTCATCGTATTGTCAATAGTGACATTATCGAATACAGGGTTCGTGAGGTTAGTGGAGAGGGCGGGGTCCCACTTCACCATATAAGGCTTACCTGCCGTGATTGCGGTCGCATTCTGGAAGTTCAGCGTCAGCTTGCCTTTGCCGTCGAGGTTCGATGTAGGGAGCAGCTCCTTGATGGTAGCACCAGCCAGTGGTGAGGCGGCAATCTGCTCTGCCGTCAAAGAGAACGGCAGGCAAAGCGTGTTCCAGTCACCATTCTTCAGCAGGGTGCGGTCGCTGAGGGTGACCTTCGACATCATACCTTTGTTATTATTAATAGCGGTTGTGTTGTCAGCGTAGTTAGCCAGTTCCAACGTCTTTAAGACATTCACCGTCAGGTCGAGACCGTCGTAGTAGCCGTTGCCGTCCGAATAGAAATAGAGCGTCAGGCTCTGGCCGCTGCTGGCGACGGTGGTGATGGCAGTCTCGGTACCATCGCTGGTGCTGCTCACCGCGTTGAGCAGCATGGTGCCGCTGGTCGAGCTGCCGTCATAGACGGTCAGCTTGTCATATTTTTTTTCCGTCGTGATGCTGCCCGAAAGTTGGAGCACGTAGCCCGTGGGGGCGGTCAGGGTGAGGGTGCCATCGCAACGGTTGCTGTAGCTTCCGTCCTTGCCGCCGTCGTCATACACCTTGAACGACTGCACGCCCGTGGGGATAGTAACCGTCTTCGTGCCCGTCGTGGGCATGTTGATGTAGAGGCCGCCGTCGGCAGTCCATGTGTTGGTGAACGTCGGAGTGACGGTGACTGCCGAGGCGGGCATGCGGAAGGTGGCGGTGTTGGTCCAGACGTTCCAGTTCACGACCACGGCATTGCTGCTGCCGTCCACGACGCTGAGGTCGCTGAGCAGATAGGTAGCATCGGTGGGCGCGGCGGTCAGGGTGACCACGTCGTTCACCTTGGCGGTGGTTGCATTTGTACTGTTGACGGTTGCTGTGACGCTGCCGCCCGTAGCATTGTCTATGGTGATGTCATAATCTGTGCTGGTGCTGACGAGCGTCACCGTCAGGTCGAGGCCGGCGTAGTTGGTGATGTCGTCCGAATAGAAATAGAGCGTCATGCTCTGGCCGCTGCTGACTACGGTGGTGATGGCGGTCTTGGTGCCGTTATTGGTGCTGTTCACTGCGTTGAGCAGTTTGGTGCCGCTGGTCGAGCTGCCGTCATAGACGGTCAGCTTGTCTTTGGTTTCCGTCGTGATGCTGCCCGAGAGCTGGAGTACGTAGCCCGTGGGGGCGGTCAGGGTGAGGGTGCCGCTGCAGCCATTGCTATAGTTGCCAGCGGTGTTGTTGTTGCCGCCTCCCTTGCCGCCGTTGTCATAGACATTGAACGACTGTACGTCCGAGGGGATAGTGGCTGTCTTCTTGCCCGTCGTGGGCATGTTGATGTAGAGGCTCGTCAGGTCATTGGTGAATGTCGGGGTGACGGTGACTGCCGAGGCGGGCATGGTGAAGGTGGCAGTGTTCGTGTTGGCATACCAGAGCATGTCTGTCACGGCCACTGCGTTGCTGCTGCCGTCCACGACGCTGAGGCCGCTGAGCATGTAGCCGCTCTCAGGCGTGGCGGTCAGGGTGACTACGTCGTTCCACTTGGCTGTGTTTGCACTTGCATTGCTGACGCTGGCAGCAACACTGCCGCCCGTGGCGTTGCTTACAGTGATGCCATACTCCGTATTGGGATTGACGAGCGTCACCGTCAGGTCGAGGCCGGCGTAGTTCCCGCTGCCGTCCGAATAGAAATAGAGCGTCATGCTCTGGCCGCTGCTGACTACGGTGGTGATGGCGGTCTGGGTGCCGTGGCTGGAGCTGCTCACTGCGTTGAGCAGTTTGGTGCCGCTGGTCGAGCTGCCGTCATAGACGGTCAGCTTGTCTAAGGTTTCCGTCGTGATGCTGCCCGAGAGCTGGAGTACGTAGCCCGTGGGGGCGGTCAGGGTGAGGGTGCCGCTGCAACTGTTGCTGTAGTTGCTGCTTGCGCCGCCGTCGTCATAGACCTTGAACGACTGTACGTCCGAGGGGATAGTGGCTGTCTTCGTGCCCGTCGTGGGCATGTTGATGTAGAGGCCGCCGTCGGCAGTCCATGTGTTGGTGAACGTCGGAGTGACGGTGACTTTCGAGGCTGGCATAGTGAAGGTGGCCTGGTTGTTGGTGTACCATCCGCCAGTCACTGCCACGGCATTGCTGCTGCCGTCCACGACGCTGAGGTCGCTGAACAGGTAGCCGTTGTTAGGCGTGGCGGTCAGGGTGATTACGTCGTTCACCTTGGCTGTGCTCTTGTTGCTGGCGATGCTGCCGTCCGAGGCGTTGTTTACGGTGATGGCATACTCAGTGCTGGTGCTGATGAGCGTCACCTTCAGGTCGAGGCCGATGTCGGTGGAGCCGCTGTCCGATTTGAAATAGAGCGTCATGCTCTGGCCGCTGCTGACTACGGTGGTGATGGCGGTCTGGGTGCCGCTGCTGGTGCTGCTCACCGCGGCGAGCAGCTTGGTGCCGCTGGTCGAGCTGCCGTCATAGACGGTCAGGTTATCATAATCTTTTTCCGTCGTGATGCTGCCCGAAAGTTGGAGCACGTAGCCCGTGGGGGCGGTCAGGGTGAGGGTGCCATCGCAATTGTTGCTGTAGTTGTAGCTCCTGCCGCCGTTGTCATACACCTTGAACGTGGTGACTGTGGCATCGCTGAGTGTCAGCGTTTTCGTGCCTGTTTGGGGCATCATCACGCACTTCGTGCCGCCGTCGTCTTGCAACGTCACGTCGGCTGCCCACGCCTTCGAGGCGGTGAGCATCGTCACGAGCAGCGTCATGGCCGCCCTCGTGATGTGTTGTCTTGTAAATGTTCGTTTCATACGCATTAATTGATTTATTTGTTTATATTAATTGTTTATTCGAATAAAAGTTGTATCTTTGTTCCTTATGCGTTGACGGTATTTAATACCGTTTATGTTTCTTTCTTCTGCTTCCGATACTCACTCGGAGCCACACCGTACTGGCGCTTGAAGGCGCGGGTGAAGGTGGGCACGTCGTTATAGCCAGTGGCGGCAGCTATCTCGGTGATCTTGCGGTCGCCCTGCAGGATGGCAGCGGCACAGTGGCTGAGACGCTGCTCGCTGACCCATGCCACGAGGTTGGTACGCAGCGACTGATGGACATACTGCGACAGGTCGTCACGGGAGATGCTGAGGGCTGAGGCAATATCACCCAGCTCGGGGTTGCCCTTGGCATAGAAGGGGTTCTGGGGCATGTAACTGCCCCAAGGTGTGGTGCCTCCTAACTCTAAGGCGAGTACCTGAGGTAGACGCTCAGTAACAAGGCGACCCGTGATGCTGCCATTGAGGCGCTCACGGGTATAGCGAACCTGCTGCTGATAGACACGTGCTGTCAGCAGCAAACCTATTATCAATAAGGTGTCTTTAACGTAATGGGGGGGGTAAAAATTAAGGCAGAACGGAACTGCGGCAAGCATTAATGCTATCGCCCAATAGCCAATCACCCCTGCCTCCTGACGGTGGAGTGCCAGCGAGGGGGCTGCCTTCGATGCGGTGGACTGCTGGCGGCTGTGCAGCCATGCCTCCACCAGCATACCGATAGCCATCAGCCAGAAGACCACCAGCAGCGACATGAACAGGACACGACCCACGAAGACGACGGGGGCATCCTTGTGATAGACCAGCAGGTCTGCCGTATTCATCAGCGGGCGGTAGTTGCCCGAGGCAAGCATCAACACATTCACCATCAGGAGTACGGCGGGTATCTGCAACAGCAATACCCATGTCGTCAGTCGTCCGTGATGCTTACGACCGAAACAGAGCGAGCCCCACATGGTGAGCACGGCAAAGGAGACATAGAGCAGCGTAAGCGGCTGGGTGGCATACACCTCAAGGTTCTCGCCCCTGACAATGAAACCTGCACTGAGCGAATGAGCCGCCAAGGAGACCAGATACCACACCATCAGCCGACGGTGAATGCGGAACGGGAAGTCTTCCGCCGCCAACTTACTGCCATGAATCATCATAATCCCTGCCAGCACTAAGCAACAAACTACTACTATGACATGTATGGTTAAGAAAAGGCTCATACTAACTTATATGCGGTTTATGATGTTTCTGAGCGCAAAAATAGGGATTTTTCTCAAAACTTTGGGTTGGCAGGGCGAAGAATCGGTTGGCAGGGCGCCCATATTTAACGTTTATTTAGAGAAAAACACAAGAATCCGACGGGCAAGGTGACCCATCGGATTCTTTTCTTATCAAAAAAAGCACTATTGCCTAAGCCTCTGCTTCAGGCTCGGCGGCCTTAAAGTGGGCTAAGTCCTCCACCTTGAAATTCTTGATGTAGGCAGCCTTGCCACATACATCCTCCTCCGTCATGCGCACATAGACGTTGGCACTCTTCTTGAACAGCTCAGGACACTTAGCTGCGTCGCGGATAATCAGCAGTGACATAACAAGCTCGGCAGTCATGTCGTACAGACGACGGGCCAGGAAGTCGTGAGCATCCTGATTGTCCAGGGCCTTCACGTATGCCAGGGCATCCTCATAGACGGGGATGAGCTTCTCAACACGCGCCTTCAAGGCTGCATCAGCCTCAGCAGGCAGGGCAGCGAGCATGTCCTTGATATTGTTCAGCATCGTACCGTTAGAGATATAACGGATGGCGGCAACCACCTGCAGCTGGGTGGTACCCTCGTAGATGGAGAAGATGCGGGCATCACGGAACAGACGCTGGCTCTTGTACTCCATGATGAAGCCCGAACCACCGTGGATGCTGATGGCATCGTAGGCATTCTGGTTGGCATACTCCGAGTTCATACCCTTGGCCAGCGGCGTGAAAGCATCAGCCAGACGCTGATACTTCTTCAGTTCCTGCTTCTCTTCGGGTGTCAGCTTGCGGTCGCGCTCAATGTCCTCCAGGCACTTGTAGACATCCACGTAGCAGGCAGTCTCGTAGAGCAGGCTGCGACCGGCATCCAGCTTGGCCTTCATACGAGAGAGCATGTCATAGACAGCGGGAAAGTTGATGATCTTGTCACCAAACTGCTGACGCTCCTTGGCGTAGGCAAGTCCCTCGTTGTAAGCCTCCTGCTCCACACCAACCGACTGGGCGGCGATACCTAAGCGGGCACCGTTCATCAGTGCCATCACGTACTTGATAAGACCCAGACGGGTGCTTCCGCACAGCTCTGCCTTGGCGTTCTTATAGGTCAGCTCACAGGTAGGCGAGCCGTGGATACCCAGCTTGTGCTCGATGTGACGCACGTCAACACCACCCTGGCGCTTGTCGTAGATGAACATCGACAGGCCGCGGCCGTCCTTGGTGCCTTCCTCTGAGCGGGCCAGCACGAGATGGATGTCGCTATCACCGTTGGTGATGAAACGCTTCACACCGTTTAGGCGCCAGCAGTTCTCCTTCTCGTCGAAGGTAGCCTTCAGCATCACGCGCTGCAGGTCACTACCGGCATCGGGCTCTGTGAGGTCCATAGACATACCCTCACCGGCGCAAACACGGGGGATATACTTCTGGCGCTGCTCCTCTGAACCGAACTCATACAGGGTGTCGATACAGCTCTGCAAGCTCCAGATGTTCTGGAAACCGGCATCAGCAGCCGAAATCATCTCACTCAGCATGGAGAACACTGCGTTAGGCAGGTTCAGACCGCCGTAGCGACGGGGCATGGAGACACCCCACAGACCAGCCTTGCGGGTGGCATCGAGGTTCTCGTAAGTCTTAGAGGCGTAGATCATACGACCGTTCTCGAGGTGTGGACCTTCCAGGTCAACAGCCTCAGAGTTCGGCTCGATGATGTTAGCAGCCACGTCGCCGGTAATGTCGAGAATCTGTTTGTAGTTCTCGATGGCATCGCCCAGGTCAACGGGAGCATAGTCGTATTCTTTCGCATCAGCGAAACCCTTTTCTTTCAGCTCGACGATACGAGCCATCAGGGGGTGGTTCAAGTAGAACCCGATCTCAGGATGATCGCTATAATAGTTTGCCATAATTTCTTATTTGTTTTCTTGATTCTTCTTATGAATTCTTCCTCCTAATCTTCCTCCGAAGATGCAGCCACATATTGCTGCACAAAGTGACATGAGAGAGGCTAATTCTATATTGCCTGCAGAATGAACGAAATAACCGGCAACAAGAAATGCCACAGCCCCTAAAAGGAGAAAATAATCCAATGCTTTCATCTTACTTCGAATTCTGCTTGTAGTACTTAATCAGTTTGGGAACCACTTCCTCGACAGTACCAACGATGACGTAATCGGCAATGCGGTTGATGGGTGCATCGGGGTCAGAGTTGATGCTGATGATGATACCAGAGTCCTGCATACCGGCGATGTGCTGAATCTGACCGGAGATGCCACAGGCGATGTAAACCTTTGGATGAACGGTGACACCCGTCTGACCAATCTGACGGTCGTGGTCGAGCCAGCCGGCATCGACAGCGGCGCGGCTACCGCCCACCTCACCGTGCAGCACCTTAGCCAACTGGAACAGCATGTCGAAGTTCTCCTTCGACCCCATGCCATAACCACCGGCCACCACGATGGGCGCACCCTTCAGGTTGTGCTTGGCAGCCTCTACGTGGTGGTCGAGCACCTTCACCACGAAAGCCTCGGGGCTTACATACTTCGATACGAGTGGGTAAACCACTTCGTGACGAGCGTCACCCTCATAGATAGCCTTCTGCATCACGCCCGAGCGCACGGTAGCCATCTGTGGACGGTGCTCGGGATTCACGATCGTAGCCACGATGTTACCACCGAAGGCAGGGCGAATCTGGTAGAGCAGGTTGGTGAACAACTTGCCGCTCTTCTTGTCCTCGAAGTCGCCAATCTCCAGCTCCGTGCAGTCGGCCGTCAGGCCGCTGGTCAGCGACGAGCTTACACGGGGACCGAGGTCACGGCCAATCACGGTAGCCCCCATCAGGCATATCTGCGGCTTCTCCTCCTTGAAGAGGTTCACCAAGATGTCGGTATGGGGAGCCGAGGTGTAGGGGAACAAGTCGGGAGCGTCGAAAACAAAGAGCTTGTCGACGCCGTAGGGCAGAATCTGGTCTTCCACCTTACCCTTGATATCGGTGCCGGCCACAACAGCGTGCAGCTCCACACCCAGTTCATTGGCGAGCTTGCGACCCTTGGTCAGCAGCTCCTGAGATACTTCCTGTACCTGAGTACCTTCTATCTCGCAATATACAAATACGTTGTTAGCCATATCCCTATTATCCAATGATTTTCTCGTCCAACAATTCCTTAATCATTCCCTCGATATCAGCATCTGAAGCCGTTAAGGTCTTCGACTCCTTAGCCTGGAACACGATGTTCTTGATAGCCTTTACCTTCGTGGGCGAACCACTGAGACCGCACTGCGAGGCGTCGCCGTCCACGTCGGCCACCGACCACTGGTTCAGCGTCAGGTAAGGACGCTCCTCGTAGAGGTTGTCGTATGGCGTGCCTTCAGCAGGACGCTCCATCGGACACGTGGCGCGCTTGTACTTCATCACCAGCTTGGCGTTCTGCGGACGACAGGGGGCAGCGCTTCCGTTCACCGTGATGACCACGGGCAGCGGAGCCTCTACGGTCTCCACACCACCGTCGATGACGCGCTTAATGGTTGCCTTGCCATCCTTCACACTCATCACCTCTTCAGCATAGGTCACCTGGTTCAGACCCAGCTTCTGGGCCACCTGAGGGCCTACCTGGGCCGTATCGCCATCAATAGCCTGACGGCCGCCGATGACGATGTCCACGTTGCCAATTTTCTTAATAGCGGTAGCCAAAGCGTAAGACGTAGCCAGCGTGTCGGCACCGGCAAACAGACGGTCGGTGAGCAGCCAGCCTGTGTCGGCACCGCGGTACAGTCCCTGACGGATAATCTCGCCTGCACGGGGAGGACCCATCGTGAGGATACCTACTGTAGAGCCCGGGTTCTGCTCCTTCAGCCGAAGGGCCTGCTCCAGGGCGTTCAGATCTTCTGGATTGAAGATAGCGGGCAGGGCAGCACGATTCACCGTTCCTTCGGCGGTCATGGCGTCCTTGCCCACATTACGGGTGTCTGGCACTTGCTTGGCCAGCACAACAATTTTTAATGCCATAAAAATAAATAATATGTTATTTTGTTACTCTGTCTAAAGAGATACTCTATATATAATATGTTATTTTGTTACTATGTCTAAAAAGACACTCCATATATAATATGTTATTCTGTTACTATGTCTAAAAAGACACTCCATATGTTATATGTTATTCTGTTACTCTGTCTAAAAAAGATACTCTGTCAGAAAATCGCCCGCAAAGGTACGATTTTTTGCGCACACAGCCAAATAAAATGCACAAAATCACTCCTGCTGTGCACAAAGACGCCCTTTTGTGCAATAAAATCTATGCAAGGAACGCCTGTTATTCCGTTTTTTCTTTGTACCTTTGTCGGCAATTATGATAGACCGTGCTACAGTAGACCGCATTATGGAAGCCACCAACATCGTTGACGTGGTGGGCGAGTTCGTGACCCTTCGCAAGTCGGGCGTGAACTACAAGGGTCTGTGTCCGTTTCACGACGACAAGACGCCTTCCTTCATGGTTTCTCCCGCCCGCCAGATATGCAAGTGCTTTTCGTGCGGCGAGGGCGGCAATGCCATCAACTTCCTGATGAAGCACGAGCAGATAACGTACCCCGAGGCGCTGCGCTGGCTGGCCAAGAAGTACAGCATAGAGATACAAGAGCGCGAGCTGACCGACGAGGAGAAGAAAGAGCAGTCCGACCGTGAGGCCATGTTCGTGGTCAACGAGTGGGCCGCCGACTACTTCCACCAGATACTGAAGAACGACGTTGACGGTCTGGCCATCGGCAAGCAGTACTTCCGCAGCCGTGGCATCCGCGACGACATCATCGAGCGCTTCCACCTGGGTTTTGCCCTCACCCGGCGCGACGCCATGACCGCCGAGGCCCGCCGCAAGGGCTACAAGGACGAATACCTGGTCAAGACCGGTCTGTCCATACAGGGCGAGAAGGGCGTGTACGACCGCTTTGCCGGCCGCGCCATCTTCCCCTGGCTCAACGTCAGCGGCAAGGTAGTGGCCTTTGGCGGCCGCAAGCTCGACGCCGCCACCAAGGGTGTGCAGCAGAAGTACGTCAACTCGCCCGACTCAGAGATATACCACAAGGAACGCGAGCTCTATGGCATCTACCAGGCCAAGAAGGCCATTGCCAAGGAAGACCGCGTCTACATGGTCGAGGGCTACACCGACGTCATTGCCATGCACCAGAGCGGTCTGGAGAACGTGGTGGCCAACTCGGGCACGGCGCTCTCTGTCCACCAGATTAAGCTGCTGCGGCGCTTCACCCAGAACATCGTGCTGCTCTACGACGGCGACGAGGCCGGCATCCATGCTGCCATGCGCGGTACCGACATGCTGCTGCAGGAGGGCATGAACGTCAAGGTGCTGCTGCTGCCCGACGGCGACGACCCCGACTCCTTTGCCCGCAAGCACACCACCCAGCAGCTGCGTGAGTACATAGACCAGCACCAGACCGACTTCATTGAGTTCAAGACCGAGCTGCTGCTGCGTGGCGTTACCGACCCCGTCAAGCGTGCCGAGGCCATCAACAGCATCGTGCGTTCGGTCAGCGTCATCCCCGACCCTGTGGTGCGCGCCACCTACATCCGCGAGTGCGTACTGCGCCTGGGCGTTGACGAGCAGACACTTATCACCCAGACCAACAAGTACATCGCCGGCGACCGCGAGGAGCAGCGCAAGAGCGCCGAGCGCGAGGCGCGCCAGCCCGAACAGCAGGACAACGCCGAACCACAGCAGCCCTCCTTCGGGCTGCACACCGCCCTGGAGCAGTCGACGGAGGTAGAGCGCCTGCTTATACAAAGCGTCATCCGCCACGGCGACGTCGTTATCTTCGAGGACCTGGAGGCCGACGACGGCACCACCGTCAACCTCAACGTGGCCCAGTACATAGACTACGACCTGAGTCAGGACGACCTGCACTTCTCCGACCCCCTCTACAACCGCATCCTGCAGGAAGCCGTCGAGCACTCCGAGGACCCCGACTTCCGCGCCGACAGCTACTTCATGCAGCACCCCGACCCCGAGGTCAGCCAGCTGGCGGCCCGTCTGGGCATCGACAGCCACCAGCTCAGCGCCAGCTTCACGCGCGAGCTCAGCCAGGGCGAGATGCGCCAGCGCGTGCAACACCTCATCCTCGACTTCCGCATGGACATCATCAACCAGCAGATGAAGAGCCTCCAGCAACAGCTGCGGCTGATGAACTCCTCTACCCCTCCTGACCAGATGCGCCAGCTCATGCAGCAGTACCAGCAGACCCAGGAGCTGCGCAACGCCCTGGCCCGCCGCCGGGGCTCCGACGTACTCGTTTAACACCACCCGACAATGGACATACTCTACATCATAGGAGGAATCGTTACGTGGGTCCTGGCCGCCGCCGCCATGCTACACGTCATCATGGACAACCGCCAGCCCGCCAAGACCATGGCCTGGACACTGGTCATACTCTTCCTGCCACTGGCAGGCATCGTGCTCTACCTCTTCTTCGGACTCAACACGCGCCGGCAGCGGCTCGTCAGCCAGCGCTCCCTCGACCAGCTCTCACGGCGCTCCATGCTCAGCTTCGTCGACCAGCCCGACATTCAGGTTGACGACAGCCACGAACAGCTCGTCGAGCTCTTTGCCAACCAGAACTCCTCGCTGCCCTTCCGCGTCCACGACGTGGGCATCCACGCCGACGGCTACTCCTTCATTCACAGCCTGCTCGGCGACATTGCCGCCGCCCGTCACCACATACACATCGACATCTACATCTTCGAGGACGACGCGCTGGGCAACCTCGTGGCCGACGCCCTCATCGACCGTGCCCGCCAGGGCGTCCGCGTGCGCATCATCTTCGACGACGTAGGCTGCTGGAAGGTGCCCTCCGCCTTCTTCGAGCGCATGCGCGAGGAGGGCGTCGAGATACACCCCTTCCTGCCCGTCCACTTCCCCCAGTTCACCAGCAAGGCCAACTACCGCAACCACCGCAAGCTCATCGTCATCGACGGTCGGGTGGGCTACGTCGGCGGCATGAACCTGGCGCTGCGCTACGTCAAGGGCACCGGTGAACAGTCGTGGCGCGACACCATGCTGCGGCTCACCGGACCCATCGTCTACTCCCTGCAGCGTGCCTTCTTCGTCGACTGGTACTTCGTCGACCGCACACTGATGACCGAGCGCGTCTACTACCCCCCGCTGCCCGCACCCACGGCCGACGGCACCGCGCCAGCGGCCGACAGGTGGAACCTGGCACAGTTCGTCACCAGCGGCCCCATCACCCCCTATCCCGAAATCATGCAAGGCTTCGTGCGCGCCATCACCGCCGCCCACCGCTACATATACATCGAGACACCCTACTTCCTGCCCAACGAACCCGTGCTCTTCGCCCTGAAGACCGCGGCACTGGCCGGCGTAGACGTCTGCATACTATGTCCGCACCGCAGCGACGCCCGCTTCACCGAGTGGGCCTCCCGCAGCTACCTGCGCGAGGTCAGCCAGGCCGGCGCACGCGTTTATCTGTACGAGGCCGGATTCCTGCACTCCAAGCTCATGGTGGTCGACGACAACCTCTCGACCTGCGGTTCCACCAACGTCGACTTCCGGTCGTTCGAGAACAACTTCGAGTCAAACATCTTCATCTACGGCCAGGACGTCGCCCTGCGCCTGAAACAGCTCTTCCTGAACGACCTGTCGCAGAGCACCCTGCTCGACGACGTCGACGACTGGGTTCACCCGTCGTTCCCGAAGCGTCTCTGCGAGAGTCTGACCCGCATGCTGTCGCCCCTGTTGTAATATAAAGAGGAAATAAAGGTAGAATCTCCTCTACCTGAATATCGAAAAGTTTACACTGCCGTAGCGGCGGTGTTCCACAAAGCGTGCATGGTGCGAGAAGTCGTGCTCCTTGCCATGCTCGAACACCAGAATGCCCCCCTCCTTCAGCAGTGCACCGTCGAGCACGAGGTCCGGCACCTGGGGCAGCTCCTTCAGCGCGTACGGGGGGTCGGCAAATACCAGGTCGAACTGCTGCCGGCACGACTTCAGGAACCGGAACACATCGCCCCTGACGGCCACGCCCGCCGTGTCGCCCACCTTCTGGAGACACTGCTGAATGAAACGGTGGTGGTCGCGGTCCATCTCGACACTCACCACGCGGCTGCACCCCCTGGACAGCAGCTCCAGCGTAATGCTGCCCGTGCCCGAGAAGAGGTCCAGTGCCTCGGCGCCCTCCAGGTCCACATACTGCGGCAGTACGTTGAAAATATTCTCCTTCGCAAAGTCCGTCGTCGGCCTTGCCTTGAACGTGCGCGGTATGTCGAAGTGGCGCCCCTTGTATCGTCCCGTAATCACTCTCATACTAACAGTCCTCCCTGCTTAAAGTCCCTTCAGGTAGTACACCATCAAGTCGTACGGCACGCCCTCAATCAGTGTCACCTGCGCACGGTTGAACTCGCCCGTCGGGTTGCCCACCAGTACACGTTTTACATACCTCTTCAGCCCCTCGGTCAGCGCCTCCCGCTCGGGCACGTCGCCCGACAGGTGCAGCTCGTCCTCGCGAGCGTCCATGCCCAGCTGCTTCCATACGCTCAGCAGGAAGTACATCACGTCGCCCTGCTCGCGCACCTGGTACTGGTTCTGGAACCTGAAGCGTCCCTGCTGGAAGGCAAACACCTCCATGCGCTGGTCGTGGAAGTAGCCGTACAGCTTCTGCTTCATGCCCGTGAAGCTGCGTCTGTACAGATGGTGCCACACCGGTGCGCACACCGGCACCAGCCGTACCTGGCCGTAACGCTCCTCCAGCACCTGCCGCAGGTCGCGCTCCACGTCGAACACCGCCACGGCGTTCAGCTCGGGCAGCACGTGGCTCACCACCACCCGGTGTTCCGCCGCCGTATAGGTATGGCTGAACAGCAGCTGTGCGTCCTCCTCGCTGTACATGTTCATCGGCACCATCAGCACGCGGGCGTCCAGCAGCACCGTGACGCGCTCGAAACGCTCGGCGGCCATCGTCGCCGTACGCAGCGCCTCGCGCATGTTCGCCGCTGCCGACATGCCGGCCTTCAGCGCGTACGGTTCGTACACCACCTCGCCCCCCTCGACGGTCGAGAACGACAGGCTCTGCCGGCTCAGGCGTATGGTCAGTCGTCTGTTCATTGCTTCATAATGCTCAGCACGCACAGCGCAGCCAGCGCCGCACTGCACAGTGCCAGTATAAGGTTTGTCTTCTGAATGCTTGTCATCTCTCTACTCAGCGTTCCGCCCGGCAGCGCCCGGCACCCGCTTTACGCTGCAAAGGTACAGCAATCCGACTGAAAACCCAAACAAAATCCCTTTTTTTTTCCTTCGGCCCGTTTTTCGCTCCCGTTTTTCTCCGCTTCATGTCCAGTATTTGTCCAGTATATGTCCAGTATTTGTTCAGTGAATGACTGAACAAACGGTGAGCATGCAGTGTAGGTGTAGTGAGCAAAAAACGGAACAAAAAAAATGGCGTGTGGGAAAAAATGTGTAACTTTGCAGCAGACTTTCCGTGAGCAGATGATTTCCGACGAGTTGACATACCGTGTGCGCGAGGCTTTCGGGCACGAGCCTACTGCCGAGCAGGAGCAGGCCATCCGGACGTTTGCCCTTTTTATGACCGACCGCCGCGAGGAGGCTGTGATGCTGCTGCGCGGGTCGGCGGGTACGGGCAAGACGACGCTGGCCGCTGCCATGGTGCGTGCGCTGCTGTCGCTGGCCGGGCCCTCGGGGTCGGCCGATGGTCACAGGCGCGAGCGGCTGGTGCTGCTGGCTCCTACGGGGCGTGCGGCCAAGGTGTTCTCGCTGTATGCCGGCCACGCGGCCTACACCATCCACCGGCGCATCTACCGCCAGCGGTCGATGGAGGGCACCTTCGACCTGAGCTTCAACGGGGCGCAGGACACGCTGTTCATCGTGGACGAGGCCTCGATGATAGGCGACAGCGCGGCGCCGGGCGAGTCGCCCTTCGGCGGCGGCCGGCTGCTGGACGACCTGATACGCTTTGTGTACAACGGCCGCGGCTGCCGGCTGATGCTCATCGGCGACCGTGCGCAGCTGCCGCCGGTGGGGCTGACGGAGAGTCCGGCGCTGAGCGCCGACGTGCTGCGCGGCTACGGCCTGTGGCCTTACGAGTGCGACCTTCAGGAGGTGCTCAGGCAGAGCCACGAGTCGGGCATCCTGTTCAATGCCACGCGCATACGCCAGTGGGGCGCCGAGGGCGGTGCCCGTCCGACGGTGCTGCCGCAGGTGACCTTCCGCGGGTTCCGTGACATCAGGGTGGTGCCCGGCCAGGAGCTCATCGACGAGTTGGCGGGCAGCTACCAGCAGGTGGGTCTGGACGACACGCTGGTCATTACGCGGTCGAACAAGTGGGCCAACGTGTACAACCAGGGCATACGCAACCGCATCCTGGACCGCGACGCCGAGCTGTGTGCCGGCGACCGCCTGATGATAGTGAAGAACAACTACTACTGGACGCAGCAGGGACGGCCGTCGGACGGCGGCCGCGAGGCGTCAGACCTGTCGCCGGACGGCGGCCGTAGCGGCGAGGAGCCGCGGCTGGACTTCATTGCCAACGGCGACCTGGCCGTGGTGCGCCGTGTGCGGCATCAGCACGAGCTGTACGGGTTCCGCTTTGCCGAGGTCACGATGACGTTTCCGGATTACGGCGACCTGGAGCTGACGGCCATGGTGCTGCTCGACACGCTGACGTCGGAAGCTCCGGCGCTGACGCGCGAACAGCAGCAGCAGCTGTTCGACCGCGTACTGGAGGACTATCAGGACGTGCCCTTGAAGCGTGACCGTCTGAAGCGGCTGAAGGAGGACAAGTACTATAATGCCTTGCAGGTGAAGTTTGCCTACGCCGCCACCTGCCACAAGGCCCAGGGCGGACAGTGGGCCCACGTCTATGTGGACCAGGGCTACATGACCGACGACATGCTGACGGCCGACTATCTGCACTGGCTCTACACCGCCTTTACGCGGGCCACGGAACGGCTCTACCTGGTCAACTGGCCGACGACGCAGACGGCGCGCTGAGCGTAGGCACGCGAGATGCTCTTGATGAAGGCCTCGAAGTCGGCATACTGGGAGGCGGGGTAGGTGCCGGCGTGCATGACGACGCGGTAGCGCACCTTGAGACGGCCTTCGGCCACCTTCGTCTGGAAGAGGAAGGAGCCGAAGGGTTTTTCTATTCTGATGTTTTTGGGACGGGCCTCGAGGGTGTAGCCCTCGGGCAGGGCGATGTCTATGCGGTCCTCGTCCTGGTAGCCCATGTCTATCGCGAGGGGCTCGGTGCGCTGGTGGCCCGGGCTGGCGATGCCGTAGCCCTGGTGTATGGGGCACAGGGGCAGGAAGAGCCGCTGTCCGGAGCGTACGGCGTAGCCGCGGCTGCTGATGTCGGCCTCGAGCGTCAGGCGGGCGCTGTCGGCAGGCTGGCTGACGCTGATGCGGCCGATGTCGGCCTGTGGGGCGCGCAGTAGCTGGCGCAGCGTGCGCTGGCGGTCCTTCGGGTCCATGCGCAACATGGGTGCGAGGGCCTCATACTGGCGGTTCTCTGACACCTGTCGCAGCCTGATGTCGGCATCGCCGTCGGGCGTCAGGCTGATGCTGATGCGGCTGCGCTGGCAGTTCAGCGTGTCGGCATAGGCGGGCAGTCGGACCAGGTGGCCGCCGTCGTCGTCGACGGCGATGGCATCGTGGTCGGCAATGTCTTCGTGCACGTAGCCGAAGGGCAGCTCGGGGTTGGTGCACTCCAGCCACAGGGTGTCCTGGGGCAATGGTACCTGCAGGATGACGTGGTTCATCTGGCCCACGCTGGCAAAGTGGGGCAGCAGCCGGCGGTTGTGCGTGCTGATGGTGGTGTAGCGGCTGCTGATGCCTACCTCGCGCAGCATGGCGCGCATGAGGTTGGAGAGTCCCTTGCAGTCGCCGAAGCCGCTGCCGGCCACTTCCGCTGCGGGAGCGGGTTGCTGTCCGCCAATGCCTAAGAGTATGGCCACGTAGCGGGTGTTGCGGCCCAGGTAGCGGTAGAGTGCGTGCACCTTCTGGCGTACCGTGGGCAGTGTGTCGGTCAGCTGGTGCAGCTCGGCGCGCAGTGTCTCGGGCAGTGCGTCGCGCCCCTCGAGCAGCGAGCGCTCCCAGCGCCCGTAGTCGGCCCACGTGTCGAGGCTGCCCTCCGTGCCGTAGTACGTGAAGCGGCGCGGTGCGAAGTAAGCCAGGGGCAGGCGCTCGCGCAGCGGACGGGCATAGGGCTCGTCGTGCAGTGCCGGCAGGTCGGTCACGTCGAGGGTCAGCGTCCGGCGCCCGTCCGCGTCGGTGGTGGTCTGCGGCTCGGTGCCGATGTTCTGCAGGGCGTGGCGCACGTCGATGTCGGCGGGGACCGTCAGCCGGTAGAGAGCGTGGCGCACGCTGACCTCGTAGTCGTCCTGCGGGCAGAAGGGGGGATACTCTATCAGCGTGTTGCGCAGCTCCATGCTCCACTCGTAGGTAATGGTGATGGGGTAGGAGGGCGGCGTGTAGTCGAGGTACAGCTGGTAGTCGTCGATGGCCAGGTAGGGCGAGTATTCGGTGCGGCGCAGGTCGCCCTGGCGGAACTTGCGCAGCTGGCGGCCCTGGGCGTCGACGGCCTCGCCGCGGAAGCTGGTCAGCCGCTCCTGCTTGCTGCAGCGGCAGAGGAAGAAGGCCTTGTCGGCCCCTTGCTCGTCGCGGATGGTGACGGTCTGGCGCTGGTGGGTGACGGCACGTGTGGCGCTGCTGACAGTGACCTCGGTCAGATGGTCGTCGACGACGGCATGCTGGGCTCTGGCTGCCGTGACGGCCAGCAGCGTCAGCAGGAAGGTAACGACGGGGCGCATCATGGCTGTTTCTTCAGGGTCAGGATGTACTTGTTGCTCTCTACCAGCTTGTCGAAGAAGGCCTTCAGGTCGGGGTACTGCTGCTGGTAGAAGAAGGTGCGGCTGATGTCGAGCTGGTAGCGCGCCGAGAGTACGCGGCCGTGGAGCTGGCAGATGATGCGGGCGGTGATGCCGTCGAGCTTGATGACCATGGGCTTTGGCAGTTCTTCGGGCGCCCAGCCCTCGGGCAGTGTCAGCTGGACGTACAGCTGCTCGTGCTGACGGTAGGGAAACTCCACGGGGAGGTCGCGCTGGTCGGCCTTGAAGGGATTGCTGCGCTGGGGCGTAAAGAGCAGCGGGTTCAGGTAGATGATGTCGCCGGCCGTGTCGCACTGCTTGGTGAAGTGCAGCATCTCGCGCACGGTGGGCGAGAAGTCGTGACGGCCCACCAGACGGTAGTCGGACACCTCGATGGCCTCACGGTCCTGCAGCTGGTGTATGACCTCGGTGCTGTCGTCGGCCGTGCGCCACTGGCGGCGCAGGCTGGCGGCGGCCTGTCCGTAGCAGGAGCGGACGCGCAGTCCGCTGACGGTGCCGTCGGCCGAGAGCGTGGCCTGAATGGTGGTCACCTCGCGGTGGGGCGACATGGCGCGCAGGTTGAGCCAGTCGCCGGGACGGTCCTTGCGTATGATGCGGGCGCGCTCTACCAGCAGGGGTGCGGGCAGCACGTCGAGATAGCCGTCCTGTGCCGAGGCGTCGAGGCAGGCCACGGTGCTGTCGTTGAGCTGTATGCCCACGACGAAGGTGGAAAGGTACTTCAGGCTGGCATGGGTCAGGGGCAGCATTCCGCGGTTGCGCAGCCGCAGCCCCACGGGGAATGCCTCGAGGCCGGCGTCGTGCAGCATGTTGATAAGCAGGAAGTTGATGTCGGCATTAGAGCCTGTTCCGTCCTTCAGTACGCGCGAGCCGGACTTGGCCCAGAAGCCATAGTAGTTGTTCCAGCGCACGCGGCTCTTCAGCATCTGCCACACGGCGGCCACGCGCTGGCGCGCGTCGGCCATGGCGGGAATGCCGGCGGCCACAATCTCCGACTTCAGGGGACTGCTCTTCTTGATGCGCCAGCCGAACTCCTCGTCGTCTTTCAGCTGCTTGTCTATGTCTTCCCATGTGGTGGAGTAGTTCTTGTGCACCTCGCCGGGAATGTAGACGCCGCGCAGCTCGTGGGTCACCTTGCTGCCGTAGTCGGCGGCACAAAATACGAAGTCGTCGTCCTTCAGGGCAGGCAGGAACTCGCCGGTGAAGGTCTTTTCTTCGGTGCTCAGGGGGGTGCCCTCAATGGTCATGTTGCCCTGCTCGCCGGTGTACTGCAGATGGGCCACGCCCGACTGCTCGATGCTGAAGCGGAACCACTCGGGCACGGAGAGCTGGTAGCGTGTCCAGCGTACGGGAATGTCGCTCTGGGCGTGCCAGTCGTGAAGGTCGTAGAAGAAGTCGCTCTCCAGGCGGTACTCGTACTCGATGACGGTGCCCACGCGAACCTGAGGCACGCTGAACTTGACGAGCTTCTCGGTCTTGTCGACCTGCTCCTCGTTGACCATCGAGCCTTCCATCTTGGTCTTCACCACCTTGCCGTTCTCCAGGTTGTAGGCGGTGGCCTTCAGACCTGTCACTATCTCGCGCATCATGCGGTAGCTCTCGCCCTGGCGCAGCGGGATGCTGATGTCGCCCACGCTGCGGCCTTCGGGCTTGAGCACCTTCAGACGGCAGCGCACGTCGTAGAGCACCTGGATGCCGTTGGAAAAGCTATAGTAGACGTCCACGGAGCGGTACAGCTCGACGGCGCGGGCGTCCTTGTCGGGGACGTATTCGGTCATGGTGAGTTCTTCTTGGGTGGGTTTGCCCCACTTCTTGTTCAGCTCCTGCGACAGCGCGGTCAGGCTGCAGCCAAGCAGCAGCGCCAGCAGAAGGGTGGTCTTAAGGTGCCTGTGTATACTCATAGGAAAGGTTAGTGTGTAGTGTTTCATAAGTGCTTGTGTACTTTTGATGATAAACGGCTGCAAAGGTAGTATTTATTTTGGACGTGGCAATGCTTTTCGACAAAAAACTTTGCCGTTTGGGAAAAAAAACGTATCTTTGCGCCATGATGACCGTATTGTATGTGATATTGGCCCTTGTCGTGGGGGCGGTGGTGGCCTATGTGCTCATGGACCGCCGTATGGACGTGGTACGCATAGAGAGCGCCAAGAAGGACGTGCAGCTGGAGCACCTGCGGCAGCAGGTGGCCGACGCCCGCGGCGAGAAGCAGGAGGAGCAGCAGCGCCGTGACGCGCAGTTTATGAACATGGCCCAGCAGGTGCTGGAACAAAGCGCGTCGAAGCTGAAGGAGGAGAACAAGGAGACCATGGCCGGCGTGACGGCACCGCTGAAAGAAGCTATCTCAGAGATGCGGCGCGCCATCAGCGAGAATACGAAGGACCACACGGCGCAGACGGCGTCGCTGAAGGAACAGCTGCGGCTGATGATGGAAACGGGCCGCGAGATGAGCGAGAAGGCCGAAGGACTGGCCAACGTGCTGCGCCGCGACAACAAGGTAAGCGGAAACATGGGCGAGATCATACTGGGCGACCTGCTGGCCTCGCAGGGACTGACCGAGGGCATACACTACGAGGTGCAGGCCCGGTTGCGCGACGAGCAGGGACGTCCGCTGAAGAACGACGAGACGGGACGCGAGATGCAGCCCGACGTCATTCTGCACTACCCGCAGGGGCAGGACGTCATCATCGACTCGAAGGTGTCGCTGGTGGCCTATCAGCGCTACGCCAATGCCGAGGATGCGGACGAGAAGGAACGGGCGCTGCAGGAGCACATCAGGAGCGTGCGCCAGCACGTCACCGAGCTGGCACGGAAGGACTACTCGAAGTATATCAAGGCGCCGCGCGAGGCCGTCGACTTCGTCATCATGTTCGTGCCCTTCGAGTCGTCGCTGCAGCTGGCACTGGTCAACGACCCGTCGCTGTGGCGCGAGGCTTTCGAACGGAAGGTGTTCATCACAGGTGAGCAGAACCTGCTGGGCATTCTGCACATGATACATCTGGCCTGGGTGCAGAATCAGCAGGCCGAGAACCAAGAGAAGGTGTTCGGGGTGGCAGAGCAGTTGCTGGACCGCCTGGGTGACTTCATCCTGCGCTATCAGAAGGTGGGCGAGCAGATAGAACAGGTGCGTAAGGTGTACGACCTGTCGACAAACAAGCTGAACGAAGGGCGGCAGAGCGTGCTGCAGAAGGCCAACGAGCTGAAGACCCTGGGAGCGAAGGAGAATCCGAACAGGAGAATCCCCTCGGTGGTTGACTCGAACATAGGCATTGGGGCAGAGCATGATCTATCTGAATGACGACATAGCAGGCTTCGATCTGGAGAGGGCGCTGCCCCTGCTGTCGGACCAGCGCCGGGAGCAGGCGCTGAAGTTCAGGTACGAGCTGGGGCGCAAGACGTCGGCCATGGCCTACCTTCTGCTGTGCGAGGGCCTGCGGCAGGAGTACGGCATCACGGAGCGTCCGCTGTTTGAATATGGCGAGCACGGCAAGCCCAGCATCGTAGGACATCCGGAGATACACTTCAACCTGAGTCACTGCCGCGAGGCGGTGGTGTGCGCGGTGAGCGACAGGCCCGTGGGCGTGGACGTGGAGTGTTTCAGGGAATACAAGGAAAGTCTGGTGCGCTACACAATGAACGATGAGGAGGTGGAGCGCATTGTGCACGCCGAACGGCCTGAGGAGGAGTTCATACGCCTGTGGACCATGAAAGAGGCCAAGGTGAAGCTGACGGGACAGGGCATCAGCGACGACATGAAGCGGGTGCTGGACGGCCGGGAGACCTTCAGGACAGTGGTGAACGAAAAAAAAGGCTACGTTTATAGTGCGATATATGAGAAAAATGTGTAACTTTGCAGACAGTAATTAAAGACGATAAGTTATGAAATTAGACGGAAGACGCGAAAGCTCGAATGTGGAAGACCGCCGCGGTATGGGTGGTGGCGCAAAGGCCGGTCTGGGCATCGGCGGTATTATTGTAGTGGCCTTGATGGCCTGGATGTCGGGTGGCAACCCGCTGGAAGCCGTGGTGCAGACGGTACAGCAGAACGGCGGGCTGGGCTCGCTGACGGGTACCAATACCGAGGTGAACGAGGGACAGCGCGAGTTTACTGAGGAGGAACAGGCGCTGGCGAAGTTCTCGACACAGATTCTGGCCGGCACGGAGGACGTGTGGTCAGAGATTTTCCGCCAGCAGGGAGCGCAGTATCAGAACCCGACGATGGTGCTCTATACCGACGGCACACAGACGGCCTGCGGACAGGGCTCGGCGGCAATGGGGCCCTTCTACTGCTCGGGCGACCAGAAGCTGTATATCGACCTCTCGTTCTTTACGACGATGAAGAAGCAGCTGGGCGCTGACGGTGACTTTGCATACGCCTACGTGATAGCACACGAGGTGGGGCACCACGTGGAGTACCTAACGGGTACGCTGCAGAAGGTGCATGAGCAGATGGCCCGTCTCAGCCAGACAGAGGCCAACAAGCTGAGCGTGCGACTGGAGCTGCTGGCCGACTTCTATGCCGGTGTGTGGGCTCACCACGACAACAAGCGCTTCGGCTCGCTGGAGGACGGTGACATTGAGGAGGCCATCAACTGTGCGCAGAAGATAGGCGACGACTATCTGCAGACGAAGGCACGCGGTTATGCCGTGCCGGAGTCGTTCAACCACGGCACGTCGAAGCAGCGTATGAAATGGTTTAAGCTGGGCCTGCAGACGGGCGACATCTCGAAGGGTACTACCTTCCAGTGCTCGGACGCAGAGCTGTAACAAATGAAGAATAAAGAATGAAGAGTGAAGAATTTCCTACCGGACTTCAATGGCGGTAGCAAATTCTTCACTCTTCACTTTTCACTCTTCACTTAATAAGGTTTCCCAGGATGTCGCGGGTGAGCTCCTTGGTGATGGTGCGGGTGGCTGCCGAGGTGGCATTCTTTACGACGCGCTCCTTGGCCGAGGTGCGGCTCTTTGACTTCTTGCCGCTGACCTTCTCGCTGACCCAGGCGCCAAGGATGGTGGCCAGGGTGGAGGTGACGGCCGTCATGATGGCCTTCAGCACCTTCGACATCATGCCGGGCTTCTTCTTCTCTTCCTTCTCGGTGGGCTCAGTGGGTTCGGTGGGTGTCGTGGCTTCTGCCTCGGCAAGTTGGCGCTCGGCTTCTTGCATCAGTACTTCGAAGGCACTCTCGCGGTCGACGGGCGTGTCGTACTTGCCGTAGATGTCGCTCTGCTTGATGAGGTCAAGGCGCTGGCCCTCGCTGATGGCTCCTATCTGCGACAGCGGGAAGAGTACCTTGGCGCGCTCAACGACGCTGGGAGCACCCTTCTCGTCAAGGAAGGAGACGAGGGCTTCGCCGGTTTCGAGGTTCATAATGGCCTCGTCGGTCTTGAAGTCGGGATTGGCACGGAAGGTGTCGGCAGCGGTCTTGACGGCTTTCTGGTCTTTCGGCGTGTAGGCACGAAGGGCGTGCTGTACGCGGTTGCCTAACTGACCGAGGATGTTCTCGGGAATGTCCGTAGGGCTCTGCGTGATGAAGTAGATGCCCACGCCCTTTGAGCGGATGAGGCGGATGACCTGTTCTATCTTGTCAAGCAGGGCTTTCGAGGTGTCGGTGAACAGCATGTGGGCCTCGTCGAAGAAGAAAACCAGCTTGGGCTGGGGCAGGTCGCCCACCTCGGGCAGGGTGGAGTAGAGCTCGCTGAGCAGCCAGAGCAGGAAGGTGGAGTAGAGCTTGGGCTGCAGCATCAGGCGGTCGGCGGCCAGGACGTTCATTATACCCTTGCGGCCTGAGGCTGCGGTACTGTCGGGCACCGTCTGCAGCAGGTCCATGATGTCGAAGGCGGGCTCGCCGAAGAAACGGTCGGCTCCTTGTTGTTCCAGCTGCAGCAGGGCGCGCTGGATGGCACCAATGGTCTGGACGGAGATGTTGCCATACTTCGTCGTGTATTGCTTGGCGTTCTTGGACACCCAGTCAAGCATGGAGCGCAGGTCCTTGATGTCGATGAGCAGCAGTCCGCGCTCGTCGGCGATGCGGAAGACGATGTTGAGCACGCCGTCCTGTGTGTCGTTCAGCGACATGAGGCGTGAGAGCAGTTGCGGACCCATCTGTGAGATGGTGGCACGCATGGGGTGACCCTGTTCGCCATAGACGTCGAAGAAACGCACGGGGCAGGCCTGGAACTCTGGGCTTTCGAGGCCGAACTCTGGCAGGCGCTTCTCGATGAAACCCGACATCTTGCCTGGCTGTGAGATGCCTGACAGGTCGCCCTTCATGTCGGCCATGAAGCAGGGAACACCGGCCTGACAGAAGGTCTCGGCCATCACCTGAAGGGTGACGGTCTTACCCGTGCCGGTAGCACCGGCTATCAGTCCGTGGCGGTTGGCCATCTTACCTTGGATGGAAAGCGCTCCGTTGGAGCAGTGGGCAATGTAAAAGCCCCGTTCTTTGTCGTACATAATCTGGAAAGGTTTTGTTATTTTTCGGCAAAGATACGAAATTATTCACAATCTGCTGCGCTTTATTGGTAATTATTTCGTACCTTTGGGCAAAAATTGTACGATTACTTATGAAGAAACTCATGTTTTTTGTCTTGCTGGTGGCGGCAACCACGGCAAAGGCACAGTTCGGACCCGAGCCGGACTTTGACGCGAAGTATGCAACGGAATTGGTGAAGGCGGGCACGCAGGCTCCCGACTTCAAGATGAAGACTATTGACGGTAAGACGTTCCAGCTGTCAAAGTTGAAGGGGCGTACCGTGGTATTGGACTTCTGGGCTTCGTGGTGTCCTGACTGCAGGAAGGATGCTCCGGAGGTGGTGCGTATGCAGCAGGAATACGGTCCGCAGGGAGTGGAGTTCGTGGGTGTGTCGATGGATACCGATGTGGAGGCTTGGCGTAAGGCGTGTGAGAAGTATGGTATCAGGTACACGCAGGTGTCGGAGCTGAAGAAGTTTAAGGAGACGGATATTGCCAAGGCGTACGGCGTGAGGTGGATTCCCTCGATGGTGGTTATCGACAGGGAAGGCAAGGTGGCGCTGTCGACGGTGCTGACCTACAAGGTAGACAAATACCTGAAGGAGCTGCGCCCCACGGGCTTTAAGCCCCAGCATGAGCGTGTCACCATTGACGGCGACCACGGACGGCTGGCCGCCATCATTCAGAAGCCTGAGCTGAAGCAGGGCGAGCAATGCCCGATGGTGGTGTTCTGTCATGGATTCGGTGGCAGGAAGGAGGGTGCGCTGTTTGAGCTTATCACCGACTCGCTGCAAAAGCATGGCGTCGCAAGCATCCGCTTTGACTTTAACGCTCATGGTGAGAGTGAGGGTAAGTTTGAGGATATGACGGTGCCCAACGAGATAGTGGACGCGAAGAAGGTGGTGGAGTATGTGCGCGACTTGCGCTACGTGTCGAAGGTGGCCCTGGTGGGCCATTCGCAGGGTGGCGTGGTAGCCGCCATGACGGCAGGTGAGCTTGCTGAGGCTGGTGAGAGCGTTGCTGCTGTTGCCTTGATGGCTCCTGCTGCCGTCTTGCGCGACGATGCCATTCGCGGGTCGACGTTTGGTAAGCAGTATAACCCGCTGGACCCGCCGGAGTATGTAGAGCTGTGGGGACCTGGGCAGCACCTGGGACGTAATTATATCAAGTCAGCCTTCTCGCTGCCCATATATGAGACGGCTGCTAAGTATCAGGGACCAGCCTTTGTCATTCATGGCAATGCCGACCGTGTGGTGCCTTACACCTACGGGTTGCGCTTCCACCAGCAATGGAAGGGCTCGGAGTTTGTCATGCAGGAATACTTCGACCACGGGTTCTCGCAGAACGTTTATCGTACTACCGACTACGTTACCGATTTTCTTTTGAGAACGCTGAAATAAACAAGGGGCTTCAGAACGAAGCCCTTTGTTGGTGTTTATTGGTCTACAGGTATAATGGTCTTATTCCTATAGGTTTGCCAATTCAATCACTTTGTCTATGGCAGCGGTGAGCCCTTCGGGGTTTTTACCGCCGGCCTGGGCATAGTGGGGCTGACCTCCACCGCCGCCCTGGATGAGTTTGGCAGCCTCGCGAATCATCTGACCGGCATTCAGCTGGTGGTCGTTCACAAGGTCGTCGCTCATCATGATGGTAAGCATGGGCTTGTCCTGGAACTTGGAGCCGATGACGCAGAGCAGCGGAGCTTCGACGGCAGCACGCAGCTGGAAGACGAGGTCCTTGACCTGGGCGGGCTGGGCCTCGATGACGCGCGTAATGACGTTGACGCCGTTCTGGGTGTGAATCTCGGTCAGCAGGTATTGCTTCATGCGCTCCACGGCCTGAGCCTGGAACTGCTCTATCTCCTTCTTCATCGTGTCGTGCTCGCTGACGAACTTCTGAATGGCACCTTCCAGGTCCTTGGCATTGTTGAAGAATGCACGGACGGCCTTCAGGTGGTCCTCCATGGCGTACAGCAGGTCCTCGCATTCGCGGCCTGTCTTGGCCTCGATACGACGGATGCCGGCTGCCACACTGCTCTCTGAGATAATCTTGAAGAAGCCGATGCGGCCCGTGCTGGAAGCATGGATACCACCGCAGAACTCGCATGACGGACCGAAACGTACCACGCGCACCTTGTCGCCGTACTTCTCGCCAAAGAGGGCAATGGCACCTAACTTCTTGGCTTCGTCGAAGGGCACGTCGCGGTGCTCGTCGAGGGGAATGTCCTGACGAATCATGTCGTTCACCATGCGCTCTACCTGGCGTAGTTCTTCATCGGTTACTTTCTGGAAATGAGAGAAGTCAAAGCGTAGTGTGTCGGGCGAGACGAATGAGCCCTTCTGCTCTACATGGTCGCCTAAGACCTGCTTCAGGGCATAGTCCAGCAGGTGGGTGGCTGTATGATTGGCGGCCGAGCTGGCGCGTTTGTCGGTGTCTACACAGGCCATGAACTCAGCTGAGGGGTCTTTGGGCAGTTGCTTGACGATATGGACAGACTGGTTGTTCTCGCGCTTGGTGTCGATAATTTCGATGGTTTCGTTCTCGTTTACCAGTACGCCCTGGTCGCCTACCTGGCCGCCCATCTCGCCATAGAACGGCGTGTTGTCGAGCACCAGCTCGTAGAATTCGGCTTTCTTCTGAGTGACTTTGCGGTAGCGCAGGATGTGGCAACTGTATTCGGTGTAGTCGTAGCCCACGAACTGCTGTTCTCTCTGCGAGAGTGTGGCGTTGCAATCAGTGCCAGTGGCAGAATCGCCGGCCACGGTGACCCAGTCGCTGTTCTCTACCTGGGCGGCGTTACGGGCGCGCTCCTTCTGCTTCTGCATCTCGACGTTGAACTGTTGCTCGTCTACCGTAAAGCCGTTCTCGCGGCAGATAAGCTCTGTCAGGTCGAGGGGGAAACCGTAGGTGTCGAACAGACGGAAGGCCTGTACGCCGTCCAGTTCTGTCTTGCCTTGGGCCTTCAGGTCGGCCATGGCCTTGTCGAGCATGGAGATACCCTTGTCCAGGGTGCGCAGGAATGAGTCTTCCTCTTCTTTGATGACCTTGGTGATGAGCATCTGCTGGGCCTTCAGCTCGGGGAAGGCGTCGCCCATCTCGTGGACCAGTGTGGGTACGAGCTTATAGAGGAATCCGTCCTTCTGGTTGAGGAACGTGTAGGCATAGCGTACGGCACGGCGCAGGATGCGACGGATGACGTAGCCGGCCTTGGCATTCGAGGGCAGCTGGCCGTCGGCAATGGAGAAGCTGACGGCGCGCAGGTGGTCGGCACAGACGCGCATGGCGACGTTGATGTCGTTCTGAGTATCCGAGTTACTCTGAGTACTCTGGCTCTCTTCCTCGGAGGTTGTATATTTCAGTCCGGTAATCTGCTCCTCGGCCTTGATGATGGGCTGGAAGACGTCGGTGTCGTAGTTGGAGTGCTTGCCCTGCAGCATGCGCACCAGACGCTCGAAACCCATGCCGGTGTCGATGACATTCATGGACAGTTTCTCCAGTGTGCCGTCGGCCTTGCGGTTATACTGCATGAACACGAGGTTCCATATCTCGATGACCTGCGGGTGATCCTTGTTGACCAGTTCACGTCCCGTGGGGCCGTTCTTCTTCTCCTCCTCGGTACGTGAGTCGACGTGTATCTCTGAGCACGGACCGCAGGGCCCCGTGTCGCCCATCTCCCAGAAGTTGTCGTGCTTGTTGCCGTTGATGATGTGGTCGGCAGGGACGTGCTTGAGCCAGTAGCCGGCGGCTTCGTCGTCGCGCTCCAAGCCTTCGGAGGGGTCACCCTCGAAGACGGTGACATAGAGATCCTTGGGGTCGAGCTTCAGCACATCGACCAGGTATTCCCATGCCATGTCGATGGCACCCTCCTTGAAGTAGTCGCCGAACGACCAGTTGCCCAGCATCTCGAACATGGTGTGGTGGTAGGTGTCGTGGCCTACCTCTTCCAGGTCGTTGTGCTTACCGCTGACGCGCAGACACTTCTGGGTGTCGGCACGCCGGCGCGGCTCGGGGTCGCGTGTACCTAATATGATATCCTTCCACTGGTTCATGCCCGCGTTGGTGAACATCAGCGTGGGGTCGTCCTTGATGACCATCGGTGCAGAGGGCACGATGGCATGTTGCTTCGACTCGAAGAACTTCTTGAATGAGTCGCGAATCTCGTTGGCTGTCATTTCTCTTACTATTTTGACGATTTACTATTTACTCTTTGGGGTGCAAAGGTACGAAATAAATATGAATTACGCGTCATTCCGTTAGAATTATTTCGTCGCCTGCCCTGAATTTGCCGACAGTATGACGGGTGCTAAAA
Organism: Prevotella sp. UBA2742; assembly: GCA_002353485.1. Taxonomy (GTDB): domain Bacteria; phylum Bacteroidota; class Bacteroidia; order Bacteroidales; family Bacteroidaceae; genus Prevotella. The sequence goes on from DEJS01000019.1 coordinate 93,201, forward strand.
AATAATTGCCCAAGCATGTGGCGGATTGTGAATTATTTCGTATCTTTGCAGCAACAAAATTAAAGAATCATCGTCATGGCACTGAACTTAGACAAGAACCTTAAGCGTTACTTCAGCATCCGCGAGGTGGCTGAGATGTTCGGACTCAATGAAAGTACGCTACGCTATTGGGAGCAGGAATTTCCCTATTTGAAGCCCAAGACCAGTGGCCCGGCCAGGATACGCCAGTATCAGGAGAAGGACATTGAGCAGATACGTCTGATACATAATCTGGTGAAGGTGCGTGGCTTTAAGCTGGCTGCTGCCAAGAAGATTATCAACAGCAACCGTAACGGGGCAGACCGCAAGGCCGAGGTGCTGACGCGCCTCTTGGAAGTTCGCTCCGAACTACAGGCATTAAAGAAACAGATGGACTACCTGCAATAGTAGTCCATCTGTTTCTTACCTTGGGCAAACCTTTACTTCCCTCGGAGCAAACCTTGACTTTCCCTTTGGCAAACCTTTACTTTCCTCGAAGCAAACCCTGACTTTCCCCAGGGCAAACCTAAAGTTTGCCCTGGGTGCTATTTCCGCCTACTTCATCATCTCGCGGACGGCAGCCTCCAGCTGCGGGTCGCGGCCGTTGATGTAGTCTTCGGGCGTGTTGTACACCTCGACGTCAGGAAACAGTTCCATGTTCTCCATGTATCGGCCTTGCATGTCCTTCTTGCCTACCTGAGGGATGCCGAATACCAAGGTGTCGTCCATCAGAGTCTCCCACCATACGGAGGTAGCCGTTCCTGCCACGGCACTGCCGATAAGCGGACCGATGCCCAGTTCGCGGAATACCCATGGGAATCCGCTGCCGTTGGAGTAGCAGTCTTCGTTCATCAGCACGCACGACTTACCCACCCATTTGTTCAGGGGGTCACGTCCAACGTATTTGCCGCGTGGCACGAAGTTATGGTACAGACGTCCGCTCAGCAGTGTACACAGGTCGTCGTGCAGCCAACCGCCGCCATTGTACCGTTCGTCCACGATGCAGGCCTTACGGTTGCGGTTCTTGTCGTTCAGTAGTTCGCTGTACACCTCGCGGAAGCCGGCACTGTTCATCGACTTGATGTGTACGTAAGCTACCTGCCCGCCCGACAGACTGTCTACCAGCTGTCGGTTACGGTCTACCCATCGCTTGTAGATGATGTTATTGAGCTGTGACTGCGTGATGGGCTTGACGACTACACTGAACGTCGAAGTACTGTTCGGCTTGCGTACGGTGACGCGTACAGGTCTGCCGGCCTTTCCTTCCAGCATCCAGTTATAGTCCTGGCCAGCCTTGATGGCGTTGCCGTCAATCTCGGTGATGACGCAGCCGGCCGTCACGCCGGTATTCCTGACAGCAAAGGGGCCGCGCTTGATGACTTCCTGCACCAGCAGTCCATCGCCGTCGTACGTCGGGTCAAGGAATAGTCCCAGGTTTGCCGTGCGCAGTGCTGCTGACTCAGGATAGTAGCGGGCACCGGTGTGCGAACCGTTCAGCTCGCCCAGCATCTCGCCCAGCATGTCGCGGAAGTCGTAGTTGTTGTTGATGTGGGGCAGGAAACGCTCGTAAGTCTTACGGTAGCCCTCCCAGTCGATGCCGTGGATATGCTCGTCGTAGAATTTGTCCTTCACCTGACGCCATACGTGGTCGAACAGGTATTGGCGCTCCTGATAGGGTTGCCAGCAGAAGGGGGCCTCGAAGCTCACAGACTCCTTCTTGCCCTTTCCGATGTCCAGCTTCTGTATGCCTTCTGCAAGCAGGAAGAGGTGCTTGAAACCCTTGTCGGCTTCCATGTGGGCACGTCCTACGTTCTTCATCACCAGCTCGGTCTTCTTCTCGCGCAGGTTATGCATCCACAGGTCGTGATTGTCCTCAAAGGCTGCCTGATAGTAAAGCGTGTCACCGCCAGGCGAGAGGATGGCATCGCCCAGATGGCTTGAGTTGGCCGTCAGTCGTAGTATGCGGTCGCGGGCATTCTCCAGGTCGAAACTCAGCACAGGGACAGCAGGCTCTACGGCCTTTTTGCCGTCCTTGCCCTTCTTTCCCTTCTTGCCGTCCTTGTCATCCTTGGCGGCATTGTCCTTCTTTGCCTCCTTCTCTGCTTGTTCCGCACGTTCCTTCTCCTCCTTCGTCATGCGGAAGCGCTCGTAGGCATCCAGGTCGAAGAACATGATGTAGACGTCCTCCTCGGCGCCCCAGCTGCCATGGCTGCGGTAGCCGGCACGGTCGCTCTCATAGATGATGGCCTTGCCGCCCAGCACCCATTTGGCATTCGAGTCGCTATAGCCGCTATTGGTCAGGTTGTGCACCTCGCCACTGCCGTCAGCCTTCACCAAAGCCACGTCAGGACTATGCCAGCCGCCCACGCCGATGTAGCTGCTCAGCAGCCACCGGCTGTCGGGGCTCCACTCGAACCACAGGTCGCCGTCGGTATAGCTGAACTGGTACTTCCCGTCCAGCACCGTGCGTACGGCCTTGGTCTGCAGGTTCATCACGCGCAGGTCGCCACGGTCTTCGAAGAAGGCTATCTCCTTACCGTCAGGACTGAATTTAGGCTGCTGCGACGTCAGCGTAGTCTGTGTAAGCCGGTCCTCTGTCAGTTCGGTGGCATAGGCAAACTCCTTCTCCTGCTTGTCCTTGATGGTGGTACGGTAAATCTGCCAGCAGCCATTACGCTCGGCACTGTACACCAGACTGCGCCCATCGGGTGCGAAGCTCAGGTCGCGCTCCTGCTCCGGAGTGTTCGTCACCTGACGTGTGGTCTTGTAGTCGATGGAAGTCACGTAGACATCGCCGTGCAGGATAAAGGCCACCTCTTTGTTCTTGGGCGACAGGCAAATCTCTGTAGCCCCCCTGGTCTTTATGCTGCGCACAAGGTCCTTGTCGTTACGGTCGGCCACAATGCTGATGCTGACTTTCTGCTCCTGTCCGTTCCTGTTGGTATATATCTCGCCGTCGTAGCCATAGCACAGCGTGCCGTCCTTGGCAATGGTGAGATAGCGTACGGGATTCTTCTCGTGGCGTGTCACCTGCTGTTCGTTGCCGCCGTCAAGGGCGCGTTTCCACACGTTGAAGGTGCCGTCCTTCTCGCTCAGATAGTAGAACGACTGTCCGTCAGGCGTCCACACCGGGTTGCGGTCCTCGCCTCGGAAGGTGGTCAGACGGCTGAACCGTCGGGCACTCTCGGGACCGTCGGCTCCCTTCATCAGCCAGATGTCGCGCGTAATGGCACTCTGGTGGTGCTTGCGGAAGACGTCCTCGTAGCCCTTCACGTCATGGTACAGTATGTCGCCCTGGGCGTTGATGCTGATGTCCTGCATGGTGATGAGCGAAAACAGTCGGGGCCTGCCGCCATCAGTGCTTACCTCGTAGACCTGCGGAAATACCGACTCGGGCAGCAGACTTGCCTGCGCCGTAGGCATCAGGGCACTGCTGAACAGAATGCTTCCGTTGTCCTTGAAGGCAATAGGGGTCTCGCTTCCGCTATGGGTGGTCAGCCGTCGGGGCGTGCCGCCCTGGCTGTTCATGATGTACACGTCCATGCTGCCCTCACGGGTGGAGGCAAAGGCTATCTGCTGTCCGTCAGGGCTCCATACCGGGTAGGCATCGTACGCAGCATTTGTTGTCAGCTGCCGGGCCTGTCCGCCTGTGGCGGCGACGGTGTAGAGGTCGCCTTTGTACGAGAAGGCTATCTGCCGCCCGTCAGGCGAGATAGCCGGAAAGCGCATCCACAAGGGAGTGTTCTGTGCAGAGACGGTGAAAGAGACTGCCAGTAAGAAGGCAGTAGAGAATAGTTTCTTCATAAATATAATGTTTAGTTGTTAGGAATCCAGGTATCCTCGCGGGTGAATACACTCTTCATGGTGACCTGCTCAGCCTCTTTCCTGGTCAGCTGGCGGCTCCAGCTTACACGCTGGCCGTAGGCTGCGCCTTCGCCACGGTTGTTGTATTCCATGTATCGCGCAGTCTTCACTGCCTCGGGGCGCCACTGGTGCCATCCCTCAGGCAGTATCTGGCGGGGCAGCTCACAGTTCATGAACAGCGTGTAGCCATAGTCGCGCCAAGGACGTCCCAGGTAGACGCGGTCCACACCTTCAGCAGCGGTAATCGTGCAGTTGTTGAACACATATCCGTACCTCACGTCCTGAGGCGTCGATGCGGCAGTGATGTAGGAGTTGGCCTTGCACCGTATGGTGCAGCCCTCAAACCACGCCGTCGAGGGACCGAAGATGAAGTCCGTGGTGCCTTCTATGTAGCAGTCTTTAAACAGCAGACGGGTGCCCGCCATTCCCGTGTACACCGTGTCCTGGTGACCCAGGAAACGACAGTTGATGTACTGCTGGCGGTCGCCGGTGGTCATCAGTGCCACGGCCTGGCCCAGACGGGCGGCGTTGTTCTCAATGGTAATGTTCTTCAGCGTTATCAGGTTGCCGTCCACCCTGAGCGTAAACGTACGGAAGGTTCCCATGCCCTTTCCCGTCTCGGCTATCTTGATATTGGCGTGGTCGTCCCAGGTGATGACGGTATTGTCGCGGTCCTCGCCGCATATCTCAATGTTCGTCAGCCATTGTGGCACCACCAGCTTCTCCTTGTAGATGCCCTTCTTGACGTAGATGACCTTGTGGTATTCCATGAAGGCACGGCATACCTCTATGGCCTCAGCCACATTGCGAAACTGCCCCGTGCCGTCGCGTGCCACTACCAGCGTGTCGGGGTTGTCGTACTCGTTCTTGGCCTGCATGGCAGTGACGCTGCATATCAAGCACATCATCCAGATTAGTCTTTTCATATAGGTAGTCGTTTAGTAGTAATCAGTTCCTTTCCGTGGGCACAGGCTGTTAGATAATCTGCGTCACCTCCTGCAGACCCTCTACATCCTTCAGAGCCTTCATAATGTCTCTGACGTCCTCGCGGTCGTGCACACGCAACTCTATGCTGCCGTCGAACACGCCTTCCTCACTGCTGATGGTCAGCTTATGGATATTGACGTTCATCTTTGACGATATGATGCGCGACACATCCATCAGGATACCCACACGGTCGATGCCCTGCAGGCGTATCGTGGCATCGAAGAACAGCTGCTTGTGCATGTTCCACTTAGCGTCGAGTATGCGGTTGCCGAAACCGCTCTTCAGCTTGTCGGCCACAGGACAGTCGCGCTTGTGAATCTCTATCTGGTGCTTGTTGTCTATATAGCCCAGAATGTCGTCCCCGGGAATCGGGTGGCAGCAGTGCTTGAACTTGTATTGTCCTATCGTCTCTTCGCTGATATAGATGGGCTTCTTGCGGTTGAACGTCTCGGGCACCACAAACAGCTCCTGCTGTCCTGCGATGCCTTCTTTCTTCTTGCCGCGCCCTAAGAAAGGCACCAGCTTGCGCCAGCCTTTCTTGCCGCTGCCTGTCTTGCCGTTCAGCTCGTCAACGTCCTTCTCGCCCAGCAGGATGGTCTTCTGGCCCAGCCCCTGGAAGAAGTCCTCGCGACGGTTAGCCTCGTGAAGCACTATCAGCTGGTCTACCACGGCAGGCGTATTCTCGATGCCATGTTTCTTCAGGAAGGCTTCCAGCAGTTCCTCGCCCTTCTTCTGCGACTCACGGCTGTCGCGCCTGAGCACAGCCTGTATCTTTGCCTTAGCCTTGGCCGTCGACACGAAGTTTATCCACCCCGGCTGTACATGCTGCGACTTCGAGGTGAGTATCTCTACCTGGTCACCGCTTTCCAGCTTGTGGCTCAGGGGCACCAGCTTATGGTTTACCTTGGCCCCTATACAGTGTGAGCCCAGGAAGGTATGAATGCTGAAGGCAAAGTCCAGGGCGGTACATCCGGCCGGCATGGTGCGTATCTCGCCCTTGGGCGTGAATACGAATATCTCCGAGGCAAAGAGGTTCAGCTTGATGGCATCCAGGAAGTCCATGGCGTCGGGCTGCGGGTCGTCCAGAATCTCCTTGATGGTGCGCAGCCAGTCGTTCAGTTCGTTCTCGTCCTCCGTGTACTCCTCGTTTTCCTCACCCTCCTTGTATTTCCAGTGGGCGGCAAAGCCCTGCTCGGCTATCTCGTCCATGCGGTCAGAGCGTATCTGCACCTCTATCCACCGCCCCTGTTTCGACATCAGCGTCACGTGCAGCGCCTGGTATCCGTTGGCCTTAGGCTGCGACAGCCAGTCGCGCAACCGGTCGGGGTGGCTCTTGTATATCTTCGATATAGCGACGTAGATATTGAAGCATTCGTTAATCTCCTCTTCGCGCTTCGCCGGCGTGAAGATGATGCGCACGGCCAGGATGTCGTATATCTCCTCGAAGCTCACGTGCTTGTTCTGCATCTTTGTCCAGATGGAGTAGGGCGTCTTCACACGCTCCTTGATTTCGTACTTGATGCCCATCTGTTTGAGCGACTCCTCGATAGGTGCCGTGAACTGGTCGAACAGCTCGTGGCGCTTGGCCTCCGTGTCCTTCAGCTTCTGCTTGATGCTGCTATACTCCTCGGGGTGTTCGTACTGGAACGAGAGGTTCTCCAGTTCCGACTTAATCTTGTTCAGTCCCAGTCGGTTGGCCAGCGGGGCATAGATGTACAGTGTCTCGCCGGCTATCTTGTACTGCTTGTTGGCAGGTTGCGACTGCAGCGTCCGCATGTTGTGCAGACGGTCGCAAATCTTGATGAGTATGACACGTATATCCTCGCTCATCGTCAGCAGCAGCTTCTTGAAGTTCTCTGCCTGCGCTGATGCCTGCTCGCCGAAGATGCCGCCGCTTATCTTTGTCAGTCCGTCAACAATCTGCGCTATCTTAGGGCCGAAGATGTTGGCCAGGTCCTCCGTCGTGTAGTCGGTGTCCTCCACCACGTCATGCAGCAGGGCGGCACAGATGCTCGTCGAGCCCAGTCCCACCTCTTCGCAGGCTATCTGGGCCACTGCTATGGGGTGCATGATATAGGGTTCGCCAGACAGTCGGCGCACACCCTTGTGGGCCTGCCGGGCAAAGTTAAAAGCCTTGGTAATGATATCTACCTTCTTCCTGTGCCGCGATGCCAGATAGCTGTCCAGCAGGTGCTGGAACGCGTCATTCACCAGTTTCTCGTCGGCCTCTTCGCGCATCATGTCCTCGTCCATACGCATTTACCTCCTTCTTCTACTTCTTCTCCTTGTTGACTTACGTTTCTTGCTTGCCGAATAGCTGCGTCGGCCTACCTTGCTTCTGTGTCGGCGACCTATCTTGCCGCGCTTGTAGTAGCGGCCCTTCTTGCCGCGCACGTAGCGCTTGCTCTTATGGTAGTACGTCGGCACGTCGTCGTTGACCTCCACCTCCAGGCGGTTCGTCAGCAGCTCGCTGGCCTTGTAGTTGTACACCGAGTCCTCCATGTCGATGAACTTGCCCACCTCAGTCTGTGGCAGACGGATGGGCGACGGCTGCGAGGCTCCTGGTACGATGTCGCGCCGATACTGTGGGTTCAGCGACCTCAGCAGGTCGATGTTCAGCCCCACAACCTCGGCCACCTGCTGCAGGTGTACGTTGCGGTTTACCACCACCGTGTCCGTCTTTGCCGGCAGGCGCGTCGTCATCGGGCAGATGTTGTGCTGCGAGTAGTACGTCATCATGTAGTTGGCGGCAATGAATGCCGGCACGTAGCCGCGTGTCTCCTTGGGCAGGTACGGGTATATCATCCAGTAGTCCTTGGCGTTGAACACCGAGTCCTTGTGTGCGGCCTGGGCACGGTGTATGGCCTTGTTGATGTTCTCCGGTCCGCAGTTGTAGGCGGCTATCACCAGATTCCAGTCGCCGAACACCTTGTACAAGTCGCTCAGGTAGCGGGCGGCGGCTCTCGACGACTTCACGGGGTCGCGTCGCTCGTCGAGCAGCGAGTTCACCTGCAGTCCGTACTGCTTGCCGGTAGCCAGCATGAACTGCCACAGTCCCGTGGCGCCCACGCGGCTTACGGCCTTGGGGTTCAGTGCCGACTCTATGATGGGCAGGTACTTCAGTTCCAGGGGCAGCTGGTACAGCTCCAGTGCTTCCTCGAAGATGGGCATGTAGAAGTTGGACGCCCCCAGCATGTAGCTGATGCTGTGGCGCAGACGGCCGCTGTAGCGGTCGATGAATTTCTGTACCACCTCGTTATAGGCCATCTCCATGACGCACGGCATGCGGCTCAGGCGGTCTATGTACTCCTCCCTGGAGTATGTGGGGTTGACGTCCCTCATGTTGCAGTCCATGTCGTCCAGGTAGGTCTTCGCCATGTAGAGGTTCAGCAGCGAGTCCAGGTCGTATGTCATGGCCTCGGGGAACTCTATCACGTCCTCGTTGCCCTCTTGGTCGGTCACTACTATCTCGTCGTCGTCCAGGTCGTCGTCTTCGTTCGTCACCTGGGCTTGCAGCGCCAGGGGCGTGAATAACAAAAGGCACGACAGGAAGGCGCATCTTCCCATTCGGCCCAGCACTTCTAAGCTCATATCTTTTGTAGTCTTCATTGCTAATTCCTTGCTTCTAAAAGTTTAACGTACAGCTAAGTCCCAGCGACTGCGAGTCCAGGGCGTTGCCCCCTGAGTGGTTGCGTATGACGGTGGGCTCCACGCGCAGGCTCAGGTCCTTCGATATGTCGAACACTGACAGCTCGGCGTCGACGTAGGCGTCGATGACCGAAATGGCGTAGACGCCCAGCAGCACGAAGAAGCTCATGTCGCGCCAGCGGCGGTACTTGTCCTTACGGCTCTTGAATATCTTCTGGTACTGTTCCTCGTTCTCGGGTGTTATCTGTCGCCCCAGGTGCAGGAACTTGTTGTACGACGCCGTCCCGGGGTCGTCGTCCATAATGTCGAGATAGGCCTGGGAGTAGTCCTTATACATCATGTTGTTCCACGTCAGTGCATAGATACAGCCCATGAAGCCTCCGTAGATGATGGGCAGTTTCCAGAACTTTCGGTTGTATATCTGTCCGCCTCCGGGTATGACCAGTGCCAGCCACAGGGCACGCTTGGGGTCGGGTCTCCAGGTGTTCCAGTCACGTTTCTCTCTCCTCTTGTGCTCTTTTTTTATCAGTACGGAGGCCGAGTCGGTGATGGCCGCCAGCGTGTCTTCCAGCATGATGCGCACGTCGCCCGCGGCAATGGAGTCCATCACCGCCTGGTCGTCGCTCTGGGCATTGCCTGTCAGGGGTAGGAGGGCAAGCAGGTAGAGCAGAAAACGCCACTTAGCACTTCTCATCTCGCCTCTCCTTTATTCTTTAGTACGGTCCAGTGCGTTCATTATACGCTCCAGCTCTTCCTCGTTGTCAAACTGTATACTTATCTTTCCCTTACCCTTGGGCGAGCATGTCATCTGCACCTTGGTCTGGAAGAACTGTGCCAGCCGTTCCCTCAGCATGCCGTACTCTTCGGGCAGCTGTGCCTTCGCCGTGATGCGTCCCTTGGCGGTCTTGACGTCGTCGCCGCTCTTCAGGGCCTGCACCATCTCTTCCACCTTGCGTACCGAGAGTCCGCCCTGCACCACCTCGCGGAACAGCTTAATCTGCTGTGTGGGGCTGTCCAGTGCCAGCAGTGCGCGGGCATGTCCCATCTCGATGTCGTGGTTCTTCAGTGCTATCTGCACCTGTGCAGGCAGCTTCAGCAGTCGCATGTAGTTGGTGACGGCGGCGCGGCTCTTGCCCACGCGGTCCGAGATGCGTGCCTGCGTCATGCCTGTCGTCTCGGCCAGGTGTTGGTAGGCCAGTGCTATCTCGATGGCGTTCAGGTCTTCGCGCTGTATGTTCTCCACCAGGGCCATTTCCATGACGCCCTGGTCTTCGACGGTGACGATGTATGCCGGAATCTTGGTCAGTCCTGCCAGCTGCGATGCGCGCCAGCGGCGCTCGCCGGCAATAATCTGGTATTTGCTGCCCTCCACCTTCCGCAGCGTGATGGGCTGTATGATGCCCAGCTCGCGTATGCTGGTGGCCAGCTCTCCGAGTGCCTCGGGGTCAAACTCGCGGCGCGGCTGGTTGGGGTTGGGCTCTATCTGCGATATCTCTATCTCGCTGAGGTTCGACGAGCCCTCGGTCTTCACCTCGCTGTGCGTGTCGATGAGTGCGTCCAGTCCGCGACCGGTGCCGATGTCGTCCAGTCCGCGGCCAAGCACGTTACGGTCGTATTTCTTCTTTACTGCCATGCCTTGTCCTTACCTTTGTTCTTAAGCGTTCTTGCTAATTATCTCCTTGGCCAGTGCCAGATGGTTCTTGGCTCCAGTGGACTCGGCATCGTACAGAATGGCGGGCAGACCGTGTGACGGGCTCTCCGAGAGCTTGACGTTGCGCTGTATAACGGTCTTGAAGACCAGTTCCTGGAAGTGTCGCTTCATCTCGTCGTAAATCTGGTTGGCCAGTCTCAGGCGCGAGTCGTACATGGTCAGCAGGAATCCCTCTATCTCGAGCTTCGGGTTCAGGCTCTTCTTCACTATCTTGATGGTGTTCAGCAGCTTGGAGATGCCTTCCAGCGCGAAGTACTCGCACTGCACGGGCACTATAATCGAGTTGGCGGCCGTCAGGGCGTTCACCGTGATGAGGCCCAGCGACGGCGAGCAGTCTATCAGGATGTAGTCGTACTCGTTCTGTATGCCGGCCAGTACGTTGCCTATTATTTTCTCCCGGTCGGGCAGGTTCAGCATTTCTATCTCGGCGCCCACCAGGTCGATGTGGCTGGGAATGATGTCCAGTCCGTCAATGTCGGTGGTATAGATGGCGTCGCGCACGTCGGCGTGGTTGATAATACATTCGTATAGCGAGCATTCCACCTCCTGGATGTTCACTCCCAGTCCGCTGGATGCGTTGGCCTGGGGGTCGGCGTCTACTACGAGCACCGTCTTCTCCAGCGTGGCCAGCGAGGCTGCCAGATTGATAGTGGTCGTCGTCTTGCCAACGCCACCCTTCTGGTTCGCTAAAGCAATAATCTTTCCCATATTCTATGTGTTTGATGTATATAATACGCCGCAAAGGTACAAAAATAATACGAGAAACACTCAAATATCAACCTTTTTTAGTACTTTTGCAGGCAAATACTGGCTTTTAATGGAAAAAAACGTACCACTGATCCTGATTTCCAACGATGACGGCTACCATGCCAAGGGCTTCCGCGAGCTCATCGGCATGGTGCGCGACATGGGCTACGTCATCGCCTGTGCCCCCGAGGCTCACCGCAGCGGTGCCTCGTGTGCCTTCTCGCCCACCATACCGCTCACCCTGAAGCTGCGTCACAAGGAGGACGGCGTAGAGGTGTGGTCGTGTAACGGTACCCCCGTGGACTGCGTCAAGATGGCGCTGGCCGAGCTCTGCGGCCGCAAGCCCGACATCGTCATCGGAGGCATCAACCACGGCGACAACGCCTCGGTCAACACCCACTACAGCGGAACCATGGGCGTCACCATGGAAGGCTGTATGAAGTACATACCCAGCATCGCCTTCTCGCTCTGCGACCACCGCGACGACGCCGACTTCCGTCCCCTCCGGGATACGGTGAGGATGCTGACGCGCCGCGTGCTCGACGAGGGGCTGCCCACGGGCGTCTGTCTGAACGTCAACTTCCCCCTGCAGCCTGCGTTCCGCGGCGTGCGCGTGTGCCGCATGGCCCGTGGCTCGTGGCTTAGCGAGGTGGAGCGCTGCCACCACCCCCGGGGCTACGACTACTGGTGGATGATGGGCCACTACCACAACGACGAGCCCCAGGCCGAGGACACCGACCGCTGGGCCCTGGACCACGGCTACGTAGCCGTCACGCCCACACAGATGGACGTCACGGCCTACCAGAGCATGGAAATGCTAAAAAGCTGGGAGCAATGAAGTACTACCTCATCGTAGGCGAGGCCTCGGGCGACCTGCACGCCTCGCACCTTATGCGCTCGCTGAAGGAGCACGACCCCCAGGCCCAGTTCCGCTTCTTCGGCGGCGACCTGATGACGGCCGTCGCCGGCACCCGCGTCAGGCACTACCGCGAGCTGGCCTACATGGGCTTCGTGCCCGTGCTGATGCACCTGCCCGCTATCCTGCGCAACATGCGTCAGTGCAAGCAAGACATCAGCCAGTGGCGCCCCGACGTCGTCATACTGGTCGACTACCCTGGCTTCAACCTCTCCGTGGCACGCTACGTCCGGCGGCACCACGTCTGCCCCGTCTACTACTATATCTCGCCCAAGCTGTGGGCATGGAAGGAATACCGCATCAAGAACATCAAGCGCGACGTCGACGAGCTGTTCTCCATACTGCCCTTCGAGGTCGACTTCTTCCAGAAGAAACACCATTACCCCATACACTACGTGGGCAACCCCACGGCCAGCGAGGTGCGGCAGTGGCTCGCCGACCACGGCCGCCAGGCCCCCGCGAGCCTCTCTGACGACAGTCTCCAGACCTCCGAGCGCCCCGTCATAGCCCTGCTGGCGGGTTCGCGCCGACAGGAAATCAAGGACAACCTGCCCGCCATGCTGCAGGCCACCGCCCATCTGGCCGACCGCTACGACGTCGTGGTGGCCGGGGCACCAGGCATCGAGCCCGAATACTACGCCCGCTACATGTCCGACGCTGCCGCGCGTCTCGTCACAGACCAGACGTACCCCCTGCTCGCCTGTGCCACGGCGGCACTGGTCACCAGCGGCACGGCCACGCTCGAGGCATGCATGTTCGGCGTGCCGCAGGTGGTGTGCTACGAGACACCCCTGCCGCGTCTCATCGGATTCCTGAAGCGCCACTTCATCAACGTACGCTGGGTCTCGCTCGTCAACCTTATTGCCGACCGCGAGGTGGTGCCCGAACTGGTGGCCGACAGCTTCTCGGTCAGCAACATCCGTAGCCAACTGGACGACATACTCGCGGGCAGCCGCCGCCAGCAGATGCTTCAGGACTACCAGGAAGTCCATCGACGTCTCGGCGACAGCCATGCGCCCGACACGGCAGCCCGCCTGATGATACGGCTTCTCAAGAGTCCAAATCGCGCTTAGCTCCATTCTATCTCCATTCTACCTCCATTCTACCTCCATTCTTTTTTATGTATGGAGAGTGATGTCAGAGTTTTCGTAAAATGGTCTCAGGGCGGAGCTAAACGCGAGAAAAAGGGGAATGGTTTAGAACAAGACGTCGTACTGGCGCAGCTGCTGCATGAAGCAGGCTTCGTGGGCCTCTATCTGTGCCAGCTTGGCGTCCTCGGCCGTGATGGTGTCGGGGTGGTAGCGGTTGCCGTCGATGTTGCGGCCCGTCAGTGCCTCGCACCAGGTGCAGGCGGCGGTGTAGCGCCCAAGGGTGTAGCTGAGGTGCTGGCCGTCGCGGTTCAGGGTGTCGCCTTTGTGGCGGCGTATCAGCCGGATGGCCGTGCCGCTGGGTATGATGCGGCTGATGTTGGCCTTGGGCACTTCGTTGCGCACGCAGTTGATGATGCCGTGGAACATCTTGTCCTGGCTGGAGTCGTATATCTCGAAGTTGGCGTTGCGGAAGCTCTTGGCGTAGGTCCACGTCATGTGCCACCACAGCTCTACCTGGTGGTTGGTGGCCAGCAGTTTGACGGCGCGGTGCAGGGCGGGCAGGTTCTTGTAGCTCTCGCTGAGACCGCTGAGCAGGCTGGCCTGCTGAAGGGTGATGACGTCCCACGGTTCGTCGAGTATGATGCGCTGCAGGCTGACGCCTTTCTCCTCGGTCCTGACGCCGCCGACCACCTTGCGGTAGGCGTATTTGGGGGCCGACGTCTTGAGGTTGTCCAGGTGCATGTTGATGGAGCAGGCGGGGATGTAGGCGTTGCCGATGACGAGTGAGTCGCCTTGTGCGTGGGCAAGCTCGTAGAGGTACTGCTCGACGGCGTCCTGCGAGAAGCTGTTGCCGATGGCCAGCACCTTGATGAGCTTGGCCTCGGCGGTGGCGGCCGTCAGGAGCAGCAGGAGCAGGGTGAGCGCCGTGCGGCACAGACGGCGCAGCTTGCGCAGTGCCTGGTCGCGTATCTGGCGCACGCGTTCGCGCTTGAGCGACATGACTTCGGCTATCTCGGCCATCGTCTGGCGTTCGTAGCCGTTGCCGTAGTAGAGGTTGATGACGCGCTGCTGGCGCTCGTCCAGCAGGTGAACGCGGCGCAGCATGTCGGCGGTCAGCGTGCTCTCCTCGGCCTCGAGGTCTGCGCGCGGGGCGTCCTTGTCCTCGAGCACGTTCAGCAGCGTGTAGTTGTTGTGGCTGCCGACGGGCAGCGACTCGTCGGTAGACCGCAGGTCGGTGTCGGTGGACACACGGCTGATGGCGGTCTCGATGGCCTTGCGGATGTAGGGTGCGGCGAAGGTGACGAAGGGCTTGCCGCGCGAGGCGTCGTACTTCTCGGCGGCTTTCATCATGCCGATGGTGCCTTCGCTCACCAGGTCGTCGGTGCTCAGGATGTCGCTCTTGTACTGGCGGGCCAGCGTGATGACGTAGCCCAGGTTCTGGGTGATGAGTTTGTCGCGTTCGGTCATGGGTTGTATTTCTTCAGTAGTTGTTTCACAAGTTTTCCGTATTCCTTGATGACGTCGTCGGCCCATGGGCCTGTGGCGCTGGCGCGGGGCAGCAGCATGGAGCACGACTCGTTCTTGTCGGAGATGCTCCAGCACACCCAGCTGATGCCAAGCCGTTCGCACATCGATATCCACTGCTCCTCGCTCTCGGGGTCTATGCGGCCGTCGCCGGAGGCTTCCGTGGCGCCGCTCTCGCTGATGAACACGGGGATGCCGCGACGGACGGCCTCCTCGGTGCGCTGGCGCAGGTAGTCGCCGTGGGTGGCGGCATAGAAGTGGACGGTGTACATGACGTTCTGGAAACCCTCAAGCGGACTCTCGGCCACCAGGTGGATGTCCTGGTCCCAGTGCGGACAGCCCACGAGCACGATGTTGTCGGGGTCGTACTTGCGTATCTCGCCGATTACCTCCGAGGCGTATTTCTTCAGGTCGGCCCACGTGTCTTCCACGGGCTCGTTGTATATTTCGTAGATGACGTGGGGGTACTTGCCGTACTTCTTGGCCATCTTGCCGAAGAAGGCCTTGGCCTCCTCGGTCTTGGTCAGGTGCGAGTGCCAGTCTATGATGACGTAGACGTTCTGCTTGATGGCCGACTCGATGACCGGCGTCATGCACTGCATGGCATACTGGGGGTTCTCTAGGTAGTTGTCTTCTATCATGATGCCCATGGCGGCGCGCACCACCGAGGCATGCCAGTCGTGCTTGAGCGTCTGCACCACCTTCTTGTTGTAGAACCGTGGCCACAGGTTGTGCCACCCCAGGCTGACGCCGCGCAGTATGACGGGACGGCCCTGCGCATCGCACAGCTGGGCGCCCTTTACTTGCAGCTGGCCCCACTTCTTGACGGGGTCCTGAGCCTTTAGGGACTGAAACGAAAGGAGACATAAGGGTAATAGAAAGGCAATTAGTTTTTTCATCGTTCCTTGGTTTTATGGGTTATTGTTATGGGTGTCGCTTCAGAACATGGACAGCGTGTACAGGTAGACCACGGCGGCGGGAATGGCCAGCAGCGACGAGTCGAAGCGGTCAAGCATGCCCCCGTGGCCGGGCAGTATGTTGCCGGAGTCCTTGATGCCTAGCGTGCGCTTGAAGAGGCTCTCCACCAGGTCGCCCCACGTGCCGAAGACGGCCACGACGAGACCCAGGCCAAGCCACTGCCAGGGGGTGAGCATCAGACCGTCGATGTAGTAGCCGATGGCGTATGCCGCGGCCAGTACGACGATGGCGCCGCCTATCGAGCCCTCCCACGACTTGGCGGGCGAGATGCGGGGGAACAGCTTGTGGCGTCCCAGCAGCGAGCCCACGCAGTAGGCTCCGGTGTCGTTGAGCCACAGGAAGACGAATACGGACAGCGGCAGCAGCGTGTTGAAGGCCACCTGACCGTCAGGCCGGGCCGTGAAGGCCAGCACGTTGAGCAGCGAGAAGGGCAGGGCAATGTACATCTGCGACAGCATGGTGTACGCCCAGTTGCTGATGGGGTCCTTCTGCTTGGCATAGAGCTCGGCCACAAGCAGGTAGACGACGGTCACCAGGTAGGGGATGAACACTACGCTCTTGGCACTGCCCCCGTAGAGGTCGCTGCAGAAGTAGGTCATGGCGAAGAAGAAGTAGACGGCGGCGACGGTGCATATAAAGCGGTTCACCGTGACGTTGTCACGCTGGTTCACCAGGCCGCAGAACTCCCATACGGTGATGCCCGTGACGATGCTGAACAGCAGTACCATGGCTTCCGGCCTCAGAAACGAGGCCACGATGGCGGCGACGAAGATGACGCCTGTGATGGTGCGGATAATAAGGTTCTTCATATAGCAAAAGGTTTTTAGGCTTTGGTGGGTGGGGCGGGGGGTGTGGGCTCCCCGGGCTCCTTGGGCTCCGTGGTCAGACCCAGCTCCTTGGCGCGGCGCTCGGCCATGGCCTCGGCCTCGGCGCGCTGCTGAGCCTCCAGCAGCTCCTCGGCGCGGCTGATCCACGGACGCTTGCCGAAGATGCGCTCCACGTCTTCGGCAAAGATGACCTCACGCTCTACCAGAAGCTCGGCAAGCTGGGCATGACCCTCACGGTGCTCCTGAAGTATCTGCTTGGCGCGAGCGTACTGCTCGCTGATCATACGCTGCACCTCCTCGTCCATGATGCGGGCCGTGGTCTCTGAGTAAGGCTTCTGGAAGGAGTATTCCTGGTTGTTGTAGTAGTTGATGTTGGGCAGCTTCTCCGACATGCCGGCGTAGGCCACCATGGCATAGGCCTGCTGCGTAGTGCGCTCGAGGTCGTTCATGGCGCCGGTAGAGATGTGGCCGATGAAGAGCTCCTCGGCGGCACGACCGCCAAGCAGCGAGCACATCTCGTCAAGCATGGCTTCCTTGGTCTGGAGCACACGCTCCTCGGGCAGGTACCAGGCGGCGCCAAGGGCACGGCCGCGGGGCACGATGCTGACCTTCACCAGCGGATTGGCAAACTCGGTGAACCACGAAATGGTGGCATGGCCGGCCTCGTGGATGGCTATCGACTTCTTCTCCTGCTCGGTCATCACCTTGGTCTTCTTCTCCAGACCGCCGATGATGCGGTCTACGGCGTCGAGGAAGTCCTGCTTGCCAACCTTCTCGCGGTTGAAGCGAGCCGCTATCAAGGCCGCCTCGTTGCACACGTTGGCGATGTCGGCACCCGAGAAACCGGGCGTCTGGCGGGCAAGGAAGTCTACATCAAGGTTCTCGTCAAGCTTCAGTGGCTTCAGGTGCACGTTGAACACCTCGCGACGCTCGTTCAGGTCAGGAAGGTCGACGTGTATCTGACGGTCGAAACGGCCGGCGCGCATCAGCGCTGAGTCCAGCATGTCGGCACGGTTGGTGGCAGCAAGCGTGATGATGCCGCTGTTGGTGCCGAAGCCGTCCATCTCGGTAAGAAGCGCATTCAGCGTGTTCTCGCGCTCGTCGTTGCCGCCCATGGCGGGGTTCTTCGAACGCGCGCGGCCCACGGCGTCTATCTCGTCGATGAAGATGATGCAAGGGGCTTTCTGCTTGGCCTTCTCGAACAGGTCGCGTACGCGCGACGCGCCCACGCCTACGAACATCTCTACAAAGTCGGAACCCGACATCGAGAAGAACGGCACACCGGCCTCGCCGGCTACGGCCTTGGCCAGCAGCGTCTTACCAGTGCCCGGAGGGCCAACCAGAAGCGCACCCTTGGGTATCTTGCCGCCAAGGTCGGTGTACTTCTGGGGGTTCTTCAGGAAGTCTACTATCTCCTGCATCTCCTGCTTAGCGCCGGCCTGGCCCGCAACGTCCTTGAAGGTGATGCCAAGCTCGCCGCCCTTCTCATACATCTGGGCTTTCGACTTGCCCACGTTGAAAATGCTGCCGCCGCCAATACCGGCACCGGGCCCGCTCATGCGCCGCATGAGGAACATCCACACCATGATGATGCCGCCGAAGAACAGGATGTTCATCAGCAGCGAAGAGAAGAAGTCGTTGTCCTTTGTGTTGTCGTAAGAGAACTTGCCCGAGAACTTCTTCTCCTCGCGAGCCTGGTTGATGAACTGCTCAACCTGGTCGACGCTGCCTATGGCTACGTTCACGCTGGGGTTCTTCCCTGTCTGCTGCACCCCCTGGTGGAATACATCGCGGATGTGCTCAGGCTTTACATACATCTCGAGCGTGTTGGAGTACTTGTTTACCACTATCTTGTCTGCGTATCCCTTCATCACCATTACCTTGAAGTCGGAGTAGGACGTCTCGGTCCGTACGCTCGACTGTTCGCTGCCCTGTGTCAGGTAAAGCGCTATCAGGGTCACGATGGCTATGCCGTATATCCAGTTCATGTTGAACTTGGGCATGTTCATCTGAGGCTTGTTGTTCTGCTGTTCCATTTAGTATATGTCTTCTGATTGCTAATCGATGTCTTCTATCTCCGTCAGTTCGGCGTCTTCCCAAAGGTGCTCTAAGTCGTAGTAGCTTCTCACGTCGGGAAGGAAGACGTGTACCAGCACGTCGCCGTAGTCCATCGCTACCCATTGGGCATTCTCCAGACCGGCTACCGTGGCGGGCTTCTCGCCAAGTTCCTTACGAGCCAGCTCGCCAATACTCTCTGTAATGGCTTCTACCTGCGAGGGCGAATTGCCCTGGCAGATGACAAAGTAGTTGCAGATGGCTCCGTCGATGTTCGCAAGGTCAGCCACTACGATGCGCTGGCCTTTCTTCTCCTGTATTCCTTTGGTAATGGTGTCTACCAGTTGTCTTGTTTGCTCCATATTGAATGCAAAGATACACCTTATTCTTGACAAAACGACTATAAAACGCTTTTTTTTGCCTTTTTTTATAAAAAAACTCCTTTTTTTTTTGCCGGTTCCAAAAAAAGATGTACCTTTGCACCCGCAAATGAGAAATTTGCAACTCGCAAGAGTGACATTGGGGTATGGTGTAATGGTAACACTGCAGATTCTGGTCCTGCCTTTCCTGGTTCGAGTCCGGGTACCCCAACAAAATAATCCACCAAGCAACTGATAATAAGTGCTTGGTGGATTTCTTTTTGTCTGTAATTGGCCCCAATAAAAGAAGAGCGCTCACCGAAGTGAGCGCTCTTCTTTTTGACAATCTCTTTCTTATGTCGCTTATGTTGTCACATGGGGCAGGCCCCCTGTGAGCCTGATAGCTTTATTCTTTCTCTTTGTTTTCGGCATCGATGGCCTTGATCTTGTCGCGTACCAGCTGTACTTCGTCCTTCAGTTTCTGTACCTTGCGGTTCATCTCGTCGATAAGCGAGTTGCCTTTCTTTGACGAGGCGTTGAGGAAGCCCAGGTTGTTCTCGTAGGTCTGTACCTCGCTCTTCAGCTGTTCGTACTGGCGCATCAGGCGTGCACGCTCGTTGTCGAGGGCGTTCTCGCCACGTTCGGCTACCTGCTTCAGGTTGTCCTTGAACTTGGATAGCCTGCGACGTGCTACGGTGATGTTGAGGTCTTTGTACAGTTTGTCGAGCACGGCATGGTACTCTTCGTACAGCTTGTCTTTCTCCTTGAAGGGTACGTGTCCGATGGCCTGGTACTCTTCGATGAGCTTCTGGACGCGCTCCTGCAGGTCGTCGCCTGCTTCTTCGGCTGCAGCCTTCAGACGGGCTATGACATCGCGCTTCTTGGCCAGGTTGTCGCGTTCCTCGCTATGGGCGCCAGCGCCGGCTTCCTTGCGGGCCTCGAAGAACTTGTTGCAGGTGGTGAGGAACTCTTCCCACAGCTGGTCGCCCAGCTTCTTGGGCACTACACCAATGGTCTTCCATTCCTTCTGCAGGTTGATGAGCTTGTCGCTGGTAGACTTCCAGTCGGTGGAGTCTTGCAGGGCTTTGGCTTTCTCGATGAGGGCGCGTTTCTTCTCGGCATTCTCCTTGAACTGGTCTTTCAGTGTGCGGAAGTAGGTGGCCTTACGTCCAAAGAAGTCGTCGCACGCTGCACGGAAGCGCTCGAATATCTTGACGTTCATCTTCTGTGGGGCGAAGCCGATGGTCTTCCATTCGGCCTGGAGGTCAATGATTTGTTTGGTATGGCGCTCCCAGTCGGCGCTGCCTTTGTTTTCTTCAGCAGCGATGGCTTCTACCTTCTCGCAGAGTTCCGTCTTGCGCTGCAGGTTCTCTTCCTCTTTGGCCCGCAGTCCTTCGAAGTGTTGCTGGAAACGCTTGTTGACGGTGGTTGATGCGGTCTTGAAGCGCTGCCATATCTCCTCGCGCAGCTCTTTGCTGACGGGGCCTGTCTCGCGGTATTCCTGGTGCAGCTTCTGAAGCTGATGGAAGGCACTGATGACGTCGGGCTCTTCGGCCAGCTTTTCGGCTGCCTCGCAGAGACGGGTCTTCAGCTCGAGGTTCTTCTTGAAGTCGTATTCGCGGGCCTCGCTGTTCAGCTTCAGCAGGTCGTAGAACTGTTCGACGTACAGCTGGTAGTTGCGCCACAGCTCGTTGGCTCGCTCGGCGGGTACGTTCTTTATCTCGCGCCATTCGTCCTGAAGGGTCTTGAAGTCTTTGTACGACTTGTTGGCCTCTTCGGGCGAGGTAATCATGCTCTTTATCTTTTCGATGATGTCGAGCTTGCGCTGCAGGTTGTCCTGCTTCTCCTGCTCTTGCTCCTTGAACAGCTGCTGACGTTTCTCCTTGATGAGTACCATCTCGGCCTTGAAGGCCTCCTCGTCAGGATCGGGGGTGATTTGGTACTGTTCCGGGTCGCCGCCGCCGTCGATGTATTCCTTCAGCTTCGCTTCGCGCTCGGCAATATGCAACTTGTAGAAGGCGGTCTTCAGGTTGTCTACCTCCTCCTTCTGTGGGGCCTCGTCGCTGTGCGCTATCTCGCGTACGCGCTCCAGGACGTCCTTCTTGGTTTGATACTGCTTGCGTTCTGGGGCTTCTGCTGCCTTTTCTGTCTCTGCGGGCTGAACTGCATCAGTGGGCAGTACGGCCTCTTCGGGCTGCTGGGCAGCGGTTTCCACTACGTTCTGTTCTACGTTCTCTGACTCTTGGTCAGAGTGTGTCGTTGCAATCTGCTCTTCGTTGAGAGCCTTTTCTTGAGAGTCCATCATCTTGTCTTTTTTAGTGAATGATAGGGTTAGTCACACATAATCAGGCTTCAAAGTTAAGTAAAAAATCTGATTCGACCTAATTTTTTTGAAGAAAAGTGACTTAAATGAGTCGTTTATGCCTGAAAACCAGTAGTGAGATGACGGAAATAACTATTGAAAGGACTATGGCTATGAGAAATCCTATGGGGCTGTTTTCCATGCCGTTGATGAGGTTCATGCCGAAGAAGCTGGAGATGAGGGTCGGCAGCATGAGGATAATGGTGACGGAGGTCAGCGTACGCATGATGGTGTTCATGTTGTTGTTGATAATGCTCTGGTAGGTGTCCATCGTTGACTCCAGGATGTTGGAGTAGATGTTGGTGGTTTCGCGTGCCTGTGTCATCTCAATAGTCACGTCTTCGATAAGGTCGGCGTCGAGTTCGTCAATCTGCAGCTTGAACTTCAGCTTGGAGAGCAGTGTCTCGTTGCCACGTATGGACGTGTTGAAATAGGTGAGCGAGTCCTGCAGGCGCGACAGGCCTATCAGGCTCTCGTTGTTCACCTCACGGTCCAGGTTGCGCTTGGCTTTCTCTATGAGCATGGAGATTTGCTTCAGGCGTTTCAGGTACCATACGGCCGAGGAGAGGAAGAGACGGAAAATCATGTCCACGTAGTCGGTGAAGCCCACGCCGCGCTTCTGCTGGTAGCTGACGAAGTCAATCATCATGTTGGTCTCATAGTAGCAGACGGTGATGGTGACGTCGCGCTTGTGGATGATGCCGAGGGGAACGGTGGTATAGGGGGTGCGTGAACGTACCTCCTTGACATAGGGTATGCGCAGGATGATGAGCATCCATCCGTCGTCGTATTCATAACGGGCACGCTCGTCGGTATCGCTGATGTCGGAGAGGAAGTAGTCGGGTATTTTGTACTGCTCCTCCAGCATTTGCTGGTCTTCGTCTGTGGGACACGTCATTTGTATCCAGCAATTGGGCTGCCATTCTTCCAGCTGGCTGAGCCCTCCTTGGGTATTCCAGAAAGTCTTCATTGTGCTAATCCTTTTTCCGTTTGTGAAATGGTTTTAGCGGCAAGAGGATTAGCGGTCTTGCCTGCCGTTCCTCCCGCCTACGAATTGTTATGATTCGCCGGGTAGTCGTCCATAATTAATTTGAAATTGGTTTATATCGGTTGCAAAGGTACGAAATAGCAGGCAAACTGCCAAATGTTTCTTTTGTTTTTTTCGGCAAGTGAAGCCAAAGGAGCGATTTTCGTCGGTTGTCGATACACCTTGTATATTTATGGTGAATCGACGACCGACAAAAACACGCCTGCCGGGTGCCTTAGGTAAAAGGGTAGTTTACCTTAGGTAAAGTGATGGTTTACCTTAGGTAAAAGGGTAGTTTACCTAAGGCAAAAGGTTGGTTTACTTCACGGGAATGTCCTCAAGGGTCTTCTTCAGCAGATTCCAGAAAGGTGCCACGGTCTCAATGAGTGCGCGCTCGGAGGTGGTGTGAGGCGACTTCATGGTGGGGCCGAAGGAGACGACATCCATGTGGGGGTACTTGCCCAGGATGACGGAGCACTCCAAACCGGCATGGTCTACCTGTATGATACCTTCCTTGCCAAAGAGCGCCTTGTACTCTTTCAGCAGCAGGTGGAGTATGGGTGATTCTGGGTTGGGGTCCCATCCACCATACGAGCCTGCGGTCTCTACCTTCATGCCCGCCATGTTGAAGCAGCTCTCCAGCATCTTTACCACATAGTCCTTCATGTCTTCGCGGCTGGAACGTGCCAGTATCTTGATGCCGGCATGTCCGCCTTCGATGTCGATGATGGCCAGGTTGGACGAGGTCTCCACCACACTAGGGTAGGAGGGTATCATGCGTACCACGCCGTCGTGGCATGCATAGATGGCATTGATGAGGTTGTCCTGTATTTCGACCGGAACTTGTTTCTCGGGTGTGGCGACTTTCTCGCATGACAGCTTAATGCCGCTTTCGATGCTCTTAAACTGGCTGTTGAAGTCGTCAAGCCAGGCCTCGGCCAGTTCTTGCATTGCCTGCAGGTTCTCCTTTGGCAGTGTGAGCACCACCTCGGCCTTGTAGGGAATGACATTGCGGACCTTGCCGCCATGCCATGAGGCAAGGCGGGCATCGAGCTCTTCTACGGCCTCGCGTACCAGGCGTACCATCAGCTTGTTGGCATTGGCACGGCCTTCGTTGATTTCCAGTCCGCTATGACCGCTGCGCAGACCTTTCAGAGTCACACAGACGGCAATGTCCTCTGGGTCGGTCTCTACCTCCTGATAGTCAAGTGTGGCAGTGATGTCTATACCTCCGGCAGAGCCGATGACGAATTTTCCCCATGTCTCAGAGTCCAGATTGAGAAGGATGTCGCCTTGGAGCTCGTGTTCAGGCAGGTCGTTGGCTCCATACATGCCCGTCTCTTCGTCGCGAGTGATAAGTGCCTCTACGGGACCATGCTTTAGGGTCTTGTCCTCCATGACAGCCATGATGGCAGCGACGCCCAGACCGTTGTCTGCACCAAGGGTGGTACCTTTAGCCTTCACCCACCCCTCGTCTATCCAGGGACGGATAGGGTCGGTCTCGAAGTTGTGCTTCGACTCGGTGTCGCGCTCTGGCACCATGTCCATGTGGGCCTGCAGGGTGACACACTGACGGTTTTCCATGCCCTCAGAGGCAGGCTTGCGCATGACGATGTTGCCTGCGGGGTCTTGGAAAACCTCCACACCGGCCTGCTTGCCGAAGTCAAGCAGGAATTGTTGAATCTTCTCGAGATGTCCGCTTGGACGTGGTACTTGTGTGAGTGCATAGAAGTTCTTCCATATACTCTTCGGGTTCAAGTTCTGAATTTCGTTCATTGTATTGAAGTTTTAGGGTTTGTTTTTATTCTGGTGAAGCTCAAAGCCATCCAGGCGTATATGCCTAAGACAACCACCAATAAGGTCTGGACGGTGTGAACGATGAGCACGAAATAGAGTGCTTTCTCGTCTTGCACGCCATAGAGAATGAGCATGGTCTTGACTGCAAAATGCCAAGGGCCTGCACCGTTCGGGGTAGGCACGATGACGGCTATGGAGCCTACGATAAACGTAACCAGCGCACACCCCAGACCCAGGTGACTGGTGAAGTCGAAGCAAAAGAAGGTGAGGTAATAGTGCAGGAAGTAGCTCGACCAGATGGCCAGTGTAAAGATGACGAAGAGCGGTATGTTGCGTACAGCCTTCAGCGAGACGACCCCCTGCCAGATGCCTCGTATTGTTGCGCGTACCTTATTATATACAGACAGCTTGCGCAGCAGGAAGTGTAGCAGGATGAGGATGGCAACGACGCATATGGCTACGACGAAATAGCCTGTCATGGAGAAACGCTCCAGTATGCTCTGCAGATTGGTGCCCGTCTTGCGGAAGAACGAGCCAAAGGTACTCATCTCAAGTAAGAAAACAATGGCCGTGATGCCCATGACGAGTAGTGAGTCGATGGCTCTTTCGGTAACCACTGTGCCTAATGCCTTTGGAAACGATATGTTATCGTAGCGCTTCAGTACGCCACAGCGTGTGAACTCACCGATGCGAGGTATGACGAGCGAGACGGCATAGCTGAGAAAGATGCTATGTACGCTGACAGAAGCTCTTGGGCGTTCGCCTATAGGCTCAAGAGTCTGTCGCCAGCGCCAGCCACGGAATGCCTGTGCCAGGATGCCGAACGGAAACGATAGCAGCATCCACGTCCAGTCCATCTCCTCGGTGGCAACGTGGACGATGGTCTGCCAGTCTTCGCCGCGATACATCCAATAGAGTATGGCGCCTCCAAGCACCAGAGGCATGAGAATTTTGAGGATGATGCTTCTTATTTTCATTACGTCTGCAAAGGTACTAATTTTTTCTTTGACATAGGTCAACGATATGCGGAAAAGTTTGATAGAAGTCAAAGAATGGGCCTTTTTTGTGCGATAGTTGTCATTTTGCGCTTGCCATGTCGAGAATAGTTACTACCTTTGCATCGTCAAAAGGGACATAGAGATGTTCTGAATGACAATATAGATTAAGGATAACATAAAGATTGAGAAAGGAAAAAGTTATGATGTTAGCAATGTTTTCAGTGGCCGTTCTGGCCGTAGCAGCCGTTGAGGCTATGTACATTTGCAAGAATGCAAACGTACTTTTAAAGTAAAAAACAACAAATTAGAGAAATAACCAGAGCCGCAGACGTCATGTCTGCGGTTTTTTTTGTGCCTTTGTAAGAATTTGCAGGGTTTATATCATTGCTTCGTTTACAACCAATTCCCTCGGCAGTTTGATAACCTTCAAACGCTCATACCAGATACGTGAAGACCCGGCAAAGTGTTTCTGTGTATGTCCGCTGATGATGTAGTAACTGGCCATATACTCATCCATCATCTCCAGGAACGCTTTTTTGATACGCGAACACTTTTCGTTGATGGCATTATCAAGTGGGTTCACCAGATGGTCAACACTCTCTTTAATTTTCTCCTTGTCCATCATCTTTGCTGTGGCCATATAGTAATGCGTCAGTTCCTCCCGATAGTCATTCAACCTCTTGAACTCGATACCTTCAGAATGTGACAGAAACAACAGATAAACCGCCTTGTGCACGGGTTGTAACTCTATTTCTTTGTTGCCAAAGTCCACCAATAAGAACCTGTAATCCTTCGTTATCCTCAGTCGGCTTAACTTAGCCCGTGCCGCCTCTATGCGTAGTTCTTCGAGCAAAGGTGCACCGATGGCCCGCAGCAGCAAGTCCTTGCGACCTGCTGCAACCAGCTCTTTTACCGACGAAGCAAGCTCAACAGCGATTTCTTCAGGTGCTCTTTCCATCATCTGCTGGCTATTCTTCTGTTTCGTTTATGATGTTTGACAGCCAATTCCTGACTTTATCACCAATTGTGGGTTGAGGCTTCGGTTCTTCCTCTATCACAGGTGGCTCCGGCTCTGGAGCAGGCTCAACTACAAAATCAGGCTCTGGTGTCGGTTCTTCTGTTTCCTTTTTGACAGGTCTGTATAATTGCGGAATCAGGCTCTCGTAGTAAGCATCATCTTTCAGCGATTCGTCTATATCCTGGCTTTCTTCCATTCCTGTGGCAAGTATCGTCACCTTGGCATCCTCGCCAATGCTGTTATCGCTCGATATGCCCCAGATGACCTCGATATAAGGATCCAGACTGTCAAAGAAATCGTCAATCTCCTGCATTTCGGGTACCATAATGGGTGCATCCTCGCTGGAATAGATATTGAACAGAATCCGTTTAGCCTTGCTAATGTCACTTCCATAGAGTAGCGGCGAGTGCAAAGCATTCTGTATAGCTCGCTCTACACGTTTTTCCCCACTGGCCCGTCCCATCGCCATGATGGCTCCGCCACCGTCGCGCATCGTTGTTTCCACATCGCGGAAGTCAAGGTCAATCCCTCCATTACTGTTCACGGTTATCAGTTCCGATATGCCCATCACAGCATCTTTCAGGATGTTGTCTGCCCGTGCAAATGATTCCTTTACAGAGATAGGTGTATCGGCATAGACATCACACAGTCGCTCGTTGTTGATGATGAGCAGTGCATCTACATTTTTCCGCATCTCGTCCACACCCTTCAGTGCACGGATAATCTTCTGCTTCTTCTCAAAGCGGAAAGGGATAGTCACAATTCCGATGGTCAGCATTCCCATCTTTCGTGCTACACTGGCCACCACAGGTGCAGAACCGGTTCCAGTTCCACCTCCCATACTGGCAGTGATGAACACCATCTTCGTACCGTCGCTCAGCAAATGTTCGATGTCAGCAATGTTCTTCTCTGCCTCTGACCGTCCGATTTCTGGTTTGCCTCCCGCACCCAGTCCCTCGCCAAGGAGTATCTTGACAGGCACAGGAGATGGTGCCAGCGACTTACTATCCGTATTACATACCGCCAATGTCACGCCAGAAATCTTTTCATCATACATGTTCCTGACGGCATTACATCCACCACCGCCCACACCAATCACCTTGATGATACCCTGCATCTTGTCCTCTACAGGCCCGAAGTCCAATAAATTGTCCATATTTACGGCTTTAATTCTGATTTGGATGCAAAGGTACTTGTTTTTTATGGAATCACCAAGCGTTCGCAAGCCTTGTGAAAACGATATTTCACGCCCATATCACCATATTTTGAGGCAATGCAATCTCCTCGACTTGCCTTTTATTTACGGTCATTCTGCGTTAATCTTCGAAAATTGCTCGCTTGTTACAATCTTTTTTCGTATCTTTTCCTTTGAAGAAGTTACTTTGTCTCGGAAAAGCTCATATAAATTTGGCTTTTCCCTCGACTTTTCGTATCTTTGCACCGTAGTAAGTAAAGCAGAAAAGCATGAAGCAAGTACGTCCAAAGAAGAACCTGGGCCAGCACTTCCTGACCGATCTCTCCATCGCCCGTCGTATAGCTGATACGGTAGATGCATGTCCTCAATTGCCTGTATTGGAGGTAGGTCCTGGAATGGGTGTGATGACACAATATCTGGTGGAGAAGCCGCGCCCCTTGAAGGTGGTTGAGATTGATCGTGAGTCGGTGGCCTATCTGAATGAGCACTTTCCCAAGCTGCGCGAGAACATTCTTGGCGAGGACTTTCTCAGAATGGATTTGTCGAAGGTCTTCGATGGTGGACAGTTCGTGCTAACGGGTAACTATCCGTATGACATTTCGTCGCAGATATTCTTTAAGATGATTGACAACCGCGACTTGATACCTTGTTGTACAGGTATGATTCAGCATGAGGTGGCCTTGCGCATGGCCTCGAAGCCTGGCAACAAGGCCTATGGCATACTGTCGGTGCTTATCCAGGCATGGTACGATGTGGAATACCTGTTCATGGTGGACGAGACGGTATTTAATCCGCCTCCCAAAGTGAAGAGTGCCGTCATTCGTATGACACGCAACAAGACTCAGTGCCTCGGATGTGATGAGGAGCTGTTCAAGCGTGTAGTGAAAACAGTCTTTAACCAGCGGCGTAAGATGTTGCGAGTCTCGCTGAAGCAGTTGTTGTCTGACTCCCAGCTCTCAGCTCTCAACTCCCACCTCTCAACTCCCACCTCTCACCTCTCACTCACCCTCCGTCCCGAACAGCTGTCTATTGCCCAGTTTGTTAGCTTAACCAACGGAGTGGAAAAAGTGCTGTGTTCGGCCACAATTTAGGTGTGTTCGCACACAATTGCTTGATGTAGGTCAAGAATAAGGCCCTTTTTTTAGGAAAAGAGGGCCTTAATGGTATAACATAGCAAAAATCATCGTACCTTTGCATCGTCTTCAAGAAAGTATTGGTTTAAAGGTAAAAGATTGAAAAAGGAAAATCGACAATAGGTTAGGTTCGATTAAGGTAAAAGAAAGAAGATTGTTATTAAGGATAACACAGACGTCGTGAGGACGTTTTTCATAAGGATTAGGTTTTTAGTTATTGATAGTAGTTTGGAGATGCAGCACTCGGGTAGAATCCTGTGTGCTGCATCTTTTTACTTTTTTCTCATCCAGCCACCATGGAAAAGTCGGATGAGGAAAATTAAACCGCGGAAGGTGAGTTCGATGGCCATTGCTGTCCACACACCGGGGAGACCATAGGTCCCGGCCAAAATGGCAGCGAGGGTCAGACGGACACCCCACATCGAGAGCAGACTCATGACTGCAGGTTTTAGTGTGTCGCCGGCTCCTACAAAGATGCCGTTACAGACGATGGCTGCAGCAAACATAGGCTCTGCAAAGGCTTCAATGCGCAAACAGTCAGAGCCTACGGCAATGATGTCGTCGACAGGGGTCAGCACCATCATCAGTTCAGGGGCAAAGCCCCACATGAGAACACCCATCACCGTCATGACGAGCATACCGAGAACTACTGACGTACGGGCAAACGATCGGGTGAGCACCTGTTGGCCTGCACCGAAGCTCTGGCCTACCAGAGTGGTGGCGGCTTCGGCAATGCCGTAACCGGGCATATAGCAGAGGCTTTCTACGGTGATGGCCAGTGAGTGGGCAGCGATGGCGATGGTGCCTAAGGGGGCTACGATGAGTGTGCTGACCACTTGGGCACCGCCCATCAGCAGATGTTGTAGTCCCATGGGGGCACCTATCTTGACGGCAATGTTCACCACATCTTTACAGGGGCGGAAACTCTGCCAGCTGTTATCTCTTTTTTCTTTCCTCTTATAAATTCCCAGTATGTCAGAGCGTACTAATAGGAAATAGAGCATGAGTGCGGCAGTGATGAGCATAGAGACGCCCGTTCCGATGGCTGCACCGGCTACGCCCATGCCAAGGATATATATGAAGAGGTAGTTGAAGACTACATCCATGCCGCACATCAGGATGTTGAGTGCCGAGGGTATCTTCATGTTGCCAGAGCACTTGAGCATAGAGCCTGCCAGTCCTTCCATTTGGAAAAAGATGCCGAAAGCGGAGAAGATGGCAAAGTAAAGGGTGGCATCGTGGGCTATCTCCTCTGTGCCTCCGAGCCAGAAAGGAAGAAAGGGACTAGCCAAGAGGGCTGCCAGCGTGGTGAGAAGTGCCCAAAGGAGGCTGCAGACGAGTGACTGTCGTAACACACGTCGGGCACGTTCGAAGTCGTTGGCTCCAATGGCATGTGCCACCTGCACAGAGAAACCCATGTTGACAGCCGAGGCCAGTCCGCCCATCATCCATCCGGTGGTCTCTACCAGTCCGATGGCTGCCGAGGCTCTTGCACCGAGGTGTCCCACCATGGAAGCGTCGATGAAGAACATTACGGTGGCGGAGATTTGGGCGAGAATAGACGGGATACTCAGGCTGATAATCAGCCTGAGTTTCTCGCCTTGTGTCATTTCGCGACCCTCACGAATGTAGGACAGGAGGTCGGTGCCTTCTTTTTTCAAGATTATTTAGGATTTTGTCGTTTCGATGTTCCGATGTTTCGAGATTTCGAAGTTTCGAGATTTCGATGATTCGAAGCCTCGATACCTCGAGGCTTTGTTTATTCTGCCTCGAGGTATAGTACGCGGCTGGACCAGTCGCTCTTCTTCGACCATTCGGGCTCGTTGCGGTAGGGCACATCGATGCCGTGCGACATCAGATAGGCTCCGCTGAACGATTTGCCTTCTACATCGAGTGGCTTGAGATCAATGCGGTTGAGCTCGTGTACCTTATACATCCGTGTGGGGTTTAGTCCCGCCATCTTGATACGGGGAAGGTGCTCGTTCTGGAACGACTCCGTTTTCCACCAGTACCATACGGCTTTGGTTTGCTCGTCGTTGACGTACATCAGCGAGGCGAGCCCCTTCTTGTCGTATGGCGACATCAGTCGGTAGATATTACCAAACTGTACTATGGGACGTATCTGTTTGTACTCGGCAATGGCCTTACGGCATAGTTCTTTTTCGTCGTCGGTCATGTTCTTGGGTTGTATCTCCATACCCAGACGGCCCGACATTGCCACGTCAATACGGTATTTCAGCGCTGTGGTGCGGAACACGGTGTGGTTGGGTGTTGCCGAGATGTGGCTTGCCATTGCAATGGCAGGGAAGAAATAGCTGGTACCCCACTGCATATAGATGCGCTGCAGGGCATCGGTGTTGTCGCTGACCCAGAACTCA
Source organism: Prevotella sp. UBA2742 (assembly GCA_002353485.1). GTDB lineage: Bacteria > Bacteroidota > Bacteroidia > Bacteroidales > Bacteroidaceae > Prevotella. The sequence continues at coordinate 123,834 of DEJS01000019.1, forward strand.
TCGAAGTAGGGCAGTACCCCCCAGTTGGCACGACCGCCGCCTGAGGCACAGGCTTGTATGGTAACGTCAGGATACTTGGCACGTATGCGCTGGCACACCTTCTCCAATCCGCGATGATATTCTATATAGAGGTGGCTCTGGTCGTTCATGGTGAGATACTGCGAGCCATGGTTCATGATGGCCATGTTGGCATCCCACTTGATATAGTCTATCTCGGGGTATTTGGACATAAGATTGTCGACAACACTGAATACAAAGTCTTGTACCTTGGGGTTGCCCAAGTCGAGTACCACCTGCGTGCCTCCACGTCCCAAGACGGCATCGCGTTTCGGAGCCTTTACAATCCATTCTGGATGGGCTTCGTAGAGTTCTGACGTGGTGTTTGCCATTTCGGGCTCAATCCAGATGCCGAACTTAACACCGTTTTTCTTCGCATCACGCAGCAGTCCCTCTATGCCCTCGGGCAGCTTGTTGCGGTCTACTACCCAGTCGCCCAGGCTGGAGTTGTCTGTCTTGCGTGGGTATTTGTCGCCAAACCAGCCATCGTCCATCACGAAGAGTTCTCCGCCCATGGAGGCTATGTCCTTCATCATCTGGTCCATGCCCTGCTGGTTGATGTCAAAATAGACACCCTCCCACGAGTTGAGCAGAATCTTACGTTCCTTGTTGCCATGCTGCAAGCGGTATTTGCGTCCCCACTTGTGGAAATTGCGCGACACGCCGCTGAGTCCTTTCTCCGAGTAGCTCAGTGCAAGTGCCGGGGTCTTGAAGGTCTCGCCGCGCTTGAGGTGGTATTCCGAGTTGTCCTCGTTAATGCCAGCGAAGAAGTAATGGTAGTCGGTATCGTCGGTGACCACCTTCAGGCGATAGTTGCCCGAGTAGCAGATGGCCGCTCCGATGACGGCTCCAGTGTTCTCCTGTCCCTTGCCGTCAAGCGAGAACATCACCTCTCCATGGTCAGTATGCGAGTTGCGGGTTCCGTCTTTGTTGACGATGACCTTCTGGCCTGCCGTCAGCGGTTCTTCCACCAACTGTGCTTCGTTGGCCCACGATCCGTAGAAATGGCTCAGCCATACATTGCCGCGACGGATGGGTAGCATGGCCGAGGCATAGGTGGTCAGGTTGACGATACCTTTCTCGTTGTTGGTAATCTCGGTCCATACCTCTATCATGTCCTCCTCGACGAAGGCCTTGTAGTTCAGCGTTACCTGAATGGGGTAGACAGGGTCTTTCATCGTGATGCAAGTGACAAAGTTGCCTTCGCCTACGACCTCGCCCCGTTCCCAATAGTCAGCCACGAGGGCGGTCGACATGTTGCCATCGCTATGGCGCATGGCCAGTGCGGCCTCGGCAGGTGTGTTCAATCCGTAGGCAGGGTAGGCGTCCATGCGGCCAAAGACTGCAGGGTGTTGCAGATGCCCGAGTTCCTGCTGGCTTAGTTTCTTGCCGTAATAAACATATCTGGGTTGCTGTCCCTTTTCCACCTCCAGCACCAGACTGGTGTTCTTGGTTTCCACTACCACCTGCTCAGCCATTGTCGGTAGAGTTGACAGACATAGCAGTGCTGCAATGATTAGTTTGCGTTTCATAATTGTTCTTAATGTTTTTAGTCGTTTATGCTTTGTTGAATTTCTCCTTCGGGCGTTTGCAACGCGGACATTTCCAGTCCTCGGGCAGGTCCTCGAAGGCCACGCCATCGTGTTCTGCCGGGTCGTACACATATCCGCAGATGGAGCAGACGTACTTGCCTGAAGCCTCCGTCTTGCTGAAGTCTACCTCGGCCAGTGTTGTCGGATAAGGGTTGTCCAGGTCTATCACACATTTTGCCTCCAGGTTCTCATAGCCCTGTGGTGTGTGGGTGCCACAGTACACGGTGGGGTGGTTGCGTACGAACTCTCTGATACGGTCTTGTGTTTGGCGGGCAGCGGGCATGTCGTCAAAGACTACCGAGAGCTTGTCTTCATAGAGGGCTTCGTCAACGTACGTGATGTCGCCGTGAAGCATATAGAACAATCCTTCGTTCTCGACGATGATAATGCTGTTGCCACGTGTATGACCTGTAGCCTTGATGAGATAGATGCCCTCGGCTATCTTCTGACTTTCAGGGAAGTTGTAGTAGGCCCCGTCGGTAAAGCTAACAGGAACCAAATTGTTCAGACCCTCGAGTTCTGCGGCCCCGAGCTCGTCCTTGTTCACATAAACCTTGGCATTCGGAAACGACTTCAGCTCACCCGAATGGTCAGCATGACGGTGCGTTAGCAGAATCTTTGTCACCTGTTCGGGCTTGTAGCCTAAGGCAGCGAAAGCCTCCATGTACGTACAGATGTCCTTTCCGGTATAAGCCAGCGAGTTCTCGTCAGGCACTTCCTCGGGTGTACCGGCAGGGAGTCCGGTATCTACAAGAATCACCTCATTGCCAGTGTCTATAAGATAATTCTGCAAACTGCCCCGATAGCGGATATCCTTGTCAAACTTCTCCATTCCCTCTTCGCCACCGAAGGCAAAGGGCTGGGTGTAGAACCCGTCTTTTCTGAATTTAACAGCTTTGATTTCCATTGTTAGTATTCTTTTTAGGTTTATTGCCTACAAAAGTACACATTTTTTAGGAGAATCAGCAACATCAAGTTATATTTAAGATTTATTTGCTACTTCGCAGGAGCTTAAACTTATTGGGGCACAACTTTGCAACAGACAAACCTGGGTTTCCCTCACGGTTTGCCGGGACTTTCATTGGGGCAAAGCAGGACTTTCATCGGACGAAAGTCTTGTTTTGCCTTAGCTGAAGCAGTGTCTTTCCCTCGGCTCGCCTGCGTCAGTGAATATTGTGATGCAACTAATCAGGTGGCAGCCAAAGGGTATCATAAAATTTGAAAAAACCGCTCTAAACTCCTGCTTGCCGATTTTGCTTTCCGATTCAGCATTTTCACGAATTTCCCGCAGAACCCGCAAACCCGCAGCGCTGCGGGTAACAGACGATGAGGTGGGCGGGATGGTGCTATTTCATATGTAATTTATTTATTATCAATAAGATAACTATTTTTATAGAACTTTTCGGCCTTCGCGTTGCATGCTCACGCAGCGCTGCGGGTTTGCGGGTTCTGCGGGAAGTTTCCCCTTGCAGCCTGCCACCGGCGATAGCAGTCTGCTGACATATAGCGAGACCATTTCTGACAAAATGCTGACAGAATCGTTCCCTGTACTGCTTGGCGTGGCCGTGCTCACACCAATGCTGGCTGTTTGTCAGTTCGTCTTACGTTTTATAAAGATATCGTAGTCTTCGTTGTATGCGGGCGACTGGATGGACAGCAGGTTGAGCACGGAGTGGAATACGTAATGCTGGTCGAGTACGGCAGGAAGCTGTCCTGCGCTGACCTTCTGGCTGCTGCCGGTAGGCTTATAGGCTCGGAAGTCGGGCGACGTCCACACCAGGAATGGTATCTCGTATTGCACCTTGGGAGCCAGTCGCATGGGCAGTCCGTGCATGAAGACACCCCCTTCGCCTAAGGACTCGCCGTGGTCGGAGATGAAAATCATGGCGCCGTGCCACTGCTGCATTGAGCGAAGCGTGTGGATGAGACCGTTCAGCAGGTAGTCGGTATAGCGGATGGTGTTGTCGTAGGCGTTTACCAGCAGGGCGACATTCTTTTCGCCTTCTTCTACATTCTGTGCCACAGGCTTGTACACCTCGAATACTTTTGGATACTTGCTGGCGTAGTTGGGACCGTGGCTGGTGCTGGTGTGAAGCACTATCAGCACCTTGGAGGCCTTGCTCGACTCGATGCGCTGGCGGAGCCCATGAAAGAGTATGCCGTCGTATTCGCTTCTTACGTCAGGATACTGCACGCCAAGGTCGTCGTTGCTGACATATTCGCTGATGTGTATGGGTGGCTCGCCCCAGTTGGAGGTACGCCAAACGACGTCGACTCCGGTTCTGTAGGCATAGTTGGGCAATAGCTCGTACAGGTCACCACTGTCCTTGGGCTCCAGGATGGCTTTGGAGCCTGCGGTGGTATAGGTGGCGCACGAGTTGGCCTGATATACCTTCAGGTCGGCTTGCTGTGAGAGTAAGGGGTTGGTCTCACGCTTATAGCCATAGAGCTGGAAATTGGCCTTTCGAGCCGACTCGCCTATGACGAGCACTACGACGGCCTTCTCTTTGTCGACTATTTTGCCGTCAGGCAGCTTGATCTCCTCTGCCTGCTCGTCCATCTTACTGCTGGCCAGTCGAATACTATTCACTATGTAAGACCATGGCTGCAGTAGTCCGCCGAGCTCTGTGTCGTGTTCGCTAATCCAAAGCGTCTGCTTGACGTTCAGCATTGCCACAACCAGTATCATGGCCAGGGAAATGCCACAGCACTTCAGCATTTTCCTCGTCTTGCCCATGACGACAGGCTGCATCAGGCAGTAGAGCGCCGGTAGCACTCCAAAAGCCAGTAAGGAAAGCCACAACGGCCAGCTGAAGAACCCTGACGCCTCTGAGTAACGCGTGTTGAACACGTTGCCCATCGTCGTCGCGTCCATCATCACGTGATAGGTGATGATGAAATAGACGGCCGTGGCATTGAAGAGCGAGAGGATGGCAAGAACGACACGCCCTGCCTTTCGTAACAGGAACACGGTCAGGTAGGTCATCATGAAGTTCACGGCCAGCATGATGACTACCAACGACGTCAGCAGGAACGCCTTTCCGCCTGTACCAGCATTCGTGTTGTTTGCCACATAGTTAAAGAAGGGAAGGTTGTATAACAACAAGGTTCCTATGCTGACAATGCACGAGAAGGCAAATAGCGAAATGGGGCGTAAGAGTACTTTCTTCATATTATCCAACTATTTCTTTTGCACGCTGTAGGGCCAGGTCGATGTGGGCGCAGATGTTCTCAACCCCCAGCAGCTCGTTGAAGTGGTTGCGCTCCAATACCGCCTTCACTTTTGGGTTGACACCAGAGAGAACCACCGTGACGCCTTCCTTCTGGCTCATCTGGCACATGTTCTCAAGGTTGTGCATGCCGGTAGAGTCGATGAAGGGCACCTTGCGCATTCGTATTATTCGCACCTTCGGACGACTGCCGTAGCGTGCCATGATATCCTCGAAACGGCTTCCGGCTCCAAAGAAGTAGGGACCGTTGATTTCGTACACCTCTACGCCTTGCGGAATGGTCAGGTGCTCCAGATTGCCAGCCTGCGTGTCGGCATCCTCGTTCAAGTCTATCTCGTTGAGAACAGCATGTACATCGGTCGTCTCAGCCATGCGTCGCATAAACAGGAGGCAGGCGCAGACCAGTCCGAACTCGATGGCTATGGTAAGGTCGAAGATGATGGTGAGGAAGAACGTGAGCAGAAGTACCGTTACGTCGCTCTTGGGATTGTTGCGGGTCATGGCAAGGAAAGAACGCCATCCGCTCATGCCATAGGCCACGACGACAAGCACGCCGGCCAGACATGCCATGGGGATGAACTGTGCCAAGGGCATGAGGAACAGAAAGATGACCAGTAGTACCAGTGCATGGATGATGCCGGCTACAGGCGTGCGTCCCCCGTTATTGATATTGGTCATGGTGCGGGCAATGGCCCCCGTTGCGGGTATACCTCCGAAAATAGGCGAAGCGATGTTGGCAATGCCCTGGCCGATCAGTTCTGTATTCGAGTTGTGGTGGTCGCCAATGACACCGTCGGCAACAGTAGCCGACAGCAGCGACTCGATGGCTCCCAGCACGGCAATGGTGACGGCAGGTCCCATAAGGCCCTTAATGGTTTCCCACGTCAGTTGTGGCACTACGGCACCTGGCAACTGACTGGAGATGCTGAAACGGTCGCCTATGGTTTCGATGGTGCTGACACCACCATAGTTTTTCAGCAATAGTGCCGCCACCGTCATCAACACGATGGCCACCAGCGACCCTGGTAGCGACTTCAGAGGCGACAGCCGAAACAGTCGTGCCAGCATGGGCCACGAGGCGATAATAATGACGCTGCCTATGCCTACAATGGCACTCCAGGGGTCTATCGTACCTATTTTATATATATAGGCCACCCACTTTTCAATGAAGTCGGCAGGCACTTGTGGCATGGTCAAACCCAACAGGTCTTTTATCTGTGTGGTGAAGATGGTGACCGCGATACCGCTTGTGAATCCTACCACAATAGGGTAGGGTATGTACTTGATGATGGTGCCCAGTCGCAGCACGCCCAGCAGGATGAGAAAAACTCCTGCCATCAGTGTGGCAATGGTCAGCCCCTGCATGCCATACTGCTGGATGATGCCATAGACAATCACGATGAAGGCACCTGTGGGACCGCCAATCTGCACCTTCGAACCTCCGAAGAGCGAGATGGCCAGACCGGCTACGATGGCGGTGATGATGCCCTTCTCAGGGCTCACACCACTGGCGATGCCAAAGGCAATGGCCAACGGCAGCGCAACAATGCCAACAATGACGCCGGCCATCAAGTCGGCTACGAAGGTCTTCTTGTCGTAGTGCTTGATGGCCGACAACATTTTGGGCTTAAAGTCTAATGTCTTATCCAAAGTTTATAACTTTTACTTATTTACCCTTTAGTCAGTTCTTCTTATTTCTGCTTCAGCAGGTCACGAATCTCAGCCAGCAGTTCCTCCTGAGTAGGACCGGCTGGTGCTGCAGGCTCAGCGGGCTCTTCCTTCTTGCGGTTCAGCTTGTTCACAGCCTTGATCATCAAGAAGATACAGAGGGCGATGATAAGGAAGTCGATGACATTCTGGCAGAATTGTCCGTAGGCAAACACAGCGCCTGCCTCCTTGGCCTTGTCAAGAGGAAGACCGCACTCTTGACCAGAAAGAGCGATGTAGAGGTTAGTGAAGTCTACATTGCCCAGCACCTTGCCTACCAGTGGCATGATGATGTCGTCAACCAGACTAGAGATAATCTTACCAAAGGCTCCACCGATGATAACACCGACAGCCATGTCCATCACGTTGCCCTTCATGGCAAACTCTTTGAATTCACTGATAAAACTCATAATGCTAAATTTTTAATGTTTAACGTATAATGTATAATTTTGCTATCTGCGTTTAGCAAACAAGGACATTGAGTCTTGATTTAACTCATTTTTAGTCCTTCCGCTCCATTCTTTAATCTTAATTAAGATAGAAATCCGATGCAAATATAGGAAATTTTTCGTAACTTTGCACACGAAATCAAGAAAAAGTGTCAAAAAGGCACGAAATGTTGATGAAATTAGGTATAACCCATTTAATAAATTAACAAAGAAATGACAAAAGTAGCTATTAACGGCTTTGGCCGTATCGGTCGCCTCGCTTTCCGTCAGATGTTCGAGGCTGAAGGTTATGAAGTAGTAGCAATCAACGATTTGACCAGCCCCAAGATGCTGGCTCATCTGCTGAAGTATGACACCGCTCAGGGTGGTTTCTGTGGCAAGTTCGGCGAGAACAAGCACACCGTAGAGGCTGGTGAGGACTACATCGTTGTGGATGGTAAGAAGATCACCATCTATGCTATTCCTAACGCTGCTGAGCTGCCTTGGGGCAAGCTGGACGTAGACGTTGTTCTGGAGTGCACAGGTTTCTATACTTCTAAGGAGAAGGCTTCTGCTCAC
>DEJS01000019.1:131445-131630 GCA_002353485.1 Prevotella sp. UBA2742
GGCAACGACCTGCCCACCATCGTTTACAATGTAAACCACAAGACTCTGACTCCTGCTGATACTGTTATTTCTGCAGCTTCTTGCACCACCAACTGTCTGGCTCCTATGACCAAGGCCCTGAACGACTTCGCTCCCATCCAGAGCGGTATCATGACCACCGTTCACGCTTACACTGGCGACCAGAT
>DEJS01000019.1:131685-173312 GCA_002353485.1 Prevotella sp. UBA2742
AAGGCTATCGGTCTTGTTATCCCCGAGCTGAACGGTAAGCTCATCGGTGCTGCCCAGCGCGTACCTACTCCCACTGGTTCTACCACTATCCTGCACGCTGTTGTAAAGGGTGAGGTAACTGTTGAGGGTATCAACGCTGCCATGAAGGCCGCTACCAACGAGTCGTTCGGTTACACCGAGGAGAAGCTCGTTTCTTCAGACATCATCGGTATGAAGTTCGGTTCACTGTTCGATGCTAACCAGACCATGGTAAGCAAGATTGGTGACGGCAACTCTCTGGTACAGGTTGTTGCTTGGTACGACAATGAGAACTCTTACACCTCTCAGATGGTTCGCACCATTAAGTACCTCGCTGAGTTGAAATAAGCTTCAAGTGACAATAAACATAAAAATAGTGCCGTTTGATTTTGTCAAACGGCATTTTTTTGCTACTTTTGCAAACAAAAGATAAAGCGATGGAAGTAATACAAAGTTTCACAATAGACCATACCCACCTGAAGCCAGGCATTTATGTGTCGCGCGATGACAGGCAGTTCCGTACCTTCGACCTGCGTATCACGGAGCCTAACCGTGAACCCGCTGTGGCTCCTGCTGCCATGCACAGCATAGAACACCTGATGGCTACTTGGTTCCGTAATTCACGCGTGCAAGACGACGTGGTGTATGTCGGTCCTATGGGCTGTCTCACAGGTATGTACATCGTGATGACGGGCAGCTATAGCGTTGAAGACATGCGCCAGCTGACCATAGAGTGCCTGAAGTGGATACTCACCCAGCAGGAGGTTCCTGCCACCACACCTGAGACCTGTGGCAACTACCTGTTGCACGACCTGCCCATGTGTCACTGGGAGTGCCGCCGCTATCTGGAACGTCTGCAGAACGACTTCCATAGTGAGTACAGTAAACTGGAAGTTTCTCTGAGCGACGGAAAGACTTTTGCCGATGCTTGACAAGATGATAACCATACTCGGACCTACTGCCAGCGGCAAGACACCACTTGCTGCAGCATTGGCAGCGAAGGTGGGGGGAGAGATTATCTCTGCCGACTCGCGCCAGGTGTACCGTCGTATGGATATCGGAACGGGCAAAGACCTTTCTGATTATCATCTTGTGGCAGATGGCGCTGCCATTGATATTCCCTATCATCTCATTGATATTGTCGAACCAGGCACCAAGTACAATCTGTTCCAATATCAGCACGACTTTTGCGAAGCATATAAAGGTATTATAGGTAGAGGACGGACGCCAATTCTTTGCGGCGGCACAGGCCTTTATATTGAGGCAGTGCTTAGGGGGTACCAGCTGTCACCGGTGCCTCAGAATCCACAACTGCGCCAGCGCCTGGAGGGTAAGTCGCTCGCTGAGTTGACGGCGATGCTGAAAGACCTGAAACAGCAGAACGGTTCCAACATGCATAACACCACTGATGTCGATTCCTGCCAACGGGCTATCCGTGCCATCGAAATCGAGGAGTACAACCTGCATACCCCTACTGACAAGCGTCAGCTGCCTGCCGTCGACTCGCTCATTATCGGAGTCAGCATCGACCGTGAGGCCCGCCGCGAGAAAATAACCCGTCGTCTTAAAGCACGTCTCGAGGAAGGCATGATTGACGAGGTGAGAGAACTCCTGGCAGGAGGTATTCCGGCAGAAGACCTTATTTATTATGGCTTGGAGTACAAGTTCGTGACGCAGTATGTCATCGGGCAACTGTCATACGACGAGATGTTCCGCCTGTTAGAGATAGCCATCCACCAGTTTGCCAAGCGCCAGATGACGTGGTTCCGTGGCATGGAGCGACGTGGATTCAAGATACATTGGATTGACGCCCTGTTGCCGATGGACGTGAAGGTAGGGAAGATAATGGAACTAACTAAGAACTATGACAGTGAACTATGAATAACGAACAAAATACCCGGTGGGGCATCCTCTATTGTCCGAAAGGACGCAGCAGTAAGCAGCGCGAACGTATCCAGCGCGTGCTTGACGATCGTCATGTAGCTTACGACTTCGTGCAGAGTGAATCCGCCGACAGTGTGGAACGCCTGATGTCGATGCTCATTCATAACGGTTATAAAACCATTATAGTCGTCGGTGGTGACTCGGCCCTCAACGATGCCGTCAACTGCCTGATGCAGGTAGAGATGCAGGTCCGTAACGAGATAGCCCTGGGGGTCATCCCTAACGGGCTGGTGAACGACTTTGCCCGCTATTGGGACTTCAAGGAGGGTAATCTGGAACAAACCATAGACTGGCTGTTGAAACGTCGTGTGCGTAAGGTAGACCTGGGCTGTATCCGCTATCAGAACAAGCAGGGTGAACGCTGTCACCGTTACTTCCTCAACTGTGTCAATGTGGGTCTTATTGCCGATATTATGAACCTGCGTCGTCAGACTCGTTCCCTCTTGGGCTCCAAGACCCTTGCTTTCATAGTGTCTATCTTCCTTATGATCTTCCACCGTATGGAGTATAAGATGCATGTCAAGATTAACAGCGACGTCGTCGACCGCAAAGTAATGACCATGTGCGTCGGCAGTGGCCCAGGTTATGGACAGACCCCCAGTGCCGTACCCTACAACGGCATGCTCGACGTCTCGCTGGTCTACCATGCCGAGATGTTGCAGGTCTTTGCTGGCCTGTGGCTCCTCATTACCGGGCGCTTCCTCAATCATCGTAGTGTACACCCCTATCGTACACGTCAGGTGGAAGTCGTCGAGGCCAAGCATGCCATGGTTGGTGTCGATGGTCGATTGCTTGGAACTCCCGTCGGTTCCTATCAGATTAGTGTCGAACAGGAAGTCATTAACTTTTTGATTCCTGATTAACAGCATATACCTTTGTTTCGATACACAGAAATGTGAAATAACTAAAAAAAAAGGCATTTTTACATAGAAATGCCTTCTTTTATTTTGCAGTCACAACGAAATTGTGTACTTTTGAAGGAAAATTTGTATTCCTAAAACAAAAATAAAAACCAAATAAAGGAACTATGAGTTATTTACGATTAGAAAAAGCCGTCATGACCAACTTGGAGGAATCCCTTCGTCGTGAACTGCTTCGTACAAACCGTTCTGGCGCTTATAGTGCGTCTACGCTGGTAGACTGTAACACGCGCAAGTATCACGGTTTGCTGGTTGTTCCCGTTCCTGAACTCGACGACGAGAACCATGTGCTGCTCTCGTCGTTCGACTGTACGGTCATCCAGCACGGAGCAGAGTTCAACCTCGGACTCCACAAGTATCAGGGCAACAATTTCAGCCCTAAGGGTCACAAGTACATCCGTGAGTTTTCTTGTGACGTAGTACCCACCACCATCTACCGCGTGGGAGGTGTCATCTTGAAGCGTGAGACCATCTTCCAGACCTATGAGGACCGTATCCTTATTCGCTACACCCTGGAGGATGCCCATTCTGCTACCACGCTGCGCTTCCGTCCCTTCCTGGCCTTCCGTTCCGTCCGCCAGTTCACACACGAGAATGCTACAGCCTCGCGTGAGTACCATGAAGTGGACAATGGTATCAAGACCTGTATGTATGCCGGCTATCCCGACCTCTATATGCAGTTCAACAAGAAGAACGAGTTTGTCTTCCAGCCCGACTGGTACCGTGGCGTGGAGTATCCCAAGGAGCAGGAACGCGGCTATGCCTCCAATGAGGACCTGTATGTTCCCGGCTATTTCGAGGTGTCTATCAAGAAGGGTGAGAGCATCGTCTTTGCCGCCTCTACCAAGGAGATTAAGAGCTCGTCGCTGAAGACCTTGTTCCAGAAGGAGATGGACCTGCGCCAGCCCCGCGATAACTTCTATCACTGTCTGGTAGCTGCTGCCCATCAGTTCCACTTCCGCGACCGTCGCAGCGGCAGTTCGCCAGAGCATCTTGACGACAGTGACGACCGCTACCTGCTGGCCGGCTATCCCTGGTTCAAGGCCCGTGCTCGCGATACGTTCATTGCACTGCCTGGTCTGACGCTGGCCATCGGCGAGCAGGACTACTTCGAGCACGTCATGAAAACCGCCGAGAAAGGCCTCCGCGAGTTCATGGAGGAAAAGCCTCTGAGCGTGAAGATATATGAGATTGAACATCCCGACGTGCCCCTGTGGGCCGTATGGGCCATTCAGCAGTATGCCAAGGATGCAGGCCTGGCCCAAGGCTACAAGAAGTATGGCAAGCTGGTCAAGGATATCGTGAAGTACATCATTGACGATGGCAACCAGAATATGCGCCTCGACGAGAACGGTCTGCTCTATGCCAACGGTCGCGACAAGGCCATTACCTGGATGAACTCCACGGCCAACGGACGTCCCGTAGTGCCGCGCTCCGGCTACATCGTAGAGTTCAACGCCCTGTGGTACAATGCCCTGAAGTTCTGTGCCGCCCTCGAGGCTGAGTTCGGCGACAAGAAGTTCGCGGCAAAGGCAGAAGAACGCGCCGAGCTGTGCAAGCAGTCTTTCGTAGATACCTTCGTCAATGAATACGGTTACTTGCTCGACTATGTCGATGGCAACATGATGGACTGGAGCGTACGCCCCAATATGATTTTTGCCGTGGCACTCGACTATTCCCCCCTGTCACAAGACCAGAAGAAGAGTGTCGTAGACATCTGCACTCGCGAGCTGCTTACCCCCAAGGGGCTGCGCTCGCTGTCGCCAAAGAGTGGCGGCTACAACCCCATGTACGTCGGACCGCAGACACAGCGCGACTATGCCTACCATCAGGGCACGGCATGGCCTTGGCTGGGCGGTTTCTACATGGAGGCTTGCCTGAAGCTCTATAAGCGCACCCGACTGTCGTTCATCGAACGCCAGATGGTGGGCTACGAAGACGAGATTAACTATCATGCTCTTGGAACCATCAGCGAGCTCTTCGACGGCAACCCGCCGTTCCACGGACGCGGTGCCATGGCCTTCGCCATGAACGTGGCCGAGATACTGCGCACGCTGAAACTCTTAGAGAAATACACTTATCAAAAATAAATAAGGAGGACGCCGTATGAAAGTATTAATGTTTGGATGGGAGTATCCTCCTCACGTATTCGGTGGACTGGCCACCGCTAACTATGGTATTTCGCAGGGTCTGCACGCCCAGGGCGACATGGACATAACTTTGTGTCTGCCACATCCCTTTGGCGATGAAGACCGCTCGGCCTGCAACATTGTGGCTATGAATGCCGTACCCATTGCCTGGCGCGACGTATCGGCCGACTATGTACGCGAACGTGTGGGCAACATTATGGACCCTGAACTCTATTTCCGTCTGCGCGACCACCTGTATGCTGACTTCAACTATATGCACGTCAACGACCTGGGCGCCATGGAGTTTGCAGGAGGCTATCCTGGCAACCTGCACGAGGAAATCAACAACTACTCTATCATCGCCGGTGTCGTGGCCCGTACCTTCGACTACGACATCATCCACGCTCACGACTGGCTGACCTATCCTGCCGGTATCCATGCCAAGCAGGTATCAGGCAAACCCTTGTGCATCCATGTCCATGCCACCGACTTCGACCGCAGCCGCGGCAAGGTGAACCCCACCGTCTACTCGATAGAGAAAAACGGTATGGACCATGCCGACTGCATCATGTGCGTATCGGAGCTGACGCGCCAGACCGTCATCAACCAGTATCATCAGGACCCGCGTAAGTGCTTCACCGTGCACAACGCCGTCTATCCTCTGCCGCAGGAGTATCAGGACATTCCGCGCCCTGACCATACGGGCAAGGACAAGGTGGTGACGTTCCTCGGACGCATCACCATGCAGAAGGGCCCCGAGTACTTCGTCGAGGCCGCCAACATGGTCATCCGCCGCACCAAAAACGTGCGCTTCTGTATGGCCGGATCGGGCGACATGATGGATGCTATGATTTACTTGGCTGCTGAACGCGGCATTGCCGACCGCTTCCACTTCCCGGGATTCATGCGAGGCAAGCAGGTGTACGAGTGTCTGAAAGACTCTGACGTCTACGTCATGCCCTCCGTCTCCGAGCCCTTCGGCATCTCGCCTCTCGAGGCTATGCAGTGCGGCACGCCCAGCATCATCTCCAAGCAGTCTGGTTGTGCTGAGATACTGACCAACTGTATCAAGGTAGACTACTGGGACATCCACGCCCTGGCCGACGCCATCTACAGCATCTGTGCCAACGAGTCGCTCTTTACCTACCTCAAGGAGGAAGGCAAGAACGAGGTAGACCAGATTACCTGGGAGAAGGTAGGCGCCTGGATAGCCACGCTTTATAAGCGTACCTTGGGTTGGGAACAATAAAAGGCAAAAGGCAAAAAAGAGTATAGGAAATAAAGTAAAAAGGTAAAAAAGTAGAATACAATGAAAACAATTTGTTTATATTTCGAGATACACCAGATTATCCATCTGAAGCGCTATCGTTTCTTCGACATCGGTACCGACCACTACTACTACGATGACTACGAGAACGAGCGCAGTATTACCGACATTGCTAACCGTAGCTATATGCCGGCACTCAACGCCATCGGCGACATGATTCGCGACAATGGCCAGTATTTCAAGGTAGCCTTCTCGCTCTCAGGCACAGGCATTGAGCAGCTTGAGATGCATGCTCCCCAGGTTTTGGAGAAGTTGCAGGAACTCAACCAGACCGGCTGCGTCGAGTTCCTGGCCGAGCCATACTCGCACGGCCTGTCGTCGCTGGCCAACGAAGAGACCTTCGCCCTCGACGTGAAGAAGCAGTGTGCCAAGATTGAGGAATACTTTGGCAAGAAGCCGACTGTGGCCCGCAACTCGTCGCTCATCTACTCTGACGACATTGGCGGACAGATAGCAGCCATGGGCTTCAAGGGCATGCTCACCGAGGGTGCCAAGCACGTGCTGGGCTGGAAGTCGCCACACTATGTCTACAACTGTAACATTGCTCCCAACCTGAAACTGCTGTTGCGCGACGTCGAGCTGTCTGACGACATCTCACTGCGCTTCAACAACAGCGACTGGCCTGGCTACCCCCTCTTTGCCGATGCCTACATAGACCGCATTGCCCGTCTGCCGGAGGAGGAGCAAATCATCAACATCTTCATGGAGCTCTCGGCCCTTGGCATCGCACAGCCCCTCAGCAGCAATATTCTTGAGTTCCTCAAGGCACTGCCCGCCTGCGCCAAGGAGAAAGGCATCACCTTCTCTACTCCTACTGAAATATGCATGAAGGTAAAGAGTGTTGGCAATCTTGACGTTCCCGACACCCTCTCGTGGGTCGACGAGGAGCGCGACGTCAGCTGCTGGCTGGGTAACGCCATGCAGCGCGAGGCCTTCAACAAGCTCTACTCTGTGGCCGACCGTCTGCGCATTGCCGACGACCCCCGCATCAACCAGGACTGGGACTACCTGCAGGCTTCCAACAACTTCCGCTTCATGACCACCAAGCCCTCTAACGTCGGTCTGGACCGTGGCATCTACAGCGGACCCTTCGATGCCTTCACCAACTATATGAACATCCTGGGCGACTTCATTAATAGGGTCAATGCCCTCTATCCGCAGGAGATAGACAACGACGAGCTGAACGCCCTGCTTACTACCATTCGTAACCAGGGTGACGAAATCCAGATGAAGGATGCCGAGATTACCCGTCTGAAGGCCCGTCTGGAGAAATACGAGCCCATGGTTGATGAGAAGAAGCCCGCCAAGAAGGCAGCGGCTAAAAAGCCTGCCGCCAAGAAGGCTCCGGCCAAGAAGGCTGAAGAGAAGAAGTAATCGGGACTTTTCTCTGAGCATCTGTATCCTAAAAGAGCGTCCTCCTTCCGTGGGCGCTCTTTTGGTTTTTTTCTATACTTCCTCCTTTCCGTCCTTCCACGCTGTTCGTCGCCTTCATATTTTCTTCTCCTTCCTCTCCCGTCTCTGTCCGGTATGTGTATGGTATATGTTCAGTATGTGTTCACTTTTCACTGAACAAATACTGAACAAATACTGGACAAATACTGGACATGAACGGGTTTATATCATGAGGTAGGCTATCAGGCAGCAGATGATGGCTACGGGGAAGAGTCCTAATCGGAACCAGGCGGCGATGATGCCTGCCAGTAGGGCTGCGATGCCGGGCAATGGGGTGGGGGTGGTCAGCACCATGTCGGGGAAGGTCATTACGGCCAGTGTGACGTAGGGTACGTAGTAGAGGAAACTGCGTATGAAGCGGTTTTTGATGGGGCCGTGAATGAGTGCCATCGGCAGTATGCGGATGAGGTTTGTGACCAGGATGGCGATGATGATGTAGGGTAGGATGCTATGCTGGTTCATCGGTTTCTGTTGTTCTGGGTTTTATCCGTGTCGTCGGTTTCTGTTGTTATGGGTTTTATCCATGCTGCGACGGCTGAGATGATGATGGTGAGTAGTACGGTGCGCATGCCGCTGCTCCATTGGCTTATGAGGGGGGCTATGGCGAAGAGTCCGCTGAGCAGGAAGCTGGCTGCGATTGTGTAGAAGACGTTTCTGTCGGTTCGTGCGGGTGGGATGATGATGGCGAGGAACATGCCGTAGAGTGACATGCTGAGTGCGGTGACCATGTTGGTAGGCAGTAGGGTGCCTGCTGTGATGCCTACGGCACAGCCTGTGGCCCAGAAGAGTGTGGAGATGAGTGCTGCGGAGTATGTGTAGGCGGGTGGGGTGTGGCCCGGGTGTGCTATGGAGATGGCGAATACTTCGTCGGTGACGCAGCAGGCCATTAGCAGACGCTTGAGTGGTGAGGTGGCTGGTGCTATTTTCTGTGAGAGTGCTGCGCTCATCAGCATGTAGCGGAGGTTGACTACGATGCTCATGGCTGCTACTTCGATGTAGGCTGCCTGTGCTGCTACGAGGGTGTAGACGCCGTATTCACCGGCTGATGCGCGTGTGAAGAAGCTGCTAAGGAATCCTTCGACGGCGTTGAGTCCTGCCTTTGAGGCGATGATGCCCAGCGAGAAGGCTACTGCAAAGTAGCCCAGGCCGATGGGGAATCCCATTCGCAGGCCGTCGAGTATGTCGTTTGTTGTCTTTTTCATTACATCAGTAGTCGTTCGAGCATAGGGATGTGTATGCGGCCGCGGTGCAGTGTGATGAGTCCGTCGTCCTGCATCTGGTTGAGGGCTTGGCTGATGTTGATGCGGCTGTCGTTGAGTTCTTGTGCCAGTTGGGTCATCAGTAGGTGGAAGGTTTTTTGGCCTGCGGGGTAGAGGCAGTGTGCGAAGAAGAAGCGTGTGATGCGCTGTCGCAGGTTGTCGGGGGCTTGTCGCCAGTAGGTGTGTCGCAGTCGCTGTGCCTCGGTGGCAAGGGTGTTGAGCATGTTGAGTCGGAAGACGAGCTGTGTCTCGAGGAGTAGCATTACTTCCTGCTTGTCGAGTGTGATGAGTGAGCAGGGGGTGAGGGTGCGGAAGGTGGTGGTGTAGCGCTGGGTGATGCCGAAGAGTTGTGTGGGCTGTAGGATGTATGGTGCGCCGACTTGTTCTACGACGTGCCATGAGTGGTCGTCGCTGTGGCTCTCGGCCTGCAGTGTGCCTGCGGTGAGGAAGATGAGCTGTGTGCATGGGTCGCCCTCGCGTATGAGTCGCTTGCCGGCGGCGAGTTTCGAGAAGTCCATCTTGGTGTGGCCCGCCACTTGCATGAGTTCGGCATGGCTCATGCCTTGAAAGAGGGTGAACTGAAGTAGTCGGTCGTAGATGTCCATGCTGTGCTGTGTGTGACGGTGTGGAAGGCTACTTCTGTATCTTGTCCTTGAGCGACGGTGAGTACCAGACGCGCATCTTGCCTTTGTCGTCGTAGATGAGGTATGCCATGAGTTCGGGGTGTCGTTTCAGCAGCTGCTGGGCGCGCTTCAGTCCCATGACCATGAAGGAGGTGGCATAGGCGTCGGCCTGTGCACACTTGTCGGAGAGTACGGTGGCTGACAGGATGTTGTGCTGTACGGGATGTCCGGTCTTTGGGTCTACGGTGTGGGCGTATTTCTTGCCTCCTTGGTAGTAGAAGTTGCGGTAGTTTCCGCTGGTGGCCATGGCCTTGTCGGTGACGTTGAGCACGGTTTGCAGCTCGCTTTGTGCTTCGGGGTTGTCCACGGGCTTGGTGACGCCAATCTTCCATGGCAGTCGCTTGTCGCTGACGCCGCGTGATACGATTTCGCCGCCTATCTCGACTAAGTAGTTCTGTATGCCTTTCTGTTCGAGCAGTTCGGCCACTTTGTCTACGCCATATCCTTTGGCGATGGCCGAGCAGTCGAGCATGACGTGTGGGTCTTGCTTGCGGATTGAGTGGCCGTCGTAGCTGACTTTCTGGTAGCCGATGTACTGCATGACGGAGTCGACGTCTTGCTGGTCGGGCATGGTGGCGTTGGTGAATCCGAAGCCCCAGATGTTGACCAGTGGCGCCACGGTGATGTCGAAGGCGCCGTCGGTCTCTCGGCTGATGTGCTGTGCCAGGTTGAAGACGTCGAGGAACATGGTGTTGGGCTTTACTTGCTCATTGCGGTTGATGCGCGAGATGATGGACTGCTTGTTGAACATGGAGAGTGCCGAGTCTACTTCGTGCATGCGGGCTTCTATCTGTTCCTGCAGGTCCTCGTCGCACTGATAGGTGATGTTGTAGACGGTGCCGAAGATGGGGCCCGAGCAGTGCTGGTAGGGGGTGTTGCGCTGCTGTCGGATGATGAGTACGGTGCCTACGATGAGCAGCACCAGGAATGGCAGCTGCCAGAGGAGTTTTTTCTTTTGTGGGGTTTCCATAATGGTATATGTCAGATATCAATGATGACGTTGAAGTTGGCTGCCAGTTTGTCCTGGTCGTTGATGCCGAAGCCGGGCACATACCATGTGTTGCCCAGGTCGCCTTCCTTGTGTACGAGTCGGCGGCGGTAGCGTACGTCCCATCCCAGGTGGAAGGGCCCGTAGATACGTGCGTCGATGCCTACGACGATTTCTGCCCAGTGCATGGAGCATGACAGGCCTTCGACGCCGAAACCGGTCTTCGACTGCCATACGGGGTCGGGCAGTTGGTCGCGTATGACGTCGACCTTATAGCTGGTGAAGGCGTATCGGAGGCCGGCGTAGAGACGGTTGGACTGGTGCTTGTTGCGCAGGAAGTTCCAGTCCATACCGATGCGGAAATAGGGTGCCGAGGTTTTGTAGGTGATGCTCGTGACCACGTCTTTTTCGTGGTTGGCTCGGCCGATGCCCATTTCGAAGACGGGGAACCACTGGTCGTGCAGGTTGATGCGCAGTGCCCCGCCTATCTCGCCGTGGTCGCTGAACGCGAGCATAGCGGCTCCGACGACGTCGAAGGACACGGAGAATCCGCGGAACAGGGGTATGGAGTCGTTCTCCATGCGGAACATCTTCAGCTGTGCCATGGAGGGTACTGCCACGAGTAGCAGCAGGAGGCTAACGCTGAGCCTTGAGATATAGGTAGATATGTTCTCTTGTGATGTCATAGTCGACGCGGGGTTGGTGAATGACGATGGAGTCGAAGGCGTTGTGGGTAACGCTGACGGCTGTGATGTTGTGGAAGTAGGATGCCTGACAGTCGACGGACTCGAAGTGTGGGATGTTGTCTTTCTTGATGCGTATGGTGTCGAGCAGGGCATTTCCTGAGGTGTCGCACAGCAGTGTGACGAAGACGTCCTCGGGCTGTGTGTAGCTGATGTACATGGTGAAGGTGGTGACGTCGCCACAGAGACCGTTCTGGACGAGGGTGTCGGTGCCGTTGACACGTGTGGTCTTTATCCACAGCGTGTCGGTGCCGAGGGTGTCGGCATCGGTACCGCCTGGCTTCTTCAGGAAGTAGTTGGTGTAGACGAGGTTCTGTACTGGGCAGTCAATGCTGGTACAGGCAGCCAGGGCGGCCACGATGAGGATGGCGGCAATTATTTTTCGCATCTTAGTTTCTCTTCTATTTGGTATTCGTTGCGCCCGGCACTGTTACGGCTGATGAGGTCGCCCAGGAATCCGGCAAGGAACAGCTGGGTGCCTATCATCATCATGGTAAGAGCGATATAGAAATAGGGTGAGTCGGTGATGAGACGCATGGGCACGCCGCGATAGAGGGCCCAGGTTTTCTCTACGCCCAGGTAGGCGGCGGCGAGGAAACCGATGATGAACACAATGGTGCCGAGGAAGCCGAAGACGTGCATGGGTTTCTTGCCGAAGGTGCCCAGGAACCATAGCGTCATAAGATCGAGGTAGCCGTTGACGAAGCGGTTCCAGCCCATGAACTTGGACTTGCCGTACTGGCGCTTCTGGTGGTGCACCACCTTCTCGCCAATGTTGTCGAAGCCGGCATTCTTGGCCAGGTAGGGGATGAAGCGGTGCATCTCGCCAAAGACCTCTATGTTCTTGACCACGTCACGCCGGTAGGCCTTCAGACCGCAGTTGAAGTCGTGCAGGTTCTTGATGCCGCTGACCTTGCGGGCGGTGGCGTTGAAGAGCTTGGTGGGGATGGTCTTCGACAGGGGGTCGTGGCGTTTCTGCTTGTATCCGCTGACGAGGTCGTAGCCTTCGTCCTTAATCATGCGGTACAGTTCGGGTATCTCGTCTGGTGAGTCCTGAAGGTCGGCATCCATGGTGATGACGACGTCGCCCTGTGCTTCCTTGAACCCGCAATAGAGTGCAGGCGACTTGCCGTAGTTGCGACGGAACTTGATGCCTTTGACATGCTCGGAACGTGCTGCCAGTTCGGTAATGACCTTCCAGGAGTGGTCGGTGGAGCCGTCGTTGACGAATATTACTTCGAACGAGAACTTGTTGGCCTGCATGACGCGCTCTATCCAGTTGTAGAGCTCGGGCAGCGACTCGTCTTCATTGTATAGGGGTATGACTACTGATATGTCCATTTTGGAGTGTATTGTGTTTGTTGTTTACTACCTTGCTGTGTTTATTTTCTTACGTTCTCAACGCTTTTTCGCTGCATAAGTGCCGCGATGGGCAGCCCCAGGAAGAAGCCGGCCATGATGTTCATGGTGAGCATGTTCAGGGCATAGTCAATGGGGCGCATCTGGGCGAGCTGGCGCAGACCTTCTTGCAGCTGGTCGCTCATGCCGTACATTTGTATGAGCTTCTGGTTGTGCTCGTTGCTGATCAGTTCGTTGAACTTGCCCAGCAGGAACCCCTTGTCCATGAAGTTGAAGTAGACGAAGAGCACCAGTGCCAACAGCAGGCCGGCGTAGAAGAAGGTCATGACGGTATATGCATAGCCGCGGCCGAACGAGATGATGCCTTGGCGGGCGTCATCGCGGAAGTGGCGCAGACGGTTGGCCGTAAAGAAAGGCGAGACGACGATGAGTACCATGGCTGCCATGGCGAGCAGCGGATTAGTGAGGCCCTGGATGTAGCAGATGAAGGCTCCTGTCCAGAGCAACGAGAGCAATGCCCCGTCTTGGCGGGCAAATGCTTTTAGCTGGATGTATTCTTCGGGTGTCATAATTCGTTTGCAAAGGTACGAATTTTACTTCATAGTTCATAGTTCAGGGTTGATAGTTTTTTGCCTATGACGTTAAAATATATTAAATGAGGGCTTTATTGTGGGCAAGTAACAATGAACTATGAAGTATTTTTATTACCTTTGCAGCCGCTTTTCGAGCAAAACACGGGCGAGTCCTGTACGGCCAGCTCCCTCGGAATCCCCCAGGATGGGAACATAGCAAGGGTACTTGGTTGTAGCGGCGCGATACAGATAGCTCGCCCACCCGCCTCTTTAGCTCAGTTGGCCAGAGCACGTGATTTGTAATCTCGGGGTCGTTGGTTCGAATCCGACAAGAGGCTCAAGGAAAGTAAAAGGGATAAGCCGCGGCTTGTCCCTTTTCTTATTGTTACTTCGTATGTTTAGGTGATGTATTCTATTCTTTTATCTCCTTCTATTTCCTTACTTGATGATAGCGCTCCAGCCTCCGGCAGGGGCCAGACGTATGGTGATGCTGTCGCCCTGGGCGACGTTGAGCGTGCTTAGCTGATAGTCGGTAGCGTCACGGTCGGCATTGACTCCGTCAGCAAAGACCTCGGCCTGGTGCTGTCCGCTGCCGAGCATGGAGAGGCTTATGGTGAGCTGGCGGGGTGTCCAGTCGGTCATGGCAGCAACGTACCATGTGTTGCCTTTCCGCTTGGCTACGGCAACGTACTGGCCCAGACGGCCGTCGAGTGGTACCACTTCGTCCCATGTGGTGGGTATCTTGCTGATGAAGTTGGTGGTTTCCTGTTCCTTGATGTATTTTGAAGGAGAGTCGGCCAGCATCTGCAGGGGGGCGTCGAAAATGGTGTACATGGCCACCTGGTGGGCGCGTGTGCCCTGGCTCATAGGATGGTCGTTGTTGCCGAAGAACTGGGGGCGCGTGGCATTGCTCATGGCTCCGGGGGTATAGTCGAGCGGTCCTACCAGCTGGCGCAGATAGGGTATGCTGACATCGTATCGGGGCTGGTTGTGCAGCGGACCGTCGCCTGAGCGGGGTTCCCACTTCGAGTTCTCAAGGCCTTTCACGCCCTCGAAGTTCACAATGTTGGGCCAGGCCTTTTGTATGCCTGTGGGCCGGTAGCCGTGGTAGTCGAGCAGCAGGTGGTGGCGTGCGGCGCACTGGGCAATCTGCCATGCTGAGCGCATTACGGCTTGGTCGTCGCGGTCGAAGAAGTCTACCTTGAAGCCCTTGACTCCAAGTGAGGCGTAGTATTTGAAGTCTTCCTCGGTATTATTGATGCAGTTGCGCCATGAACTCCACAGAATGATGCCCACGCCTTTCTTCTGGGCATAGGGTAGCAGGCTGAGCAAGTCGATGTCGGGGTTAAGGTCGGAGCGCAGGCTCTCGTCGGTGCTCCACCCTTCGTCAATGATGATGTATTCCAGGTGGTTCTTTGCCGCAAAGTCTATATAGTAGCGGTAAGTGTCGGTGTTCATGCCGGCACGGAAGGGTACGCCGGTGAGCATGGTGGCGTTCCACCAGTCCCAGGCTACCTTGCCGGGTTTTATCCACGAGGTGTCTGCTATCTGGCATTGGGGCCCGAAACGCTCGGGCAGCTGGGCCGTCAGCAGTTGCCGGTCTTGCCGGGTCACCAATACGATGCGCCAGGGCAGGGCACCTTTGACGTCCTTGGCAATATAGCTGGCGCGTCTGGTGGGTATCAGGTTCAGACGGGCATATCCTCCGATGGTTTCCTCGGTAGGGTAGGGAGCAAAGGCGGCTTTCAGCCCGTGTGCTCCGTTCTTCAGCAGGAACATGCCGGGGTAGTCTACGGCTCCCATGTCGGCCACCACGGCCAGTTTGCCTTCGGGCAGTCTGACCGCTAACGGGTTGATGGCCAGCGAGTCGGTAAACATCTTGCTTAACGGCTGTTCGTCGTAATACGACTCAAAGCTGTAGCAGTAGCGTTCGCCGCTGCGGTTGTCGTTGACATAGGGTACGAAGGCCTGGTAGTCGTCGGCAAAATTGAATTCGGCCGTCTCGCTGTCTATGGTGAGGGGTTTCTTTCCGTTGACGGTGATGCGGTAGGCGGCGGCATCGTCGTCGGCACGGAACTCCACGCTGTATTGCTGGTTGCGCACCGTGACGGTGTGTCCCTCGGTCTTGCCTTTTAACTTGGCCAGCGTACCGTTGATGCCTATTTCTGATGGTGTCAGTATGGTGGTGCTGCCGTGCCTGACCTCCCATGTCAGTCGGTCTTGACCGGCATGTACTATGACGGTCAGCAGTCCGTCAGGCGAGCTTACTTGATAGTCTTTGGCCCAGGCGGCAGTTGCTGCCAGCCAGAAGGTGAAGAGTAGTAGTTTTCTCATCTGTCGTTATGTCTTAAAGGGTTTTAGTATTGTTTCTGGTCAGAGTCTGGATGCTGTGTCTGCCGTCTAATCCAAGTCTACCACTGTGATGCCCGCTCCGCCAAACTGCACGTGCTCGTCTTTGGCTTTGACGACATTGGGCACGGTGTTCAGGTATTGTCGGATGAGCTGTCTGAGGATGCCGGTTCCCGTACCGTGCAGGATACGTACTCGGGACATGCCTACCAGTATGGCGTCGTCGATGAAGTGCATCACGGTGTCGACGGCTTCGTCGCCCCTCATGCCACGAACGTCCAGGTCCTGGTGGAAGTTGTGTTTACGGTCTTCTATGGTCGACGATGTGATGCGCGATGTCTGTATGGCCAACTCGGAGTGGTCGTTCTTCTTTTTCTCTTCCTTGGCGGGCTCGGCGTGTTCAAGCTGTTCCAGCTTTACTCTTGTCCTGACGTCGCCAAACACGACCGTGGCCTGTTTGCCCTGAATGCTCTCCACCTTGCCAATGGTGTTGAGACCTTTCATGCGCACAGTAGACCCTACGCTGATGGCTGTGGTGTTGCCCGTAGCCTTGGCGGCGGCATTCAGCTTGGCGGCTGTGCTTTGTTCGTTCTTGGATTTCTCGTCCTTGCGTTTGGCCTTGCGGGCCTTGCGCTCTTCCATCTGGCGCAGTTTCTTGGCAAAGTCCTCTTCACTCATCAGCCCGCGCGTATCGTCCTGTACCACCTGTTCGCGGAACTGTTGCAGCTCCTCGCGTATCAGGCGGGTGCGCTCCTTCTCGGCCTGTGCCTCCTTAATCTCGCGGATGGCATTTTCTATCTTGCGGTTGGCTTCGCGCAGCAGCTCGTCGGCCTGCTCCTGGGCGCGTCTTAAGATGGCTTTGCGTTCGCGCTCTATCTCCTCGATGCTGGCATCAAGTCGCTCGCCGCTGGCAGCTAACCGTTTCTCATGCTGGTGAATGGTCTGGCGCTTGCCCTCCCAGTAGCGTTTGTCGCGCACGATGTCTTGCAGATACTTGTCGCTTTGTACATAGTCGGAGCCTACTATCTCTGAGGCATCGTTGATGACCTCTTCGGGGATGCCCGTCTTCCGGGCTATCTCTATGGCAAAGCTTGAACCGGGCTGTCCTATTGACAACTGGAACAGAGCCTGCATCTGGTGGCGGTCATAGAGCATGGCGCCGTTTGCCACGCCGGCATGGTCTTCGGCAAAGTGCTTCAGATTCTGATAGTGGGTGGTGATGACGCCGAAGGTCTGCTTCTTCCAGAACTGTTTCAGCACGGCTTCTGCAATGGCTCCGCCTATGGTGGGTTCCGTGCCGCCTCCGAACTCATCAATCAGCAGCAGCGTGCGTGGGTTGGCTTGCCGCATCATGTTCTTCATGTTCAGCAGGTGGCTTGAATAGGTGGAGAGGTCGTCGGCAATAGACTGCTCGTCGCCGATGTCTATCATGATGTTCTCGAAGATGCCGCATGTAGAACGGTCGCCAACGGGGATGGAGAGTCCTGATTGCAGCATGTACTGTAGCAGTCCTACGGTCTTCAGACATACCGACTTGCCGCCGGCGTTAGGGCCACTGATAATGAGCAGCCGTTTGTCCTGGGTGAGTATGATGTCCAGCGGGACAGCCTTCTTTTCCTGTTTCGCCAGCGAGCGTGCCAGCAAGGGGTGGATAGCGTGAATCCAGTCTATGTGTGCCTCCGTCTTCACTTCGGGCTCGTAGGCCTGCATCTGTTCGGCTAACTGAGCCTTGGCCTGGATAAGGTCTATCAGGGCCAGGAATCGGTATGAGTCGAGCACCTCGCTGACATGGGGGCGCAACTCGTCGCTGAATACGGTCAGTATGCGTATGATTTCCCTTCGTTCGGCAGCCTCCAGCTCGCGCACCTTGTTGTTGGCCTCTACGACCTCTGCGGGTTCGATGAATACGGTTTTGCCTGTAGCCGACTCGTCGTGAACTATGCCGTTTATCCTGCGTTTCAATCCTGGCGCCACAGGAATCATCAGTCGTCCGTCACGTAGTGTTGGAGCTACGTCCTGTGCGACCAGTCCTTCGCGCTGGGCCGAGTGCAGAATGGTGTACAGTGTGCGCGATATAGAACCTGCCGTCTGCTCCATGTCGTGACGGATGCCGGCCAGCACCATGGATGCAGAATCCTTGATATGGCCGAATTTGTCAAGAATGGAATCTATACGACGAATCATGGCGGGGAACGTCTTTATGTCGCTGGCCAGACGTGAGAGGGCAGGGTAGGCGTATCGGGGCTCTATTCCTTCTCTCTCTGCATCTTCCGGCTTGTTTAGGAAGTCAACTATCTTCCCTATCGTCTCTAACGAGCGTCGCAGGTTCCACAGCTCATCTTCCTCCAGATGCGTGTTCTCCATACGGATACGGGTCACGGATTGGCGTACGTCAAAGAAGAAATTCATTTCCGGCTTCTCCGTTGCCTGCATCAGCCGGCGGTACTCACGTATCTGCTCTTGCTGCTCGTTTACTACAGACGGGTCAGCAGAAAAGGCAATCTCGTCCACCTTCTCCTTGCCAAGTGTAGAAAGGCACAGCCCTTGTAGTAAGTGTCTTATCTCGTCAAATCCTATCTTTGATTCAAAGTTATTCGGATAAATCATGCTGCAAAATTACAAAAAATATACGAATAATCAGAAAAAGTGCCCGTAAAATTTGGTTAATTGCAAAAAACTACCTACCTTTGCACCGCTTTTTCAAGAAAAGCCAGGCAGATTCAGACTTCCGTTCTGATGATGTCACCTTCTGGAGAGATGGTAGAGTGGTCGATTACAGTAGTCTTGAAAACTACCGTACCGAGAGGTACCGGGGGTTCGAATCCCTCTCTCTCCGCAATGTCACTTGATTATCAGTGATTTACGAGATTTACACCCAATTTTACACCCAAAAATGTAAGATTGGGTGTTTTCTTTTTAATAGGCCAGAAGGTAGCATAAATCCGCTGAGCCTGAGTTCATCGATGCCATGCTGGAGGACAACCCCGACCTGACCACCCGAGAACTGAACCGTTTGCTTCGTCGCCAGTTCGGTACTTATCTCTCCAAAGGTCGCATCTCTTATGGTGAAGATTTTATCGACTTGCCATCGTATATGACAGATACGTTGAATGCCAATGACCGTCAGGCGTGGATAAAGGCGCATCCATTTGGAGAAAGTCAATTGGGCCAAATCCAAATCAAGGAGTTTGGCACTGTTCAAGAGCAACAGTCTGTCGGGCATTACGTTCGCAAATCTACCATTAGCAAGGAAGGCTCACGAGACCAAAACCGTGAATGGGAAATTGGACAAAACACCCGATACGAGGAATTCGATAATGGTAATAGCTTTAAGCGTTAATAACGAGCATGTCCGAAAACGTTATCTGCTTTCGGACATGTATCTAACTGATTTATGCTTTGATATACTTCTGCAATGGCGAATTAGGCTTGTCAGGGATGGTACGTTTCAATAAGCCTGCATCTACTAGTTCATTGATGAACTTCTGAATATTTTTGTTTTGATATGTGACATTAATATGATTTAATATTTCTCTGCTACTTCGTTCCACCATACAATATAATAAGACCTCATTTTGCTTAGCAGAAAGTATCAGAGTATCAGAGATGGTATCAGAGCTAGTATCAGAGCTAGTATCAGAGATGGTGTCTAAGTTAGTGTCTAACCTCGGACGCTTGAAGGTTATCCAGACGAATAGCCCATCAGTACCATATTCTGGCTCAGGCAATCCTGCATCCTTACATGCATCCATCATCCTTTGTACACCAGTTCCCCAGCTTTCCAAGAAACCTGTTTTGAACAGTGCTTCTGCTATGATGGGGTTTTGAGGAAAAGAACGATGCGACTGCTTGATAGTCTCAACAGTCAGTTCATTAGGCAAATGGCCTGTGTTCTCGATTTCTACGCGGTCATCAAAAACGGAAATGCCGACGCTACCACTTGGCGCATCCAGCAGTCGATGACAAAGTGCATTCGTCAATGCTTCACGCAATGCCTCTACAGGAATCTCCAATCGTTCTTCTCTACGCAGCCCCTTGATTACTCCACTTTGATTCAGATGCTTGAACAGGAAAGCCATACCTGCATCCAACAACTGATAGAAATTGCCCTTTTCCCTCATGTTGTCAATGAAGACTTTTTTCTCAATACCTTGGAACCGAGCCATACGTAGCAAGAACTGAGGATAGGCTGTAGGGCTCTTGATGAACAAGGCTGCTGCTGCATTCTTGATCTTACCATTTTCTGTCATGGCGAATTTGTCAAGCAGTCCCCATGTACTTTCAGTCATTGCAGATGCAGGCATACGGCCTCTATCAACACCGTATGCAACAGCCCCTTTGATACGATCCTCGTCCAAATCTTCCAAGTGGAGATTGTCAGGTGTCTGACTCTCCCAAGCGAAACGGCTGGGATTGCTGCGTCTCAGTCGTTCCTCAAACATGGAACGAGGCATTAGAACCGTTGTACTCTCAACCTTATAATAAGGTCTTCCATCGTAGGTATATGGAGCATCGCCAAACTTAGCACCATCACAATGCACTCCAATAACGCTGAATCCAGGTCGCTCGGGAATGTCGAAGAGTTGTATAGGCAGGCTGATAGCAGGCTCCAGTTTTGTCATCTCATGTGCTATTTCTCTTTGGGTGTTGTCAGTTACGTTCTGGCCCAATATCTTTAGGTCAGGCGTAATGCCAAAGAACAACCATCCGCCATCAGTATTCAGGAATGCACATAGCGACTGCATTCCCTTGATGAGTTCCCCCGTAGTCTTTTTCAGTTCAAGCACTCGGTTTTCGTCTTTTGCTATAATCTCTTTTATTTCGTCTATATCCATATTTATTAACGTATCTTTTGTCATTTATGGTATTAATAACCCCTTATATTCTAAATCATGTTTCATAATTACCTCCGTCTGACGGATTTCGAGGTCTATCTGATTTAGTCGCTTTTTCTTGTCTTCATCGGTATGCTGATTGTCTTGAAGCACACTCAGTTTCATTTTTGCCTTAACACATTCCAGCCCGTTGTGAATGGCAGACACACTCACAGGAGCATTAGAGTTGAATAGATGCATCCAACTTTGTCCTGCAAGCAGATTTCCCCGCTCTTCGTACTTTTGAATGTCATTAAGACATTTGCCTATTTTTTCTTCTTGTAGATGTGCCATACTTCCTATTGTTAAAAAGTCTCTTTCCGAGTTATCCACTATGTTTAATGACCTAAGAACTCTGTCGAGTTAACCAATTCAACTGCCCATATTTCGAGAACAATGAAATATTATCTTTTATTTCTGTTCTCTCAACCATTAGTAACGTCATCTATTATAATTTTAACTGTTTGATAATATGTTTCTATCAAGGCTCTAGGTTCTCTTTTCGTTGAAATCAAAAAAGCTCCCGGCTTAATTTTTAAATTTGCACCATATCGTGTTCTTATGACTTGTTTGTAATCAGATAAGGTACTTTGAGTATGATGAGCAATATGATTACGTATTTTCCTCATTTCTTCAAATTCATTTCCGTAACGAGATAATTTTATTCTTAGGGGCTCACTTGTATCTATCACATATTTTATGGCATTACTAATGTTATGAACATTTGAAAATTGCAAATAGTTAATCCTTTTAGAGCGGCCTTCTGTGTGAAATTTCTCCATAGCCTCTGCTTTGCTAGTACAAAGAACTATTGGATGAGATGACATCCCATTTCGGTATGGTACACCACAAGCTATTCGAATAGAGACCTCAAGCATACATGTTTCCAAAATGCCAAAAAGCCTCAACATTAATATTTCTGCAACGAATCCTTGCATATCTGATTGTAAACCTTTACTTTTTATCAGATATCTATTAATGACATTCAAATTGTCAATGGCACTTTTATATGAGGCATTTATACTTAGGCGTGGCATTTACAATATAAAACTTTTAATGTAATTATCACGAATAGTCCTCTGTTTTTCACCCTGAGTTGTAGCAGAGACCGCATTATAAAATTCTATATCATTTGGACTTTTTTCATTAATATCCTCAATATTATAATGGGCATCTATTTCTATCAATCCACGCTCAACTTTTTGAGTTACATATAAACCTGTATCTCTGCCTAAAGCTATCATAAGCGAAAAGAATAATGGTGGACGTTGAAAGATCGTATCTATAATTGCCGTCGGTTCTATCTGGATAATAAAATCAAAAATTTGATTAAGAATTCCACTTATCGTTTCAGACTCATTGAAATCCTCATCGTACTTCTTATAATAATCATCTAGTTTCTTAGAACTATATGTCGTCAATCCATCTAACAGATTAATTATGACATCTGCCATGAATTGCACCTCATTCATTCTTGCAAAATCGTTAGCTGAGAAAATTCTATATTTCCTAAAAAACTCCAAGCGCTTAGTAGATTCGGAGATACAGAATTGCTTGAAAGAACCGCTAAATTTGGCATTTCGCTTTTCTTGCGCATTTAGTGATTTTGCAACAGAATTGATACGTGCAAATATATCTATTACATCTGCGTCTGTCGCACCTTGCAAATAGCCAATGGGTAGTGGCGTCATTAAGAAACGCTGTTTTTGGGAGGCATTTAAATCTTTGAACTTTAAGCGCTTTCCTGTTTCAGGGTAAAGAGAACTGATTTCATTATTATAGTAACTCAGAATTGCTCTTATTCTTTGTTGGCCATCGACAACCTCTTTCATGCTTTTTTCTTTTTCAAGATCTATCGTGTGACGTATATACAGCGTTGGTATTGGTTTCCGTTCAAAAAGCGTATTAATTAGATACGATTTTTGACTATCATTCCATACAGAACGTCTTTGGTACCAAGGATTTAGGTCTAATTCTCCTTGTTTTTCAAGATTGATTATATCTTGAATAACTAACGATTGATAATCAACTCTTTCCATACTTAAATATTTTTAGTTATTTTGTTACTAATGTTAGGGATTGTTAAATTTAATAATGTAGCAATTGATGTTTTTGTGAGTCTTCTGTCTGGCGGTGATTTGGTCAGGCACCTTGTAAGGACGACGCTCTCCAGCCGACACCTTGATGACCAGAATCGTCTGCCCGTCGACCTCCTCAATATACAGTCGCGGCTGATAGTAGGGCTGCATCAGGTTGTTGAATCCCACCATATCCTTTTCAATAGGCTCAATCTGATTGGGGTCGATGCCGATGACGGGACGGACTGGACGACCGTTTACCTCCTTCACACCCACCACGATATAACCACCACCCGTCTCGTCAAAGTCGTTGGCGAAAGCGCACACGCTACGGTAGATAGCATCCGGATTCCATCCCGTCTTATACTCAATGCGGTCACCCTCTACAGCCCGTCCACCGAGCAATTCTTCTATGTTAATTGGTAGTCTCATATGTCTTATAACGTTTTTGTTCCTGTTGCTATTGCGTACTATTGTTATGATGTATATGACTATTGTTCGCTATATCTCCAATTTGTGGTCATTTTGTTTCATCGCATCAACGATAATTTGCAAGCCTTTAAATTCATTGTTTGATAGATAGTTTAGGGCATTATTTGAACCTAACCGCAATGATTCATTACACAAATTTAGTCGGTGTATCATTGGTAAAACAACTCCACTTACATGTTGGTAATAATCAAAAATCTCTTTTTCAGATGAAGGTAATTTGTATCCTTTTGGAGAACTCGAGATAATAACGCCTTTATCGCGTAAGGAACCTATTACTTTACTGCGAAATGCTTGTTCTGATATATGCCCATAATCAGCCCTAACCAATGCACTCATTAGCTCTTTAGTTGAGATATATCGTCTTAAAGAATTGTATTTAAATCTGAACAACAGGTATTTCAAAGTAAAAACCTGTCGTCGTTCATAATCGTCAGTAGATCGAGAATGATTTACGATAAATTGTTCGGCTTTCCTATAAGAGATATTAGCAATTTGCTGATTGTAATTGTTGTCTCCTTCAGGATGCTCAAATAGTAACTCATCATAGCTTTTAGGGAAGAATTTCGTTCGTAGTAATTTCTTCTCAAGCATCTTCAGATAATCAATATCCTCTGGAACAGCATTCCTTTTTGAGTCTTCATAAACATAAGATAATGTTCCTGCAATAAGATCGGCTAGTTGAACAGCATTAACATATTTGCTGTTTACTACATCAAATTCTTCATTATCAAAAAGAGTTACAGGTTTTCGATGTGATCTGACATATTTTGCAAATTCTTCTGCAAATTCAGGGTTCCCAACTTCATCAGTAACTATTCGTAAAAAAGGATAAGCTCCGCGAAGTTCATTATAAATCAGCTGATTCAAAAATTCGTAGAAATACTTTTTACTTCTTCTAACACCATGAGAGGAAAGTATTTCGCGTTTGTCAACAACAAGACATACGATGTTAAATGGTAGCTTGATAACTTTGTTTAAAACGCGAATTCTTCTCGAATGGTTCCCTTTAATTCGATTTGACTTTATTTCTTGTCCACCAAAATCTTCTTGACTGATACTACTTAAAGCTGAATTGACGACTTCGATATCTGATTCTTTTATTATGGCAGCAGCAACAATAAACATTCTTTCCTGCTCCAATACAGAATCATTAAAGCCATAACCTCCACATTCGTCTAAGTAAGCATAATATTTCTCCATATAATTAATCAAATACTTATTCGTTAGACAAAACACACTTTAGTATTCCAATAGTTCTATATTCAGTTTCTTCGTCGAGCTCAATCACATCAAAGTCTTTGTTCAGCGGAATCAACTCCACTTTGCTATGCTGCCAGCCTTCTTCTGTCACCACTTTCTCGCTATGGTATTTCTTGATGGTATATTTGCCACCATATTCAGAATCAAATTCGCTGCTTTGAGTAAGCACTATCTCACCATTGCGTGAACCTGCTCTATACCACTCAAATACGCAGAGGTCGCCATCCTTTATCTTTGGTAACATGGAATTGCCTTTGGCATGAACTACAAAGTGGCGCTTGGGGTCGGGAGAGAATCCATTGCCTGATGCATCTACCCAGCCCTCTTCTTCTGGAACTTCTCCGTCCTCAAAATAGCCACATGCTGCACGCAAAGTATAAAGCGGAATGCAACCTTCGCGATATTCTGGGAGAATAATCACCTTGGTTTCATCTTTCTCTGTGTCAATTTCAACAGTCTCGATAGTACTTTCCTGCTTGTCGCCTTCAATTAATTCTCGATGCAAAACAGCCTTTTTACGAGCTGGTGCTTCATCACAAATAGCCTTAAGGGATGCTATCTCGTCTTCTATTGCATGAATTTTGGTAACGATAGTCTTTTGTTCGGCCAATGTGGGAAGTAGAATCTCGTAATTTATAATATCATTAGCATTCAAATTTGGCCTAACAGAGCCATGAGAAATAGATCGTAATTTCTCATATTGACTTTGCATGTAAAACCACACAAAATCTGTTTCTACTTCTATCTTTTTTTCATAAAGAACAGCACAAGCCTGATTAGTGCAAGCCTCTATTCCCAATTTTGCAGTTCGTCCACGAGTTGATCCCTGTCCATACATCGCAATTATCAAGGAACCTATTGGGTAAATTTTAGCAGAACTATTCTCTAAACCTGATTTTGTTATACATTCATTTGTCGAGGTAATAATACTGTTTGTTACTTCTGTTGTCGTTACCCAGGGGATATCTCCATTAATCCAATAGGATGAATTTTTTCTAGAAGGAGTTCCGCCAGAAGAAATCTTGTATATGTCTCCTAGTTTTGTCTTTTTACCTTTAACGTTTGAAACTAACCCTTTTATTTCTTCTTGTAATTCGTAAATTCTCTCATATGCCTTGTGCACCTCTTTATCAATTGCTTGACACTCAGCAACAATTTTATGTTGAATTACTTTTGGTGCCAGGGGTATTTTAATTTGCTTTATGTCATTAGGATACACATGAGGCTGAGCAGCTCCTTTCTGCAAATCAAAGAGCATCGTTTGATTCGCCTTTAGGAAATAATAAACGAAGCAAGTATCTTCAAAACTCTTGCCTATAATTGTTGTGCAATCAGACGCAAATATTTTTTCCGTCCAAAAGTTTACATAACCAGCATTTGCACCAGAAGCAGATATAGTAATCACATTTTCTGGGCGGTTATATTTATTATGCATATAAGCAAAATCGACACCTCCTGCTACGACTTTATAATCACCGTCTTCTATTTCGGAAGATGTGATAGCTGTTCCTTTTTGAATTTCACATACATTCCCTAAAACATCGACAATAATCCCCTCTTTGTAAGTCACTTCTTCCGTTTTCTTTTCAATGCTTGTTTTTAAAGCAAGGTTAAATGCTGTTCTATCAAATTCAATTAGGTCGGTTAGCTTGGCATATTGCAAAAGCTCATTGGCAACACTATAATAAGGCTTTTCGCAATTACCTTTTACCAATCCAAAAGAGAATTTATTGCAGACGTCAGTTATATGTTTTCTCAATGCGTATGAAAACTTTGTTTCGTCGTTATCATCGTTTGGATTGTAAAGTGGCGTTTCTATATACTTTATAGAATTGATGGCTTGAACGATTTCGGTATCTGTATCATCCTCATCCTCTGAACCATCAGCTTCTTGAATATGGCTTGTCAGGTACTTTATGCCCTCATCACCCTTGCGTTCACTCCAATCATAGCCTAAGAATTTGACAACCTCTGCTTTATTACTTTTATTATCAACTTTTTCTGGTGGAGATTGTAACAGGGCGACAACATTATTATCAGTTTGAATATAAACGTTGAGCTTCTTTTCTTCAATACCTTTAGCAAAAGCAACGAATTGCCTTCTGTATTCAGCTTCTTCGTGTTCCTTGTAGTCGTTGCTTGACAGGAAAAGAGCGAATAGTTCCTTGTACTCCTTTGAATTCTCCTTAATTCCTTCCTTATAATAACAGGATTTGGCAAACCATTCTTTCTGAAGGCTTTTAGTTACACGTGATATCTTAAAGTTTGATTCATAATCTTTAAATACTTCTGTTTTTTTAAGGTTCACCCCAAGTATGTTATCCTGCATAAATGCAAAATATTCATCTTTGGGATAGCCCTGCTTTTGGATATAGGAGTCTATCGCACCGCTGGTTGTGTACTGGGTGTAATCCTTCTTTTCCATAAATGTGTGGAGAAGCCCTTCCGAGTTTTTCTTCACCTTCTGAGCGAATAGTATAACGGTGTTTGTTCCTGTTGAACCAAATGTGCGGCTGTTCATAACAGCAATTGCCAGGATGTTGAAGTTCGTGAAAATGATTTCACGGGTTTTAGTAAATATATTCTCGTTACTCAATAGAGAACTTGGAAGGACTATGCCCATTAGACCATCTTTCTTCAAAAAATGTTGAGCACGCTCGACAAAGAAACATTCGATAGACTTGTTCGTAGAATAAGCTTTCTCTTCCACTGATTTTGCCAACTCATATTGATCACGGTCTTTTTGTTCCATTGTATTCAAAAAGCCTTTTACACTGTATGGCGGATTAGCAATAATACAGTCAAAAGATTCTTTGTCAAATCCTTGGTATCGTACATCCATCGTGTTTATATGACTCAGCGAGTCTTTAAAGATGATGCGAGAGTCCTGACAGCCATTAATGATAGTAGCGATTTTTGCAACCTGACTCAACGTTTGGCTTTTCTCTATCCCGTATATTTTAGCCTTTGGATAATGCTTTACGAACTCGGTCAGGAAATGGCCGGCGCCACAGGCATAATCCAGTACCTTCACCTTGTCGGTATTAGGGAACTGAGGCAAAGAATTGATGATAAAGTTGACTATTGGAAGTGGTGTAAAGAACTGCCCCTCCGTCTGGTGAACGTTTTTGGAAAGAAGACCCTCAAACAGGTCGCCAAAGAAATGGTTGGTTTCGCTGGAGCTCAGGTTGATGTCCTGTATGAGGGCTGCAATTTTTATCAGAATCTGAAAGTTCATTTCAAATTCTTCCCGATTTTCCACATCTATAAAGTTGAACTTCTTGATGTTGTAGAACTTCATTTCTTCAAACAGCTCCTTGATGCCTGCGAACAGTCCATTGGTTACAAGAGAACGACCGGTATCTTCAAAAATCTGCTTTATATCTTCCTCATCCTTGTTTACAACCTCCACATTAAAGAGCTGCCGCTTTCCCTGCTGGTACAGTTTCAACAATCGATTGCAATATTCCTTGGGCGTGTCACGGGCAATTCCTTTATAATAAAACTGTAGGTCATCAGGGTTGTTAAGTTCGTCGGTAATCTTACAGAGGAACAGATCGATAAGGATATAAAACGAATGTTCGAAATCGGTGATTGCATGATTTCTCAATATCGTTGCAAACTCATGGTATATAGGGCGTATCTCTGCATGAGACAACCCCTTCAAATCATTTATCGTATATTTGAGTTTTCCAACAGAATAGGCCTCGATGTCGTCTTCAAAAAGGCCTTTGGTCTCGAATGACTTTCCGTATGTCTGATCCCAAACTTCATAATATTTTCCTTGGGCATCTGCAAATGACTTTGCATTATCCAACTCTTTGAGACGTTTTTCATTATCCTTTAGAGTGATAATATGGTTTTTGAGAAGGACTTCCTTTTCGTCAAAATCGGCAGCAAAAAGAACAAGATTCTGGCATCGCCCCATAACATTAACGAGTGGACCAAGGTAGCTGAAAAGCTGTCCTCCATCTTTCTGCATCAAGTTCCATTCTTTGCTGAATTCTGTTCCAAATGTTTTGTTTTCTATCAAAACAAGCGGATTGTATTCTTTGTCAAAAACAAGTATGTCGCCATATGAAGGCTTATTTACGTGGCCTACTTTAAATGCGGGCTCAAAGACTATATGCTTTGGCTCGTATCCCTTTTTAAGCAAAAGATGGGTACAAACCAAACAGACAAAATTTTCATTTGCACTAAAATTTAATGTCGTATCCCTATGAATTACAAAACCATTAGCCGGCTTGTCTTTTGTGGGGAATTCGCCTTCTTTGAAAAGAGAATCTACTGGAGAATATGTAATTTTCTGAGTATCGGTGTTTACTTCAATACTTGCGCCTTGAAAATACTCTTTCTTATATATATTCCCCCTTTTCGTGAAACCAAAATTCGGATGTAATAAAAGGGCGGCTAAATTATCTTTTGTAATCATAATGTACTATCTTAGTTATTCGATACATTCTTTTTCTTTTCTTATCTCATCCAGTACTCTCCCATTATAGGAGAAATACTTGGCACCCTGATAGGCACCAGAGGCATTTCGATGTTCCTCTGGCATGAAGGTACCAACGAAAGGCGAGAGTTTATAGATGCGTCCTTCGTATTCGATACTGTCATCGGAAGCAACCTTTACAACAATACCCGTTGGATCGAAAGTGACTTGTTCGCCAATTTTGATGCCACACATGGAAAACTTGAAACGGGGGCGCTTCACCTCTCGTTTCTGTTGTTCCTTGCATCCGCTTTCTACTATTGGCTTGTTGTCTTCGTAAAGGGTTACTTCTGCATCATCTATCGTCATTGCTATATCGCGGAATATGTCGAGAGCCATTTGCGGAGCAACATTAAAGAACTCACGGTTCTGTCGGATACGCAAATCGGTGAGGCGGTCAATGGTTTTATGTACCAACTTCTCCACCTCGTTGTACTTCGCCGTCTTCATTGTGGCGAAAATCTCGAACGGCAGAGGAACGGCTGTATTATCCAATTCCTTGCTCCTCACATCCACAGGACGTGAACTCTTGCCAATCTTCACCCAATCCTCTCTAAAGCTTGGATTAGTGAGAATATAAACATATCCAGGTTCTTTATTTGCCATATTTTTCTTTATTTTCTCGTTTTTATTCTTATTTACTTCTTACTATCTTCTATCCCTCTTCTTGGGGTTATTCTTACCCTCTTCTTACCCTAACGAAAGACTCGGCTTGGCTTCTCGAAGATCTCTCGAACCTCTTCCGAAGGTCTCGGCTTGCTCTTGGCATAGAATTCTTCCTCAGTACGTTGTTTCATAGATGCAAAATTACGAATTTTCGGTGAAAAGAGAAAATATCTTCGGGATTATTTGTAAAACCTCCTTAATGTCACAATGTCAATAGTCACAAAGTTGCAATTAAGTGAGAGCCATCGAGCTTGCTCGTTTGGCCGAGCGTGAGCAACTTCGGCGAAGCCAAAGTTGCGATTCTGCGAGAGCTTCATCAATAAAGAAAAGACTGGCAGCAGGTTCTCGTGTCTGCTGTCAGCCTTCTCATGATGTCATGAGTGCGGTAGCATTGCGTGCCACACTTTGCACCTTTAGGTCAAAGAAATTATTCACTTTTCACTTTTCACTTTTCACTCTTCACTTTTCACTTCAGAAGGGCCCGTAGCCCATGCAGCTGGTGGTGCTCAGTGCCGTGATGACAGAGGCGATGATGCTGCTGATGATCTGGAGGATGGTCTTCCACGTTTCCTTTTTCATGGTGTCAAATGGTTTTTAAGTGGGTTAATAAAATTCAGTTCTCTCTCGTTGTATCGGGGTGGGAGGTGGTCGGTCAGTCTCCCACCCCGTCTCGTCTAAGGCTCCGGCTCGGGGTCGGGTTGCTCTTCCTTCTCCTTTAGCCAGTTCTCGATGTTGATGAACTCGGCCTTCTTCAGGAACTCGCGCGAGCTGATGTTCTGCTCGGCCTCCTGCTCGGGCAGGAATCGGATGTGCAGCGCCTTCAGGTGCTTGTTCACGTTGAAGTCTTCCTTCTTCTGGGCGCCGCCCTTGGTGTTCTCCACCGTGCAGTAGAAGGTGCCCAGGCCCTCAATCTTCACCTTCTTCGACTCGAGCAGCATCTCCAAGAGGCAGCTGCGGAACTTCTCCAGCACGCCGTACACCACATCGGGGGTGTAGATGCTTCCGTGCTCCGAGATGTGGTTGGCCAGCTTGCGCGTGTTCAGCGTCTCCAGCGTCTTGATCTGGGCGAACCACTTGCCGAAGGCCGTGCTCTTCATGTTCGTGTTTTTCTTTACTTCGTACAAAATCTTTGCCATAGTTGTGTGTTTTTCATGGTATTAGACTCTAGTTGCAGCAATCTACATCGGCTTGCCACTTACCGCTTTGTCTCTCATGATTGACTTCGTCCATCTCTGTCGCGACTCGGCCATTTGAAAGCGAGCTTTCATGGCTCTCGCTGCTCCATCGATTGACAATGCAAAGGTACGACATTTTTCGCCATGTTCCAAATTT
The DNA here is from genome assembly GCA_002353485.1 of Prevotella sp. UBA2742. Classification (GTDB taxonomy): domain Bacteria; phylum Bacteroidota; class Bacteroidia; order Bacteroidales; family Bacteroidaceae; genus Prevotella. The sequence continues at coordinate 162,623 of DEJS01000019.1, forward strand.
CGGCCTCCGATTTGCCCCGGTTTTCAGCACCAATTTGAGCGTTTTTGACGAGCCGTAATTTCGTCGCCTCAAAGCCGTAATTTTCGATGCAGCGAGATTACGTTTCGTCGGCAGCGGGCAAGGTGCGGCTATATGTATTGGTTCAAGAAAACTGTTCAACTGTTCGTTCGCTGGCAATATGAAATGTGTAGAATCGAACAGAAACCGAACGAACAGTTCGAACAGTTTGAGTGAGCGAACTGACTATAGATGGATAATTATATAAATATAATTATAACCTTTCTTACATGTTCGCACGAAAACTGTTCACTGTTCGTCTGTTCGGCACGGGTGTGACATCTTGGCACAATCAATGGGTGTTGGCACGGTAATTGCATTTTATTTCATAGAAAATAAAAATCCTTTTGAAGAAATAAATATGATTCCAAAGACAGTAGTTGAGCATGACCAGTCGGGGCTGGAGATGGTGATTGGTGCGATGGCCGAACTCCAGCAGACAAGATTCATTGAGGGTATAAAGTCGAAACACCGCACGCTGTACGAAGTGGAGCAAACCACCGAGATGGTGCGCTTGTATCAAGCTCGTGTGAATATTGAGGCGCGGGCACTGGTGAGGTTCTCTGAAACCTTTATACGTCAGTTTGCCACAGAGAACAACAAGTGCTTTGAGACGGCTGAAGTGCTGTTTGGCAAAATCCGCAGCACGATAGCCGGGCTGAAGAAGATATTCTATAAGACCACCCCACGCGACTACCGGCAGTTGCCAGAAGGGGCTGAAGTGCCTACTGTCTTTGAGAAATCGCCCATTAGTCATGGCGAATACACGCCCGACATGTTTGGTTTGGATTCCTATCCCGAACCCGTCAGGAAATTGTATGAGGCTCTCGACACGCTGTTTACCACGGCTGCTACCTCGCTGGCTCTTTGTCACCAGATGATCCAAGAGGAGAGCGAAACACGTCAAGACATTGTTCGGCTGCGACAGATATATGAGGAGAGTTGCGACGAGTTGCTGACCACGGTCAGGGCGGCATCGGACTTTTTGGTGCAGACCAAGGAACTGCCCGACAACGAATTGGAAAAGCTGAGGCAGCGGGCAGGCCAGAACCGCGACAAGTTTCTCACTGAGGGCTATCATCGCCACCACAAGAAGGAACTGACGCAGTTTCTGGTCATCAAGTGTGTACGTGAAGGGCAGAACGACGGACTTACCGATCAGGAAGCACTGCTTTGGCCGAGCAATCATCAGAAGGCACTGCAGGCAAGGCAGGTGATTGAACATTACGACGAGATAGAGGGGGCAGAGGGGCAGGAAGGCAAACTCTCGAGCACGCAGTTGGTACAGTTTATCAAGTGGAGCGGCGTTGAGGAGCAGAAGGAGAAGGAGTTCTATACGAAATACTTCTGCGAGTCGTACAAGCCAGACGGCCACTACAAGACGTTGGGCTGGAACAGCATCAGTGCCAAGCGCAAGGACTTGCGCGAGGGTGGCTTCACCGACGCGATGCTGGCCGAGGCTTTCAGCAATAAGCTACAGACCACGGGAATATTTTAGACGGAACACGCTGTTTTGGGAAGATTAGTTGGATGAGTTTCTGCGGGGCTCATCCAATTTTTTTATTGTCTAACGCCGCAGAACATCAAGAAAGAAGTCAACTTTTGGACAGGTCACTGCATCAGCTGTCTAAAATTTGGTTGAAAGGCTGTCTAAACTTCATTCATAGCCCATCTAAAAGTGTTTATTTTTTTAGGGGATTTCCTATCCAAAGCCCTCTTTTGTGTGTCTAATGCAAATCATTGATTTACTTGCAGTTATACGTAATTTACCGTACCTTTGCACCGTCAAAACAGTTGGAGAGGACTTCTCTCAGGAGAGTCTGAACGCTTGAGACACAACTCTATTTTATAACCGCTGGGAGCGAAGTGAGCCGAAGAGAGTCTCGCGAGTGAAAAGGTACCAATTTCAGACGCTTCTTCCTCACACACCAAAAAGTTCTTAGCATTTATGAAAGAGACTTTTATTCAGGTGAACGGCCAGGCCGTATTCACCAACGACGAGAAGAGTAACGAGTATGTACAGTTTTTGCCCGACGACCCTGGGGCACAGATGATGAAGGGCTGGCGCCGCGAGGGCGTGGCTCAGCGACTCTCGAACGGCACGTTCGACTTCATTGCTCAGTCGAGGGTTCGTTCATCGGCCACGCTCATCAAGAAAGTGGCTCACGGACGACTGTCGGCCACGAAGGACGGAGCCATTCAACTCACCTTGAAGATATTCAAGAGCGAGGGCATTCCGATGGCAGAGACGTTCCTGCGCGAGAGCGAGGAGGCTGTAACTGGTGTTAAACTCTAAAATAGGAGGGAACGAACATGATTTCTTATTGCAAAAACGGCAAGTCAGCAGAGGTGCTGGCTTGCCCCTCAGAAAAACTCAGCGAGATTCTGGATTCGCCCCTGGTGGCTCAGACGTGCCGCTTGTTAGTAAAAGTTGATCACGACTCAGACGAGGCTAAACAGTTGAAACAGCAGTTGCCGCTGCTGATGTTCATGGCCAACTATAGCGACGGTCACCGCCATGCGGAGAGTGCCGTGCCTACTGGGATGGCTTATCTCGACCTTGACGACTTGCAAGGTGAAGACCCGCGCAGGGTGTGGGAACGTCTGCGCACGATGATTGTCAGTAAGGAACTTGACGAACTTATCGTGTTGGTACATGTCAGCTGTTCGGGTAAAGGACTGCGCATCGTCTATATCATTCCCCGTCAGTTCGCCCATCTGTCGGCAGCGGAGCAGATAGAGCAGTCGAAACAGTGGCTGGCCTCTGAACTGGGAGTGACCGACGACTCGAAGACGAAGGACTTGGCTCGCGGTTCGTTTGCCGTGCCTCGCAACTACGTTATCTATGGGCCAGACAAGCGCATGTTTGACGAAAAGATAGAGGCGGTAGAGGTGAATGATTTCAAACCTGCAACCGTAGTTTCTACTGCGAAAAATCCTGCTGTAGTGACCATATCGGCAAACCCTACTGGGGAAGCAAATTGTATTCAATCTTTCAAGGGCATCGCCTATCGTGACATCATCAGCGAGTGGTTCCGCCGAACGGGTGGCGAACCGGCTATTGGCGAACGTAACGACCGGCTGCACCGTCTGGCTGCTCATCTGCGCTACATCACCGATAACAACGAGCAGACGCTGTTGGAGATTATGCCCCGTTACGGGCTGTCGGAAGAGGAGCTGCGAGGACTGATTCACTCGGCTTGCCAAGGGCGGTTTTACTCCATGCCGAAGCAGTTGCAGGAGGTCATCAGCAGCCTACAGCCTAAGGACGAAACAGCGGCTGCTGAGACAGGGCTTGGCGCTGTGCCGCCGGAGATGCCCAAACGGTTGCCGCCGCTCATCAAACTGCTCACCCAGAACACCCCCGACATCTACAAGCCCGCCGTGGCTCATGCGGTGTTCCCCTCATTGGCCGCTCATCTGCACAAGACGCGCTTCCGCTACATCGACAACGTGGAGCACGAGGCCACGCTGATGAACGTGCTGATGGCTGGAACGGGTGCTGGTAAAGACTGTATCACCGAACCTATCAACCGCATCATGGCCGACATTCGCCGTCGCGACGATGAGAACTTAGCGCGTGAAAAAGCCTGGAAACAGCAGGTGAACTCCCGGGGGGCGAACAAGGACAAGGCACAGCGTCCCGAAGGTCTGGTGATTCAGGAGATAGACCCCGACGTGACCAATGCGGCCTTCGTGCAGCGCATGGCTGATGCCGACGAGCACTTCCTGTACGCCCTGCTGAACGAGATTGACCAGTTCGATGCGCTGAAGGGCAATGGCCGTGGCGGTCAGCAGTTCCAGATTATGTGTCTGGCTTTTGACCACAACCACCGTTACGGTCAGACGCGTATCGGCACACAATCGGTGACGGAGAAGGTGACCATCAGGTTCAATTGGAACGCCTCAACCACTATTCAATGTGGTCAGCAGTACTTCCGCAACGTCCTGACGAAAGGCCCTATCTCACGCATCAACTTCTGCACCATCCCCGAACGGGAAATAGGAGCCGAGATGCCCGTCTATGGCACCTACGACTCTCAGTTCGACGAGCAGTTGCGCCCCTACATCGAGCGGCTTACGTCGGCCAGGGGACTGATAGACTGTCCACAGGCGTTCCGACTGGCCGTGAAACTGAAGAACGAGTGTGCCGACTTCTCACGACTCTCGCAGTCGAGAACCTACGAAAATCTCTCGTTCCGTGCGCTGGTCATTGCCTACCTGAAGGCCTGCGTGCTTTTCGTGGCTCACGACTATCATTGGTCTCGCGACATGGAGGCGTTCGTCCGCTGGTCACTGAAATACGACCTCTGGTGTAAGATGCACTTCTTTGGCGAGGCTATCGAAGATGCCAACAACGGCAGTCGCAGTCAGCAGCGTCGCGGCCCTCGTAATCTGTTGGAACTGCTGCCCAACGAGTTCTCATTCGATGATGCCGTCGCTGTACGCCGTCAGCAGGGACTCAGCCGTGAGGGAACGCAGGACATGATTCGTATGTGGCGCAATCGGGGGTACATCGAGCAAAAAGCCTCTTCGGAAGCGAACAGCGAGGCGAACGAACAGTTGAACAGTTTCGACAAGCCAAATGAGCAGAATGGTGCTCGCACCGATTCTGCCATGGCGAGAAACTGTCGGCTGGAAGCCAACATTTTTTCAAAACTCAAATACCGCAATTGATATGGAACTGATATTGGAACGTATAGCAAAACGGAAGACCTACACCATCGGTAGGCTTTCCATCCGCGAGAGGGTTGACGATGAGTATATGCCCGGCTACGAAGACCATTATTTCTGCGACACGCTGGAACCCACATGGCGCGACTACGCCAACGGTGCCTACAAGGTGAAAGGCCGCTCAGCCATCCCCGAAGGCCGCTATGCCGTGGTCATCAGCTACTCGCCGAAGTTCAAGCAATGGCTCCCCATCCTGCTCGGAGTCCCCAAGTTCGAGGGTATTCGCATTCATGCCGGTAACACAGCCAAAGACACCGAGGGCTGCATCCTAGTAGGCCAGAACCCTGCGATTGAGCGAGAGAAGGCGGAGTTTACTTCGGCTTCCGAGCGTGAGCAGGGTCGACCGGAGGTCAACCGAGAGGTCGGCAAGGTGCTTGACAGCCGCATCTGGGTTCATCGCCTGAAGCAGAAAATCGTGGAGGCCAAAGACCGAGGCGAGGCTGTGTGGATAACCATCAAGTAAAAAATCTGCACTATGAAACATCAGCCCGGCACGGCCATCCATCAAGAGGTAGCGGTGCCGGGCATTTCTTTTCCTTGAAGTCCGTCGGCTGCTCCCGTCGCTGGTCGCAACCTCGTGGGACGAGTCTTCTGTCAGAGTCTCGCCCCGTTACAAGGTGTCTCCGATGGGCGAAGAATACGTTTCAATCTGTTACCACTTCATCGAAGTGCTCCTTGCCCCAGTCGATGAGGGCTATGATGGCGGGCATCAGCGAACGGCCTGTCTCTGTCAGGGAATACTCCACTCGGGGTGGAACCTCCAGATAGACCTCACGATGAACAAGGTGACTCTGCTCCAGATTCTTCAGCGTCTGCGAGAGCATCTTCTGGGAACAATCCGTCATCAGGCGGCGTATCTCATTGAAACGCAACACACCAGTCTCGCTCCTGTTCAACATGAAGAGGACAAGCATTGACCACTTGTCGCCGAAACGACTGATAACCTGCCTGATGGGACAGGCCAAATACTCAGCTTTTACATCTGCCATAACTATAGATTTTGCGGCAAAGGTAGCAAAAAGTTACCAAGTGGCGGTATTGCACTTAGTTAATCTTAGTTAATGTCACTTTTACGGGAGTCCGATTCCGTCACATTTCCTACCATTTGGTAACTATGGCACCAAAAAGTGCCTTCTTGCAGGAGTGAAAAAGTTGCCGTAACTTTGCACTCGAAATCAAGAAACAACGAGTATTAATTATAAAGAAGGTAAGAACAATGAAAAAGGTATTATTCGCAATGATGGCAGCAGCCATGATGGTAGGCTGCGGTAACAAGGCTCAGCAGACGGCACAGAACGATGCCGCCGAGGTAGAGGACTCTCTGACGGGTGCATTCACCGCCTATGATTTGGACGGCTTTAAGCTGCATGTGTATAACTCGAACGACGTGATGGGCGATGCCAGCTACATCATCGAGGGTAAGGACTCGCTCATCGTGATGGAATATCCGCTCTTCAAGGTGAATGCCAAGGAGTTTGCCGACTACATCGAGAAGCTGGGCAAGCCCGTGGAGATTGATGTGACCGACTATCATCTGGGCGGCAGCGACAAGCTTCCATTGACGATGCCCGAGGGTATGCCCGCCTTTATCGAAGGTCCCATCTATGGTGGCATGATGAAGCAGTTTGCCTCGCAGTTTGGCGACACGATGGTAGAGTTGCCCACGCAGAAAGCTGCTGAGGTTCCCTTTGGACAGACGCAGAAGTGGAACGGTGTTGACTTTGATTTCCAACACGGTGCAACAAGCGACTTCCCCGCTGCTTCTATCATCATCGGCAAGCAGGTGTATTACACCCACTGGACTCCTGCCGAAGCACACGTAAGTCCGCTGCAGATTGGCAACGCTGCCGCTGTTGACGCAGAACTGGCCGAGGCTAAGAAAGCCCTCGCCTCTGGAGCCAAATACTTCATCGGTGGTCACGGTGGTCTGGCTGAGAAGGCTCAGGTGGAGTTCAAAATTTCCTATCTGGAGAAGGTGAAGGAACTGCTTGCAGCCAACAAGGATGCCGCAGCATTCACCGAGGCTCTGAAAGCAGCCTATCCCGAACTGCCGGGCGATGCCGATGCCCTGGCCCAGGCTCTGTACAAGAAATAATCTGTAAGATAATGATGGAACGAGTATTAAGTTTCCTTCGCGACCACAAAGAGATTGCCCTTGCTACGTGCGAGGGCAATCTGCCTAAGTTGCGCATCTTCCAGATCATGAAGCAGGAAGGGCATGTCCTCTACTTTGCCACCTCTGCGAAGAAGGCTGTCTATCGGGAGTTACGCCAGAATCCTAATGTTGAGATACTAGCCTACGCAGATAATATTTCCGTCAGATGCTCTGGCATGGTAAACTTCAATGTAGAGGATGATGTGAAACGATGGATATACGACAACAACCCCGTATTGCCCCGTCTTTATACGAGCTATGACCAGATGGAATATTTCTGTTTGCCAATAGCAGAGATGGACTATTATGATTTATCTCCGACGCCGCCAATATTTCAGCATTTCGACCTCATTGCAGGGGAAGTTGGTAACGGTTTCGTCGGCGAGAGGTACAAGAACAGTAAATAATTTTCATTTTATAACGATTCAAGATATGAATACAAACAGACAACTTATAGAGCAATTTCTTCAGTTTATCAACACAGGTGATGCTGCCATTGGCAAACCAATCATCAGTGACGATGTGATTTTCTACGCCCCCACCTCACCAGAGCCTATGAAGGGCTTTGAGGGCTATATGGGTGTGTTGGCTATGATGCGTGGTGCGATGCCTGATATTCAGTGGAAGATAGAGGAAACCATTTCCGAGGGTGACAAGATTCTGGTACGCTACACGATGACTGGCACACAGACACAGCCGCTGATGGGCATGCCAGCCACAGGCAAGAAAATCTGTGTTACGGCCATGAACATCTACGAATTCAAGGATGGAAAGATTATCCGTGAGCATGGTTTACCTGATATGTTCTCACTCCTAATGCAACTTGGGGTGATTCCTGCTCCAAAATAGTAAAAAACAATCCGCAATCTTAAATAAGGCTGCGGATTTTTCATATTCTTAATCACTTATTTATCATTGATATACGACTTCGTGGTCATATCGTAATACAGGGCCTCTAACTCTGCTAACGTCAACTTCTCAACAGAATGCTCGATGATTCGTATCAGTTCATCACGTCGGTAATCGTCAGATTGTTCAAAATGTGCCATAGTCTATTTTTTTTATTTGAGTTTTATAATGTCGCTCCAACGGGTCGTTGGATTCTTGCTCTTGAAGTCGTGCTTGATGGCATTGGCGAAGACATCGGCTTTGACCTTCGGTCGAGCCTGCTCACGCTCGGAAGAGCTCGAGCAAGCTCGGCTCTTCTCTCGCTCAATCGCAGCCTTGCCCTTACCGTTTTTTCGTGTGTATTGCTGGGCACCGATAACGATGGTTTCTGAGCCGTGCATGCGGTTGATGCGGTCTATCACTTCATCGAGACGGCGCATCTTCTGAATCTGCTCGGCATTCACGTCGAAGAGGTCTTGCTGGATGGGCGAGTCGGGGCCGATGCCCATGACGATGACTCCGGCTTTCTTATACTGATAGCCCTGACGGAATATCCGTTGCAAGACATCACAGGCGGCTCCAACGATGGGGATGGTGCTGCTGGTAGGGGTGACGAGTCGGGTCTCTTGGAAGTTCCAGTATTGGGCCAGGTCTTCACGAAAGGCATTGGTGTTGACGAATACGCCAACGGTGGTGGCAACTGTCTTCTGAGTTCTCAATTTCTCTGCACAGCGGGCGGCATAGTTCGAGACTTGTGTACGCAGGGTCTCGTAGTCAGAAATCATCCCATTGAACGAGCGGCTGGTGCAGATGGATTTCTTCTTAGCAAGTTCTTGCGTCCCGTTGGTAGCAAGCGAGCAGAGCTCGAGCGCCTCATTCGGCACGGCATCCTCACCATTCAGTTCCTTCCAGGTACGGACGATGTTGATGTTATTAAAAGTCTGGCGAACCCAATCCTGATGATGCTGGGCAAAGTCGAGGGCAGTCTTGCAACCGAGTGACTGGAGTTTGGCAGCATAGCGTCTGCCAATGCCCCAAACATCCTCTATCGGACACCATTCGAGTGCCTTTTCTCGCTTGTAGTCCGTATCGATCATGCAGCAATGCTTATACACCTCGAACTTCTTGGCGAGCTTCGAGGCTATTTTAGCCAGCGTCTTGTTGGGAGCCAGTCCGATGCTGATGGGCATACCCACCTCGCGTTTCACTCGACGATGCAACCGTTCGCCCCATTGCTGCAGCTTATCGAGTTCTATGCCGTCGAGGTACATAAAACACTCGTCTATCGAATAGCGGAAATAGGCAGGCGTCTCTTTGCTGATGATGCTGATCACACGGCTTGTCAATTCGCCGTACAGTTCGTAGTTGGAGGAAAAAACGGCTATCTTCTGGTTGGGGAACTGCTGGGCAAGTTGGAAATAAGGCGTACCTTCCTTGATACCCATCGCTTTGGCTTCATTGGAACGAGCCACCACGCAACCGTCATTATTCGACAGCACAACGATTGGCTTCCCCTCCAAGTCAGGACGGAAAACTTTCTCGCAGGAGCAGTAGCAGTTGTCCAAATCGGCTATCCCATACATAGCGGTAGCATTGCGTGCCACACTTTGCACCTTTAGGTCAAAGAAATTATTCACTTTTCACTCTTCACTTTTCACTTAGAACGTTTCAAACGTTCGTATCAAGTGGATGACTACGCCCCACACTTGAAAGTCATCGCCAGCCTCTATCTTGAACACGGGATAGTCCGGATTGGCAGGTCGCAGTTCAATATACCCCTCGCTCTTATGCGTCAGGTCGAGGTACTTGATGGTAAACTCACCGTTCCAGAAGGCCACGACGATAGAGCCGTTATGCGGTTCCACCGCACGGTCAATGATGACCCTGTCACCATCGAAGATGCCAGCATCCTTCATCGAGTCACCCTCGATGTCGCCATAGAACGAGGCTTCAGGATGCCGGATATAATCACGGTTGAAGTCCAGCGTCTCGTGAATATAGTCCTCGGCAGGTGAAGGAAAACCCGCCTTCACCCCTGCATGTTGCAGTTCCAGTTTGGTGTCAAACACACCGCGTATGATTTTGATATTGCCCATTCGTGCTCCCGTTTATTCATAAATCATCCTAAATTCAGGCACAAAGTTAGTGCAAACCGAATGAAATACCAAATTAATTTGAGTATTTCTGAGGTGCAGCCTAACTTCAACAAAAGTTAAAGTTACGGTTTTATCTCCGATATTTATCAGAAATGACTAATTTTGCAACAAAGTTTAATAATAAGGCAGATAAATCGGAATTTAGGAATGGATATAGTGACAGAAAGACTGATATTAAGAGCTTGGCGTGAAGAGGATGCTGAGGATTTATATGGCTATGCGAAATCTCCACAGGTCGGTCCGATTGCTGGATGGCCAGTGCATACAAGCGTAGAGAACAGCAGGGAGATTATCAATACAATTCTTTCAGCACCAGAAACCTATGCTGTGGTCTTAAAATCTACAGGCAAGCCTGTCGGCAGCATTGGATTGATGGTTGGAAAGAAAAGCAATATTGGCCTCCCCGACGATGAGTGCGAGATTGGTTATTGGATTGGCGTTCCGTATTGGGGGCAGGGGCTGATACCAGAAGCAGTCAGGGAATTGCAGCGGCATGCCTTCAATGCTTTGGGGATGCAGAAGATGTGGTGCGGTTATTTTGATGGTAACATTAAGTCAAAGCGCGTACAAGAGAAGTGTGGCTTTAAGTATCAGATGACAAAAGAAAACGTTCCTTCTCAATTGCCGGGTGAGCTGCGGACAGAGCATATCACTTGCATCACGAAAAAGGAATGGGAGAGTAGCATATAAATTCCAATTT
>DEJS01000014.1 GCA_002353485.1 Prevotella sp. UBA2742
TGATAGTTGCGGATTTTAGGTCTTCTATAAATGCTTCAAAGTTTTTTTTATTCTTCTTAATCTCCTCAGCTATGTTTATTTGTTTTCCCACTTTAACGTCTTTCAACCCTAACACATACGAACCATTATCGCCAAGGCTATGTGGTACGGGTGAAGAAGTCCTTTCTTCTGGCCTAAATGTCTGTAAAACAATTCCATTATCGTCCCCCAAAGGTTCCAAACCTTTGAAGTTGCCATTCTTATCGATTAAAATGGCATATCTGAAGTTTACATACGCTGTTTGAAAAGAAGGCAAATCATCTTTGCATCTCTCATAATAGTCATAAAGTGCTTTCAATATCATCGCAGTATCTCCTCACTATTTTTTGGTGGAACAATAATCACCCCATTCACCATCTTTGCACGATAGAACATGGCAGGTGGATTCTTCAAGTCCTGCTCGAAGTCCATATCGTAGAGCATGATGCCTAAATCGCGGCTTTCACTGATTGGGTTAGGCAATTTCTCTGTTTCTGGATTGACAAGCCTGAAGGATGCCGAACACTCGCGAGTTCCCAAGTAGGGTTGATTAAAGCACTGTCCTTTACTGGCACGCCGCTCAAACATGGCATTGTACTTGGCAGGATTTTCATCATGATGCTCTTCGTCAAACAAATCAGGCTGTTTTGTTCTCTTCCGTTGAGGAATGAACTCCAGTTTTGCCCATAGTCGGTATCTGACATCTTTTAATAATAGGCTGTTCTTCTGTTGGCGTTTGTCTTCTATGTAAATGGGGTTCTTCGATGCCACAGCCCCCACCTCATTACGCCGTATCGATGTCCATTTGATAGGATTTAGTACCTCTATATTAGTCACTTGCCAATGAATGGCGGGCTTCCAGAAGATGGCCTCAAAGATGGCACGTGCGGCAGAAGGCGTGATTACATCATAGCTCACCCGTTCCACTTTCAGTTCCGGACGGGTGAAGCAGGCCATCGGTCCCCATACTTCTAAACAGAATTCTTTGTCATAGTATTCCATATCACTTTTATATTATGTATGTTTCTTCTAACCATTGATTATCTATTGACAATCCTGTGTCGTCATGGTAGAATGCAGGATTGGTGATTACGTAGATATTCTCAAAAGGTTCCTCTATGGCTCCTATGCTCTTCAGCTTGTCAAAGTCGTGCTTGCGTATGTTGACACTGAATTGAGCCATCTGTTTCATCAGCTGATAAGAAGGACCTTCCGAAAGTAACCGCTGATAAAGATTGATGCTGTCATGCCAATTGATGAGGACTGATATAGACTGGTCATCAATCAAATGAAATCGGCTTGCCGCCTCCTCAAACTCACATTCGGGTTTATAGAGTAATTCTTGCATTTGCTGCTTGTCAAAGTTATCAATCCGGCAATGAAGCTGCTTGAAATAAGCAACCATTGTCTCTGGCGCAAACCAGTCATACCGTCCAACCATATTCAGCCGTGCGTTGTTTGTCTGTGAAATAAAACCTGGCGGCAGAGGATGTTCCTTTCCCAAACTGAACACGTAGGTAGTGCAAATGCCGTTTTTTCCTTCACGGTTACAGCGCCCTGCTGCCTGAAGGATCGAATCAAGTCCCGCCTCCTGACGATAAACCACGGGGAAATCGATATCAACACCAGCTTCGACGAGTTGTGTGGCGATTACCCTGATGGGGTCATCGCCGCTCTCTTTCAATGCACGTTTAATATGTTTTATTGTTGTTGCCACATGTGTAGGGCACATCATTCGTGAAAGATGCAAACATATTCCCTCTTTTGGTAATCTCTCATAAAGCTCTTTGGCATCCCTGCGAGTGTTCACAATGCAGAGAACTCGCTGATACTTGGACAATTGCGCTGCTATTTCATCGTATGATTTAGAAGTCTCATCGATTTTCAGTTCCACACGTCTTAGTTTATCGTGAAGCTTTGCATCTGCAGGGATGATTTCATAAACAGAATTCAAAGCGTCAAATCCGACAGAAGGATTGGTTCCATCAATCCTTCCTGTCAGCACTGGCTGACTGGCTGTGGTAAATAGGACAGAAACACGAAAAAAGCGACACAAAGTGTCAAGCGTATGGACTATAGGCTTATAAAAGTTCATCGGCAGCGTCTGTGCTTCATCCAGTATCAGTACGCTCTTGACTATGTTGTGAAGCTTCCGACAGTCGGAGCGCTTGTTGCTGAATAGCGATTCAAACAGTTGCACATTGGTGGTCACGATGATTGGATAATCCCAGTTCTCTGTGGCCAGTTGCAAGCGTTCTCTGCGTTCACTGTCTTTTATTGTTTCAGGATCAAAGTTGGAGTGATGCTCCAACACATTCTCTTCGCCAAATATCGTTTTCAACGTAGCAGCTGTCTGTACGATAATACTAGTATAAGGTATTGCGATGATAACCCTGTGGAGATGGTTGTTTACCGCATGGTGCAAGGCCCACAGCACCGAAGCCAACGTCTTTCCGCCACCTGTAGGAACGGTGAGGCTATAGAAGCCCATCTCGCCTTGACTTTCCTTGACACATTGCTCCTGCACGTAATTACGAATGCGGTTGACCTCTGTATCCTCTGACTTTTCCTTCAATTGAGATAAATACTCTTCTAACTTACCTAACAATTCTGTCATCGTAGTGTGAGTACCACGAAGGGATGCCTGTTCAGGATTCATAAACTCTTCTGTGTCCAAACTGTCAGCATCCACGAGACAGGAGAAAAGCATACGAACAAGGTGATGAATGTCATAGCTCTTCAGATTCTGCTGCCTTGGCATAGCGCAAGATTGTGATTCAGGAATCAAAACCTCTTTAGGAATATCTTTCTTTGTCTCTTCAATGTATTCGCAATAGTCGTAAAGTCCACGATGATGCCCGGCTATTGGCTGGGCAATCAACGGTGCGAATTGTGGATACAGTATTTGGGCAATACGTGCTCCTATATACGCATGATTCGGGCCACTCTTTATTTTTGCATATTTCGGGGTGTATCCAGTCACTCCCTGAATATACTTCTGCCATTCAGTCTGTTCCTTGCCTTTATCGTGGAGCACCCCCATGACATGCGCTATGTCGCCACAGCCAAACTCGGCAGCAAATTGTCCTGCAAGTTCTGCGACATGAGTACTATGATCTTCCAAAAATTGCACTCTTTGTTTTTTGCCGTTGTCATTTGCTTGGGTGATATGTGCGTAATATTCCGTCATAAGTTCCTTTTTTGGCTACAAAGATAATATTATATTGTTCCAAATCGTGGTACAATCTCAAACTTTTTTCAACTTTTTGTAGTTTTTTCCCATTTCCTCGATGTTTTTGAGCATTTTTTTACGTAGTTCTATAGGTGAAATGACGTAAAGGCGGTCTTTTTTACGAAGGATTTCACCTATAAAATCATCAGAGGGTGAGATGAAGTAAGAAAAGTCAGAATACTCGTCAGTGGTAACTATTTCCTTCTGCGAATGGTGCAAGGGCAGGTCTCTGAGATAAGGTCTTTCTGCTTTTGAGACTCTGATAACAACTTTTTGCGGTGGCATTGTTTCATCCCGGAAAACACCAAAATAGTCATGGAAGTGTCCTTCTGCATCAAAGTCTTTATCGAGTTGAAAGGACTGTGCAGATGTTTCCAAAGATTTGATGCGATCAAGGGAAAAGATTCGGAATTGCTTCTTAACTTTCGTCAGCATATACCATCTTTGTTTGTAGAGTTTCAGGCAATAGGGCTCTGCTTCAGAATAGGTCTTTACCTTCGCATCATTATATTTCTGATAGGTAAAGGAGATACATTGGTTGGCTTTCATCGCTTCCAATACCGTTTGGAGATGTTTGTCTCCGGATGGGATGTCTTCCAGAAGTATCCGATTATGAAGGCTTATGCCTTCTTGAACAGCCGTATGAACCGTTAGGGACGAAAGCATCCAGTTTTGAATAGTATCTTCGCGGAGTACAGACTTATTGGCTATATAATACTTGAAGCCGTCTTTTTTGTCGCATTCTATGATGATGCCATAGATGTCCTCGATGGCATCTTTATGGCGATTGAATGTCGTTCTGGAAATCTCCACTCCGCCACTCATCTCTGTGCGTAGCCACTTCTCATTGATGTCTGTGAAAGAAATCTTTCCTGCCTGATAAATAGTGTTCAGCAGCCAAATATATTCTTTGAATAAATCAGATGTTTTCATAAGGCATTATTATTGTATCTCGCGCTTTTATATGATTATTGCCGTCGAATCACCTCATACCTGTCCATAGTGTTAATCCACAGCAACAACAGCCAATAGAACTTATACTTAGCCGCCGTTTACCGAGCACATGGTTTGCCGTGCTCGTCGAAATTGTCAGAGTGCGAAATTTCCTGACACATGGAGCATGGAGAGGAAATATACCATGCCTGCATAGTAGCGCCATTTCCCTGTTGGCGGCTGGACATCCCACAGACGCTGCACGTATTCGCGGGCCAGGGCACGGTCGTCTTCGTTGTCGCTGTCGACCAGAGCAAAGGCTCCTACGGCGTTGGCGCCGGCCATGCCCTCGGTGTAATTGCCCGTGGGCTCGGTACCGTCAAGGTTGAACTGTCCGTGGCTGAATCCCTCTTTCTTGAAGAACTGGAGTAGTCGGCGCATCATCGTGCGCTGGCTGGCGCTGGCCTTCCCCGTAAGATAGTAGTCCATGCCGACGTTCATCGGGCATCGGATGGCATCATACTGATAACGGTCTGTATGATAGTCGAAGCCGGGACGGCGATAGGGCTTCCCGTCGAAGAGACAGTAGTCGGGATAGAGCCCGGTCGTAGCGTCCTGTGAGGTTTGCAGCAACCAACGGGCCTTGTCGGCAGCCTCGCGCCAGAAGTCGTTCTTTGCATCGGCGTTATCTGCCCAAAGGTCGAGGAAGGCAGGCAGACAATAGGACGGATCGCTGTACCAGTGTACCTCCTCGTTGGGCACGAAGGTGACCAGGCGGGTGGAGTCGTCGAAGAGGTTGTATACGCCGGTCTGCTTTCCGTCCTTCGATGTTATCTTGTGAAGTATCTCGTTCGCGTCGGCAGCATACTGCGGTTCGCCCCATTTCTTGGCTGCAAGGAAGAGTGCTGTGACAAAGTAAATCTCTCCGTCGGAAGCGTTGCTTTGTCCAATCTGTGTCCCGTCAACAGAACATTGCCAGCAGAAGTAACCGTCCCAAGGACTATCGGAGGGGTATGCCATGTAGGTCTTGGCCCATCGCCAGAGCTTGTCGAACACCTCGCGCTTGTCGAGCTGCAGACTGATCATCATGCCGTAAGACATTCCTTCGGTGCGAACGTCATTGCTGCCGGTGTCTACGATGATGCCCATCGAGTCGCCTACCTCGTAGTAGACGCTTTTCTCGCCGTCGGCATCATACCTGTTGATGTCGCCAGGGGTAAAGAAGTGCGTCCAGATGCTGTCGATACGTGCCTGCACCTCTGAATCGCTCTTGCCGAGGAGTGTCGAGAAGAGGTTATTGGGATTGGTTGTCTCTACTGGTTGCTTCTGCTGACAAGAAGTCAGCATGAATGCCGTTGCTACAAGATAAAATAATAATTTCTTCATACGTCATACTTTGCTGCAAAGATACAAAAAATAAGTGAAACATGCAAGATGCGTAGTGTTTTTTTTGCGATATTACAACTTGGGAAAAGCATTTGTGACAAGTGACTAAATCATGCCTCCTAACACCGTAAAGTATGCCTTCCGACACTGTAAGGAATGGCACTTTATAGGGGTTAACAGGCATCGCTTACTGCGTTAGAAGGCATACTTTACTGCGTCGGGAGACGTTGCTGACGGTGTTGTCAGGCATCGTTAACGGCACGGACCGCCACGTGCTCCTTTCTTGCTTACAGTGTCCCACCTGTCCTGTAGGAGCACCCCTCATACCATACCTCTCCCCTCTTATAAAGAGAGGGGGAGAGTATGTATGGAGGGGGTGCTTTGGAATGGACGAGGTGGAACTGTTGCCCTATGGAGCACGTGGGACAGCTGATAATTGAGAGTTTTAGTAAAAAATAAATAACTTTTTTCGTTTTTGCGCATAACTTTTAGTACCTTTGCAGGCATATTTGACATGAAGCATGAAGGAATTTGTAATTTCTGAAGTCAAGGCCGAGACGGCAGTGCTCGTAGGACTCATCACGCAGCAGCAGGACGAGGCCAAGACAAAGGAATATTTGGACGAGCTGGAATTTCTGGCCGATACGGCGGGTGCCGTCACCGTGAAGCGCTTTACACAGCGTGTGCAAGGTCCCAGTCAGGTAACGTATGTGGGAAAAGGCAAGCTGGAGGAGATACGACAATACATCCGCCAGCAGGAAGAGCTGTGCGACCATTGGGACGGCGAGGGCGAGGAGCCCCAGCCCGTGGGCATGGTGATATTCGACGACGAGCTGTCGGCCAAACAGATTCGTAACATCGAGCAGGAGCTGAAGGTGAAGATACTGGACCGTACCAGTCTGATACTTGACATCTTTGCCATGCGAGCCCAGACGGCCGAGGCCAAGACGCAGGTGGAACTGGCGCAGTACCGCTACATGCTGCCACGCCTGCAGCGGCTGTGGACGCACCTGGAGCGTCAGGGTGGCGGTTCAGGGTCGGGCGGCGGCAAGGGCTCGGTAGGTCTTCGCGGACCGGGCGAGACACAGCTGGAGATGGACCGTCGTATCATCCTGCACCGCATTACGCTGCTGAAACAACGTCTGCAGGAGATAGACCAGCAGAAGACGACGCAGCGGAAGAACCGCGGCCGGCTGATACGTGTGGCCCTGGTGGGATATACCAATGTCGGAAAGTCGACGATGATGAACCTGCTGTCGAAGAGCGACGTCTTTGCCGAGAACAAGCTGTTTGCCACGCTCGACACCACGGTAAGGAAGATGGTGATAGACAACCTGCCCTTCCTGCTGGCCGACACGGTGGGATTCATCCGCAAGCTGCCCACCGACCTGGTGGACTCGTTTAAGTCGACCCTTGACGAGGTGCGCGAGGCCGACCTGCTGGTGCATGTGGTGGACATCTCGCACCCCGGCTTCGAGGAGCAGATACAGGTGGTGGAGAAAACCTTGGCCGAGCTGGGCTGTGGCGACAAGCCACAGCTGTTGGTATTTAACAAGATAGACGCCTACCACTGGACGCCTCAGGACGAGGACGACCTGACGGAGCCGACGCGCGAGAATGTCTCGCTGGACGAGCTGAAGCGTACGTGGATGGCGAAAAGTGAAGAGCTAAGCGTGAAGAGTGGAGAATTTGCTCCCGCCCCGCTGTTCATATCGGCAAAGAAGAAGGAGAATGTAGAGGAACTGCGTGAGGTGCTGTACCGTAAGGTGCGCGAGCTGCACGTGCAGAAATACCCCTATAACGACTTCCTGTACCAGGTGGACGAATGAACCAATATACTTACTTATGAGAGAATACAGACAACTGACACAAGACGAAATTGAGGTGCTCGAGAGCAACAGCTGTTGGGCCGAGAATTGGGAAAAGGTAAAGGTGGCCGAGGAATTCTCACCTTATGGATTCCACCGTGTGGTGTTCTATGGCGACATCCGTCTGGGTGTGTTCGAGAAACAGGTGGAGGTGACGAAGGGCTTTGCCAAACATGCCGGCATCAACGACGCCACACTGCGTAACGTGACGGTGGGCGACAACTGCCTGATTGAGAAGGTGGGTAACTTCATCAATAACTACACGATAGGCGACGACTGCTACATCTCGAACATCTCGACGATGGAGACCACCGAGGGCGCTACGTATGGCGAGGGCCACCTCATCTCGGTACTCAACGAGATGGGCGACGGCAACGTGATGCTGTTTCACGACCTGAACTCGCAGCTGGCCGCCTTCATGGTGAAGCACTTCAGAGACAAACAGCTGAAGGACGCCCTGACGCGACTCATCAACGAAGAGATACGCTTTACGCTGCCCGAGCGAGGCACCATAGGCAACGGGGTGAAGATTATCAACGCCAAGGAAATAACGAATACGGTGGTGAAGGACGACTGTGAGA
Organism: Prevotella sp. UBA2742; assembly: GCA_002353485.1. GTDB lineage: Bacteria > Bacteroidota > Bacteroidia > Bacteroidales > Bacteroidaceae > Prevotella. The sequence goes on from DEJS01000014.1 coordinate 8,019, forward strand.
TAAGCGGCGCTTCGCGGCTGTCGGACTGTACCATCCTGTCGTCGAAGGACGCCTCGGTGTATATAGGCACCGGGGTGATATGCGAGAACAGCATTATCTCGAACGGCTGTTCAATAACGAATTCGGTGAAGATGCAGGACTGCTTCGTAGGCGAGGCCTGTCAGATAACCAACGGCTTCACTGCCGAGGCGTCGGTGTTCTTCGCCAACTCGTATATGGCTAACGGTGAGGCCTGCGCCGCTTTCTGCGGACCATTCTCGGCGTCGCACCACAAGAGCTCGTTGTTGATAGGTGGCGAGTTCTCGTTCTATAACGCCGGCTCGAACACCAACTTCTCGAATCATGCCTACAAGATGGGACCGCTGCACTACGGCACACTGGAGCGTGGCTCGAAGACCGCATCGGGCGCTTACGTGCTGATGCCGGCCAAGATAGGAGCTTTCTCCGTATGCTTCGGAAAGCTGATGAACCATCCCGACATGCGCTGTCTGCCCTTTGCCTATCTGCTGGCCTACGGCGAGACGATGTATATAGTGCCGGGACGTAACATCACGACGGTAGGACTGTACCGCGACATCAAGAAATGGCCCAAGCGCGACAAGCGTGCCGCCTCGTGCCGTAAGAGCGTCATCAACTTTGACTGGCTGTCGCCATTTACGGTGGGCGAGATAGTAGAGGGCAAGAAAATCCTCGAAAACCTGCGCCAGGCCGGCGGCAAGAACGTGTCGTCGTACAACTTCCAGGAATACATCATCAATGCCTCTTCGCTGAAGAAAGGCATAAAATACTACGACATAGCACTCCGTATCTACATGGGTGCCGTGCTGAAACGTGCCGTGAAGGGTGGCTTCCTGGGCAAGCCCGTCAGCACCGTCGGCGAGGGCGAGTGGATAGACCTCAGCGGTCTGCTGCTGCCGGCTACGGAAGAGCAGCGGCTGATAGACGACGTCAAGAACGGCGCCATAGAGAGCATACAGGACGTGCTGAAGCGCTTCTACGACATCGACAAGCACTATCGTGAATACCAGTGGGCATGGACCTACAAGCTGATACTGGACTACTACGGCATCACCGAACTGACGGAGCCTGCCATGCAGCGTATCCGCGAGGACTACGTGCGTGCCCGCCGTGCTTGGATAGCCGAAATCCGTAAGGATGCCGACAAGGAGTTTGCCATGGGCGACGTCGAGCAGGAGGTGTACGACGACTTTATCTCGAAATTAGATCACGAAATAGACTATGAAGATTAGACATTTGCTGGCAGCTTGTCTGGCTGCTGTCACGGTGGGCCTTCAGGCCAAGGACTATAAGTACGAGACAGTGCCGGGCGACCTGACACAGACGCGCATCTATACGCTGGACAACGGACTGAAGGTGTTTCTCTCGGTAAATAAAGAGAAACCGCGCATCCAGACATACGTCGCCGTGCGCACGGGGTCGAAGAACGACCCTGCCGAGACAACCGGTCTGGCGCACTATCTGGAGCACCTGATGTTCAAGGGCACCCGTCTGTTCGGCACTACCAACCCCGAGGCCGAGGCTCCGCTGCTGGACGAGATAGAACAGCGCTATGAAGCCTACCGCCGGCTGACAGACCCTGTGGCCCGCCGACAGGCCTACCATGAGATAGACTCCGTGTCGCAGGTGGCTGCCCAGTACTTTATACCCAATGAGTACGACAAGCTGATGGCCGCCATCGGAGCCCAGGGCACCAATGCCTTTACCTCGAACGACGTGACATGCTATACCGAGGACATCCCCTCGAACGAGGTGGAAAACTGGGCGAAGATACAGGCAGACCGTTTCCAGCACATGGTGATAAGAGGCTTCCACACCGAGCTGGAAGCCGTCTACGAGGAATACAACATGTATCTTACCGACGACGGCGACAAGGTGTGGAGTGCACTGGGAAAGAAGCTGACCCCCACGCACCCCTACGGTACACAGACCACGATAGGCACACAGGAGCATCTGAAGAATCCTTCCATCACTAATATCAAGAATTACTTCCGTCGGTGGTATGTGCCCAACAAAGTGGCTGTATGCATGGCTGGCGACTTCAATCCTGACGAGGTGGTGGCCGTCATCGACCGCTACTTCGGGCAGTGGCAGCCTGCTGCTGACGTGTCGCAGCCGGTCTTTCCCGAACAGCCCCGGCTCACAGCGCCTGCCGATACCAGTGTGATAGGTCAGCAGGCTGAATATGTGGTGACGGCATGGCTGGCCAAGAAGGCCAGCGACCTGCAGTGCGACACGCTGGAGGTCATCGGCGAGATGCTGTCGAACGGCAAGGCAGGACTCTTCGACCTGAACCTGAATCAGGCCATGCGGGTGCAAGAGGCCTCGGGAGGAGTGATGCCTATGCAGGACTACACCGTCTTCTATCTGGACGGTAAGCCGAACAGCGGACAGACACTGGAAGAGGTGCGCACGCTGATGCTCAAGGAGATAGACAACCTGAAGCGGGGCAACTTCTCTGACGACCTGTTGCCATCGGTCGTCAACAACAGAAAACTGCTCTACCAGCGTGCACTCGACTACAACCGCTGGCGCACACAACTGCATCTGGAGGCTTTCATCAACGGAATACCCTGGCAGCAGAAGGTCTCGCAGATGGGTAGGATAGAGAAGATGACAAAACAGCAGATTGTCGACTTTGCCAACCGGTTCTTCACTGACGGCTATGCTACCGTGTTCAAGCATCAGGGTACAGACTCGCTGCAGAAGAAGATTGAAAAACCGGCCATTACCCCCATACCTGCTAACCGTGACCTGGTGAGCCAGTTTGTGCATGACATACAGCACTCAGAGGTAAAGCCCATCGAGCCGCAGTTTGTCGACTTTAAGCGCGACCTGACCATAGGCAACCTGAGGAAGGACGTCTCCTTGTTGTACAAGCAGAACACCGAGAACGACCTGTTCCAGCTGATGTTTCGCTACGACTTCGGACAGCAGGACGACAACCGCTACGACATTGCTGCCGGCTACCTGGACTATGTGGGAACAGACAGGCTGACCGCTGCCGACATCAAGCAGCAGTTCTATAAGTTAGCCTGCAATTACAGCGTCACTGTGAACAGTGACAACCTGAACATCTCGCTGTCAGGACTTAACGAGAATATGCCTGCTGCCCTTGCCCTTTTGGAAGACCTGCTTCAGCATGCCAAAGCAGATGAACAGTCGTACAACCAGTATGTCGACTTGGTGCTGAAGGCTCGCGACGATGCCAAGAAAGACCAGCGCACCTGCTTCGACATGCTCTATGAGTATGGTGTCTATGGCGAGCATAACCTTTCCCGCGACAAGATGTCGGCCGAGCAGTTGCGCCACACCGCTCCCCAGCAGCTGCTGGGACTGCTGAAAGGCCTCGGTGGCATGCAGCATACGGTGTTGTACTATGGCCCGCTGAGCGAGCAGGAGCTGGCGACAGCTATCGGCAAGGTACGCCAGTCGCCAAAGCGGATGGCTGCAGTACCCAAGGGTAAGCCCTATATGAAGCAGACTACTCCGCAGAACGAGATATGGATAGCCCCCTTTGAGGCTAAGAACATCTACCTGCGCATGTACCATAACGAGCAACGTCCGTGGAACGTCGCTGAGGCTGGCGTGATGACGCTGTTCAACGAGTACTTCGGTGGCGGCATGAACGGTATTGTGTTCCAGGAGTTGCGTGAGGCACGCGGACTGGCCTATAATGCCTATGCCGTCTATAACCGGCCCGCTAAGAAGGACGAGAAGGAGAGCTTCTTTACGCATATCATATCCCAGAACGACAAGATGATGGACTGCATACGCCAATTCCACAGCATACTGGACGAGATGCCCCAGTCGGAGGCTGCCTTCCAGATTGCCAAGGATGCCGTGCAGAAAAAGCTGGCTTCACAGCGTACCACGAAGTTCGGCGTCATCAGTGCCTACCTGATGGCTCAGCGCTTAGGACTGGACTACGACTTGAACCAGAAGATATACGAGCAGCTGCCGTCGCTGAAGCTGAAGGATATTGCCGACTTCGAGCAGCAGCAGATGGCCCGGAAGCCCTTCCGCTTCCTGCTGTTAGGCGACGAGAAGGAACTCGATGTCCCGTCGCTGGAGAAGATAGGACCCATACGCCGCCTTACACTGGAGGAGGTATTCGGATATTAAAAAGTATAATTTGACACTTACTCTATCGCATCCACGCTCTCGCGCAGCGACTCCATATACGCGGTAACCTCCCTTGCCGTCATACGCCCAGAATCTGCCCAGCGTGTTCCTTGGTCTTGATCTGCTTGCCCTGCATAATTTGCTCGATGATGCCCTCCTCGTTGATGACGAAGGTGGTGCGGATGGTGCCCATTACCTTCTTTCCATACATCGACTTCTCGCCCCAGGCACCCATCGCCTCCATGAGTGTCTTGTCCACATCGGCAATCAGCGGGAAGGGCAGTTGGTGCTTCTCCTTGAACTTCTGATGCGAGGCAGCAGAGTCCTTGCTCACGCCCACCACCTCATAGCCCTGTGCCTGCAGCGCATCGTAGTGGTCGCGCAGACTGCACGCCTCAGCGGTACAGCCACTCGTGTTATCCTTCGGGTAGAAATACAGCACCAGCTTTCTGCCACGATAGTCACTCAGACGGATGTCCCGTCCCTGCTCGTCCTTGCCCAATATCTCGGGTGCCTTGTCTCCAATGTTCATCATATTGTTGTTTTTGTTCAATTATCCCTCATCAATCCCCTCCAAATCGACATCGTAAATAACCTCGCCAAGGACTTCTTGCTTTAGGAATGCAACCATATAGATGGGCAGATGGGCAACGTGCGGCCACCCTTTTCGATGATGAAGTCCAGTTCGCCCTGTTTCTTGCTGTTGAAGTAGTAGAGCTCGAATCCGTGGGCCTGCAGTTCCTGAGCCACCACATTCTCGTATATCGAACCGAAGTTGATGCCCTTTTCGTCGCTGATGATGCGCAATTGGATTCCTTCAGCATACTGCTTCAGCATATCGTTGTCCGTTTTTTCATTGCAAAGATAGTTCTTTTTGTCCGTTTTTCCAATATGACCCGATGTGTTTTTGCCCGTTTTTCCAATTAATTAACAGTCTCTTAGCGGAAGCTGGCTACTTACACTGCTGCTTTGAATCGTTTCTGCGGTGCATAGCTATGAAAAGATGCCGCTCTGAGGGCCATATTCTCACGGAGTTGGTCGCGGTAGAGCCATATCTCGCGCGAGTGGTAGTTGCCCTCCCTGCCTATCAGGGGCAGGAGGTAGTCTTGTGCCGTGAAGCCTTTGACCAGCAGCAGTCCAGTAGCTACATCGAGTCGAATGCTCATTGTGTCTTTCTTCTGTTCAGTCACGGGTAGTAGCGGCGACGGTTCGGTAATCAGGAGGGCCGTGACGCTGTCTGTCCGCCAGTTAATGGGGTTGATGGCCACACGGCTCTTCTCCCATCCCGGCATGGTGCAGGTGGTGTCGCGCACCGAGTTATAGCAGATGGTAACGCCTGTGTCGTCAGCCCGTTTTGCCGGTATGATGTGGGAGTGGCTCTCACGAATGGGGATGCCAATGGCGTAGGCCGCTATCATTCTTTGGTAGGTCTCTTCGTCCATCTCCTTCAGCAGTTCCAGCATGATGTAGGCACCCTGACTGTAGCCTGCCAGAATAAAAGGACGGTGGTCATTGAGGTGCTGTAGATAGTATCGGAAGGCGCGACGCACATCACCCAACGGCGGGGGTATGCGTGCTGCCTTCAGACTGTCGCTCTCGAAACTCTGCAGCGAGCACTGCCGGTAGTAGGGCGCGTAGAAGTTCAAACGTCCGCTTACTAGCGTATCCACACCATGCATCTCTGCGTAGAGCGGAGCCCGCAGGCTGTCGCGATAAGTGTCGGCATAATGGCAGGTGTCGCCACCGGGCAGCACATAGTCACCTGTCTCTGTCGAGATGATATAAAACACATCGGCTGCGGCCTGCCTGTCGGTGATATACCACTGTGTAGTATCCTGATAGTCGGGCTCTTCAGGAACCAGTACGCTGATCGTCTTTCGCTGCTGGCACGAAGTCCACGCTATTGGTAAGACAATCGCAATGGATAATAAACGTAAGAAAATCTCTTTCATTCTTCTATGTTGCTTCTGTTACTAGTTTTTCTCCGTCATGTAGCGCCAGTAACGGTGGGGCATGTCGTTGAGTTGTTTACGGGGATTGATGCGCTCGCGGATGCAGATGGCCTTGAAGTAGGTGCGCCAGAGGTTCTGAAACAGTTGGTCGTCGGTGCTGAGCACAGCGGCATCGAGCTTGCCGTTGGTAAGGTCGAAAGGTACGGCGGATTCGTCTTCGAAGGTGATGCGGACGACGGCGTCCTTGTCTTTCTTCGTTGAAGGGAGTGATGCGTCTGGCAGGGTGGGAGAGGGACAGTCATAGTAGTAGCCATAGTGGCGGCGGGCATCGTAGATGAGCCACGGCTGGTCGCCAAAGCGGTCCTGAAAGTGGTCGATGATGAGCGGCAGCACGTTGTGGTCGGGCGCGACGACGGCCAGATAGGTGCCGTCCTTCGCTTTCTGGAAACGGATGAACTGCTTCATGCGCTGTTCTTCGTGGAGCACACGGCGACAGGTGTTGCGCACGAAGAGCACGTCGGGGTCGGAGGCGTTGTGGGAGAGGTCTTTTCCCGTCTGGAACACCTTACAGATATAGTTGAACAGCGGCTGGTTGAGCGTCCGTTCCTCCGACATCCAGCTGATGCTGATGATGCGCAGGGCTTCTCGCGACAGGTGCTTTTCAAGGCCTTTCCAGACACGGGCGGCCTTCTCTTCGTCGGTCGTCACGTGTTGGAGGTCGTCGGCAAACAGCGGCAGTTGCTCACCCTCAGCCAATAGTTGCGGCTGCTGGTGCAGGGCGAAACTGTCGAACACGGCTGTCAGCAGTCCGTCGAGGGTATTGTCAAAGATGTATGTCGTCATTCGTCCTTAAACTCCAGCGTCAACTGCTGTTCTGCTGCTGCCCGCTTCTGTTGGGCCTTCGAGAGCAGCAGGGGGCGCAGCCGTTCGGGATGCAGTTCGTTGATGCCCACGATGGGCTGCGAGAAGTTGCTGGTCAGTTCGCCGCAGGTGATGAAATACTTGGCCTTCTTCATCACCACGCCCATCTTCTTCAGGTGGTACGACGTGATGCGGTTGAAGCGGCGCGAGTTGACAATGAGCACGGCAGAGCGCACACCGATGCCTGGCACACGGAGGATGCGCTCATAGTCGTCGCGGTTGATGTCAACAGGGAAGAATTCCGGATGGCGCAGGGCCCAACCGAGTTTCGGGTCCACCTCCAAGTCGAGATGCGAGTGGGCATCATCCACAATCTCGTCCACATCGAAATGATAGAAGCGTAGGAGCCAGTCAGCCTGGTAAAGGCGGTTCTCGCGCACCAGCGGCGGTTGCTTCAGCACGGGCAGCCGGGGGTCGTAGGTGTTTACGCTGATGTAACCGCTGTAATAGACGCGCCGCATGGTGGGCTGCTGATACATGGCCGACGACATGCGCAGGATGTCGAGGTCGCTCTCCTTGGTGGCCCCCACAATCATCTGCGTCGACTGTCCGGCAGGCACGAAGCGCGGGGCGTGGCGATATTTCTTCCGGTCCTCCTTGTTCTCCAGCACGCCCTGCTGAATCTGCTTCATGGGCAGGAAGACGCTCTGGTGGTCCTTCTCGGGAGCCAGGAGTTTGAGCGACTCCTCCTTCGGTATCTCGATGTTGATGCTCATGCGGTCGGCATAGCGGCCGGCCTCTGTCAGCATCTCCTGCGAGGCACCGGGGATGGTCTTCAGGTGGATGTAGCCGTTGAAGCGGTGTACCGTCCTAAGGTCGCGCACGATGGCCACCAGCCGCTCCATCGTGTAGTCGGGCGTGCGCACCACACCGCTCGACAGAAACAGTCCCTCGATGTAGTTGCGGCGATAGAACTCCATCACGATCTCCTCCAGTTCCGCGACGCTGAGCGTGGCTCTCGGTATGTCGTTGGAGCGGCGGTTCACGCAGTAGGCGCAGTCGTAGCGGCAGTGGTTGGTGAGCATCACCTTGAGCAGCGAGATGCAGCGCCCGTCGTCGGCAAACGAGTGGCAGATGCCCACGCCGCCCACGGTATTGCCCACCATGCCCTGCTTGCCGCCCCGCACGGTGCCGCTGGAGGAGCACGACACGTCGTACTTCGCCGACTCTGCGAGAATGCGCAGCCTCTCCATGGTCTTTTCCGTCAACATCGGCTGCAAAGGTACGAATAAACATGAAAAATGCAAAAAGAAAACCTGTTTTTCCTTTATTCATTGTTGCTTCGCCATTTATTTACGGTTATTCTGCGTTAATTTTCCGAAATTGCTTTCCGGAGTCAACCATTTTTTGTACCTTTGCACCCGCTTTCAAGAGCAAGGGGTACTTGCGAAACCAGGTGAAATACTGGCGGACCCTCTTTAACAAAACAAGATTTATTATGGAACAACAGGACAATCGTAAGGTCAGTGTGCTGTTTATGCTTTTCGGTACGCTGTTCTGCGTTTGCTTGATTACGGCAAACGTGTTGGAGACAAAGCAACTTTCATTCGGACCGGTTAACCTGACAGCAGGTGTCGTCGTGTTCCCAGTGTCTTACATCATCAATGACGTGGTATGCGAAGTGTGGGGCTACCAGCGAACGAGAATGCTCATTTGGATGGGCTTTGCCATGAACTTCATCTTCGTCATCTTCGGAGCTATTGCCGACTGGATACCAGGGGCTGACTATTGGAACGGAGAAGAAGGATTCCACACCATCTTTGGTCTGGCGCCACGCATCACGCTGGCTTCCTTCCTGGCATTTATCCTTGGCTCGTTTATCAATGCCTACGTCATGTCACGAATGAAGCTGAAGTCGGAAGGACATAACTTCTCGGCGCGGGCCGTGCTGAGCACCGTGGCCGGCGAGAGTGTTGACAGCATCATCTTCTTTCCCCTGGCGTTAGGCGGGGTGATACCCTGGGAGGAGATGCCCTCGCTGATGATATCACAGGTGACGCTGAAGACGCTCTACGAGATTGTTGTGCTGCCTTTCACCATGCGCGTCGTGGCATTTGCCAAGAAGTACGACCACGAGGATGTGTACGACAAGGATATTAACTATAACATATTTAAGATACTGAAGATATGAGCAGGGAGAATGATAGTTTGAAGAGCTTGGGCCGGCAGACGGACTATAAGATGACCTATGCCCCCGAGGTGCTGGAGACTTTCGAGAACAAACATCCCGAGAACGACTACTGGGTGCAGTTTAATTGTCCGGAGTTCACGTCGCTGTGTCCTATCACGGGTCAGCCTGACTTTGCGGAAATCAAGATATACTATATCCCTGGTCAGCGCATGGTGGAGTCGAAGAGCCTGAAGCTCTATCTGTTCTCATTCCGTAACCATGGCGACTTCCATGAAGACTGTGTGAACATCATTATGAAGGACCTGGTGAAGCTGATGCAGCCGAAGTATATTGAGGTCGTGGGGCTGTTCACTCCGCGTGGAGGCATCTCCATCTATCCCTATGCTAACTACGGCATGCCGGGAACAAAATACGAGGCACTGGCAGAACAGAGACTCCTCAACCGACAGATGGTCTGAGAAATCCTTCTATCTCCCTCTATCTCCCTCTATCTCCTTCTGTCTCCCTCTTCTTAGAATAGTATAGCTGTTGATGGTCGGGGAAGGAGAGCAGCAGCGAGTCACGGCGTAGCATGAGGATGGTGGCCGTGTCGGGGTGCTGTTGTGAGGAACTGTCGTTGACCAGTACCAGGCGCCCGTTGAAGAGGTGCCAGCTGGTGTAGCGTCTGGCCTTGGGAAATTGAATCGGACTCATGCCGTCATCGTTCCTTCCGGACATGCTGCCTATGTTATAGGCCTCGCCTCCTGTCTTCAGCCGAAGGGTATATTCACGTGGAGACAGCAGGCGGCGCCGGATGCTGTCGGGCAGGGCAGGGGTGCCCTCCCGATGATGTCGCAGCGTGGGACTTACCAGGTACTTCCATTCACCGCGAAGCATGTTGACGTTGATAGTCATCTGCACATCGCCGATGCTGTCGGTGTTAAGAATGACCGCCAGCTTGTCGCCAATATGTGGACGGCCGTAAATGCGACGCTCCACGAAGGCACGTATGATGTTGAACGTGTCGGGGTCGCCGCCTTCAAAGGGAAGCAGTACCAGGACGGAGTCTGTACTCCCGTCGCATACAAGACCATAGATGGCCGAGTCGCCGGGCTGCGTATTGTTGAATCCTATGCTTTCTGTCTTTTCCTTAGGCTGCGCTTTCTTGCCGCAGGCAGCTAACAACAGCATCACGGCCGTAGCCAGCAGAAGTGCTTTCTTCATCGTTCTTACCCTTTTACTTTTTCCCTTTGCTATACGTTTAGGGTGCAAAAGTACAAAGAATAAGTGAAAAAAGCTCGGGCCAGTAGAAATTTTTTGATTTTCACTGCCCGTTTTTCACTTTATTTCGTACCTTTGCACAAAGATTCATAACAATAGACCTTATTATCAAAACGTATGAAGAAGAAAATACAGTTTAGCCTCGTCTACCGTGATATGTGGCAGTCGTCAGGTAAGTTCCAACCTCGCAAAGACCAGTTAGAACGCATTGCTCCCGTCATTATTGACATGGGCTGCTTCAGCCGTGTCGAGACCAATGGTGGTGCCTTTGAACAAGTGAACCTGTTGGCAGGTGAAAACCCCAATGCAGCCGTCAGGGCTTTTTGCAAGCCCTTCAATGAAGCAGGTATCCAGACGCACATGCTGGACCGTGGTCTGAATGCCCTGCGTATGTATCCTGTGCCCGACGACGTGCGCCAGCTGATGTATAAGGTTAAGAAGGCACAGGGCGTGGACATTCCCCGTATCTTTTGCGGCTTGAACGATACGCGCAATATCATTCCTTCTATCAAGTGGGCGAAGGAGGCCGGCATGATACCACAGGCCACGCTATGTATCACCACATCGCCTGTACACACCGTAGAGTACTATTCTAATATTGCCGACGAGGTAATAGCAGCAGGCGCTGAGGAAATCTGCCTGAAGGATATGGCAGGCATCGGACAGCCCGCCCTGTTGGGAGCGCTGACCAAGAGCATTAAGACGAAGCACCCCGACATTATTATCCAGTACCACGGCCATTCCGGCCCGGGCTTGTCGATGGCCTCTATACTGGAGGTCTGCAACAACGGTGCTGACATCATTGATACTGCTATTGAACCCCTCTCCTGGGGTAAGGTACATCCCGACATCATCTCAGTACAGTCCATGCTGAAGAACGAAGGCTTCGAGGTGGCCGACATCAATATGAATGCCTATATGCAGGCCCGTAGCCTGACGCAGGAGTTCATTGACGACTGGTTGGGCTACTTCATTAATCCGGCCAACAAGCACATGTCGAGCCTGCTGCTGGGCTGTGGACTGCCTGGCGGTATGATGGGCTCGATGATGGCCGACCTGGGTGGCATCCATTCCAGCATCAACAAGCTGCGTGCCAAGAAGGGAGAGCCGGAACTGAACATCGACGACATGCTGGTGAAACTGTTCCAGGAGGTAGAGTATGTTTGGCCCAAGGTGGGCTATCCCCCATTGGTGACACCGTTCTCGCAGTACGTGAAGAACATTGCATTGATGAACCTGCTGACCATCGAACAGGGCAAGGGTCGTTATGTCATGATGGACGATGCCATGTGGGGCATGATACTGGGCAAGAGTGGTAAGATTCCCGGCACGATAGACCCCGAGCTGGTAGAGATAGCCAAGAAGCAGAAGCGCGAGTTTACCGATGTCGATCCCCATACGCTGTTAGAAAATGCCCTTCCTGCCTTCCGCAAGGAGATGGACGACAACGGGTGGGAGTACGGTCAGGACGACGAGGAACTCTTCGAGCTGGCCATGCATCCCGAGCAGTACCGCGTCTATAAGAGCGGCATGGCCAAGAAGAACTTCCTGGCCGACTTGCAGAAGCAGAAGGATGCTAAGCTGGGTGCGAAGCTCAGTCCCGCCGAACTGGCTGCCTTCAAGCATGCCAAGGCAGACCCACTGACGGCTCCTGTCGCCGGACAGGTGTACTTCGAGTTCTCTGGCGAAGGCGCCTGTGAGCCTTGTCTTGAACCGTTTATCGGACAACAATATAAGGAGGGCGACACCTTCTGCTATATCCAGGCCCCGTGGGGCGAGATAGTGCCGGTACCCTCCTGTCTGGGTGGTAAGCTCGTCGATATCAGTGCAAAACAAGGAGCCAAGGTTCGTCGTGGCGACAACCTTGGCTGGATAGAGCGTAGCGAGAGTTAATTGCGGAATATCAGTCCTTCCCCAAACTCGTCGATGATGATAGGCTTTGTACGGTCTACAGCGTCGGCGAGTATTTTTCGTGACAACTCGTTGAGCACCAGGTGCTGTATGGCCCTCTTTACCGGACGTGCACCGAAGTCGGGGTCGTAACCCTCCTGAGCCAGATACTGTATGGCCTGGTCGGAGACCTGCAGCTGTATGCCTTGCGGCTCCAGCATGTCAGCCACCTTCTGCATCTGCAGCCGTACCACGTCGGCAATCTGCTGCTGCGTCAGCTGCTGGAAAGTGATAATCTCGTCTATGCGGTTCAGAAACTCCGGACGCATGGTCAGCCGCAGCTCTTCGCGGGTGGCGTTCGATGTCATAATGATGATGGTATTCTTGAAGTTGGCGGTACGTCCTTTGTTGTCTGTCAGCCGGCCGTCGTCGAGCACCTGCAGCAGGATGTTGAAGACATCGGGGTGTGCCTTCTCTATCTCATCAAACAGCACCACGCTGTACGGCTTGCGGCGTACGGCCTCCGTCAGCTGTCCACCCTCGTCATAGCCTACGTAGCCCGGAGGTGCACCGATGAGGCGCGAGACGGTATGCTTCTCCTGATACTCCGACATGTCGATACGTGTCATCATCGTCTCGTCATTAAAGAGGTATTCTGCCAGTGCCTTCGCCAGTTCCGTCTTACCGACGCCGGTGGTTCCAAGGAAGATGAACGAGGCGATGGGGCGTTTCGGGTCTTGCAGCCCGGCACGCGAACGGCGCACGGCGTCAGAAACGGCATTGATGGCTTCGTCCTGACCGATGACCCGTTTGTGCAGCTCCTCCTCCAGGTGCAGCAGCTTCTCGCGTTCGCTCTGCATCATACGGGTGACGGGAATGCCCGTCCAGCGGCTTACCACCTCGGCAATGTCGTCGGCGGTCACCTCTTCGCGAACCATCGCATTGCCGTCCTGGGCCGAGGCCAGCTTCTGCTGAATGGACTTGATGTCGTCTTCCAGCACCTTCAGCTTCGAGTAGCGTATCTCGGCCACCCGTCCGTAGTCGCCCTCGCGTTCGGCACGTTCGGCCTCCAGCTTCAGACTTTCCATCTCCTGCTTGTCCTGCTGTATCTTATTGATGAGCTGGCGTTCGCCTTCCCATTTGGCACGGAAGTGCTGTTCCTGTTCGCGAAGGTCGGCAATCTCCTTGTCCAGCTGGGCTATCTTCGGCTCGTCGCCTTCGCGCTTGATGGCCTCACGCTCAATCTCGAGCTGAGCCAGCCGGCGGGAAATCTCGTCCAGCTCCTCCGGCACGCTGTCACGCTCCATGCGCAGCTTGGCCGCAGCCTCGTCCATCAGGTCGATGGCCTTGTCGGGCAGGAAGCGCTCTGAGATGTAACGCTCCGACAGCTGGACGGCGGCAATGCAGGCATCGTCCTGAATACGCACCTTGTGGTGGTTCTCGTAGCGCTCCTTCAGACCTCTTAATATGCTGATGGCGCTGAGCTCATCGGGCTCGTCCACCATGACGGTCTGGAAACGGCGCTCCAGGGCCTTGTCCTTCTCGAAGTATTTCTGATATTCGTTCAGCGTCGTAGCACCGATGGCCCGCAGCTCGCCTCGTGCCAGGGCCGGCTTCAGGATGTTGGCGGCATCCATGGCGCCCTCGCCGCCGCCGGCACCTACCAGCGTGTGTATCTCGTCGATGAAGAGGATGATACGGCCCTCGGCCTTGGTCACCTCGTTGATGACGCTCTTCAGGCGTTCCTCGAATTCGCCTTTGTATTTGGCTCCGGCCACCAAGGCTCCCATGTCGAGTGAGTAGAGCTGCTTGTCCTTCAGGTTCTCGGGTACGTCGCCACGTACGATACGCCCGGCCAGCCCTTCTACGATAGCCGTCTTGCCCGTGCCGGGCTCGCCTATCAGTATAGGGTTGTTCTTCGTACGCCGGCTCAGAATCTGCAGCAGCCGGCGAATCTCGTCGTCACGTCCGATGACGGGGTCCAGCTTGCCCTGCCGGGCCAGGTCTACCAGGTTCTTGGCATATTTCTCCAGCGACTGGTAGTTCTCGTCAGCGCTCTGTGACTGCACTTTCTGCCCCTGACGTAACTCCTGAATAGCGGCGCGGAGGTCTTTCTCCGTCATGCCCGCATCCTTCATAATGCGCGAGGCGGTGGAGCTGACGCTGAGCAGGGCCAGTAGCAGGGGCTCCACCGACGTAAACTCGTCGCCCATCTTCTGCGACTGCTCCGTGGCGCGCACCAGCACCTGGTTGGCCTCGTTTGAGAGATAAGGTTGCGCGTCGCCCTGCACCTTGGGCAGATGCTTGATTTCCTGCTCTGCGAGCATCTCTATCTGCTGGCCGTTGACGCCGACTTTCTGGAAGATGAAGTTGGCGATGTCCTTTGCCTTCTCCGTCACACCTTTCAGTAGGTGTACAGGCTCTATGGCCTGCTGGCCGTTCATCTGGGCGATGTTGACAGCCTGCTGTACGACCTCCTGAGCCTTGATTGTAAATTTGTCTAATGTCATACGTTTGTCCTCCTATTTGTTAGTTTGTTCTTGAATACGGAGGGTCAAAAAGCGTGCCGAGATGTCGGCGCTGACAAAATGACGGCCGGGTGTGACAATTTTTCAGCCCTACCATGTCGATACTTTGATAATAAAGTATTACTGAAGTGAACCCCAGAAGTTTTTTTGTCTAACTTCTAGGGTTCACTTCAAAATTGACACACCCTCTTTCCTTAGTATTACATAGTGACCTCGACGGTGTGCTTGCCGGCGGAGTAGGGGATGACGGTGCCCTCGATGGGACGGCCGTCGACGACGACCTGCCTTACGCCCTTCTGCGCGCCGTTGGGGTGGATGGTGATCTCGTAGTCGGCCTCGCGGAAGCGACGGCAGACGGTGTAGTCCTTGGCCGTCTCGGGCAGACACGGGTCGATGCGGATGCCGTCGTAGTCGGGCTTGATGCCGAGGATGAACTCCGAGACCGTGTACCACATCCACGCCGCGGTACCCGTCAGCCACGAGTTCTTGCCCTCACCGGGCTTAAAGGCGTCCTTGCCGGCCACCATCTGGCAGTTCACGTAGGGCTCCACCTTATGCAGCGTCTGGTACTTCTCTTCTACGTACGAGGGCAGTATCTTGGCGTAGTGCTTCCATGCGTCGTTGCCGCGCCCGGCCAGTGTCTCGCCAATGATGACCCACGGGTTGTTGTGGCAGAAGATGCCGGCATTCTCCTTGTAACCCTCGGGGTAGGAGCTGATCTCGCCGTACTCATAGACATACTTGGTGAAGGCCGGGTTGTTGAGCACCATGCCGTGCTCGCACTCCAGATACTTCTTGCACGCGTCAAGCGCCTTGTCCACCATGCCGTCCTCGGCACCTATCTCGGCCATGGTGCACCAGCCCTGGCTCTCAATGAATATCTTGGCCTCGTCGCACTCGTTCGAACCTATCTTGTTGCCATAGAAGTCGTAGGCCCGCAGATACCATTCGCCGTCCCATCCGTCCTTCTTGACGGCTGCCGTCATGGCGTCCACGGCCTGCTGCATGCGTGCGGCCTCGGCAGAGTAGTCAGCGTTCCCGGTGTTCTCAGCGAGCTTCTTACAGAGCGCCACATACTCCTTGCCCGTCACCACGAAGAGTCCGGCAATCATCAGCGACTCTGCCTTCGAGCCCTCGCTCTTGTTCTCCGTGGTCTGGAAACTCTCGTTGGGGTCCCACGAGAAGCAGTTCAGGTTCAGGCAGTCGTTCCAGTCGGCACGTCCGATGAGTGGTAACTTATGCGGACCGAGGTTCTTGATGACGTGATTCATCGACACCTTCAGGTGCTCAAACAGCGTCACCTCCGTGCCTGGCTGGTTGTCGAAGGGCACCAGCTCGTCCAGTATCGTGTAGTCGCCCGTCTCCTTGATATACGCCACTGTTCCGAAGATGAGCCAGCAGGGGTCGTCGTTGAATCCGCCGCCGATGTCGTTGTTGCCGCGTTTGGTCAGTGGCTGGTACTGGTGGTAGCAGCCACCGTCGGGGAACTGCGTGGAGGCGATGTCGATGATACGCTGGCGGGCGCGACTGGGAATCTGGTGTACGAAGCCTACCAGGTCCTGGTTGGAGTCGCGGAAGCCCATGCCGCGACCGATGCCGCTCTCGAAGAAGCTGGCTGAGCGCGAGAAGTTGAACGTCACCATGCACTGGTACTGGTTCCAGATGTTCACCATGCGGTCCAGCTTGTCGTTGCCCGTCGTTACCTTATAGATATTGAGCAGCGCATCCCAGTACTGGCAGAGCTCGGCGAAGGCACGGTCCACCTTCTCCGTCGTGTTCAGACTCTCAATGAGGGCGTGTGCCTTCTCCTTGTTGATGACCTGCGGCGCCGAGAACTTTTGGTCCTGCTCATTCTCCACATAGCCCAGCAGGAAGATGAAGTCCTTCTGCTCGCCCGGCTGCAGCGTCACCTCGATATAGTGCGAGGCTATCGGGCTCCAGCCGTGGGCGTGGCTGTTACGCGGACGACCCTCCATCACGGCGTCAGGACAGTCAAACCCGTTGTAAAGACCCACGAAGCTCTCGCGGTCCGTGTCGTAGCCCTGCGTCTCCGTGTTGACGTGATAGAAGGCATAGTGGTTGCGGCGCTCGCGGTACTCCGTCTTATGGTAGATGGTAGCCCCCTCCCGGCCTCCCCCCGTAGGGGAGGAGAGCTCAATCTCCACCTCACCAGTCGAGAAGTTACGCTGGAAGTTCTCCATGTCCGTTGCCGCATTCCACAGGCACCACTCCTCGAAAGAGAAGAGTTTTAAGTTCTTCACCTCATTTGAGGTGTTCTTCAGTGTCAGCTTCTGTACCTCGGCCCATTTCTTCAGCGGCACGAAGAACAGCACGCTGGCCTCTACACCCTGCTTGCGACCGGTGATGCGTGTGTAGCTCATGCCATGACGGCACTCGTAGAAGTCCAGTGGCGTCTTGCACGGCTTCCATCCCGGGTTCCATACCGTGTCGCCATCCTTGATGTAGAAGTAGCGCCCGCCGTTGTCCATGGGCACGTTGTTGTAGCGATAGCGTGTGATGCGGCGGAACTTGGCATCCTTGTAGAAGCTATAGCCGCCGGCTGTGTTAGAGATGAGCGAGAAGAAGTCCTCATTGCCCAGATAGTTAATCCAAGGCCATGGGGTTTTAGGGTCTGTGATGACGTACTCGCGATGTGGGTCATCAAAGTGTCCGTAGCGTTTCTGTTCCATATCTTTTTAGTTGTTGTTAACGTGCAAAACTTAAGTTAGTACGGTTTGTGTAATTCGTAGTTGCTTACATATTAGTGATATTCTGCCGCAAAGGTAGTGTAATTTTTTCAGAAAAGCGAACAGAATCCCAACTATTTTTACCTTCCCCCAAGCACTTGCCTCCATTTTGCCCTCACTTTGGGTTCACTTTGCGCTCACTCTATTTTATGTAGCCAGGGTGAACCCAGCGTTTTCGTAAAGTTTACTCACCTCGGTGGTGAGATAATAAAAAGAACTGGAGCCCTTTCACAAGGACTCCAGACAGATAAAACAATTACGAGATAGATAATGGTCTTCCGAATCGTGATTACTTAATCACGACCTTGAGCCCTCCGGCTCAGCTCGCTTTCGTTCGGAAATGAGAGCCGGAGCTCTCATTTCTCTCACTTAATCACGACCTTGCGACCATTATGGATATAGAGACCCTTTGCGGGTTTGCTGACGCGTGTGCCCTGCAGGGTGTACCAGTCACCGTCGTGGGCGGTCTTCGCGGCCTCGACGCCCTCAATACCGGTTACGGGGTTGTAGTGTCCACCGTCGGCATACCAGCGGGGGTCGCCGGTCTTCTGCAGGAACTGCTCGGAGTAGGCGCTCAGCGTGAAGTCTCCCTCTGCGGGACGCTTGAATCCGGGCTCGCCCGTCAGGTCAGAGCCGTTGCCGTAGTTGCCCTGGTCGGCGGCAGCACCGCCTACGAAGAACGTGTTGTTCTCCATCAGGCTGGCCTTGCTGAACTGCGAGAAGTTCTTCGAGCCGAGCATGCGGCGCATGGTCTGCGAGTCGCAGTCGTACCAGATGTTGTTCTTGACGGTAACGATGCCCTGGGCGTTCTTGCCCACGATGCCGCTGTAGTTGCCCCACTGGCCGTCGCTCTTCACGGTCTTGTAGAAGGTGTTGTTCTCGTAGGTGAACGACCATGTGTTGTCAGCCTTGTCGAAGCCGAAGCGGTCTATGCGGGCTGAGTTGTTGTAGCGTACGAAGTACTTGGCACCGTTGTTGCCGTAGAAGGTCGAGTTCCTGACGGTCAGGTTGTTCACGCCGCCAGCCTGGAAGGCTATGAGGGCGTCGTTCTTCACGGCCTGGGTCTCGAGCTGCATCACGCAGTCGTCGATGGTGAGGTCTATGACGCAGTACTTCACGTTGTTGTCGTAGATGATGCTGTTCTTCAGTCCGTTCACCTTCAGTCCGCTCAGCGTCAGCTCGTCGAACTTGTAGTAGTCGGTGTACTCGACGCCGGCAGCGCGGTTCAGTGCCGGTGCGGCGGTCTCGGTAGACGACTTAGGCATGAATCCGCCCGTGGGCGTCTTGCCCATCAGCACGAGTGCATCGGCGTGCTCCACGTCGATGACGACGTTCTTTCCGCGGATGACGAGGCCCTTGTCGGCCACGATGGTCTGCTTCACGGTGTAGCGCCGGTTCTCGGCCAGCTGGAACTTGACGAAGCCTTCCTGCACGCCCTGGTTGATGGCCTTTGCCAGGTCGTTGTCGTCGTCGAGCGACTCGGGAGTAATGAGCTTGCTCAGCAACGAGGCGTCAAGCCAGCGCGGGTCGCCGATCTTAGCCTCCTTCTGCGGACAGGCGCCCAGCGAGAAGTCGCCCTCGGCAATGCCGTCGACACCGTTGGCCATTACCAGTGCGCCCTTGATGCTACCGGCAGCACCCTTGGCATCCTCGGCGTCGCTGACATCCTCGAACTCTACGACAAGCTGTCCGTCGACTTTTGATGTCTTAGGCTTCTGGAATGCGTTGTACTGTGCCAGCAGGTTGGCGGGATCGGCGTTCAGGTCGGCCACGAAGCCGTCGTAGTCGATGACGATGTTGTGGTTGAAGTCGACAGACACCTGCTTGTTGTAGTCTGTGATGCCGTCGAGCTTGCCCACGCCCCAGAACGTGTTGTAGCTGGCAGTGATGGCGGGATTGCCGCTGCCGGCAGTCTCGGGGGCTGCACCGGCCTTATAGAGCGTGGCCTTAGCGGCGTTCAGCGTAGACTTGCTGAGGATGAGCTTCTCCAGTGCGCTGCCCGTGAGGTTGATGGCCTCGCTGCCCAGCAGACGGACGTTTACGTTCTCGATGGTCAGCTGAGGAATGACGTATTTCTGTCCGTTGGCATTGAACAGGGCACCGCTCAGATACTGTATCTCTATGTTCTTCAGCTCTACGTTGTAGATGTTGGTGTAGAATCCCTTCTCGTTAGGAGTGCCGGAGACGGTATTTTTGTTGATGGTCAGGAAGTCGCCCGTCATGGACGAGGCGTCGATGACAGCAGGGCTGCCGGCGTCGTTGCCCAGAATCTGTATGGCGGTGAGGGTCTCAATGGGTTTCGAGATGGTGTATCTGGCTCCACCCTGCAGCGTCAGCTTGATGTAGGCTGGGTTGGGGCTGTTCTGCAGATAGCTGTCGAGGAACGGTGCCAGGTCGGTAGGACCGCCTGTGCCGTCCATGGCGCCCAGGTTAGCGGGCACGACGAGGTCGATGGCTGCCGTGGCAGTACCGATGTCGGCAGGCGATATGACGAAGGGAATCGTTATTTCGCCTGTGTACTTGCCCATGCCCGTCACAGTGACCTGCCCCTTGCCGGCGTCAGTGTTGTTTGCGTAGGTCAGGGTATAGTCGGTGTCTTCCGTCAGCGTGGTGCTGCCGTCGGTGACGGTCACGGCTGGCGTCTGCGGTGCCCCCGTGTACGTGGCACTGGCCACGGTGATGAGGATGTCAGTAGAGGTAATCGGCTTTGTTGCGGGCGCACTTACCGCGCGTACGCTTTGGCCGTTGTATCGCCAGCTGTCGTTTACGGTACCGCTTTGTGGCCATAGCCTTCGTGCAGCGTCGCCGTTGACGCCGGTTGTGGTGCCGCTGGTGCTGATGGTGCTGGTCCAGTAGTTGCCCTCATACTCCGTATGAGCATTGTTGCCGAACGCGGGGCAGTGGAATCCGGCTAAAGGCAGGATGATACTGTTTCCGTTGGGGGCCGTGAATTTGTAGCAATTAGTTTCGTTCACCTTAATGCTTTCACGGTTACAGTTGTCTATCAGCTCTTGAGCCTGTGCTTCGGTAGGCATCTGCCAGTCGGCACCCCATAACGATGTAGCCGTATCGTATTGTGTCCCGCTGATGTCGGAACCGATGTTCTGATAGATACCCGGACTGATATAGTATATATAGTTGGTGCTGGAATATGCTTCGTTTCTCTCTGTCATTTCACCCCAGGCATAGCGGCCTCCGTAGCCTTCGGGTACAGTGGCTCCGATGTTGCAGCAGGCCCACTTGGTACCGCTGGGCAGACCAAGGTCAATCAGGTGAGGATGATTGCCGTCGGGACATGAATACATGGGGTCGAATGGCTTTACGCTAAGTGCGAAGGACTGGGCGTTATAGTTGCTGTTTTCGATGGTTCCACCTGTGATGACTATTTCATTGTTAATGGGGTTGATGGCCCATGAGAATCCCCAGTACGGCATGTCGCTGATGTTATTGCCGTAGAAAACGGACATGGTGCCGTCCTCCAACTGGTAGTTATAGACTATCAGGCAGCGCTTGCCGCTGCTATTGATGGTAGCTGCTATATAGGCTTCCTTGCGCTTGTTGTTGACGAGGACGTTCTTGATAAGTGCGTATTCTGACCCTGTGATGGTTGTAGGCAGAGTGATGGAGGTCAGCTTCTCGCAACTTTCGGTAGCAGGGTCAAAAGCCAGCAGGTCGTTGCTTTCGTTCTTGGCGCCCACGAAGAGGTATTTGCCGTCTGAAGTCATTGACGAAGCGAAGGGCACCCCGGCACTGGCAGGGTCGATGACGTAGCCGCTCAGCATTTCGTTGGTGACTGTCGAGATGGTCTTACTCTTTGTGTCAACCTTATAGATGGGGGTTGGCGTGATTTTACCTCCATAGTTGTCATGGGAGCAAAAGATGTAGACGTTGCCTTGACCGTCGCTGACCATGTGGGGCTGGTTGAACTCCGTCCCGAGGCCGCTGATCTTGCTGAACGAGCCCTCGTTCCATAGCTGGGCACCATTGTCGGAAGCATACCAGTTGCCCGCTACCAGGACGTCATTGCCATTACCCGTGGCAACGGCACTGGTAAGCGCATGATTGTAGGTCATACTGCCCGTTGAACTGAAGGAGTTCGTGGCAGGGTCGTAGATGTTACAGGCTGATATTCGCCCTATACCACCCGAGGAGGCTAAGCCGCCGGCCACCATCACCTTACCGTCGGACATCATGGCAATGGCAGCGACGTCGTGGGCCGTCCCGATAGTGATGCTCTCCCAGGAGCCATCATGCAGACGTTCTGCTGTCGCTGTCGGATAGAAACCGGTGGTGTGACCGCCCACTACCACGATGTCACCGCTTTCGGTTGCAAAGCAGACATGGGACATACGGGTCGTGTTCATGCCGGGTAATGTTTTACTAACTAGGGGATAGACATGGATGTCTGTTCCCCACAGCATGGTTGTCATAGTCGTTAATGACACGATAATAGTAAAGAGTCTTTTCATAACGTTTTTTTTATCAGGTTATATCATAGTTGAACTTCTTAGTAACTTCTTCGGTTATATGGACTGATTTAGTCTCGTTTTGTTCCGCAAAGGTAAAAGAAAGTTCTGAGAAAAGACTCTCATCTTGCAAAAAACGACTCTCGTTTTGCAAAATGAGAGTCGTTTTTTTTCTTGATTAGTGCTTTATTTCTCTATTAGTATTCTTGCATCGACAGCAGTAACGCTGTCAGCATCGGCCAGCAGGGGGTTGATGTCTATCTCCTTGATTTCTGTGGCGAAGCGCAGTAGGGTGGAGAGCCGGACGATAATCTCGGCATACTTCTGTTCGTTGATGCCCTTTTGTCCGCGCGTACCCTTTAATATCTTGTATCCTCTGAGCGAGTGTATCATGGAGTATGCCTCGCCATAGCTGAGGGGTGCCAGGCCAGACTGCACGTCCTTGAGTGCTTCGACGAAGATACCGCCCAGACCGCAGAGAACCACATGACCGAAACGTTCTTCGTATTTGGCTCCAATGAAAAGCTCAGTGCCTTTCAGCATTTTCTGTACCATGACGCCGGTGGCTCCTTCTATCTTCATCATGCGTTCAAACTCCATGCTGAGGTGTTCGGGGGTGCGTATGTTGAGCGTGACGCCTCCAACGTCGCTCTTGTGGACGGGACCGACGACCTTGGCAACGACGGGGTAGCCCGTTTGTTGTGCGAAGCTGATCAGTTCGTCCTTATGGTTGCTTACCTTCTCGGGTACCATGGGTATACCGGCGCACTCCAGCAGTTCGCGAACGGTCTCGGGCTTGACGTAGCCGTTGCCGTTTATGCCGTGAATGATGTTGTTCAGTCTGGGTATGTCAATGCCATACAGCTGTACCTCCATGGGTGCTGGCGGCGGCGTCTTCATCATCTGAGAAAGGGCTGTGGCCAGCGTCACCTCGTCAGAGAAGTTGACGTGTCCCTTCTGTAGGAACTCGGCCACCTCAGGTCCTGCTGTATGCAGACTGGGCAGGATGGGGAAGATGGGCTTCTTCGACTCTTGTATCTTCTGGTGTAGCACTTCGTATGCCTCGTACAGGGTGTTCAGTCCTGGTGTGCCGTAGATGACGGCAATGGCATCGATGTTGTCGAAACGCTGTTCGCAGTAGTCGATGGCCGTTTCCAGATAGGGCGCGGTGCCGGTGGCCAGGATGTCGATAGGGTTGCTCACGCTGCTGCCCGGCAGTAGTTTCTCTTTCAGCTCGTCGGCAGCCTTGCCTTCCAGCTTGGGGACCTCCATTCCGCCCTTCGACAGCGCGTCTGTCAGCATGACGCCAGGTCCGCCGGCGTGCGTGACGATGGCGAAGCGGAGCGGGGTGGGTGAAATGGGTGTTGTGGGTGGGGTGGGGGTAGAACTGTTCATCACCATGAAGATGCAGCCGGTGGTGGTGAGCTCCTCGCGACTGTAGCAGCGTACGATGCCGGCCTTGCGGAACAGGGCTTCGACAGCAGCATCTGACGATGCCATGGCTCCCGTATGGCTGCTTGCAGCCCTGCTGCCGCTTTCGCTGGAGCCTGCCTTGATGGCTGCAATGCGACAGCCTTTGCGGATGAGGCTGGAGGCATGGAACAGCAGCTTGTCAGGGTTGGAGATGTTCTCTATGTAGAGCAGCTTGACGGGTGAGTCGTGCTCAGGGTCGTAGTGCTCATCCATATATTGCAGCACGTCCTCGATGCCTATCTGCTTGCCGTTGCCGATACTCCATACGCTGTTGAACTGTAGTCCCTTGATGACGGCCGACTCGAGAATAAAGACCGCCGTGGCACCAGAGCCCGAGACGAAGTCGACACCGCGGGCATTGAGTTTCGGAATGGGCTGAGTGAAAACGCTGTGGTGCTGACGGTTGAGCAGTCCGATGCAGTTGGGGCCTATGAGCGAGGCACCATATCGCTGGCAGGTGTCCAGTATGCGCTGTTCGAGCTCGGCGCCGGCCTTGGTCTCTTCGCCAAAACCGGCCGAGATGATGATGAATGCCTTGGTGGCTTTCTCGCTGGCCAGCAGCTCGACGGTGTCGGGGCACAGCTTGGCAGGTATGACGAGCACGGCCAGCTCGGTGGGTGGCAGCTCACGTGCGTCGTGGAACACACGGATGCCCTGCACCTGGTCTTCCTTGGGGTTGACGATGCGTAGCGTACCCTGGTAGCCCCCCTGTACTATGTTGCGTACGATGGCTCCGCCAGGCTTGTGCACGTTGTTGGAACCTCCGATGACGACGATACTCTGTGGTGACAGCAGCTCCCTGTTTATCATACCAGTACGATGCTTTTTACAGGATGGTTGGCTATTCTGGATTCCGGGAAGAAGTAGCCCAGTCGGAGTACCTGCTTGATGATACTTCCATCGGGCACGTCAGTACCTGAATGTTCCACGTCAAGCGTACTGTCGAAGGGCTTGCCTTCTGCGGCACGCATATAGTCGGCAAAGGTCGTGCCGTCATCGCTGATGGTGTTGATGCAGGCATTGATGAAAGGAACCTGCAGGTCGAGGAACTTCTGGATGTCGTTGGCCAGTTCCAGAATAGCAGGGTCGTCAGTCGTCATCTCTGGCCGTTCGCCCTCAGTGGCCAGCCACAGAATGAGTGGTTGCAGCTCCTTGTGCTGAGAGCGTAGCTCGTAGATGCGGTCGTTTAGCGATATGAAGGCACGGACGGCATCGTTGTATACCATTTCCTGCTCTGGAGTCAGATTGCCTTCTTCCGGGCTGCTTTCTTCCTGCTCTTGCTGCAGGCGACGCTTCTTGCGCATCTTTACTAATACCGTGGCCCCGGCAGCTACTGCTGTCAAGCCCAGTGTGGCCAGTGCGGCCCATACCGGTTTGTTGTTCTTCAGTTCCATGTCAGTTCCGTTGGTTTCGTATGATAGTCATAAAGTTTTCTGCAAAGATACGGTTTTTCCTTGAAACAGCAAAATATCTGCACAATTTCTTTTCCTCTATCCAAGATAATGTGTACCTTTGCATCTTGTATGAAAGAGCGTGACCATCAGATACTACATATAGCCCTTCCTGCCATCGTGACCAATATTACGGTGCCATTGCTGGGACTGGTCGACACGGCCATTGTGGGACACATGGGGTCGGCCGTCTACATGGCGGCCATCGCGGTGGGGTCGATGATTTTCAATCTGGTCTACTGGGTCTTTGGATTCCTGCGTATGGGTACCAGCGGCCTGACGGCCCAGGCCCGTGGGCGTCGCTCCGTGCAGGATGCTGTGCTGCTGCTGCGTCAGTCGTTGCTTATGTCGCTTGCCATTGCGTCGCTGCTACTGCTGCTGCAATGGCCTCTGCGCGAGCTGATGCTATGGTTTATAGACCCTACCGACGATGTGCGTCCCTTTGCTATTACCTATTTTAATATCGTCATCTGGGGTGCGCCGGCCATGTTGGGCCTTTACGGACTTTCCGGGTGGTTCATAGGCATGCAGAACACACGTCTGCCCATGGTGGTCAGCATTCTGCAGAACGTGGTGAACATCGTGGCCTCGCTGCTGTTGGTATATGGCGTGGGGCTCAAGGTAGAGGGTGTCGCCATGGGTACCCTCGTGGCTCAGTATGCAGGTCTGGTGGTGGCCTTGCTATTGCTTGCGCGATACTATGGTCCGATGCTGTCGAAGGTGCACGTAGGTCGTTGGACTGAACGTCTGCAGGATTTCCTGCGTGTCAATAGCGACATCTTTCTGCGTACGCTCTGTCTCGTGGCTGTCAACCTGTACTTTACGTCGGCAGGAGCCCGTCAGGGTGCAACCGTCCTGGCTGTCAATACGTTGCTCATGCAGCTGTATCTGCTCTTTTCTTATTTCCTCGATGGTTTTGCATACGCTGGCGAAGCCCTGGGAGGACGATACTGGGGAGCCCGCGACAAAGCGGCTTTTCGTGATGTGGTGGGAAGGCTGTTCTGCTGGGGAGCTGCCATCACCTTGCTTTTCACCTTCGTCTATGTCGCAGGAGGCATGTCGTTTCTGCAACTGCTGACAGACGAGCCTGGCGTGGTCAGCGCTGCCAGGCAGTATGTCCACTGGGCCTGTCTGGTTCCTGTTGCCGGGGTGGCGGCTTTTGTATGGGATGGTATCTTTATCGGCACCACCCAGACGCGAGGTATGTTGCTCGCTTCTGTCCTTGCCACCATCGTGTTTTTCCTGCTCGTCGCACTGCTCATGCCTCTGTGGGGCAATCACGGACTATGGCTGGCCATGCTGGCCTACCTGCTCGTACGTAGTATGGTACAGAGTGTGCTCTATATGTTTAAAATGTAAAATAGCAGCGGCGAGATACGAAATTTATTTAAATAATCTCCTTCGTCCTGCCTTTTCTCGATATTTTGTCGTACCTTTGTGCATTGACAATGTAAACAATGCGTATGAAACGTCATTTATTCATCATACTGGCAGCGCTGCTGCTCATAACTATGACAACCCAAGGTCAGACCTATCAGCAAATGTGGAAACAGGTGGACGAGGCCCAGCAGAAGGACCTGCCCCAGACAGCCCTGAAGCACGTGGGTGCCATCCGTACGAAGGCGCAGAAGGCAGGTGACTATGGTCAGCTGCTGAAGGCGAGTCTGCTGTTTGCACGCCTGCAGACACAGATAGCGCCCGACTCGTTGCAGACGGCTGTGCAGCAGCTGGAGCAGCAGGCGCGAGGGGCAGACACCGAAGCCCTGAAGGCTGTCTATGCCACCGTGCTGGCCCGGGTGTATAGCCAGAACCCGCAGTTAGGCGACGACTGGGAGGCGAAAAGCCAGCGCTACCGTCAGATGGCCATGGCCAATCCGGATGTGCTGGCTCAGACAAAGGCTGACACTTTCCTGCCTTTCGTCATAGAAGGCGACGACAGCGAGGCCTACGGTGACGACCTGCTGAGCGTGGTGGGTAGCGAGCTGGACGAGTGGCAATGGCTGAAGGACTATTACGGTAAAGCCGGCAACCGCCGTGCCCTATGCCATCTGGCACTGCGCACGGCAGACAGTCTCAAGGAGCTGGACTCGCTGATGACGCTGTATGGCGACCTGCCTGAGGCCAGCATCATCGGCAAGCGGCGCCAGAGGCGCTGGACGGTGGACTCTAATCCGCAGTTTCATGTCACGATTCCGCAGCAGGTGGCCGTGCCCGGCGCACCGCAGATGCTTAAGCTGCAGCATCTGCGCAATATCTCGTCGCTGACGATACAGGTGTATCGCACAAAGCTGAACGGTGATACTGACCTGTATCCTAACGACTCGAAAGATTATGCCACTATACGGAAAGGCATGACGGAGCTGACGAGTCATCAGCGCACCGTCACCTTCGGCATGCATACCGAACTGGAGGTGTTTGAAGACTCGGTGCTGATGGACGGTCTCAGTCCCGGCGTCTATCTGATAGAATGTCACAGCCTGCCTGTGATAGTCCCCCAGCGTGCCCTGCTCTTTGTGTCGGGTCTGCGCGTGATGTCTCAGCCCATGCCTGGCGACATGGTGCGCTACGTGGTGGTGGATGCCCGTACAGGACAGCCCGTTCCCAATGCCGTGCTGCGCCTGTTATATGGCAACCGACGGAACAGTCGTACCGAGGAGCAAGCCTGTGACATGCAGGGCGAGGCGATGGTTCATGTGAAAGGAAACCGTCCTTCGGAAGTCTATGCCTTTACCGCTGACGACCGCTTTTGTCCCTCAGTAAATAACTATGGACGCTATAGCTACTATGAGCGCCAATATACTGCTGAACACACCAACCTCTTCACCGACCGCAGCATCTACCGTCCGGGACAGACGGTCCATGTGGCTGCCATCGTATGGAAAGAATGTTCGGCCGTCAACAACGAGGCAGTGGCCGGCAGGCAGCTGACCCTGCAGCTGCGAGATGCCAACTACAAGGTGGTGGCCGAGCAGCAGGTGGTCACCGACAAGTATGGCAAGTGTAGCAGCCAGTTTACCTTGCCCACCGGACTGCTGAACGGCCACTTCACCATTCGTGCCAACGGCAGTAGCGTGGGCTTCAGCGTCGAAGAGTATAAGCGGCCTACATTCCAGGTGGAGTTTGACGAGTATAAGAAGCAGTATCAGCAGGGCGATACCGTCAGGGCTGAGGCCAAGGCCGTGAGCTATGCCGGCGTGCCGGTACAGGGTGCCACGGTGCGGTACACGGTCAGACGGTGCGTAGCTTTCTGGTGGCTGACGTACTCGCGCTATTGGCAGCAAGGCTATGCGGGCGACGGACTGCACGAAGTACTGATGAGCGAGGGCGAGAGCCGGACTGACGACGAGGGCAACTTCAGCGTCGAGGTACCTTTAAATTTGCCAGACGAAGTGCAAGGCAGTGCCATGTACTACAACTTTGTGGTCGAGGCCGACGTTACAGACCAGGCTGGCGAGACCCATCACGGTTCGCTGTCTCTGCCCCTTGGTACCAAGCCTACAGCCCTGACCTGCGACCTGCCTCAGCAGGTGAGACGCGACCAAATGCCAGAAGTTACCTTCACCCGTCGCAACGCCGCAGGACAGGAGATAGAGGGCACCGTGCGCTATCGCCTGGATGACGGCAAGTGGCATGAGACACCAGCCAATGCTCCATGCCAGGTGCTCCTTCCACGGCTGAAGAGTGGCGAGCACCGTCTGGAGGCCTTATGCCAGCGCGACACCATCGACGTGAGGTTCGTTGTCTTCAGTCTCGATGACAAGGTACCTGCTGCACAGACCCACGACTGGTTCTACGTGTCCGACACGCAGTTCCCGGGTGATGGTACGCCTGTCACCCTGCAGGTAGGCTCGTCAGACCCCGACCTGCATATCGTCTATGGCATCTACGCCGGAGGCAAGGTCGTCGAGAGCGGGGTTATAAAGGAAAATGCATCGTTGCTGAGCCGCCGGCTGACCTATAAGGAAGAATACGGCAGCGGACTGCTGCTTACCTATGCCTGGGTGAAGGATGGTCAGTGCTATCATCACGCACAAACCATTACACGTCCGATGCCAGACAAACGGCTACAGCTGTCGTGGGAGACCTTCCGCGACCGACTGACACCAGGACAGCAGGAAGAGTGGCGACTCACTGTCAAGAATCCAGACGGCACGCCAGCTGACGCCTCGCTGATGGCCGTGCTCTACGACAAGAGTCTTGACCAGATACGCCAGCACCAGTGGGATTTTTCTCCCAACAGCTATCGTACCATGGCCTCTACTACATGGCAGTGTCGCCAGTGGGGCAGCGTGGTTATATCAGGTGCGAAGCGTTACGAGCTTATTGACATCCGTGACTTCGAGTACAGCCATTTCGATACGGCCGTCTATCCGTACTATGTATATCCCGTCCGCATAGGAGGCAGCAGGATGTATGCCATGGCTGCAGCACCGAAGGCAATGATGGAACGCAAACAAACCATTGGAAGTTTCAGCGTTCAAGGTACCGACGAGGCAGTGACGGACGCAGCAGAAAATATCGTGGTGGGCTATGGCGTCAACGCGAAGACCGCAAACGAAGCGTCCGACAGCGACGAACCCCGCCACGAGCAGGTGCAGCTGCGCGAAAATCTTCAGGAGACGGCCTTCTGCTATCCCCAGCTGACGACCGATGAAAAGGGTGGGGTGACGTTGAAGTTTACCCTTCCTGAGAGTCTGACCACCTGGCGCATGATGGGCGTTGCCAATACCCCCGACATGCTGTTTGGCAGCATCGAAGGTGAGGCGGTGGCCAAGAAAACGCTGATGGTTCAGCCTAACATGCCGCGTTTCGTCCGTGAGGGCGACGAGGCCGTCATCACCACGCGCATCATCAATACCAGCCGGCAGCCTCTGAAAGGCGATGCACACCTGCGTCTGGATGATGCCGACAGCGCAGCCCAGTTGCTCTCCTTATCGCGGCACTTCGAGGTAGAAGCAGGAAAGACGCTGTCGCTCAGCTTCCACATTCCTTCTGCTGTGCTGAAGGCTGGCCTGCTGATATGCAAGGTGTCGGCTATGGCTTCCACGGCAGAGAATGACGGCTTCTCAGATGGCGAACAGCATTACCTTCCCGTCATGCCCAATAGCGAGTATGTTACTAAGACGGTACCCATTACTCAGCATGAGCCCGGCACCCAAGACATCGACCTCACCACGTTGTTCCCACAGGGCACTACCCACCGGCTGTTCACCGTCGAGTACACCGACAACCCTGCATGGCTCATGGTACAGTCGCTGCCTACACTGGGTCAGCCGCACGAACATAGTGCCATCGACCATGCTGCTTCCTACTACTCGAACCTGCTGGCAAAGACCTTGCTGGCCCAGACCCCGCAGGTGAAGACTGTCTTTGAACAGTGGAAGCGAGATAATGTAACGCTACACTCGCAGCTCTCAAAGAACCAGGAACTGAAGGACCTCGTGCTGAGCGAGACCCCGTGGGTGGGTGCTGCTGACCGTGAGACAGAACAGCGTCAGCGACTGGCAGACTTCTTCGATGAGAACGGCATCAGCAATCGCCTGTCTGCAGCGGCCCAGAAACTGCAGAAGCTACAGCATGCGGACGGCTCCTTCTCGTGGTTCCCGGGAATGGAGGGTAGCACCTACATCACCATGGCCGTCCAGGAGATGCTGGTACGACTCAACCATATCGCAGGCATGCAGCCCGAGACCCGACAGATGCAGGACAGGGCCTTCGGATTCCTTGGCCGACAGATGCTGGATATAGTGCAAGAGTTGAAGAAACAAGAGAAGAAAGGCCACAAGCCCCAGTTCCCCTCATTCACCGCCCTGCGCTGGCTTTACCTCTGCGCCTTGGACGGCCGGCAGTTGCCTGCTGACATCAGGGCTGCCAATAATTACCTTATCGTGCTGCTGAAGAAGGACATCAAGCGTCAGACCATCTATGAGAAGGCCCTTACCGCTATTGTGCTGGCTCATCAAGGACAGCACAAGGTGGCTCGCGAGTATGTGCAAAGCCTGAAGGAATACACCGTCTATACCGAGGAGATGGGGCGCTATTACGACACAGGGCGTGCCGCCTATTCATGGTACGACTATAAAATCCCGACAGAGGTGGCTGCCATTGAGGCCATACAGGCCGTGACGCCTGATGACCGTCAAACCGTTGACGAGATGCGCCGCTGGCTACTGCAGGAGAAACGTACCCAGGCATGGGACACGCCCATCAGCAGTGTCAATGCCATCTGGGCCTTCCTCTACGATCACAACTCCCTGCTGGCCTCCCGCCCGCAGACTACCTTGGCTATTGATGGCGAGGTGTTGCCGACCCCCGGCGCTACTGCAGCACTGGGTTATGTGAAAACGACCATTACAGAGCCTAAGGGGAAAACCTTCACCGCAACAAAGAGGAGTGAGGAAAGCTCATGGGGAGCCGTCTATGCACAGTTCCTGCAGAAGACGTCGGACATAGAAGCATCGCAAAGCGGCATCGCCGTTAAACGTGAGGTCATGTCCCAGCAGCCGCTGCATGTCGGTGACCGGGTGAAGGTGCGCATCACCATAGAGACCTCTCGTGACCTGGACTTTGTGCAGGTCGTCGACCGTCGGGCCGCCTGTATGGAGCCCGTCCGTCAGTTGTCAGGCTACAGTCGTGGAGCCTACGTCTCGCCCAAGGACAATGCTACGCATTATTTCTACTACGGCTTGGCCAAAGGCCGTCACGTCATAGAAACCGAATACTATATCGACCGTCCAGGACAATATACTACGGGCAGCTGTAGCGTACAATGTGCGTATGCTCCCGAGTTCCGTGCCACGGCACCGTCGATGATGCTAAATATAAAAGATAATGATGAATAAGAAACTATTGATACCCTCCCTGCTCCTGCTGACAGCCCTTCCTGTGGCTGCCCAGAAGCTGACTGCGGAGAAAACGACCGTCGATGTGGGGCGCACAGGCTATGAGCACCCTATTACGGCTGTGTTTGAGTTTAAGACCAAAGGAAAAGTAAGGGTCGAGGACGTTCGTCCAGACTGTCAGTGTACGAAAGTGGAGTTTCCTAAGGGTGCCGTGGGTGACAGGTTCCAAATCCGTATGACCTACGACGCCCGTCAGCTGGGACACTTCCACCAGCAGGCTGCCGTCGTTACCAATGTCTCATCGAAACCGCTCTATATTACGATGAAGGGGGTAGTGCTCGAGCACTATGTTGACCTCACGGGCAATTATCCCGTCGAGATGGGCGAACTTCGTCTGGACCGTAACGTCATCGAGTTCGACGACGCCAACAAGGGCGACCAGCTGGAACAGGTGCTACACATCTATAACAACGGTACAAAGGTGTATCGTCCCTACCTCATGCATCTGCCCTCTTATCTTACTGCACAGGTAGTGCCTGAGGTGCTTCGTCCTGACGACGAGGGCACCATTACGTTGCGGCTCAACTCATCCAAGCTTCATGACTATGGACTGACGCAGACTTCGGTCTATCTGGCTGGTAACCCGGGTGATAAGGTACGCAGCGACCGTGAGGTCAGCGTATCGGCCGTACTGCTGCCTGCCTTCCCCGCGAGTCAGGTGAATCCTGCGCATATCCAGCTGTCGAGCGAAACCATCAACATCGACTTCGAAGGCAAGAACAAGAAGACGGAGGTCATCGACATCGTTAATACAGGTCAGTCGGTGCTGAAGATATCGTCGCTCCAGATGTTCACCCCCGGACTGAAGATATCGCTCGGCAAGCGCCATCTGGCTCCCGGCGAGTCCACCCGCCTGAAGGTTACCGCCCTGCGGGGCAACTTACAGAAGGTTCGCTCCCAGCCCCGAGTACTCATGATAACCAACGACCCTAAGAAGCCAAAGGTCGTATTGACATTAAAAGTAAAAGGGTAACCCCCTTAACTCCTTTAACTCCTTAACTCCTCAATTCAATGGACCATCCCGAGAACAGCTCAGAATATGCAGGCTTGCAGGTCAACAGTGGCGTAGCACAGCCTTCCATCATCAATCCTTACATGAAGCGTAGCCGCTTCCGTCGTCGCGAACTCTCGGTCGCCGAGATGGTGGAGGGCATCGTCAAAGGCGATGTCACCATCCTGTCTCAGGCCGTCACCTTGGTAGAGAGTGTCAACCCCGACCACCAGCAGAAGGCGCAGGAGGTCATCAACCGCTGTCTGCCCTACAGCGGTAACAGCATACGCGTGGGCATCAGCGGCGTGCCAGGGGCTGGCAAGTCAACCAGTATTGACGAGTTCGGCATGCACGTACTCAAGGAAAAGGGTGGTCGGCTGGCCGTGTTGGCTATCGACCCGTCGTCAGAACGCTCTAAGGGCAGCATCCTGGGTGATAAGACGCGCATGGAGAAACTCTCCACGCACCCAGACTCGTTCATACGACCCAGTCCTACTGCTGGCTCGCTGGGCGGCGTGGCACGCAAGACGCGCGAGACCATCATCCTCTGCGAGGCAGCAGGCTTCGACAAGATATTCGTTGAGACCGTCGGTGTGGGACAGTCGGAGACAGCCTGCCACTCCATGGTCGACTTCTTCCTGCTTATCCAGTTGGCAGGTACTGGCGACGACCTGCAGGGCATCAAGCGTGGCATCATGGAGATATGCGACGGCATCGTCATCAACAAGTGCGACGGTGACAATGTAGACAAGTGTCACATGGCAGCCACCAACTTCCAGAACGCCCTGCACTTCTTCCCCATGCCCCCCAGCGGATGGCTGCCGAAGGTGCTATGCTACAGTGGTTTCTATGGCTATGGCGTCAAGGAGGTATGGGACATGATATACCAATATATAGACTTCGTCAAGCAGAACGGCTACTTCAGCTACCGTCGCAACGAACAGTCAAAGTACTGGATGTACGAGACCATCAACGAGCATCTGCGCTCGCACTTCTATAACAATCCCGTCATACAGCAGCAACTCGAGGAGGCTGAGCACAGTGTACTTGCAGGTCAGCAGACCTCATTTACTGCTGCCCAACGCCTGCTTGACACCTATTTTAATACGCTATGCTCCAAATAGAAATAGACCACGGCAGCGGCTTCTGCTTCGGAGTCACCACAGCCATCCAAAAAGCCGAAGAGGAACTGGCCAAGGGCAATACACTCTACTGCCTGGGCGACATCGTGCACAACGGCATGGAGTGTGACCGTCTTCGTCAGATGGGGCTCGTCACCATCGATCACAGCCAGCTCAGTCAGCTACACAATGTGAAGGTGTTGCTCCGTGCACATGGCGAACCCCCTGAGACCTATGCCATGGCCCGCCGCAACGGCATTGAAATCATTGATGCCACCTGTCCCGTGGTGCTCCAGCTGCAGAAGAAGATAAAAAGGCAGTACGATGTCGAAAAGGAGCGTCCTTCCTCCATCGTCATCTTCGGCAAGAAAGGCCATGCCGAGGTGTTGGGGCTGGTCGGACAGACACAGTCCACGGCCGTCGTCATCGAGAGCTTCGACGAGGTAAAGCGCCTCGACTTCTCGCGCGACATCTACCTCTACTCGCAGACCACGAAATCGCTGGACGAGTTCCATCGTATCATCGACTACATCCAGTCGCATATCTCGCCTACGGCCACCTTCCGCAGTTTCGACACCATCTGCCGCTCCGTAGCCAACCGCATGCCTAACATCTCGCAGTTTGCCACCCGCCACGACCTCATCCTTTTTGTCTGTGGCCGTAAGAGCAGCAACGGGCGTGTGCTGTATAGCGAATGCCTGCGCGTCAATCCCAACACCCACCTCATAGAAGGTCCTGACGAGATAGACCCCTCATGGCTCGACGGCATCCATACTGTAGGCATCTGCGGAGCTACCTCAACGCCCAAATGGCTCATGGAACAGTGCCGGGACGCACTTAAAGACTACGAATTATAATAGAGAGACTACGAATTTCACGAATTAAACGAATAAGAAAAGACAGACAAACGAGCGCTTTGTCATCAACAATCCATTTCCACCTTTTCGTTCGGTGTAATCGTGATGGGTCATGCTAAAAAAAGTTGTAATTTCTTGCGCATGTCTGATAAATAATGTAACTTTGCAGCGGGAAAATAAGTATCCAACCAAAAATAAAGCGTATGAAAAAGTATTTACTTAGAGTAGCCTGTGCGGCAGCCCTGACGGTGCTGACAGTAGGCAGTAGTGTGCAGGCACAAAGTGTGTTCTCGCCCAGCGTAAACGGCGTGAGAAGCATCTACCAGACGCGCCGTGCCGCCGCCACCGATGCCGGCCAGGAGCGTGCATTCTTCGTGATCACCTGCAGTGTGGACGCCAGTGCGGCAGCCATTGCCAACCAGATGATCGAGCTGGGTGGCGTCATCCGCTCGCTGATGGGCAACCAGCTGGTGGTCGACCTGCCCATGTCTAAGCTCGACGAGGTGGCTGCCATCCAGGGGGTGCTGCTCATCGACATCCCTGCCAGGGGCAGTAAGAAGACCGACAGTGCCCGCAAAGCATCGAGGGTCGATGAAGTCCATCAAGGCAAGGCCGACGGACTGCAGAGCTTGCCCCAGGCCTATACCGGCAAGGGCGTCATCATCGGACTGATTGACGGAGGCTTCGACTTCACCCACCCTATGTTCAAGGACAAGGACGGCAATCTGCGCATCAAGGGTGTCTATGCCATGGGCGACGAGGATGCTGCCCACAAGGCCCTGGGCGAGTCGCTCACCAACATACCGTGTGTCGACGACAAGGGTGTTGCCACCAACCTGACGCTCACTGGCAGCTTCTTCACCAACCCTGAAGTCATCCTCGACACCCTGAAGGTCAAGGACGTCGACGGTTCGCACGGCACCCACTGCGCCAGCATTGCCGCAGGCAGCTTCGTCGACTACAATGGTACCACCTTCAAGGGCAAGGACGACAAGAGCGGCCGACTGGGCGGCATGGCCCCCGATGCCGAGCTGATGCTGGCTTTCGGCCCGTCTTATGCAGAACTAGTGAAATATCCCGATCTGCGGAATTTTACTTACGGCTACGCCGACATGCAGGCCATGTATGCCATGAAGCACTTTGCCGAGAAGGCTGGCAAGCCCCTCATCATCAGCTGGAGCCAGAACAATCATGCCGGCTTCCACGACGGCACGAGTTCTATAGCGCGCTATGTGGCCAACTACTGTAAGGCCGGCAACCCGATGGCCCTCTGCTCAAGCAATGAGGGCGACGAGAAGAACCAGTATATCGGCAGGAAAATCAGCAAGGGCAAGACCCTGCAGGTGATGGTGCAGCAAACGTCCAAAAATGCCAACGCCCAACTGTTTATCAAGACTGACAAAGCTATCAAGGTAGACCTGGTGATCCTCGATGCGAACAAAAAGGAGGTGAAGCGCTGCAACCTGGATCTGAACTCGAAGGGAACAAACGTCTATGAGAAGAAATTCGAGGCCGGTAGAGTGTTCAACGAGGAAAGAAAACAATGGGACTACTACGCCCCGAATGGGACGGACCACTACGATAAACTGTGCGAGGAGATTGCTCAACAGGGGTACATCAATACAGGCAAGCTAACCCTCAACGTCGACGCCGGTACGGGCCTCGACAAGAGCAACAAGAGCTTCAGCTATGTCCATATCCAGTACATGGTAGAAAAGTTGACGTGGGACTATACCGAGCAAATCGACCCGGCAACGGGCCGCAAGCTCACCAAGATGAATTATTTCCCCGTGCTCGCCATTTCTTCGCCCGACGAAGATGTTGAGCTGCAGGCCTGGGGCGACTACGCCGGACTGATGGCCGACTCGATGGAGAATCCCGGCAAGTATGAGGGTGGCACCGATGCCCACTCCATGGGCGACTTTGGTACCTCGGGCGAGGCAGTGAGCATCGGTGCCTACGCTACCGACAACCGCGATATCAGCTTAGATGAGAAAACGGGAATCACCACACTGGAAAAGACCGATATCCAGGTCGTCGGACAATATGCCTTCTTCAGCAGCTATGGCACCGACTTCAGTGACGAGCACCGCTCCTACCCCGACGTGTCGGCTCCCGGCTTCACGCTCTATGCCGCCGGCAACAGCTTCGATGCCGAGTTTGTCTATGGTAAGGCCGAATACTCCAACCAGTTCAAGGGACAGAGCAAGCCCCGCGAGTATCCCTATTCCATCATGAGCGGCACCAGCATGTCGACACCTGCAGCAGCAGGCATCTTCGCCCTGTGGATGCAGGCTGCCATCGAAAACAAAGATAACCCCAATTGTCGTTTCCCAGGCAAAACGCTGAGCAGTCAGGATCTCAAGGACATCATCAAGCACAGCAGCGTCACCGACGAGTTCACCCAGGCCGTTCCCGCTCGCTATGGTGCGGGCAAGATTGACGCCTACAAGGGACTGCTCTACGTGTTAGGTCTGGAGACGGCCATCAGCGAGCTGCCCACCAAGCACATCGGTGCCAAACTCGACGGGCGCACGCTCACCATCAACGGCCGTCCCGACGTACAGGTAAGCATCTACAACCTCTCGGGTCAGAAGGTGTTCGACGCCCAGGCCGTCAGCGGCACCGTCGAGCTGCCCCAGCTGCCCGCCGGCGTCTATGCCGTGAAGATAGGCAGCGAGGGGTCAACCCTCATCCGACTATAATCTTTGTTCTTGAAACAACAGGAAGGAGGAAGCCGCCAGCGGTTTCCTCCTTCTTGTGTTTATGCGTAGCTGTGCATGCCGCCTAAGAAGTAGTTGACGCCGAACGAAAACGCCCGGCGATTCACCATTCACTTTATTCACTTTTTGTCTTTCTGCCATTATCTTGCTGTAATGAAAAGTGCGCCGCGTCTCACGACGCAGCGCACTACACAGAAAAAGATGAAAAACGAACAACAAACCATTTATCACACAAAGTCTATCAAGTCGCCCGACAGCGTACGGTCCTTGGCGTCGCGCCGCTGCTGGAAATCCTCAAACCTTCTGAACGCCTCCTGATAGCAGTCCGACTGAATCGTCGAGTCGGTCATCGAGGCGTGCAGCGCCCTTATCAGCTTGCGGAAGAAGATAAAGGTATTGGTCTCGTCCTCCCAGTGCGCCACCGTCTGTATCTCGCCGCACAGTCCGTAGGCGTCCCATGTGCCTACGATGGCCTGCGCCGTGGTCAGGTTCACCTCGCACTTCCTGGCCACCAGCAGCGGCAGGTCTATATACCCTGAGGGGAACATCGTCACCACCTCCTTCATCAGCTCCTCGTACAGGTCGTCCAGATGACGGTACACCCTCAGCCGGTGGTTGCCGTCGGTAAAGAGGAAGGGTGCATACTCGGCGGCCATGGCCGCCAGCCTTTTCATTAGCGTCTTATTTATATTCATACCACTTATATTTTCTTGTAGCTGCCTGCAGCCGTTTTCTTAATGATGTTATTCTTTTTCCAGTTGTAGATGATGTTCTTGATGGGCGTTTTGATGCCCTGCTTCACGCAGACGGCGTAGACGTCGTTCTTGGTGAATTCCTTGCCCAGCTTCTCGAACACCATTCTCTGCGTCAGGTGCGGAGCGTCCGAGGCCTGGTTGTTGTACTTGTCGCCCCACAGCCTCAGTGTAGCTTCCAAGTCGCGGTGCATCCACCAGTCTATGAACGCAGCACACTCCTTCTGCTGCTTCTTGTTCATGTTGGGGTACAGCGCCATACACAGTATGGCAATCCGAAACCCCCTGACACCCACGCGGCGTCGGAACACGTCGCGAGCCTTGTCCACGTTCATCGACGCTATGCGTATCTGCTCGTCGTGGAACCAGTCTATGGTGGGCATCACCCACGAACAGTCCACCATCTGCCGCTGTCTGAACTTGAAGCGCCAGTCCACCTCCTTGTCAAAGTCCTCGTCGCTGATGGTCTCCAGCTCCTCTGCATTCAGCGTGCACGGCTGCTCGTAAGTATTCTCGTCGCAGCGACTCACAAAGCGTCGTATCGTCTCCAGGCTCCTCTGCGTCAGCGGCTTCCACTTCGGGGCCTTCTGGTACTCCTGGTTGTCTATGGAGAAGAACGAGCATCGCTGCACCAGTCCGTTCTCTATGTTCTTGAAGTAGCTCTCCAGCTGGTTCAGCGTGCCGCATATCAGCACGTTCCAATACAAGTTCACCGAGCCCTTGAACGTCGCCGTCGACTTGAACTGCTGACCGTACAGGCCGTTGTCCCACGCCACGCGTATCATGTCGTCCTTGTTGCCCCCGGCGGCCTTTGCCCCCTTGGCCCACGAGTCCATCTCCGAGGCGTAGGTAAACATATGGTAACCCTTGTTGTTACGCTGCTTCTCCAGGAATTCCGCCTCCGAGTTCTTGGGCGGCATGATGCGCAGCGAGGTCAGCGGGTTCTCTGGGCTCCTCTCGTTGTCGCCCTTGCGGTTCATGGCCCTGAGGTATATCTCCTCACGCTTGCTCTGCACCCTGTCGCGCAGCTTCAGGTCGCCCATCAGCAGGTCGCTGAACCGTTCCACGAAGCCCTTCCCCGTGCCCGGCGGCGCATAGATGACCGAGAAGAACGACGTCGTGTGCACCCTGCCGTCGTACGGATATACCGCGCCCAGATAGCTGGTCAGCGTGCCCATCATGGGCAGCAGCGCATTGACGGTGGGGTAGACGAAGTCCTGCGGAGCCGTCTGCACCAGGTCGCGTATCACCGGCGGCAGGAACGGCGGGGCCACGTACTGTGCGTCGTCCTCGTCGCTCATCATGTATTCCTGCAACCGGCTCTGAGGTGTCTTGGCACCCTCACGTGGCGGATAGAAGCCGTTGTCCTTCAGGAAGAAGTAGAAAGGTTTCTCCAGCGACGACAGCGTGTTCACACGGCAGATGCTGTTTATCTGTCCCAAGCACTCCTCCTCCGTATGTCCGAATCGGGGCAGCAGGTATAGCAGCGCCTTGCGGTTGTTCGACGTAATGCAGCGGAAGTTCTTCACCAGCTCATTGTAGTAGTTGTGCACCTCGCCACCCGAGGGCTTGCCGTACGTCTCCACATACTTGTCTATGATCAGCTTCACCGGTGTCCCCCTGTAGTCCAGTGCCTCGTATTCCTTCTTCTCTTCCTCAGTCAGCTCCGGCACTCCGGCATCAACCGTCTTCCCGTTGCCCTTCGCCGTTCCTGCCGGGCTGTCGCTATCGCCCTTGCCGTAGGCCGGATTCTTCAGACGCTCCTCCAGCTGCTGTTCCGTGTTCAGCAGCAGACGGGCGTTCTCAAACAGCAGGTCCTCCGTCGGGAAGGCGAACGAGATGCGTGCAAAGTCCTGCACCTTGTCGTCGAAGTCGCCCCCCAGCGAGTCCATCTGGTACCTCTCCCTTATCCAGTCCATGTTGTCCTTCAGCGTCTGCAGTCCCGGCTGCGCCAGGAAGAAGATGTGCAGCCCCCGTCCCGACGGTGTCACGTGGGCCACCATGACGTTGTCCACCAGCCATTCCCTGCCTGTACGGCTGCAAAACACCTCCCAGGCCTTGCGGGGCTCAGGGCAGTGGTCTATGTCCACCATCACCAGCTGTGTGGGCACCATGTCGCTGGCACGGCGCATACCCGTCGAACGACCCACAAAGCAGATGGCGGGCAGCTGCTGCTTGCTCTCGCCGTCGCCATCGCGGTAGGCCGTCACCTTCTGCCGCACCTCGTCCGAGGCCAGCACCTCGCGCTTGATGGCGTCCCATTCCATAGGAGTGGGCTTTACCCCGGGGCGGATACGTCCGTCCCGGGTCTTATGAGCCTTATAAACATCAAAAATCATATTCCCTTAGTTTTTGCGTCAGCACATTCACCAGTCTGAAGAAGTCAGCCAGCACGCCACTCACACCCTGTTTCTTTCTCAGCTTCATACTCACCAGCACATACTTCGTCGACTCCTTCAGCGAGTAGCCCTCACCCTGTGTCACCGCCTTTATCTTACCCGCGTTGGCACCCGTATGCTCCGGTTCAAAACAAAACTCCTTGTACTCGTTCACAAAACCCCAGCCTCTGTAACGCTTGCCGGGAACCATCGTCTCTTTCGTCTTCATAATCAATCCTTTTTTTGTTTTACCTTTTTTTTACTTTAGTCCTCACTCTCCATAATCATCCCATGCAGAAAGTTCATCGCGTATGCGCGCATCCTACGGTTCAGCAGACTGTTCACCTTGAAGTTCAGCGCATCCGACACCGTAGCCGCCGACACCTTGTAGCGCTCCTGAATCTTTTTCCTGTCGCGGGCGCTGAGCCATATCTTCTTACCCATAGCCCTTTAGAACGGTTTGTCCTTGATAAACTCCACCAGCCGCTTCAGCCTTATACTCGTAAACAGACGGCCGCCCTGGTCTGCCTTCCTTGACTCCTGTACCGTCAGCGCCAGCTGTGCGGCATACATCGTGTTGGCCGACGGCTGAAACCGCTCCAGCTGTTCTGCCAGGGCATCGTTGGCCTCGGCCACCAGCTGGTCAAGGCCTGTCGACAGCTGAATCTCCTTCGACTTAATGACGGTCTTCGTGCCGTCCTGCTTGGTGAACTCGCGTTCCACCATGGGCTTTACGCCCGTCACTGTAACAATCAGTTCCATTCTTACTTTTACACTTAATTTGTTAGACAAAAAACTTATCGCTTGCAAAGGTCGGTAAAAATTGAATGCACTTTCAGAGTCTTCCGCCGCATGAATACCACTTTTTTGCAACAACGGAAAAAACAAAGGGATTTTCACCCTTTGGCAAAAATCCCTCTTTAAAAAATCGTCAATT
Organism: Prevotella sp. UBA2742; assembly: GCA_002353485.1. Taxonomy (GTDB): domain Bacteria; phylum Bacteroidota; class Bacteroidia; order Bacteroidales; family Bacteroidaceae; genus Prevotella. The sequence goes on from DEJS01000014.1 coordinate 49,642, forward strand.
TCTTCCGCTAAGTTATCAGTGTTTCACCCCTCAGGACGGAAGCAAGAAAATACAATCTCTTCTTATCGTTTTCATCCAGTTCGTCAAACACATCATTTGCAGCTATGGTGGGGTGCAATTCACGCAGATAGTCAGCACACTCTAAGTCTCCAATATCTAAGACCTTATTAATGATGGAGAAACAACGCCAATAAGGATCTTTGTATTTCTCTATCTCTTTGGTAGTAAAATCTCTTGTGTTATTCTCATCCAGCATACAGAATTTTTTACCAGCACATTTTCTCAAGGGTTTGGTGATGGTGTCGGCTGAAGTATCCTCCCCATATTCGTCTTTGATGAAGTCTGCCATCAGTGTGGCATTATTTTCCTCATCGAATATCAGTCCGAGGTCTCTCATCGCAGCAAAAAGAAAGGCGGCATTGAGTTTTTTGTCGAATCCGACATAAGCGGCTATTGCGCTGTGCATCAACTTGGCTAACTCGTAGGCAGCTTTATTGCAGAACAGCTTACCTTGATATTCCTCGCAAGGCATAAGCAGATAACGGGAATTCATGTGATTGGCGAGTAACTTATCACTTTCCCTAAACCTGAAATGATCCATCATGTCGTAGCAGCTTAGACTGTCTCTCCCTTCTGCCATCAGCTTGGCACATGCCTCTTTGTCGCTTCTGTTCATATTGATAAGCGCCAAAGTCTTATTATCGTTGCCAACAGTATACTCAGACAAGATGTCCTGATGGAGAGCCTGCATTATCTGCATCTCGTCTTTTCCCTTATTGTCTTCGTCTTGCAACTCGCCTCTTACTCTGACTATCAGCTGCTCACGGTCTTCTCTCCACAGTGTCTTCATGTAGTGATTTTCCATCGCCTCATAGCGGACAACCCTCTGCTCCTTATTTCTTTTCAGACTCTTGGCGTCGGCCAGCAGGTCGTCAATCCTACCATTCACCTTCTTGATGCATTCGTCAAGTTCGGCATAGTTTATCCTGGACGACTCAATCAGCAGCCTTCTTGCGTTCACGTAGTCTCTGCTCTGCTCTTTAGCAGGAAACAGATTGCCAAGATTTTCTTCTGACACTATCTCGCCCGGGTCGAATATGGGTTCAGAATGCTCACTGGGGCTATACGCTATATCAAGATCGCATTCACCTTGGTCAAGATACGACATCAGATTCATCAACCTGCCTCGTGCCTCTATCAGCTCCAGTCCTGTCACATCGGTTATAAACTTCTTTTGTAGCCTATGGGCTTCAGCCATCAGCGACCCCAAACGTCTGCCAGCCATCAGAAGCGAGTACATCAGCATACCGCGTTCAGTAGGCCATAGCTTAGAATACGACACATTCAGCACTTCGCCTAAGCTGACAAAGTGATCTAAGGAATTGTTAAGCTGTTCTTGTAGATATTCGAGTGTCATATCATTATCATTCTTATAAAGCGTAAGGACGGGCTGCACTTGCCGCCCTGCTCCAAAAAGCTCTGGTAAAGACTTGTCCAAGAAAGACGACAAGCCGTCCGCCCCACGCTGTCCTTGCAGCATAGGCCAGATAGTTTCATCGTCAGGCTTTCTCGGACTTATCGTTTTGAATTTACCAGATTCTTTGGAGCTTTCCGAACGCTACCTAACTGACACTAAAGCCGTTTTTGTTTTTTTTATTCCGTTTCCGTTTCTTTTGTCTCTTCTTCGTTTGTAGTTATATCGTTTATTGTCATATTGTCTATCTCTGCGAATAGTGCCTCTATCTTCTCCACGATGCGATGTTGCTCTGCAAGGGGAGGAATTCCAATGATAAGATTATTAAATATTTCCTTATTTAAATGAGGAATGGCTGCCCCCTTTTTTGATTTTCGCAACATATCCTTATAAAACCGAATAAAGAATAACACAAAGGGCAGGAAAACTATTTCTGATATCCATAATTGCTTAAATGTGCTACCCATAAATCCATCACATGGAACCGTAAACACTTCGCCTGAGTTCTCTCCATCAACTAAGATAATATTATCACCTTGTTTGACGAATTTACCCTTTGACAGCATATCTCCGGAAGATTTCCCTCTAAGATACTTAGCGTCTAGGCAGACATGTTTCCCTTCTCGTTTCTCTCCATCTAATAGACTTGTTATTAGCGATAACTTTATAAACTCCCAGCCATTTGGAATCTTGAATGGCTGTTCGCTCTCTTCTACTGGAGTTTCTATGAGGTCTTTCTTTTTCAGTTTACCTTCTTTTACGAGCCTCTTTTTCTCTTCTCTGATGTGCTCCAACAATACTGAAGCTGGTTCGTCGTTAGGGTCTTGTGTGTCAAGTTTGCCCATAATAGCTTCTTGAAGAATACTCTTCTTCAGCTTATCAGGCAACTCAGCATCCATTTTCGATGCCTCCTCGTAGGCTTCACCGTATTCCTTGATAATAGGCATAAGTTCCTCTATCCTCTCTACGATGCGATGTTGCTCAGCAAGAGGAGGGAGAGGGAACGGGAAATCAACAATCTTTTCTCTTGATATATTTGGCTGTGCTCCTCCTTCTCCTAGTTCTATAAATCTTTTCTTTGATGCCATTAAAAAATAGAGCAGATATTTGTTGTGGACATAGAAAGGGGTACAAGCGCAACATGCCTGATTTGTAGTAAGTTTTACACCTGCTATAGCGACTTTCCCAATGGTTGCACCATACATTGCAATCAATACATCTCCTATATTACACATACGAAGGGAACATTTTTCCAATGCAAGCGGGGTTATTTTGATTTCTGAGTCGTAAACATAACTATTATTAAGTTCGCCAGTTCTCAACCAGACTATATTTCCATTTAAGTAAAATTCTGAAATTCCCTTCGCAGGGGTCGCACCAGATCTCCAGTCACCTATCCATCCTAATTTACACCACTCCCATTCACCAGGTATCTTAAAGGGTATTTCATTTTCATTTATCGGTGTTTCTTCAAGGGCTTTCTTCTTCAGTTTCCCTTCTTTCACAAGCCTACGCTTTTCCTCCCTGATACGCTCAAGGAGTGCTGAGGCAGGCTCGTCGTCGGGATCTTGCGTTACGAGCTTGCCCTGAATAGCCATCTGAAGGATGCTGTCTGTCAGTTGTTTTGCAGTCATTGTTCTTCCGTTTTAATGCCCAACATTTCCTCTATCTTCGCCAACGTGCGGTCAATCTTGATGTCCAGCTCCTTGCGGCGCAGCTTATAGCTGGTTATCAAATCGCCAGGCGACAGAATGTCCTCTTCCTCTTTGGGGAACTTACATTGGTCGAAGTTGCATTGCAGGTCGATAAGCTCCTGGGGTGTGAAGGCTCGCGACTTCTCACCACCATTCAACTCCCTGCGATCCTTCCACCACTCACGTACTGGGTCGAAATGCTCCAGTCGGATGGGTTTTGTCTTCGAAAAGTGCTTATAGCCCTCTGGCATATCCAAGCGGTAGAACCATGTTTCCTTGGTGGCATAGCCCTCTGGCGCATCGTCTGCCGGTTTGTTGTCGAAGAACAGAATGTTGGTGGCTATCGACGTGTAAGGTGCAAACACGCTGGTGGGCAGTCGCACAATGGTATGCAGGTTGAACTCCGTCAGCAGGCGTTTCTTGATGGCAAACTTAGGACCATCTGTGCCAAACAGGAATCCGTCGGGCAGCACGACACCGGCACGTCCGTTCTCTGCCAGTCGCTGCATGATGAGCACCATAAATAGGTCGGCAGTCTCACTGCTGCGATACTCCTGCTTGAAGTTCTTCGAGGTGGCTGCATCAGTAGCTCCGCCAAAGGGTGGATTCATGGCTATGGTGTGCAGCTTGCCTTCCTCCTGATAGTCGCTCATGGGATGGCTCAGCGAGTCCATGTGGTATATCTCTGGTTCCTTGATACCATGCAAAATCACATTCGTGACACCCAGAAGATAAGGGAAGGGCTTCCACTCCTGACCCATCACCGACTTCTGAAAATCTTCCTCATCCTTGGCTGTTTTCTTTTGTTTGGCCAAATAGTTGAGTGCTGACACCACGAAGCCGCAAGTACCAGAAGCCAAGTCGCCCATCTTTTCACCAAGTCGGGGATTAATCATCTCGATGGTGAAGTCGGTCACAGGTCGCGGGGTGTAGAATTCTCCTGCATTGCCTGCCGACTGAACGTCGCGAAGAATACTCTCATAGATGTCGCCGAAAGCGTGAATATCTTCGTTGTCAAGCAGGTCCACCTCGTCAACAATGTCTATGACGTCACGCAGCAGTTGGCCATTCTTCATATACTGGTTTACCTCATTGAAAACTTCTTGCACGATGGCCTCATGACGTTCTGAGTCCCTGTTGATGTGTACGCCTTTGTACTTTACTTTGGCTTTCTCTCCCTCTTTGGTTGGCTCCATGATATCCTCGCCCTTCAGGACGGGGAAGAGTACATTATCCACAAATCTGAGTAGCTTTTCTCCTGTTAGGAAGTCGCTCTTTATCTTACCATCCTCGTCTTTCGATGGTGCCCAGTTGCGCCAACGTAAGTCCTCTGGGATGATGCTGGTATAGGTTTCGCCCTTGTCCATTGCATCAATTTCCCATTCATATTCCTGGGCATCATAGACTTTCAGGAAGAAAATCCACACCATCTGCTCTATGCGCTGGGCATCGCCATTGATACCAGCGTCCTGTCGCATTTTCTGTTGTATACGCTTTACTAAATTGCTTACTGCCATATTTCGTTGTTATGCTTCTTTATAGATTTCGTTTTCTAAGTCCTTTACTGCTCTGTTGTAATCCTCTTGCCCTTTGAAAATCTTCATGATGATCATAGCTCTTTTGGCAATCTGGCTAAAGGGGTCAAGATTCAGGATAAGCGGGTTCTCAATGTCTGTCACACCCACCTCACCATATTTATCCATCAAGCCTTCTATAATCTGACGGGCTTTGCCTTGATATTTATCCAGATACTGACTCTCCCTGACACGCTTTGTTCTGTCTTTTCGAGTTAATGCTGGCTGGTCATAGGCTAAATGACAGATGATGTCAAAATAGTCGTAATCCTTGAACTTGGGCATTTCTTCGATGACGGCATCCAACAGCACGTCGTGCTCTTTCATCTCGTCGAGGATGGCTTGCTTCTTGTCAGCCTTAGCCCATGCTCCCCTGAAAACATCCAGCGTAGGATAAAGTTCTTTGATGGCCCGACGTGTAAAATCTGTCAGTTTCTCTGTGCGCAGTGTGCGCCCGTCTTCACCAATGATTTGCACTACCTCATGCACTATTCTTGCCTCCTTGCCTTCCACGTAGTATTTGTGGGCTTCTGGCGAGGGTGGTGGAGTGGGGGTATCGTCGTCTTTGCCTCCCTTGCCGTCTTTCGTTCTTGTGCCATAATCCACGTCGGCATCGGCATCACCATTGAAGATGCTGTCCATAAACTGAGTGGTGACATTGCGGAAGTCGAGAATCTCGAACGACATCTTGTTCTTCTTCTCAAAGATGCGGGTGCCACGGCCTATCATTTGCTTGAAGGTGGTATCGCTGCCCACCTCTTTGTCTATCACGATGAGTCCACAGGTCTTGCAGTCAACACCTGTAGTCAGCAAGTCGCTGGTGGTTGCTATCACGGGATATTGGGCATAAGGGTCAATGAAGTCGTCGAGCAGGGTCTTGCCAACACGGTCGTCGCTGGTAATGCGCACAATGTAGTTGGGGTTGCGCTTCATCATATCCTGATTCATGCCTATCAGCAGTTCGCGCATCAAGAGGGCTTCTTCTTGTGTGGGGCAGAACACGATGGTCTTCGTCATGCGCCCCACCACCTTCATCATCTCCGTGATGCGATGAGCCACCACTTCCTGGCGTTTCATAATGTTTATCAGTTTGCCGAAGTCGTAACGTTCGAACTTGTCTTTGTCTATCGTTACACCCTTCAGGTCTACTTCGTCAGGCTCAGGGTTGTAGCCTTGCAAGTCGTAGCTGATATACGATTTAGTGATGCGGAAAGGAGCCAAGAATCCGTCGGCAATGCCCTGTGCCAGCGAATAGGTAAACACTGGGGTACCGAAATACTCTATGTTGTCGGCTCCTGGCACACATTTGGGGGTTGCCGTCATACCGATTTTGACGGCTGTTTCAAAATGGTCGAGAATCTTGTGATACTGCTTATCCTCCACCACGCTGCTACGATGACACTCATCTACCACTATCAGGTCGAAGTAGTCGTGAGGATAGTCCAGATAGGGATGTGTCTTTCCTTCTTTCAGTTCCGTCTCGTTGCGCACCCACTGACCATACAAACTCATATAGATTTCTGCACTTGTGCCGGCATCCTTGCCTTGCACTTTTGTCATGAATTTGCGGAAGGGCTTAAAGTCCTGCCGCATGGTCTGGTCAATCAAGATATTTCTATCAGCCAAATAGAGTACGCGGTTAAAACGGCCTGACTGGTGGAGGCGATAGATAATCTGGAATGCCGTATAGGTCTTGCCCGTGCCTGTGGCCATCACTATCATAATTTTCTTTTGCCCTGAGGCTACGGCCTGAACCACCTTGTTGATGGCTATGCGCTGATAGTATCGTGGTGGGAAACTATCGTTATCCGTATAGTATTTAATATCCATCAGAGCCTCTGCTTCTGGAGTCAGGTGCTCGTGCTCTATCTGCCATTTACGCTCACGTTCTTTCAGTTCGGCGGGTGTGGGGAACTCGTTCATTCCCAAAGTCCGTTGAGTGCCGTTGCTCATGTCGTACTCAACAAACTTTTCGCCGTTCGAGCTGTAGGCAAAGGGCAGGTTCAGGTCTTTGGCATAGCCTATGGCCTGCTGGATGCCGTCACCGGGCAGGTGGTTGTGGTCTTTGGCCTCGACGACAGCTATGGGGTAGTTGTCGTCGGCATAGAGGATATAGTCACACCGTTTGCCCTTCTTACGGTGTTTCAACGAGCCTTGTACGACGATACGTCCTGCTGTGTAGGCATATTCCAGACGCATGTGTTTCTTATCCCACCCCTTGCTTTCGATATTGGGTTGAATGTACTGATTCTTAATATCCTCCTCCGACAAGTGATTATCGGCAATGGTCGCTTTCAGTATTCCGTCTTCCACCATAAAACACCCTTACTGTATATCGTTATTTTGTGTTATTATATCTTTTCTAAATCCCTCATTATTCTAGCGTACCGCGAGGGGGGACTAACCAGTACTAATCATTAAAAGTCAAAATTAATCTTTATCGTATCAGGATCCCAGACAGTACCGCCGATGATGATGTTGACGCGTACCATCGCGTTTTTTGTGTTTTGCTCAAGGCTATGGTAATAGCTGGTATTTCTGCCTTCTGGATATTTTGTGATGTAGTCGTCTACCTTTAACACAAAACGCTTGACGCTGTCTGTCTTGATATCGTCTTTCCACAGGTGGCACGACTCCTGGTAGTAGCCATAGAGTACGGGATGGCCCTCGGTGATATCTGCCTCGGACTGCTTCTGGCACGACACCAAGAAGGGCGCCGTGCCCAGCAGGCACAGCACCCCGATATGACAGAATAAATGAAAAAGAGGTTTCCTACATGGGGTTAAATCGTAAGATTTACCCCCCCCATATTATGCGTAACATGCTCATAGCAAGCGTGTTACAAGCAAATAGAAGATGCTTCTCAAAAGTTGTTGCCGGTTTCTTAGTCATTGCTGTATTCCTAATTACTGCCCACAAAGTTAAGGAATATTTTTGAGACCGCAAACTTTTTTGTCGGGAAAATCTGCTCACATGGGGTCTATCCCCATGTGACGTGTATATATGATGCCAACAATG